>NZ_JAQJCI010000001.1:0-1241710 GCF_030182495.1 Rhizobium aureum | reverse complement strand
AGCACTGGAGCGCTTCCTGACGGACGGCCGGATCGAAATCGACTCCAATGTCGTCGAGCGCGCGATCAGGCCCCAAACAATTACGAGAAAGAACAGTCTATTCGCCGGCAGCGAGGGTGGTGGACGCACCTGGGCGACGGTCGCCACCCTCTTGCAGACAGCCAAAATAAATGGCGTCGATCCGCTCGACTGGCTCTCCCAGACATTGACCCGCATCGCTCAAGGCTGGCCAGTATCCGAGCTCGAGGCGCTTATGCCATGGAACTTCAGGCCTGACGCCATCAGCTAACCGCTTACATTCAGTCTACATTGACGCAGATAGACCGCTCTCGCAGGAATATGGATACTCACCTGCAGACAGAAAATGGATCTCGATAATTCATTGGCTTGAGCGGCTCATAACCTAGATTTAACAAGCACCGGGACTAGGTGATGGCAATAAATGCCCACAGTGATCAACCGTGATCGGACACGCGTGTCATTCTGCTGCGGAGTTGCAGCCAAGCCGTTGCCGCTAGAAGGCCATCGTCGCAAGCGCTCCACCTGACGGCAAGTTTGCCAATACGAGTCGTCCATCATGTGCGGCCATCGTTTCCAAGACAATGGAGAGACCGAGACCCAAGCCGTCCTCGCGATCCGTCTTTCCCAACAATTCGCCACCTTCGCTCAAGCGCCTGCTCGTGAAACCAGGACCTTGATCGGCGACGCTGATGCCCGCATTGAATACAGCGATCGTAATCACTCCATTCTCCGGACTGTGATGCAGCGCGTTTTCAACCAAGTTGCGTAGCGCTCGAAATATGAAATCATTGGCGCCACTAACGAAAACCGGTCCGTTCTCGAGCTTTAGTTCGATGTTGCGACCGGCTCCAATGATTGTGGGGGCCAAATAGCGGGCGACTTCGATGGCTACGCTCCCCAGATCGACTACGTCGGTCGCTTCATAGTGGAGCGTACGTACGCGCACACGATCAATGAGTTGCGTTATGACACGTTCCATGTCCTCGAAATCTCTTTCGACGGCGCGTGCGATCTGATCTTGAGACAGGGATAACCGTGTCTTGGCAATGGTAAGCGGTGTGCGCAGTTCATGAGCCAGTTGCCCTGAGAAACGTTCCAGCGAAAGGAAGCCGGCTTGCAAGCGGTCAAGAGCAGCGTTAACCGACCAGATCAAGGCTAGGACATCATCGGGCATGCCGCTCTCGGTTAAGCGCGTGGCAATACTCGCCGGGCCGATGCGAGCTGCTTCTTGCGCCGCCCTGCGCAGAGGTTTCAGTGCAAAACCAAGAACGACAGTATTCGTCGCGAGCAGCGCAAGCACAAACGGAATCCAGATCCAGGCGATATCTCTGACGAACTCCTCAAGGACGCTGTCGAAGATGACATGCGCTTTGGGAAATGCGATCTGGATAGCCTGTGCGGGGCTTGGCGCGGCAATTGAGACGGAAATACCGAAAAGTGCCTTTTGTCGCCCATGAGACGGAAGCTCGAAATATTGAGTTCGGTCGCTGGCAGAAGGAATTAACGGTTCCGGAGAGCCGGAAGAATCGATAATCCGTCCATCACGCCCCAGAACGGCGTATTGACCACGAAGTTCTCGGATGCGCGCCTTCACGGCTCTTGCATGAGGGCTTGAAAGTAGCGGATCCGTAGACAGGACCTGCCGCAGATCCTCGGCGAACGTCGAAAGTGTTTCTTCGCGGAAAGTGTCATTGGTGGCTTGGAAGCGGATATACAAGAACAGGACGCTTGCGCAGATCGCAACAAGAGCGACGATCGACATCGCCAGGACTAGTCGCTGCAGGAGCGTCAATCGCCGTCTCTTCACGGCCGCCTTTCCATAAGCATGTAGCCGATGCCACGCATATTGTGTATATACAGAGCCGATCCAGCCCCATGAAGCTTCTTGCGCAACCGATGCAGCAAGACCTCGATAGCATTGGAACTGAGCTCGTCACCGAAGCCATAGATTGCCTCCTCGACCTCGGCCCTCGACAATACGTGGTTAGGCCGCCGTAGGAAGAGGTGCAGAGCGGCAAACTCACGACGGCTGAGGGCAAGAGGCGTTTCGCCGACGGAAGCTGAATACTGGCCGAGGTCAAAAGTTACATCACCATGCTGCAGGATCGTGCCATGACGAGGCTGGCCGCGGCGCATGATCGCGCGCAAACGGGAGATCAGCACGCCCATGACAAAGGGCTTGCAAAGATAGTCGTCTGCACCGCTGTCGAGCGCATCGATAATCGAACTTGGCGAATCGCGTGCGGTCAGGATCAGGAGTGGCGTCGATGGCGCCGTTTTCCGCAGCGGTTCGATCAGTGTAAGGCCGTCACGGTCCGGTAAGCCGAGATCAAGTATGATGGAATCATAGTCGACCGTCTCTGCAGCCTCTTCAGCATCATTTGCATTGGAGACGTGATCGACCGTAAAGCCGTGTGAACGCATGGCATCATGCGTTACAGAGGCCAATTTCACGTTGTCTTCAACCAATAACACACGCATGGAATAACCGGTCTCGATTGATGGGATCAGAAGTGCGGGAGCATTTGGATCTTCCACAACGCATCCCGTCGCCGTCTTTTGGACAATGGCGCCCACCCGCTGAGGCGTAGCTTTGCTCGCAGGCACTCGCAGCCTGGAGACGTCGACGCGCAACGAACGCGCTGGCCAGCGGAATAATACCAACCTCAGCAAAGGATTTGCGGCATAAGGCGTCATCAATTGAATCATAAGTTCGTACGCAGCGTTCCAAACGACCAAGCGCTCTCAAATACGGTCCCATACGGGACGGCTTTAATTCACAATCATGACCGTTGAAGATGGGACAGATTGTTTAAACCGCGCCAACTTAGTGCGTGTTACTGTCACCAGCCTGAAGTCGCTGGCGCTACACTTCCGGGGCAGAGGCCTCTGTCAAGAGGTCTCGATAGGCACGAATTGGGTACAAGACGAGGAGGGTTGAGACAAATTCCATCTTTTCGCCGGGATTTTGTAAGTGTGCCGTAAGCCGAACTCAACATGTTCGCTCCGATGCGACTGTGATGTCGCCGCCTCGGAGTGGATGCGACATGGTAAATGCGAAGCTAGGCGAAACGTCGCTTGCGGTATTCTTAATTAATCTTGATCGTGCGGTCGACCGGCTGGCTGCCATGCAACATAAACTTGGGCGCATCGGCTTGTATGCTGAACGAGTTTCGGCGCTTGATGGTGCCGTCATCGAATTTCCGATCCCGGACTTCAACGAGGTTGCCTTTCGCTTCAAGCATGGCCGCTGGCGCAATCCCGCCGAAGTCGGCTGCTATCTGAGCCATATAGAATGTGCCAGGCGCCTTCTTGCCTCGAACAGCGAATTCGCTCTGGTTCTTGAGGATGATCTGGAGTTTTCGGGCGACTTTGCAGAACTTCTGGATGCGGCGCTCCAACAGAACGAGAAATGGGACATTCTGCGCCTTTCGACGGTCAGCAACGGACGAAAGTTTCGCTTCTCGACGCTTACCAAAACTCGGAGCTTGGCGGTCGCATTGACTCGTGAAAAGGGCTCAGGTGCCTATATCATCAATCGACGCGCGGCGTATTGGTTTGTCGAGAAGCTCTTGCCAATGCAATTGCCGTTTGACTTGGCATTCGACCTTGAATTCTTTGCAGGATTGAGGTCAGCTTTTGTCGTACCCATCCCCGTGGACCAGCAATTGGACCTGCCTTCGCAAATCCAGGGAAGGCGCCGGCGCTATCACAGATCACGGCGCCATTACCTCACAGTAATGCCCTACCGAACCTTCGTAGAAACCATGCGATTGCCGGCGCGGCTTATGTGCCTTATCGGCCACCTGACATGCGCGCGAATGAGAGAAAAAAAACTCAGCAGGGAAACCGTCGAGACCGGAGAGATAACTCTTTTAGATAGCTCGGCAAAGCAGATGGGCAAGATGCGATGAGGTTGGGTGTTTACGTCATTAATCTGGACAGGTCGGTCGAGCGATGGAGTATCATATGTTCTAGGGCCGCGGAACATAGCATCGACATCATCAGGGTGAGTGCCACTGACGGGTGCAATCTGTCACGGAAAGAATTTCGCGATGTGGATTGGAAGGGTTTCGCCCGGCACGGTGGACGCACAATTCTTCCGGGAGAGTATGGCTGCTATCGCAGCCATGTCAGATGCCTCACCAGTTTCCTTGAAAGCGATTTCGATGCGGCTTTGGTCATGGAGGATGACATCGATGTCACCGGCGACCTGCTTGACAGGACGGCAGCCGTTCTGGCCGTCGTTCCAAGCGCTGATGTCGTGAAATTGTTCAATCACAGGAGTTACGGCTTTCTCGGTATCGCGATAAGCGATTTCGGCGATGAAGTCGGTCGTTGCCTGCATGGTCCGCAAGGTTCGGCAGCCTGTTATGTGATCACCAGGCGCGGCGCGCAGATCGCCCTTCCATTCCTGCGAGTTATGAGCTTCCCCTTCGATGTCGCGCTTGAACGGGGATGGCACCATGGCCTTAATGTTCTGAGTGTCCGCGATAACGTCGTAGACCTAATGAGCTGCAGCCGCATCAGCCAGATTGGAAGGCGGATAGACTATGATCACGTCAAGTTCCCAGGTTTGAAACGCCTGCCCACGCACCTCTTGCGCCTTACCGAATATTATCGCCGGATTCGCTACGTGTTGAAAGTTTAAGCAAGCAACCACAGTTTGGTCTATTTTCTTTTGCTCGTGTCAGCGTTCGGTCGCGCCAATCACCAGTCCGCGAACGCCAAACGAAAGTTGAACCAGCTTGATCGTCATGTTGTTCCGCCTGAAGCCGGCGCTCACAAGCATTTCTACAATATCGTCGGGCTCGACGATGCGGTGGCTCTCTTCTTCGCAAAAGGGCCCGGCTAGCGATGCTGGGCCTTGATATAGGCGGTTAAATCAGCAATTTCCGCGCGGGTCAGTGAGAGATTTGGCATTCGCGAATGCTGGGGATTTGCCAGAAACGCTGATAATCGCGTCTCGTCGAGATGCATGGATTGACTGATCTGAGCAAATGTCGGTACCGAATCGGAACCGATGGTCTGGCCCGAGGCAACGACATGGCACTGGCTGCACCAGCGCAGCGCGATATTACGTCCGTGTGTGAGGTCTGCCGCACCGCCTTGGTCAAAGAATATAAGAACGAGAGCGGCAACAACCGCACCTTTCAAACTGCACGTCTTGTTCATCGACCGGTCCCCCTGCAGTTTTAGACCTTTGCGTATCTTATCGTCGGCAGTGAGTCTCATCCTTTCAAGCAAGACGCTTATCGTCTTCGCCGTAAGGACCTTCGTCAACCAGACTATTGTCCCGAGCTCGCCGGCTCTGAATGACAATTCCAGGCCGCAGTAGTGGTGAGCGAATGAAGCAAGTCTCGAATACACGGAATCGACGTCATCATCTTTGCTTTCGGTCAATGCGCCCTGTCAGTGTTCAACGTCAGCCCCAAGCGGCATGTTGACCATCGAGTGCATAACAAGATTGGCCTCAGGTAGCGGTTAGTTGGATGCCGCCGCGAGAGGAGCCCTGCACAGCGGTGGCAGACGTATGTACCTTGATATGGAGTGCCCTCAGAGCGTTCAGAATGACTGCAACGTCGATCATTTCCTGGAGCACCGCTCCCTCTACCGGCGTGAGATAACCAAACGCCGCCGCCAGCATGCCGAGGACGGAAAAGCCGATTCCCACCCACACACTCTCAAGCGCGATGCGGCGAGAACGTCTGGCAATCTCGAGCCCCGCCCCGAGCTGGTCGATGCGGTCAATAAGAAGAACGACATCGGCCGCTTCGGCGGCAGCGGCGGCTCCGCGGGCTCCCATCGCCACCCCCACGTCAGCGGCGGCGAGCGCAGGTGCATCGTTGATCCCATCACCCACCATCATCACTGGTCCGTTCTTCCGCTCCGTCAATACCGTCAAAACTTTCTGATCAGGCGTCAGTTCGGCATAAAGTCCGTCGAGACCAAGCCCCTGCGTGACGCGTTCGGCGACCTCGATACGGTCGCCAGTCGCCAGCAGAATGCGTGTGATACCCTCCCAACGTAGTGCGCTGAGCACCGCTGCGGCTCCCTCGCGCAGGGGATCGGCCATGATCAGGCAACCCGTCAGGCGACCGTCCACTGCGACGGCCACGAGCGTGCAGCCGGCCGCGATGTCGGGGTGCCCGCCAGCCTTTTGCCTCAAACGTCGCGTCACGAAATCTTCGCCACCTACGACAACGCTATGGCCGTCAACAGTTCCAAGGATTCCCTCGCCTGGAAACTCTTCTACTCCAGATGGTATTTGTAGCGTCAGCCCTCGTTGCTTAGCGGCCGTGACGATGGTTTGCGCCACGGGATGCTTCGAGGCCTGATCGAGGGCGGCGGCGAAACGAAGTATTTCATCTTTAGGCATGTCGATATAGCTGTCGATCGATATGATGTGTGGCCGCCCGTCCGTCAGAGTGCCTGTTTTGTCGAGAACGAGCGTCCGGATGCGTGCCATCTTTTCCAGAGGCTTTGCCCCCTTGATCAGTACGCCAAAATGTGCGGCACGCGACACGCCTGCGACCAATGCAACTGGCACTGCCAGAATCAACGGACAGGGCGTGGCGACCACCAGAACGGCAACGGCTCGAATCGGATCTTCCGTGAACCACCAGGCTGTAAGAGCGAGTGTCACCGTAATGGCGAGAAATCCCAACGACCAGCGGTCGGCAAGCCTTGACATTGGTGCCTTGGACCGCTGTGCTTGGTTTACGAGGCGAACAATTCCCGCATATGTGCTCTCCTTAGCGCGCCGCGTGGCTGTCAGGTCGAATGCCTCCCCTGCGTTGGTCGAGCCACTCATTGCCTCAGAACCCATTGTCAGCCGGATGGGCAGGGATTCTCCGGTTAGTGCCGACATATCGAGGAAGGCAAGTGCCGAAGCTACCGTCCCGTCCACCGGGACGACATCGCCTTGTCGTACCAGCAGCTTGTCGCCTGGCATGATTTGGTCCAGCGGGACGTCCTCAAGCTCGCCATCGCGATGCCTTGTCGCTGCGCGCGGGACGCGTGAAAGGAGGTCATGCATTTCGCGGCGCGCACGCCCTTCAGCGAAGCCTTCCAGGAAAGCCCCACCGGAATACATTACCGCCACCACGGCGGCAGCAAGAGCCTCACCGAAGGTAAGTGCGGCTGACATTGATAGTGCTGCAATGATATCTAGTCCGATCTCGCCACGTCGCAAATCGCCAAAGATCTCCATCAGAAGCGCTGCGAGTATCGTAAGGGCGCCCGCGGACCACACCATTCTGCCGGTTTCGCTGCGAGCCAAAAGATAGAGCGTAAGCCCTAATAGCAGGCCTGCCAGTGCCACCAGCAGAAGGACGGTTTTTATTCGATTTCGGCTTGCAAATTCCATGCAGGTAATCTCTCGCGGAGCCAAAAAGACGCGTTTTGCGAAATGTTTGGCACCATGGAAGACTGATTGAGCGCCCTTCGCCTTGACGTGCATCAAAGGGGCAGGCATTGACTTCGTGTCCTATTGTGGGCGAGAGGTGGCGATGCTGCAGACTTTGCCGTGATGGAGCAGTCTTCCAATTGAGATCTGCCGGCCGTTATCTCCTCGATTTGAAAGCGCATCAAATCCCATCGCTCTGCCATCATCTGGATCACTGTTTTCTTGCCTGGATTTGCCTCATCGACGCAGCCGGTTGCCCGCCTATCGTCGACGAGGCAGATCCATTGACCTACACGCTCGACCGTAGCTTCAAATGAACGAGCCGTGAGGATCTCTCGACAATAGCAAAGCTGTGCTCTCTAGGCCTCGTTTCGGCATTGGCGCAAACGCTCCGCTCGATGCTGCGCGAGGCGATCGCTACCCCTGAGGTCGCCGCGTAGAAGCATGTTGTTCTAGGCTGATGCGCAAGAAAGATCCTCCAGTTGCTATTGCATTTGCCCGCAAATGCTGTGGCAAAGTGAGCGAGCCTCACGGGTAAATACGGCAGACGTTTTCTTGACTTGGATCAAGGCTGCACGCCGATCAATGGCGGATGATGAATTTATGTTCATTGCTGCGAGGACTGCCGACGCCAAGAACTGTTCGATGGTGAACACAATTCTTCGTGGCGGCTGGCAACCTTCCCAATGAGGAAGTTGGATTCTTAGGCAGCAACATTTGTCGCACCCGGTTCGTCCATGGCGAGGATGGCTATGGCTCTCCTTGGGCGATACCGCTCTTCGCTCGCGATACAGCATGCCTCTTGGGGCACTATCTGCATTTGTCCAGGCGAGGGCAATCGATCGGCTGGAAGCTTGTCCGGTTTGCCGAACAACACCTTTGGGTTGTATCTCGAAGACATCGGCAGATATCACAAGGGCAAAAGGAGAAACGATATGAGTATAATACGAAATCCATTGCTGGTCCTGCTCGCCTCCGCGATCGCCATCGGCGGCCCGTGCTTGGTGTTTGCGCAGACAAACGGCGCGGATGACCATCATCCCGGTTCCTCGTCAGCGACGAACCCGCCTTCGGGAATGGAGAGCATGATGGGATTGGACCAGCATGCGATGCCGGGATCGCGCATGATGTCCAAAGAATTCCAGTGCAGGATGATGCCCGGCGCGATGGGCGGCATGTCGACAATGGCCATGGGCGGGGACATGATGAAGATCATGTTTGCCATCGCTGACACGGACGGGGATGGTTCGCTATCCTTCGATGAGATCGTGGCCATCCACAAGCGGATTTTCAACGTCATCGATGCGAACAAGGATGGTCAGGTTACGCCTGAAGAGGTGCGGGCGTTCTGGCTGCAATAGGCTTCTGATAGTCCTTAAGCGGACCGAGGATTACCTCCTGGCTACGCTTTCGGTCCTTTGCCTCTTAGCCACGTTCTTGCCCGGCGGCGCCGACAGGGCATTGCTGCCGCGCAGTTGGGAAGCATCGAAACTAGACATAACAGTCATGATATCTGATCGCTGGCCACATTGTTGAAGGATAGAACGCGAATTCGGGCCGCAAATTGCACCGACAGCGCCTCGGCAAGGCAGACTGTCGAATAACCGAGACGCATCTTCAATCTGATCTACGGCCAACGGTGCGCCATTTTGGGATGTCCTCAAAGACTGCATGTCTTTCTAGTGAAAAGCAAAAGTCGCTAACTAACTTAGCCAATCCAACATCGAGGCACCATGCCAAAGGACCGGCCCTTGCTCCCTTTCTCTACAGGCGCGTCTGGAACTACTCGCCGGCTGGGAGCTTATGCTGACGCCATCCACGGCTCACCCGGCCGTAACAGGCTTCTTCTGCTCGCGTTTTGTCTGACAGTCGTGGTGGGTGCCACGGCAATTGGTCAGCTTCGGCTGAATGCATGGAACGAGCCTTTCTTTGATGCGCTGAAAAACCGGGATTTCGTCCTGTTCGGCCGACAGCTTGTCGTGTTTACCGGCGTAGCCGGGGTTCTCATTGTCCTGAACATTGTGCAGGGATGGCTCGATCAATGGACAAAAATTGCCTTGCGCCAATGCATCACGCGCGACCTCCTCGTCCAATGGTTTACACCGCGAAGAGCTGTCCTTCTCAGCGGCGCAGTTCCAGTCGGAACCAATCCTGATCAGCGGATACAGGAGGATGCCAGGCGATTGACCGAGCTTACTGTATCCCTCGCCGTAGGGATGCTTCAGTCGACATTACTGCTACTCAGCTTCGTCGGCGTGCTATGGCTGCTTTCCCGCGGTTTCGTGTTCGAATTCGAGGAACGTCGCTTTCAGATTCCAGGGTTCATGGTTTGGGTTGCGTTGATTTATGCAGCATCCGGCTCTTGGCTGAGCTGGCGCCTGGGGCGCCCGCTAATCGGACTCAATGCGACGCGCTATGCTCAAGAAGCGGAGTTTCGTTTCGGGCTCATGCGGGCAAACGAATCCCGTGATGGGATCGCCCTCAGCGGAGGCGAGGAGGGCGAGCGGATGCGGCTCGAACGGGAATTTAACAGTGTTATTGGCATCGTCAGGCGTATTGCCAACGTAACAACGCGGCTGACGGGAATCACCGCAGGATATGGGTGGTTCACCACCGTAGTTCCGATCATCGCCGCCGCTCCAGGCTATTTCGGCGGTCACCTCACTTTCGGTGGGCTAATGATGGTCGTCGGCGCCTTCAATCAGGTACAGCAGGCACTCCGTTGGTACGTTGACAATGCGGGCAACATAGCGGACTGGCTGGCTACGCTCGAGCGCGTGATGGATCTGCGACAGGCGCTTCTCGCGCTAGATCGCGCCGTGCCCTCAGAGAACCGCATCACCGTACTTGAGAATGCGCCGGCGTTTGTCATCGAGGGCATGACCGTGGAGATACCTGATCGCACGATCTCCATCAGCGAACCGAGGGTGGAGATTCGCGCGGGCGAGCGGCTCCTCGTCGTTGGCAGGCCAGGAACGGGCAAGAGTACGCTGTTTCGAGCGCTTGCGGGACTGTGGCCGTGGGGAACCGGGCGGCTTTCACTTCCGTCGAAGACAAAGATCATCTTTCTGCCGCAAAGGTTGTATCTCCCGGATGGGTCGCTGCGGGATGTCCTTGCCTACCCATACGAGGCTTCGGTCTTTGAACAAGAGGCTTTTGGTCGCGCGCTTGCGCGCACGAACCTGACCCATCTCATTTCCTCTCTCGACCGCCTGGCTCGGTGGGATAAGGAGCTAACGGTGGACGAGCAGCAGCATCTGGCGTTTGCCAGGCTCCTTGTCCATAAGCCCGAATGGGTTGTGAGCGACGAAGCCTTATGTCATCTCAACGACGATGATCGGAAGATGCTGTTTTCTCTATTTGACGAAGAATTGTCAAAGACAGCCGTGCTAAGCATATCCAGCAACGAAGCCCAGTATGGGTTTTATTCCAGAATCCTTTATTTGACGGCGCATCCGCGGCTCAAAGTCGTTCCAGCATCCCTTGGTCGCGACGCTGCTATCTCAGGATGTCTCGAGTGAAACAAAGCTACTGCTAAAGCGATGTTTCGCGTGTAATGACCCTATTACCTTACAGACAAGATCTACTGCTTACTAAATGCGGGTAGCGATGCCTGGTCTCGTAGATCCGGTCTCACCGTTTCTCCTTACGCAAATCGATGGGGAGTGGTCCCATGTCGAGATTCGCCTGGGCAAAACTGTCGAGCAACTGAAGGGTAAATTCACATAGTTCGATCATCCATTGATAACGGACAATGACGTTGGGAGTAATTTCGACATAGTCCTCGGCTGGTGGGTACAGCGCGAAGATGCGTTCACCACCCTTGATCCCTTCGATCTGCGATCTGAATCGGTTGAGGCGCTCGACGATGACGTCCTTGTTTTCTCGAATGACTTCATTGTGCATGATTACCTCCGAAAACTGAAAACCTTGGACAAATATTAGTATACTTTATTCCTTTCGTGTATTGGTTTGAGTTCTCGGCGGCGCCACAAGTTGTTGAAGAATGATATGTGCGCTTTAAGCGTGCAGCTCGTTTGGGCCAAACGACGCCCCTTAGCGTTCCAGATGCTCGCCAGCGATCGAAGACGTGCCGAAAGGCGTTCTGGGAAATCACCCCAGCTTATGCGTCGGGGTATAAAAACTCGCGGCTTTGCTTGTCATTTCAGTTGCCCGCTTCGGCTCCGCGGTCCGACATATTTGGGGGCAAAGTCCACACTCGTGTGTACGGTTGAAAATTGGCCCGCCCGCAAGCCGGCGCGTCAAATCCTGCAGCCGAAAATTGTTTGATCACAATGTTTTCAATGCTTTTGCGGTGTATGACGAGAAGCAAGTCCAGGTGCCAACCCTTAATGAGCCATCGCACCCTTGGAGCCGAGATCATCGCATAGGGCGTGACTTGCCGGACCCGAGCCGCCCAGCGTTGTATTTCCAGCTGATTTCATTGGCGCTGCGCATCATACAACTTCAGCATTTGCAGTGCTGCCCTACTGGTTCGCCGGCAAAAGTGTCACGACGTCGCTCCAATAAGGCACCAATAAGCCAAGCGTTCCCGCCGCTATTGCGAGTATGGTGGCCAAGAGAAGGCGGCTCGAATAGAGCTTTGTGCCGACGGTAGTCGCCAATGCGCTCTTGGTCAGGAGATTGCCAGTTGCCGCAAGTGCAATACCATAAACCGCCGTGTTCGGCTTGATTTCTATGGATGTCAGTTTTGCCAGAGTCAATGTAATTGCATCGAGATCACCCAGTCCTGAGACGAAGGCGATCGTGAATAAGGAGTTAGTGCCGAGCACGGCCAAGGCGGCACGCGACATGAGGCTGATGAACAACAATATCGCAACGAAACGAAGGATTGCCCATATCTCCAACGGGTTGGTGGGCATGAAGTTCGCCGTGCCGCGACTGGTCCGTCGCAACCCGGCGATACTGCCGATAGCGAGAGCCGCTGACGACGGTAAGAGCACTGCAACTAGTGTTTCTGCGGTTTCAGGCGCAATTGCGCTGCAAAGCAGTAAGGTTCGCATCAAAGACACGGCACCCGCGGCCATGGCACCAGAAGACAAAATTGTCGACAGCTGGGGTGTGTGGCTGGATTGGCGGGCAAAGGAAAGCGTCAAGGCAGTGGAGGAAACGATACCACCCGCAATGCCGGTCGCAAGAATACCGGCACGCGGGCTCATGAGCTTGATGAGGACATAACCAGCAAACGAGGTGAAGGCGACCAATATCGTCATGATCCACAATTCGAAGGGATTGATCGCGTTCCAGCTGTCCAGGGCTCTGTTTGGCAATAGCGGGAGGATGACGACCGTCATGCAAAGTAGGATGAGTGCGGCGCGAAGCTCAAGCCAGGTGAGCCTCCGCAAAAAGCCGTGTAGCGGCTCGCGAGCGGCCAGCAATGCTGTTATGGCGACCGCTGCGGCTGCCGTTGTCGTCATATCGGCAATCACTGCGCCAAACCCCAGAGCAAAAACGGTGACGGCGGCAATCATGCCTGTCGCGCTATAATCCCCGGCCTTTTCTGCCTCCATATAGCTAAAAATGATCATGGTGATGCTAAAGACGAGAAAGATCGCAAGCGGCAGAAGCAAGCCAACACTCGGATAAAGAAAGCCGCAGAACCCGCCTAGAAATCCGGTTAGGCCATAGGTTCTGATGCCTGCCGTTCGTTTGCCGGGCGCAACGTCGCGATCCTGCCAGCCGCGTTCGATGCCGACAAGGATACCGATCGCAAGGGCGAGACCCAGGCGTTGGAATGCCTCGATTGTAGCCATATTGGTAATCACATCCGTTTGCCTCGCAGGGCTGCTTATCGCCGGTCGTCATGATTGATCACTCCCCATAGCGACCAGGCATCCGAGATGTCGGCATTATTTCGCTCGATTTTCACAATGTACGTTGATGGCGATCAAATCAGCTGCATCGTGCATTCGAAATGCCATTTCGGCGCTACGGCGGGTGGTGCAGCTCGCTGCGATCGGACGCCTTTGATGCCGATCAAGATTGATGCGGACGGCATGTGCTAAACTTTGTTGAAAGGGAGGAATTTGTCATGTTCTCAAATATTCTTGTGCCGACCGACGGCTCGCCAATTGCTCAGTCAGCAGTCGATAAGGCTGTCGAATTTGCACGTGACGCCGGGGCAACCGTTATCTTCATGACGGTGATCGAGCCCTTTCACTTGTTCTCGACCGATAGCAAACAGCTTTCTGGCAGTCCAGAAGACTACCGCAAGCTCGCTCATACGGAAGCGTCGCAGCTCTTGGCTGAGGCGGAGGCTAAGGCCCGCAGTCAGGGGCTTGTCTGCCGCTCTGTCGCAATCGAGGATGAGGACGTCGATGCAGCAATCATCCGCGTGGCCTTGGAAAACGGTTGTGATCTGATTGCGATAGCATCGCATGGCCGGGGAGGCGTCGGGAGCCTGTTGCTCGGCAGTGTCACGGCGAAAGTTCTAAGTCACTCGCGTATTCCCGTCCTTGTTTATCGATGATTGTGGTCGAAGCGGAGCAGGGATTTGCCTGCTCCGTGCCTGTTTTTCGTTTCAATATCTGAAGCGTGGCGGCAGGCTCTTACATGAACGCGAAACTTGCCTTGCCTGGTGCAAATGGCTTCGTGCCATTATCGGGAGTTTGACTTCAAACATGCCGCCGGTATCATCTTTTCCATCGACGTCAGTTGATCGACGAATATCTCCTTGTGGCGCCAGCGCATGGCGAAGGAGCTCATTTTATGACAAGGAAAAGCTTGCGGCCGTCGCGGAAGATACCAAGAAGCAGGACTTCATCTTGCTGTTGCGTAAGGTCGGCAACCATCTGTGGCGTTGATGCCGGGTGCAGATTGATGCTCATAATGACATCACCTGGCAATAAGCCGGCTGCCGCCGCCCTGCTACTATCGATCAGCGATGACACGAGCGCCCCTTGAACATTGCCATAGGCATCGGAATCCGAGCCGAGCTTTTCGAGTGTCACATCGTCTAGCAACCCGTGGCCCTTGATTTCCACACCGGTGGGCGGCTCCTTCTGAGGAAGTGCTGCGCTCAATGTCGCATTGAGGTTTATCGTTCCAGTCGGGCGTACCAGTGAGAGCCGTACGGAGGCATCGGGCGGAAAGGCGGATATTCTTGCATGCAGTTCGCGGGCAGTTTTGATTGGAGCGTCGTTGACGGCGATGATGACGTCTCCAGCTTTTATTCCTGCGATCGCACCGGCTGATCCAGAAATGACATCGCTGACCAGTGCTCCGGTCGCCACGTCGATGCGAAGAGCTTTTCCAAAATCGGCATTGTTATTTTGCGCGATCACCCCGAGCTGCCCGCGACGAATTTCGCCATGAGCAACCAATTGTTGCATCACGGATCGCGCCGTGTTGATCGGAATGGCAAAACCTATGCCGATATTCCCGCCTGAAGGTCCGATAATGGCACTGTTGATACCAATAAGCTCGCCATCGAGATCAATCAGGGCACCTCCGGAATTGCCAGGATTGAGAGAAGCATCGGTTTGAATGACATCCTGATACCCTTCAACGCCGAGTTCGGCACGGCCAAGCGCACTGACGATACCGAACGTGGCTGTTTGACCGAGGCCAAATGGACTGCCTATCGCGGTGACATAATCTCCGACGCGAAGCTTACTTGAATCACCAATATGGGCAGCGGTTAGTCCCACGGCCTTGATCTTTATGACGGCTATGTCCGTTTCAGAATCTGCGCCAACGACTTTGCCTTCATAGCCGGAGCCGTCGGCAGTCGTGATCCGGATGTCGTCGGCTCCCTCAATGACATGATTGTTCGTCAGAATATAGCCGTTGGATGCGTCGACGATCACGCCTGCACCGACGGTTTGAGAAATTTCAAGCATAGGCCCAACATTCTCAGAGGTGCCCAGCAATCCGTCCACTTGAGGCACTGTTGCGGTGTTGGTATCGTTTGCCCCCGTCGAATGAACGGTGATGCTGACGACACTCGGAATAACCTTTTCCAAGATCGGCGCTAATGAGGGAAGGGGCAAGGACGCCGATTGCACCGGATACCAGTCGCCGATGACGATCAAGCCCGCCATCAGCATGAAAGCCGACAAGTGTCGCCTATACATGTGGGGACAATGCCTTGCCCTGACACCCATCGGACCCATCGCGCTGATCAAGCCTCTCGACATGCCTTGCATCCCTCCTTTGAAGGTCCACAAAATATCCGATTGGGATCCGGTTCGCATTGACCAGAAACAAAGTGGTCCAATTGGCCAACACATCGGCTCGACTCTCGATGTATAACGGTGCACTGGAACCCTGCAAAATGCTGCCGCTTCCGAATTTTAAACGCTAGAGATGATCGGCTTCCATTGCCTGACAGGATTCACCGAACATCGACAAGGCTTCCTCGAGATAATCGCCGAGTAGCGGCGTGCCAAGAAGGTAGTCGGCTGTCCGGTTATTGTGCGCGTCTGCCGCCGCCTCGCGTATATCTCGCCAATCTGAAGCAATTCCGTCGCCACGACCGAGCCAAACAAGAGTCACAAGGTCAATCTGCTCGTCAACGCTGAGAGCCCATATGGCGGAGCGGATTTCTTCTTGAACCGGATCGTCCGCTCTGTCTTCCAGCACATCGATCATGGCGTCGTCCGATGGGTTTGAGGCTGACTCTTCGTCGGTCGGTGCGTCTTTCGCGTCATACTGGCGGGCTTTCAGAACAAAAAAGCAGACCTTTTCGGGCGATATGGTCAATGGCCAGGCCGGCCGATCCTTGTCGAGCTTCTTCCTCATTGCCATCCTCCATTCCCGGGCATGAAATTATGGGGCGGCGCCGGGTCCACCCACTCCAGGCTACCCGGCGCCTGCGTCTAGCCGACTGACAGCCGGTCTTCGACGGTTCGTACGCCAGGTGCCGACCAGGCTGCATGTTCGGCGGCACGTCGTTCCGACCAGGTTTTGACCTTGCCCTGCAGCGTTACCTTTCCGTCGGCGACATTGACGCTGATTGCATGCGCCTCGATTTCAGCGTCACGCCGGAAGGCGTCCTCAATACGTCTTTTAACGTCGATTGAGCTGGCATGCGGAGCCACTTCAATCATATTGGACACGCCGACGACACCGGACAGGTCCCGAACGGCATCGGCTGCCGCGTTCTTCTGATACTGCCATTCGACGCGACCGTTCAAGGTTACCCAACCATTCTGGACTTTGACCTGAACCGCATCCTTGGGAATGGTCACATGCCATCCCATAGTATTGACGGCGCGCTTGGCAATTTCGTCGTCTGCCGTCCTATTTGTTCCAATGGGCCTGACCTCGATGCCTTGCGCGATTGCCTTAACACCCTTGATGCGTCGTGTTGCCCGTTCGGCCGCTTCTTTTTCGGCATAAGTCGCAACGTGACCCGACAGGGTAATAACACCATTGTCGGCGGCGACGCCGATGTTGGCTGCGTCGATACTTGGCTCGAACTCGAGCTCATCGAGAATTAATTGACGAAGTGTGATATCGTCCATGAGACAATCTCCTCTGTTGATATCTCGAACGCGGAAAGATTATGACGATGTTTTGCCGTCACATTGACTTGGCTCAATTGCCGGTTCCTGCGATGTTTGGAGGAGATATTTCTTGCATTGTTTTGATAAGTTGCGCAGCGAGCTGCGGGGTGCGGCTCGCAATGAACCCGTCGATCCTAATTGATGAGCAACCTAATGCCAGCAGAGGAGACCCATCGGTCCCAAGGACGACGCCACCGGTAGCCTCGACAAGCGCCTGACCGGCTGCGCAATCCCATATCATCGTTGGTGAGAGCCTTATGTAAGCATCGGCCTCGCCAGCGGCGATCAGGGCGAATTTCAGCGCAGATCCCAGTTTGCGTACGGCACATGGTCGGGATGCGAATAGCACGTCGCGCGTGCGCTGATCGAGATGAGACCTGCTCGTAAGTGCTATGAACCTTGTCGATGGGATGGAGCGTTCGGCAAGACAACTGCGTTGCCCGTCTCTCTTCTCTTCGAACGCGTGGCCGCCTCCATATGAGAAGAAAAGCCGCCCTCGAGCGGGCGCATAGATCAAGCCGATGGTAGGTCTACCATGTTCGACCAATGCCACGTTGATCGTAAACTCGTCGCGACCGGAGATGAATTCCTTTGTTCCATCAAGCGGATCGATGATGAAGGCGACCGCGTTCTGAGCTTTTATCGCCGAATTTTCATCCTCTTCACTGACCACCGGAATGGCGGTCGTCAAGGCCCTGCAACCGCCATACAGAATATCGTGGCTCGCGAGATCGGCTGCTGTAACGGGAGAGCCATCGGGTTTGCTGCGTGATGGCTGCAGGTTTTTCTGAAACGAGCAAATCACATCCCCCGCTCTGCGAACGACCGGGATCAAGGCCTCGGCGAGCCGTCGTCGGGAGGCGAGTTCCATTCCTCATAATCCCGTTGTCATTATTGCGGGGACAGTTATCCCGATATGAAGGGCTTTTCATTGATAAGCATCAATGTCAGGTGACACCTGTTGGCGCCAGATATCGTTGACTAAAAAAACGAGACGCAGGGCGGACCGATGATCGTCGAAGACCAAGCCAGGGCCAAATCCTTTCTCGAAAGCGTTCTTTCCCGGGACGGTGAGCCCGTGCAGACGATGGAGACGCATATTTCCCGAATATTCCTATCAGGGAATCGCGCCTTTAAGATGAAGCGAGCCGTCAAATTGCCTTACGTCGATTTTTCCACCTGTGACAAAAGACAGGCGGCCTGTGTGAAAGAGGTTGAGCTCAACGGTCTGACGGCGCCCGGCCTCTACCTCGGTGTGCGCGCTATTACGCAGGCGAAAGACGGCACGCTCGCGATCGATGGCGACGGACTGGTGATTGAGACCGTTGTCGAGATGAAGCGCTTCGATCAATCGCTCCTGCTTGATCATATCGCTCAGTCCGGCGGATTGACACCTCGGATGATGACGGCACTTGCCGGCACAATCGTGGAATTTCATCGTCAGGCGCCGATTGCCCGCGGTCGTGGCGGAACGGCGTATGTACAATCGGTTCTCAAGATCAATGAAGCCGGCTTTGCTACCAGCCATGTTTTCACACCGATAGAGGTTGCGGAACTGACCGCTTCCTTCAACAAACGGCTCGCCGCGCTTGAGGGGTGTTTGGATAAGAGGGAGATGGCAGGAAAAGTTAGGCGCTGCCATGGCGATCTGCATTTGCGCAATATTTTCCTGCGTGATGGCCGTCCGTGCTTGTTCGATTGCATAGAATTCAGCGAAGAAATCGCTACCAGCGACGTGCTGTATGATCTGGCATTTCTCCTGATGGATCTCTGGCATCGTGGCCATGCCGAATTTGCCAATCTTGTCATGAACCGATACCTGGACGAAACCGGAGACGACAACGGATTTGCAACGCTTCCGTTCTTTATGGCCATGCGCGCGGCCGTTCGAGCCCACGTGGTTGCCACGCAGGCGGAGGGCGCCGGTGTCAACGCTCAGGAACTTTCATTGGAGGCACGATCCTATTTTGCCCTCGCGGTCAGTCTTCTTCGGTCGCCTCAGTCCTGCCTCGTCGCCATCGGCGGGCTCAGCGGATCAGGAAAGTCGACGCTTGCCGAAACGTTGGCACCATGCATCGGCCTTCCGCCAGGAGCGCGCATCATCGAGAGCGATCGCATTCGTAAGTCGTTATATGACGTGCCGCCGGAAACACGATTACCCCAAAGCGCCTATCATCCGGAAGTTTCCGTTCGGGTTTATCGGGAAATATCATGGCGCAGCCGGCTCATTCTTGCCCAGGATGGGGCAGTCGTCGCCGATGCCGTATTTGACAAGGTCGAAAATCGCAAGCTGCTCGAATGGGCTGCGAAAGAGAAGGGCTGCGTATTCTCGGGTTTCTGGTTGGAAGCCGACCCGGCGCTGCTGTGGCAACGCATCGAGGCGCGACGAGATAGCGTATCGGATGCGACGGTCGATATATTGGCAGAACAGCTTTCGAGGAAGCCCACTCCGATCGGCTGGATCAAACTGAATGCAGCTCGTCGGCCGGCCGAGCTCGCAGACGAAATTATGCGTCGCATCGCGAGTGAGAAGCCGGTTCTCTCCTCCGTGGCCGAAGATATCTGAGGTCAAACTTCGAACGTGAAACCTGCCCGGCGCTATGGACAGCCCTTTTTACATCCAGATTTTCTCAAACTTAAGAGCGCCTGATCGGCGAGACCGTCGCCAGAAGATGATCGTTCGCCACAATCAAGATTGGCAGGGGATTGTCGCCGAGGAGAACGAGATGGAACGCAAGCATAAGTTCAATATCGGATATATCTTAATAGCCTTCTTGTTGATAGCCCTTCTCCAGCTTTGGCTGGCCGCGCGTAATGTGCAGGAAATCGCCTATAGCGACCTCATGCAGATGGTTACTGAGGGCAAGATTCAGTCCGTCACGTTAACCGAAACGATGATTGAAGGCGCCTTCAAGCAGCCACAGAACGGCAAAACGAAATTCATCAGCAGGCGTGTCGACCCTGCAGCGGCGGCAAATTTTGAAAAAGCTGGCGTTCAGGTGTCCGGTGGTTCTGATAGCACGTGGCTTACGATCGCTCTTTCGTGGATCCTGCCGATATTGTTGTTTGCAGGTATCTGGTTCTTTTTATTTCGAAATATGGCAGGGCAACAAGGCATGGGTGGGCTGATTCAAATCGGCAAATCGCGTGCCAAGGTTTATCTCGAGCACAAAACGGGCGTGACATTCGAGGACGTGGCGGGCGTCGATGAAGCCAAGGCAGAATTGGAGGAAGTTGTTTCGTTTCTCAGGGAGAAGGATAAATACGGCCGCCTCGGTGCCCGTGTTCCCAAAGGCACCCTGCTCGTCGGCCCTCCCGGTACCGGCAAAACACTTTTGGCACGTGCAGTCGCGGGAGAGGCGGATGTACCTTTCTTTTCCATTTCCGGATCGGAGTTTGTTGAGCTCTTCGTCGGTGTTGGAGCTGCTCGCGTACGCGATCTGTTCGAACAGGCTCGGGCCGCTGCCCCATGCATCATTTTCATCGACGAACTCGACGCATTGGGGCGGGCGCGCACCAGCTTTGGCGGGTTTGGCGGTGGCGATGAAAAGGAGCAGACGCTCAACCAGTTGCTCTCGGAGTTGGACGGCTTCGATCCAAGCGTTGGCATTGTTTTGCTGGCAGCGACCAACCGGCCGGAAATTCTTGACGTCGCCTTGCTGCGCGCCGGCCGGTTTGATCGCCAGATCGTCATCGACCGGCCCGACTACAAGGGACGGGCCGCGATCCTGTCTGTGCACGCAAAGAAAATAGCGATGGCGCCTAGCGTTCGCGCTGACGATATCGCCGGCCTTACTCCCGGCTTTACCGGGGCCGATCTTGCCAATCTGGTCAATGAGGCAGCGATCTTCGCGACACGCAGGAATGCCGATATGGTGACCCTGGAGGACTTTATGCAGGCTGTGGAGCGCATTATCGCCGGCTCCGAACGGCGCAGCCGTCTCTTGAACGCCAAAGAACGGGAGCGCGTCGCCTATCACGAAATGGGACACGCCCTGGCCGCGGCATTGCTGGAAAAGACGGATCCTGTTCAGAAAGTTTCCATCATTCCGCGTTCGATCGGCGCCCTGGGTTATACTCTGCAGCGCCCGACTGAGGATCGCTTTCTGATTACCGCGAGTGAACTGAATGAGCGCATGGTTGCCCTGCTAGCTGGCCGGGCCGCGGAAGAGATAGTTTTTGCCGAAGTTTCGACCGGTGCTGCCGACGACCTTGCAAAGGCGACGGACATCGCCCGGCAGTGCATCACTCGTTTCGGAATGAGTCCGGTCGGCCAAGCTGTCCTCGAGCCGCAGCGCCTGGAATGGTTGGCTCAGGATCATGCGGAAATGCATGAGCGGGATTATTCCGAGGCGACCGCCCGCGAAGTTGATCTCGAAGTGCGTGCCATGATCGACACAGCCTACGCGACTGCAAAAGGCATTTTGTCGGCACATGTCGATGATCTGCGCTTCGGAGCAAGGCTTCTCCTCGAACGCGAAACGATTACGCCTTCCGATTTCAAGCCTCTGCGGCGAAAGAGCGACGAAAGCCAAGGCATTGCGGTGTTGAAAGACGTTCTGGTCCAAATGCCATAGGAGTGCGTAATGACAGATCGGCCGGAAGGCGATTGGCCTGGGCGGTGGATCCATGAGCTGGCATTGCTGGACGGTCGAAGAAATAAACTCGCGATCGCCGTCAGCCGGCTCACAGGCATCTTGTTACTTGTCGCCCTTGTCGTTCTAGTGCTGCATCGCGGCGATGTGGGGCTCTTTATTTCGGTACTGGTTTAGGCCGAACCAGTATGGCTTATGGCAGCGTTCCTGTCGCAAGTTGGGATTTACGCATGCGCCGCTGCCATCCGGGCAAATGTGAACTTTTTGGCTGCCGATCGGGCCGGGCACTGGCTGCTGCCTCATGAGACCCGCCTCCTGACCATCATCAAGATCAAGGACGGCTCAACTCTTCAAAATAGCCATGGCAGCGTTATCTCCACCGCGATATCAAAACCCGTGCCCCTTGTTCGGGGGGATATAGGGGTCGTCATATCCGAGCCGCGGCTTCTTTTCCTCCTTCCGTGGGCTTTCCTTCTGCTGAGCGCCTTCTGAGTTCGGCCTTGAAATGGGATTGGCACAAGCGATGGTGAGCGCGGCCAGAGACACGAATATTGCTCGAAACATTATGGTTTCCTTCCGGTTAATATTGATGTTCGGAAAGAGATTCCATCCGCCCTCAACGGTTTGCATTGCCTTGGATCAATCTATCGTGACGGCCATACGCGCGGTGGCATCGGTGAACCGCAAAGTTGATATCGATCAAGGCAAATTGCAGCAGGGACTGCATGATCGATAGCCAATGCAGACGCTCGAATGCGGAGATATGGCAATGCGCTACAAAACCATCCTTGCCCCGGTCGGGGTAAATCATCTGGAAGAAGATCTCAGACAGGCTATTGCTCTAAGTGAGACCGTGGAAGCTCATCTTTCGGTCCTGGTCGTGGCGATGGCGGCGCCGCCACCGATCGGTGGCTTTGGCGAGGTTGTTTCGGCCGCCTGGTTGGAGGAGCGTGAAGGCGACATCACAAAACTGGCTAGCCAGGTGGAGGTTGCCAAGGATCACCTCGAGCAATCAGGATTGTCTTACGATGTTCAGGATATCTATGCGGAATATGCCTGGGCCGGGGAGGATATCGCTCAGCGCGCACTCTATGCCGATCTCGTGTTGATCGGTCCGAAAGCGGCTGCAGATCAAGAATTTGCAAAGCGCATCATGGATGGTGCACTTTTCCAGTCTCCGGCACCTCTGCTTATCAACCCAACCGATCGGACTGCGACTTTGGCGCCTCAATCTGTGCTGATAGCGTGGAACTCGCAGGTGGAGGCTGCTCGCGCTGTCCAGCAAGCCTTGCCTCTGTTGAAGGCCGCAAGCGAAGTCCACATCACCATGATAGATCCTGTCGGGACCGCAGCTTCCAATGGGGAAGAACCAGGAGCCGATATCGCTGCCTATCTTGCGCGGCATGGAGTTTCGGTCGTGGTCGATGCCCTTCCGAGCGAAGGGCGCGGTGTTGCGACTATGCTTCAACAGCATGCAATCGATGTGAGCGCCGATCTGGTGGTTATGGGAGCTTATGGTCATTCCCGCCTGCGCGAATTCATTTTCGGCGGCGTCACGCGGTCGATGCTTGAGACGGCAAAGCTGCCCATATTCTGGGGTCACTAGAAGACGTCGAGCACCCGCTAAGAGACCTTAGGCCAATCCAGCCGGACGATGTTGATGCTCAAGCACATATTGGTTCCGACCAACGGCTCGACAATGGCGTGTCATGCGGTTGCACAGGCAATATCGCTTACTGATGAAATGAACGCCGAACTCACTCTGCTGGCCGTGATCGAGTCGTTTCATATGCTGGCGATTAATAGCAACGAATATTCGGACCAGCGGCAGCGACAGGAAAAAGCGGCTGCTTCGGATTTCGACGCGATGTTGGCACGACAGAAGATCAAGGCGTTCGACAGGGGAATCCCCTGCAAGACCCTGGTCGATAACGGCATGGATGTAGCCAAGACCATCGTCGATACCGCCGATCATTCGAATTGCGATTTGATCGCCATGGCATCTCATGGGCGCGGCGCTTTGTCGTCCCTGTTATTGGGAAGTGTCGCCGCCGGCGTGATCGCCCAAAGCCACATCCCTGTTCTTGTGTATCGCTAAAGCGGGAGCGCATCGGGATGTCCATCAAGAATCTCGCCGCGTTATCAAATCCATACTCGGTAGCCATTATCGGTGCATCAACACGTCAGGATGCGATCGCGTCGAGGATCTTGCGGAATGTCATCGATGGTGGATTTTCGGGAGAGGTGTGGCCGGTCAATCCGAAATATGATCATGTCGCTGGACGTCGGTGTTTTACAAATGTCGCAGCTCTACCGCAGGCGCCCGATATCGCAGTGATCGCGACGCCGGCGCGTACTGTTGCCCCCCTTGTTCATGAGCTCGGAGAAAAGGGAACCAAAGTTGCCGTCATCGTCACCGGAAATCTCAACAATGAGCTGAAGCAGACCATTGTTGAGGCCGCCAAGCCATATGGTCTGCGTATTTTCGGACCCAATGTTGTCGGTCTCATTCTTCCGGAAGCCAAGCTTGATCTGAGTTTCGTCTTGACCGGCGCGCAACCGGGAAGAATCGGCTTGATCTCACAATCGGGAGCCATTGTCAGTTCCCTTCTCGACTGGGCTTGTGATCACTCGATAGGTTTCTCCCAGGTTCTGTCTCTCGGCGATATGATCGATGTCGATGCAGGTGATGCGATCGATTTTCTAGCCGCCGACCATCAGACAGAGGCGATCGTCTTGTATCTGGAAACTATTCCCAATCCGAGGAAATTCGTTTCTGCCGCACGCGCGGCCGGCCGCCAGAAGCCTCTGATCGCCATCGTGCCGGGCAGGCACCTCGAAGCCGCGAGGGCCGCCGTGACACATACAGGCGCATTGACGGGGAACGCCCGCATAATTGATGCCGTTCTCAGGCGTGCAGGCATCATCCGCGTCAAAAGTCTGTCCGAGCTTCTCGCTGCCGCTGAAATTACGCAGAAAGTTCACCCTGCGAAATCCTTGCGCGTCGGAATAGTCACCAATGGCGGCGGTGCAGGCGTTCTCGCCGTCGATAGTCTTCTTGATCGCGGCGAATGCCTGGCATCACTGGGCGAGCAAACGATAAAAGATTTGGATCGTGCACTATCCGTAGGGTGGTCGCGAAGCAATCCAATCGATGTCTTGGGGGATGCAACGCCGGCACAGATTACCGAAGCGATCAAGATTGCGGCACGCGATCCGAATGTCGATGTCGTTCTTGCTCTACATTGCCCGGTTCGAGCCGCAGAACCTGCCGCCACTGCTGCAGCCATCGTTAGCGCGGTGCAGGCAGAAGAATGGCTGGGCAAGCCACTTCTGGCCTGTCTTCTAGGAGGCAGAGCTAGTCGTCAAGGTCGCCTTGCTCTGCGCGCTGCAGGTATTCCGGACTATGGCATGCCCGACGATGCTGTTGCCGCACTGCATATTCTAGGCGAGTGGGGACGACGGCAGGACGCGTTGACCCATATTGCGACCACGTTTGAACTGGCAGCCAACAGACGTGCGGCGCGGCAGCTGATGGAGGAGGTGGCACGCCAATCGCGAACGATGCTGACCGAGGTCGAGGCGAAGGAGGTCCTAAAGTCTTATCAAATCCCAGTTGCCGAATGCTCGATTGCAGGAAATGTCGCAGCAGTCGGGCAGCTCGCCGCAAAGATGCTTCGCAAGCACAAGTCCATCGTCGTCAAGCTCCTGTCACGCTCCATAACACATAAATCCGAATTCGGTGGTGTCGCACTCGATATCCGCAGTCGGATTGGGGCATGTCGAGCTGCCCGCGATATACAAAAAAGAGTTACTGCTGTCGGGCTGGAGGCGCAAATCGACGGCTTCGTCGTCGAGCCGATGATTAAGATGGAAAACGGCGTTGAATTATTCGCCGGCCTCTCCGTCGATCCGGTTTTTGGGCCTGTCATCGCTTTTGGCGCCGGTGGGATCGCCATAAGCCAGCTTGATGATGTCGCTGTGTCTTTGCCGCCGCTCGATGACGCATTGGCCTCCGATCTAATCAGTCAAACCAGAGTATCGACATTGTTGCACGGGTTCCGTCATGTTCGGCCTGCGAATATGGATGCTATCAGAAAGACTCTTCTTGCCCTGTCGCAAATCGCGATCGATTTTCCCTTCATTCGCGCGATCGACATCAATCCCCTGGCTGTTGGAGATGAAATCTTAGTGGCAATGGATGCGCGCATCGAGCTCGATCTTCTTCGTCTGAATGATGCTGCGCCAAATCGCAACCTTGTTATCAAGCCATATCCCGGCGAGTGGGCGGAAGGGATCAGTCTTGCCGACCAGGCCTTCACATTGCGTCCCATTCGCCCCATGGATGCATATGCTTATGGCACTATGCTGGAGCACACCTCGCCGTCTGACATACGTGCGCGTTTCTTTGGACAGACGAAGCTTTCCAATGCGACAGTCGTGCGCATGACGCATATCGACTACGAGCGGGAAATGGCGTTCGTGGTGACCGACATAGACGAGCAGATTGTTGGTGTCGCCCGGCTGGTGATGGACGATTCCAGGCAATCGGGCGATTTTGGTTTGCTCGTGCGAAGCGATCGCCAGCGGATAGGTCTGGGAAAAATCCTTTTGCGCAAGCTTGCTGATTTTGCCAATGCGCAAGGTCTGAAAGAGATCCGTGGTTCGGTCCTGTCCGATAATTTCAAGATGCTGAATTTTTGTCGCAAAGTCGGCTTTGCGATAAAGGCCCCATCTGGGGACGCGGATTTCTGGCAGGTTCGATTGTCGCTGCCGAATTGCGACTTGTCCGTTCCAGGTGACCATGCGCCTCTTCCGCGGACGCAGGCTGTTGATTGATTGAGCGCAATGACACGATCGACGAAAAGGCGATCATGCCTTTTGAGGTTCGCCTCAAGTTGTTTTCAGCAAATCGGAGAACTGCGATGAATGATCTTTCCTTGCGTCAGGACGTCATGGACGAACTGCAATTCGAGCCGAGTATAGATGCCGCCAATATCGGTGTCGCGGTCAAGAACGGCGTCGTCACGCTTTCAGGCCATGTCGGCAGCTATGCGGAAAAGTCGGCGGCAGAAAGTGCCGCCAGGCGCGTGCGCGGTGTGCGTGCCATCGCCGAAGAAATCGAAGTGCGCTATGCAGGACGAAAAATGCATGCCGATGATGAGATCGCTTCTAGAGCGCTCGACATTATCGAATGGGACACCGCGCTGCCGGACGGCGTTATCGATGTCCAGGTCCAGCGCGGCTGGGTGACGCTTTCGGGTGAGGTGCCTTGGCATTTCCAGCGCTTGGCCGCGGAAAACGCAGTCAGGAAGCTTGGTGGTGTCACAGGTGTCTCCAATCTCCTCACCATCCGGCCCAGTGCACTGATTGCGGATATCAAGGGCCGAATTGAAGGTGCCTTGAGACGCAACGCGGAGGTGGAGGCTGACCGCATTCGCGTCGATATCACCGGGGGGCGAGTTGCCCTTGAGGGTGCTGTGCATGCATGGAGCGAACGCAACGCAGCCGAACGGGCGGTCTGGTCGGTGCCTGGCGTGACTGCCGTCGAAAATCACCTGACCGTCGGCTGATTGTCGGCCCGTGCTTTTTGGTTGAGCGCCTGCAGGTCTTGAGTCTGCAGGTGCCGCTGCCTCTGACTGGTCATGTCGGGCAGAGAGGTGTGCAAGCCTTACGCTCCTACAGGACGATTAACCTTCAAACGAAGCCGAACAGCCCGAAATATAAACAGGCAAGACCGATCATCCTGCCTGTTTTAAGTGTTGATGCAGGTGTTAAATCAGGAAGCTTTGATGGCGATCTTACGCTCGCCCTTGCGTGCTTCCGCAGTCTTGGGCAGCACGACCGTCAATACGCCGTTAGCAAAGGATGCTTCGATTTTTGCGGCGTCAATGCCTTCCGGAAGCTGGAAATTTCGCTGGAAAGAGCCGTAGCGGCGCTCGGATAGGAAATATTCCTTGTCCTTTTCTTCCTTCACCTCCTGCTTTTCACCCTTGATAGTAAGCGTACTGTTGGAAAGCTTCACATCGACGTTCTTGGCGTCGATGCCTGGCAATTCCGCCGTTATTTCATAGGCATTTTCCTTCTCGGCTACATCGACGGCCGGCGCTGTGATAACCGAAAACGGCTTGGCTTGGGATAGGCGCCCGAAAGGGCGATGCCAAAATGTCGGTGTGAAGTCATCGAACAAGCGATCAACTTCCCTTCTCAGACTTTCGAAGGGAAGCCATCCTAAATCCGGCGTCTTGACGGCTTTATCATCTGTTTTTACAGGCAGCTTGGTTGCTGTATCGGCCATTTCTATTCTCCTCTTGGTGAAAAATGAAGTGGCGATCAGCCTAGTCGCCACGCCAGCCGGCAACAGACATATTAACGCCTTTCCGGCATTGATAGTGAAATCGAGAAACGCCGTTGCGACATTGATCACCGTCAAACAGTTGCACCTGATTTTCCGAATGACGAGACGCTCGCCGTGCAGGGCACTATTTGGAATTATGTGTCAGTATATTCATCGGTTGATATTGTGGACCTTACTCCGACGTCGGCGCAATTGATCTTGAACAATGCGATCACAGTCAAACAGAGATACTATTCACTACAACATAGAGCAGGTAGTGAAGTGAATGGTCATTTATTTACAATCGCGAAATCGAATAAAACGATATTTCCCGTCGAATGGCGATATGCAAGATGAACAACATCGAGAGTAATAAATTATGCTGTACTTGCAGGACAGGTTTCGGTGGTTGCGCTGGTTCATTCTCGATCATCTTCTAATGATCATTATCATTATCATGATGGCAACGGTGGTTGCGGTGCTGTTTATCCGACCGGGAAACGAAATTTCTCCGCGCAACACCCACTTGGAGAACTCTCTTAACTGAACTCATTAGTGCCTAGTCCATTGCTGGATAAGTCATGAATTGCCGTTGCACGAACTATGAGAGAGAAAAGGATATATATCCCGTATCGCCACGGCCAGGCGCGGCGTTCACCGTAATTCCATAGCCGTGTTGCCTATGTTCCGCAAAAGTCGGTCGTTGTACCGAATATCATTCAGGTTCTGTGATATCCGTCAGATGCTTTCTCCAAAGAACCCAAATTGCCAGGATCGTCAGTAGTAATCCCGTAAGCAGTGCATTCCAGGTCAGCAGCGCGTGATCGGTAAATTGCAGGATCCATGGAGAGACGATAAGCCAGATACCGAGCAGAACATCCAGCCAGTCTTCCCAAACGTAACGGGAGGTATATGCAAGTCCTCCCAAGGCTGCAACCATCAAGCCGCAGAAAAAGAAGCTCCATGCCGCGGCACCAACCGGAAAGGAATCGGAGCCATATGCTCCAAGACTCCAGGGTGTCACCATCAGCCAGAGGCCGAGAACAAATATTGTGTGATCTTGCCAACGCCGATTTTGCATTTTCCCTCTCCTGGTTTCTTAGATTCTGCTTAAAACCGCTGGCCAAGCCGCCACCGGCTGCCGCTCCCGGTGTTACCACGACTATGTTCGTACCAAGGCTCTCGATCTGTTTCATCACCGCGATACTTGCTCTTCAGTGACCGCAGCCATCGAGACGGGGCTGCTGCTCCCATATGGGTTGCTCCGTCACGAGGAAATCATGCGATATGGGGAGATGAAGGGGCATTGATCCCGCTCAAAGATCATCGAGACGAGGGCGTTTTGCCATTCCGCCGGATTGCGATAGATCAAGGTGGGATCGACGAAACTGAAGATGATCGGTGTCGATCGAAAGATCAGAAAAGCAATCGGATCAAGTGTGACGGCGCGGTCGATGCACATAGACATTCCCCTACGCCCGTTCTTCCTTGAAAGCAGGAGATGCGATCTTGTCACGGCACATACTTATCATTGAAGCGCATCCGGACGGTCATGATAAGCATCTTTGCGGGGCACTTGCCGATTCCTATGCGGAGGGAGCCGCCAAAGCGGGTTTCATGCTGCGCCGGCTGGACATCTCAGAGTTGAATTTTCCATTGCTGCGTTCACGTGAGGCATTTGAGATCGGTACCTTGCCCCAATCTCTTATCCCTGCTGGTGAGGCGATCCAGTGGGCGGAGCATATCGTCTTGGTCTTTCCGCTATGGCTTGGCACCATGCCGGCTCTCCTCAAGGCATTTCTGGAACAGGTGTTTCGACCTGGCCTTGCCTTTCAATATCAAGACGGCGGTGCTGCCAAAAGACTGCTGGGTGGTTGCACTGCGAGAATTATCGTCACCATGGGGATGCCAGCGACAGTCTACCGATTCTGGTACGGTGCGCATGGTATAAATGCGCTGCGCCGAAGCATCCTGAATTTCGCCGGAATTCGTCCCGTCCGCCAGACCTATTTTGGCATGGTCGAGCAGGTTGGCCAGCAGAGAAGAATGCAATGGCTTGCGCGGGTAGAGACGCTTGGCCGCCATGGGTGGTGATGCCTCGTCGCGATCGATACGATTCAAGCGCGCTCGACGCAATTGACACTGGATTTGCTCTAAGATTTTGACCTCGATCAAGCCTCATCCTCGGCATTTGCATTATTGGTTAAATGGGCTTCGAACGCAGCGCCCCGCTGAATATTGGTCTAAATCACGGCGACTGGCGGGCTCTCAAGCGGAAAGGCCACGATATGGACCAGGCCGACGCATCAATTCAAATGGAGAAGACCCATGCTGATTCAGGATATCATGACACGAGCACCCATAACGGTGAAATCGTCATCATCGATCGCAGACGCTGCCAGGCTGTTGTTGGACAATCACATTAGCGGGCTTCCAGTCGTCGACGACAACGGCGCGATTGTTGGCATTGTCAGCGAAGGAGATTTCTTGCGGCGAGGAGAGCTCGACACCGAGCGCCGACGCTCGGCCTTTCTTGAATTTTTTGTAAGTCCGGGGCGGCTCGCGGATGAATATGTGCGTGCCTATGGCAGGCTGATCGGGGAAGTGATGACTTCGCCGGTGAAGACGATTTCGCCCCAAGCGCTGGTCAGTGAAGCCGTCGAGACGATGGAACGCGACGGCATTAATCGGCTGCCGGTCGTCGATGGAGAAAAGCTCGTCGGTATCGTCACGCGTTCTGACCTCCTGCGCGCTCTTGCAGACATTCTTGCCAACAAAGCGAAGCCGCACAGCGATGCCGAGATTGAAGCGCTCATCATCACAGAACTTGGAAAGCGAAGCTGGAGCCAGAACGGCTTCATCCGCGTGGATGTCAAGGACGGGATAGCTGAGCTCTCAGGTTCAATTTTTGATGAGCGCGAGCGCCTGGCTGCCAAGGTTCTTGCCGAAAATGTTCCGGGCGTAAAGGCTGTCAAGGATTGCTTGACTTGGATCGACCCCTATATCGGCGTCGCCATGCCGATGCCTTGAAGGACAATACGCAACTTGTCTCGTGCCGCCGAATTGACCGAACGCAATGCGGAAATTCGCGAGGGCCTTATGCTATTCCAAATCATAGGAGACGACCATGCCAAGCCATACCTTTGGCGACTACATGACAGACATGATTGGTATTGTGCTTGTTGTTGCATCCGTCACGCTGCTTTTCCTTTGCCCTGATTTGCCTGGCCTGGCGGCTTCGACAGCAAATCTTGCCCTGACCGGAGTGTTGTTGCTTTCCGGTGCTTCCGTACGGGATCGAAATGCGTTGGCATGGGAGCGGATCGCCTTGGCGGCTTGGCTTGCCGTGTCGCCGTGGATGATCGGCGTTTCCGTTGTGGGCGGAGTGGCTTGGTTCAGTATCGTCTGCGCTTCCCTCGTATTCTTCCCCGCTGCATCATTGGTCTCGCAACCATTGGCTTTTGGCAAAGCAAACGCACTTGATGCGTTTCCCACATACGGTCCGGGCAAAAAGAGGCGCATGTAAAGGAGATCGACTATGAACGGATTCAAGATTGGCCGGAAAAACTGGGTGATCGTCTGTGATGGAGCCACGGCGCTTTTCCTGCGCAACGACGGTGACGGACAAGTCCTCAACCTTGTTGAGGTCGATGCCTACCACGAGCCGCTGAAGGCTACGCATGACCTGGGCGCTGATCGACCGGGCCGGGTTTATGCGTCCGAAGGTGGCGCACGCAGCTCGATCGAGTCCACGGACCTTCATCACAAGACGGAGGAGGAATTCGTCACGAAAATCGCCGATCGTCTTGATGACTACGTACGAGGCGGCATCATCGCCAATTTCGTATTGGTAGCGCCGCCAAGGACACTGGGTTTCCTGCGCAAATATATGAGTGTAGCCGTCATGAACGCGATGAAGGCGGTCGTCAATAAGGATCTTACGAAATTGCCTGTTTATGAAATTGAGGCTCACTTGCAACGCCAGGCCGATGTTTGACATCCTCATTCATTCGCGCCTGGCGACCGGCTGATAACCGTAAACAGGAATACTGATCGCCGCTTGATAGATCTCCTGAATATGGACGAGCATAATCCTGGCGCAATGCAGGTGGTCCAATATCCCTCTGCTGCGCAAGCTGATCAAGGAGCCTAAGGTGCCTAAAAGCCTATTTGGCTTTATCTTGACGATGGGGCGACGCCATCAGCTTGCGCTCGCGGTGATTTCCATTGTGCTTTTCATTGTCGAGGCAGCGCCTCTGGAACTGCAAAGGCGTATCGTGAATGCCGCGACAACTGGAGCCGCTTATCGTGTCATTCTGCTGCTTGCGCTTGGCTATCTTGGTCTTGTTACCGCCGAGGGTATTACAAAACTGATTCTCAATATCTATCGGAGTTGGATCGGCGAGACCGCAATTCGATGGTTGCGCCGGTGGGCACTGGCATCCTCGGCACATCAAGACGGATCATCGGTCGAGGTCGTTGCCGAAAGCATTCAACTGTCCATCGTCCTTGCCGAAGCAGAACCGGTGGGCGGCTTTGTTGGCACCAGCATCTCTGAACCCCTTCTGCAAGCGGGAATCCTGCTTTCTGTCGGTGGTTACTTGATTTTTCTCCAGCCGTTGATGGCGCTTGCCATCGCCGTTGTCTATTGTCCGCAGTTTGGCTTCGTTCCCCTTATGCAGTCTGCGATCAATCGCAGGATTGGAACAAAGATTAGCGTGATGCGTGAGATCAGCGAGGGCATGATGGAGCATGTTGGCTCAGATGAAGCCTCTGCCGCCCAGGCTCAGCACGTCCAGGTGCTCTTTTCCACCAACATGAGCATCTTCAAATTGAAGTTCAGCATGAACTTCATGATGAATCTGATGATCCAACTGGGTTATGTTGGAATTTTCGTTCTGGGAGGCTACTACGTCGTGACTGGAAAGACCGAGATTGGCACGGTCGTTGCCTTCTTGTCCGGCCTTTCCAAGTTGACCGATCCCTGGAGTGCCTTGGTGGATTGGTATCGTGATCTGAAGGCAACGCAAGTCAAATATGCCTTGATCCGTGGTGCAAGCAAGGTTGCCAAGGCGCAAAGCCGAGCCGGCGTCCTGCCCTCGGATGCGAAATCCGAACTGGCTACCTAAAGTGAGGCTTGCCGGTAATCGTCGCCATGTTGGATAATCGGGCGATCGGGTATCCAGAGCTTGCTGCACATGGTCCTGCGACGGCCTAACGGGTGAGGAAGCGGTGCTCGTAGGCTGCGACATCACCATTTCGCGGCATCGCATCGGGAGGACCGATTCGGCTTTTGGGTGGCGATCAATTGCCGACCCACCATCGATAGCGATCAGATTACGTCGTCGAACGATGCGGCCAGCCTGCGAGCTATCCGCACGGAGGTCGTCTTATCAGTTCGACAAAAAAAGATGCTGCGTGCAATGCCGAAGCAGATGCTCCGTGACACCGCCAAATATCCGCTCCCTGATGCGGCTATGCCCGTAACCGCCGGCGACGACCAAATCAGCCTGAAGTTTTGCTGCAATATCGATGATCGCTTCGCCGCTGCCGCCTAGCCGTGGTGGTTCAATCAAGCCTCGCGCTCGAACATTGTGCCGTATGAGGTAATGCACCACATCCTCGGCAGTATCATTATCGTGGTCTGTCTCCCGTACAGTCAGCAGCACGACGTCTTCGGCTTGCCGAAGCAGAGGCAGCGCATCAGTTATTGCCCGTCTCGCTTGCCCGGTATCCTTCCAGGCAACCACGATTGTGCGTGCTACGAGATCATTCATCGTCGGAGAGGGGATCAGCACGGGGCGAGCAGCGGACAGCAATACAACACCTTGGTCGGCGGTTCTTTGATGGTCGTCCACCTGCCCCTTGTCGAGGCGAAAAAGCACCACAAGATCGGCACCGCGGGCTCGCTTGACAATCGTCGTTGTCGGATCAGTGATTTCAGCGCACCATTCGACGTGCGTTGAGAATGGTGCATTTTCCATGATCTGTTCATGCAAATCCCGCTGTCGGGTTTCAATGGCAGCTGCGTCCTTGCGCATGATGTTGACAGCCAGAGCTGCGCTGCGCCCCATGGCGAGTGCGAATGTGGGATCGGCAAAGCAGGCGCATTTCAGTTCGGCATCGAACCTGCCAGCCAGCTGAAGTGCGAAGGCGATACGTCTCTCCGGACGCGCTTCGATGTCAAAATGAACCAGAATAGATCTGAATGTCATGAGCCGTTTCCTTTTGGGCTCCGGAAGAAAGCCGTTAATCGCCCACCATGATCGGATCGCTACCGCCGTGACGCCTTGACCTTCGTCAAAGTCTGCAAAAAGGTCGAGCCAGCGCAGTTGGCCGGAACAGCCAATCGCCGGTGCGGGAGGGATTGCGCCTAGAGCGCTACCTTGGCGGGGCAAGGCACGATATCGATCCTGACCTACGGACGGACTTCGCATTTTCAAGCATAGAGCGGCGCGGTTGCAATTTTTTGCGTTTCTGCTTTCATCGCCATATCCAGGACGACGCGCCCATCGATGTGTGCCTGCTTCAGATCGCTGAACACCTGGTTGACGTCTTCAAGGGGGGCGCGGCGGACGGCAACCTTGACCTTGCGATCAGCGGCAAAAGCTATCGCTTCATCGAGATCTCGGCGCGTTCCAACGATCGACCCTCGAACCGTGATGCGTTTAAGAACGACGTCGAAGATCGGTGTGGCGAACTGGCCAGGTGGCAGGCCGACCAGGCTAATGGTCCCCTTCTTGCGAACCAATGAGAGGGCCTGCGAAAATGCCATCGGCGAGACTGCTGTTACAAGGACTCCGTGAGCACCGCCATTGGTAACTTTCATCACTTCCGAGACCGCATCCGGTACACTGGCGTTGATGGCGATATCAGCGCCGGCCATGCGCGCGAGATTGAGCTTTGACGGCGCGATGTCGAGGGCAATGACTTTCAATCCCATTGCCTTGGCATACTGGATTGCGACATGCCCGAGGCCACCGACGCCAGAGATGGCAACCCATTCGCCGGGTTTTGCTTCCGTCTCCTTCAACCCTTTATATGTCGTGACTCCGGCACACAAAATGGGGGCGATTTCGGCAAAGTCGATATGGCCTGGAAGATGGGCGGCGAAGGTCGCGTCAGCAATAACATAATCGGCAAAGCCGCCATCGCAGCTATACCCGGTATTGTGTTGATGGTCGCACAGTGTTTCCCATCCTGTCTCGCAATATTCGCATTGAAGGCAAGCATCGTGCAACCATGCGACACCGATATGGTCACCTTCCTTCACATTGGTGACGCCTGGTCCGATCGCGGCAACAACACCTGCAACCTCGTGTCCCGGTATGAAAGGCAATTTGGGGCGCACCGGCCAATCGCCGTCGGCGGCGTGCAGATCCGTGTGACAGACGCCACAGGCTTTGACCTTGACAAGAATTTCGCCCGCGCCAGGCTGCGGGACCGGCACTTGTTCGATCCTCAAAGGCCCGCCGAACTCTCTTACGATTGCTGCCCGCATGAATTTTTCCATGGAAATCTCCGTCCCAGATCGAACCGACGCTAGGTTAGAAGTCTGCCGTAATGAGCGGGCGCAACATTGATCTGACGCAATGACGCAGATTGCGCCGACTGGCTTCCATTATTCACTTGCGGATCAATCATGAGGTGAAGCCGATGAGAGATAGCTACGCGCTCAACCCCATGAGGGGTGGCCAGGTTGTCCAAGCTTTGGCCTTTCTTCGGGCCTTCGTCCCGGAGCTCAGCGCCGAACGCTGGCAGGCCATCGCGGGGCAGGGCTATACAATGATGGTGGCAACCGATGGATCCGGTTACATTCGTGGATTGACCTTCTCACTCGTGCGTATACATCCTATCGCGCAGAAGCTGCTCGATATGCCCATCTTGATTGTCGGGAGTGTCACGCACGAAAAAGCGATAGCGGAATTGCTTTTCCTGGAGGCTAAACGCCGGGCGATCGTTCAGCGTTGCGATTTCATGCGCGTCTGGACCTGGTCACCCGATGTGCTCGATCGACTTAATGATCTTTCATACTGCAATCGCTGGGATCACGGCCTGATGCATTGCCTCAATCCCTCCCTTGTTCAATCGCTCGGCGACTGATCTGGCTTTGTTACATTCGGTTACAAATTCGCACCAATTAGCACATAGCTGGCATTTCCCCGTCACGCGAAAATCGTCAATTGCTCTTCATCGATATAGGGGAGTAACGGACATGCTGACGGGCAATCTACATTTGGTTCGCGACGGAAGAGGCGATACGGTCACCGCGACAGAACTGTCTGATTTTAGTGGCATATTTTGCAGACAGCCTCTCGAGCACGCGCAACCGGGGCAAATTCTTTTCTTCGAAGGCGACCCGGCGAAACACGTCTTTTCACTAGTTGAAGGAAACCTTCGGATTTGTCGTTTGCTGTCAGACGGTCGGCGCGTCATTACCGGTTTTCTGAGAAGTGGCGATGCGGTGGGCGTTTCATTCAAGAACAGGTATCTCTACAGCGCCGAGGCGATCGATGAGGTCGCTTTCCGACGCATAACCAAGCGGTCTTTCGAAGAGGAACTCATCGCGTGCCCGCAGCTTCGCCCTCTGGTATTTTCGAGAGTTTGTGACGAGGTTGCCGCGGCACAAGATCAAATGGTGCTGCTATCTTGCAAAAGCGCTGAAGAACGTCTTGCTAGCTTTCTTCTGCACCAACTGCAATCCGACGAAGCCCATGGTGGTTCGCGCGGCGTAGTCACGCTGCCCATGACGCGGCTGGATATTGCCGATTATCTGGGTCTGACGATCGAAACTGTGTCACGAACAGTGACGAAATTGTCCAGCAAGGGAATTATCAGCGTATGCGGTCGTCACGGCATCAGGATCCTCAGTAGGGCAGGTCTTGCGCACCAGGCAGGAGAATACGAAGACGATGACGACGCAATCGATAGCAGGACCGTAATCGCCCAACGCCGCCACTAGCATTGCCTCGACTGTCCGGCGAACTGGGGCGTAGATGTGTCGCAAATCAATTGATACACTACGCTCCAGGTTCAACAAAGGACAGTTCTTCTGAGAGCTTTGACCATAGGGTCCAAGCGCCGTGTGGCTCCCCGGGGGGTAAACGAGGATTCCCTCTTGGGGCGATTTTCGAGCATTGCAATTCTCCAGCTCCGCGCGACGCCTCTTAACATTGATGTGAGCCTGTAGGCTTCCCCGCGTCGTGAGGCTTCATTTTTCTGCCGGTATTGCAGTCTGTTCGGCTCCGGCAAACGATCTGATGGCGTGGCATTCGTTTCTGAGATCGTCATGCGAGGCGCCAGCCCCAACATAGGCTTTACATCCTGGTTTTGCTCGCAGGCCATAATACCGGAGGGTTTCATTGGATATGACCTGTTCCTCGTCCGCCGGAATCGCACATGCAGCAAGAAGGCTTCGCGTTGAATGGACGACTATCGCGTTCCACACATCGCCGGCGGCATCCGGCTCAAGGCCGAGCCAGCCAAGATGGCGTGCAACCATCGTGCGAATTTGGGATTGATGCTCGCCAATGCCGGCCATAAGGACAAGACCTTCCAGTCCGCCAAGCGTTACCGCCACTGGATAGACTTTCCGGCAATACGAAGCGCGAAGAGCTCAAGCGCCTGCTTTGCCCGCGCGCTTTCGCCATTCAACAAGACGCGCGTATCGGCGCTGATGTCGGCGACGCCGAGTGGTCCAGAAGGGTAAATCAGACAAGCACTGGCGGATTTCATGCGTTTTGTGATGCCACCTGGAGATGGTCGACGAGACCGCTTGTGCCGCTGATGCGGTCGATAAGGACCTTGATCGCTTGGCGTTGCAGTTCGGAATCAATGGTTCCAGTCAGGGAGACCCGCGCGTTTCGAACCGCGACATTAATCCTGTGGTCGTCAAGCCCCAGCTCGCTCTTCAATCGCGTTGCGACAGCCAATCTGAGCGCATCGTCTCCACAGGCGATGATATCGGGTTTGATCTCGGCAAGCCCAATCAGGAGGTCGCGACGGCTCACGAGCCCGATGAGATGGCCCTGTTCAAGAACAAGGACGCGCTTGATGTTGTGAGCGGCCATGAGCCTTGCGATGATGGAAATGGGTGTGTCTGGCGAGACCGCGACGATGTTGGGGGTCATGATGTCGGCGATACGCCATGCGCTATTCTTGATATAGTGGCGGATTCCGGAATCGCCTGTATTTTCCGCAATCGGAGGTAGCGAATTGATTTCGCATCGTCCCAGCAAATCACCTTCCGTTACGAGGCCGCACACACCGCCCTGATCGTCGACGACGGGCAGGCCGCTGACCCGATTGTCGATCATCAACCGGATCGCGTGGCTGATACTGGCACTGGCATCGATCGTAATGACCTTCGCTGTCATGATGTCGCGAGCCAACATGGTGATCACTCCCAATAGAAAAGTCCTGGCCGGATTGAATGGCGATCGCCGGAACGCCAGCACATTCACCGCAAATGCGAACGGGATCATTGATCGGCGTCAAACTCCGTGGGCGAGTGCTTAAACGTATCTGTCAGCGGCCTTTGAATGGGATTGTTGATACCGATCAAAGTACTCACAAGACAAAATTCTTAGTATCGGGCCATTCAAATAGCTGATCGAGGGCCAAGCCGATGGCATGCAAGACACTATTATGCGTCACCGCCGCTCGCCACGGCGATCAGGATCTGCAAACGGCGATCTCGCTCAGCACGACTATGGAAGCCCATCTTGTCCTCCTGGTGGTCGCATTCGGCGCCATGCCTCCCTATAGCGGCTACTCAGGTGAGACCGCGAGTATTTGGATCGATGAACGCGGACACGAAACGGCACTGCTCAACGAGAAGATTGAAACGGCCAAGGCCAGGCTCACTGCCGCTGGCATATCCTATGAAGTGCAGGAGTTTTTCTGCGACTTCCCATGGGCCCCGGATTTGCTCGGGCAACGAGCAATGTATGCAGATATGACCATCATCGGCGCAGAGATGGCAGCGGACGAAGATCTCAGAGCGTTTGCGATCGATGGCGTGCTGTTCCACTCTCCGACGCCAGCTCTCATAGTGCCGAAGTGTTTTTCGCCGGTATGGCCGCCGCGCATCGTCATGGTTGCCTGGAACGCGCGTGTGGAGGCCGCTGGCGCGGTTCACAAGGCACTTGATGCCTTGAAGGCAGCCGAACGAGTGCACGTCGCCATGGTCGACCCAGTCGCTCTGACCGGCCTGCAGGGCGAGGAACCTGGGGCCGATATTGCCACCTATCTGGCTCGGCATGGCGCCGAAGTATCCGTTGATGTGATCGCAAGCGAGACGCGGTCTACCGACGAGGCATTGCTCCGACATGGGGTCGATGTCGGAGCGGACCTGATTGTTATGGGAGCCTATGGCCACTCGCGAATGCGTGAGAGAATCTTTGGCGGGGTCACCCGCGCCATGCTTGAACATGCGAAATTGCCGATATTTCTCGGGCGATAGAACGGCCGATCCGCAAAAGTCTGTGGGAGATGCCATTCACAGGCGGGCTGTGAAGACATATCCAACGCCGCGCACCGATTTGATGAGCTTGGGGCGCTTGGGATCCTTCTCGATCTTCTTTCGCAAGCGCCCGATCTGCGCATCGATCGAGCGGTCGAATGCCTCCAGATTGCGTCCCCGCGTCAGATCCATGAGCCGCTCGCGGCCGAGAACGCGCCCGGCATGACGCACTAACGCCGCCAGCATGTCAAATTCGCCTGTTGTCAGCTGCATTTCGCTACCATCGCCGGCAATGAGCTGGCGGCGGTCGAAATTCAGCTGCCAGTCGTCGAATCGAACGATATCTTCTTGCTTGGCTTCCGTCTTCGATGCCGGCACGCGTCGACGGAAAATGGTCTTCATTCGCGCATGGACCTCGCGCAAATGAAAAGGCTTGGCGATATAGTCATCCGCCCCTATCTCCAGACCGACGATCCGATCGACCACATCGTCACGGCCCGTCAGCATGATGATCGGAACGTCCGATTGCATGCGAATTTCCTTGGCAAGCGTCAGACCGTCCTCTCCGCCCGGCAGCATGAGATCGAGCAAAATCATATCGAAGGCATCTTGCTTTAGCCGCAGACGCATTTCGGCACCATCCGAAGCGGTGGTGACCTGATACCCCTCGTCTTCGAAGTAGCGCGTCAACATCTGGCAAATTCTTTGATCATCATCGACGACGAGAAGGTGGTCTTGTCGCCGCTGTTCAGAAATCATCGCACAAACCCCGGAGAAATGTGAGCACGCCCGCAAACAACACGATATACTAACAAAGGTATTTATATCATGTGGCATTTTCGCGAATCACGCGAGGGTCCAGCGATATTTTATCTAAAGGGAAATTGCGATACCTTATCGGATTTCATCTACCCAACGAACCGGAGACCGCCAAAATCGGCTAAGACGCTCACTATTTTCGCAAAAGACCAGTGAGTGACCGGCCGCGGTCCCTTCTCAGTAACCATTCGGATGATTAGATTGCGCGCGACATGAACGAGCAAAGTATATCTTCAGACACAAGCGAGAGCGGTTTGGACGATATGGCCCGCATCCTGACTGCGGCCTATATCATTGTTCATGGCTTCGACGGCGTCATCAGCCGCTGGAGCAAGGGATGTGAACAGCTCTACGGGTGGAGCAAGGAGGAGGCCGTCGGCAAGGTGGTGCACGAGCTGTTGCGCACCGAAAGGCCAATTTCCCTCGAAGCGATCCGTGCGTGCGTTGCAGAGCAAGGCATGTGGCAAGGCGAACTCGTCCACTACAACAAGAAGGGCGAGCGCATTTTCGTGGTCAGTCGCTGGGTTAAGGTGTCTGTCGGCGAACCTTCAAAACATGTAATCGTGCAGACAAACAATGATATCAGCGATTTTAAGCGTACTCAGGCCGAGCTGGCGGCCCGTGAGGCCCACTTGAGATCGATACTGGACACGGTTCCAGAGGCCATGATCGTCATTGATTCAGCTGGCATCATCGCCTCGTTCAGCGCCGCTGCCGAGCGCCTCTTTGGATATTCCTCTTCAGAAGTCATAGGGCAGAACGTCAAGTTATTGATGCCTTCACCCGATCGGGAGGCACATGACGACTATCTGTCACGCTATTTAAATACCGGTGTGCGTCGCATTATCGGCTATGGGCGTGTTGTCAGCGGCTTGCGCAAGGATGGCTCGATATTTCCGATGGAGTTGTCGGTCGGCGAGGTCGCGATTGACGGTAATCGGATTTTCACGGGCTTCATCCGGGACCTGACAAGCCGGCACAAGATCGAAGAGGAATTGCGCCAATCCCAGAAGATGGAGGCGATTGGGCAATTGACTGGCGGTCTGGCCCACGATTTCAATAATCTTTTGACCGTCATCAGCGGTAATCTTGAAATGCTCGAACGCAAAATAAGTGATCCCGCTCTCAAAATACTGGTGGGGGAAGCTCAGGATGCCGCTGACGATGGCGCAAAGTTGACTGGCCAGTTGCTCGCCTTCGGGCGTAGGCAGTCTCTCAATCCGACAGTTCTGGATATCGGCCAGCATCTTTCCGGCTTTTCTGATCTTCTACGCCGCACGCTCGGAGAGACGATTGAGCTGCGGACCATCGTTACCGGCGGGCAAAATCATGCGCTTGTGGATGGCCCTCAGTTCCAAAGCGCGTTGCTCAATCTGGTTCTCAATGCGCGTGATGCGATGCCTCGGGGAGGGCGCCTTTCCATCGAGATTTCAAAAGTGCGGCTCGACGCGGATTATGCGCAGATGTATCCACAGGTACGGCCAGGCGAATATGTGCTGGTGGCAGTCACCGACACCGGAGCTGGCATGTCCAAGGACGTGCTGGAACGTGCGTTTGAACCCTTCTTCACGACAAAGGGGGTCGGCGCGGGAACCGGATTGGGGCTCAGCATGGTTTACGGTTTTGCCAAGCAGTCGGGCGGTCATGTGCAGCTCTATAGCGAGGTCGGACAGGGCACCAGCGTGCGCGTGTTTCTGCCAACGGCAAAGTCGCGGAGTGGGCAACCCGGCCCGCGGGATATTCGCACAGAGCCTGCAACGCTGGACGATATTCCGCGTGGATCTGAGACGATTCTGGTGGTCGAGGACGACGCGCGCGTTCGCCGTGTCGTGGTTGCCAGACTGCTGGATGCAGGCTATCGCGTTGTCGAAGCGGCGGATGGTGAACAAGCTCTCGCGCAGCTTGCGAATACGCCGGATGTTGCATTGCTGCTCACCGACATCGTTATGCCGGGTGAACTTACCGGTGACGAGCTGGCGCGCCGGGTGCGCATGACGCATCCACAGATCAGGATACTGTTCACGTCCGGTTATGCAGAGCCGGTTATCGCAGAAAGGGAGTTGGCTCAGTTGGGGAGTTGGCTGAAGAAGCCCTACACCGCGCGCGAACTGGCCGTACGCTTGCGCGAGCTTCTCGATGGATGAAACACCTCGGTCGAGATAAGTCCTGCCTCGTCCAACACATGACTGCGATACCCAGAAGAACGCAAAGCATCGCAGTGCTGCCGCCGCAATCAGCATCGGACGAGGCCTGGACAGGCGTCGCTGGCAAGGCAAGGCCATGTTTGGTTCGCTTCGGACTTAAATCATGCCAACGCCAATGAGGGGATCGATATAGACGAGCTGGTCGGAGACGGCACGCACGCCGGGAATGTTTTCGGCGGCGATCTTGGCCGCGAGGCGTTCTCGCTCATCGAGTATCCCGCCGGAAAGCTCGGCCACTCCGTCTACGACTTTGACGCGGATGGAACCACTCCGTCCCCAGCTCTGCGCAGCCAATTCATTTACGATCGCTGCTTCGATCTCGTGATCCCTCTCGTTCGATCCCCGCGAGGATGGGAGTTTTCCTAGGAGCGTCTTCAGAAGGTCGGATCGAGATACAATCCCTACCAATACGCCGCGCGACAGTACGGGAAGACGTTTGACATGATGTTTTTCCATGAGGTCGACCGCTTCGCGGAGCATTGTCGTCGGCGTGACCGTCACAACATCGCAGCTCATAACCTCTCCGACGGTGCGGCCATGGGTCTGGGTATATTCATCAGCCAACTTTCCTGGGCTGGTCAGGAAATCCACCAGCCAGGAGCGCTTGCGTTCTGTTCGCAGTTCAGCACGCCGGACGAAGTCGCCTTCGCTGATGATGCCAACCAGATCACCGATGTCATCGATGACCGGAAGGCCGCTGATATGATTGTCGAGCATTAGCATCGCGGCTTCAGCGATCGGCGTTTCAGGTCGGACGGATATTACAGGCGATGTCATGACCGCGTGAATAAGCATAGTCTGTTCCTCACTTCCTTTTGACGATGCATGCCGAGGACATCTGGCATGCAATTGACGAAAGAATATTCGGGCCTGCTGGGCATTGCCTTGATCGCGATCAATAGAACGGCGCTACGGGTTTGGCTGCTCTTGGGAGGTTTCCAACCTAGCTCTCATTTGTCGTTATCGCATGTTGCGCTTTGACGGCCTGACTTGCGCCAACTCGGTCGATAAGCACAGAAGACCGGGCGTGGCGTACGACGTAGTCGACGGTCGAGCCGAAGATATGGTCGAATATATCTGAGGTATGGGCAGCGACGACGATCAGATCCGCTTCTCTTTCCTCGGCGATCTTCAACAGCGTCCGCGATGCAGAGCCGGATCGCACATGAATGAATGCCGGTATGTCGAGATTTTTGCACAGTGTGCTAAGTTTTTCCTCTGCCTCACCTATCACTGAAATTGCCCAGCTGTCAGGACATTTTTGCTCGGCGGGGAAGCGCTCGACGATATGCGCCACCGTCAATTCGCCTTCCGGCGCCAACAGCGAGTAGGAGGTTCGCAGAAGATGTTCGGCGCGCTCACGCGATCCAAGTCCGATTGCGCAGATGATCCGTGCATACATTGCCGTCTCCTTAAAATATGTCGGTGCCCGAACGGCAGATGAATTCTGTCCGCAACCCCCTGGCATGCGCTTCCCTGAGAAGCCGGTCGGCGCTCATCACGTCGACGACAATATCCCCGGCGAAACATTGCGCCAGGGGAGACAATAGAGTCTCGCGTATCCACGCCTCAGCGCGAGGAGAAATAGCATTGATCTGCCATCGCGTTTCATCGAGGCGGGTGAGGCGAAAATCGCAATGGTCGCTGTGCATCGGCGCATAACCGGCGCCTGCGAGCAGCGCTTCCTCATTTCGGGTGGTGACAGGGTCATGGGGCATTTGCTCTCCCTCCGATATGGCATTCTCGCTATTCTTTCGAAGATGCAAGACAGGCTGAGACAGCTCGCAAGGATGGTTCGCGCCGTCCAGCTGAGCATTGATCGCAATCAAAGAAGCGCAATTTCACCTGATACCCGTAAGAAAGCTGAGCATCGGCCGAAAGCGAGGCAGCCTCCCATCGCATTTCTTGATCCAACGCAATGCCGCATACTGGCATGACGGCGATGGTATCGACAGTTGTAACGCTATGAGGCCGTCGCAAACCGCCGCAACCGCGGACGGCTCGAAGAGGGCGAAAGTTGCTCGGCCCCGCTGGAGAAGAAGGCGCCTATGGCATCCCCTGAAAATACCGGCCAAACCTGGCGTATAAAGATGACAGGCGAATTCTGGTCCCGACTGAGGGAGCATCCGCTTGCACGCGTCGGACCTGGTCTGATCACTGGAGTTGCCGACGACGACCCGAGCGGAATTGCGACCTATTCGCAAGCAGGAGCGCAATTCGGGCTCAACATGCTGTGGACGATGCCGCTCACCTTCCCCTTGATGGCGGCAATCCAATCCATGTGCGCTCGAATTGGACGCGTGACCGGCAAAGGGTTGGCCGCAAACATCAAGACGGCCTTTCCACCGTCGATACTTCGAGGCGTTGTGGCGCTTCTACTTGTCGCAAATATTCTAAATATTGGCTCCGACGTCGCAGCCATGGGCGAAGTCGCGGAGCTGGTTATCGGCGTCAATCGTCATGCCATGACGATCTTCTTTGTGGTCGCCACCTTGCTGCTTCAGGTTTTGGTTCCCTATCACCGCTATGTTGTATTTCTGAAATGGTTGACACTATCGCTGCTGGCCTATGCCGCCGTCTTGTTTACGATGCATGTTCCTTGGGGTGAGGTTGGCTTGAGGACAATATGGCCCGACCTTTCCTTCACGTCCGATGCCGCGGCAGTCGTCACGGGGGTTTTCGGTACGACCATCAGCCCATATCTTTTCTTTTGGCAGGCATCCGAGGAAGTCGAAGATCTGGAGCGCAAATGGGGCGGCGTTGCTCTCATGAAGGGCAGCCCGAGCGCCAATGCAGAACTGCGACGCATTCGCTGGGACACATGGAGCGGAATGTTCTATTCCAATATCACCGCCTACTTCATCATTCTGACAACGGCCATGACGCTCAATGTTGCCGGCATCACCCAAATCAATACGGCCGCCGAGGCCGCCAGCGCACTAAAGCCGCTCGCAGGCGACTTTGCCTTCATTTTGTTTGCCCTCGGAATTCTGGGGGTCGGTTTGATCGGCGTGCCGGTCTTGGCGGGGTCGGGGGCCTATGCTCTTTCCGAGGCGATGGGATGGAGAGAAGGGCTTGAGCTGAAACCGGCAGACGCGCGCGGTTTCTATGGCGTGATTGCTGTCAGTGTGCTTGCCGGCATGATTATCCAATATTCGCCCGTTAGTCCTATGAGAGCCTTGTTTTGGAGCGCTGTCATCAACGGCGTTGTCGCTGTCCCCCTCATGGCGGTTGTGATCCTTCTTGCCTCCAGCAAATCCGTTATGGGTGATTTGACCGCCCCTCGATCGATCGTAATTCTCGGTTGGGTTGCAACAGCTATTATGGGCTTGGCGGCGATTGGCATGATTATTCCCGGATAGACATTGTCACCATTCTGGAGGCCATACGATCGAAGATCGTCCACCAGGCAAGCAAGGCAGACCGCCTTGATTGGCGCCGTTGATCGAAATCGTTTGCTTGGATAAATGCCTGGCAGGAGAGCTCGATCAAACGTCGTATTGAAACCGAATGCCAATATCCGCGGGCGGATCCTTCCAGATGAGCGCAAACCTCTCACGGACGATATCAAATGCAGGGTGCGACGGTGTCGCATGTCCTTGCTTTATCAGGGCACAAGCACCGCAGCGCCCTTGATCTTTCCATCGCGTAATCGTCTCAAGGCCTCGTTTGCATCGTTCAGCGCAAAGGGCGAAATTGTGGTACGCACCGGGATCTTTGCCGCGATCGCCAGAAATTCATTCCCGTCTCTTCGCGTGAGGTTGGCGACGGAGCGCACGACGCGTTCTTCCCACAAAATATTATAGGGGAAGCTCGGTATGTCCGTCATGTGAATGCCGGCGCAGACAACCGTGCCGCCCTTGGCCGTGGCTCTCAACGCAGCCGGCACGAGTTCGCCGGCAGGTGCAAAGATCAAGGCGGCATCGAGCGGTTCAGGTGGCAGCGTGTCGGATCCAGACGCCCAGATTGCGCCAAGTTCGCGGGCGAAGGCTTGCCCAGCGACGTCGCCCGGTTTGGTGAATGCGTAGACCTGCTGCCCGTGATAGCGAGCGACCTGAATGGCAATGTGGGCGGCGGCTCCGAAACCATAGAGGCCGAGCCGAGGTGCATCGCCCGCCAGTCTGAGAGCGCGATAGCCGATCAATCCGGCGCAAAGTAAAGGCGCTGCCTCGACATCGCTAAATTCAGCCGGAATAGGAAAGCAGAACCGCTCGTCGGCGATCGCATATTCGGCGTAGCCACCGTCGATCTGATAGCCCGTAAAGCGAGCCTTTGAGCAGAGGTTCTCACGTCCGCTCTTGCAATAGATGCATTTGCCACATGTCCAGCCCAGCCAAGGTACTCCGACACGGTCACCGATCCCAATAGTCGTTATTTGTGCCCCCAGCGCGGTAACGGTGCCAACTATCTCATGGCCCGGGACGAGGGGAAGCTTTGGATTGGCAAGCTCACCGTCGACGACGTGCAGGTCGGTGCGACACACACCGCAGGCGCAGACTCTGATTTGCACTTGATGACGCCCCGGGCGCGGAAGCGCTTTCTTCTCGTCGAGCCGCAGCATCTTATGGGCGCTATCTAAGATCATCGCGCGCATGATAACGGCCTCCCAAAGGTTCGTCACGATATCGTAGCATGTTCTGATGTGGCGTGGTGCCCCGTCAAAACAAAGGGGATATCTTGAGGCTGGAAATTCAAGAAGGCCTCGGTTTTCATTGCTGTTGCGCGCGCCGAGCCGCCTGATACGTGATTGTCGCCCTTTTGTGAGAAAAATGCCATCGCCGACTTTCGGCCAATCTGAGCCAGCCGCAGGCTCTGGTCGCAGGCATCGTTCATATCGACCATAAGCCGGTCCATGTTTCCTGTGAGCCAGTCGCTGCAAGCTGCGATGATCACGACAGGATTGCGTGAATGGAATATGATATCAGTGGTTTTTATGGCAGCGTCTATGGTTGCCTGTCTGCGCTTCATCCACGTGGTGCTGACCGTCCAACCTTCTTCAAGCAGCTCGGCCTGCTCTTCCAAGAGGATTTTCATTGGTGTTTGCCATGCCTCGACGAAGCTTCCTATGGTTGAGGGCGGCAATGTCACAGCGCCGTTTTCAGTCTTCAGCAGATCAGTCATTTCAGGATCTCCTTTCTTGAACATGTGTTTTATCGTCAGGGCAAATGCGCCACAGGGCGCGCAAACGCTATACCGCCAGGGAATGGCGCACCTCGTCCGTATGCAAATAGCGATCGAACTGGGCCGCAATCGACCTGGCGAGGATGCGGCTATCCCTCTTGATGAAGAAGCCATTGGTGTCTGCGATGAAATGCGGCGATGCCCGTGCTAGCATGGCTGCCTCGCGTAAAATGCGTTCTGACTGTTTACCGAACCTGTGACGCAAGACGGTGGTGGAAAAGCCGAAGTCGCACATCAAGCGTTCAATAACCCAAGCGCGCAGACGATCCTCGTCGGAAAGGGAAAATCCGCGGGCGACAGCAAGGCCACCTGCTGCGACAATGCGGCTAAAAAGAGCGGTTGAAGGCACGTTTTGCGCATAGCCCTCACGAAACCGGCTGATCGAGGAAGGGCCAAGGCCAATGAGCGTTTCGCAAGAATCGTCCGTATAGCCCTGAAAGTTTCTTGCCAGACGGCTCTCGCGCGCCGCGATTGCGAGGCTGTCCGTGGGCAGGGCGAAATGATCGATGCCAATCGGTTGGTAACCCGCCGCGGCTATGAGCGTCGCTGCGCTCTTTGCCTGCTCGAACCTCAAGTCGGGGCCGGGTAGCGCGGTCTCATCGATCATCGTCTGGTGCTTCTTGAACCAGGGCACGTGGGCATAGCCGAAAATCGCAATGCGGTCCGGCCCTAGCGACAGTGCCAGGTCGATGGTCTTGCCAAGCGTTGTAAGTGACTGAAACGGCAGGCCATAGAGCAGGTCGATGTTGACGGACCCAACCCCGCGGGTTCGTACCCCGTCGATGACACGACGCGTCGCTTCAAACCCCTGTTCGCGGTTGATTGCCTTCTGAACATGGGGATCGAAGTCCTGTATGCCAAGGCTTGCCCGCGTCATTCCGACCATGGCCAAAGCATCCAGCCGCGCCTCGTCCATATCGTTAGGGTCGATCTCGATGCTGACGCTTGCATCCGCTGCGATCGTGAAGCTGGCATGCAATTGCTGGAACAGACTTTGCAGATCGTCGGGCCTGATCATAGTCGGCGAGCCCCCGCCGAGATGGATCGCACGCACGATACCTCGGCCCGCGAGGTGCCGGCCAAGCACGGTGATTTCCGCATGGAGCGTCGCTAGATAATCGGCAAGGGGAGCATATCGCAGCGTCTGCTTCGTATGACACGCGCAGAACCAGCAGAGCCGGTCGCAGAAGGGGATATGCAGATAGAGCGAGATTGCTTCATCGGCGGCAATTGCATCGATCCAGCCTGCGACCGTCGTTGAGGTGACCCCATCATGGAAATGCGGCGCTGTTGGATAGCTGGTGTAGCGCGGCACCTTCATGTCGATCAGGCGATGATTTGGGACAGTTGTCATTTTCATAATTCCAGGATGGCGCCGTTGTGCAGCCGGACGGGGCGATGAGTCGAGATCACGAGAATGCGGTCGTTCAGGTGATCGGCAAGGCGAGCGAGGATCCGTCGACCCTGCGCTGCATCGAGATGCTCGGTCGGCTCGTCGAGCAGCACGACCGGCGTATGTGCCAGGAAGGCGCGCGCTAGATTGAGCCGCTGCGCCTCGCCGAGCGAGAGCATATCCTGCCTGATCCAAGCATCGAGACCGCCCGCATCTCGCATACGCGCGTCGAGCTCAACGGCCGCGAGGGCACGCCACATCGTTTCGTCGGTATCCGAGGGATCGAAAAGGTTGGCTCTGACGGTGTCCTCAAGAATGGTCGCATCGTGCAGGACGACAGTCGTCATGGCGCGTCGCTGCGCCGCCGAGAGGCTTGTTCCCGGTCCATCGAATATGTCTTCGCCGATCCAGCCGGCAATCTGCTTCAAGAGGCTCGATTTGCCGCTGCCGCTGGCGCCGACCAGGACGGTCGGAAATCCCGGTTTCAAACAAAGCGCAATCGGCCTATCGCCGATCGGGGCGCCCGACGGAGAAATTCGCTGGAGGAGCTCCTGTCGGAGCTCGGGCGGTGTCTTGTCTTTCGAACAAACTGCCGGGGCCTCTGCATCGCGCTTCCACTGACGGATCTCTGTCCAGGCGGCTTTGCGCCGCAGATTGGCGACCTGAATTCGGGATGCTCCATTCATGGCTTCGCCGAGTGCAAGCCACGCAAATCCGAGCGCAATCGGCAGGAGCATCATTTCACCACGGGCGCCTGCAAGCCACGCGGCAACAATGACGCTGAAACCGGCGATCGGGCCAATGAGGGAAGCAAGCGCATCAAATCCTGATTGCAGGCGACGCAAGGCGGATACTTGGCTATCGGCTTCGCGTAAGGCGCTCATGGCAAAGTGGCATTGTTCGTTCCAAAGACGTTCGGCCTTCAAGGCAACAGCTGAAGCCATGATGGCTCCCAGTCGCTCCGCACCGCTTCGACGTTGGCGCCGCGCCAGCGACCAGAGGACGGCGCCGGATTTTGTCAGTCTGCGGGCAACAATGACGCCAAGCGACAACATGATGACGATGGGCAACAGCGACAATGGCGCGATGATGGCGCAGCCAATGAGAAGTGACGCAAGGCCCATTGTCAGCGTGAACAGCGGAAGGTTGGCGCGCAGGCATGCATAGTCGACATCGTCAACGTCATCCAGATAATCGGCGAGGCGGGCCTCGTCGCCAAGCTGCCAGCCGGCGCTGCGCACGGCCGGTGCCGCCGCCATGGCCGCAAAAAGGTCCACCCGGCGATGGATCTGATCGTTCAGTGCGGCCTTATGGCCGATAAGGCGTTCGCCGTAACGTGCCGCCGTGCGTCCGATGGCGAACAGGCGGATGAACGCCGAAGGAATATGGAAATTAAAGGTGGCGGCCGCCGCCGTCAGTCCTACCGTCGCGACGGCGCCCAAAAACCAGGCGGAGACTCCACCCAGTAAAATGCCGCAACCAAGAGCGCAGCAGCCCAGCAGCGTCGCCCGCCGCCACTGCTTCCTCGTTGCCAAGAAGGGGGCGCCGATCATGCAGCCACCTCGATACTTTCGTTGTTTGAAAGATTGATTGTGAGCCCCGCGTTGCTCGCCAGTTCCTTGTCATGGGTAGCAACGATCACCAGCCGGGAGCGCGCTATCTGAAGAAGCGCGTGCCGCACGAGGGCAGATGTCGTTGCGTCAAGTTTGGCCGTTGGCTCATCAGCGACGACCACTTTTCCCGAAAGAATGCAGCGGGCTACGGAAATGCGAAGTCTCTGGCCGCCTGAAAGATTGCCACCGCCGCGCGCAAGCGGCGCATCGAGGCCACCCGGCAGAAGCGCATCGTCAAGGAGAGCAACCGCGCTTGCGGCATCGAGCAATTTTGTCTGCGATACGGGCGGGAGCCCCCATGCGATCGCCTCTCCAAGGGTGCGCCCCGCAACGAAGCTGTCGGTCGAAACCCATGCGATCTCCCGTGAAATCGACTGGGCAGGACTTGCTGTTGGTTCCAACCGCGAAAGCCGGCGCAGCAGAGTCGACTTGCCGCAGCCACTCGGGCCGACGATTGCAACGAGGCCGTGTTCGGGCAGGGGAGGAAGGGGGCGGTTCAGCGCGCGGACGGCTATCGCCTCGGGAACCTCGACGTTGAGCAACCGGTCGAGTGCTCTCGCTGCTGCGAGCCCCTCCGCCTTGGCGTGATATTGTTCCGAGAACCGCCTGAAAGGCGCAAAATAGTCAGGGGCGATCATTAGGATGAACAGGCTTTGCCACAGCGCGAGATTGGAAAAGCCTGGGATCATCGTCAATTTGAGATGCCCAAGGCCGAGAAAGACGGCGAGCACGGCGATCGATAGCGAGGCGAAAAAGTCGATGATGCCGGCATTGATGAATGCAATGGCGAGAACGCCCATTGTCTCCTGCGCATAGGTCTCAAGCCGGGCGGAGAGTTTGTTCTCTTCCTCGGCAAGCGCGTGATTGGCCAGAATGGTCGGTAATGCCCGGATGCGATCGGCAAATTGACCCGCCAAACGGCCGAAGGCCCGTTCCTGAATTTCCGCGCGGCCGCGGATCGCATCGCCCACCAATGCAAAGAACAGGATCATGACTGGCGTCAGACAGATGATCAGGACAGCAGCCTGCCAGGAAACGAGCAGGAGCATGGCTGCGGCCGCGAGTGGACCAATTCCCATCATCAGGGAGGCCATGCGATGGCCGATGACGAGCGATGCCACCGACTCCGGATGGCGCTGCATGGCGACAACCAAAGTCCCGATGGGCAGTTGGTGCAATTGTCTTGGTGGCATGGCGTCTAGTCTTCTTCTTGCGAGATCACGCAACCCCGTCGCGATTGAGGCCTCCGCTTTTGCCTGGAGCGTGTCGCCGAACAATCCGACTATGGCTGAGCAAGCGAGAAGGCCGATCGCGAGGATCGGTAGCCACAGATCAACCGTTTGTTCCATTACCAGCCGCCCAGCGCCTACGGCGGCGACTGCCGAGAAGCCCAGCCGCAGAAGCAGGCGCATTAACTGAAGCGTAAACACAGTTTGCAGGCTGCCTTTCGCGCCGTTGCGCGCAAGCGCGAGCATGTCGATCTTGTCAGCGCCGCTGCGGGCGCATCCTGGGTTTTCTGCTGATGCCTTGTCTTTGCTCATGCCGCTCTTTTGACATCGATCGGCGTACTTAAGGTTGATCTATGTCAACTCGGGAGAGGATCGTTCGCGCTAAAAAATGGCGACCAAGAAAGGATCTATCTATGTTCGACCCACTCCTTGTCGACCTATCCCGGCTGCAGTTTGCGCTTACTGCGCTGTATCACTTCCTCTTCGTGCCGCTGACGCTTGGCCTCTCAATCATGATCGCGATGATGGAAACGGTCTATGTGATGACGCGGCGAACCATCTGGCGCGACATGACGAAATTCTGGGGAGTGCTCTTCGGCATCAACTTCGCGCTCGGGGTTGCGACGGGCATTACCATGGAATTCCAGTTCGGCATGAACTGGGCTTATTATTCCCATTATGTTGGTGACATCTTCGGCGCGCCGCTGGCAATCGAGGGCCTGATGGCCTTCTTCCTCGAGGCAACTTTCGTCGGCCTGTTCTTCTTTGGCTGGGATCGCCTTTCGCCACGCGCCCATATGATCGTGACCTGGTTGATGGCGCTTGGCACGAATTTCTCGGCGCTCTGGATCCTGATTGCCAATGGATGGATGCAGAATCCGGTGGGCTCGGCCTTCAATCCCGATACGATGCGCATGGAAGTGACGGATTTCATGGCCGTTTTGTTCAATCCTGTCGCGCAGGCGAAGTTCGTCCACACAGTTTCGGCCGGTTATGTCTGTGCCGCGGTTTTCGTCCTTGGTGTTTCCGCCTGGTATTTTTTGAAAAATCGGCATGTCGCGCTCGCAAAGCGTTCCTTTGTCATTGCCGCGGCTTTCGGCGTGGCCTCCTCCCTTTCGGTTATCGTGCTGGGTGACGAGAGCGGCTACGCATTGACCGATAACCAGAAGATGAAGCTCGCCGCCATTGAAGCCATGTGGGAGACGGAACCTGCACCTGCATCCTTCACCGCGTTCGGAATTCCAAGCCTGATGGACCACAAGACCCACTATGCAGTCCATGTTCCCTGGGTCATGGGACTGATTGGCACCCGGTCGATAGACAAGGAAATTCCGGGCATTAACCAGCTGGTGGCGAAGGCGGAGGAACGCATCCGCAATGGTTTGGTCGCCTATGATGCGCTTGAGAAACTGAAGGTGAATCTGGGGGACGGTGCAGCACGGACGATTTTTGAGGCAAAATCCCAAGATCTCGGCTATGCCCTGCTTTTAAAGCAGTATGTCGAAGATCCGCGTACGGCGAGTGATCAGCAGATCAAGGATGCCGCGTGGTCGTCGGTGCCGCAGGTACCGTGGCTCTTCTTCTCCTTCCGCGTCATGGTGGTTTGCGGTTTTGCCCTGCTCATCCTCTTTGTCATCTCCCTCTGGTACACGACACGTGAACAAGACGCTCCGCGTTGGCTGTTCAACCTGGCGGTGGTTGCGATGCCATTGCCGTGGATCGCGGTCGAGCTCGGATGGTTTGTGGCGGAATTCGGTCGTCAGCCTTGGATCATCGATGGCATATTGCCGACCTTTCTCGCCACATCGGAGCTCGGTATCTACAATCTCGTCCTGACCATTGCTGGCTTTACTCTGGTTTACGGTGTGTTTGCTGTCATCGAGGTGCGGCTGATGGTGGCCGCCATCCGCAAGGGACCCGATGCAACGGTGCCGATGACCGGTCAGCGACCGGTCTCCACCGAGGAGGTCGAACCGGTGTTACAGGCCGGTCAATAGCCCAATTTAAAAGGAACCAACTCAATGATCGAATTTCTTTTCAGCTATGAAACGCTACGCGTCACTTGGTGGATTCTGCTCGGTGTGCTGCTTATCGGATTTGCCGTCATGGACGGTTTCGACATGGGCGTGGGTGCACTCCTGCCTTTTGTCGCGAAAACGGATCTTGAGCGCCGCGTTGCCATCAATACGGTGGGGCCAGTGTGGGAAGGCAATCAGGTATGGCTCATCCTGGGAGGCGGTGCGATCTTCGCCGCATGGCCCGCGCTTTATGCGTTGAGCTTTTCAGGGTTCTACCTTGCGATGTTCCTAGTGCTTCTTGCCCTCATCTTGCGACCCGTCGCCTTCAAATACCGCTCGAAGAAGCCAGAGAAGGCATGGCGCACGCGCTGGGACTGGGCGTTGTTCGTCGGGGGCGCCGTTCCGTCGCTGATCTTCGGGGTTGCCGTCGGCAACGCACTTCAGGGCGTGCCATTCCACCTGACCACGGATTTGCGCCCGATCTATGAGGGCACACTTCTCGGGTTGCTCAATCCGTTGGCACTGTATTGTGGCCTGGTATCGCTTTCGATGCTCGTCATGCATGGAGCGGCATGGCTTGCTTTCAAGGCCGAAGGCACCGTTGCAGAGCGCGCAAAGACAATCGGTTCCAAGGCAGCAATCGCTGCCGGTTTCCTTTTTGCTGGCGGCGGGGTTCTGGTCTGGCTTGGGCTACTCGGTGGCTATCGCGTCACGTCGCTCATCAAATGGGATGGCCCTTCTAATCCATTGCTGAAGAGCGTGACAAATGACGGCGGCGCGTGGTTAGCCAATTTCGAGGCTCACCCGATTCTCTGGTTGGTTCCCATCGTCGGCGTCATCGGCCCATTTTTCGTGGCACTCGGCTTTCGCGCCCGTCGCGAAGGCTTGACCTTTCTCGCTTCGAAGCTTTCGGTCGCTATGATTATCGCGACGGTCGGTCTGGCAATGTTTCCGATGATATTACCCTCAAGCACAAATCCGGCTCATTCGCTGACCGTATTCGATGCATCGTCCAGCCGCGCCACCTTGCGCAACATGCTTCTGGCGACGGTCATCTTCATGCCGATCATTCTTCTTTATACCGCCTGGGTTTACCGGACTCTGTGGGGCAAGGTGAGCGAAACGAGCATCGAGAAGGCTGGGCATTCAGCCTACTGAAAATATCGGAGATCAAGTTATGTGGTATTTTGCCTGGATTCTTGGGTTGGGTCTGGCCGCTGCAGTCGGCATTTTGAATGCGCTCTGGTACGAGCTTCGCGCGGTGCGCGAAGAACCGGCTGACGAAACGGTGCAGCTGCCTACGCCTTAGTCAAGGTACGCGTCATGAGAAAATCCCACTCGGTTCGCTGTCGTCGGGCCAAGTGGGATCAATATCGATGCCGGAAAACCGCAGCTTCGCGCGTTGCATCGTTAAATAGTATAGGCACGTCATATATGCGGGCGCTGGAGCAAGGTGTGGAATTGGATAGGCGCTCGCCAACGCCCACCAACCATAGATCGCTCTTAATTGCTGATGCCGCCAGCGTGATCCTGATATCTCGAAAAGCCTGCGATTTGCTTTCCTGAGAATTAGCCGGCTGCCAGCTGCTGGTTCAGGTGATCGGCCAGCCGGGTCGCGAGAGCAAGGATCATCAATGTAGGGTTTGCATGGCCGCTGGTGGGAAACACCGATCCGCCGGCGACATAAAGATTGTGCACGTCATGGATCCTGCAATTCTGGTCGACGACGCCTGTCTTTGCGTCAACCGACATGCGCGTCGTACCGAGCGTGTGGGCCATGTCGATGATTACGATGTCTTCAGGTCGCCGCTCGACTGCCCAGTCTTCGAGCTTGGGCACGGGCAGCCCGGCGCTTGAAAGGGATGCAGCCGATATCTGCGCTATCCTGAGAAGCGTCTGGCGCTCGACATCATTGATGCGCCAATCGACTTTGGCAAGCGGCGTTCCGAACGGATCCCTCCTGGTGCTGAGGCTGATACGGCTGTCGGCATTCGGCATCTGTTCGCAGATCGCCTCGATCCGAAGGCCTGTCAGCTTGTGAGGAAGCCCCCGACATTGAAATTCATCTGCGACTAAATTCGGAGACAGTCTTATCGCAGTGTTGACTACGAAATCCTTGAGCATTTTCGGGGTTCGATGATCTGAGAGGATCTTCATTCCGACGCCCTTGACTATGAGACCGGAACCTTTGACAACTGAGCATAGGTCACGACGAAAATTTGCGTCGTGACGCAGCAACCGCTTTAACGCGTCCCAGGGGTCATCCGGAGCGCGTTCCGTGGCGAAATAGATCGCGGCGTTCAGTAATTGCTCGCGTTCCTGTATCTGCGGCGTTAGTGCCAAGCCGTGCATGAACATATGTGCACGTCCTTTGTGGTGAACCCCGAAGAACCCAAAGAGCTTGGCCAGAGGGGACATTTGGTTGGCCTCTATGCGGCCTATACGAGCGCTAGGATGATCCATCAGATATCGCCCGACCAGATCGTAGTGATTGCCAATTCCTTTCGGGTGCACATCATTGGATGCCAGCAGCAATCTGGCGTTTTCAATTCCGCCTGCGGCCAAGACACACAATCTGGCTTTAATGCGTGCACGCTTGCCCGCCATGTTCGCGACGTCAAGGTGTGAAAAACGCGATCCGTCAGTGGTCAAGCCGATACGCGTCACGGTCGCATCCAGAAGAACATGTATCTGATCCGACCGCTTCGCCATGAACTCCCGTCCGAAACGCATAATGTCGAGCCGCTCGACGCGGGAGCGGGCAAACTGCCAATAAAAGGAATGAAGATCCGCCGCGTCAAAGCGCCTTGGCGGCTCCTTGGGGCTGAGATTGAGCAGCTCCATTGCCCGCAGAAGATAGGGCTCTATTTGGCTGCGATCCATTGGCCAGCCCGAACAGGGGACCCATGAGCGAGGCCTAAAATCCATGACATCGAAAGGTGCTGATTTGCCGGCCCATGCGTGCGTCGATCCCCCAAGCGCTCGGCAGCGAACGCCGAATGGTTGGATCTCACTCGACCAAAACTCTGCTTGTGGGCCGTGAAATTCCACCCGTCGGCGGATCTGCGCTTCCGATTGAAGCTCGCAGACATTTTCGACTTCATTGAGTGCCGAATGCTCGGCGTCTTCAAACTCGAGGCCGCTTTCGACGACGAATACCTTTCTGCCCGCTTTCGCGCATTGTGTTGCAATCGTCAGTCCCGCCGGTCCGCCTCCCACGATGACCAGGTCCGCAGTCATTGTTGCATTGTCATCAAATTTGGACAGACGGTCGATCTTCATGCGGAGCCATCACTTCAAAGAGGTCATCGTTCAAGATGGAGCGATCTTCATCACCTCATGTCATCCGGCGATTTAACCAGAATTAGAAATCAACAATATCCGTACAAAATTGGTAGGTGATAATTCGGTTGGACGTCAAAGGTCGCAACACATCACCCTATTCGCCGAGAATTCAGCACCGGTTCCATCTTGGAGGAGGCGAACTTCAGAGTTGCGCATTAGGATTTCAGCTTGCTGATGCTGTAATGAACAGTGCACGGGCGGCACGCAATACGGTGTTTTGCTTGATGGGGATGTAAGTTGGAAATCCTTTGCGCCAAATCAAACTTCCACGGCTTAAGATGGTAGAGACTTGGGTTCTTTGAGGAGAAAAGCCATGTCCTCGACATTTGTATCGATCGAAAAGGAAGATTGCCTCAAGCTGCTGGATGAGATCGCGTTTGGAAACATTATCGTCCGCAATGATGCCCCACCTAACATTTTTCCAGCGTTTTTCGTCCGGGAGGGGAACAAGATATTCGGACTGATGCTGGTCACCAGCGTTGACATGCACGCGGCGAGGGATCCCGATCGCTGGCGACTGGTGGCAAACGAGATCAAAGGTGACCAGTGGTATCTCGTCGTCATCTCAGGACCTTCACAGCAATTTCCCGTGACAGAAGCCTTCAAAGGCGAACGAGCTCATACGTGGAGACTGTTGCAGGATCGCAATCCATCTTGGAAAGGTAAGAAGCTGGATGACGTCTTCTCCGACAGCAAGAAGGAAGTGGCAATATGCTTCGGCATGTGGGTGGACGAGATATCAGGTTATTGCATCGAATCTCAACTCTTTCGGCAATTGCCGGATCCGTGAATGCAACGGTGCCAATACCATGCCGAAGCGCCATGGTATTAGCATTTCGATAGTCACACGCACTCCCCTCAATAACATCTACGACTTCGGTTGAGCCACCCAGGAGGTCGCAAGAGCGGGATTTTGTGATTTCAGCCTCATGTAGAGCTTCGGTAACCTTAGGGGTTTGATGAACTTAACTCGCTTAAGCCGCTTTTGTGGAAAAAGAACAAGCAACTCGGCATTTCGCAAAGCCGCGGGGGTATCAGGAAGCGCGATTTGCCGGATTTGAGAGTTCGAAACCAGCCTGGTATCCATAGCATTGCGAAATCAGTGAAAGCCTTTGGATTGTTTGTTTAATTTCTCGCGTGATGTCGTCCATGAATCTGCGTCCTGCGGCTGGAAAACTGCCACATGTTGGCGACGGGAATCATATCCGGCCTGGTGACGCTGCCGCGGCGATAACAGGACCGCAAATGGGATCGCGGCGATCGCCGTGTGTCCGAATGTGATCTAGGTCAAGGATCGCTGCATCCGCCCTGCGTAAAAGGCAATTCGAAGCCGACAGAGCATTGTTAGGCTTGGGGATACCAGGATGCGCCAACAGATTGCTCTTATCATTGCCAGTGTGATCGGGCTGAGCCTGTGTAGCGATGCTTGGGCCGATGATGCCGGCTCAGGCGCGCTGGCTGGGATCAAAGCTCTCTGGAGCAAGGTCGCTGGCCAACAGCTTCCCCAAAATATCACTATGTCGAATGGCCGCATCGAAGCTCAGCAAATACTCATCTCGGCTAAGTTTGCCGGTAGGCTTGCGGAGGTGCTTGTCGATGAAGGCCAGATCGTCGACGCCGGCGCTCCGATCGCCAGGATCGATACTGCCGATCTCGAGGCAGAGCTTGCCGGAGCAAAGGCCCAGGTGCGAAAATCAGAAACAAGCGAAATAGAGGCGACCGCGGCGATTGCTCAGCGCGAAAGCGAGCTCGTGCTGGCGCGTCAGGAGCTTGAGCGGGCGCAGGCCATGAGCAATTCCGGCAGTGGAACGATTCAGCAGCTGGATCTCAGGCGTAGCCAGTTGAGTGTCGCAGAGGCTTCGGTGCGGGCTGCTCAAGCCAATCGGGATGCGACGCAGGCGGCAACGGAGGCGGCGCGTGCCGAGGTTGCGCGCATCCAGTCCCTGCTGCAGGACGCCGTGCTCAGAGCGCCGCGGCGCGGGCGTGTCGAGTACAAGCTTGCGCAGACCGGCGAGGTGGTTGCCGCGGGTGCCCCGGTTGCGACCATGCTCGACCTTTCGGACGTCTCCATGACGATTTTCCTGCCGGCGCGGGCGGCCGGTCGTCTGGCGATCGGTGATGAGGCGCGCATCATTCTCGACCCCGCGCCGCAATATGTCGTGCCGGCGAGCGTCTCCTTCGTCGCGTCGGAAGCGCAGTTTACGCCGAAAACCGTCGAAACACAGGAGGAGCGTGAGAAACTCGTTTTCCGCGTCAAGTTGAGGATAGCGCCGGATCTGCTGAAGGATTACGAAGCCCGTGTCAAAACCGGGGTGAGGGGTGTCGGCTATGTTCGGATCGATCCCTCGGCTCATTGGCCGGGGGAGCTACAAGTGAAACTGCCGCAATGAGTGAGGCGGCCATTCGTTTCACTGCCGTAACCCACCGCTACGGCGCGCAGACAGCGCTCGATGCCGTCGATCTTGTAGTTCCCTCCGGCTGCATGGCGGGGTTGATCGGTCCGGACGGCGTCGGAAAATCGACACTGCTTGGCCTTGCGGCTGGCACCATCCGAATCCAGCGCGGACAAATCGAGGTGTTGGGTGGTGATATGGCCGAGATGCGTTACCGCCGCGCCGTTTGCGCCCGGATCGCTTTCATGCCCCAAGGGTTGGGACGCAATCTTTACCCGACGCTGAGTGTTGCGGAAAATCTCGATTTCTTTGGCCGTCTCTTCGGGCAGGACAACCGCCAGCGGCGAGCGCGCATGGATGAGCTGCTGCGTGTAACCGGACTTCTTCCCTTTCGCGACCGGCCGGTCGGCCAGCTTTCGGGCGGCATGAAGCAGAAGCTCGGCATCTGCACATCGCTGCTGCACAATCCAGATCTCCTAGTTCTCGATGAACCGACGACCGGTATCGATCCGCTTTCCCGTCGGCAGTTCTGGGAACTGATCAACAATATCCGGGCACAGCGTCCGCAAATGAGCGTCATCGTCGCAACCGCCTATATGGAGGAGGCAGAACGGTTTGACTGGCTGGCTGCATTGCATGGAGGGCGGCTGATTGCCACCGGCAGCCCGGCCGCAATCATGCAGAGGGTGGGACGACCATCATTGGAGGCAGCCTTTACTGCCCTAATGCCCAACACGGTCGCGGAGCAAAGTCCCCTGATCGTTACGCCGCGCGTGATCGCCGATGGAGTGCCGGCGATCGAGGCCGAAGGGCTTACCCGACGTTTCGGCGATTTCATCGCGGTCGATCACGTGAGCTTCCGAATCCCGAAGGGCGAGATCTTTGGCTTCCTCGGTTCGAACGGCAGCGGCAAGAGCACGACGATGAAAATGCTGACGGGATTGCTGCCGGCCAGCGAAGGTGCTGCCCGACTGTTCGGCCAACCGCTAAAGGCCGGAGACATCGATACGCGCAAACGCGTCGGTTACATGTCCCAGGCCTTCTCGCTTTATGGCGAGCTGACCGTGCGCCAGAACCTGGTGCTGCATGCGCGGCTCTTTGCTTTGTCGGCCAACGAGGTCGAGTCCCGGGTCGCCGAGATGCTTGCCGAATATGACCTGAGCGAGGTCGCAAACCAGCGGCCGGAGGATTTGCCGCTCGGCATTCGTCAACGTCTGCAGCTTGCGGCCGCAGTCATTCATCGTCCGGAGATGTTGATCCTCGATGAGCCTACGTCCGGTGTCGATCCTGTGGCGCGCGATGCCTTCTGGCGGTCGCTGCTTGCCCTGTCGCGGGACGACGGGGTCACCATTTTCCTGTCGACGCATTTCATGAACGAGGCCGAGCGCTGCGACCGGATCTCGTTGATGTATGCGGGCAAGGTGCTGGCGATCGGGAGCCCAGCCGAACTTTGTGCCAGGCGCGGCAAAGCAACGTTGGAAGAAACCTTTATCGACGTCCTGGCTGAGGCGGGTATGGGCGAAAATGTTGCCGGGGCCGATGGAGCGGCGGTGTTTTCCGATCAACATGCGTCGCCACAGCGCTTTTTCGACCCGGGTCGGCTCTGGGCGTATACGCGGCGCGAGACACTGGAAATATTGCGCGACAGAGCGCGGCTCGTCTTTGCCCTGTTGGGGCCGGCGATCCTGTTGCTGACGTTCGGCTACGGCATTTCCTTCGATGTCGAGCATTTGCCCTTTGCCGTCTACGACCAGGACCAGTCGGCCGAAAGTCGACAACTGGTCGAGAGCCTGCAGGGCTCGCGCTATTTCGAGGAGAAGACAGTGATCGCATCGGCCGGCGATCTGCAGACACGCCTGCAGACTGGTGAACTCAGAGTTGGCGTCGAAATTCCTCCTAATTTCGGCCGCGACCTGATACGAAAGGAAAAGCCGGAGGTTTCGGTCTGGCTCGACGGCGCCATGCCGTTTCGCGCGGAGACGGCGCGGGGCTATTTATCGGGTCTTGTCGCGTCCTACCTCGCAGACTCGTCAGCCCGGCGGACAGGACGTAACGCTTCGCCCTATCCGATCAACGTCGAAAGTCGCTTTCGCTACAATCAGGATTTCAAGAGCGCCAACGCCATCGTGCCGAGCGTCATCATGCTGCTGCTGGTGCTCATCCCGGCGATCATGACGGCGCTCGGTATCGTCAAGGAGAAGGAGACCGGTTCGATCGCCAATTTCCAGGCGACACCAGTCACGCGCATTGAGTTTCTGCTTGGTAAACAGCTTCCTTACATCGCGATCGCCTTTGTCAGCTTTGTGATGCTGCTCGTCATGACCCGCACGATTTTCGGCGTACCCATCAAAGGCTCCGTAAGCCTGTTGGTTGTCGGTACGATTTTCTATGTCTTTGCGACGACGGCCTTCGGCCTTGTCGTATCGAGCTTCGTCCGCAGCCAGGTAGCGGCCATCTTCGCCACGGCGATCGTCGCGATGATTCCCTCGGTCAACTTCTCCGGCCTCTTGGTGCCGGTTTCCTCGCTTTCGGGAGGCGGGCGAGCCATGGGTCTCTTTTTCCCAGCCGCCTGGTATCAGCCGCTGAGCGTCGGTGTAATCACCAAGGGGCTGGGTCTGGCGGAGCTCTGGCCAAATCTGCTGGCGCTTGCCGCCTTTGGCATCGTCTTTGTCGGAGCAGCACTTGCGGCGCTCAAAAAGCGGAGCGGATGACATGTGGGGAAAGCTTAGCCGTATCTTCCGGCTTGGCATCAAGGAACTCTATAGCCTGAGAGCCGATCCGGTGATGCTCATTCTCGTCATCTACACCTTCACGATCGCCGTCTACACGGTTTCGACCGGTGCCAAGCTCGAAGTCGAAAATGCCTCCGTCGCTGTGGTTGACGAGGATGGCTCGATGCTGTCGGCCCGACTGAGGGATGCACTGGCGCCTCCCTTTTTCAAGGAGCCAGTGCTGATCGGGGCAAACGAGATCGATACGGCGATGGATGCGGGCCGCTTCGTGTTCGTCGTAGAAATCCCGCCGAAATTCGAAGAGGACGCGATTGCCGGGCGCAAGCCGTCCCTCCAGCTCGATATCGATGCGACGGCCATGTCGCAGGCCGGCAACGGCGCCTCCTATATCCAAAGCATCGTCCTGCAGGAGGTGGCGACGGCGCTACCGAACAGCATGGCCGCCCAGCCGATTAATCTTGTTATCAGCACCCGTTTCAATCCCAATCTGCAATCGACCTGGTTCACCGCGGTGATGCAGGTCATCAACAACGTCACGATGCTCTCCGTCATCCTGACCGGTGCTGCCCTGATCCGTGAGCGTGAGCATGGCACGATCGAACATCTCCTCGTCATGCCGCTGACGCCAGCCGAGATCATGATGTCGAAGATCTGGGCGAACGGGCTCGTCATCGTGGCCGCAGCGGTGTTTTCCCTCGTCATCGTCGTCGAGCGGCTGCTTTCGGTGCCGATCGCGGGCTCGATCGGTCTCTTCATCTTCTGCGCTGTGCTCTATCAATTCTCGGTGACGTCGCTCGGTATTCTCATCGCAACGGCATCCGGTTCGATGGCACAGTTCGGGCTGATCTCGATGCCGGTCCTGATCGTGATGAACCTGCTGTCCGGCAGCACAACACCGATGGACAGCCAGCCACTCTGGCTGCAATATGCGATGACGATTTCACCTTCGACCCATTTTGTCGCTCTCTCTCAGGCTATCCTTTACCGAGGGGCCGGCTTCGAGGTCGTTTGGTCTGAAGCAGCCGCATTGCTCTTGCTCGGTACAGCCTTCTTTATTGTCGCTCTCATCCGATTCCGCTCGACCGTCGCGCAGGTGCGGTAGGGCCGCCTTTGATATCTGAAGATGGCCTTTTCCGGTCGCGGCGCGGACCATTCACCTGTCTGTCGCAAGCATCGATGCTCGTGGTGCCGTGAAAATGGAGCCGATATGGGCTGGGCCGTCCAAACCGCGCATCTTATTGGAAGCATCTGTCTTTGGTGATGTGGTTGCCTCGACAATGCTGACCGATTGACCGGGATCAAAGCGGTCGCATCCCGGATGTTGCATTGTTTCAGCTCTTCGGCATCCGCTCTGTTGGTTCGCACTATCCTTTCATGTCTAAAATAAGAATTGGATGTGATCTGCCCAGATTGGACACCAAAGACAACGCAAGGGCGTTAATCCCTCAGGCTAGCAAGGACGTGAGCAAATGACGAAACCGCAGGGCGACCTCATGGAGAGAGAGGCGCATCTGCGCTCGATCCTTGACACCGTGCCGGAGGCGATGGTGATCGTTGATGAAGCCGGGACGATCTCGTCCTTCAGTGTCGCTGCCGAAAGGCTCTTTGGCTACACGGCGGAGGAAGTATGCGGCAAGAACGTTAAAATCCTCATGCCACAAACCGATCGTGACGCGCACGACGGGTATATTGCGCGTTATCTGGCAACTGGCGAGCGCCACATCATCGGCTACGGGCGGGTAGTGAAGGGACAGCGCAAGGACGGCTCATTGTTTCCCATGGAGCTTGCCGTTGGTGAGGCGATAGCGAACGGCCGACGCATCTTCACTGGGTTTATCAGGGATTTGACCAGCCGGCACAAAATTGAGGAGGAGTTGCGCCAAGCGCAAAAGATGGAAGCCATCGGCCAACTCACGGGCGGGCTAGCACACGACTTCAACAATCTGCTCACCATCATCGGCGGCAATCTCGAGATGATCGAGACCAAGCTTCGAGATAAAAAACTTCTATCATTGTTGCGGGAGGCACAAGGAGCTGCCGAAGAGGGTGCCAAACTGACAGGTCAGTTGCTCGCTTTCGGACGGCGTCAACCACTTCATCCGAAGCTCGTGGATGTCGGCCAACTCGTGTCGGGTTTTTCCGACCTGCTAAGACGGACACTGGGCGAGACAACTGAATTCCGCACCGTTATCTCCGGCTCGGCAAATACGGCGCTTGTTGATGCATCTCAATTGCAGAACGCACTATTGAATCTTGTTCTTAACGCGCGCGATGCCATGCCGCGCGGCGGCAGTCTCTCGATTGAAATTTCCCGTGTGCACCTCGACGCCGATTACGCGCAAATGTACCCGCAAGTTCGTGCCGGCAATTTCATCCTCATCGCGGTGACAGATACTGGCATGGGAATGTCGGCAGACACCAAGCAACATGCCTTTGAGCCATTTTTCACAACCAAGGATGTCGGCTCTGGCACAGGGCTTGGTCTCTCGATGGTTTATGGCTTTGCCAAACAATCCGGCGGTCATGTTCAGCTTTACAGCGAAGTGGGGCAGGGCACGAGTGTGCGCATTTTCCTGCCTGTCGTGCAGAAGGATACGCTCGATTCGCACGATCAAAGCCAGCGAGACCAGGCTCAATCCGCAATTCCGGGGGGATCGGAGAAGATTCTTGTCGTCGAGGATGACGCGCGCGTGCGGCGCGTTGCCGTTTTGAGGCTCGCCGATGCCGGCTACAACGTAGTTGAGGCATCCAACGGCAAGGAGGCGCTTGAACGGCTTGAGGAAAACCCAGACGTTGCATTGCTTTTTACGGATATCGCCATGCCTGGCGGCATGACAGGTGACGAGCTTGCTGAGACCGTTCGTATTACCCGGCCGGAAATCAAGATTCTCTTTACGTCCGGCTACGCGGAGCCAGCCATCGCCGGCCGAGGTCTCGCTCAGTCGGGAGCCTGGTTGAAGAAGCCCTATACAGCTCGCGAGCTGGCGGTACGCTTGCGGGAGCTACTTGCTTGATGCCGTCATTACCTGACGCTGGCTCCAGGCGGTGACAAAGGCAGGAGTTGCTGAAACTTCACCGACGCTTCCGTTTGATAGAAATCGAAGGCGCTTTCCGCATTCGCAGTTATTCCCGATTTTGAGACTGAGATGGCCCTGCGGCGATACTGCAGTACACCAAGAAATTACTTGAAAAGGCAGGGCTAAACCGAAGGTGGCAATGGCGGGCCGGCGAATTTGTCATTGAGCTGCCTTCGTCGACCGAGCACGCGGCACTGCCTCGCAGACTGACGGGGTAACCTCCTAGATAAAGTCCTCTGTCGCTTGACTAAGTTGCCGGTCGGTCACTGGTCGGCATCGGTCCACACAGGTTCGAGAGCCGGAGCTCCGGTGAGATGCCGAAGCTCACCAGCATTGACGATCATTGGGGCGCAGGGCCGACGCGACCAAGCCCTTCACTAGCGAGCACAGGCTGCTTGTTCTGAGAAGGCCGGCTGCGCCTTCCGCCGCATCGGCTGTCTCGGAGAATGGCATTCCCATCTGTCTCTTCCGGTTCAGCCCAGCCGAGAGGATATTGATACGAAGGCAGATCTCGTTGAGTGCGGCAGGCGGAAGATTATTTTCGCGCTCCTGCTCATCTTACAAAGGATCTGTCTAAACACCCCCTGTGTTTTTAGGGGAAATTATTAATCCTGTTTCAATAAAGCTGAGGTAACTTCTCTTCTGATTGGGCAGGGCATGATGCGCCTGTGGTCGGGCGGCGCCTCGACGGCTCACGGATTGCTTTTCTTTTAGAAGTTTCACCACAAGAGCTCCAGAAATACGGGTTTGGCGAAGCGGGTCAGCGTCACAGCACCCCGAACGTAGGTGAGCAATTATGATTTTTTCTCTGCGCAATATACTTGTCGGAATTTTCCTTTTTCTTAGCATCGCTCTATGTGTGCTGACGGGATCGTCGACGCTTGATGCCTATCGCGATGCAGGCAAGTATGCTGACGTCTCGAAGTTCACCGTGCTCGACCGCGCGCTCTTCCAGACACTCGCCAACTTTCGCAACGAGCGAGGTGACGGCTCGTCGCTCGCCAAACTTGAGCTTGGCTCGCAAGATGCAACGCTCGCCTTGTTGAAAAAGGACAGGGGCATCGTCGACAAATATATGAGTGACGCAAAATCGGTCCTTGCAGATATCGACGACCAGACGGTCAAAGCCCCGATCACCGATGTCATGAACGCTTATGATCGGGTGGTCGCATTCCGCTCAAAGCTCGACAGCGAAGTCGTAAAGAAACTCGCTGATCGCGACCCGACACTGCAGGCTGCGACCCTGGACATTGGTCAGCAGTTCTTGACCGCGTTGGAGACAGGTTCGACCGCCATTGAAAGCCGGATCCGCACAAGTGATCCCTCAATGACGGCACTCATTCAGATCCGTGCACTGACATGGTACACGCGCGCAACGGCTGGGGCTGCAAACCTGTTGTTCGTCAACACGCTCGCCTCCGGAGAGGCGATGAAGCCCGAGGACGTCAGCAAGATCCAACAATTCGATTACACTGCGAATTTCACCTGGGAACAGATCGGCACTCTGGTCGATCATCCATCGACGCCACAGGTCGTCAGAGACGCCTATAAAGTCAGCAGCGCGAGCTTCTTCAACGGTGATTTTGCAGCAAAACACAGTGCATTGCTTGCGAAGTTCGCAGCTGGTGAGAAGAAGGCCATGCCCCTTGACGACTGGCGCCCGCTTGGCAACGCCGCCCTTCTGACCATCACGAACACCGCCGCGGCAGCCGCAGACGGCATGGTCGCGAACGCATCCGCCAGTCAGAACGATGCGTTCGTCAGCTTGATCGCCTACGGGCTTACTTTCCTTGTTTCCGTGGTTCTGAGCATTACGGGCATCTGCGTCATCATCTTTCGCGTCACCAGGCCCGTCGGGGCGCTAACTCATTCCATGACCGCACTCGCCGAAGGCAACCTCTCGGTCTTGATCGGTGGCGTCGAACGGCGTGATGAGATCGGCGCCATGGCGCGTTCTGTCCAGATTTTCCAGCAGGCAGCTCTGCGCAACAAGGCGCTTGAAGCCGAAGCCGCCGACGCTCGCATTAGATCGGAGAACGAACGCCTCGAAGTCCAGCGCCGCGCCGAGGAGGAAGCCGAAGAGAGGCTGCTGCAAGCAACGGGTTCGCTTGCGACAGGACTTCGTCATTTGGCATCCGGCGACCTGCGGTGCGAGATCGAAACGCCGCTGGCTGCGCAGTTCGAAGCTCTGCGTCACGACTTCAATTCGTCGGTCAGCCAGTTGCGCGCTGCGATGTCTCAGGTCGGCCACGCCGCGTCACTTGTAAACAGCGGCAGCTACGAGATTTCGCAGGCTTCCGATAATCTTTCCAAGCGCACGGAGCAGCAGGCCGCCTCGCTGGAAGAGACGGCAGCAGCGCTCGAAGAGGTTACGGCGAATGTTCAGTCGACCTCCAAGCGGGCTGGCGATGCCCGTGACTTGGTACGCGGTGCCCGATCGCGAGCCGAAAACTCCAGCCAGGTCGTCAACAATGCCGTCAATGCCATGGGAAGGATAGAGCATTCGTCCAAGCAGATCAGCCAGATCATCAGCGTGATCGACGAGATCGCCTTCCAGACAAACCTGCTTGCGCTCAACGCCGGCGTCGAGGCAGCACGTGCGGGTGAGGCCGGCAAGGGCTTTGCCGTCGTCGCCCAGGAAGTGCGCGAACTGGCCCAGCGTTCGGCCAATGCCGCCAAAGAGATCAAGGTTCTGATCGGCAATTCTGAAGTCGCCGTCGGCGAAGGCGTGAAACTCGTCAACGACACCGGCGAGGGCCTCGCAGCTATTGCCGACCTGGTCCTGCAGATCAATCAGCACATGGATGCGATTGCCACCGCCGCTCAGGAGCAGTCCATGGGGCTTTCGGAGATCAACAGCGCTGTCAATCACATGGATCAGGCGACACAGCAGAATGCCGCCATGGTTGAAGAGATGAACGCTGCCGGCGCTGGTTTGGCCGAAGAAAGCAAGCGTCTTGGCGAGCTTCTGAGCGCATTTCGCACAGGCGAAGCCGAGCGCATGGAGCCACAGGCAAGGCCCGTGGCCCGGCTTGCCTCAGCCCCGGCAACTGGCCGGCCAGTTGCACGCCCCGCTCCCGTCACGCAGGGCAATGCTGCGCTTAAACGTCTTCAGCAGGAGTGGTCGGAGTTCTGATTAGGCTTCCTCAAGCGCCGGACGGCTCTCGTTAGCCCGACGACCTCAGCACTTTCGGACGGTCATCACCTTTGAACCCATAAGGACGGGCAAGGCAGGTGTTGGCCGTCTGTGTTGACACTAATCCTGTCCTTGGGGAAATAAGAACTATGATGGGACATACGCATGCCACGCATTCAGAGATTGCCAAGGGGCCCGAAGGGCATTCGAAGAGCGTCATCGCGATGACCGAGGGCGGAAAGCCATGCCTCGACATCGCCCAGCACCTTTCCGCGGTCGAAAAGGCGATCATTAACGCCAAGCGGACGCTGATCCAGGAGCATCTGGACCACTGCCTCGTGGAGACCGTCGGCTCGCTTCCGAGGGACCGGCGGCAATCGATCGAGGAGTTCAACACGATCACAAAATACCTCTGAGCGAATGGAGGAGCTTGGCAGTTATATCGGCCTGTTCATGGCAGCGTTTGCTGCCGCGACCATCCTGCCGATGCAGACCGAAGCCATCCTGGTGGGCCTTGTGCTGACGGAAGACTATCCCGTCTTCTGGCTGATCGTCGTCGCGACCCTCGGTAATGTGCTGGGATCCACGGTCAATTGGTGTCTCGGGCGCGGGATCGAACGGTTTCGTGAGCGACGGTGGTTTCCGGCCGGTTCCAAAGCGCTCGATCGGGCGCAGGCATGGTACCGCCGCTATGGGCGATGGTCGCTGCTGGCAAGCTGGCTGCCGGTCGTCGGCGATCCAATCACCGTTGTCGCTGGAATCTTGAGGGAGCCGTTGCCGACGTTTCTGCTATTGGTCACCGTCGCCAAGGCGGGTCGCTATATTGCGCTCGCGACGGCGACAGCGGTGCTGGCATGATCGCCCGGGAAGTGGCCCTTCGCACTCAGCAACATACAACACATCTCCGTGAGCCCGGCTTCCAATACCGGAAGCGTCGTGCAATTATCGCATTATGACTCTCCTGCGGACCCTCCATCGTCTGTTCCTGCTCGTCGCCATGCTCGCGGTCGTTATCGGCCCGATGACCATCGGGCTGGCGAGCAGCGCGATGGCGTCTTCGGGTCACATGACAACGGACGCAGTGAGGAGCGAGGTGTTCGGCATGAAGATGGCCGAGGACATGCCCTGCTGTCCTCAGAAGCAGCCGGTCAAGCCGGAGTGCGCCAAGGGTTGCCTGCTGGCAGTGGTCTGCACGACATCCATCTCTGCACACGTGTCCGACCACCACGGCTGGTCCTTCGCCATTTCCTGGTTGTCCCATCGCTACGACTTGATGCCTGCTCCTCTATTGGCGTCTGCGTTCCTCGAGCCGCCGGCCCGACCTCCAAAAGCCTGATCTCAAGCCATTCTTGAAACATGCCTGCGGTTCACGCCGGGCGCATTAACGCGTCCGCTGAGATCCGACAGCCATCAATTTTGACCCGAGGACGCGATCAAAGAGTGCGTCCCGATGAGATCGGAAATCATGAACAACACCTCTCTTTCCGCAGGAGCGATGCTCCTCGCCGGCGTGCTGGTCGCCGGCTCCGCCACCGTGACCCTTGCTGCCTCTCAGGACTACGAGTTCCAGCCTGTTTCGACCGACGTAAAGCAAGGTCAGGGATCACCGGTCTCCGTCCGTCTGATCGACAAGCGGACGGGCAAGCCCGTCCCGGACGCGGTCGTCTTCACCACACGCATGGACATGGCCCCCGAGGGCATGGAAATGATGACGACGCCCGTCCGGGCGGCAACCTCGACGGAACCCGGCGTCTATGCCTTCAACACCGACTTCACTATGGCGGGTAGCTGGCGCTTCAAGCTCGCTGCCAAGATCCAGGGCGAGCCGGACACCGTTCAGGGCGAACTCGTGCTGAAGGCCGCCCCTTGAGCACGCCATTTCGCGTGGCAGCCACGCTCTCCCTCGCCGTATTGCTGGGCGGGGGAGGCTATTGGGCTGGCACGAACAACCTGGCCTCCATGATCGGCCTCGGTCTGGCCGAGACGGCGATGGCCACGCCGGCTGCCCCGATGACCGTGCCCACGGGCGCGATCGTCTACTACCGTCATCCTGACGGGCTGCCGCAGTTCTCGTCGACGCCGAGGAACGCCGACGGCGGGCGGCCGTTCGTCGCCGTGCACGCCAGCGAGGACATCAGCTTCGACGACACGGCGAAGGCGCCTGCCGTTGCTGAAGCCGCGAAGGCGGAACCCGCAGCCGCTCCTGCGAAGGGAAAGATCCTCTACTACCGAAACCCGATGGGCCTTCCGGATACCTCAAAGGTACCGAAGAAGGATTCCATGGGCATGGATTACATCCCCATCTACGAAGGCGAGCAGTCCGACACCTCGACGGTGAAGGTCTCGCTCGGCAAGCTACAGCGCACGGGCGTGAAGACCGCCACCGCCGAGTTGGCCAGCATCGGCCGTAAAATCCAGGTTCCGGGGACCGTCGCCCTGGACGAGCGCCTCGTCAGCATCATCTCGATGCGGACGGATTCCTTTGTCGACGACGTCGCCGACGTCACGACGGGCAGCCACATCCGCAAGGGCGAGAAGCTCTTCCGCTTCTATTCCAGGGAGATTGCGACCGCAGCGTCGGAATATGCCGCCGGCAAGAGCGATGGGCATGGCAATGGCGACGCCGGCTCGGCGCTGCGGCTGAAGAACCTTGGTGTCCCGCAGGAGGTCATCGACGGGATAGCAAACACCCGCCAGGTGCCACCGAGCATCAGCTACGTCGCCCAGCGCGACGGCATCGTCCTGGAACGTATGGCAACGACGGGGATGATGGCGAAGCCCGGCGACATCCTGTTTCGCATCGCCGATATCTCCAACGTCTGGGTGATGGCCGAGGTGCCGGAATACGACCTGGCTTCGGTCCGGAACGGTGCCGAAGTCAATGTTAGCATCAGGAGCCTTCCCGGCAAGACCTTCAAGGGCGTTGTCGATCTGATCTATCCCGAAGTCGACATGCAGACTCGGACGACGAAAGTGCGCATCGAGCTCCCCAATCCTGACGGCGAGCTGCTTTCCAACATGTATGCCGACGTTGACATCGAGGCTGGCGCGCCGGCCCCTGTCGTCGCCGTCCCCAACAGCGCCGTCATCGACACCGGCGACCGTCAGGTCGTCTTCATCGACAAGGGCGATGGAAAATTCGAGCCAAAGGACGTCAAGCTCGGCGTTCGTGGCGATGACAACACCGAAATCCGACAGGGCGTCGCCGCCGGCGACAAGGTGGTCGTCTCGGCGAACTTCCTGCTCGACGCCGAAAGCAATCTCAACGCGGCGCTGAGCGCCATGACCCCCAAAGAGGCCAAGCCATGATCTCGCGCATCATCTCCTGGTCCGCCCATAATCTTGTCCTGATCTTCGTCGCCGCGGCACTTGCCGTGGCCGGCGGCATCTACGCGCTGCGCTCCTTGCCGCTCGACGCCATTCCCGATCTCTCCGATGCGCAGGTCATTGTCTATACCGAATATCCTGGACAAGCTCCTCAGGTGGTCGAGGACCAGGTCACCTATCCTCTGACGACATCGATGCTGACAGTACCGAAGTCGAAGGTCGTGCGCGGCTTCTCCTTCTTCGGCGTCTCCTTCGTCTACGTGATCTTCGACGATGGCACCGATCCCTACTGGGCGCGCAGCCGCGTGCTGGAATATCTGAATGTCGCGTCGAGCCGCCTGCCCCAGGGAATCACGCCGACGCTTGGACCAGATGCGACCGGCGTCGGCTGGGTCTACGAATACGCGCTTGTCGCCAAGGAGCTGTCGCTCGCCGAACTGCGTTCGCTGCAGGACTGGATCGTGCGCTTCGGTGTCTCCAAGTCGGAGGGCGTCGCCGAGGTCGCAAGCGTCGGTGGCTTCGTCAAGCAGTATTCCATTATTGTCGATCCCGCTCGGCTCAAGGCGCAAGGGGTATCGCTGAACGATGTCGCCAATGCCGTGCGCGCCAGCAATACCGACATCGGCGGCCGAACGATCGAGCTGTCCGAGTTCGAGTTCGCGGTGCGCGGCCGTGGTTATCTCAAGGGTATCCCCGATATCGAGAACATCGTGCTGAAGAGCCAGAACGGCGTGCCATTGCGTCTCGGCGACGTGGCGAGGGTGGAACTGGTTCCGGACGAGCGGCGCGGCATCACCGAGCTCAATGGCGAAGGCGAAGTGGCTGGTGGCATCGTGCTGCAGCGCTTCGGAGCGAACGCGCTCACGGTGATCGACAACGCCAAGAAGAGCATGGAAACGATCAAGGCCAGCCTGCCGCCTGGCACCGAGATCGTTCCCGTCTATGACCGCTCGACCCTGATCGAGGCGGCAATCGAGACGCTGAAGGGCACGCTGGTCGAAGAATCGATCGTCGTCGCGCTGGTGACCATCGCCTTTCTCCTGCATGTCCGCAGTGCGCTGGTCGCCATCGTCATGCTGCCCGTCGGCATTCTCATCGCCTTCATCGCCATGCGGCTGCTCGGCCTCGGCGCCAACATCATGAGCCTCGGCGGCATCGCCATCGCTATCGGCGCGATGATCGACGCGGCGATCGTCATGATCGAGAACGCCCACAAGCATCTCGAACGGGCGCCACCCGACAAGCCGCGGGTGGAGATTCTCGTCGAGGCGGCGAGCGAAGTCGGTCCGGCGCTGTTCTTTAGTCTGCTGATCATCACCGTGTCGTTCCTGCCGATCTTCACGCTGGAATCACAAGAAGGCCGGCTGTTCGGCCCGCTCGCCTTTACCAAGACCTTCTCGATGGCGGCGGCAGCACTGCTGTCAGTGACGCTGGTGCCGGCACTGATGGTGCTCTTCGTGCGGGGACATATCGTACCCGAACAGAAAAATCCGGTGAACCGTATCCTGATCTGGCTCTACCGCCCGATCATCTCCGGTGTCCTGAAAGCAAAGTCGCTGACGATCCTGGCTGCCGTCGCCATCCTGGCGGCGACGGTCTGGCCCGCCCAGCACATCGGCAGCGAATTCATGCCCAATCTCGACGAGGGCACGTTGATGTACATGCCGACCACCCTTCCCGGTATCTCCGTCACCAAGGCAGCCGAGCTGATGCAGACGCAGGATCGCATCATCAAGTCCTTCCCCGAAGTCCAGACGGTGTTCGGCAAGGCCGGCCGGGCGCTGACGGCGACGGATCCGGCGCCATCGGAGATGTTCGAGACGATCATACAGTTGAAGCCGAAGTTGAAATGGCGACCGGGCGTGACCATCGACAGTCTCAAGCAGGAGATGGACTCGGCGCTGCAGTTTCCAGGTGTCTCCAACGCCTGGACTATGCCGATCCGCGGACGCATCGACATGCTGTCGACCGGGATCAGGACGCCGGTCGGCGTGAAGGTCTACGGTACTGATCTCGGCGAGATGGAAAAGATCGCCAGGCAGATCGAAGGCGTCTTGAAGGAAATCCCAGGAACATCGAGCGCCTATGCCGAGCGGATGCTCGGCGGCTACTATCTCGACATTGTTCCCGACCGCACAGCGCTCGGGCGCTACGGGCTGACGGTCAACGACGTGCAGAATGTGATCGGCATGGCCCTCGGCTCGGAGGTCGTCACCTCGACCGTCGAAGGACGCGAGCGATACGGTGTGGCGGTACGCTATCCTCGCGCATCGCGCAGCGACCCGCAGGCGATCGCAAGGGACGTGCAGATATCGCTGCCGGGTGGCGGAATGGTTCCGCTCGGGGAGGTCGCCGATGTCAAGCTCAGCCGCGGGGCGACGACGATCCGCACGGAAAATGGCCAGCTTGCCGTCTACGTCTATGTCGACATTGCAGGCCGCGATCTCGGCGGCTATGTGGCGGAGGCACAGCAGGCGGTCGCCAGGAGCGTGAAGCTGCCACCGGGCTATTCCGTCGCCTGGAGCGGGCAGTTCGAGTATCTCGAACGAGCCACGGCGCGGCTCGCCGTCGTCGTCCCCCTGACGCTGGCGCTGATCTTCCTGCTGCTCTACCTTAACTTCAAGGCATTGACCGAGACGATGATCGTCATGCTGTCGCTGCCGTTCGCGCTCGTCGGCGGCATCTGGCTGATGTGGTGGATGGGCTTCAACGCCTCGGTGGCAGTCGCGGTCGGCTTCATCGCCCTTGCCGGTGTCGCGGCGGAAACCGGGGTGATCATGCTGATCTACCTCGACCATGCCATGAAGGAGCAGCGCGAGGCCTGCGAACAGGAAGGCCGTTTCTTCTCGAAGCTGGATCTCAATCGGGCCATCATGGTCGGCGCGGTCGAGCGTGTCCGGCCGAAGATGATGACGGTCGTTGCCATCATGGCGGGTCTCGTGCCGATCCTCTGGAGGACGGGAACGGGATCGGAGATCATGCAGCGCATCGCAGTGCCGATGATCGGCGGCATGGTATCATCGACATTGCTGACGCTAATCGTCATTCCGGCCGTCTACGGCCTAGTGAAAGGGTGGCGGCTACCGACGGTATCTTTGCAAAGCCGGTCTGCCGAGGATGAGGAGCGCCGTCTCGAGGCCGCCGAATGACAGGAGGATGCGATGGGTGAACGATAGGATGGATGGCGGCATGCGGGGAATGGGCCCGCTGGCCTGCTCGGCGTCCTTCGCGTCATTTTGGCAATTGCAGCGCCCGCCAAGTATCGTTTCCATCGCTGGGAAGTTCACCCGCGTCGTCGACCACGGGTCGGCGCCGCGGGCAAACTGATGCGGCCGAGCGTCTTGCGCGAGGGTCGCCTGGCCGACTGAGAGCGCTAAATCTCGAGCTGGGATAACGGCACATGCATTGAGATGACCAATCCGGTGGATGCCCATTCGCGCGAAATTCTTCCATGCAGTGCTGACGTGATGATCGCTCTTTCAAGCTGCCCCCCAAACCCTTCCCTGCGATGCGAAGCATCTACTGTCGGTCCTCCTGCCTCAACCCACGTGAGGTGGAGGTTTCGCTCATCAGTCAAACACTGTACGGACAAGTGGCCTTCGGCTACCGCAAGGCATCCATATTTGGCGGCGTTGGTGGCGAATTCGTTGAGAACAAGGGCCAAGGAGGTTAGAGCGCTGCCTCCGACGGTGACATCCGTTCCTTCGATTTTCGTCATGGTCCGTGACCCATCACCATAAGGCGCAAGAATAGCTTCAAGCAACGCAAATAACGTGGTTTTGCGATCGCCTTTCATCTCGCTGTCGATAAGATCGGGCAAGATGAGATCATGAGCACGCGTCAAGGCAGCCAGACGTGCATGCAGGCTATCCGCCAGTTCGTCCACGCTCCGTGCCGACCGCTTGGTCTGGGAAATCAGGGCCGACGCCACGGAAAAGAGATTCTTGATCCGGTGATTCATCTCCCGCAGCAGCAGCTTTTGGCGATACTCCAGGCGCCGCCGTTCTGAAATGTCTCTCGCAATCTTGGAAGCGCCGATGATCCTTCCTTTCTTGCCGCGAACGGGCGAAACCGTGAGGGAAACTTCGATAAGGCTCCCATCCTTGCGCTTTCGGACGGTCTCGAAATGTTCGACTCGCTCACCACGGCGGATCTTTTCGAGAATTGTATTTTCCTCCTGCACCCGGTCCTCGGGTACCAGGATCAGAATCGATTGACCGATCACTTCCTCCGCCGAAAAGCCGAAGATGCGTTCCGCGCTCGCATTCCAACTGGTAATTGTACCATTGAGCATCTTACTCAGGATGGCGTCGTTGGAATTTTCGACAATCGCCGCAAGCCAGGCCCGCGGATTTTCAACGCTGTCGATGCTGGATCCTCCGCTCCACGGGCCGTGGGGTGGGCTAGTGAGAAAACTCGACGAGCCGTTATCCTTGTCGTCTGAATACGTGTTTCCGCTCTTATCGCTGTCAGTCGGGTAATGAGACGTCATGTCCGGACGAAGATATCCTTAATTCGCTCGTGGGTATAATGTTAGCAAATGATCGCACCAACGATAAGATGTTGTTTCGACACTTTATCGCCGCACGATCTGAATTTTGGGGCAGGCATTCGTTGGAGCATGCCTGCCATGCCGGAACGGAGGAGAAGTACCTTGGAGCCGCCTCTGTCATCCAAGCCTCCGTCAGTGTTTCGATAATGAAACAGCCCCTGGCCTCCGTTCACTTCGATACTTCGAAGAACCAAGACATGCCTTGACCTCGGCGACCAACAACTGGGGATCCGCCGGTTTCGACATCCAAGGCGCGTCCGCGAATCCGGACAAGTCGCCGTATTGCGATCTGTCGGATGCCGAGTAGATGATGTATGGCAAGCTGCGCGTTTTGAGTGTTCCGACGATGCGGCTGCAGTCACCGTCTCTCAAATGGATATCCAGTATTGTGAGATCAGGATTATGTTCATTGAGCCACGCCTGTCCATCGGAACAGGATGAGATGACACGGATCTCCGTCACCCCAGCATCTCGTAAGTAATCTTCGATATCGAGCGCCGCAAGCGGCTGATCCTCAAGTAAAAGAATGGAGATATTTGAGAGATTCATCGCGCGCTCCTTCCCGGGAAGGCAAAAACTAGCACATTCATCGCGGGATGATACGGCATGTGCGAAAACGTACAGAACAGCATGGCACCGAGGCGCAAATGCCGTTCTTGACGATGTTCTGGAGGATCTTGGCGGCCACTGGTATCGGGCGCGGTATTGTTCGCCGCACGCCGAAATCCGCAGCCAGCAAGAATATCTCCTCCTGGTTTTACGGCTTGCTGATGCGATAACCTTGAAAAATTAAAGGAAAGCGACGAAGGCGAGATCCATTACCCGTTCATACTCGCGTTCGGGTGTGCCATAGCAGCCGCCGGCGATCTCCAGAAGCTTCTCTCGATTTACAATGCGGACATTTCCGCGAGTGGCCTTGATGGCATGGATTCCTTCGAGGACATGGAGTTCGTTGGTTACGCCGGAACGTCGCACACCAAGCATCAATGAGAGGAATTCATGCGTCAGCGGGAGATCGGGTCCATTGAGCCGGTCGTGGCACATAAGCAGCCAGCGTGCAAGGCGCTCATGCATGTTGTATCTGGCGTTTGCCAGCGCGGAATGGGCAAGTTGCAGATCGGTCGTATGCAGATAACGGAGGAGAAAGCTTCTCACATTGGGTTCGGAAGATAGCAGCTCGACGAAAGGCTGAACCGGAATTTGAACGCCCCGTCCTTCCACCTGCATAAAAGTCTTGTTGGGCGTTTGGTCAACCATGAGCAGAATGTGTGTTCCCGCCATGCCTTCATGGCCCACATGACCAACTTCTATGCTCTCGTCTTCGATCGTGGCTGCAACCACCGAGGCAAGGCCACTCTCGATGAAACAGACCTCCGTTGTCGGTTCATCAGCTTGAACCAACACGTGTCGTGCCGGCAAATCCACGAAGCGCATATGGGGCAAAAACGTCGCAAAGACCTTCGGTGGCAAGGCTTTGAGAAGCCTATTGCGGATAATTTCTTGTCTTATTGTCATATCAGCTCCAATTCGAGGAGCCGATTTGCTCCAAGGCAACGCGATGGTTTGCCTCGTACGACACGAAGCGCATGGCCACGGCGGCTTGAGGGTTATGCGCTTCTGGCGATTCTACTTTTGTTCACAATCGCTCTCACGCCAAGGCGCGACCGTTTGCGCAATTGCGAAAATGGACAGAACCGGTGGATCCTTCCGCGAAGGCGTCCTCGGCGCCTTCGCGGCTGTCGGTCCTGCGATGGGCGCCGACAACAATTGATCTAGTCCAAGGTGATAGTTATTCAAGGGTCGCGACGTCTGTCAGATCGTTCTTGCCCGCATCAGCGCCTGTGTCCAGGATCGGGCAAGCGCGATGTTGATACATAGGCATCGGCGGTCGGGCCGTATCATGAGTTCGCGAAGTAGTTGCCTTGCGGCTTTCACTTATCGAGCCGTGCGCCATGTTCAAGGCGTCAGCCCATCCAAACGGGATGACCATTGGTTCGAATTCCATCAAGAGCTGCATTATTTCCGTTGCTAAAGCTGGTGGGCTTGGGGATGCGATGGCCTCTCGCCTACCTCATATCGCTATCTAGCATGCCACCGACTTTTGATTTGCTGTTTCAATCGGTCGCGACGTGACTTTCAATTGGTCGTCACCGTAGTTTCAAACGGTCACCAATGGAATGAAGCTATGGCGCTGTATCCAAGGCTCGTTGAGCAACGCGTTGCCGACGCCATGTCGGACACGCGAGTCGTTCTGATCGTAGGTCCCCGACAATCAGGTAAAACGACGTTGGCCAGGAAGATGGCTAACGAGGGGATGGAGTATTACACGCTGGACAATGGGACGACCCTTGAGGCAGCGCGACAGGATCCAGTTGGCTTTGTAAGGGGTATGGACCGCGCCATTATCGATGAAATTCAGCGCGCTCCCGAGCTGTTGTTGGCGATCAAGGAGAGTGTGGACTCCGACCAGCGCCCAGGGCGTTTCCTCCTGACCGGTTCAGCCGATCTTATGACGCTGCCACGCGTGGCAGACTCGCTCGCAGGGCGCATGGAGGTCGTTCGATTGCTGCCGCTTGCGCAAAGCGAGATCAGACGGGCCGGCAGCAGCTTCCTGAGTGACGCTTTTCAAAACGAAGCAAAGGCCGGAGAACCAATCGTCGGAGACGACCTGATGGCTGCGGTTCTGGCCGGTGGATATCCCGAGGCATTGGGCCGCAAAACCTTGAGCCGCAGACAGGACTGGTATGCGGATTACATCCAGGCGATCGTTCAACGCGACGTTCGCGATATTGCGCAAATCGAGCAGATTGCTCAAATGCCGCGACTGCTACGCGTTCTGGCAGAGCATTCGGGCCAGCTCGTGAACTATTCCGGGATTGGGGCTGCCATCGGGATGAACCACATCACAACGCCAAAATACGTCGGAATCTTCGAGAGCCTGTTCCTCGCTCGAACCGTGCAACCTTGGTTTTCCGACAAACTGAAACGCCTGACAAAGACGCCGAAAGTACATTTCCTCGATTCTGGTCTTCTCGCATCCCTTCGCGACCTCTCTCTTGAGCGCCTCCGCGACGACAGGGGCGAATTCGGGGCGTTGCTGGAGACTTTCGTTTTTGGGGAGATCCTCAAACTCGCCAGCGGTGGGCAAACCCGCTTCGAGTTTTCGCACTTTCGGGACAAGCAGCAGAACGAAGTCGATATCGTCATCGAAGATAGAAGAGGGCGGATCGTCGGTATTGAGATAAAAGCGGCAGCAACCGTCTCGAATTCCGATTTTTCGGGGTTGCGAATTTTGGCCGAAGCATCTGGAGAAAAGTTTGTTTCGGGTATCGTCTTGTACGACCATGACAGGGTGATCCCTTTCGGGGAACGTCTGTCCGCTGTTCCAATATCGGCATTGTGGCGTTAGCGCGTGAGAATTTCGCTTCAGCTCCAGACTCGAGCATTCTTGAAACTTCGACGGTTTCGATAACAAATTGGCCTTAGGTTTGATTCCCATCAAGAGCAAATCTATCCACTCGAAACTATGGCAGTTCTTGCTCATAGAGCTGATCCATGCTCAGCGATGCGACTTCGGAGAATGCCGTCTGGTTGCGGACGCGCCCGCCGCTGAGGATGACGACGTCGTCACAGAACGAGATCGTGCTGCGATGATGGCTGATGACGATCGTGGTGCGGCGGCCGGCGCGCAATTTCAGCGTCTCCACGATGGCGGCCTCCGACAGTCCATCCATGGCGTTGGTGGCTTCATCCAGAATGAGGATATCGGGATCGCGAACGAGCGCTCTTGCGAGCGCTATTCGCTGCCGCTGTCCGGCCGAAAGGCTGGCGCCCCTGTAGCCGACGAGCGTCTTGTATCCTTCGGGGAGCTTTTCGATGAATTCATGCGCTTCGGCAAGCCTGGCGGCCCGTTCGGCCTCGGCCGGCGAGGCGTGCTGCCCGTAGACGATGTTTTCGAAAATGGTGCCGTCAACCAGTTCCAGGTCCTGGCTGGCAAGCGCAAGCCTGTTTCGCCATTGCGTGGGATCGATGCGGCTCAGCGGCGATCCATCGATCAGGATCTCGCCTTCGTCGGGTTCGACAAAACGGCACAGCAGGTTCACGATCGTCGTCTTTCCCGCACCCGATCGACCGATGAGGGCGGTGGAGCGACCGTGACCGATCTCGAAACTGGCGGAGCGCAGCACCACCGGCCGCGCGGCAGAGCCCGGATATTGAAAGGTCACGCCGTCGAATTTTATCTCCCGGCTCAGTCGGGGAGCCGGCAGGTCTCCAGCCGGCGGCTGTGGCTTGTCGGAGGCATCCAGCAGCCAGCGGACTTCCTCCAGCGACCCGCTCCAGCCCTGCATCTGGCTCCATGCCTGCTGCAGGGCACGCACGTGCGGCTGCAGCCGGTATAGCAGGACCACGAAGGCCACGATGATGGGAAAGCTGACCTCCCACGCCCAGGCGCTGACGACCACCGCGAGGAAAAGCGCGGAATGCAAAACCTCCGTCAGCGGCGGCAGCGCGCCCTGGCGGGTCTGGAGAACGAAGCCCGCCTTCCTCACAGCATTGGATGCGCCGTTGAACACGGCCTTTTCGCGCGCCTCTTGACCGAAAATCCGGATCAGCCGCCCGGCGTGGACGAGATGCAGCATTCGGCTGGCGAGTTCATTGTTGGAAGAAGCGACCTTGCGGCTCGGCATCCTCAGGCCCGCTGACAAGCCCGCATGCGCGGCCTGGACGAGGATGAGGCCGAGCGCGACGCAGAGCGTCATTTGCCACGACAGCAGCAGCAGAAAGGCAAGCAGAATGATTGCCGCCGACGCGTTCACGATCGCCGCAAGCACCGTCTGTATCGCATCGGATGCCCGCCAGGATTCATTGGAGATGATGTTGAGCAGCCGGCCTGGGCTTTCCTGCAGGAAGAATGGATATCCGATCTTAAGGAGCTGATCGGCGAGCGCGCTGCGGATCGCATGACCGGCCTTGCCATGGATGAAGTTGGTGAGGGCCGTATTGGCGAAGGCAAGAATATTCTTCAAGGTGATCAGCGCGAGAATGCAGGCGGCAATGGCCATCATCCGCTGCCGGTCGTCCAGACCCGATCCGGCCTGCTGGAAGAGGGCGGAAAATCCGCTCAATCCCGTCGGGGCCTTTTCACCGCCGATAATGCCGAGCATCGGAATGATGAGGCCGATGCCGGTGCCCTCGAGCACGGCGCCGATCAGGCCAAGGACGACGACGACAGGCAGCAGCCGGATCTGCCGGCCAAGCGCCTGTCGTAGGAGTTGCAGGCCCGGCAGGAGGAGTTTCAGCATGACGGATATCACCTCAACGAACGGGTTGTCTGCTTGATCTGGTTCAGCTCCGGCTGTCGGGGGCGACTCGTCATCGCACATCGCGCGAATTCGAAAGCGCCCAGCAAATTCATGGACACGATCGGCCAATGAGACAAGGATACTTCCGGATCGAAGCGTGGCCCACCCCATAATTCCCGCCAGGCCGAGCGGAAAGTCCAGCAGAAATGACGAAGGAGCCAGGGTGCGCCGAGCAGATGCTTCAGACAGAGGCCGCCATTTCCGAGGCTATAATTGCGGTGAAGCCGTTCGATCGCCTCGCGCGTGTTGCGTCCGTGATAATGCAGCACGTTCATGTCGGGAACATATTCGACCGGAATACTGAGCTTGAAGGCACGGACGAGATAGTCGGTGTCCTCGGCCGATTGCAAGGCGCTGCCGGCGCCGAAGCGCTCGTCGAAGCGGCCGACGCGCCTGGCGACTTCCCGGTGCATCGTCATGTTGCAGCCGAGGATGAAACCGCCTGGATGGACATCGGGCGTAAAACGGGCGGGCTCCGGTGATCGCTTGATCGTAAACGGCAGATCCCGCGCATCGCCGAGTTCGACACGGCCGCCCCGGATGACGAGGCGCTCTCCGCCTGCGTAATGCCGCTCCAGGTCCCGCAGGTAATGCAGGTCCACTTCGCAATCATCGTCGATAAAGATCAGGATGCGCCCGCGAGAGCGTTCCATCCCCGCATTGCGGGCGGCCGCCAAGCCGCGGCGGCGCTCCACCACCGGTATGATCGTGATGCTCGATGTGACCACTATCCGGGCCAGCCGGTCGGCGGTATCGTCGGTCGAGCCGTTGTCGACCACCACCAGCTCGCTTGTCATCGAACCATGGGCCAGACTGGCTGCTTCGATCGACCGGATGCAAGCCTCGAGCGCCTGGGCGCGGTTGCGGGTGCAGACGATGAAACTCGCCGCCGGACCTCGCTCGACGGAGGGACCGGGGGGCATGGCGACCTTCCGCGCATGTCCTCTCGAGATGGCAGGATTCTCCCCGGCCATGTCAGGCAAGTCCCTGCAGCGGCAGCACGCTGCTTGCCGGTACCGATTGCCGATACCTCGCCAGGGCGTCGAGGCGCAGGCTCGCATCACTCCAAAGGCGGCTGCACCAGGGCGCATAGGTGGCGGCGCGAAGTCCATACCGCTCGCGTCGCCGGATCGTATGCCATTTGCCTGTTTGTGTGAGGAACTGATGCGTCAACGCGGGCTGCTTTTCGTCCGCGATGAGCTGGTAGAGGAAATAGAAGAAGCACATCAGTCCTTCCTGATGGCTCGCGGAGGCTTGTAGGCCGCGCGCGGCGATCCTTCCTTCGATGGAGAGGAGACAGTCGGCGGCACGGGCAACCGTGTCATGCGTCACCGCCGCACCGATATCGTGCAAGGCATGGAGATCGTCGATCAGACCTTCCCGCTGGAGATTTTCTGCCGCGATCGCCAGATGCGTGCGGCGCATCGGCCGCTTATGCTTGTTGGTGACACTTTCGTCGTGAACGCGATAGGCAACAAGGCTGTCATCGATCATGGCGGCGGGGAATTCACGGGTGATCCGCCGGAACAGATCGAAATCCTCCGCGTGCACATAGCTTGCATCATAGGTCAGCATGCCAGCCGGAATGACATTGCGGTTGTACATGACGGTCGAATGCATGAAGACCGTGTAAAACATCGACAAAACACCCCAGTCAGCTGACTGATGGATCGGGTTGGGCGTGCCGCGCACGACGCGATTGCCGATGAGCCGGTCGACGCCGGTGCCGCTGATCGCAAGCACGGGCCGCTCCCGAAAGAGGGCGATCTGGCGTGAAAAGCGCTCGGGATAGGCGATATCATCGGCATCCATTCGGGCGATGAAATCGCCTTTCGCCATGGTCATGCCTTCGTTGAGCGTCGCAATGAGCCCGCGGTTTTCACGCGAGACGATGCGGAGGCGGTCGTCGGCCGCTTGATGGCGTCGCAGGATGTCCAGCGAGCGGTCGGTCGAACCATCGTCGATGGCAATGACCTCGAGGCGCTTGTGATCCTGTCGCAGGATGCTCTCGACGGCTGCGGCGAGATAAGGTTCGCCATTATAGACGGGCAGCAGGACGGAAACCAGTGGAACGGTCATTCTTCAGCTCGCGCACTATTGCAGATCGGAGGTTTGGACGGCGTCGCCGCGATCGTGGTCGCCACGGTGATAGAGCGCCGTTTCGTATATTTTACCACCACGCCGCTCTTCCCTTGGTTCGCCGATCGCGGCCGCCGGCGGATGACTGCGGTCGACATAGGGAAAATAGCGCTTGAGGCCGTTCAACGGCTTTTCGAAAAGGCGCCAGGAAATCGAAGCCAGAGCCAAGGTGGCTACACTTCCGACGATCAAGCGGCCGAAGCCCTGTTCCGAGACGTTGACCGGAATCCAGGCTTGAGCCTTGATGATCAGCGAAAGGACGATCGGATGGAAGAGATAGATGCCGTAACTGACCCGCCCGGTGGCTGCCATCGGCGAGGATTCGAGCAGCGGGCCGAAACCGGATCGAAAACCCGAAGAGGCACCGCCGACCAGCATGACGAGCGGCACGAGCGGAAAGACCTCCGAGCCGATCCAGATGCACCAGTCGAGAACAGGCGTTATCGGATCAGGTCTGAGCCATAGCGCTACGGTGGCGGCGGCCACCAATGGCATCCAGCCCAGCCGCATCCATTGTGGCCAGGCTCGTGTCCTCTCGCGGTGGACTGCGAGCAGGGCGCCGCTCGCCAGCGCATCCATGGAAGCGGAAGGAAGCAAGTCGCGCGTCAAGGAGGGCGTTCCTGTCAGCGGCCAGTAGAGGCGATAGGCAAGCGAGCAGGCAATGACGGCAATACAGAGACGCCCGATTATCCGGCGCGGCGCCAGCAGGATTGCCAGCGGCCAGACGATATAGAACTGTTCCTCGATGCTAAGGCTCCAGGTATGGCATAGAACCCAGGGCGTCCATTCGCCGCGCAGGGCATACCAGTAGTTTGCCAGGTAGAGCGCATGCCATTTCAGAGTGCCGGTGCCGCGAACGCCTTCGAGATTGATGAACCACACCAGCGCCAGAACCGCGAAATAGGGAGGAAATATGCGTAGCGCGCGGCGGATGTAGAATGCCTTCAGTGCGGTAGCCGGCTGATAGCGCGCATCGGCTCGCGCTTCCGACAACAGGCGCGTGATCAGGAAGCCGCTGAGTACGAAAAAGAGACGAACGCCGAGATGACCCCAGATGGACCCATCGGCCGCGAAAAAATGTGCGTAGAGCACCATGGCAACGGCAATGGTTCTCAGGCCGTCCAATTGGCGGTCGCGCATACTAAGCATAAACACCCCCGGTTTTCAGCCTATTTCGGACCCCTCATTGATGGCGCCAGCTCCCTATACTCTGCGGCTTGCAGATGCTCTTCTTCTTACCCACCGGATAAACCCGATGAACTTGCCGGGCGACCTTTAGAGGCGTCCGAATGAAATCCGGCCAAACTTGGGCAATTCGGGGCCGATAAGGCTGCGGTTGATCACGTGTTTGAAACAAACTGGCATGTTTGGAAAATTACGGAAATATCGCCGCTCGTGCAGGCGCAAACCTTCCCCCCTCACAAGGCAGGTTCGTCCCCTTGCGGCAAGAGCGGCGGGCCGCCGCAAGGTAATGTTGGGCGCGCCTCCCATCGGTCAACCTTGTATTCACACTATGCAATTATCGAAGGATTTCAGAGCCATGAAACATCCATAAGCTGCGATATACGGCATAGTTTCCGGTTGATTTCGCCTTGCAGACGCAACATATTGCCGACTGCACGGAGTGCTGGTCGAGTGGTCCTGCTACCGTTCGAATGGCTCACCAAGAGAGGCGACACCATTGAGCTTCAGCAGGCGGCGGTCCGCCGAGATGATGCCGAGGACGACGATCGTCACGAGATAGGGCAGGCATGCCAGCAGCTGCGAGGAAACGGCAAGTCCGCTTGCCTGGGCGGCAAGCCCCATCAGTGATACCGCGCCAAACAAGCAGGCCCCTAAGAAGATCCTCGTTGTCAGCCAGGTTCCGAAGACGACGAGGGCAATGGCAATCCATCCGCGGCCGGCGATCATGCCGTCGGCCCAGAGCGGCGTGTAGATCGTTGCGGCATAGGCGCCGGCAAAGCCTGCCATCATGCCGCCGAAGGCAACCGCGGCGAAACGGATCGCGATGATGGGATAGCCGATGGCATGGGCGGCCTTGGGATTTTCGCCGACGGCGCGCAGGATAAGGCCGATCTTGCCGTAGGCAAACATCGCCCATATGCCGATTGTCACGACGAGCGAGATCCAGACGACGATATCCTGATTGAAAAGGCCACCGATGAGGGGAATTTGCGAGAGCCCGAGGATCGCGATCTTCGGCAGCGTGGTGACGGTCAGGCTCTCATAGCTCTTGCCGAATAGCGCCGAGAGGCCCTGGCCCAGGATACCGAGCGCAAGGCCGGCGGCGACCTGGTTCGCGTTGAAGCCAAGAACGATTCCGGCAAAGACCATGGAAAGCAGAGCGCTTCCGAAACCGGCAGCAAGGAAAGCCAGAAAATGGCCGCCCCCGTGATAGACGACGATGAAGGCGATGACGGCACCAAGCGCCATCAATCCTTCAACACCGAGATTGAGGACGCCGGCGCGCTCGACGACAAGCTCACCCAAGGCTGCCAGCAGAAACGGCGTTGCGGCTGCCAGCATGCCCGCGAGGATGAATTGGACGGCACTCATGATGTGCTCCGGGCGGACATGGGACGCCATACGATGCGATAGCGCACGAAGGCGACAGCAATCAGATAGATGAGGAGCAGGCTGCCCTGGAAGACGCGGACGGCGGCAATCGGTAGATTGGCGGAGACCATGGCATTGTCGCCGCCGATGTAGAGTGCGGCCATGACGATCGAGGAAATAACGATGCCGATGGGATTGAGACCGCCGAGGTAGGCAACGATGATTGCCGCATAGCCATATCCGGTCGAGATGGAACGTTGCAGCTGGCCAAGCGGGCCGGCAACTTCGGCAGCGCCGGCAAGACCGGCAGCAGCACCGCCTATCATCAGCGAGAGCCAGATTGCCCAGCTCTCCTTGAAGCCGGCATAGCCTGCCGCCCGGGGGGCCAGTCCGCCGACCTGCAATTTATATCCGGCGAAGCTCTTCTGCATGAAGATCCATGCCGCGATCGATAGGCCGGCCGCGAGGATGAGCGAGACGTTGACGCGCGTTCCTTCGAACAGGATCGGCACCATGGCATCGTACTGGAACATGACAGATTGCGGGAAATTGAAACCGTTCGGATCCTTCCATGGGCCGAGAAGCAGGTAATTGAGCAATTGCGCGGCGACGAAGCTCAGCATCAGCGAGACGAGGATTTCGTTGGCATTGAGCCTGACGCGCCAGAAGGCGGTCAAGGAGGCCCACAGCGCGCCGCCGATGGTGCCGAAGAGCAGCATTGCCGGCCAGATCCATTGGCCCGTTGCCTGCGGTATCCAGATGGGTATGGCGGAGGCGAAGATTGCGCCGAGAATGAATTGGCCCTCGGCGCCGATGTTGAAGACTTTCGCCCGAAAGCCGATCGCCAGACCCTGTGCGATCAGAAGCAGCGGACCGGTCTTCAGCAGTACTTCCGAGAATGAGGCCCAGGAGAAGAACGGCTCGACCAGCATGGCGTAGATCACCGCTGCCGGATCGCGACCCATGGCGATATAGAGGCCGAGGTTGAGTATGATGGTGACGATGAGAGCGATCGGCGGTGCTAGCAGCTTCGCGGTGAATGAGGCCCGTTCCCGGCGGACAAAGGTGGGCAAAGCGGCGACGAAAGAACTGCTCATGCGGATAGGTTTTCCCGTTGGGGCTGTGCGCCGATCATGTATCGACCGATGTCTTCCGGTCGGGTATCGCGCGTGCCGAGCGGCGGGCTCAGCGTGCCGTGGTAAAGCACCTGGATAAAGTCGCTGAGCTCGAACAATTCCTCGAGTTCCTCGGATATGACGAGAATGGCCATGCCTTGATTGCGCAGCTCGATCAGCCGTTTGCGAATGGCGGAGGCGGCGCCGACATCGACGCCCCAGGTTGGTTGCGCAAGAAAGAGCAGTTTCGGCGCGAGCATGATTTCGCGGCCGACGATGAACTTCTGCAGGTTTCCTCCGGAAAGCGAGCCGGCTTCCGCATCCGGGCCGCGCGTGCGCACATCATAGTCCCGGATGCACTCAGCTGCGAAGGCGGTGGCCTTGGTGCTGTCAAGGAGACCATGTCGCACAAGCTTCAAGGGATGAGCCGTCAGCAGGCTGTTGAGCGTCAGCGACATTTCGGGGACGGCACCATGCCCGAGCCGGTCTTCCGGGACAAAGGCAAAGCCTAGTTTTCGACGGCTGGCGGCGTCGAGGCTGCCGACATCCCGCCCCATCATGAAGATCTGATCGCGTTTGTCCCGGGGCAGGGGCGTTTCCCCCGAGATGAGCGCGGCAAGTTCCTTTTGTCCATTCCCGGAAATGCCGGCAATACCCAGAATCTCGCCGCTGCGCACGCTCAGGCTGATGGTCGAAAGCGGCATGCCAAAAGGATCGTCCGGCCGGTGATCGAGGCCGATGATTTCCAGGCGCTTTTCGCCCTCGGCCAAGGGCAATGCTGGTATTGGCTCCGGCATGTCGCGGCCGATCATCATGCGGGCGAGATCATGGGCGTCGTGCTCACGCGGATCCACATGTCCGGTCACGCGTCCGCCGCGTAGGATGGTCGCACGGTCGCACAGGGACTGGATCTCTTCCAGCTTGTGCGAGATGAAGAGGATCGATACGCCGCCGTCGCGCAGCCGGCGCAACGTATCGAACAGCTTCCCGACCGCCTGCGGCGGCAGCACCGAAGTCGGCTCGTCGAGAATCAGCAGCTTCGGATCGGTCATCAGACACCGGATGATTTCCACCCGCTGCCGCTCGCCGACCGACAGTTCATGCACATGCGCCAACGGATCGACTTCGAGACCGAATTCATCCCCGAGAGCACGGATGCGCTGCGCAAGCTCGGCCCTGCCGCCGGAGACGATCAGGCGAATATTCTCGACGACTGTCAGGCTCTCGAACAGCGAGAAATGCTGAAAGACCATCCCGATGCCAGTACGTCTCGCCTCCGCGGGGGAGGCAAGGCTCAAGGGCTGCCCATGCCAGGCGATAGTCCCGTCGTCCGGTTGTTCGACGCCGTAGATCAGCTTCATCAGTGTCGATTTGCCGGCGCCGTTTTCTCCGAGGATGGCATGGATCGAGCCCTTGGCCACGTCCAGATCGACATGCTTGTTGGCATGGACCTGGCCGTAGCTTTTGGAGATGCCGCGTAGCGAAAGCAGCGGAATGGTCATGAGCGACTTACTTCGGCAAAGGCGTCTTCACACCTTTGACATGCCAGTCCATCGCGACGATCTGGGCATCCGTCAATGTCGCGCCCGAAGCCGCGCCTTCGCTGCCGTCGGCCTTGGTGATCGGGCCGGTGAACGGCGAAAAGCCGCCGCTTGCGATCTTCGCTTCGATTTCCTTGATCTTCGCCATCGTGTCGGCCGGAATTGCAGGGCTCCAGTCGACCACTTCGACGACCTTGTCCGAAACGCCGAGGAAAGCATTGGCGCCCTTGAAGGTGCCGGCAAGATGGGCATCGACCGATGCCTTGAAGAAGGGCGACCAGTCCGTGGACACGCAGCCGAGATAGGTTTTCGGCGCATATTTCTTCATCGAGGAATTCAGGTTGAAGGCATAAACGCCAGCTTCCTCGCAGGCCGAGATGACCGAGGGCGTATCCTGGGCGTTCGAGAAGATCACGTCGCAGCCCTGCGAGATTAGGGCCTTGGCTGCTTCCTGTTCCTTGGCCGGATCGAACCAGGAATTGACCCAGACGACCGATACCTCGATGTCGGGCTTCACCGCCTGTGCGCCGAGCGTGAAGGCATTGATTGACGTGATCAGTTCGGGAATGGCGAAGGCGGAGACAGAGCCGAGCTTGCCGGTCTTCGAAACGGCGGCCGCCGCCATGCCGAGCAGATAGGTCCCCTGAAAATACTTGGCGGCAAAGGGCGAGAAATTCGGAGCGACCTGGAAGCCGGAAGCATGCAGCACGCTCACCTTCGGATTACGACGGGCAATCTGCAGCGCGCCGTTCTGATAGCCGAATGAGCCGGCGATGAGGAAATGGTTCCCGTCGGCAACCGTCTTGTTCATGATGCGATCCGCATCCGGGCCTTCGGCGATGTTTTCGATCACCGTCACCTTGACCTTGTCGCCATAGGCGGCCTTGATCGGATCAAGGCCGGCGGCCAGCGCATGGCCCCAGCCGACGTCGCCGATCGGCGAGGGTACGACGAGCGTAATGCCGAGCGGTTCGGCCGCGGCAAAGGCGGAGCGGCCGGTGAAGGCCGTTGCGAGGCCTGCGACGGCCGCGCTTTTCATCAATGTTCTGCGGGTCAGATTCTTCTGCATCCCAGTTCCCCTTTTTGGCTTTCAGAATTCTACTGTTGCAAGTGCCACCTCGGCCGCCGCAAACAGCGCGGTCTCATCCAGTCCGGTGAATTCACCGTTTTTCCAGACGATGCGCCCGTTGATCATGGTCAGATCGGTGGGCATGCCGATCCCGACCTTGGCGATCAGGCTCAGCGGGTCATGCCGAGTCCCGACATAGTCCATCCGTCGCGTATCGATCGCGAAGAGGTCGGCGGCCATGCCCGGAGCGAGGCGCCCGATATCGCTGCGCCCCAATAGGCTTGCGCCGCCGCTGGTCGCATATTGCAGGAAGTCGAGCGGGGCCGGAACGGCATGCGCGCGCGTGGATGCCGTCAGGCACTGCAGCATGTAGGCGGAATGGATGCAGTGCATCAGGTTCGAGTTGTCGTTCGATGCGGCTCCATCGCAGCCGAGGCCGATACGCAGTCCGAGAGCCTGCATCGCCGGGATGTCGGTCACTTCGGCCCCGACGAGGTAAACCGGCTCGGGGCAATGGGAGACGCCGGTGCCGCTTGCCGCCATCTTGCGTAGCTCGCCATGCGTCAGTTCCCAGCAATGAGCATAGAAGGTGTCGGGGCCGGCAAAGCCCAATTCGGCGCAGTAATCGACCGTGCGCATGCCATGCCGCGCCTCGATAACGGGGCTTTCACCTTCGCCGACATGGGTGTGCATCTGCACGCCGCGATCGCGCGCCAGCGCGACCGACTCGACGAAGGTTTCGCGATAGCAATTGACCGGCTGGCAGGGTGCGACCACCACCTGACGCATGCTGAAGGGGCCGGCATCGTGATAGCTGTCGATCAGCCGCGCGCAATCAGCGATGAATTCGTCGGTGGTTTCGAGCATGGCGTCCGGGATCGTCGACCCCTCGGACTTCGGCAGGGTGTTGCCGCCACGGCCTGCATGAAAGCGCATGCCGAGAAGGTCGGCTGCCTCGAACTGACGGTCGATCAGGCGTTTTCCCGCATGGCGGGGAAAGCAATATTGATGGTCGAAGGCGGTCGTGCATCCGTGCTTGATCATCTCGGCCATGGCGGTGACCGAAGAATGATAAAAGCAGTCCTCCGTCAGCCGCGAGAAGATCGGATAGATCCGGTCGAGCCATTCGATGACGGAAAGCTTCGTCCAGTCGAGCTCGGCCCGGTTGCGTACGAAGCACTGAAAGAAGTGGTGATGGGTGTTCACGAGCCCCGGATAGACGAACCAGCCGGTAGCGTCCTGGACGATGGTGCCCTCGGGAAGCGCGTTCTGCGACAGGTTCTCACCGATCGCCTGGATAGCCGGGCCTTTGGTGAGCAGATCGACGTTCCGGCGCACGCTCGGCCCGTTGCCCTCATCGACGATCACAGCCGCGCAATTTTTCAGAAGATAACCGGTCATCCAGTCACGTCTCTCCTGCCGGATGCGGATCGGGTTTCAGCTCGTGCAGGCGGTGAATGCCGGGCATTTCGATGAAACCGGGCAGGCTGCGGATGGCACGCATCCAGAGCCGGATCGAGGGATAGGGATCAAGCGTGATGCCGCCGTCGGGCGCAAGCGCCACATAGGGGAAGCAGGCAATATCAGCGATCGTCGGCCGGCTTGCCGCAAGGAACTGCATGCCGCGCTCGCCCTGTTCAAAGAGGCCTGCTTCCAGCTCGCGCAGTGCTGCGATCCCTTGAGCCTGCAATGCCTTGATATCTCCTGGCCGCAGAAGCATTTCGTGGAGCCGCGCGCCGCCAAGGTCCGCCGTCAGGCGATGCGAAAAGGAGAGCCATTGCTGCACGCGCGCCGTCTCCTGCGGTGAACCCTGCCCCAGCCATTCCGGTGCACCGCTGGCAGCTAGATAGGCAAGCATCGCCGAGGACTCGGTCAGCACAAGATCGCCATCCTCGAGGATGGGGATGGAACCCGCCGGATTGAGCGCCAGAAGCTCCGGCCCGCGATGCTCCGCGCCGGGATGGAAATCGACCGACCGGATTTCGAGCTTGATGCCGAGGATGGCGGCCATCAGCCGTACCTTGTAGCAGCTCGGCGATAAGATGTAGTCATAGAGCTTCATTGTGCGACCAACTGTGCGCCGTAGGTATAGTTATGGCGCTTGAGCCATCGCCGGTAGGCGACCGAGGTTAAGTCGGCCCTGGTCGGAATTTCCATGCCGGGATCAAGCGGAAGAAGCGTGGGTATCTGGTTTTCGAGGATAGAGCGATCCTGCAGGAAGATCATCTGCTGGAAGTGAATGAGATCGGTCATCGGCGTCTCGTCGTCGAAGAGAGCCATCCACGGCCATACATCGCAAAGATCCTCCGCGAGCGGCTGGACGAACAGGGTAATGACGTCCCATTCGCTGGGTCGCGGCGGACAGGTCTTGTAGAGCACCGAACAGGTCGGAGCCGGCACGCGATACATATATTCGGTCGTAATGCCGCCGGATGCCGATTTTGCAGCCTGCGGCTGGTAGAATTTTACCTGTGTCGCCCAGACTTCATCCTCGTTCTCGCGGATCTCGACCTTGTAATTTTCGACCTCCGTATGCGGCTCCGCGCCGAGGATGTCGGTGTGAACGAACGGAAAATGCGCGATGTCGAGAAAATTCTCGACGGCACGAAGCGGCGAGCAGCGCACGCGGACCACGCCGACTTCGACGAAGCGCCGGCCCGGCTGATCGGCTTCGGGAATGGCAAAAAGCGCCTTGTCCGGCTTTCCGAGCGAGGACCAGACGTGGCCATACTGAACGCGGACGGGAAGTATTCTTCCCTCGACGGTCGTCACCCGCGCATTCCCGTCGTGATCGCGGGCGACCTCGATCGCCTCGTCCATCAGATAAGTCCTGGTTCCTTTTTCGTTGAGCTGGCTGAAAAGGCCGACCGGATACCATTCATCGATCATCGCGCCGCCATTCATCATGCGCTCTCCCTTTGGCGCTCTTCCGCGGCCCGGCGGATGGATTCGACAGCCCGCGATGCCGCAACGCGGTCTGCCGGGCTGCGATCCCTGTCGACCATGAGATGGAGGAGCGTATGCTTTTCCTGAGGTGCCAGCAGCAGCGCGATCCATGGGAATTCAGGCAGGCGGATCAGACCGTTCGCATCGATCTCCGCTCCTGCCACGTCCTCGATGGCCGCAACGTCTGTTTCCACCGTCAACGAGCGTAGCGGTATCAGTTCCTCGAGCGGAGGGGGCTGCATCGCCGGCTGCCCGACGGCGACCCACAGAATACCGTCCGATTCCTCGACCCGCTGCACGGCGACGCGAATGGTTTCCGGAGGGACGAGATCCGGATGGGCCGGAATGCGAATGCATCCGCCCGATGGCGAATAGCTCCATCCGTGATAGATGCAGGACAGCGCCTCGCCACGAACGAAACCATGCGACAATCGCATTCCGCGATGGGGACAGCGATCCGAAGATGCGGCCGCGCGGCCCGACTGACTGCGCCATAGAGCGATTGAGCCCTCCGGCGTCCAGGCCGGTATGACGGTTCCTGGCGGAAGATCAGAGGAGAGGGCGACTGGCGCCCAGGACCCGGCCCCATCAAATGGCATAGCCTTAACTCTCTTAATTTCACCAATGGCTTAGCGCCGCTGGTCATAGGCAGGCACTGATGCCTGCATCCCCGTAGCTTTTAAAGGTTTTGCATAAACAATTCGCATTGGCAACAATGATTAAATAAAAGGCAATAGATCAGGAATTCCTAAGATGCGGTGTTTCCCGATCATCCATGATCCTGCGCTGAATCTCCTCGACCCAGACGTCGATCGGGCCGAGCGAGCAACCCATTTCCAGCATGTCGATCAATTCCACGGGCCCGGCAACCTCAAGCTCGATCCTGTCCGCGCCGGAATGGAAGAATGTCTGGGAAAGCCCAAGCTTATCGGCGTGGCGGCGGATCCATGGGACGAATGAGGTCGAGTCGACGTCGCCCAGGATCGTCATGCGTTCTCGAACCTCACCCTGCCGCGCCTGCATCCGTCAATGTCCTTATTTCAAACTGGTGAGACTTGATAGCCGTCCGGCGAATTTTTGAAAGGCTCAAGTAGGCCGATAACAGCATTCTTCGACCTTGCCGGCCTTTAAGTCAAATCCCTGGCCCGCCGTTCTGCCGGCGCACCTTGCCCAGCTGGGCGATCGCATATGGGCGGATGAGCACCGGAATCTCCTTCTCCCCACTGGGGAGAAGGGAATGTGCGGCGACGGCTTCATTCATATGCAATAGCCCTGGGCTGGCCCCGCGACAGGCCCGATGGACCGGCCCAGGGATCAGCTTCGGGTAGCGTGGCCGGGGATCACCGGCGCGCAAGCGACGGGATGGAGTGCTGGAAATCCGGTTCCGCGTCTGCCGCCTCTTTGAGGTGAAGCGCAAAAGCCGATGTTGCCGAAGCGCCCAGCTCCGCACGGAGCTGCATGGTCGGAATATGGTAATCCCCGCCATTTTGCCGCCGGTAAGGAATGGGACGCGTTGTCTCGAGGGTCCGCATCCGCTCGCACAGGCTTTCGGCGGCGGCTTCAAAGCGTTGTTCGTTGAAGCGATCGGTACTGTAGACCACGAAGGGCGGCAGCACGTCATAGCCTGGATAATAAAGAATGCCGTGGTTGGTCGGGAAGAGCAGGTCATCGATGGCGCCGTTGATTCCGCGCGGGGAATAATGTTCCTCCCAGCCGCCGGCGGTGACGATCAACATGGCTCGCTTGCCGGCCAGGGTTCCCTCGCCATAGCGATCGCCCCACCGCTTGTCGCTGTGTTCGCCGACGCCATAGGCGAAGCCATATGCGAACACGCGATCGACCCAGCCTTTCAGGATGGCGGGCATGGTGAACCACCAGAGAGGAAACTGCAGGATCAACATATCGGCCCAGAGAAGCTTCTCCATCTCTGCCTTGACATCGGCCGTCAGCGTGCCGCTTTCGAACGCATGTTTGGAGGCCAAAACGGGCAGAAGCCGTTCGTCCGGCCCCAGGACAGGAAAGTCGGCGCGATCGATCTCGGATTTCCACCCCATGGCATAGAGGTCGGAAACCTGAACCGTATGTCCGGCTGCCTCCAATTCCTTGATGGCGACATCGCGCAGCGATGCCGAAAGGGATTTCGGTTCGGGATGGGCGAAGACGATGAGTACATTCATGATGAGCACCTATCTGTTGGCGTTGGTTTTATCCAAAGATAGACCCTGCCCGACTGATGCGTTATATGTAGGATATGAATAAGATAATGCCGAATAATGGATAGATCCGATATCACGCTCGAGCGCATCCGCACCTTTGTCCGCGTCGCCGAGCGCGGCAACCTTTCGGTCGTGGCACGCGAGCTGAACGTCGGCCAGTCGAGCATCACGCGACATGTGCGCGAGCTCGAGGAAGCCTTGGGCGTGGCGCTCTTGAGCCGCACGACCCGCCGCGTCACGCTGACGGAGGAAGGCAGCCGCTACTATGCCAATGTCGTGCAAATCCTGCGCCTCGTGGAACAGGCGACCGATGAGGCGCGAAGCGCACAGGGCGCCCATGCCGGCACGGTTCGCATCTCCTGCACGGCAGCGCTGGGCGTCCGGCACGTCAGCCGATTGATCTTCGCCTTTCAGGACCGCTATCCGGAGATCGCGGTCGATCTCAGCCTGACCGACGAGCGCATCGATCTTATCCGCGAGGGTGTGGATATCGCGCTGCGCCTCGGCCCGCTTGCCGACAGTTCCATGAAGCTGCGGGCGATCGGCCAGAGCCAGCGCGTTCTCGTTGCTTCTCCCGCCTATCTGGCAAGACACGGCCGGCCGACGTCACCCGAGGAACTCAAGGGTCATGAGGGTGTGCGCATGTCGAACATTGCCGGCAGCGAAGATCTCGTGCTCGAACGGGCGGGGGACAAGCGCTACGTCGTGCCGTTCGGCGGAAGGCTCCAGTTCGATCATGGACTTGCCGCGCGCGAAGCTTTTGCGGCCGCTCGCGGCTTCGGTCCGGCCCATATCTGGCTGGTGGACGATCTTCTCGCGGACGGCCGCCTCGAAACGATTCTGCCCGACCATGCGCCGCCGGCCGTGCCGTTGAACATGCTTATTGCGCCGGAACGGGCCAGTATTGCGCGCGTCAGGCTGCTTGTGGAGTTTCTGGCGGAGGAGTTGCCGCGCATTCCGGGCATAAGGCGCTCCCGGGCGGAGAATTAGCCGGCCCGTTCCGACAATGGATCACCTGCGGACTTGCCGAATTTCAAACCGAAACCCATGCCGGAATTCATGGCGGAAATTTTTGTTTTCCGATCGGCGTCGGTAATTCACCAATTGGATACATGCTGCTGTGCGTCGTGCCACGATCCTGTCCCAATGATAGAATAGTTTCCCATTTTTCTGGTAACTATCGCCCGGTAACCCGTGAGTTTCCTAGTGGTATGATGACGGTTACAGTGATCAAGGTCGGATTGATCGCAACAGAGTCGTAGTGTGATCGAGGACTAGCCTTGCGAACATCTTTAAGCGTTCTTACGGATTTATTTTATATCAGGAATATGATAGCTGACATATAGTAATCCGGTGAGAGTGATAATGGTCGAATTCAATTTTAGCGAGCCACCTCGAGGAAACGGCTCTGAGGACATTTCGAACGAGTGCCAACGCCAATTGCAGCCCATCGTTAGTGAAATTGTCCGTGCCGCGGTCGCAGCTGGATGGGACGAGAAAGACGTCCTTCTGGCGATGGCGGATATCGCGTGGGATCTCTATGAAAAGCGCCGGGGCGATCTTCAGCCGCCGCAATAGTGCGATGATCGCTTTTCCACTCGGGCGCGAAATAAGATATAGCCTGACAACAGCCCTCTGTTGAATTGTGCCGGATCCATTCGATCCGGCTAATCAATGATGCGCTCTAGCGCCTTAGTCTTTCTTTACCATGTGAATATTTCCCCTTCAAAACTCAGTAATTTATACTATTTAATTTCGCGCTATAGCTGGTAGGCAGCAGCGTGGAGCGGGCAGGCTTGGGGGATTGCGATTGCAATCGATGATTGTTGCCTTGCCTGCTTCGCGTGCAAGTGAAATTTCGTCAGGGGCGGGCGATGCATAATGAGATTTGCGGGTGAGGCCCTGGAGCGGGCCGATCGATATGTATTCGACATAATCCCTGAGAGTGCGGGACCGAGAAGAGCCTCCATGCGGGGGAGCGTTATCAATTCGGTTCGCAATCCCGGATCGCAGACCTGGGTTGCCAGGGAACACGCGGTGGCAATCGTGCTGGCGCCCTCGCGCGGCCTGCGAGCCTCTCTCGGCAGCGACCGGATCACGCAATACGATGCGCCGACCGGCTGTCTGGTGGTCAATCCCGCCGGGGTGGACAGTACCCTTGCCTGGACCGAAACCAGGTCAAATCTTGTCGTCGCCATTCCTCCTGAGGTTCTGTCCGAGCTGGCGCTCCAGGAGTTCGATCTTGGCAATGTGGAACTCCAGCCGCCTGATTTCGGCACCGTCGATCCATTGGCCCTCGGCATAGCGCAGAGAATCTCTGTCGAGTTAACGAGGAAAGCACCTTCGAATGAACTCTATCTGGATTCATTGGTTACGCTATTCAGCACACATCTGCTTCGCACCTATACAAGCCGCATGACACAGCTTCCTTCGCCAAAAGGCGGGCTTTCCGCCAAAAGCGCTCGGCGCGTGCAGGAATATCTTCGTGAGCACTTTACCGAAAAGGTACATGTCGCGGAGCTTGCTGCTGTCGCCGGCATTTCGCCCAATCACTTCATCGTGCGGTTTGCCAAGACCTTCGGCATGCCGCCGCACCGCTATCTCATCAATCTACGCCTGGACAGGGCGGAAGAGCTGCTCGCGGCGGGTGAGATCTCCATTGCGGAAATCGCCTTCGTCACCGGCTTCTCGGATCAAAGCCACCTGGCGACAACCATGAAGAGATATCGCGGAAAAACGCCGATGGAGTTCCGCTTCGCGCGATAGGCGTGGCGGAGCACGGGCGCTCGAAGCCTCGCTCGGGCCTGCCGCAGTCGATTTTCCATTTCAGCAAATGCTTTATCTCTCTGATATGTCGGGGGGATAGAGGCTGCCTGGAGCTGAGATATTCCCGCCTGGCATGCATGGCCCGGCGATCCCCGGCGCTCATGCGCAACAGCCTGCGGTACGTGTGGCAAAGCGGCTACACCTGCAACCGAGCGTGCAAAAAACCGTAATTTTCTAAAAAAAATCCGGAATTTTCTAAAATACGCTTCCGCGAAAATAAGGGCATGGTCACAGACGGTAACGAACCGGTGCTGTATGGACATTCAATTCCCTGAATTTGAAATCTTTGCTCCGAAAGTCGAGGCAGCCTGGTCTGCCTTGCAGCAGCGATATGCCAACCGCCTGACCGAGGCGGAACTTGATTATCTATTTGCCTGCCTGGTCCTTGGTTTGACCTCCCCGGCCTATGGGGAAGGGGGACCATCGTTTCATTTCGATGTCTGCCGCGCCCTGGTGGCGATGAAGCTCCCTCCCGATCGGGCGCATGCTGCATTGCATACAGTCCCAGCGCCGACGGAGCCGTGGGTCGAGAGCCTGCGCGAACAGCTCGAAAGCCAAAGCGCCAGGATGGGGCAGACACTTCTGGACATGCGGAATTTCAATGACGACGCGGCCGCCGATGCGGTTTCGGGCGCGCCTAGTCGTCCAGTCAACAGCGAGGATAAGGCAGCATGAGGGAATACGTTGGGGAACGCCTGCAGACTGAATCTCGTGACGGATTTGTCAAAGACCCTGCGCCGGTCAGGGGTAGCGATCGTTCGCAGCGTCGCCGCGTGATGGCTGCGCTGCGGATGTCATCGCGCGTTCTTGGGATGCGTCGTAAAAATCGGAGTATCGGTGCGATTGGGGCTATTTTCGGCGCCTTGGGGCTGATGATTGCGCCTCAGGCATTTGGCCAAGTAGGCGGCAACTATACAGCGGGCAATGGCACTGCGACCGGAGCCAATGGCCTCTCGATCGGTTGCGTTGGATACACCGCCACCGTCGGGGCGACGACAGGTGGCATGGCCATCGGCTGCCGAGCGATTTCCAACGGGAATAATTCAGTTGCGATCGGCGTCGATGCGCAAGCCCAAGATGTAGATGCTGTCGCCGTAGGACCAGGAGCCACGGCGACCGGGGTGAATTCGACCGCCGTCGGTGCCGCCGCTAATGCGAGCGGACTGCGCGCTAGCGCTTTCGGCGCAAACACCGTTGCGTCGGGGTTGGATTCTCTTGCCAGCGGCAGTGGCGCGGCCTCTAGCGCTCAGAATGCCATTGCTCTCGGCTTCCAGGCGAAGGCCACCACATTGAACTCCGTCTATCTCGGCTCGCGCACCGTCACAACATCGGGCGCTCTCGCGCAGAGCACCGTCGCCATCGGCACGGATGTTACGGCATCCCAAGCCGACGCCATTGCGATAGGACGCCAGTCCGTTTCGTCGACCCAATACGGTGTGGCTCTCGGCCTGAATGCGTCGGCCACGGGTACAGGCGGCGCGATGGCTCTCGGCCAAGGCACGGTCTCAAATAACGTCAATTCCGTAGCGCTCGGCGTACAGGCTAAGGCCACCGCAGCCGGGGCCAGCGCGCTAGGCACCTTCTCCACTGCTTCGGGAGGGAACTCCACCGCGGTCGGCGTCAGCGCCGGCGCCACCGGCAGCTATGCATTTTCCGGAGGCTGGGGCTCCGTCGCCAGTGCTGACAGTGCCCTTGCGCTTGGCAAGCAAGCCGCAGCATCCGGAATCAATTCGGTCGCCGCTGGCTCCAGCTCCGTTGCCTCAGGAGCTTTTGGGGTTGCCTTGGGTAACCAGGCGCAGACGCTCGCTGGCGGCGGTGCCGTTGCGATAGGCTCGGGCGCAACCGTTGCCGCCACCGGGACGTCCAGCGTCGCGCTCGGCAACAATGCAAATGCCGCAGGTGTCTTATCGGTTGCCACGGGCGCCGGTGCCAGCGCCAGCGGCGACAATTCCACCGCCACGGGACGCCAGGCTGTTGCCAGCGGCACAAACGCCTCCTCGTACGGTTCTGGAACGCAGGCGACCGGAAACAATTCTCTCGCTGCCGGCGTCAGCGCCAATGCCGGCGGAGTCGGCAGTACCGCGCTCGGCATCGGCACGGTCGCCAGCGCCGACAATTCGGCAGCGGTAGGCTTCCAGGCCAGCGCAACGGGAGCGCACTCGTCCGCGATTGGTTCTGAAGCCAAGGCCGCTGGCAACCGTGCGTTCGCCGCTGGCCGTATTGCCAATGCCGGAGGAGATGACTCGACTGCCATTGGCACGTCGGCCGTCGCGACAGCAGCAGCTTCGACCGCGATCGGTTCGAGCGCGGTGTCACAAGGCGTGAACGGGATCGCCATCGGCACCGCCGCTGGCTCGCTCAGCGACGATTCCGTCGCCATCGGCACGGGCGCGATCGCCGATGGCGGTCAGGCCGTCGCGATCGGCTTCGGCAATTCCGCTTACGGCGACGGCGCGGTCGCGATCGGCGATCCGAGCTATGCGAGCGGCGCCGGCGCCTTCACCGGCGGCGCCAACAACATCGCCAACAGCGATGGCACGGCGAGTGCCAGCGCCGCCAACCAGGCGGCCGGCGCAGTCGCGATCGGCAACAACAACAAGGCGATCGGCCAGGGCTCGGTCGCGCTCGGCAACGGTTCCACCGCCGGTGCTTCCGGCTTCGTCGGCAATATCGCCTTGGGTAACGGCGCAACGGCGACGGCGAGTTCCGGCGACGTAGCGCTCGGTTCGGGCTCAGTGACCGACGTAGCAGTCGGCACCGCGAGCGCGGTGATCGGCGGCAATACCTATAACTTCGCCGGCACGACACCGACCTCGACGGTCAGCGTCGGCGCGCCAGGTGCCGAACGCACCATCACCAATGTCGCGGCGGGCCGGCTCAATAACGGTTCGACTGATGCCGTCAACGGCTCGCAGCTCTTTGCGACCAACCAGCAGGTCGACATCAACACGACCGCGATCAACAACATCACCACCGGCGGCGGCATCAAATATTTCCATGCCAACTCGACGGCAGCGGACTCGTCGGCAACGGGCGCGGAATCGGTCGCGATCGGACCTCTCTCGACTGCGGCAGGAGCGAATGCCATCGCGGCCGGCAACAGTGCGACCGCTTCCGGCCTCGACGCGGCGGCGTTTGGATACATATCCCAGGCCACGGGTGACTACAGCACGGCCATCGGCCCCAATGCCCAAGCGACAGCCATCTCCAGTACCGCGGTTGGCCAAAATGCCTTTGCCACGGCCGCTCAAGCGACCGCTCTCGGCAAACAAGCGAATGCCAGTGCCGCGGATGCACTCGCGCTGGGCGTCAACGCTACCGCCGGCAACGCAGGCGCCGTGGCGCTCGGCTCTGGCTCGGTAACCGACGTTGCGGTCGGCACCGCCAGCACGGTGATCGGCACCACCACCTACAACTTTGCCGGCACGACACCGGCTTCGACGGTCAGCGTCGGCGCTGTCGGTGCCGAGCGCACCATCACCAACGTCGCGGCGGGCCGCCTGAACAATGGTTCGACCGATGCGGTCAACGGCTCGCAGCTCTTTGCCACCAACCAGCAGGTGACGCAGAACTCCACCGACATCACCACCATCAACGGCAACCTGACCAATCTCGGCAATACGATCAACAACATCGCCGGCGACACATCGACGACCTACACCGATGCAAACGGCGATGGCATCCGCTATGTGCGCACCAACGACAGGACCCTTGCCGTCAGCGACTCCTCCGCTCAAGGGATCGGCTCCACGGCGGTCGGCTATAACGCCACCTCGACCGCCGACAATGCGCTCGCGCTTGGCATGAACAGCCAGTCGACCATCGTCGGCGGCGTGGCGCTTGGTTCGGGATCGGTTGCCGATCGCGTTCTGGCTCCCGCCTCCGGCCAGTTGCCCGCGGGTCCGACGAACTTCATCCAGTACAACACGACGGACAAGACCCTGCTGGGCGCTGTCTCAGTCGGTTCGAGCACCTCCTATCGCCAGATCACCAATGTGGCTGACGGTAGCAGCGCGCAGGATGCCGTCACGGTTCGCCAGTTGCAGGGTGCCATTGCTTCGGTCGCAGCGACGCCGAGCAAGTACTTCCATGCGAACTCGGCGGCCGGCGACTCGCTTGCCGTCGGCGCAGAGTCGGTGGCTGTCGGCCCGACGACTGTCGTCAATGGTGACAACGGCATCGGCATCGGCAATGGCGCGGTCGTCGACCAGGTCGCGCCCGGCGGCACGGCCATCGGCCAGAATGCCCATGTCATGCTGGCCGACGGCGTCGCCCTTGGTACGAACTCGGTGGCTGGAGGAATCCAATCGGTCGCATTGGGCGCCGGCGCGCAGGCCAACAACATCAACAGCGTCGCTCTCGGCGCGCAATCCGTGACGAGTGTGGGCGCTCAGGCCGGCTATACCGGCTTTGCGCTTACGAGCCCGCAAACCTCCGTCGGCGAAGTGTCGATCGGCTCGGCCGGTTCGGAGCGTAAGCTGACCAATCTGGCAGCCGGTTCGGCCGATACGGATGCCGTCAATGTCAGCCAGCTCAAGGGTCTCGGCACCAACATCACCAACCTGATCGGCGGCGGCACGACCGTCAATCCGGACGGCACGGTCACCGGCCCGACCTATAATATCCAGGGCAACAACTACACCACGGTTTACGATGCGTTCGGTGCGGTGAACAACACGCTGACCAACATCAACAATGGCGGCGGCATCAAATATTTCCACGCCAACTCGACGCTCGCCGATTCCGCTGCCAGCGGCACCGACAGCGTTGCGATCGGTCCGCAGAGTGTCGCCACCGGCGCAAGCAGCCTGGCGGCCGGCAACGGCGCGGCAGCGGCAGGCACGGGTGCGGTCGCCCTCGGTCAGGGCGCGCAGGCCAACAATGCCAATGATGTGGCCTTGGGCTCCGGTTCGTCAACGCAGGCAGCCGTCGGCACATCCGGTACGGACCTTCAGGGCCAGCACTACGACTTTGCCGGCACCACGCCTGTGGGAACTGTGAGTGTTGGAGCTGCAGGGTCTGAAAGAACCATCACGAACGTCGCGGCCGGCCGCATTTCGTCCGACAGCACCGACGCCATCAACGGCTCGCAGCTCGCCGCGACGAATTCGGCGATCAACAGCCTGCAGACCGGTGTCGGGACGATTACCAAGAATGCCGTCACCTATGACCTCAATGCCGATGGCAGCAAGAAGAACAGCATCACGCTGCAGGGCGGCGACGTCAATGCACCGGTGGTCATCTCCAATGTCGGCAAGGGTGTCGCTTCGACGGATGCCGTCAATGTCGCTCAGCTGACCGACAGCTTCAACCAGGGCAAGTCCTATACAGATAACGCTGTCGCCACGACGCTGGCCTCGGCCAACAACTATACGGACCAGAAGTTCGGGCAACTGAACAGGGAGCTCGGAGACGTGCGGTCGGAAGCAAGACAGGCGGCCGCGATTGGGCTTGCCGCGGCATCGCTTCGCTATGACGACCGCCCCGGCAAGCTGAGCGTGGCTGTCGGCGGTGGCGTCTGGCGGGGTGAAGGCGCTCTCGCCTTCGGTGCGGGCTATACCAGCGAAGACGGGCGCATCCGCGGCAACCTGTCGGGTACGGCGGCTGGCGGCCAGGTGGGCGTCGGTGCTGGTCTCAGCTTCACTTTGAACTGAGCCACGTCATGCTGAAAGGAGCGCTTCTCGGCGTCCCGGCTTTCATGGCTTGCAGCCTCCTGTTCGGCCCGTTCGCGGCCGGGCAGGAGGCTGCCCTCCCAACCTATCGCATAAAACCTTCCGAGGTCGTCGTTCCTCCGGAGTTGAAGCCTGGCGAATATCAGAGAACCATTCGCCCGTTCGAAAACTGGACCCTGATCTGCGATGAAAACCTGAAGGTCCGCCAGCGGGTTTGCAACGTCACTCAGATCATCGAGAACGAGCGGGGACAGATCGCGTTCAGCTGGTCGCTCGCCGCCACCAAGGGAGGCGAGCCCTACATGATCTTGCGCACCGCCCCGGTTGCCAAGAGCGACGGACGCATCCTGGTGAAGTTCGAGGGCCGCAAGGAGCCTATTCAAGTCAAGCTCGACGGCTGCAACCAAACGGTTTGCGTCGGCATGCTCCCGATCGGGCCTGTCCTGCGCGAGCAGATTTCGAAGAGTACCGCGCCGGCGATCTCCTATCCGACGGCGGATGGGCAGACGATCAGCGTGACTGCGAACCTCAAGGGCCTTTCTACCGCCGTGAAGGCGATAAAGTGACGGACGGATTTTCAATGACCCAGCAATCGATCCACGAGCGCATCATGTCCCGGAACAAGAACGACGCCGCAATTCAGACCGTGGCCGACGATCAGGTGAAACCGGGGCGGAGGTGGCGGAAGGCGACCCTTCTCTCGCTGCTTGCCATCGCCATTGCCGGCGCCGGTGGCTATGCGGTCGCCCGCTATGACCTGATCGGGAACCTTCTATCGCAGCCGGCCGTCGCCGCGGCGAACGACGCCAATCCGGCGCTGCCGGACACGCCGTTCCTGCAGCACGCCAAAAAGGCCGGCCTGCAGTCCTGCTCGACCATCTTTCCGGTGCTTGGACAGTTGCTGACCAACGGCACGCAATACAATGTCCAATCGATCTGGAACAACCAGGCGGCCGACAAGCATGCGGTGCAGGCCCTCGTCGGCATGGACTACGCCACGCAGGGTTATAGCGGCCCGGCCGCCGGCATCGTATTCGCGGCACCCGTCGCATCCGGCTGCGAAGGCGCCATGGTCCGCGTGGCACCGTTCACAGGCTCTTGCCCGGAAGTTTCGGCCAAGTTCCCGAACGGAAGCAAGCTCGTCAACAATCTCGGGCAGGTCGGAGTCTACGAACTCGGCAGCGATGGCGGCGATGCGATGCTTCTGCCGACCGGAAACGGCTGCATCGTCATTTCGGTCGCTTCGGCAGCAGGAAAACAAGGGGGCACCAAATGAAATTGAGATCCGCCATTGCTGTGATCGGCATGCTGTTCGTCTCCACCACCCATTTGGGGGCCGCCGATCTCTTTACGACCGAGCAGCCGCCGGCGCCTCCGCCGGACGAACGCGGCATCTGGGCGGCCATCGCCTATTCCGCGCCCGACGAGAAATACGGCTTCTTCTGGGGCGCCGACAAACGGCAGGAAGCCATGGATATCGCGCTCAAGCATTGCGAGCACGACAAGGGCAAGAGCTGCGTCGTCGTCAGCGTGTTCCGCAATCACCGGCACTGGGATGACGACGATAAGACCGGCTTTCCGTACAATCATTGCGGGGCGCTTGCCATCGGCAAGGAAAAACGCGAACGGGCAACGCCATGGAGCGCGAATTCGGCACCGACGCGCAAGGAAGCCGAAGATCTCGCGCTGAAGGCATGCGAGCGCTCCGGCTCTTCCTGCGCAGTCCGCGAGTGGGTGTGCACGTAACCATCCGCAGCCATGATCGCGAAAGCATGGATTTCGCGATCATCGCTCATCGGCATGACGCATACCCCTGATGCCCCGCGGTGCCGGCCGTGGAAATATTTTGCTCCAAGCAGAAAGACCTCATCCTTTGCCAGTTTCGACGTTCATTTCATCCCGCACGGTCGGTCACATGTTTCGGGCGATGCTCACCCTTGCCTGCGCGGGCGCCACTTTGACGGTTGCGTCCATGGCCTTTGCCCAATCGGCGCTACCAAACGGTGCCTCAAGCCTGCAGGAGGCCTATCAGGACTGGCGCGTCGCATGCAGCCAAAGCGACAAGGCGCCGGTATGCACGATTTCGCAGGATCAAACCCAACAGAATGGTCAGCGGCTGCTTGCCGTCGAATTACAGATGCGTCCCGACGGCAGCGGGCTTGCGACGCTTCTGCTGCCGTTCGGCATCGTTCTCGACTCCGGCGTGACGCCGAATATCGATGACCAGCCGCCGTTGAAGCCGGTGCGCTTTCGCACCTGCCTGCCCAATGGTTGCATTGCCTTGCTTCCGCTCGACGCGGCGACGCTTGCCAAATTGCGCAACGGTTCACGCCTGAATCTCAAGGTCGTTGCCGACGGTGGCAATGCGCTCGGTTTTCAAATCTCGCTGCAAGGCTTTTCGGCAGCGGTCGATCGGATTGCCGCCTTGAGTGTGAAAAAATAAGATTGTCCCGGCTTTGCGACGGCACTGGAGTCAGGCTCCTTGTGCCGTCGCGTCGTTATGGCGCCACAATTGCTCAGGCGAATACCGCTATACAGACGGATAGCCAGATAAAGGCTATTCCCAGCGCCAAGGCTCGCCTGGCCTCGACCACTTTTTCCGCTTCTTCTTCCGCCACGGGAGTCGTCACGATCCAGGGCACGCAGCCAAGCGCTGCAAATCCGATGATGGCTAAAACCACCACGAAATAATCGGAGATATGCCAGGGTCCCTGTTCATACACGCCCCAATAGCCGAGGAACGCCATCCCGACTGCAAACATGGTCGCGGATGCCGAGCAAAGCCCGGTAACGGAGCCCGCGGGTGCGCGCATCCTGCTTTTTTCCGGTGTTGATCCATTCATGACGCGATATCCATGCCGGCAAGTCGCCTGCGTGCATATATGTCAGGAATTGCCTGCCGCCTCAACGGCATGCGTCAGGGATCGCCTCAGCTGGTGAATATGTCCCGCGCCAATCCCGCAGCAGCCGCCGACCATCGTCGCGCCGGCATCGACCCATGAACAGGCGAAACGCGAATAGGCGTCATCGTTCAGATCGTCACGGGTGGCATGAAGGCCTTCATTGGCGGCGGATTCGCCCTGCTCCCCTTCGAAGGCATTGGCATAGACGCCGATCTGCAGGGCCGAACCGCTGCTCCTGAAGACCTCTCCCGCCGTATCGACCGCCGCGCGCATGACTTCCGGCTTGCTGCAATTGAACAGAAGCGCTTCCGCACCGGACGAAGCGGCCCATCGAGCCCCATCCTCCACCCTTTCCCCGGAACGGAGCGCGGGAGAGGCGCCGTTCCGCTGAGCGGCGTCATCCGCCAGGGTGAAGGAGATCCAGAACGGCTTGCCGGTTTCGGCAACCGCGGTGCGAACGGCTTCTCCTTCGGCGATCAGGCTGAGGGTTTCGCCGAGCCAGACATCGACGTAAGGATCGAGATTTTCCACCAGAACCTTGAGATAATCCTGGACCCGAGACGGATCGAAATTCTGCGGCTCGTAGGAACCGAAGATCGGCGGCAGGGAGCCGGCAACCAGGATCTTACGGTCCTTGCAGGCGTCGGCGGCGGCGCGCGCCAATCGTCCCGCACGCGCAATCAGAGCGGCACCGTCGGCCCGGAACCGCTCTTCACCGATATGGAATGGCACGAGCGCGTAGCTGTTGGTAGTTACGACGTCCGAGCCGGCGGCGATGAATTCGTCGTGGACCTGTCGGACTATCTCGGGCGAATTGATCAGCGCCAGTGCCGACCATTCCGGCTGCTTCAACTCGGCGCCGAGACGAAGGAGTTCGCGGCTCATGCCGCCGTCGAGGATCAGGAATTTGCTCATAAATGAATCTCCAGAAAGGTCGGGCATGCGGAGAGGTGCGGCGCGGCCCCTCCTTCGTGCCCCCGGTTAGCGCCGCACGGGAACCTGCGCCTCCAGGAAGCGGAAGGCTCGCGCGATGATGGCTGTGATGATGAGATAGAAGATGGTCACGACGATCAGCGGTTCGTAGACGAGCAGCGTGTCCTGACGCACCTTGGTGGCAACGGCGTAGAGATCCAGCACGGTGACGGTGAAAGCCAGCGGCGTTGCTTTCAGCTGCATGACAATTTCGCCGCCGATCGTCGGCAGTGCGATGCGAATGGCGCGTGGCAGCCAGATGCGCCGCGTCAGCGTGAAGGGCCGCATGCCGAATGCGCGGCCGGCCTCCAGCTCGCCTTTCGGGACGGCAAGCAATGCGCCGCGCAGCACCTCCGCTTCGTAAGCCGCATAGTTCAGCGTGAAGCTGACGGCGGCGAAGAAAAAGCCTTCGCGCAGGACCGGCCAAAGCAGGCTCTGGCGAATGCCGGGGATGACAGGCAAAAGAGAGCCGACGCCATAATAGAGCAGCCAGAGCTGGATCAGCAGCGGCGTACCCCGGAAGAAGGTGCAATAAGCGCTGGCGACATACCGGAGAAGGCGATTGCTGCTGATCTGCGCGAAGGCGAGGCCGATTGCGATGATGAAGCCGAAGACAACGGAAATCGCAAGCAGCGACAGCGTTTGCCAGGCTCCCGTCAACAGAAGCGGCCAATAGGCATTGATCCATGAGAAGGTCATGTCAACGCTCCTCACGCAAGCTTCGGCTGGCCACGCCGCACCCGACGCTCAATCAGCTTGAACACCGCATTCGAGACGAGCGTGAGGGCGAGATAGATGAGGGCGGAGGCCAGGAAAAAGATGAAGTAATGCTTGGTACTCGCGCCGGCGAGACGCGTGGCGAGAGCGAGCTCCTGGTAGCCGACGACCGCGACGAGAGCGCTGTCCTTGGTGACCGACATCCAAAGATTGGCAAGTCCCGGTAGCGCGTTCGGCAGCAGGGCGGGCAGGATGATGCGGCGGAAACGCAGACGTGGTCCCATGCCGAAAGCCTTTGCCGCCTCGATCTGGCCTACGGGAATGGCAAGGATCGCACCGCGCAGCACCTCCGTCATGTAGGCACCCTGCACGAAGCCGAGCACGGCGACGGCGACCGCAAAGCCATTCAATTCGAAGGCGGAGAAATTGAGCACCGCAAGGAGCCGGTTGAGACCGTCCATTCCGGCATAATAGAGCCCGACGATCAGGATCAGCTCGGGGACCGCACGGATGGCGGTGGTGTAAAGTTCCAGCAAAAGGCCGAGTGGCCTGATGCCGGAAAGCTTGCCCAGTGCGCCGCCGATACCAAGAAGAAGGCCTATCAGAAACGCGCCGGCGGAGATGGCGACCGTGGAGGCGGCGCCCGTCAGCAGCACTCCACCCCATCCGGGCGGATAGGGGGAGAGCAGGTCGAGAATGGCTTGTTGGGAGGTCGCCATCGCTACGATCGTTTACTTGGCGCCGTAGATATCGAAGCTGAAATACTTCCTGGTGATTTCGTCATATTTGCCGCTGGCGCGCACCGCGGCGATGGCCGCATTGAGCTTAGCCTTGAGCGCGGTGTCTTCCTTGCGCAGGCCGCCGGAAACGCCTGCTCCGAGGATTTCCTTGTCGTCGGCGACGTCGCCCATCTTGGCGCAGCAATCCTTGCCGCCATCGCTTTTCAGGAAGGCATCAAGCGCAAGCGAATCGCCGAAGACATAGTCGATGCGGCCGGCTGCGAGGTCCTGAAATGCTTCATCGAGCGTCTGGTAGGTCTTTTCGTCCGCGACCTTGGCAAAGTATTTCTTGTAATATTCCGACTGAATGGTTGACACCTGGATGCCGATGGTCTTGCCCTTGACATCGTCTGCCGTCGCGCCGGGCTTCTGGTCCTTCGGACCGATCAGCGTGCTGGGCGTATTGTAATATTTGTCGGTGAAATCGATGACTTTCGAACGCTCCGCCGTATTCGACATCGATGACCAGATCACGTCGAACTTCTTGCTCTGAAGCGCCGGAATGAGACCGTCCCAGGAAAGCTCGACGATCGAGCATTTCTCTTTCATCTGCTCGCAGACGGCGTCCATCATGTCGATTTCCCAGCCCTGCCATTTGCCGGAGGCATCCTTGGCGAAGAAGGGCGGATAGGATTCGTTCATGATGCCGAAGCGGACTTCGGCCTGCGCCGTCATGGCGGAAAGGGCAAGTGTTACGCCGGCAAGCAGCATGGGAAGCAGTTTCATGTGCGGGGTTCTCCTGGTGTTGTTGTTGTGCGGGGACGTGAAGATCAGGGCGAAAGCATGCCGGTGAATTCGCGGCAGCGGGCGCTGAGCGGAGCATCGAAGACCTGTTCAGGCGCCCCCTCTTCCTCGATCCGTCCCTGATGAAGAAAAAGAACGTGGCTGGCGACATCTCGGGCAAACCGCATCTCATGCGTAACCAGCAGCATGGTTCGGCCTTCTTCGGCGAGATCGCGGATGACCTTGAGCACTTCACCCACCAGTTCCGGGTCGAGCGCCGATGTCGGTTCGTCGAAGAGCATCACCGCCGGGTCTATGCAGAGTGCGCGGGCGATTGCCGCTCTTTGCTGCTGACCTCCGGAAAGAAAGGCCGGATAGGCATCGCGCTTGTCGTAAAGCCCGACTTTATCGAGAAGAGCCACCGCCTTTTCGATCGCTTCGCGGCGAGGGAAGCCCAGAACATGCACCGGAGCTTCGATGATGTTTTCGAGAACAGTCATGTGCGCCCAGAGATTGAAACTCTGGAATACCATGCCGAGGCCCCTGCGGATCCGCTCGATCTGTCGCCAACTTTTCGGCTGCGTCCGTCCTTGCCGTGCCTGTTTCAAGGCTATTTCCTCGCCATTGACGACGATGCGTCCACGGTCGGGCATTTCGAGCAGATTTATACACCGCAGAAACGTGCTCTTGCCGGAACCGGACGAGCCGATGACGGCAATGACATCCCCTTGCCTAGCCGAGGTTGAAATGCCCTTGAGGACTTCGTGTGAACCAAAGCTCTTGTGAAGATCTTCCACACAAAGTGCCTGGGAGGAGGGCTCTGCCATGCATAATTCCGATAAAAGACAATTTGCGGAGAATATCGCGAAGGTGAGCAGAATTTGCGCGCAATTTCCGATCGTTCTGCATAAAAAAAGCAAAAATCTATTTCAAATGCATCTTTTGTGATAGAATGAGGATGTCGCCACGCAATTTCACCAGCCGACCAGAGGAATGGGATGGAAAATCTGGATCGCTTCGATCGCGATATCCTCGATATCGTCCAACGCAACTGTCAGCTCACCGCCGAAGCCATCGCCGACGAGGTCGGTCTTTCGACGTCCGCCGTGCAGCGACGCCTGAAAAGGTTGCGCGAGGATGGTATCATCAAGGCCGAAATTGCGGTCGTGGACCGTAAGGCGACCGGAACCTCGATGGTCTTCATCGTCGGCATGGAGATCGAACGGGACAACTATGATGCGCTTGCCAAGTTCCGAATTTGGGCGGAGAAACAGGATCACATCCAGCAGGTCTATTATGTCACCGGTGCCGTCGACCTCATTGCGATCGTCACAGCCAGGGATGTCGAGCATTATGACGATATCGCCGCCTTGATCATGGCGGAGAATCCCCAGATCCGCCGCATGCACACGAATGTGGTCCTGCGCGACGTGAAACTCGGATTATTCGTTCCGCTGGCAAATGGCGGCGAGGACGGCCGATAAATGCCCGGTCATGACCTTTCCTCCGGCAGGCAGAAGATCGAATAGAGCGCTTCGATAAGCTGCGCGGCTTTTTCCTCTGTCAATCGGTAGAAGATCTGCTTGGCCTCTCGACGGGTTTCGACGACACCCGCTTCGCGCAACACACCGAGCTGTTGCGACAGATTAGGCTGATGGATATGGAGCTTTTCCTCCAATTCGCTGACTGAATATTCGCCTTCGGCCAAGCTGCATGCAAGCATCAGTCGCATGGGATGCGCCAATGTCCGCAGGAGGGATGCGACCTCGGCCGACCGCCTCGCCATATCCTCGAGCGACATGGCGGAGAGAACCGATTTTTCGATTTCCGTTACCATGCAGCCCCCTGCAATGCGTTGAGCGGGAATTTGAGATAACGGCGGCCGTTGTCCTCAGGCTCCGGCAAGCGACCACCCTGCACATTCACCTGAAGTGCGTGGAGGATCAGCTTCGGCATGGGCAGTGTCCGGTCGCGCGCTTCGCGCAGCGCCACAAATCGGTCTTCCGTCATGCCAGCGAGATGCGCATTGGACCGCTTCTGCTCGTCGACCGTGCTCTCCCATTTCGGGTTTCGACCGCCAGGTTGATAATCGTGGCCGGTGAACAGGCGCGTTTCATTGGGAAGCGCCAGGATGTTCTGAATGGAATTCCACAAAGCCTTGGCACTGCCGCCCGGGAAATCGGTCCGCGCCGTACCCGAATCAGGCATGAATATCGTGTCGTGAATGAAGGCTGCGTCGCCGATGACATAGGTGACTGAAGCAAGCGTATGGCCGGGCGAGAATATGACGCGACCCTCGAGATTGCCGATCTTGAACGTATCACCATCGGCAAATATCCGATCGCATTGCGAGCCGTCGGCAGCCATATCCGGCTGATTGTAGATATCTTTCCAGAGCTTCTGGACGTCAACCACACGCGAGCCTATCGCGGTCGATGCGCCGGTCTTCTCCTTCAGGTAGGAGGCTGCCGTGAAATGATCGGCATGGGGATGGGTGTCGAGAATCCATTCAACGGCGAGATTTTCGGCGTGCACGTAATCCAGGATCGCATCAGCATTGAGGGTGGCAGTGGCGCCGGATTTTTCGTCGAAATCCAAGACAGGATCGATGATGGCGCAAGCCCGAGTTGCCGGGTCGCTGACGACATACTGGATGCTGCCGGTGCGCGCGTCGTAGAAGCCCTTGACATGGGGTATTTTCCGCTCTTTTCGAGCGAGCCAATTGGCCGCGCCCGTCAGGTCAAACCCATGACCCTTGCCGAAGGCCACCACGTCTTCGCGCTTCATCCGCCCGTCGAGCACCTCGCCGATTGCATGGAGCGCCAGCGCGCGAGTGCCGCTCTTGCAATGAGCAAGGACCGGCCCTTTCGCATCTTTCAAGGTTTTCTGAAAGGCCTCGATATCCGCGTCGGTAATGGTGGAGTTGGTGACCGGCAGGAAGGTATAACCGAGACCGGCAGCGCGAGCGGCGGCGGCCTCGGCGGCATTGCCGGGTTGACCCTGCTCTTCACCCTCCGGACGAGCATTGATGACCGCCACGAAGCCGCGCCCCGCAAAGCCAGCAAAGGCGGCCGTATCCGGTTGGGCCGATACTGTCAGTCGATCATTGATTTGTACGGCGTCCATGGCGCTGTTCTCTATTCATATTAATATACAATATTATATATTGTATAATGAGACGATGTCAAGAAAACATGCAGGCCATGCCGGATGGCAATGAGACGCAGTTGCTGAGCCGTCAGAGGTTCAGATTGCGGTAAATCCATTGTCGACGAAAAGATGGATGCCATTGACGAAATTGGACTCGTCAGAGGCAAGGTAGAGGGCGGCGCGCGCAACATCTTCCGGCTCTCCGATCCGGCCTTGCTGCGCGGCGATTGCTGCGTCCGAAACATCAACACCAAGAGCTTGCAGCGCAGCCACCTCGCGCAAGCCGTGCGGCGTGCGGATGAAGCCGGGGCAAACGGCATTGCAACGAATATTGCGATCGCGAAACTCGACGGCAATGGCGCGGGCGAACATGTGCACGGCGCCTTTCGTCGTATCGTAAAGCACTTCCATCGGTGTTGCCGCAACCGCCGAGATCGATGATGTACAGACGATGGAGCCGCCGCCGGCTGCGATCATGCCCGGCAGCACTGCCTTGGTCGTCAGAAACATGGAGCGCACATTGACGCCATGCAACCATTCCCATTCCTCCAATGTTGTCTCGAGGAACGGCTTGATGACGATGGTGCCGGCATGATTGAAGAGTACGGTCACGGCGCCGAAACGCTCTTCGATACCTTTGACGGCCGCATTGACGGCTTCTTCGTCTGAAACGTCAGCGACCCAATAATCGGCAATGCCACCTGCTTCTTGAATGGCCCGCACCGTCTCCGCCGCCGCCGCGGCATTTCGATCGATGATCGCGACCTTCGCACCTTCTGCCGCAAACAAGCGCGAGGCCGCTCCGCCCATGCCGGTGGCCCCGCCTGAAATGATGGCAATCTTGCCCTTGAGCCTATCCGTCATTTGTTCCTCCCGATGTTCTTCACTTTGGCATGGGCCATTGGTGCGGAATATAGTTCTCCATATTCGCGACGTCTCGCAAGCCCGGTGTGAAAGTAAGCCGTCTTTTGCCGGTAACGAAAAAGGATGTCACGGTCCGGATTCCCGCTTACCGGCTAAGACGGCTTCGATCGCTTTGCCGCCCGCATTCGAGAGACAGGCGGCCGGCTCAAGTGACCTATCGCAGATAATGGATATGCGGCCGCTCGTGATGAGGCGAGATCTCGACCCGGGCTTCCACGGCGAAGACGTCCCGCAGGAGGTCTTCGGTCAGCACAGTTTCCGGGGTGCCGGAGGCGACGATCCGGCCCTGCTGCATGATGATCAGCTGGTCGCAGAACATGGCGGCGTGGTTGAGATCGTGAAGGGCGATGATGCTGGTGACCGGCAGGCCGGAAACCAGCCGCATCAGGCTGATCTGATGCTGGATGTCGAGATGGTTGGTCGGCTCGTCGAGGATGAGCTCCTTCGGTGCCTGCGCCAGGGCGCGGGCAATATGGGTGCGCTGTTTCTCTCCGCCCGACAGGCTCTGCCAACGGTCGTTGCGCTTTTCCTTCATCCCGGCGCGCTCAAGGGCGCTTTCCACGCTTTCGTCATCGGCCGAGGTCCAGCCTGAGAACATCGACCGATGCGGAAATCGGCCGAGCTTTACGACGTCAATGACCTGGAGATTGGCATTGGTCGTGCTGTGCTGCTCTACAAAGGCGACACGCCGTGCGATCGCCCGGCGAGGCATCTTGTCAAGGTCGCGCCCTTCAAGCGTGATGCGGCCGGAATTCGGCTTCTTCAATCCGGCCAGCAGACGCAAGAGCGACGTTTTCCCCGAGCCATTCGGCCCGAGCAGGCCGAGCATTTTTCCCGCAGGCGCTTCGAAGGAGACGCCGTCGAGCACGGTCTTTCCGCCGATTTTCCAGATGACGTTGTCAGCCTTGATGCTCATGACGCGCGTTGGAACCGATAGAGGATGATTGCAAAGAACGGGACGCCGACAAGCGCCGTAACCACCCCGATCGGCAGGACCTGCTGTGGGATGAGGGCGCGTGAGGCGATATCCGCCAGTACCATGAACATCGCTCCGATGATGGCGCAAGCCGGCAGCAGGCGGATGTGAAGCGGCCCGACGACGAAGCGCGCCGTGTGCGGTACGACGAGACCGACAAAGCCGATCGAGCCGACCATGCTGACGATGGTTGCCGTCATCATCGCGGTCAGCGCAAAGAGCCCCATCCGCGCCCGCCCGACATTGACGCCAAGCGACGAGGCTGCCTCGTCGCCAAAGGCGAAGGCATCCAGGATGCGCGCGTAGAGCAGGCAGGCGGCAAGCCCGAAGCTGACGATCGTCGATACCAGCATGAATTCCGGCCAGCGGACGCCGCCGAAACTCCCGAGCAGCCAGAACATGACATCGCGTGCCTGTTGGGCGTTCCCCGATGTCGTTACGATATAGGACGTCGCGGCGTTGAACAGCTGGGAGGCGGCGACGCCGGCAAGGATGGTGCGGTCCGTGCCGCCTCGTGTGCCGTTGGAAAGGAGAGCGACGAAGAAAAAGGCGGCGAATGCGCCGGCAAAGGCGCCTGCCGACAGTGAAACCGCACCGGCGCCGACGCCCAGGATGACGACTGCGACGGCCCCCGTCGAAGCACCCGCCGAGATGCCGAGCACATAGGGTTCGGCAAGGGGATTTCGGAGCAGCGATTGCATGATTGCGCCCGACAGCGCCAGGCCCGCTCCGCAGAAAGCCGCCACCAATGCCCGGCTGAGGCGATAATCCCAGATGACTGTTTCGTGGATGCGGTTGAGCTCGACGCCTGTCCAGCCCAGCCTGTTGGTGATGGCGTAAAACGTCGTCGACAGCGGTATCGGCAGGTCACCGATGCCGACGCTGATACCGATGATCAGGCCGATTGCTGCAAGGGAGGCCAGCAGCAACAGGCCGAAGGCAGCCAGTTGCCGCAGGTTGCGGTACGCGTCGATCACTTCAGCAGACCTAGGGCCTTGAGCTGCTGGGCCACCTGCTCGGCGCCATAGATCGTGCGGATGGTCGGGTTCATGGCCTGACCGTCCATGACGACGATAGCCTTGTTCTTGACCGCAGGAAGCTCGCTGACGGCCGGATCGGTGGTGAGAAACTTGATCTTGGCTTCCGGCTTGTCGAGCTCCCAGCGATTGCGGTCGAGGCTGGCGACGACGATGACGTCTGGATTGGCGGCTATGATACTCTCCCAGCCCAGTGTCGGCCATTCCGCTTCGGTGGTAATGGCATTGCGGCCGCCAAGCAGGTCGGCGATATAAGCTGAAGGGCTGTTTTTTCCGCCGACATAGGCATCTGCAGATGGCGACGGGCTGGAGAACCAGAAGACATAGGAGAGCTTCTTGCCGTCCTTCAGCGCATTCGCGCGCAGTGCCGCTTCCCGCTTTTTGAAATCCTCGATCAGCGCCTGGCCCTTGTCGCGGACATCGAAAATCTGCGAGAGCTCATCGATTTCCTGGTAGAGCGCGCTCATGTTCCAGATCTGGCTACGGGCGGCATTGCCGTATTTGTCCTGAGAGGCGCCCTGGGCTGGGCAGACACTGGGGGAAACATAGGTGGGAATATTGAGCTTCTCGAAGTCCTCGCGCTTTGCCACCTTGCTGCTCGGTCCCATCAGGGTCGGTAGTGCGGCTGCAACGAAATCAGGATTTTCAGCGAGGATCGATTCAAAGGTCGGAAACTCGACCGTCAGCAGCTTGACCTTGGAATTGGCTTCCGCAAGCTGCGGCAGAACCTTGTTGGGCCAGAAGGCGGTGCCGGCCATTTTATCCTGCAGACCAAGCAAAAGAAGAATTTCGGCACTGTTCTGGCCAAGCCCGATCGCCCGTTCCGGCGCTTTCTGGAAAGTGACCTTGGTTCCGCAATTATCGAGTGTCAGCGGATAGCTGGTGGATGCGGCAGATGCCGCCGGTGCGGCAAGGCCAAGCGCCATGCAAAGAGCTGAGACGGCCAAAAGTGATTTCAATATGGTCACGAAAAATATCCTGATCGTTGCGGCCAGAGAGGGACGGTTGAAAACATCCGCGGCGGTATAGCCTTGCCGGCCGGTCAAAAACAAGAGGAATTTAGTCATATTTCTACAGGTTCGGCACGCGCGGACCAAGGCAAGGCCTGGGTTCGCCGTGTCGCCACCATGACCGGCAATTAAATGCCGAGATCGAGCTGGGGCTGTGCGCGGCTATCGTCGGTTTCTTCGTTCGTCAGGGATGAAAGCGTGACGCCGAGCAGCCGAACCGGCCGCCTGAACGGATGGACGGTCGCCAGAAGTGCAGATGCCGCTTCGAGGATCTCGCTCAAGCCCGCGACCGGAACAGGGATGGTCCGACTGCGCGTGGCCTGCGTGAAATCAGAGTATTTGATCTTCACGGTTACCGTCTTGCCGCTGATGCCGCTTGCCTCGCAGTAGTGCCAGACCTTCTCTGCAAGCGGCCGCAATTCCGCCGTAGCCAGATCGAGATCGTCGATATCCTCGGGAAACGTATCCTCTGCGCCGACGGATTTGCGGATCCGGTCGGGCCTCACTTGACGTTCGTCGATGCCCCGGGCGATCCCGTAGAAATACGATCCGGACTTTCCGAAATGCTCCTGCAGGAAGGCGAGGGACTTCGCTTTCAGATCGAGCCCGGTTTCGATGCCGTATTTGCGCATGCGTTCGGCGGTCGCCGGCCCCACGCCGTGGAATTTGCCGACGGGCAGCGCCTCGACAAAGGCTGGCCCGTTCTTCGGCGTGATCACCGCCTGGCCGTTGGGCTTGTTCAGATCGCTTGCCATCTTGGCGAGAAACTTGTTGTAGGAGATGCCGGCGGAAGCGTTGAGCCCGGTGACCTGCTTGATCCTGGCCCGGATTTCCAGCGCGACTTCGGTGGCAATCTCCATGCCCTTGAGGTTTTCGGTGACGTCGAGATACGCCTCGTCGAGCGAGAGCGGCTCGATCAGCGGCGTATATTCGGCGAAGATCTCGCGGATCTGCTGCGACACGGCCTTGTAGACGTCGAAGCGCGGCGGCACGAAAATCAGATCCGGGCATTTGCGCTTCGCCGTCACCGACGGCATGGCCGAACGAACGCCGAAGGCGCGGGCCTCATAGCTTGCCGCCGCCACAACGCCGCGCGCCGCGGACCCACCGACCGCTAGCGGCTTGCCGCGCAGTTCGGGATTGTCACGCTGTTCGACCGACGCGTAGAAGGCATCCATGTCCACATGGATGATTTTGCGGACCGGCGTCGAGCTCATATCGTTCATTATCGTCTCGGTAATCCGCGCTGGAATCAGGCCGCGCTGAAATGACGTTGTGTGGATGATGTGGTGCGAAAACCGCACGCAGTTTTCGACATCATGCTCCGGCGTTCAACGCCGCCGTAACTCGCAGCGGGTCGAACAAATACGGAACATATCACGCTTGGCAACGATATCAAACAGGCTCCTAGCCTTGCAAGGTAGCACATTGCGACGTCGATGCCGGTCTTTATCGTCAAAGACCAAGCGTACCGAGCCAGTTATCGAAGCTTGAGACCATAGCCGTGCGCGATGGCGCTTCCGTCTTGAAATCGCGCGAATGCCTGCGCACTTCGCTTGGGTTGTAGCCGAACTCATGGGTGAAAGCCCGGCAGAAGTTGGCGGCGGACTCGAAACAGAACTGGCTGGCGATTTCGCCGATTTTCCGGCCATCGGCGGGATCGTTGAGTGCGGCGCGCGCGGCCAGAAGCCGTCTTCTTCTTATATAGTTGAGCACTCCGCTCGAGGTCTGAAACAGCTCGTAAAGGCGCGTCCGCGAGATCGCCAATTCGCGGCTCAGGGTTTCCGGCGTCAATTCTGCTGAGCCCAGGTTGTTCTGAATGAAATGCCTTGCCCGGGTCATCAAACCGCTTTGCGATATTTCGCCGTCGATCTCGCTGTGGACCAAGGGAGAGATTGTATGGAACACCATCTCGCGAAGCTGGTTCCTGACGCCTGGAAGATCATCTCTGGTCAAGCGAAGGAGATTGACTTCGAGGAAATCCATGTAGCTCGAAAGTAACGAGACGCGCGGGCCTCCAAGGACAATATTGCTGCTGGCGCTCGGCAGTCCGCCATAGGCGGCAAACAGATCGCATGGCAGGATCAGCGTCGTGGATTGCGCCGGCGAGGTTCGTCCGTAAAAGGGGCAGCCCAGCATTCGGATTTCCATCATGCCGGGCTCGTTTTCGACAACCTTGCCGTTAACGCTCGTCCATGTCTTTCCAGTGCGCAGGAAGGTGATCTGCCAATGATCTATCGAGCTGAAGCGCACCTTTTCGGGGGAGCGTTCGAAACTGAACGCCGGAGTGTCCTGCTGAATGAGCAAGACTCCTTCGAGGTTCCATACGACCTGCTTAACCGCGAACGGCTCGCACGCTTTTGCTTGGTTCTGCAGCCGCATATCGACCAGCGGAGCCATGCGCTCCTGCCAGGCTGCAAATTGTCGATCGGGGCGCAGCTCCTCCGTTGAAAACGGCAGCGACGCCAGCTCCGTTGTTTCGGGAAGCTCGCTGTAAAGCGGTGCCTGAGGTGAGCGCGGCCAGCGCCGGCGCTCGACGGCCTTGGGCTGTTCAAACGAAATATCTGCTTTGCCCCACATCATTGTAGCGATCCCTCGACACTACATGGCGTGTTGTACTTGCCGCGGCTGCAGCGCGCCCCTTGAAAATTCTGCAGCTGGCCCCAACACCAGTTGATCATATTAAAACCGCATTTGTTTGTGGATTAGCCGCCTTCTCGTGAGATCCAGCCTGATTTCCAACTTTTCATGCCGGAACGAATCTGTTTCCGTATTGTAACAGGAAGAGAGAGGGATAAACGCACGACAGGTTGCGTCCTCATCTTTGATGAGGCGGACAGTTCTGTTCGACAGCGCGACGAGCAGCTTGGCAGAAGGCCAAACTGCCCGGGTGATGATCTCCGGCGGCCATCGCAAGGAACGCAAAACTGATACCCGAGAGGGTCGCATTGCCGCAAACCTTACTTCAATACTCGTAACAGTTACTTAAACATTATTCTCTAATAGTTTCAAGAGTTTTATCGAGAGATCGAAATAATTTGAATGGATGTAGAAACGAAACATAGAGGACATGGAAGTAAGCAAATGGTAGTAAACCCAATTGAGCCGAAGTTTTATCTTTCTCGTCTTGTATCAAGCTTGACTTCTGTTTGCTTGTGCACCCTTTTTCTTGCCTATCCTGCAGAAAACGCGGTTTCCGCAACCTTAGATAAATATAAATACAAGACCATCGACCTGTACATGAAGAAAAGCGAAAGCAACATGTACTTTTATGGAACTGGTCAGATCCGCAAGAGGACAACGGTTTCGGCCGACGAGTATTTCAAGGGCGCACCCTATATCTGCACGCCGAGCGGCTTTGGACGCACCTCGCATTGCTACAATCGTTGAACGGTTGAAACCTTCTGGCAATTGATCCCATTGCCAGAACGGTCCCGAATGTCTCAATCGATGGTGTCGTCATACTCGATTGATCCCGCATGCTCGACATCTTCTCCGCATCCGGTTAGCTAGGTAAGTGCCGGCTGACATAGTTACCTTTGCGCAGTTTCATTGCCTCGTCGTCATGTCTCGGCGGATCGTGACGAAATACATACCACTTTCCGTCCGGTAGACGCTTCTGGTAGATGACGCCGTCTTTCTCACGATGCAAAAAGCAGGACGTCTTGTCCACGTCGTATTTCTTGCTCTGCCAACGCGCCTTCATGCATAGCTTGCCATTGAAGGTCGCATACCAGGTGCCTTTGGCATAAGTTTTCTCGGCGCCGGGATGCGACCAGGCCATGAAGCTGCCTTGCTTGGCTGAAAAATAGCCGGCACCATCTTTCCAAATCCACGACCGGCCGGCGTAAAGGCTCCGCACGTCCGAGGCGCTTATCGATGTTGCCTGAATGGCAGAGCGCTCGATTATCCAATCGGCATGCTGCCGGCTCGCAGCATGTGCCGATCCACCCAGCAGCAACATCGATAGGGCTGCACCTGATATAAAGAACTTTGCAAGAGACATCTTCGCCTCCATTCTTGTTGTTGTTTCAGTTCAACAGAGGGCTGACAACACGCCAGTCCGGGCGCCCAAGACCATGAGGCCACGGGTAGGTCTCGCGATCGTCGAAATACACCACCCCAACGATATTCTTGAACTCGTCATGCGGTTTGGCGGCTTCCTCGGCCCAGGCATGGACATAGGCTTCATTTCCCTGGTAGCCCAGCTCCGCGATCACGATCGGCTTTCCGAAAGCTTTGACCCGGTCATAGCCTGGTTTGGTCGCCTCGACGAAGGTCGAGTCGCGTCCAAGCATGCGCTGGTCGAAAGGCTGGTAGCCGAAGACCGAGAGGCCTACGACATCGACATATTGATCTCCCGGATAATAGGCTTCAAGCCCTTCCTTGCCCATCGGCGACCACATGTATTTGGCGGACGGAAGATGGCGGCGGCAGACATCGATGGCGTGCTTATACGCCTTCACATATTGCGCCGGGTTCCAGTAGGCCCAGGTGAACTGCCCGTTCTTTTCATCCATTTCCTGGGCCCAGCGAATGGTAACGGGCTGCTTTAGCTTGGCGGCGGCCGAGCATATCGATGCCATGTTCGCATCGTAGTGCCCATCCACGATCCCCTGGAAAAGATCGTCCGGCGTGACGCGCCAGTTGCGTGCCCAGGACCAGGGCTCGACTGTGATCAGCAGCGAGCGGCCGCGCTGGCGCGCATAGCTGTCGGCGACCCCAAGCGTTGCCAGATCCACATCTTCCCAGGGAAGGAAAAGATGCTCGATCTTGGGATTGGGGTCATTCGAGAAATCGCCGTTCGGATCGTATGCGCCCGATGGCAGCGATTGCGGTGTGATGATCGGCCTCTTGTCATGGAACATGTTTTGACTGCCGCCCGCCGTTTCGAGACCATTGTTGGCGGCGTAGATCGCTCCGGACAAACCTGCGAAGCAAACGACGGCTGCGGTAAACTTGAATGCCGTTTTCATTGGACTGCCTCCTTCTTCAGTTCGGCCTTGCTCGTGTTCAAGGTGGCTTTCACGATGCTCAGTCGTTCAGTAACCAGATCGCTGGCGATCAGCTTTTTCGCCTCGTCGGCGTCTTTGGCCGCGGCATGGCGAAATATGAACCATGTCCCACCGGGCTCGCGCTTCTGGTATACGGTTTCATTGAGAATGCGGTGCAGAAAGCAGGTCTTGGCCGGGAATTTGCCATTCGCCGCGTACCAGGTCGCTTCAAAGCACATGCGGCCGGCATCGCTTACGCTCCAACGGCCTTCGGCCCAGGATTTGCCTTCCTTGCCGTCGACCCAGGCAGCGAAACGACGATTTGCGTCCTGCATCTGCCCGGCGCCATCCGGCCATTGCCAGCTCTTGTCGCGGTAGAGTTGGTAGAGCTCGAACGCCGTCATGGGGCGAGCGTCGACCGGCAATTTGAGGTCCTTGCCCGCGGCGGCCGCGCTGCTTGACGCGACAGATCCGAGGATGATGACGGCGGCAAGCGTCGCCGCGCTTGCGCGGACCAGAGGGCTCGGCTTGCTATATGATGATGCCATTGTCTTTCTCCCCCATAGCAATTGGTATGACCTTCGCGGTCCCTAGAGATTTGTTCCTCTGTCTCGCCATACTTCGGACATCGCCCTTTGTGCTGGCCGAATTTCCGATTGTCGAAATACGGAATCCGAGCTGTGCTGCGGCGTCCCTGCGAAAGGCGTTTCTGAGATCCACCAGGATGGGCTGGCGCATATTCGCCTTGAGCTGGATCAGATCGAGGTTCTTGATGATTGCCCATTCCGTCATGACGACCGCTGCATCGGCATTGCGCGCGCAGTCATAAGGATCGTCGCAAAACACCACGTCATCGAGGACCTTGGCGGCATTCTCGATCCCCATCGGATCGTAAGCTCGAATATGGCCGCCAAAGCGCTGGAGCGCTTCGATCAGCGGGACCGAGGGGGCTTCGCGCATGTCGTCCGTGTCGGGCCTGCATGTGAGGCCGAGAATGGCGATGGTCAGGCCGTCCATATTGCCGCCAAGCGCTTCGACGACCCTGAGCGCCATTCGCCGCTTGCGGGCTTCATTCGCCGCAATGGTTTCCTCGATCACGCGCAGCGCGACGCCATGGTCCTGCGCGGTTCGCAGAAGAGCGAGCGTATCCCCCGGGAAACAGGAGCCGCCGAAGCCGGGACCGGCCGTCAGGAAGGTCATGCCTATGCGTTTGTCCAATCCTATCCCGAGTGCCAGTTCCTCGATATCGCTGCCCAGACGCTCACAAAGATCGGCAAGCTCGTTGATGAAGGTTATCTTCGTCGCCAGAAATGCGTTGGCCGCATATTTGATCAATTCCGCAGTTCGCCGCGCCGTCACCACAAGCGGTATGTCCTGGAGGTTCATCGGGTCGGCGTAGAGTTCCAGCAGGCGCTTATAGGCACGCTCGTCGTCTACGCCGATTACGACACGGTCCGGCGCGAGCGAATTGCGTACCGCAACGCCTTCGCACAGGAATTCCGGGTTGGAGGCCACGGAAAACGTGCCCGGCTTGCGTGTCGCCCCGATGATCTTCTGCACCATGTCGCCGGTGCCGACGGGCACGGTCGATTTGACGACGACAACCGTGTCGTCGGCTATCAACGGCGCAAGGTCGCTCGCCGTGCGGTAGAGGCTGGAAAGATCGAGTTCCCCCCGATCGGTGCGAGGCGGAGTGCCGACGGCGATAAAGACGATAGCCGCTTCCTTGACCGCCCGAGCGAGGTTGCAGGTGAAATCAAGCCGTCCCGACGCACAGTTTCGTTCGACCATTTCGTCGAGGTGCGGCTCGTAAATCGGCATTCTGCCCTGGCGGAGACCGGCAATTTTGGGCGGATCCTTGTCCACGCAAACGACGGTGTGGCCCCACTCGGCGAAGCAGGCGCCGCTGACCAAACCCACATATCCCGTTCCGACAACAGCTATCTTCATGGTTTGTTGCGCCTATGCGCCCCTCCTGCTGGGAACTTCCGTCATTGCGTTGGCATCATGCCAATGCGGATCGAACATGATCCGATGCAGCTTGCGTCCGCTGACGCCCGCCCCCGCCACCGACGAGCGCTCCACGAAAAGGGCATAGCCGCTCGTGCTCCACGTCAGCGACAGTACTCCTTCGGCACCGCGCTCCCTGGCTGCAAGCCCCGGCAGGGCGACGAGAACGAGCATTGCGCTTGCAACGGCGGGACGATAGAAGCGGCTGCTCATGGAGATGGTATTCTCCTGCGCATGCTTCAGAATGATCACCGATAGCAGCAGCGTGTAGATCGCCGCATTCATGGTTGCGAAGATATAGAAGCCGCTCGTTTCTCCCGCATCGCGAACCATCAGGACAGGTACGATGGAGACGAGAGACAGAAGTGCATAAGGCGCAAGCACGCGGAAGGGCAGTGGATCGACATTGGACGTGCCTTTCGGGGTGACGCGGAAATCGACGAAAGATCCGGTCGTCCAATCCCGTATCGCTGCAATTGTGCCGGCAAGCGCCCATGGCCAGCGCGCAAACAGAAACAGCGTGACTTCCCAGCTGAGAATCTTGGCATCCACCGGCCTGAACGTGCCGGTACGGCGCCAGCGATAGGCAAACGCGATCAGCAGGAACGATTGCGGCAGGAAATGCAGCAGGAAATCGGGATAGGACACATTGACAAAGTTCCGTCCTCCCGCGAGTGCTAATATCGGCAGCGCGAACATCAGCGCCATGAACAGCGAAAACAGCGGGTACCAGAGCTGCGAGAACAGGAATTGCAGCCTCAGCCGAGGGGGGAGGCAGGGAAGCAATTTGGGCGAATACTGCAGCAAGATCATCATCAGGCTGCGCGACCACTGGAATTCCTGCGTGATGAGATCGGTAAAGGTACGTGGACCATCACCATGGGCAATGGCATCGATGGCATGAACGCCGCGCCAACCATGTGCATTCATCATGAGCGTCGTCGAATGATCCTCGGCGAGTTCAGGCCCGAGGCCGCCGATATCTTTCAGAGCTGCAGTGCGGACGGCATAGTGTGAGCCGATGCAGAGCGGCGCCAGGCCGTTGTTGAAGCCGGCCTGCAGCGATCCATGCATGCTTGCTTCGGCATAAAGGCGTCCACGCGCGGACCAGCTCTCGCGAGCATTGCTGTCGCAGATGCTGGGCGCGGATACGTAACCGATCGCAGGATCGGCGAACGGGCGCAGCATCTGGTAAAGATAGTCCTGGCTCGGCACGTGATCGGCATCGAGCTGGACGACAAAGTCATAACGTTCATAGCCGTAATGGTCATAGAAGAAGGCGAGATTTCCTTCCTTGCAGCGTGTGCGGCGCGGCCATGTCTTACGGTGATAATCCTCCCGCCCCTTGCGGGTGGACAATTGAACGCCATGCCTGCGGCACCAGTCGATCGTCGCAGGTGAGGGATCCTCGTCGGCCAGCCAGGTATCGTGCGGCACCTCCTGTGCCAGCATGGCTTCCAGGGTGCGGGCAACGACATCGAACGGTTCCGACGGTGCCTTTGTCACAACCATCGCCACCCGGCTGCCTGCCGGCAGGCGTAACGGCCCGTTTGGCTTCCGCGCACGATAGAATACGGCGACGAAATAGACCGGAAGAAGGGTTGTCCATGCCAGAACGGTGGTGATCAGAATGGATCCAAGCGGATCGACATGGTGAGCCGGCAGGAGCCACCACCACCAAAGATAAACGAGTGCCGCAAACCATATCGTGGCACAGGCGATATATTCCGTGCGCCGATAGCCAGAGAGGATGGGAACCATCAGTGGCTCGTCCTGTGCGGCGGATCTGTTTATCTTGGGCATCCTCATGATTGCGTCTCCAATCCGAAGAATGGAGCTGCCGTTCGGATGATGGTTCCGATATCGGAGTACAGGGGTTGGAAGCCGAGTTTTTCGGCGGCAAGATCCGACGCCGCATAGAGCGCCGGCGGATCACCCGACCGGCGCGGGCGCATCGCAACCGGCACGGAGCGTTTCGAGGCAAGCCCGATGGCGTCCAGGACCTCCCTGATCGACGTGCCGCGGCCGGTTCCGAGATTGATGGCGAGATTGGCGCCGCCCGCCATCAGATATTTGACGGCAAGAGCGTGGCCGCGAGCCAGATCCATGACGTGGATGTAATCGCGCACACAGGTGCCGTCCGGCGTATCGTAATCGTCGCCATAGACCTCGAGACAGTCGATGGAGCCTGTCGCCGCGAGCAGCGCGCGGGGGATCAAGTGCGTCTCCGGAGTGTGCCATTCGCCGAGCTCCTGCTCGGGGTCGGCTCCCGCCGCATTGAAATAGCGCAACGCGACATAGCGAAGCCCGTAGGCCGCCGCATAATCGGCCAGCATGTGTTCGGCGATGAGCTTTGTGCGGCCATAGGGATTTATGGGACGCTGCGGCTCACATTCGCGGATCGGCAGTTGCTCCGGTATGCCATAGACGGCGCAGCTCGATGAAAAGATGAGCTTGTCGGTACCGGTGGTGCGGCAGGCTTCCAGCAGCGAATGCGTGCCGTTGACGTTGTTGGCGTAGTATTTCGCCGGCTCTTCGACCGATTCACCGACATAGGCGGACGCTGCGAAATGGATGATCGCTTCGGGCTGGTATGTCTTGATGGCCTCGACCAGGCGAGGCGTGTCGAGAATATCACCCTCTACAAATGGTCCCCAGCGGACCGATTCAAGGTGGCCCGTGGAAAGATTGTCGTAGACGACCGGTTCGTAACCCTCTCTGTGCAGAAGCTTTGCCGTGTGGCTGCCGATGAAGCCGGCACCGCCCGCGACGAGGATGGTGCGCGTAGACATCAGATGACCTCTACGAGTTCGCTGCCTTGCCGATGAAGCTGCCGTTCGAAATAGGCGACCGTCGACTTCAGACCTTCAGAGAGAGCGACTGTGGGCTCCCATCCCAAGTCCCGTTTTGCAATCGTGATGTCGGGGCGGCGCTGGCGAGGGTCGTCGATTGGCAGCGGCTTGTAGACAAGTTTCGATGGCGAGCCCGTCAGCGCGATGACCTGTTCGGCAAGCTCGCGGACGCTGAATTCCGCCGGATTGCCCAGATTGATCGGCGAATGAAGCGCGGCCGGGTTGCCCATCAGCCGAACGAAGCCCTCGATAAGATCGTCGACATAGCAGAACGAGCGCGTCTGCGATCCGTCGCCGTAGACGGTAATATCCTGCCCCTTGAGTGCCTGGACGATGAAATTGGAAACGACGCGGCCATCGTCCGGACGCATGCGAGGCCCATAGGTATTGAAGATGCGTGCGATCCGGATGTCCACGCCATGTCTCATATGAAAGTCATAGAAAAGCGTTTCGGCCGAGCGCTTTCCCTCGTCATAGCAGGAGCGCGGGCCAAACGAATTGACATGGCCCCAATAGCGCTCCGGCTGGGGATGCACCTGCGGGTCTCCGTAGATTTCCGAGGTGGAAGCCTGGAATATGCGAGCCTGGTGACGGGCCGCCAGTTCAAGCAGGTTCAACGACCCGAAAACGCACGTCTTCATCGTATGGATCGGGTCCGCCTGATAGTGCACAGGTGAGGCGGGGCAGGCCAGATTATAGATCTCGTCGACCGGCAGATCGATGGGATTGACGACATCGTGACGAACGAAGCTGAAGGCGTCGTAGCGGAGCAGATGCCGCAAATTCTCCGTGCGTCCGGTCGAGAAGTCGTCGGCACAGATGACTTGACAGCCATCCCGCAATAGCCACTCACAGAGATGAGATCCTAGAAAACCGGCGCCGCCAGCAACAAGAACGGTGCGTCGTTCGGAATTTTTCGAATACAAATTCGTATATCTGAGCGGCATATTCATAGAACTCTCCACTTTTACGATGATACACAAACATAGCCGCGACGGCTGTACTGAACACGTGCCGTGTTTTTCCTCGTCTCTAAATATAGTTCCGACGAGGACTATAATTAATAAATTACTAATGTCTGGAGTTTCTGTCGTTATCGGGGAATTCGAAATTTTTACAATCTGTACATTTGTTGGCCAGGAAAGACGTTTGGCAAGCGAACCAAACGCTTCCAGCAAAAAGCCATCGCCGGCCGTTTCAGGCGGGGTCATTCGGCATCGGCAATCGGAATTTTCGTCTTTTCTACAATTTGCCGCATGGCGCGAAGCATTGCTTTCGTCAACTGCTAGAAAAACTGCCTTTGGATTTCAGGCATTCACAACGATCATTTTTGCAACGGGACGCTGTGCCCCGCCGCCTAAATCATCGGAGCGAAGCCTATGTCGATCAATCGCCGTCAGTTCCAACAACTATTGCTGCTCAACCCGATGCCGTTATCGAGCGGCTGAAGGGTAATGCCAATCTTGTCGTCGATGCCACCACATACACCTATTCTGGGTCGCCGCTGCTGCTGTTCTTCAACTATGAGAAGGCAGAATATTTCCTGGCGGTCGGCCCGGGCGTCGGCGGTCTCGTCATTGCCGGCCGCGAGCGGTTCGACATGGCGCTCGTCATGGTCGGCGTTCTCGTGCTGGGTCTCGTGGGCTTCACCCTCAATCGCCTTGCCTATGCGCTGGAGGCCCATCTGCTGCGCTGGCGGCCCAGGCAGACCGCGTAAGCAGCAGCGATTTCCTTCGGCGAGCTGTGCTGTGCCGTCGATCATTATGGCATTAGCCGTCAATAGATCGCTATGGCGCCAGCATATCGGCGAGCGCATGCCGCATGGACGTGCTCGGAATCCCAAAAAGGCCGCCATAGGGAAGATCGAGATCCAGGATGACAAACATGACGCTCGCCACCGAGACGATGGCGACGGCGACAATGGAGCCCGCCAGCGGATTTCTGGGGGCCTGAAGACCGAAACTCAGAAATACCAGCATAAGCCAGAAGATCAGGACATCGAGAAACGGCGCCGAAAGCGAGCCGTGCGCATCTTCTATGACGGTCCACCGCGCGACCATGAGGTTGCCGAAGAGCTGATTGCAACGGGCCACAAGGATCTGATGCAGGGGATCATTTGGCTGCTGGCGGGCAATGCCGAGCCCTATGGTGTTCAGAAGTGCCCCCAGACTGGGTGCTTCACCGATCAAAGGCAATTTTGATACGTCCGGATACGTCATTCCCGGCGGAAGCGGCTCTCCCGGCCATGTGCTGGCGATGACGGCGGCGGTATAGCTGCGCAGGAGCTGCCTCTCACCATCCAATGCGGCGCCGTAGTTTTTGAGGCAGACGTCCATTTCCGCCAGATCGGCGGCATAGCGGTTGCGATCGTGGGATGCCGTCGTGAATGCGGTCAGTTCCGATGCCAGAAGCAGGCTCATGACAAGGGCGGCAAACGTCACGAGCAAGGCCGTCACGACGCGAAGGAAATCTATCGTCTCGGTACCACGGTGCGGCGCCGGCAATCTGGTGCGCAATATCGAGCCGACCGCGGCGCTCACTATGAGGAGAACAAACAAAATCAGCGTCCAGACGGCTTCTCGCGGCATCGAAAAATGCTCCAGCTGCATCTGGCCATTGACTATGTCATGTATCCCGGTGGAGTGGGAGGGAAAAACTCCGCCGGCCCTTGTCGCAAAGGCACCACCATACTCTCGCGAAACTGCTGCGCTCGGTTCTGTTCCACACGCTTATTCGCTTCCCCTTGCGACTTTCGCGTAGTGCCTCGGTTTGATATACAGGCAAGGTCGTTTCGCATTCATTCCGGTTGCGCCTGGCAATGGACGCGACTGCGAATCTTCCCGGAGGCGGCAATGCGCAACTACCATCACCTCGTGGAGGGAGTACTCCAGCCTGAAGAGATCGACGACCTCCAAAAGATCTTCGATGTCGTAATAGCCCAGCCATGGTTCGATCTGAACGAAGTTAGCCGCGAGGCTTTCGCTTCAGAGCTGATCAAGCTCTATCGAGGGGGCGTGGTGGATTTTGACAAGCTTCATCACCTCACCACGTTGACGGCCTTAGCCCACTTCAGTCGAGGCGACTCCGAGGAGAAGCGAAGGGCATTGGAGTTGCTGCGCAGCATGGAAGGTGGATTGTCTTCCGATGCGGCGCAGGGCAAGGAAAGCCATCTTGGCAGAACCGTTGGCGGTCACCCTCATCCCAAATGAAACGTGCCGTGTCGCCATAAAGGACATCGGCGTGCAGCAGGTTGTGGCGCTCGCAAACCTTGGGTTTATCTGTACGGAAGGCTCGCGGAAGCTGTCGAAGCTTGCCGGGCAGCCTCGCCGTCGATGGATCGTTTCGATGTCATAAGTGGCACGAAAACAGTCATTATCGATAGCAGATGCTGTTTAGGGTTCTTGCCTCCCACAGTCCTGCAGGCTCGTGACCTGCCTAGGTCCGCGCACCCTTGCAAGTGGTGCTGATCCTTCCATTTTTTCGCCACCTAGGAACAAGCCGAGGATCATACCCGTTAAAAAAATATGGGGCTGGCGCGAATGCGTCCCGATGAAAACCGATGGAACAATCGCATGAGTCAGTGAGAGAGAATATCGTGACGAATATTTCCCGACATCGTCGATTGAAGGCTGAAATCGAGGAGCTAGGACCTACGTTTCGATCGTTAGCGCAGGCGCTCTGTAAAAATCCGGCCGATGCGGAGGATCTCGTACAGGAGCTTATGGCCGTGACCTTCGCAAATCTCGATCGGTTTCCTGACGGCATGTCACTGAAGTCGTGGATGTTTGAGAATATGTATGACAGCTTTCGCCGGAAATTCGACATTTCGAAGTAAAGAATCACGTCTTCCGGAACCACTCTTTCATCGCTCTATTCCTAACGCGTCAATGATCCGATTGATGCGGGTCCGCAATGAATCCGCTGCATGCAACGCATGTACATGTAGCCCATCCGCCAGTTCGAGATGCGACGCGGGTACTTCGGTGAGGTATCTGAAGCAACCTGGATAAGCATGGCACCTGCCTGAATATCCATTGAAATATCAAGTCCGATGGCGCCCCCCTTCAACTCGGTCGGAACTTCCGGCCGGTGACGTGGTTTGATGAATCCACTGTGCCGGGCCGGCCGGCCGGAGCCAATACCCGCCCTGTTGCACGGCCATGACGGCATAAGGAGTAGACCAGTCCTCTAAGGCGAAATGGGAAGGAAATTCAAATGAACAGGTTCATCGCCATCGGATGTGCAGGATTGTTGTTGGTGGCTTGCACGTCGACGGAACAAGGCGCCGGCATCGGCGCCGCCACGGGTGCGGTCGTCGGCGGCGCTGCAACGGGCAATATTCGCGGCGCTGCGGTTGGTGCTGCCGTCGGCGGCGTATCCGGCGCGTTGATCGGCAATGTCGCGGGACAACCGGGCCGCTGCTACTACCGCGACCGCGACGGGAACCGCTACGTCGATCGATGCTGAAGCTTTCCCGCGGTGACGCAAGGTGTGCTGATACCGGGTGAAGCCGAACAACGAGAGGCGGCGCAGGATGGTGGCCGCAGGGGCAATGGAGAAGATCGTGCATGATGGAAGATGATCTTCGTGTTGCATCGCCACCTACCGCGATTTGACCGTCGCGCGCCATCACCCGATTCAACCCGCCCACCGACAACAAAAGGCGAGCAGAACGGGAGGCCAGGATGGCCGACTACCGGCGCATGCGCGATCATATGGTCGAGGTGGATATTGAGCGCCGCGGTGTGCGCGATAAACACATCCTAAGGGCGATGCGCGCCGTGCCGAGAGAGCGCTTCGTTGCCGAGAGCATGGCTGAATTCGCCTATGAGGATACCCCTCTCTCCATAGAGGAGGGGCAGACCATTTCCCAGCCGTATGTCGTGGCTTTGATGATCGAAGCGGCGGAGGTGCACCCCGGCGATCGCGTGCTCGAGGTGGGAGCCGGCTCCGGCTACGCGGCCGCGGTGATCGGCCAGATCGCGGAGCATGTCTATGCCATCGAGCGCCACGAAACCTTGGCCGTATCGGCAAGACATCGCATGGCCGATCTCGGTTATGGCAATGTCGAGATACTTGCCGGCGACGGAACCCGAGGGTTGCCCGAGCAAGCACCGTTCGACGCCATTCTGGTGGCAGCCAGCGGCCCTCTCGTGCCGGAAGCCCTCAAGGAGCAGCTTGCGATCGGCGGGCGGCTTGTCATTCCCGTGGGCGACGAGCGGGGCCAGATACTCCGCAAGATCATCCGGCGAAGCGCGAGCAGCTATGAAGAGTTGGATCTCCAAGCTGTGATGTTCGTACCGCTCATTGGCGGGATTTCTTAGCGGGAAAGGCCTTTTTTGGCCATGCGGAGGCTATGCGCCCCCGTCCACGGGAGTCCGACAGCGCCGGTTTGGCGATTTCCGAGGTGGCGTGACTTCAGTCTAGACTCGCCAAGCGCTTTCATTCTTTTCTTCGTAGTCGTGGAAGGCCTTCTCCAGGCCGCTCAAAACCTCAGCCGAGGTCTCGAACATGGCTTTTAGTTGCGGCTCGTCGACTTTTTCAATGTCCTCGCGCAGGTGCTTGCGCAGATCGGCGAAGGCCTTCTGCATCTTCTGGGTATGGTGGAGTGGGTCGCGGTCGGCATTGCTGGGCATATCAAGTCTCCTGTCATGGCGGTCTGGCCGCGAATGCATTCGCGGCCAGACCGCCGAGTTCACTTGCCCTCCTAACGACCACCAGATAGCAGCGGTTCCCGATTACGGAGCCCGATACAGGCTGCGGTCATGGCATTGGACGAAGGAGAGCATCAGGTGATCACTGCCTTGCCGTCGATCGGCGAAGGCACCGCCGTCAGAACGCGCTCTTGACCACACCGCCATCGACCCGGAGCGCGGCGCCATTGGTGGCCGAAGACAGCGGGCTTGCCACATAGGCGACCATCGTCGCGACTTCCTCAGGCTGCGTGAAGCGTTTGATCAGGGACGTTGGTCGGATTTTCTCGAAGAATTCGGTCTCGAATTCCGCGAAGGTCTTTCCTTCGGATCCGGGCAAGGCTGCGACAAAATCCACGACGCCGCGCGACTTCGTTGGACCGGGCAGCACGCTATTGACCGTGATCGCGGTGCCGGCAACGGATTCGGCAATACCGCGCGCTACGGCAATCTGGGCCGCCTTGGTCACACCGTAATGCACCATCTCGGCGGGAATATGCACGCCGCTTTCGCTTGATATGAAGATGATGCGGCCCCAGTTCCGCTGGCGCATCGAGGGCAGATAAAGGCGGGCGAGACGAACACCTGAAAGCACATTGACATCGAAGAAGTGCCGCCAGTCGGTATCGGGAATTTCTTCGAAAGGCTTCGGTTCGAAGATTCCGAGGTTGTTGACCAGGATTTCGACATCAGGAAAGCGTTTCGCGACCGCAGCAGCGACATCTTCGGTTCCAAGATTGCCGGCAAATCCTTCAACGCGGCCGCTTCCGATTGCGGAAAGTTCCGCGACCGCGCGATCGACAGCATCCTGGGTGCGTCCGTTGACGATGACATGGGCGCCTTCGCGAATGAGAGTAGCTGCGATTGCATAGCCGATGCCGGCGGTGCTGCCGGTGACGAGAGCTAATTTACCGTCGAGTTCCAGGTTCATGACAATTCTCCAATGAAATGTTTAACTGGTGCGTGCGCATAATGAGCAGATTTCCCGAAGGGCGGAGCCGCGGCGTCGAGCGACGCTAAGCTAAGGCAGATCCGGTTGCCTGACCAGTTCACATTCCTTGATAATGATGGTTTACCGGTGCGCTTGCAGGACATGCCACAAGCGCATCATCTCCGGCCGATCGAATCATGCTCGCAGCGTGCTGAGATCCAATCTCATAACCAAGCACGGCTTGAAAAACCCCTCAGCGGTTGCGGAGACCTGCAGACGGTATCTCAATTCGAGATCAGTGGTGCTTCAGATTATGCCGCGGCTTCCACAAGGCCGCGAAACACGGCATTACCTGGGTGGTCCACGTCAGCAAATAACTCCTGGTGCCATTGCAAGCCGATCGCAAACGAGCTGGAGACGACTTCAATGGCCTCGACGATGCCGTCCTCAGCGTAGGCGCTCGCAAGAACGGCTGGTGACAATTGCGCGATAGCCTCTCGATGGAAGGTGTTTACCTCGAAACGGCGCTCGCCAACGATCTTCGCCAAGCGGGATTCTGGGACAATTTCGACCGCATGAAGGTGGTCTCGTTGGTCGTGTTCATTTGCAGTCGGGAAGGACGAGCGTAGGTCGGGTGTGAGGCGACAGCCGTTGAGGCATGCGAGCATCTGCATGCCGGCACAAATGCCGAGAATGGGTTTATCTTTCTCCAGGAAACCCTCGACGATTGCCCTTTCGATATCGAGACGTTCCGATGGCGGCGCTTTCGAGACCTCCCCGGTGATGTACCAATCGTCAGGATAGGCAAACCGTCCGCCGACGCAGACCAGGCCATCGAACTCGTTCAAAACGATGCCGACGACTTCAGGAATATACGGCACGCCGAAGGGAAGACCTCCCGCTTTGCTCACACCCCGAAAATATCCCTTGGCCGCTTCATAACGGGTTCCGCCCGTGCTGGTGTTCTCGTCGAGAATGATAGCGATACGAGGCTGACGCATAGGATTTGGCTCCCCCCTTGTTCCGACGCTGTTTTTAAGCATGCTTCCGGTTAAGAGAGCATAGTTGCAGATTCATGACGAGATCGATGAGCGGTAACCGGGGCATCCAAGTTTATCGGTTCGTCAGGGCACTACGACGCCCCAAAAATCGCTGCCCGTGGAGATCCCCATCCAAATATCAGCGGCAAGGGGACGTCACTCCAGAACGAGTTCGACATTATCTTCGGCCTCGTCACCGCTGTCACCATGAATTTGGATGATTTCAATAAGCCAGTCGAAAACGGTGGTCCCTTGCCCTTTTCGCACTCGGATTGGCTGCCGTTCGCACTAAGCATTTCGGTTAAGATGGTGTTCCACTCGCGCTTGGAGAGCAGTCCTTTGTTCGATGTTTAGGACCGGCAGCCTTTATGAAGCTGGCTGCTATGCGCTAACCGCCACTTGCTCTGCGAGGTTGACGCCTAAACTGCGTAGCCGCCCGATCTGCAGCGAGCGCGTCCGTCTCAAGGGGCTATCTTCGGGTGTCTGCAGTAGGATTGCAGGTCGCATCGATGATTATTGCACCGTTTACGAAGCGCTGCTGTCGGATCGACCAATGCGCTTTCGTTTCCTCGGCTCCATCGCGGACGAACAATACGAGATGCGGTAATAGACTTCCCTTTGGCAGGGAGAAAAAACCAAGGTCAGAGACAGCGGGTTCGTGGTAACGCCATTTCGGCACGACGAGACACCACGGTCGTCCATCTGCAAGTGTTTCCGCCCCCTCAATGATGCGGCGCGTTTGCCCAGAACCAACGAACGAAATTGTCGCAACGACGATAGACAGAACCGTGACCGGGATCGCGAGGCCACTGGCCCGGCGGATGAGCATAAAGATCATGACTGCGCTGGCGGTTAGGCCAATACCCAAATCCAACATGCGCCCGCCTGAGCTGCCGCCGAGGAGTGAGGCCATGCTGATCGTCAACACAAGGCCGACAACAGCACCGGTGACCGCAAGCAAAACCCTGTCGATCCAGCGCGTATTCTCGCCGAGCATGATTTCTGATCTCAACCTATCATAATAAGCAGCGATACAGAGCCGCAGGGCCAAAGCCAGGAATACAATCGAGAGGAACCACGTTAGGAGAGCAATTCCGATGGAATAGCCAACGTCCTGGTCGGTCCAATGAACAGGTCCACGAAGCAAACGGAATGATACAAGGGCGAGAACCGAAAGAGCGACCGACCTCCACATAAGGAACAGCGGAAGAAATGGGCTGATTAGCGCCAGCACGAAGAACGCAATGAACAGGGGCCAAATCAGAGAGATTGTCATGAAGCAATCAAAAGCATAGCAATGTTAAAGGTCGACAAACTGCCGCTGGTTGCAGCAGAATTAAATTGTGCCATCTCGAACTGCGTCTTTGTCCACATTGAAAGCTGCCCGACCGACCCAGTCGGCGAGCGTTGACCGGTCGAGATCGCGCCCGTTCTCCTGCTCGGTGTTGCTATGATAGCTCGCCACCTGAGATACTGACCTGTGCAGCGATTGCTACATCGCCTCTGCTGTCGAGGACGTTCTGGCCACCATTTCGGACTCTGTCGCTCTCATCCCCTGGGTGCCAGACCGATCGAAAAGCTGAAAACAGTACCCGGATTTGCTGGCTCGACCGTGAGGTTACCCCCGTGAGCCTCAACAATTGATCGGCATATTGCGAGACCCATACCCATTCCCGATTCTTTTGTCGTGAACATCGGATCGAAAACCTTTGCATGGAGGGCGTCTGAGATACCAGGTCCGAAATCCCGAACCGTGACTCTGACGCCGCCGCCATCAACGGGTTCGGTCGAGATGACAAGCTGGCGGTCCTGAGGCGGCGTGGCTCCCATCGCTTCGATCGCGTTGGTCAGCAGGTTGAGGATAACCTGTTTGATTTGGGTCGCGTCGGCAATGACCGTCTGGTTGCTCATGCCCAGTCGTGTGACGACACGGGTCTGACTGGTCTCGATCTCTGATCTGGCGATCAGGATAACTTGTTCGATCAGCGAGTCCACGTCGATTGGCTCTGCTGCTTGCGGTGCCTGTTTCGAAAGTGCTCGAAGTGAGCGAATGATTTCGCCCACTCGCTCCATGCCCTCCTTGATCCCTTCGAGACCGATCACGGCTTCACCGATATCGGGTTCGGGGCGCCTCAGCCAACGAAGGGATGCAGATGCGGAGGCCGATATGGCGGCCAATGGCTGCCCGATCTCGTGGGTGATCGATGCTGCCATACTCCCCAGTGCGGTAAGCTTCGCCTTCCTTTCCAACTCTGCGCGGGCGTCGCCAAGTTGCGTCTCGCTCCTCACGCGCAACTCGTTCTCCTCGACCAGGTTGGCGTAAAGCCGGGCGTTCTCGAGGGAGATCGCTGCCTGGGTTGCGAGAAGCTTGAGAAGTGCGATCTTGCCTTCCGTGAACACTCCCGCAACAAGATCGTTCTGCAGGTAAATGAAACCGACGAGGCTACCACGCTTCAGAAGCGGAACGCAGAGTACGGACCGGGTCGGGCGACTGTTGAAATATGGGCCATGGAATTCCTGGCCATCCAGTCTGGCATCTGCCAGCACGAGCGGTTGGCGGGTACTCATTACGGCGTCGATAATCGAATAGGGAATGGTGCCTTCGAGAGGGAGGCCGGTTGTATTGACGACAACATCCTCCCCTTCGATCCAGGCGATCGCCTCCACGCTGAGCTCACCGTCGTTCATCGACACCAGGAGTGCACGGTTGGCGCCTGCGTGAACCAGCATGCTCTTCATAAGTGTTTCGATCAAGCGGTCCAGGAATACCTCTTCGGACAGCGCCTGTGACGCCGCCACGACAGCCTCCTGATCGAGGGGAATCTGATATGAGGCACTCCGCTCGCCATTGCTGTCTAGTATATCGGCGAATTCCTCTCGCAGGCGGCCAGCTTTCCGGTCGGCACCCCAGCGCTGGTATGCTTCCAGCGCGGCTTGAATGTAAAACCTGGTGCTCAGGACCCGCCCCAGCTGGCGATTATGATTGCCGGCAAGCTCATATGCCAATGCCTGTTCATGAACGAATCGGGAGGCCTCGGCTGCAAGCACGGATCGTTCGAATAGCGCGGTCGCCAGATCGTGATCACCGTTGAGCCTGGCAAGCTCGGCCTCGATCAGCAGAAGCTTGTTCTGGAATGTTTCCGGATTGAGCTCAGCCCATGTAGCAAAGCGCCCGCGCAAATACTGGAGTGTCTGATCCACCTCGGATCCGGGGCTGTATGCATCTTCGGCCTTAGCCAAGGACAGTGCGAGAAAAAGGCTGCAGTAGGCCGTATCAATGTGCGCGGCCAGCAAAGGTATAAGCTCCGCCGCTTCCCGTAGCGCACCGGTCGCCTCGCGATACGCCCCGTCGTAGAAATATGCCACGCCCTTGTAGAGCTGGACCCAGAAGACCGTGGATGTCGCAACGATTTTCTCGCCTCCGAAGGTCCAGTCGACCTCGGGCAGCGAGCCATCGTCCCATCCCGATAGGGTCCGAACCAGGTTGAGCTGACTTGTTACCAGATACTCGATATCTTTGTAGTTCAACTGGCGAGTAAGTGTGATGGCTCCGATGGCCTCCTTCGCGATTCCGGCCAGATGGTGACCCATGATGATGAGGTCGGAGACGAGGTGATTGCGAGCATAGCAGGTCATTCCCACGTCGCCGGCAGCGTGCCCAATTCTGATTGCATCGTGTATTCGCTGCAGTGAATAGCTCATGGGCTGCGTCCATGGGCTGATCTGGTCAACTGCCACCAGGGTAGCGGTGTGCTGCTCTTCGTAGCCGTGCTGCTCGACCAGCGCCAGAGCCGCTTGGCCGTAGGCAAATCCATCGCGATAATCGTCGTATAGAGAGGCAATCATCACCCCGAACCAACTCAGGCCGTAGGCCGATTCGGAGGTGGTCCCGTATTGGAGCGTAAGCTCTACCATTTTCGCCATATGCAGGAACCGAAGCCCATCCCTCGTGAAAATCGAGGAAATAAGGGTTGTCAGAAGTCCCATTGCGCATTTGATGCGGGGATCCGTCATCTCCGGAAGATGCCTGAGTGATGAGATCTCTCTGTCGCCGAGCGACCGTTTGACGTCTTGGTAGGCCTTGTCCAATTCTTCGCGGGTTGCCCCCCGCTTCAGATTCACTCCAAGAAGGTCGAGTCCAAGGAGAGCGGCGTCTATAGCTCCCTCGTAATCCGATCGCAGGGTTCGCAGATTTGCATAAAGCCTGTAAACCGACGAGCGGTCCAGTGCCGAGTTGGTACGGCCTATAAGATCGTCGAGCTGAATGGCTGCATTCTTCAAGTCTGCGGTCGTCAGCAGACATTCGCACCACAGCAAACGAGAGCGGTAGATCAAGTGATAGGCGCCCGTCCACCAGCTTTCGTCAGTAAGCCTATAGGCAGTCTCTCCATAATGCGCAGCCTGACCATTGGCTGCTGATCGTCTGGCATGGACCATCGCTGCCAAAAGGACCTCAACGAAGCGCTTGCGCTGGCTCTTTGACAGCTCGGTCGGATCACACCGTTCTATCTGGCTCGCCGCGGCGAAGGCGGCGTCACTTGTCTCGACCCCGTTCAGGTCTATCATTTGCTCGGCGACGCCGGCATGGGCGGCGGCGCGCTCATCATTGGAGAAGAGTGCGTAAGCCGCTTCCTGAACGCGGTCGTGGGAGAAGCGGTAATAGCCGTCAATTCTGTCAACAAGGCCGGAATCTACAAGTTGCTGCGAGAGATCATGCAGCCTTTCGAGGTCCACGGCGGCGACGGCGCACAGCAAGCGCTCGGGCGACCGAGGCCCAATGCAGGCCATGAAGCGAAGGATTTCACGGCTCTCGGGGTCCATTTGCCCCAATCGTCTGAGCATGAACTCGACTACATTGTCACTGGCAGGGTAACGCTTTACATCATCCGCGTTCCAGCGCGGCGACCGGTTGGAAATGGAAAAATCGATCACCCGTTCTTCGATGAGAGCCTGAAGCAATTGGCGAAGAAAAAACGGGTTTCCAGCTGTCTTGGCATAAAGCAGATCCGTTAACGACGCAATTTCCGAGGGATACGCGTTCAGGCCGCTGGCGATCAGTTGGCCCGCAGCGACTTTCGAAATCGGTACGATTGCTATTTCTTTGTACGGAATAGTGGAGTTGCGGACATGTGTTACAAATCCTCCTGGAGAAAGCAAAGAGGTACTCTCTTCCTCCCGGTAGGCTGCCAGGAGCAGTACGTTCTCCACCTTCTCGATGACGAGAAGCTTCAAAACTGCGATCGTTGGCTGATCAGCCCACTGAAGATCATCCATGAAAAGTGCCAGTGGAGCGATGCGGGAGGCAAGAACCGCCAATGTCTGAACCAATGCCTTTTGAAGACGAATTTGCGCCGGATGTGGTGGCACGTCGGACATCGGCGGGTGCGCTCCCACGATAAGCTCCATCGTGGGGACCAGATCGACAATCAGCCTTGCGTGTGTGTCAAGGCGATTCAAGAGCGCGTGTCGCAACTCGGACAGCGCCGGTTCCGGGCTCTGCATTGCCTGCTCGACGATGGAGCGAAGCATCTGCACCATCGGAGAGTAGGGGATGTCCCTTTGTTGTTGATCGCTTTTCCCATAAGCGAAGATGATCGGAACGGCGGTGCGCTTTCGTATCGAATTGACAAGGGCGCTCTTCCCGATCCCCGCTGTGCCCGAGACAAACACTACGGTACCCTCGCGGCTATCCTCGAACTGCTCGACCACACCGAGGAGATCGGCCTCCTCGCGACTCCTGCCGAAGAGCGCGTGAGCGTAAGCCTGGCCCAAGGGAACATCTGCGGTGCCGAGTTCAAATTCCGAGATCTCTCCGCGCGAGACCAGCTCATCTCGACACCTGGATAGATCGGCATAGACCGATGCCGCAGTTTGATATCGTTGTGCGGGATCCTTGACCAGAAGATGGCTCAACATACGGCCCAAGATGGGTGGGATGTCTCTGCGAAGTTGGCCGCTGTCATAGGGTTCCACGGCAAGGTGAGCGTGCCGCCACTCCGCCGCGCTGCCACCTCTAAATGGGAATTGGCCGACAAGAAGCCTATAAAATATGACACCTAGGGAGTAGAGGTCGCTCCTGTGATCGCTGGCGGGATCCATCGAACGAAGCTGTTCGGGCGCATGATAGCGCAAGTCTTCGATGAAGGCTTTGTTCTCCGTCGTGACCGAGGCACGATCGCGGATTTGGAAGCGTGTTCCCAAGGCCCGGAGCCGAACGGCCCCTGTTTCGTCCGTTGCGAGATTGAGTGGATGCAAGGGAGCGTGGATATAGCCGTCGCCGTGAGCGGCGATCAGCGCCCTGGCAGCCGAAACCGCAAAATCGAGGAATGCTTTGACGGTCATGGCAGAGCCGCTTTCAGCGAGCGGAGCGACACTGGCATCCTCGTATAAAAGTACGGTTTCATCTCCGGTGCGGATCAGGTCGAAAGGAATATCCATCCAGGCCGCGCGCTCAATCTTGTAACTGGCAAACTCGTCCTCGAGCAAAGACGCACTGCTCCATACTCCATTGGACGTTGTCAGTGCTTCCCATTTTTCACCGGTCTGCCTATCCGTGAGAGAATAAAGCTTGAAGACGTCGGATCTCCACAAGGTCTTGCGTTCGCATCCGCTCAACCATGCGGAGTCTAACTGCAACATCAAATATCTCCGTGTGAATCGGCCGATCGTGTGTTCGAGGCGCAAGTGTGAGCATTATAGTATGTTTTCCAACTCCTATTCACATAAGCAATTGATTTCAATTTATAATCAACTGCCATGCCGCTCTTGCGTCACACAGGTGCGCACCAAACCCGCAAAATGCGGGCGCGGAAAGCTGGTCAGCCGAATAGGTGCCGGCGCGCATTATTGCGGCATTATGGAGCAAGTGCCACAAGATTCCCGTGACGGCTGATGCTAAGCTAACAACATCAGTTGTTTGCTGCACGGCTTGATTGACTATAGCATATCCGCTATATAGCACCTATGAGATGGACGGTCGAAACACACGATGCCGCTGATGCTGAGATCGAGGCATTGCCTCCCGGCTTTCAGGCGCGGTTGATCCGCCTCATGGAAGCGGTCGAGAATGTCGGCCTTGAACAATTGCGTGAACCGCATGTGAAGCATCTGGAAGGCAAGCTTTGGGAACTGCGCGCCAAAGCCGCCGAGGGGATCGCCCGTGGTATCTACGTGACCGTTACAGGCCGTCGAGTCATCGTACTGCATGTTTTCGTGAAGAAGTCGCAGAAGACTCCACCGGGCGCGCTAGCGATAGCCAGAGAGCGGATGAACGAGGTGAAACCATGACCAAGATTGCCGAACTGAAAAAGAAGCTGATGAGCAATCCCGAATTCCGGCAGGAGTACGAGAAGGCGGATGCAGAATTTCAGCTTGTCGAAGCTCTAATCAAAGCGCGAACAAAGGCAAACCTTTCCCAGGCGGAGCTTGCTCGCCGCATCGGCACCACGCAATCGGCCATCGCCCGACTGGAAGGCGGCGGCGTCTCACCCTCATTGAATACCTTGCGACGCTATGCCGAAGCCACTGGCTCAAAGCTGGAAATTAATCTAGTTCATCAATAGCCTTTACGGCTCGCCGATGAGTTTCGCAGTATTCCTTTGCGCTCTGACGAGACATTCTGCCAGAGCTCGCCGCTACAACTATAGACATATGTTAATCTTTTAGAATCACACCACGGGATGGTACCCGGCGTGCAAAACGCCAAAGCGAGCAGTGTCCACTCGCATACGCCTTAGATACGCCCGACTGGATCATCCACTCGTCACCGTAGATTGAGCCGTATATTGGAGGGATACCAGTGCGAACGACGGTCTAGCGGAATTGTTGAGATCGCGGAGGGTGGCATATACCGAGGTATGTCGCCCACAAACCGGAGTTTCGAGCAAGCTAAATATAAGTACGATTCCGTTCAGAAGTCGGGTCAGGCCATTATCGCGTCATCGAGAAGAAGACGCCGCAGGAGATTGGTTATGCAGTCCGATAGTGCCGCCCTTGAAGGTCCGATTTTGGGAATCAATGCTTCTAGCCTGACCGCTGAGAAATCCTCGGAGATTTCTCGATTGCTGCTGAAAGCACTTGATTGCATTGATGACGACGAGGTCTCTGCGATTGACCTCGTTAAAAGGGCATCGATCTTGCTCCAGCCTGCGCAAAAGCCCGCTGAACATGGCAGAGTGCATGTCAGCGGCGGGCTTGCAGCGTGGCAGGTCGTAAAACTGCGGGCATTCATTTCGGATCGTATCGACAGTGGAATCTCGCTGGCTGACCTGGCAGCCGTCGCAAAACTTAGCACGAGCTACTTCTCCGTGGCCTTCAAGACCAGTTTCGGCCGCTCCCCTCATGCGTATGTGATGGAGCGCCGGATCGAAACAGCCAAAGATCAAATTCTGAATACCGACCTTTCACTCTGCGAGATAGCTTTGAATTGCGGGCTGGCTGACCAAGCCCATCTTTCGCGGGTCTTCAAGCGGGTGACCGGAATGACACCTAGCGCTTGGCGCCGCGTCAAGGCTGCTTCCAAGGTCAATCTCGGTCGGCGCCGATCGTCGGTGTTCGATCAGCCATCGGCTGCTGTGTAACTGATGACTGCTTCCACCTAATGCCGGCAAGGCGAATGCAGAGAGTACCGATACGCGAATGGCCGGTGATCTCAGCCGCCACATCCCATGTGCGCAGTCCCCGAATCGTCATGGAAAGGCGGAAAGCGATGCTTTTCATGCGCCGGAAGGGGCTGCCGATAACCTGCCGCGCGAAAACGTGGAAATCGCCACATGGGCGGGCCATCCAATTTTACCGATATCGACGGGTCCAGCTGATCGCTTGCGTCTTCAGAGGTCGCCGACACCCGGAGCGGCTTCGTTTATCATCGAAACCAGCTTCTCGCCGTCGAATGGCTTTTGAAGCAAGGGCACGTCCGGGCCAACTTGCGCTCGGACCAGGTCGTACGATGAAGCGGTTAGGAATATGACCGGAGTCTGGATGTCGCGACTCCGCAGAAGGTTAAATAGATCAATGCCGCTCATGCCACCCATTCTCACATCGGCAAGGATGCATGCCGAAGATGCCGCGTCGGTTGCCGAGAGGAACTCTTCCGCTGAGGCATATGATTTCACGTTAAAACCAAAGGAGCGCAGAAGGTTACCAATAGCCTGCCGTACAGTTGCTTCGTCGTCTACGATGGAGATTTCGGGGCGAATTGACACTTTGGGGGGAGCCGATCTCCGATTGCCTCGGGCTGGTGATCGCTTCTCCTACCGCCTTTCCGGCCAAGAGAGAATTATACGCTGGTATATTCCGGAAGTTCAACATGTTGCGTCGCAGCAAGCCTGCGGGCCAAGATGCCACTCATCCAGCTTTCGCCTGGAGAGCGAGGACTTCAGCCATGCGGACCAGGTCGGCAAACGTTCGAGCCATCATTTTGCGATTCACTTTCCCTCGGTGAATCTTCACGGTGATCTCGCTCAAGCCAAGTTTGCCAGCTATCTGCTTATTCAGGAGCCCCGCCGTCGCCATGATCATTATTTCGCGCTCGCGTGCGGAAAGCGCTTGATATCTTGCGCGGATGTCCTGCTCGCGACACCCGGACGCCGTTTGCTGCCTGCTGCGGTCCACTGCGGAAGCCACGGCATCGAGGAGATCCTGCTCTCTGAACGGTTTCGGGAGGAAGTCTACGGCTCCAGCCTTCATCGCCGAGACCGTCATAGGTATATCACCATGGCCCGTAATGAAAATGATGGGGACTCTGATTTCATTGTCCACGAGTTTACGCTGAAATTCCAAGCCGCTCGTGAAGGGAAGCCGAACGTCGAGAATCAAACAATTGGCATCCGACAGCGTCCGGCCGTCCTGAAGCTCTTGAACGCTTTCAAATGCCTGGACCTCATATCCAACCGATCGCAATAGGCTCGCTATGCCATTCCGAACGAGCTGTTCGTCGTCGACGATGACGACATTGGGTTTTTCAGACATACGCGTCTCCCGCGTCGGGTTGTGCAGCAAGGCTTTCTAAGGGTACTCGTCTCGATGCTCAACTATACCAATGTATATGATTTTCGCTAACGGCTTTCCATTCCATCCTGCCTCTGGAGCTTGCTTGCCCGGAGGTTGCCGCCTGAGATTGCCGCGCCCCTCGACGACTGGTCGCAAATTGCAAAGCTCATATTCAGTCCGAGGTTCTTCGCTGAGAAGAAAAGGCTGAATATCTTCTGCTATTTCGCAGGCAAACGGGAAGCAAATAAGAGCAATTTCGTTCAATTGGCAGTAAGCGTACACAAGAATTCGGCACGATATCGGCCCATCAAGTAGCTGCTTGCGAGCACGCGAAAGGTGGACAAATGCAGCTGACGAAGCGACATCTCTGGGCGGGTATCGGAGGTCTTGGCGTGCTTGGCGCGGTCGGTCTGGCGATCGCGGCCTGGATTGTCTACGAGCCGGAGATACCAAAGATTGCGCGCCCGGATAGAAAATCATTCTCGCCGGAGATTATCAAAAAAGGCGAACAGCTCGCGACCGCGGGGGACTGCATCGTCTGTCACACCGCCGACAATGGTCCGGCTTTCGCGGGGTCACGTCCGCTCGCCACACCTTTCGGAGTCCTTTACTCCAACAACATCACACCGGATGAGGAGACGGGCATAGGCAATTGGTCGCCGGAGGCCTTCAGGCGTGCTGTGAAGCACGGTGTGGGGCGCGATGGCAGCCATCTGTATCCTGCATTGCCCTATGAGCATTTCATCAAGGTCAGCGACGACGATCTGGATGCGATCTACGCATTCCTGATGACCCGGGAGGCCATCTCCAAGGCAGCTCCGCCAAATGAGTTGTTGCCGGGACTGGGCATTCGCCAATTGTTAGCGGGTTGGAAGCTGCTTTTCCTGCACGGATCCGTCGAACCGGAGGATACCTCGCAGACGGCCGAATGGAAGCGCGGAAAGTACCTCGTAGACGGGCTTGCTCATTGCGGAGCCTGTCATACGCCGCGCAACCTATTGGGTGGCGAGGAATGGGGAAGGGAATTCCAAGGCGGAATTGCTGAGGGATGGAACGCGCCTCCCCTGGATCCAAATAACCCCTCGGCTGACCGTTGGACTGTCGACACATTGATCGGATATCTCACCACCGGGACAAACAGCGCGCACAGCACGGCGGCCGGTCCGATGGGACCCGTCACGGAAGGGCTTTCGCGCCTGAACAGTTCGGATGTCCGCGCCATCGCGGTCTATATCGACTCGATGATGCACCCGAGCGGCGATGAGCCGCGAAATTCGGCGGCCGGTCATGAAGCCCAGCCGGCCGCGACCGCGGCTGTCACGAACAACGAGGCGGCCACGCTGTTTCAAGGGGCGTGTGCCGGCTGCCATGAGCCTGCCAGCCCGATGGCCGTTCGGGGGCGGCCGCTTCTATCGGCGACCTCCGATCTGAACTCGGAGGATCCACGCAACGCAATCCAGGCCGTTCTGCAAGGCATCGAAGCGCCGGTGGCCAGCAACGCACCATACATGCCTTCTTTCGCTGACAACCTCACGGACGGACAGATTGCGGATCTACTCGGCTACGCGCGGTCCCGCTTCACCTCGAAAGAACCTTGGCCGGGGCTCGGGCGAACCGTTCGCGATATCCGTAAGGAGAACCAAAAATGACGATTTCCATGGTCGTGAATGGCAAGAAATGCGACATCGACTCCGATCCGGAAACGCCGCTTCTGTATGTCTTGCGCGATGAGCTTGAACTCAATGGCGCGAAGTACGGATGCGGACTTGGCCAGTGCGGCGCATGCACGGTTCACATTGAAAACAGGGCGGTCTTTTCGTGCTTGACCCCGGTGGGCGCTATCGGCGAGCGGCGGGTGCGAACTCTGGAAGGATTGGGAACCACCGACAATCCGAGCATCATTCAAAAGGCCTTTCAGGACGAGCAGGCCGCGCAATGCGGTTACTGCATCGCGGGAATGATTATGCGAGCGCAGGCCTTGCTCGAGCAGAACCCGACTCCCACGGATGACGAAATCCGCACGCATCTGCAGCCCAATCTCTGTCGATGTGGAACACATTCCCGCATCCTGCGCGCGGTCAGACGCGCGAGCGAAAACATGGGCACGGAAGGACGATGACCATGAGCGCGAATTTAACACGCCGCTCCTTCCTGGCGGCCAGCGGGATCGCAGTCGCCTTTTCACTGACGCGCCCGGCGCTGGCCCAACTGGCCGGGGGCGGGGAGGGAGGACCGGGTCCTGCCATCATCGCACCAGACCTGCCCGGCAGTCTCAAATCGTCACCCTATCTCGATGCATGGATACAACTTGACGAGTGGGGTAACGCAACGGTCTTTTCAGGAAAGGCCGAACTCGGTCAGGGCATCAAAACAGCTTTGATTCAAGTCGCTGCGGAGGAACTTGATCTTCCACCGCATAGAGTGACTTTGGTGACGGTTGATACACTCCGAACCCCTGATGAGGGACTGACCGCTGGCAGCCATTCAATGCAGGATGGCGGCACGGCGCTAAGGAATGCCGCCGCGAATGTTCGCATGCTACTGCTGCGACAGGCGGCAGAAGTGCTAGGAACGGATGTCGGCAATCTCAGCACGACCGGCATCGGCACGATAAGATCGCAGGATGGCAAAGCCATCGGCTACGACCGGATTGCCGGTTCGCTTTCGTTGCATGTCGAAGCCGTCGCCAATGCGCCGCTGCGTGTTAAGTCACAGTTTCGTACGATGGGGCACAATCTGCCGCGCGTAGATATCCCAGCGAAGACGACGGGCGGGACCGCCTTTATCCACGACATGCGACTTCCGGGAATGTTGCATGCGCGGGTTGTCCGGGGGCCGAGCGAAGGGACCAGGTTGAAGCTGCCCCCGGACGAAGAAATCGAACGCATGCCCGGCCTGTTCAAGTTCGTCAGAAACGGTGATTTTGCGGCCGTGCTTGCGGAGAGGGAATGGGATGCCATCAAACTGATGCGCGCCCTTCAATCCGCGCCATATGAGCTGGTCCACGCTCCTTTCCCGCACGGCAGCGTGGACGACACGCTGAAATCCCTTCCCTGGAGAGATATCGTCATTCTCGATACCGACGGAGCCGTAGCGGTTCCGGAAAAGTCAGTTAGGCAGAGATATTCAAGGCATTGGATCAGCCACGGCTCGATAGGGCCTTCGTGTGCGGTCGCATGGCTGAAGGATGACATGCTGACGATATGGACTCACAGCCAGGGCACATTCGACGTGCGACGGGTTGCGGCAGAGCTGCTCGGACGGCCAATCGAAAAGATTCGGGCAATCCATGCGGAGGGGGCGGGGTGCTACGGACAAAACGGTGCCGACGACGTGGCCGCCGAAGCCGCCATGCTTGCCATGGCGGTGCCGGGAAGGCCAGTTCGCCTCCAATGGATGCGCGAACAGGAGTTCGGCTGGGAACCACTCGGACCCGGGATGGTTACCGAGATTGATGCTGCGATCGACGCCAACAACAGGATCGTTCGCTGGAATTACGGTGTGTGGAGCAATCCTCACAATAACAGACCGGTCGGCGCCGGCGGCGTTTTGATCGGCAACGAGGTCCAACCTTCCTTCCAGCCTCCCGAAGGAAAGCCGATTCCGATGCCGGAAGGTGATGGAAGTCGAAATTCGAACCCGCTCTACGCCTTTCCGAACATGCATGTCATCTATCACTTCATCAAGGACATGCCCATTCGGGTATCGGCATTGCGGTCGCTCGGCGCACATTTGAATGTATTCTCGATCGAGAGCATGCTCGATGAACTGGCTTTGGCTGGTGGCATCGATCCGCTTGATATTCGGCTGAATCATATGGAGGACGGGCGCGCCAGACAGGTGATCCAGACTGCCGCCGACGGGTTCGGTTGGAGAAAGCGACAAAAGGCTCGGCCGCTGCAGGGTTTTGGGATGGCGTTTGCGCGCTACAAGAATCTTGGAGCATATTGTGCCGTCTGCATGGAGATAACGGTCGAGCGGGATACCGGATTGATTACAGTGGAGCGTGTCCATGCCGCCACGGATTGTGGTGAGGTTGTCTCGCCAAATGGAGTTCAAAACCAAGTCGAAGGCGCGATCATTCAATCGCTGAGTTGGTGTATCCACGAGGCAGCGATGAACGATGGGACCATTCGAACCAGTTTTGATTGGAGCGCCTATCCGATCCTCCGCTTCATTGAGGTACCCAGGACAATCGACGTCACAGTGATCGAGCAGCCGGGGCAACCCTTTCTTGGGGTGGCCGAGTGCGGGCAGGGCCCAACGTCCGCCGCTCTTGCCAACGCGCTTGCCGATGCGACGGGGGTCCGGTTCACCCACATGCCGCTAACGCCGGACAAGATAAGAGCGGCGATTGTGACACTCTGATCAAAACGAACGGAAATAGAGATCGAAGCAAACGGGAAAACCTTCACTTCTCACGGGCTACGAGCATGGGTCGGGTTGTCTGATGGAGACGTCTGATCCCATGCGCTTCTTGCTCCTGAGCGGCTCGCTTTTTGGGCAGCCGCCATCACCCAAACCCTGATTGTCTTCCGGCTATAGCCGGTCTTCCCGACCTAATCACCATCGTAAAGGCTAGGATATCATCGGTGTTCACTTATCGAATTTCGGTATGAAGGCAGAACGTCCAAGACCGCTGAATCGATCCAACTTAAGAAAGCTAGATATCTCGCAAACCTAACCTAAAGCAGGTGAATGCCATGGATATCAACGCCAAACATACCCTCAGAACCAAAGCAGAGCTTGGAAAGGCTACGCTTTTCGCTATGGCTGCCGCGAGCGGTATTGCCGTCGCGAACATCTATTACAACCAGCCGATGATCGGGATCATCGAAACCGAGTTCGGCAATGATCCCATGACCGGTTTCATACCCACCGCAACGCAGCTGGGCTACGCTCTCGGTCTGCTGTTTCTTTTGCCACTGGGCGATATTGTCCACCGCCGGAAACTCATTATCGGGCAGTTTCTCGTACTGGCTGTGGCATTGGTGCTTGCGGCACTTTCCCCGACTGCGTTTGCATTGGTACTTGCATCACTGGTTGTCGGAGCAAGTTCAACCGTGGCACAACAGATCGTACCGTTTGCAGCCTCACTTGCCACACCGGCGAAGCGCGGAACGACCATCGGAACGGTGATGGCAGGTGTTCTATCTGGTATCCTGTTCAGCCGGACATTATCAGGCTTTGTGGGCCAGCATTTCGGCTGGCGTGAGATGTTCTGGCTTGGAGTGCCGATGGCTTTCCTTGCCTCCGGCTTGATGTACCTTACGCTTCCCGCTCATGCTCCCGCCTCTCGGATGGCATATCGCAATGCATTACGCTCTCTTGTGCATCTGTGGAAGCGTGAGGGCGAACTTCGCACGGCCGCACTGGTGCAAGCTGCGCTCTTTGGTTCGTTCACTGCCTTCTGGACGGTGCTGGCACTTTACCTGGCAACTCCAAAGTTCAACCTAGGTGCGGATATTGCCGGCCTGTTTGGTATAGTGGGAGCTGTTGGAGTTTTCGCTGCACCGCTGGCGGGAAAAGTTGCTGATCGCAAGGGGCCGCATTTCGTCGTCTGGCTCGGAACCTTCCTCACCATTGCAGCCTGGTTGATGTTCGGCTTCTGGAGCTCGCTCGTTGTATTGGTAATCGGGGTCGTCGTTTTGGATTTTGGCATCCAGAGCGCGTTGGTCTCGAACCAGCACATTGTCTACGCGCTCGATCCGGACGCACGCAGCCGTATCAATACCATCTTCATGACTGCGATGTTTCTCGGCGGCGCTGCCGGTGCCGCGCTGGCTTCCGCTGCCTGGTCCTACCAAGGGTGGGCTGGCGTGAGTATCCTGGGCGGGGCGCTTGGGCTGGTCGCGCTCGCAATCCGCAGCTTGGGACGCAGCCGGCCCAAGATCCAATCGGCCAATGGAGGGCGGGCGAAATGAGACCGATGCGCATTCGTATCGTGGGAGGCTCCCTGGCGGGGCTTTTTGCCGGAATCCTTCTTGCCCGCGATGGGCACAACGTGAAAATCTACGAACGATCTTCTTCCGGGTTTGCCGGTAGAGGAGCAGGGTTGGTGCCGCAGAGCGAGGTATTTCATATTCTTCGTGAGATCGGCGTCGAACACCTGGCAACGTTCGGCGTGGTTTCTCGCGACCGCATTTGGTTTGATCGATCTGGGGCCATCGCGCGGCGAGCCCATATGCCGCAAACCCAAATTTCCTGGGATCTGCTCTACAAGACACTGGCCGAACGGCTCGATCCCGGGATTTACGTTCTTGGAAAGCCGGTCACGGCTGTCCGCGAAGAAGCCGGCGGCTCTCTCCTTGAGTTTGATGACGGGTCTGTCGAGAGCGCGGATCTCGTCATTGGCGCGGATGGCGTCAGCTCGGCCGTTCGCACAACCATCAACACGGACGCCGTGAGCAAATACGCCGGATATGTCGCCTGGCGCGGTCTCGTCCCGGAAGACGACCTGCCCCAGGCCGCCAGAACGCTCATCGGAAACTTCGCCTTCTACGTCGTTCCAGGAAACCATGTGCTCGGCTATTTGGTACCCGGTGCAGGAGGAGAGATTTCCGAAGGAAATCGCCGCTACAATTGGGTTTGGTATCGTTTCGTCGCCCAAAGGGAACTGCCTAAACTGTTTACGGGCATGTCGGGCCGAACCTATCTCTTCTCATTGCCGAAAGGTGAATTATCAAGAGAGGACAGGGCACGCCTTCGTGCTGACGCCGATGATATGCTCCCGAAGCCGTTCGCGCTCGCAGTCGCGGCTGAGGCAAATCCCTCGATCCAAGCGATATGGGACTACGAATCCCAACGCATGGTCGGAAGTGCCGTGGCTCTGATAGGCGATGCGGCATTCGTGGCTCGTCCGCATACGGCCATGGGTGTTGCAAAGGCCGCGGCGGATGTCCTGGCCTTGCGCCTTCAGCTGCAACGACATTCGGATCTCCAGCAGGCTCTGAAGCAGTATGAGAAGGAGCGTATCGTGATTGGCAGAAGCACCGTTGCTTACGGTCGTCAACTTGGTGCGTCGGCATTGTAACGATGCTCTCACCGAGTCTTGAGGATTGCTTCACCCTCACCAGATCTGGCTGGAATGCGAGGGAATGTTGCATGGACCTTCGCGTCGCCCCTGGCATGGCAAACGTTGCCGTGCCCTCATCTTTGGAGGCGCTGGCGACAATTTCGAGAGCCCTATGGTTACTGGCTCAGAGCATCAGATAAGCGCATCCTTGGGAAAGCCATTGGCCAGGCAGTCGATGAACCTGCGAACGGCTGGAGGAAGACCGCGGCGGGTGGTGAATACCAGGTGAACGAGACCCTTCATGCCATGCCAGGCGGGAAGGACCCGTACGAGCTTTCCCTCTTCCAGAGCCTGTCTGCATGTGTGATCCGGGAGAAGAGCCACGCCCAGACCAGCTAGCGCGGCGGCCCTCACGGCCGTAAAGTCTGCACTGCCCACTCGCGGCTCGTGCCTGAGCGTATGGGTTCGGCCATCGTCCGTCTCGAGAAACCAGTTTACCTCGCCCTGATCATCCGTGGTCGAGAGAGTAGGTTCGCTCGCCAAAGCTTCAATGTCCCCGATGCGTCCGGCAATTTGCGGACTTGCGACCAGGATGCGGATCGAGTTGCCTAACGAGCGCATCGTTAGCGAGGCATCGCCATCCAACGACGTTCGGACGCGCAATGCGACGTCGATCCGCTCGTCGATGAGATTGACGGGGCGGTCGATCGCGACGAGCTGCAGCCGCACCTTTGGGTGCTGCGTCAGGAATTGCGTCAGGAGGGGGGAAATCGGTTCGACCAGCCCTGTCGGACAACTCATCCGGATCAGACCATGCGGCTCTGATTGTGCTTCCGCGACAAGCGCTTCGGCGCGCTCGGCTTCCGCCAGCATTGCCTTGCAACGTTCGTAGAAGGATTGACCTACATCGGTTACCCGGAAGCGGCGGCTCGACCGTTCGATCAGGCGCACGCCGAGACGTTCCTCAAGTCCGGCCACCCGCCGGCTAAGCTTCGATTTTGGCTCGCGCAAAGCACGCCCCGCGGCTGCGAACCCGCCATGAGCGACAACCTCGGCGAAATAGACCAGATCATTCAAGTCAGATCTCATCATCGTTCTCCATTTGGAACGATGAGTACCAAATTTGCCGTCTGTTTGCAGCATCGTTCTGCTGTCATGTTCCTTTCAACGGCGTGTGGGCCGCAACAAAGGAGCATGACAGTGAGCAAGAAATTTGAAAACAAAGTCGTCATCGTAACGGGTGGCACGAGCGGTATTGGCCTTGCGACGGCAAAGGCCTTCTCGATGGAAGGTGCATCCGTGTTCATCACAGGCCGCCGCAAGGAAGCGCTCGATGCCGCCATCCAGGAGATCGGAGGCCGTATCACGGGCGTGCAGGCCGACATGAGCAAGCTCGTCGATATCGATCGTCTATATGACGCAGTTCAACAGAAGCACTCGCACATCGATGTGGTTTTCGCGAATGCCGGCGGCGGCGAGATGCTATCTCTCGGCGCGATTACCGAAGAACACTACCAGAAGACCTTCGATACCAACGTGAAGGGCACCTTGTTCACCGTTCAAAAGGCGCTCCCGCTCCTGCGTGATGGTGGTTCGATCGTCCTCACCTCGTCGACGACGAGCACTTCAGGCACGCCTGCCTTCAGCGTCTACTCGGCAACCAAGGCTGCCGTGCGTAACTTCGCCCGCAACTGGATCCTCGATCTGAAGGATCGCCGTATTCGCGTCAATGCAATTAGTCCTGGCGTGACTGAAACCGCCGGCCTCAACGAACTCTTCGGCAGCGGTGAGAATGCGGAGAACACGAAGAATTATCTTGCGAGCCTTATTCCTGCCGGCCGCATCGGGCAACCGGAAGAGATTGCCAAGGCTGTCCTCTTCCTTGCCTCCGACGATGCCAGCTTCATCAATGGTATCGAACTCTTCGTCGACGGTGGCCACGTCCAGATCTGACCCGTCATATCAGGGAGAATGATCATGGCAGACATTGCAACGCTGCTCGATCGGAATCTACAGGGCATTTTTGGGGAGGGCGACGACGCCCTCCGCCGGAACGTGGCGGAGGAAATCCTTCACGAAGACGCCATATTCGTGGAACCGCACGGGATCTATCGTGGTCGCGACGAGATCGTCCGCATCGCCGGAGTCATTCGCGCCATGCATCCGACATTTGCGTACACCACAATCGCCGCGGCGGACGTTCTGCATGAGCGGGCCGGCCGCGTGAAATGGGTGGCCGGTGCGCCCGGCGAACGACCTGCATATGCAGCCACGGATTTCATCATCGCCAAGGACGGTAAGATCGCGGCGATCTATCTTTTCTTCGATGGCGATCCGGATCCGACCAGCCCACCGATCATGATCCGAAAGTTTTGAATGAACAAAGAATGATCGCTGGACGTGCGCTTCGCGCCGCGGGGAAAAGCGGTCGAATAACTTTGCCACAAAAGGTTTCCTACACTTCTTGTCACGTGGAATCACGAATATCGATAGCGCGCTCTTGAGCGCGCTATCAATCACGCCCGCCTAGCGCTATCATCAGTTCGGTGGCGGATAGGCCGGAATTGCAGTTATGCGACATGCCGGCTGGTCAGGTTTCTGGCAGCACGATCTGATCTGATCCACGGAGGATTTATAGATCGAATTCCAGCTGGTCTGCGTGATGCCAATATCAGGTGGCATCGCATGTGAGCCCGGAAAGCGACGTGCCCAATCGTCGGCTCCTTCAGGAAATCGCCCAGTCATCTCATCCGTCAATTGCCGGCACGTTTCGGCAATGCCAATTCGGTGACAGCCGAGGCACGTATTATCGGTCGGGTTGAGGGTCCGGGTTGGCCAACCGCTGAAGCCAACTCGATGAGGTGAAGGAAGATCCACATGGTAGTACGGCCCGAATGGGTTGACTGGCATGCGGTTCCAGACCTGCCCAACAAACGGTGAGAACATGAAGGGGTCATTGTCGTGACAGGTTCCGCAGCCGTCTTTGAATGTGATCTCCGGTGCATTCCAAAATGGGCTCGAAGGCTGGGATGTCGGAGACGGTACTTTCTCGCCGCTGACGGGTTGACTGGGCTTTCCTTCCGCCTGAAACCAGCACGTCGCACCGGTCTTGGGGTTATGAGCGACAATATCGATTTCATCGAACTCCATTTTATCCGCCGGCCGAATGATCTTTTGCCGACACATGACGGCGATCTGCATTGTCTCCGTCGATAAGGACAGGATGCGGGAATTGGGCACACATTGCCCGTCAGAACCCGAGCCATTCGGAAGCAAGGCGGGCCGATCGCATACCATACTCTTCGTCGCCGGCACGCTCTTCCCATCGACTGTAATCGGCACGGGAACTCCGTCACTGCAGGCGAATTCGGGGATGTCACCCACCTGCTTGCGGCATTCCGCGCCATATAGCTCTCTCGTCGAACCCATATCGACTTGATCCGCCAGTGACTGGCCTGCAAATAATTGTTCCCCTGAAAGCAGCAGCAAGAAGAACAGACCTTTGCGCAGGAAGAGAGAGCTAGCCATTCTGCGATCCTTCCTTCGCAAACATCGCTTCGGCTGTTTTGCGGATGGCATCGTAGTAGCGAACATAGCCGGTACAGCGACAGATATGGGACCCGACAGCCTGTTCGATTGCCGCATCGAGGTCGCTTGGCAGGCTTCCCAATTGCCGCAAGCCATCCAGAAATATCTGTGATGCCACGACGAAGCCGGGAGCGCAGTAGCCGCATTGAAACGAGAACTCTCGAAGAAATGCCTCCTGAATGGGCAGCAGTCCATCGCTGGGCGTAACGCCTTCGATCGTGGTGATCTCCGTACCATCAACCATCGCCAATGCCGTTGAACAGCTGATGACCGGCGTGGCCGTTTCATTGGGAGCTCGAACGGAAGCAACCGTACAGGCCCGGCAGACGCCAATCCCGCAACAGAATTTGGTGCCGGATAGACCGAGATCATCGTGCAGAAAGTCGATCAATCGATCGTCTGCGCGGTCGGATTCCACCTCATGGGTGATGCCGTTGACTTTGAAGGAAATCGTCATGCCTGCAGTCCCTCCAAAATTTTCGCCGGCGTTATAGGCAGCGACGTATAACGCCGCCCCAATGCATCATGCAGGGCGTTGGAAATCGCCGGCGCGACAGAGCACATCACCGCCTCGGCAATACCGCGGCCTGCTCCGCGGTCCCCTGCGCTTTCCGGCAACGTCACCAATTCCTGCGCGCGCTTGCCGGGTTCGTAAGCCGTGTTCAATGGCACATCGCTCCAACGGGGGACATGATAGCGGTTCAGGTTCCAGGTTCCGTCGGCAGGCCCTGCCATGCCGTTCGGCATGTCTTCCATCAACGCGTAGCCGATTGCCATTGCAATCCCGCCCTGACTTTGTCCGGAAACAAGCTGTGGCACGAACAATCTGCCGGCATTAAGGACGGAAAGGATGTTCTCGATCTTTACTGAACCGCTGCTTTTGTCGACCGTCAGCCCGATGACGTTTGCGCAGGGCGCCCAGACATAACGGGAATAACGCTGGGCGATCGCGGGTGGCGGCATCGTATTCGTTCGGCCAACAAATGTCGGATCCTTCACATTCGGCAGGTAGAAGGACAGGCCGTCGAGCTGCAGGTGCATGGTTCCGCTTGGTCCTGCGAAATCTGCCTCGACCCAGCTTCCCTGAATGAACGCATGACCGAGCGCCCCTTTTGGCAATCCTTTGGCGTAAATGAGCTTTGCAAGATCCGCCCATGCAATGGGTTCGGCACCACCTTTGACCAAAGTCAACCGTCCATCAGCCCATCTGACATCGTCAAGGCCAAGTTCCTGTCTTCCCCAGATCGACGCGGCGGCAGGCAAGACACTTGCCTGCATCAGGGCAAGTGCCGTCTGCTGGACGGTGTGGACCTGATGGAGGCCGGTCAGACAGGCAGAAGAGGAACCAACACCTTTGGCTGTCCAGTGCGGATTATTCCAATCGCTTCCATTGCCTTTAGTAGTCAGCCCGGTTTGACCGAACAAACGATAACCACCCATGTCGACGGCCGACGCGTTGGCGCCAAGTATTGGCCCGATAACCACCCCCAGTGTCGTCGCCGAACCATTTCCCATGTCGACCGCGTCGGATTGAACCGTCAAACTGCCATCAGGATCAATCAAAACCGCCGCAACCATTCCGTCACCGGAAGTTCCATAGGCCTGCATCGACAAGGCTATGCCCGTACCGTAGGTCAAACCGCGAGCAGCATAATCGGATTTTATCTTATCCCGATCAGCCCACAGCGGATGGGCCTCCGCTCGATCAAGTATCTCCCCAAGACGTAGTTCCTGATCGATCGGACCACCGACGATGGTTCGACCTCCGGTGTCAGCAATATTGGCGCGCCGCAGCGCGATAGGGTCCCACCCCTTGGATGTCGCGATATCATCGAGCGCTGTTTCGATGGCAAGAAAGGCTTCCGGGCCACCGAACCCGCGCTGAGAGCCACCAGTAATGTCCTTCGTGTGTTTTGATTGGGCAAAGACATTCGCCATCGGCAATTCATAAGATCCGCCAACGCAGAGTGCCGCCAGATTGGCAACATAGGGGGACAGGTTGCGTAGCCCACCACCATTGAAATTCATTGTCGCTTCGATCAGGCGCAATTTCATGTCGGATCCGGCCACCAGCTCACCCTTGATCGCCGCTCCCGGGCGCTTCAGTCCATAGCGAAACTGCTCGAATCGATCATGGGCAAGCTTGACGGGAGCTCCATCGGAAAATGCAGCGGTCAAAGCCAGTAATTGAGAGAAGGGCGAACTGTCGCGGCCCCCAAAACCACCACCGGGATAACAGCTGTGAAGTATCACTTCCTTGACGACGATCGGCGAGTCACCCCCGCTGAACATGGATGCGGCGCTTGAGACATCGCCATCCGGCGACTGCGTCCCGAGCACGAGAGCCAGGCTTTGAGCCTTGCTGTCATAATAGGCAAGCCCGCTCTCCGGCTCCATGAACATCGGATCCATGGCTTGTGTATCAACGGTGAATGACTGACGGATCAGGTCGGGGTTCTGTGCCAGATACTGATCGATCTTGTCGCGATAGGAGGGGACTTTCTGCGAATACGTCGCCGGATCGGCAGTAGCGTAACTGAAGGTTTCGCCTTGTTCGAAATATTTTACATAGGTCGTTTGAGGCGACCACGGTGCTCCCATGTTCTGTGAGGAAGCATCATCCAATGCATAAACCTGGAAGCTGGCATCGTTGAATTGCATGAGGCGCTTTGCTGCCCGATAAGTCTCACGCTTGTCGAAGAGGAGCAAAGCGACTGCTTGGCCGAGAAAGTTCGGGACATTGCCGGGCTTAACGATGATATCGAACTCTACCGACGAAGAGCCTTTTGCAGCAAAAGCTGTAGCCGACGCCGGGAGCGTGCTCTTGAAGAGTTCCGTCGCCCCCTTTTCGTGTTGGTCAAGAGCCTCGGCTTCGATCTGCAGATCGCGATATCGGGCCAGTGGAGCAGCCCTAACCGCGGATTTGAGCTGATTACCGAGGATTACACGCTTTGGCTTTGCCTCGTCCGGCAAGTAACTCAAATCCACATTCAGGAACTTGTGGTCTGTTGTCAAAGCCGGCAGATAGAGTGCATACCATTGGTCGCGCCCCCAACCCATATCGATGGAATTGAAGTCTCGGGCAAACACCTTCTGGCCGGTCACCTTCGCGTGGCCATCGATCCGTTCCCTGGCGACGCCGGGGGTGGCTGCCTGAACGGCTTTTGAATTGCCCAATGACTGGTCCGCAATGGCCCTCCCTGGAGGCCCGAGGACGGTGACTGCGATCAGGCCTGCAGCGCCTTGCAGGAAGCGGCGCCGCTTGATGGGTAAATCCGCAAGCTTGCTCTGGAAGATCGTATCGTTCATTGCACACCCCTCGCCAATAAAGTGAAGAGACTTTGAGCAAATCAGTCGATCGTGATGCACGAAGACAAGGCGTCGAACAGGGCATATGCTGACGGAAGTCACTCGCATATGCCTGTGTGAGAGCATTTAAATTGTAGGAATCGTCACCCGCAAGGCGTGCAGTCATGTCTTCTACGCATAATATTTACACCTATAGGTAAGTCAAGACGAATTACGACATCGAGTACCACGGCGATCTTCAGTTTTTAAGAAGGTTACGCAAATCGCGCAGGCCATCGGCCACGCGCACAATCTGTATCTATCGGTCCCGATCAGTGTCAGGAATTGTCCCTTATGCTGGGTTTCTCCTCAGGCAGCTTTCGGCCTGCCATTCTGACGTGGCCGGTAATGCGCATGCATCAAGAGCGGGTCGCGCTGACTTGCGCGCAGCAGCATCTTGACGGCATGGCTGACAGGAGCGCCGGCACGGTAGTTCTTCCATGTGCGCAGACTGACGCCTAAAAAGTCCGCAGCCTCGTTATTCGAAAGCCCTATCTCTTCCTGCCATTTCCGCAGGTCCTCGGCATTAAAATCGCGCTGGTCTTCGGCGATCTGGAAAAGGTGATAGGCATCGATCGCCAAATCTTCGCCTTCCCATTCGACCGTTGCACCGTAGTCGGCGACCGCGGCAGTTTTCCAGACATCAGGGGACTTGAGGGGGGCGAGCAATTCGCCGCCGGTTGCAATCCAGCCGACGAGATTTGCGGAAGCCTCAGCGCCACCCTTCCACTCGATTGTCAGCGTCATGTTTGACGTTGGCGTAACGCTTTCAATTCGCGGCATGTCCATTTCTGTTTTCCTTCCTCAAGCGATTGGAAAGCGGGGATTGGTCCGGTTCCACTCGGCGGCGATGGCCGCCTTGTTCTTTGCTGCCCATTCGAGGGCGGTGTCTTGCGCCTTGCGTGCGAGCTTACCACGCAGGATTTCCAGTGTCGCGATTTCCACCAATGCATCCCCATCCGGGGTGATGATGTGGAAGTGCGGGGGCAAATGATCGTTCGCATAAACTCGAATGATGATGTTTCCGATTTGAATCAGTTTGCCCATGCGCCCTCATTTCCATAAGGAAAACATAGGGCAGTTTATGCACCATGTAAAGATATATGGTGCAATTTTACCCCAATATATCTGGAGAGGTTATGGATCGCGGGAGGTTCTTCGCGGCCGTAGCCATGCCCCATTGCCTCCTTCGGCAGTTCGAAGCGATGCATGGCGCTTGGGAACCAGTGGCCGAAATGCCTGTTCACTTCAGCCTTGGCGGCGTCCGGATCCAGCGGCTTGGGTTTGGCGAGGGGAAGACCCGGCGTCTCGTAGAGCAGGATGCCGTCGCGGGCGATGTCCACGAAGAAGGGCCGACCGTGCGCGAGCTGGTTATTGAGGTCCGTGATAGAGTGAACGATGAAGTTGACCGGCGTTGCCAGATGTCTGGTGACCGTCAGGTCCCGCAGGAAGCGATCCGCAGCCCGGTACCAGAAACGTGGATCGGCAAAGGTTTCAGTCGTAACGACGACGAGCAGGTTATATTCGGAACGGCCATCGCTTTTGCGATCCTCTACCCAGTCACCGCGTGCATAAGAGCCAAAGAGAACCAGTTTGAGGATACGTCCACCCTTCTTCGTGTCCGACAGCTTGCTCTTTTGTACGTCCTCGAATTCATCGAACAGGATTCGTGCGATCCGTTCCAGTTCACGGCGCTTGTTCTCGGGAAGATGGCCGAGGCGTTCAGCAAGCGTCATAGACACGGCAGCCTCCGGTGCAGGTGTGTCGTGGAGGGCTTTGCCGTCTTATTTCCCTCAAGCAGGCTTTTCATGTTGCGCCGCCATTGGCTCCGAGGAGCCGGTCGCTTCCGGGCATGAATTGACCCGGCTGCAGCGCCTGCCCGATGCGCACTAGATCGACCAGCGCCGCGCGCACTTGCAGCGAGGGGAAGTCTGGGCCTTTGTCGAAGTGTTCGCCTCCGCACAAGATCACATCAAGCTTGCCGGCCACACCAGCAAGCGTCGTGGCCGGCATGGCCATCAGGGCGTCGGCCAACCTCATCTCCATGCGGTCAGATTGGATTTCGGCTTTCTCTGCCCGACTATATCCCAAAACGTCATCCAGATGATCCCAGGCTTCCAGCCGTTCCCGGAAGGCTGCTATTGCTTGCGCCTTTACGGGCTCATGCCCGGCTGCATCGCCGCATATTCGGTCTATGTCTTCCAGGCTGAAAGCGCGAACCGGCTCCTTTTTCCCGGGCAGTGCGATTTCCACCTGCGGAAATCCGACGGCGGCGACCATCCTGCGCGTGACGGAAGACAAAGTCGTGGTATCGTCCGAATCAGCTATGATCCGAGCTCCTATCAGCTTGGGTTGTGGTTAGGCTGGGCGGAGTGTTCCCGCACTCTACTCGGCCGCTTGCATAAACAAAATTATGTCACTGACATAATTTGGCGAGCTCTATAAATTATGTCGTAATAATTTTGATCACAGAAGAGCAAATACGAATGGCACGAGCGGCACTGAAATGGGGTGTCCGAGATTTGGCCCGCGAAGCTCATGTGACAGCGGCGACCATTACGCGTATTGAAGCTGGCAAACCGGCACATGCTTCCACACTAGGGGCCATTCAAATGGCGTTTGAAGCGGCGGGCATCGAGTTCCTCCCGGAGAACGGCGGCGGTCCGGGCGTGCGATTGGCAAAGAAACCCACGCGTTAATGAAGCGTAGGCGAGATTAGATCTGCGCTGCTAACGTGGTATCCGCTTCTGCGTTTCGTGGACCAGGGCATTGTGACGCCGCTTTGTTCGACGGCGCTGTTTCTGGAATATGAGGCGGTGTTGAGCCGACCGGAAACGCGACCGGCGACCGGCCACAGCCTTGAGGATGCCGTTTCGGTGATGAGCGCGCTTGCCGCCATTGCCGAGGGTGTCGTTATCTCGTTTCGGACGCGGCCGATGCTGCCCGATGTCGCCGATGAAATGGTGCTTGAGGCTGCCTTGAACGGGCAGGCCGAGGCCATCGTGACACATAACGTCAGGAATTTCCGTCCGGCGCTCGGATTGGGCGTGACCGTGATAACACCGAGAGAGATTGTCAGGAGACTGAACACATGACGCAGACCCAACGTTACAAATATCCGCTGCAACTGCCGCAGTCGCTCAAGGAGACGGCGGCACGTCTGGCACAAGAGGATGGCGTGTCGCTCAATCAGTGGATCATCTCTGCGGTCGCACAGAAGATCGGGGCTGTTGAGACGGCCAGCGAATTCCTGAAAGCGCGTGCAGCTACGACGAAGCGCGGCGCGCTGTCAGGCTTGTTTGACAAAGCGCCGGATGTGCCGCCGCTGAAGGAAGACACCATCTGATGCAATGCATCGGGTCTGAACGGATGCGATGAAAGCCTTTTTGCTTGCTGGATTGGGCTGGAACGAAACCGCCCCCTCAAGGCCAGGCCGCGTTCCGCGTTGGCGCATGCCGCGCCAGCCTTGACCGGGCGGCAGGCGGCGGAAACGCTGCGTTCACTCATCGGCCAAATCGTCCTCACACCGGAAACCAACCGGGGCAAGGTTCGTGCCGAACTAAGCGGCGAGTTGTTCGGCATCCTCGACTTCGCCAAGGCCGAAGAAACCGATCGGCCAGCCCGCTTTAGCCCGCAGTCACAGCCAAAACGGCGCATCAAGCGATGCGCTGGGGCATCCATCTCCCAATACTGGCCGATCTTACCGCGTAACGTTCAGTAGTCCCACCACGCCGGTACCCAGCGAAAGAGGTCGCCCGCCGCCGCGGCCCACGGACGGGAAAGGCATATGCGTCGAGATCAGCCAGGAGCCGTATCTGCAAGTGCGCGCATGAGGCGGAGACGAACGTGCGTGGCTTCTTCCGGGTCATGTTCGAAGCCGTTATGCCATTCCGGGTGATCGAAGGGCACTGGGAGGATCGCGTCGCCGGCAAACATCAGTCGATCTCTGCCGGACCTTACCCTGACGACGCTGTGGCCGGGCGTGTGACCGCCTGTAGGGGTTACGGAAACATCAGGCGCCGCTTCGGCCTGGTCCTTGAAGGCGCGGATATGGCTGTCGTAGACATTTACCACGATCTCTTCGACTGTTGCCGTAAGATTGTACAAGATAGTTGTTGTCGTTGCCGTAACGCTTGTAATCACTGCGGTTGAATCCTTGATTTTCCGCGAGAATAAGCATTGCGCCGGTGTGCGGCAGAATTATAAGGTCTGCTGCAACCGAAATGTTCTCATGGATGCCATAGGCGCGGGGGCGTCTTGGAGGAGAGGGACTGAGCCTGGACAATCTTGAACTGAAAACGCTCGGCCCGTATTTCGACCTTCCGAAGGCCGCCTCGCTGAATGTGGTGCCCGTCAGGTCTTCGCCGGTTTGCGTCACGCGAATCGCCAAGGATGTCTCCGATGGCGAGAGGCCGATCGTCTCCCTTCCCATTTGCGATGCCTATTTCCTGATGGTCTACACCAAGGAGGCCCATCATTGCGATATCCTGCCGGATGGAACCAGGACGCTGCCGCGCAAGTTCGCGCGGGGATCGGTCTGCCTCGTCGACCTTTCCGAACAGGCCTCGATCGTCTTATACGCCAATCTTCACTCGGTTACGTTCTTTCTGCCAAAGACGCTTATCCGGGAGGTTGGGGAGTTATCCAGCACAAGCCCGAAAATCCAGCTGCGGTGTCGAAGAGGCGAAAGGGATCCGGTTTTGAGCAATCTCACCGATGTCATCCTTTGCCTTTTCGAGCGCGAGACCGGTTCCAGGGAGGCACTCCTCAAACACCTGGCTATCGCGATCTGCTCTCATCTGATTGAGGATCCCGTGAGCGAAGCGGAGGCTGGCGCGGACGACGCGATCCTTCCCTACAACCGCGAGGCTGCGGCAAAAGAATTCATGAGGAAAAACCTTGCGCGTGAATTGTCGGTCGCGGAAATTGCCGCGGCGGCCGGCATCTCCGCCAATCATTTCTCGCAGGGGTTTAAGAAAGTGACCGGCGCCACGCCCCATCAATGGTTGATGCATGCGCGCGTGGAAGCTGCCCAGGAGCTGCTGCGCGGCAGTGAGCTGTCGCTGAAAGCGATCGCAGAAGCATGCGGGTTCGTGGACCAAAGTCATTTTACAAAGGTTTTCTCCCGCGAAACGGGGATGACGCCGGCGGTCTGGCGCGCCGGATGTCTTAACTGACTTCGTCGTGCGATTCGCGTCTTTCGTAAAAAATCGTTGGAATTTACCAATGGAATATCCTAGTTGGTAAGGGTGGGTTTACCGGAGCGCGCATTGGAAAGAGAATCGGAGGGCAGTGATGCGCCCGGAACACCTGTTCCCAGTCGATGGGTGATGAAGGCGTCGGCTATCACGATCACACGCCTGTGCTACGACAAGGACGATCTTCCGATCGCGCCGGCGAACAAACGCGACGAAGCGGTCTCCGTTATCACCCAATTGACCGATTTCAGGATGCATCGGCTCTGGAGGAACAAGGAACTCATTTTCGAAGGTGGGCATCCGAAAGGTGCGATCGCCATCACCGATCTCAGGAATGAATGGCAATGCCATCATCTCTCGCCATTCGATAATTTGCGGTTCAATATCCCCCTATACTTTGTGCGGTCTTTCCTGGAGGATATCGGCCGCCCGCAATTCGACGGGTTCGATTGCAGGCCCGGCACCAAGGACGACGTCATTCTTGGCCTTGCCCAGGCCGTATTGCCTTATCTTGTCAGCCGGCACGAGGCCAACCAGCTCTTCTTCGAGCAAATCAGTTTGGTCCTGCTGACGCATTTGACCCATACCTATGCCAGCCAGTATTTTCCGACGGGGAGGAATGGCGTCCTGGCGCCTTGGCAAGAAAAAAGGGTGCTGGAATTCCTGACCGCCAATGCTTTTGCGCAGGTCTCGATCACCGAACTTGCCGAACTATGCAACCTCTCCCGCAGTTACTTTAATAGGGCGTTCAAGGAGACATTCGGCCGGACGCCGTACCGCTGGGTCATGGAATATCGCGTTTCAAAGGCCAAGGATCTCCTGCTGTCGGGTCTTTCCATTCAAGAGAGCGCCACGGCATGCGGTTTCGCCGATCAAAGCCATCTGACGCGGGTGTTTTCGGATATTGTGGGAGAGCCCCCAGGTAACTGGCGGCGGCAGAACCGTTTGAAACTCGGCGGCAAGACCTCATGAGGCCGCGGCCGGCCCGAAACTTGCGTTTTCGCGAAAATCTTGCCGCCTGATCCCGTCTCGAACCAGGGGTCTCGTCTCCTTTCGGTGTCGTTCGATCTCCCGCCGCCGAAACAGTCCGAATATCCAAACTGTCCTTCTAAGCGACAAGAAGATTGCTCCCGCAGTGGGCATAATCCGCCCCGTGAACGCAATTCAGCTGAATGCCCACGCAGCTCAGCTCAACGCTTTTGAGGAACATAATGACTGTAAACGCGACACCGACGCCTGGCTCGAAGCTTCTTACGCCGAAGGATCACACCCTCATCATGATCGATTTTCAGTCGCAGATGTCTTTTGCGACCAAGAGCATCGATGCTGTCAACCTTCGGAACAATGCAGCTCTCGTCGCGAATGGCGCCAAGGGTTTTGGCGTTTCCACCATCCTGACTACGGTTGCGGAAAAGAGCTTTTCCGGTCCGATGTTTTCTGAAATCACCGATGCGTTTCGTGGTCAGAAGCTGTTCGATCGCACGTCGATGAACACCTGGGAAGACGCTGCAGTCATCGATGAGATCAACCGAATCGGCAAGAAGCGCATCGTGCTTTCCGGCCTGTGGACCGGCGTCTGCATCGTCGGCCCGGCACTGTCGGCCATCGAGCAAGGTTTTGAGGTCTTCGTACTGGCTGATGCCTGCGGCGACGTAACCGACGAAGCTCATAACCGAGCGATGGATCGCATGGTTCAGGCCGGCGCTCAGCCGATGACGTCTCTGCAGTATCTGCTCGAGCTTCAGCGTGATTGGGCTCGGACCGAGACCTACGACATGACCACCGGCATTGCCAAGAAGTTTGGCGGTTCCTACGGCCTCGGCATCATCTACGCAAAGACCATGTTCGGCGCGTCCGAAGGTCACTGAGGAGCAAATGGCCACCCCCGCTCATGCGATTCAGTGGCCCAGCTCTTCGATCTTTCCCGTGGTGCATCCGTCTTTGCGCCACGGTACCTGCTGCTTCCTTCCTGTCATGTTCACGGAGCTCATCATGATCGCTTCACCATCGAATAGCGCGACCGTCGTCCTCGTACATGGGGCATGGGGGGACGCATCGAGCTGGAGATCCGTTATTTCCCTCCTGCTGAAGCGGGGCGTTTCCGTTGTCGCCGTGCAGAACCCGACCTCATCCTTGTTGGCGGATGTCGAGGCAACCCGCCATGCGCTGAATGAGATCGATGGGCCTGTGGTTCTCGCCGGCCATAGCTGGGGAGGAACCGTCATAACGGAAGCGGGCGACGACCCGAAGGTGAAGGCTTTGGTCTTTGTGGCAGCCTTCGCACCGGATATCGGCCAATCAACCGGAGATCAGGTCGCGGCTCACCCTGCGCCCCCTGGTCTGGGAGAGGTGAGCGCCGACCGCAGCGGCAGTTACATGATGAGCGTGAACGGCTGGATCAACGCTGTCGCGCAGGATCTGCCGGAAGAGGATGCGCGGATCCTTGCTGCGACCCAGCCGCCGCTCGGTGCCAGTACTTTCTCCGACAAGGTGAGCAAGGCTGCCTGGGCGAACCGCAAGAATTGGTACGTGATCTCAACCGAAGACCGAGCGGTCAGCGTAGAGCTCCAGCGGGAATTGGCGAAGAAGCTGAATGCCCGCACGACCGAACTCAAAGCCAGCCACATGTCATTGCTTTCGCAGCCAGAGGCTGTTGCCGCCGTCATCCTTGAGGCGGTTGCCTCGGCAGCAGCCGCGTAGTTGTCAAAAAGAATTAAAAAGGGACAATGTCCATGAAAATCTACCTCTATTCCCTGGCAGCCGGTTTGCTTGTCGGCATCGTCTACAGTCTGCTCAATGTCCGATCACCGGCGCCGCCCGTCATCGCCCTTGTCGGTCTTCTCGGTATCCTGGTTGGCGAGCAGATCATCCCCTTCGCCAAAACGCTGATCAACAAGGAACCGGCTGCCGTCTCCTGGATGCAGCAGATCAAGCCGCACATGTTCGGCCACCTGCCGAAAGGCACCGATCGTTTCGAGACTGCCCATCAGGCGAAGGCCAATGCCGAGGAGCGAAGCTGATGACGACGCGTCGATCCTTTCTTGGAGGCGCATCGAGCCTGGCGTTCTCGAACCTCTTCTCCTCGGCAAACGCGGCCAATCCCAACCCGACCGGAGTAGACACCATGCATCCCGACCTGATCCTCCACAATGGCCGCGTGACGACCCTTGACCGGACCAATCCGAATGCGACGGCGATCGCCATCAAGGACGGGCTGTTTCTGGAAGTCGGATCCGACAGCGAGATCATGGCGCTGGCTGGTTCTGGCACTAGGATCGTCGACCTCAAGGGCAAGCGTGTTCTGCCCGGCCTGATCGACAACCATACCCACGTCGTCCGCGGTGGTCTGAACTACAACATGGAGCTGCGCTGGGATGGCGTGCGCTCGCTCGCCGATGCGATGGATATGCTGAGGCGCCAGGTGGCGATCACGCCCGCGCCGCAGTGGGTGCGCGTCGTCGGTGGCTTCACCGAGCATCAGTTCGCCGAAAAGCGCCTGCCGACCATCGAGGAGATCAATGCTGTCGCGCCCGACACGCCGGTCTTCCTGCTGCATCTTTATGACCGCGCCCTGTTGAACGGCGCCGCTCTCCGCGCCGTCGGCTACACCCGTGACACACCGAACCCGCCCGGCGGCGAGATCACCCGCGACGCCAACGGCAACCCGACCGGCATGCTGCTGGCCAAGCCCAATGCCGGCATCCTCTATTCGACACTTGCCAAGGGTCCGAAACTGCCCTTCGACTACCAGGTCAACTCCACCCGCCATTTCATGCGGGAATTGAACCGCCTCGGCGTCACCGGCGTCATCGATGCCGGCGGCGGTTTCCAGAACTATCCGGACGATTACGCCGTCATCCAGAAGCTGTCCGACGAGAACCAGATGACGGTGCGCCTCGCCTACAACCTCTTCACCCAGAAGCCGAAGGAAGAGAAGCAGGACTTCCTCAACTGGACCGCTTCGGTCAAATACAAGCAGGGCAACGATTACTTCCGCCACAACGGTGCGGGCGAGATGCTGGTCTTCTCCGCCGCGGACTTCGAGGATTTCCGCCAGCCCCGTCCCGATATGGCTCCGGAAATGGAGGGCGAGCTGGAAGAGGTCGTGCGCGTTCTGGCAGAAAATCGCTGGCCTTGGCGTTTGCACGCCACCTATGACGAGACGATCTCGCGTGCGCTCGACGTGTTCGAGAAGGTCAACAAGGATATCCCGCTCGAAGGACTGAACTGGTTCTTCGACCATGCCGAAACCATCTCGGACCGCTCGATCGACCGCATCGCGGCCCTCGGCGGCGGCATCGCCACGCAGCACCGCATGGCCTACCAGGGCGAATACTTCGTGGAGCGGTACGGTCACGGCGTGGCCGAGGCTACGCCGCCGATCGCCCGCATGCTCGACAAGGGCGTCAACGTCTCGGCCGGCACAGACGCCACCCGCGTTGCTTCCTACAATCCGTGGATCTCGCTGTCGTGGATGGTGACTGGCAAGACGGTCGGCGGCATGCAGCTCTACCCGCGCGCCAACTGCCTCGACCGCGAGACGGCGCTGCGCATGTGGACCGAGAAGGTCACCTGGTTCTCCAACGAGGAAGGCAAGAAGGGCCGCATCGAGAAGGGCCAGTTCGCCGACCTCGTGGTGCCGGACAAGGACTTCTTCGCCTGCGCCGAGGACGAGATCTCCTTCCTCGTCTCGGAACTGACCATGGTCGGCGGCAAGATCGTCTATGGGGCAGGCGACTTCAAGACGCTCGACGAGAACGACATCCCGCCCGCCATGCCGGACTGGTCTCCTGTCCGCAGGTTCGGCGGCTACGCGGCCTGGGGCGAACCGGAAGGCGCGGGTGCCCGTTCACTGCGCCGAACCGCCATCTCCACATGCGGATGTGCCACCGATTGCGGCGTGCATGGCCACGATCATGCTGGTGCCTGGACCTCGAAGCTTCCGGTCGCCGATCTCAAGGGCTTCTTCGGTGCGCTCGGCTGCTCGTGCTGGGCAGTCTGACCAGCCTCCAGCCCGGGCGGCCACACCGCCGCCCGGGCGTCACCTCATCATTGCCAAATCCGCAATTAAATCGAAACTATTGCTGCAATTGTTGGCGTGGCGGTTACCAGCCAATATCGCTCCATCAAAAGCGGCCTCGCGGCGAACATGCAGGAGCTGAAATGACCTTTCAATCTCATATGTCCAACCCAGTCCGGAGCAGTCTGGCACGCGCCGTCGGCTCTCCTGTCATCCGGACGGTGTCACTGTTGGCTCTTTGCGCAGCCTACGTCCAAGGTCCGCTCACCAAAATCTTCGACTTCAACGGTGCCCTGGCCGAGATGGATCATTTCGGTCTCCATCCTGCCACCTTCTTCGCAGTTGCCGTCATCGTCTTCGAACTTGCCGCTTCGTCCATGGTGATCTCAGGCTTCCTGCGTTGGGCAGGTGCCCTGGCACTCGCTGGCTTTACGCTTCTTGCAACCTTCATCGCGCTCCGCTTCTGGGAAATGGCGCCCGGCATCGACCGCATGATGGCGACCAACGCCTTCTTCGAACATCTCGGTCTTGCCGGCGGCTTTTTGCTCGTCGCCTGGCTAGATCTCTCCCATCCATCTCAATCCCATCTCGAACGCTGAGGCTTAAGACGTGATCTCACGACCGCTCCCAATACTAGCTTTTCTTCTTGCCCTTACTGCGCTGCCGGTCGCACCCGCGCTGGCCCGCAATGCCTATCCGCAGGTCGGTGTCGGCGCTCAATATGACACCACGCATGTTTACGTGGCGCCGGACAAGGTCGACGCCTTCACCCAGAGCTTCCTTGCGACTTTCGGTGGGGCAAGCACGAAGCAGGTCGTCGCCACGGTGACGCCGACCCCGAGCAGCACGACGTCGCAACTCCTGCAGACTCCCGTCGGCACCGTGTCGCTGTTCGGCTTCAAGACGCCGATTCCCTATCCCTTCGGCGCCGAGCGCACCGGCTATCTCGTTACCGACATGGACAAGGCCGTTGCCGCCGCCCGTGCCGCCGGCGCCAGCGTGACCGTGTCGCCATTCCCCGATCCCATCGGCCGCGACGCCGTCATCCAGTGGCCGGGCGGCGTCAACATGCAGATCTACTGGCACACGACCAAGCCGAACTATGCGGCCTTCGAAACCGTGCCGGACAACCGCGTCTATGTGTCGGCGGATGCCGTCTCTGCCTTTGTCAGGGGTTTCCTCGCCTTCTCGAAGGGCAAGGTTGTCTCCGACGATAAAAAAGCACCCGGCGTCGAGATCGGCCGTCCCGACGATACGTTCCGCCGCGTCCGCATCGAATCCGTGTACGGCAGGATGACCGTGCTCGTCACCGACGGACATCTGCCCTTTCCTTATGGCCATGAGATGACGGGTTACGAAGTCCCGGATCTTGGTGCGACCCTGCAGAAGGCCAAGGACAGCGGCGCGAAGATTCTCGTCGACCCCTATCAGTCGAGTGGCCGCCAAGCCGCCATGGTGGAATTCCCCGGCGGCTATGTGGCGGAAATTCATGCCATCACGAAGCCCTGATGACAGCGCAGCGGCCGCGCAGACGCGGCCGCCCTGCCTTTGAGGGAGTATAAAGATGATTGAACGCCACTTACTTTCGGCCGCCGCCTTGCTGGCCTTGTCAGCGACGGCGGTAATTGCTGCTGATGAGGCAAAAGCCGTCAAGCGGCCCGCGATCAAGAGCAACCGTTGGCAAGAGGATTGGTCCGTCCTGGCGGATCCTGCACTCAGGACGCAGCCGCTGGACAGCCTGAAATATCTACCGTTTTCGCCTGGTGATCCGGGAACCTACATATCGTTCGGCGCGAATTTGCGAGAACGGTTCGAGACAAACAACGCCCCAAGTTTCGGAATCGGCGGTGTCGCGCGTGACAACTATGTGATCCAGCGAGCCCAATTCCACATCGATCTGCACCTCTTCGAGGACTGGCAGGTATTCACGCAGTTCGAAGATGATCGCGCATTCGGAAAAAGCTCGATCGGCCCGGCGGATGCCGACAAAGTGGATCTGCGGCTTGCATTCGTCTCCTATTCACACGATTTCGATGCCGGGACCTTCAAGGCCCGAGTCGGCCGGCAGGATTTTGCTTTCGACCTGCAGCGCTTCGTTTCCTCGCGCGACGGGCCGAACGTTCGGCAATCCTTCGACGCTGTCTGGGCGGATTGGGAGACGGGGCCGTGGCGTTTCATCGGCTTCGTCAGCCAGCCAGTCCAATATCGAAACGACAAGGCCTTCGACGACACATCGAACGGCGACTTCCGCTTCAGCACGTTGCGCGTGGAACGGCAGGTCCTGGGAACCAATGAGCTCTCCGCTTACTACTCGCTCTATCAGAAGCGCAACGCACATTACCTGGATGGACCCGGAGACGAAGACCGGCATATATTCGACACCCGGTTCGCCGGCAGTTCGAACGGTCTCGATTGGGATCTCGAGGGGATGGGGCAGGTGGGTTCTGTTGGCGATAAGGATATTCGAGCCTGGGCGATCGGCGCGCGTGGGGGGTACACCTTCGAGGATGCATCCTGGACGCCGCGGCTGGGTCTGCAGTTCGATATGGCCTCAGGGGATCGCCATCCCGGCGATGGCACTGTCGGCACCTTCAATCCTCTTTTCCCGAACGGCTATTATTTCGCGCTCGCAGGCTACACCGGCTATACAAACCTCATTCACTTGAAGCCCTCGATAACGGTGAAACCGACGGACAATATGACGCTGATGGCGGCAGTTGGTCTTCAATGGCGGCAAACCACGGCAGATGCGATCTATGTGCAGCCCAACCAGCCTCTGGCAGGAACGGCGGGCCGCGGCGGCGCCTGGACCGGAGCTTATGGGCAGATCAGGCTCGACTATGCCTTCAATGCAAATCTGACAGGCGCCATCGAGGCGGTGCACTACGAGATCGGCGATGCCATCCGCAAAGCCGGCGGTCACGATGGCAATTATCTGGGCGTTCAACTGACTTTCGCCTGGTGATCGAATTTCAAGCGATCCCATCCCCCGGCCTGCGGTGACCCGAGCTTTGTCCAAATGGGACAAGTATCGGACAAGAGGCAGCAGCGCTCACAGGCTATGCAATCGAAGTCCACTCCAAAGGTTACCAAGATGTCTGACAACCCGATCGAGATAATGTTTTCCCGCAGGCAAACATTGCTGGCCGGCGCAACCCTTTCCGCTGCCATAGCCATGCCATCTCTTGCCTTTTCCGCTGCCACCCCCACAAGAATTGAAGGAATATCTCCAATGACCACCGGCTTCGTCGAAACCAAGGACGGCGTACAAATCTTTTACAAGGATTGGGGTCCGAAGGACGCCCAGCCGATCGTTTTCCATCACGGCTGGCCGCTGTCTTCGGACGACTGGGACACCCAGATGCTGTTCTTCGTTCAGCACGGTTATCGCGTCGTCGCCCATGACCGCCGCGGTCACGGCCGCTCCTCGCAGGTCAGCGGCGGTCACGACATGGATCACTACGCAGCTGACGCATCCGCAGTCGCCGAACATCTGAATCTGAGGAACGCCGTCCACATCGGCCACTCGACAGGCGGCGGCGAAGTCGCCCGTTATGTCGCCAAGTTCGGTCAGCCACAGGGCCGTGTCGCCAAAGCCGTGCTGGTCAGCGCCGTTGCACCGCTGATGCTGAAGACCGAAACCAATCCGGGTGGCCTGCCCATGGAAGTCTTCGACGGCATCCGCAAGGCCGTGGCCGAAAACCGTGCCCAGCTCTTCCTCGACTTCCCCGCCGGGCCGTTCTACGGCTTCAACCGCGAGGGCGCGACCGTTTACCAGGGCGTGATCCAGAATTGGTGGCGCCAGGGCATGATGGGCGGCGCAAAAGCCCATTATGACGGCATCAAGGCTTTCTCCGAAACCGATCAGACCGAGGATCTCAAGAAGATCACCGTTCCGACCCTCGTCATGCATGGTGACGATGATCAGGTCGTTCCGATCGCCGATTCCGCCGAACTTTCCGTCAAGCTTCTCAAGAACGGCACGCTGAAGGTTTACAAGGGCTACCCCCATGGCATGCTGACGACGCACGCCGACGTCATCAATCCGGACCTGCTCGCCTTCATCAAGGCCTGACGAACACGATCCGGACCTGCCGCTGAGCTCGAGTGCAGCGGCAGGCCGCCCATTAAAGCAGTGCCCGGAGTGCCGGAGCACTTTACCGAGATATTCAGGATGCTCCGTCAATGAAAGCTGTTCCGCTTCCTCTCCTCCTCAGCTTCAACGGAGGATATGTCGATACTGTCGGCTTCCTGGCGTTGGGCGGGCTGTTTACCGCCCATGTGACCGGCAACTTCGTGACCTTGGGCGCATCATTAGCCTTGGGTACGGGAGGCACCCTGTCCAAGCTCCTCGCACTTCCGGTTTTCTGCGCCGTCGTCTTTGCCTCCCGTATCGTCGGGCTGGCGCTGAAGCGAGGCGGTCGACCGGTCCTGCGTCCTCTTCTCGTCGTCAAGCTGGTGCTGCTTATCGTTGCTGCCGCGATCGCCTTGGCATACGGTCCCTTCGGCGATCCGAACAGCCCGACCGCCTTTGCAATCGGCATGATCCTTGTTGCCGCCATGGCAGTGCAGAACGGCATTCACCGCGTTCATCTGGCAAAGTCTCCTCCGTCCACCCTGATGACCGGAACGACGACCCAGATCATGCTCGATCTTGCCGATATCGCCATGGGCGGCCGTTCGGAGAGCACCGCCGCAGCCTACTCGCGTCTGAAGCGGATGGTGCTCGCCGTTATCGCCTTCGCACTGGGCTGTGCTATTGGGGCGCTGACATTCATTTTCTCGCCCGTCTGGAGTTTTGCCGTCCCTGCCGTCCTGGCTGCCCTGGCACTCTTTGCGCATGTTGAAACGCCCGAAGGCGATTGATCGGCATGCGCCGCGAAAACGCAACATCTCGAGCCAGCATGTGCAATAGATCTAACAAAGGCCCGCTTAGGACGCTTTCAGCAGTGTCCTGCGATCGCGGATATTCGTCGCTTACGCGGTCGTAAGAAAACTGCCCATACCTGGAAACATCCAGCCCGAGTGGCCTCGGAGCCTCCAAGTCGATAAGCTGGAGCGCAGGGTCGACCATAACTTTGAGCTCCTGCACACCGTATCCTACCTTCGAGGGACCGGTTGATCCGGCGATCAGCATTGGAGGCGCCGGTCTTATCTGGCCATGTTCCGTCAGGCCACCGGCGAATGCGGCAACTGGAAGAGATGACGGATGCGGCTGGTCAATGTCTGCGCGTGCAGCAACGGCGTGCTGCCTTCCCCATGCAGGCGTCTTTCCTGCTCGATGCGGCCAGCGAGCGTTGCGCCGATATCTTCAGCAAGAGCCGGGCGTTGCCGCAAGATCTCGCAAAGCTGATCACGTCCGATCTCGCAGGCAACGACCGGCGTCAACGCGATGATGCGGCCGGGTTCTTCCGCGCCGATCAAGAGACCACGCTCGCCGAAGAAATCACCAGGCGATAGCCGATTGAGCTCTAAGTCTCGACCATTTTCGTGGCGAACGACATTCACGACGCCGCTTTCGACAAGCGTCAACGCCTGCGCGTGTTCTCCCTGCGGAATGATCTCTGTCCCTCTGGCGTAAGTTCGGCGGGTCGCAGATTTGGAAAGCGTCTCCCGCTCTATTTCGGTGAGGGCGGAAAAGAGCGGCAGCATCGCCATGAGCCGCAATGCCTTCTCAGACCCTTCCTCCGAACCGATCGTCGACTCTGCTGCGGGCGCTGCGCTGAATACGATACTACTTGCGAGCGGAATTCCAGCCGCCAGCGCATGCCGGTATACCAGATCGTAGATCTCGTTTTTCGCTGCCGTCGTCTCGGATATGTCGCGGATTCGGAAAGCAAGCTCGAATTCGATGACCTCCTTCGTGAGGCTGGTGATCGAGACCAAGGGATCCGGAATGCGCATCATATGATTGCTTCCCAGCGTGACCGTCTCGAGCAACCTCGCCATTGTCGCCGGCGTCCGGGTCGGGGCGAGCTTGATCGACATGGTAATGCCGTGGGTCTCGTCGGGACTGTTGAGGTTGACCAATTGTGACTTGGCGAGTGCGCTGTTGGGAACGACGACAAGATCGTTCGTCGCGTTGGATAGATGTGTCGCGCGCCAGTTGGTCTCGATGACGCGACCCTGAACCCCGCTTTCGAGAATGATCCAGTTTCCGACGCTGTACGAACGGCCCAGATTGAGCGCGATACCGGAAAAGACATCGGAAAGCGTGCTTTGCATCGCAAGACCGAGGACGATCGCAAACACGCCGGATGTGGCGATCAGCGTGCCAACCGGCACGCTGAAGACATAGGCTATTACGGAAAGAACGGCCCCGACATAAATGATCCCGGCGATCAGGTCCTGGACGAATCGTGCTTCCCGGGGGCGGCGCTCGAAGATCAGGAACAGCCTGACGCAGCTGACGAGCATCATCGCGCCGCCGAGCCACCAGATTGCTTTTGCGAGGCCGTAAAACAGGCGGTGCCAGAGATCTGATGATGGCGGTGTTTCGGAATAGGGCGCTACGCCTTTGGCCAGCAGAATGGCGGTCAACGTGGCAAAAAAAGCGACATCGGTGGCAAAACGGGCAGCCCTGTGCCTCGGCAGCAGCCAATGCGCCGCAGCGAGGACAACGACAAGAAGCAAGAATTGTATAATGGGATCAAAAAAATATTGCATCGTGTGGCCCGGGAAGCAGCCCGCGATCAATACCCCAATTTCCGAACGGCGTCTTGGCGATTTCAATGAATTTTGGCGTTCTATCGTTCAGTAATAATGAACAATGCATAGTCCACGTAGACAATTTCAATCTCAATCGAATTGGCCGACATCTTCTTCATCGAAACAGGAGTTCGGCAAATGAACAAGCCAGTTGCATTCCACGCCTTCAAGCACGGTCGGTTCCATATCACTGTGCTCTCCGAGGGTCCCAACATTCCGCTCAACATCACCACGAATGACGGCATTCTTGTCGATGTCGGCGCGGGCACGCATTTCCAGCCGAGCCCCGTGACGGAGGCACGATCATGAGCCGCAAGGTTTTTGGAAGGCAGGCGAGCTTTCTGACGGCCGCGGCGGTCGTCGCCCACACGATCTGGACCAGCGCGGCCCCGGCGCTGACCTATCCGCTTTACGCGCGGGAATGGCACCTGACGACATTCACCACAACGGCGATCTTCGCCGTCTATCCCGTCTTCGTCGTCCTCATGCTCGTCGTCTTCGGCAATGTCTCGGATTATATCGGGCGACGGGAAGCAATGCTGTTCGGCCTTGCGGCTTCGCTCGTCGGTTCGGTCATATTTGCGCTGGCGCCGGACGTTGACTGGATCTTCATCGGCAGGGCTTTTATGGGTGTTGGCGTGGGCCTGTCCGCGGGGCCGTCGGCTGCAGCCGTGGTCGAGTTCAGCGCACCGGCCCGGGCCTCGCAAGCCGGTAGCACGACGGCGGCCGCCCAGGCATTCGGCATGATCGGCGCCGCCCTTGTCGGCGGTGCGCTGATCGAATATGCGCCGCTGCCGACTCGGCTGAATTTCGTGGTTCTTGCCGTCGTCCTCGCCGTGCTCATGGTTGCGACCTGGAGGCTCCCGAACCGCACGGCATCGCGACCGGTCGGCCGTTGGCGCCCAAGGATCCCCGCAATCCCGAACGGATTGTTTGCGACTTTCGTGACGGCGACGGCGGCGGTAACAGCCTCTTATGTGCTTGGCGCCATGACGCTTTCCCTTGGTGCACAGGTGGCGCGGGATGTCATCGCCTCTCAAAACGCCCTCGTCAATGGCGGCACCATCGCGCTTTTTGCGATCTCTTCCGCCATCGCCACAATTCCGGCACGGGGTGTAAAGCCGAGCAGGGTCATGCTCTCGGGTAGTGCCATTGCCATCGTTTCCTCCGGGCTGTTGGCGATCGCCGCGGTCCTGCACTCGCTGGTCTTCTATACTGTTGCCCAAATCGGCAGTGGGATGGCTTACAGCCTGCTCCTCCTCGGGGGACTTTCGCTGATCAATGCCGCTGCTCCCGTGACTCATAGAGGCGCGACGCTCTCGGCGCTGTTCCTCGTTGCTTATCTCGCCCAGGCGGTCGTGGCCCTGCTACTGGGCAAGATCGCGACCTGGGCAGGTCTCTCTTCAGCGGTGGATCTGGGCGTCGCGACGGTCGCAACGCTGGCCTTGGCAACGCTTCTGCTTGACGCGGTCAGAAATGCGGTCGCTGGTCGCCATGCTCGCAAATCCGACGCGTGCTGATGTGACCGGGATGCAGCATGGGGTCGATTGTAAGACCGGCCCGCGACGTTCGCGATAACCGAGAGCTTCGAGACAGATGCCGCCATCGATAATCAATCTGCCACTGCTGCCGACATCGGCAGGTGAAACGTCCATGGAACGGAGAAACTGACAATACCGATGGATCAGCTTTCCCTATGAATGGTTCAGAACACAGGAGGCCAGCAGGCCGTTCGACAAGAGCTTGTCGCACTGCTTCGCTGCCCGGAGACTGAGCCTCCGGAGAGATCACTATGAAAAGGAAGCGTATCGATGCATCTGACATATCACATTGGCCAGCATGACGGGGGCTGGGCTTATCGACTGGACGGCGTCTGGTCGGAGCCCTATCCGAGCCATGCGGCAGCACGCGCCGCAGCCCATCGCGCCGCTCGCCGGCAGCAGCTTGGGGGCCACGATGCGGAGATCCTTTTCCAATCCGAGGACGGTTCATGGGATCGGGAACATGTCGAAGCCGGCGATCGTCCTGAAGTCGATGTCGCTAACGAGTAGCAATGCGGCATAGGGTTCCGGAGCACACAGGGGCCCGGTGAGCCGACGCTCCGGTTTCCCAGCTTCTCTGGTTTTCACGGCTCCATCCCTCCATTCCGAATTAATTGCGACGCCGAGCAACGATGCACAGCGCGATGAAGCAGTATGTCCCATTAATAATCAGGAGAAATTCATGAGATACCGAGATTTCCTAGCTGGCTCCTTCAGCCGGCAACGGAGAGCTGTGGACCTGGGCTTGAGCCTTGCGCTGTTCGCCCTCTGCTCGGTCCTCGCCGTCACTTTGTTGAATGGATATGCGCTGGCCGCAGCCTCGAAAGTCGGCACGCAAGCCCCCGGCTTTTACCGCATGACCTTCGGCAATTTTGAAATCACCGCGCTATCCGACGGCACGCATGCATTCCCGGTCCACAAGGTCCTCACCAAGACATTGTCGACCGGCGGGCAGAGGGTGCCGCTAGACCAATCCTCCCCAGGCGAGGCGGATGCGCTGCTTGCCGAAAGCGATCTCGCCGTTCCGGTCGCCGGATCGATCAACGCCTTCCTGATCAATACCGGATCGAAGCTCATCCTGGTCGATAGCGGTGCGGGTAGCCTTTACGGCGAATGCTGCGGCCACCTCATCGAGAACCTTCGGGCGGCCGGCTACGCGCCCGATCAGGTCGATGAGATCTATCTCACCCACCTGCATGCCGATCACGTCGGCGGCGTGGCGCCGAACGGCAAGATCGCCTTTCCGAACGCCATCGTCAGGGTGAGCCAGACCGATGCCGACTATTGGCTGAAGGACGCCAATGAAGCGGCGGCGCCAGAGCTCCTGAAATCGATGTTCGAAGGCGCCAAGGCATCTCTGAAGCCCTATATCGACGCTGGCCGTTTCAAACCGTTCACCTATGGCGAGGAACTTTCCCCCGGCATCAAGCCGATCGCCAGCCCCGGACACACGCCCGGCCATAGCTTCTTCGAGGTCGAAAGCAACGGGGCCAAATTGCTGTTGTGGGGCGATATCGTTCATGTCGGCGCCGTGCAGTTCCCTGACCCTGCCGTGACCGTCGCCTATGACAGCGATGCCGAAATGGCCGAAGGCGAGCGGCTCGCGATCTTTGCCGACGCCGCACAGAAGGGCTATTGGATCGGAGCCGCCCACATCTCCTTCCCGGGCCTCGGTCATGTGAAGGCGAAGGACGGCCACTTCTTCTGGATCCCCGTCAATTACGACGCTGCTCCAGCAGGCGCAAATTGAACGCAACCTCAAGGCGCGGATGAAGAGCGTCGGTATGATGGGCTCTTGGATGAGGCGAGGTGTCGTAGGCTTGCGGCGCCTTGCCTTTGCGGTTGGGCAGGTTTGGTTGGTATGCTTGTGGATGAGGCCAGGCGAGGGCTCGCTCAGATCGTCCGTAGATCAACGGGTTCGAGGCGTGATCGATCGAACCTTCTTCCATCCATTTCGCGCCGATAATACCTTGGTATGATCCGGTAGGACGCATGTATGCTGGAAACCGGATCAGTGTACGATTTCGCCGGCGGCCTGTCCGTTTCAAGATGACCTCATCAGGAATTTGAAGGGTCACATTGGAGATTGACGATGTCCGCCGCCGCTGTTTTCACCCAGGACGCTTCCCCCATCACGTTCAAGAATGTCGCGACGGAAACCGCGGAGGAGGTGTCTTCCCTTCTTTTGTGTGCGATCCGCTGTGTCGAAAAAGACAAGACGATCGCCATCGCTCTCATAAAGCAGGCTTCCCGTTTGCTGAAGCCGTTCTCGATCCCGGTCGAACCTGCCGAGCGCTCGGGCAATTCGGCCGGCGGCCTTGCTCCCTGGCAGATCAATCGCGTGAAGAACTACATTGAAGATCGCATTTCCCACCCGATTGCGCTCGATGAGCTCGCGCAGGTCGTAAAGCTCAGCACCAGTTACTTTTCCGCGGCGTTTAAGGTGACCTTCGGTACGTCTCCCCATAATTATGTCATCGAACGCAGGGTGGAATTTGCAAAGCATCGCATGCTGAACAGTGACGCCCCGCTCTGTGAGATTGCGCTTGACTGCGGGCTGGCCGACCAGGCTCATCTTTCGCGCATTTTCCGGCGTGTGACCGGAACGACGCCGAGCGCCTGGCGTCGATACATGGCGAGCCCGGAAGTCGGGCAGTCGCCGCATGAGGGAATGATGTCGTCAAGGCGCTGCTTTGACACAGGTCCAGCGCGAGGACGAATGGCCAATTTAGGGGACGTTCGATTTGCGTCCGGGCTACTTCAAAAGTGAAAGAAATTTGCAGCCGTTGGGTTTCGAAGAGTTCGCATCAAGCCTGAGGGAAATCACGTGATTGCCGAATGAGGCAGATCAGAGCTCGTTCAGCCGGAGTATTTCAGCCATTTTGATGAGGTCGGCCAGCGTGCGAGCATCCATCTTGCGCATCGCCGAACCACGATGAATCTTGACCGTAACCTCGCTCAGCGACAGTCGCCCGGCGATCTGCTTGTTCATCAGCCCGGTCGTTACCAGCGCCATCACTTCCTTTTCGCGCGAGCTCAGATCCTCGTAGCGTGCTCGCAGTGACGAGACCTCGGAATCCTTCGACCGTCGCTGCCGGTCGACCTCCAGCGCTCGTGACACAGCGTCAAGCATATCCTGATCTCGAAAGGGCTTTGGAAGAAAGTCTATGGCGCCGGCCCTCATGGCGCGGACCGTCATCGGGATATCTCCAAAACCGGTCATGAAGATCAAAGGAATGGACTTCTCGCTCTTCAAAAGCTGGTCCTGGAAATCGAGACCGCTGAAGCCGGGAAGACGTACGTCCACGAGCGCACAGCACGGGCCAACCGATTCCGTGAAAACAGAGAAATTCGGAACCGTTTCATGCAGCACTGTTTTCAAGCCGACCGACCGAAGCAAGCTGTCGAGCGAAAGACGCAAGCCCCGGTCATCATCGATGACATGCACAATTGGTGTCGTATTCATATCCAAACCGAGTTGAGACCAAAGCCGATCTTTCGGGAGCACCGTCATCCTGCGCATTGTTGATCAGCTATCCGTTTGTGTGCGTCTGCTCCGCGGGAAGGCCAAAGCTGAAATGTGCCCCAAGGGGGCGTCGATTGGAGCTCGATACGGGCAAGACCTATGCCGACGCCGGTTTCTCTGGTTGAGAAAAAGCTCTCGAAAAGTCGCTCGCGAATATGGGGATCAGTTCTGGTCCGCTGTCTCCGACATCCACTATGCCATGGGTGGCGCGCTGCCGAGTGACAATACACAATGTCCTGTTCCACGCCTGTCCGTCCGACATTGCCTGGGTGGCATTCAGGGCGAGATTGACGATCACCTGCAGGATCTATGCCTTGTCCGCCTTCCAGCGGACGTGTGGGCGAAAGATCAAGGCGCCAGGTGGGCCGCTACCCCAGTCTTTGTAGTAAAGACGCGTGTCGTCGCGGACGGTCAAGATTGGCATCCGTCTTACTCCATTGGAAGAACTGAAGTTTTTTGAACTATCCGGACGCTATCACAGCGATTTCGGCCGCACCATAGGTGGAATTTACAAGACGGAGCTATGCGCCAAAGAACAAGCCTTTCCTTCAAAATTGACGGCTAATTTGATGCGCGGCTCGAGTGCGGGCATATAGATTTGGCGTGGGTGTCGCGTTATAGGTCGCTAGACAATGGTGGGCTAAACGCCACCCGAGTTCCGTCGAAACCGAAAGGCAAAGCCGATGACAGGGGAAGGTCTTGGCGCTGAAGCCCAGCATAAAAGGGATTCCTTCGGATGTACCGTGGCGGGACTCGACGAGGACTGGCAGCTTTTTGCCGGCAACATGACCTTTTTCAGAAAGGCATCGAAAACGGCACCGGGGAGGGTCACCACGTCCCCGGGCACCGATGGTTATCTAATTGGCCTCTCGGTCCAGGGCGGGCATCGAAGACGGATTTTTAACGAGCGACGCTCGACCGTTTACGATTTTGGAGAGGATCATATCTACGTCCGTGATCTGCGCGAGCCCTACAAAGCCGATCTGAGCGGCTCGTTTGATTTCATTCTGGCGGAAATTTCGGGCTCGGATCTTCAGGAAATCGCTGCAGCGTCCGACTTGGGAGACGTTGACACCCTCGCCATTACGACTGCGCGCCCGGATGCGCTGCTAGCCGGATTGTTACGCACGCTACTTGAGTGTGGAGCAAGGCACCAGAGCAATCGCCTCTTTGTGGACCAGATCTCCGCGGCGATTGGTGTTCACCTGGCCCATAGCTACGGGAATGGTCGGCTTCGGACGACAGATCGTCGATTGACTCTCTCGAAGAAGCAGGAGGATCTCGCAAAGGAGCTTCTGATGAGCCGGATTCCCGCTGAGATTTCGATCGGCGAGATCGCTTCGCTCTGCGGTCTGCCGAGATTCACTTTCATCCGCGCCTTCCGTGAGACGACAGGGATGACGCCCAACGAATGGCTTCGGCAAGCACGTCTGGAACGCGCTTGCCTGTTGCTTCGGAATGGAGCGTTCTCTGTCGCGGACGTCGCCGCTGCCTGCGGATATCCGGACGTCCCCAATTTTGTTGCCGCGTTTATAAGATCGATGACCGTCACACCTGAAGCATGGCGAGGTGCCGCTGGCGTCAGGCCTCAGTGAAAACGATGGCCCGCCCTATTTAAACGGCGTGCCGTGATCAAGAGGGATATCCTCCCAGTTCCCAAGGGGACACGGCGTAGGGCGAGCTGGCGGGACCGATGGCTACCGCTGGCGCCCGCCGCCGAAACTGGGCCCTTGGATCTTTACGTCAGCAATTTGGTCGGAAGCTCAAGTGCTACGGCTCATGCCACCAGTCCCTTGGTCAGTTCGAGCGCCTGCCGCTCGAACAGTCGGCGATAGATGCCGTTGTTAAGCCGGATGAGCGCTTGATGGTCGCCTTCTTCGACGATCTTTCCTTTGTCGAAAACCAGCAGCCGGTCGAGCGCCCGCACCGTCGATAGGCGGTGCGCGATCACGAGTGTCGTACGACCCTCCATCAGGCGCTCCATGGCCTGCTGGATCTGCACTTCGCTTTCGCTGTCCAGGCTGGAGGTCGCCTCGTCCAGGATCAGCACGGGTGCATCAGCCAGAAATGCCCGCGCGATGGCGACACGCTGACGCTCGCCTCCCGACAGCTTGACCCCGCGTTCGCCCACCATCGTCTCATAGCCCTTCGGCAGGTCCATGATAAACCGATGCGCACTGGCCTGTTTCGCTGCATTCTCGATCTCACGCCGGGACGCGTTTGGCCGGCCATAGGCGATGTTTTCGGCCAGAGTGCGATGAAACAGGATGGGCTCCTGCTGCACGATAGCGATCTGGCCACGCAGGCTCGATTGCTTGACCTGGCCGATATCCTGTCCGTCGATTCGGATCGAACCGGACTTCACGTCATGGAGGCGCTGGATGAGCTTGACAAACGTCGTCTTGCCCGAGCCCGAATGTCCCACCAATCCGACCCGCTCTCCCGGTTTGATCGTGACCGAGAAATCGTCGTAGAGCGGGGTAGGATGGGCGCCGTACTGGAAAGTGACGCGATCGAACACGATTTCGCCCTCACCGATCGTGATGGCCTTCGCGTTCGGCTTATCCTCGATGCCCAACGGTGTTTTGTCGAGCAGGACAAGTTCCTCCATGTCGTTGACAGCGCGCTGCAGGTTTCGAATGTCTTGCCCCACCGAACGCAGATATCCCTGCAGCACGAAAAACATCGCCAGGACAAATGTGATATCGCCGGGCGTCGCCAGCCCCCGCTGCCACATGACAAGACCGGTACCAAGAATGCCGGCCTGCATGAAGACCATCATGAAGCCCTGGATCGTGCCGTTCAGTGTCCCGCGCTTCCAGGTCCGTCGCGTTCGCTTGTCCCACTTGGCCAATACGTGGCGCAAGCGTTCCTCCTCACGGATTTCAGCACCGAAAGCCTTCACCACCGAGTTGCAGCTTATGGCATCAGCCAGAGCACCACCGAGCCTGGTATCCCAGGCATTGGCAAGCTTCGCCGCCGGCGACACGAAGCCCACCGAAAGCATCACGGTCACGCCGATATAGATCAGCGATCCGGCAGCCACGATCAGGCCCATGATCGGCCAATACGTGCCCAGCACGATACTCGCGCCCACCAGCATGACGATCGAAGGCAGCAGGGCTACGAGCAGCAGGTCGTTGAGAGAATCGAGCGCCCACATACCGCGGGTGATCTTGCGTACCGTCGAGCCGGCGAAACTATTGGCATGCCAATCGGTCGAGAACCGCTGGACCTTGTGGAAGCCATTATTGACCACATCCGCCATGATGCGCAACGTCAGCCGTATGATCCCGTCGAAGATGAACCAGCGCAAGGTGACACTCGTCAGTCCCAGGGTCGCAACGATAGCGAAGGCACGTATTGCATCGCCAGCCGCATCGCCGCTGGCAATCGCATCGACAATCTGGCCGGAAAATACGGGCACCAGAACTTCAGCCAGCGTGCTGGCGATTACCAGCAGGATGACGATGCCCACCAGCGCAGGGCGATAGGCCCACTGACGAAAAACAAAGCCGAGCACGTTGCGATAAGCATCGGCGCGGAAGTCGAGCTTCTTGCGAGTCATTTTAATCAGTCCGACTCCGTATTTGGCAGTCGGCCCCAAAATCGAGAGTTAATAGACACAGTCGGACGGGAGACGAACTAATCCCGGCAGATCGATCGAGCTGTGAAGGAAATTAAAAACCGCATGTCGCGCCCTGTGGCGGGCCGCGAATGGAAATGACCTAGTGTCGGATCATTCCGGACGGGAGGGTTTCGATGAATGCTGATGTCATGCAACGCCTCCTTTGATTGATCTGCTGCGGTAGGAATTCTGTACCGAACTATTTCGTTTTTGCCAACCCAATATTTTCTACTTTGCGGAGAATGATGCGCGAATGCCACATCATTTCGGCGCATCCGCCTGATCGAACCGATGGTCGCCGGCGCGTGCCGCGTAGGCTGCCGGTCGCGCAGCGATCCGGCGGTGCAGTCATCGGCAGACACCTCAGAAATCGCGCCAACCTTGTTACTCCCATGTATCGGCTGCGCGGGACTAAGCTTCTCGACGATCATCAGGAAACCCCTCGTGATGGGCGGTCAGTTACAGGAGCAAGTCTTGAACATCGAAAACAAAACGGTCCTGATCACCGGCGCCAATCGCGGCATCGGCCGGGCTCTCATGGACGAAGCGTTGCGGCGCGGTGCAAAGCGTGTCTATTCGGGATCGCGTAGCGAGCAGCGTCATGACGATGAACGCGTCACCTTCGTCAAACTCGACATAACCGACGAGCGCGACGTCCGGGAGGCCGTCGGGACGATCAGGAAGCTCGATATCCTCATCAACAATGCCGGCATCTTCATGCCTGACGATCTCGGCGACGCTGACATCATCAATCGCCATCTGGCGGTCAATTTCTTCGGGCCGCTGAAAGTGACTCAGGCCTTTCTTCCTGCATTGATGCGATCGTAAGGCGCTATCATCAACAACCTCTCGCTATCGGCGCTCGTGCCGGTCGCCTCCACGCCGGCCTATTCGCTTTCGAAGGCGGCGGCACATAATTTGATGCAGGCCTTTTGAGCGCTCCTGTCAGCGCACGGTGTCACGGTACACAATTGTTTCACCGGGCCCGTCGATACCGACATGACACGCGGCTTCGAGGTGCCGAAGTCGCCGCCCGGCCTGGTGGCAGCCGGAATATTCAACGGCTTCGAAAGAGGCGAGGAGGATATCTTTCCGGACCCTATTCCGAACGCATTGCAGATGGCTGGCGCACCGGCGTCATCAAGGCTCTCGAGCGGGAATTTGCCGCTTACGTTCCGCCGATAGCTGAGGCGGCTCTGGACTGTTGTCACCACTGACGCTCTGTTTGCACCGAACGGCATTGCCGTGCCGTTCGGCGCAAACGGCTGCCATTAATTCATAGTGCTGATCCGAACCGGGAGATCAGGTTCCAGGTTTGACGTCGGCCACGACAGCCTGCCAGCCGCGGGCAACCGCTCCGGCACAGGCATCTTCGATGCGATCAAGCATGGCATGCAGTGCCTCGCGTTCACCCTCGGATAGACTTTCGAGAATACGCGCTTCCATGGCCTGGCCGATGGATACGATCTCTTCGAGCACCTTGTAGCCTTCGGCTGTCAGTTCGACCGCAGAAAACCGCCGGTCACCGGCACCGGCATTGCGCCGGGCAAAACCTAGAGAGACCAGTTGCGCTATGCCGCGGCTGACGGCGAATTGATCCAGCGCACCGGCATGACAGATTTCCTTGCTCGAAAGCCCGGGTCGGCCGCCGGCGATAGCGAGAATTCGCCACGACGCTTGCGACAGACCATATCTTGGCCCGTAGTAGGACGCGAGCAGTTCGGCGGTACTGCTTGCCACGAGAAACATTCGATAGGGTACCCAGCGATCCAGCCGAAAGGCCGGCTTTACCGCCGTCCCATCCTCGCGTTCCTCCGCCAGCCCCTTGTCAGGTTGATCATTTTTTAATTGCATATTGCAGCTATATTCCAGCGAAGTTTCGAAAACAAGCGGCCGATCGCGGCGGCGATCAAGCGAGCAGCAGCCTGTCTTCGGCAATCTCGCCGCCACTCGCCGCTCCGAACAAGGCGATCAGGCCGGGCACATCATAGCCGGCCCGTTCATCCCCCGCGACGTCAAGCACGATGCGTCCACCGCTCATCATGATGGTGCGCTCGCCATAGTCGAGGGCATGGCGCATGCTGTGCGTGACCATCAGCGTGGTGAGATGCTGACGTTCGCTGATCTCGGCGGAAAGCGCCAGGATGCGCGACGCTGCCTTGGGATCGAGCGCTGCCGTATGCTCGTCGAGAAGAAGCAGCTTCATCGGCAGCAGTGTCGCCATCAGCAGGCTTACCGCCTGTCGCTGGCCGCCGGAAAGCGTGCCGATCCCCGCCTTGAGCTTCCTTTCAAGTCCAAGACCGAGACTGGAAAGCTGTTCTTCGAACCGCGCGCGTCCATTCCGGCGGCCGAGAGCGAGGGACAGTCCGCGCCGCCCGGCGCGCGCGGAGGCGAGCGCGAGATTTTCCTCAACCGTAAGAGCTTCGCAGGTTCCGACCCGAGGGTCCTGGAAGACGCGGCCGATGAATCGCGCCCGTGCCTGGGTCGACAACCGCGTAACGTCGACGCCGTCGATGACGATCCGGCCCCGATCGGGCGAAGTAGCGCCGGCGATGACCGAAAGCAGCGTCGACTTTCCGGCACCATTGCTGCCGATGACGGTTACGAACTGCCCTTGTGGGATCGCCAGGGAGAGGCTGCGCAGTGCGGCCACTTCGAGAGCTGTCCCCGGGTTGAACGTGACCGATATCGTATCGAGATTCAGCATCATGAGGCCGTTCCTTCTGCTTTCGATGGCTCAGGCAGCCGGGTACGCCTTATGGAGGGCAGCTTCTTCAGCCGCGTTTTCGAAATCATCACGGCGACGGCGACCACCAATGCGGTTACCAGATTGAGATCCTGTGCTTGGATTCCGATCACGCCGCCGTCAAGCGCCAGGGCAATGACCAGCCGGTAGATCAATGCACCGAGGATACAGCCGAACGTGGCTCGCGCGACCGATCCTGCACCGACGAGCGTCTCGCCGATAATGACGGCGGCAAGACCGGTGACGATCGTGCCGATACCCATCGAGACATCGGCAACGCCCTGACTTTCGGCATAAAGCGCCCCGGCAAGCCCGACGAGACCGTTGGCGAGGGCCATGCCGAGCATGACCATGCGGCTATTATCGACGGCCTGTGCCTCGGCCATCCTCGGGCTGGCGCCGGTTGCACGCAAGGCCAGACCCATTTGCGTGGCAAGGAACCAGTCTACGAACATCTTTGCGGCCAATACGATGCAGAGGAGCAATACCGTATTGGCCCAGAACCCGAGCGCTGCGATCCCGTCGATCCAGGAAAAGATGGTATCGGTCCCATAAAGTGAAACATTCGGCTTACCCATGACGCGCAGATTGATCGAGAACAATGCGACCATGGTCAGGATCCCTGCGAGAAGGTTCATGATCTTCAACCGGACCGACAGGAACGCCGTGACGAAGCCTGCAGACGCGCCCGCGGCGAATCCGAGGAGCGTTGCGATGATGGGCGGCACGCCCGCCATGATCGTCGATGCCGCGACCGACGCGCCGAGCGGGAAACTGCCGTCGACAGTTAGATCCGGAAAATCGAGCACCCGGAACGAGAGATAGACGCCAAGGGCAACGAGGGCAAACAGCAGGCCTGCTTCGCAGGCGCCGGAAAGGGCAATCAGGCTCATTGGTCGATCACCTTCGCTGCGCTCTGTGTCATCGCCTCGGAGAGAGTGACGCCCATCTTCTTGGCCGAGGCGAGATTGAGGTAGAGATCCTCGCTCTCCAGCGTTCCGACCGGGATGTCGCCCGGCTTTGTGCCGTTCAGAACTTTGGCGGCAATCTCGCCCGTCAACCGTCCCAGCTTGTAATAATTGAATCCGAGTGCAGCCATCGCACCCCGCTCGACCGAATTGGTGTCGCTGGCATAGACCGGGATCTTCGCGTCGACGCCGACCTTGACCACGCTTTCGACAGCGGAAACCACGGTGCTGTCGGTCGGCAGGAGGATCACATCGGCCTTGCCGACGAGGCTGCGGGCGGCGTCCGGCACGGCGGCGGACTGTGCCGCCGTCGCCTCGACGATACTCATGCCGATCTTCGCCGCCTCGGTTTTCATCTCAGCCACTTGTGCGACGGAATTGGCCTCGCCTGCATTATAGAGGATGCCGATCTTCGTTGCCGTTGGCGTCAGTTTATGGATCAGTTCGAAGGTGAGATTCAGAGGCTGCTTGTCGCTGGTTCCGGTCAGCGTGCCGTCTGGTTGAGCGAAGCTTTTGACCAATTTCGCGGCGACGGGATCGGTCACGGCCGAGAAGACGATCGGGATTGCTCCTTTGGCTGCGGCCTGGCAGGCTTGGGCAGACGGTGTGGAGATGGCAACGATCACGTCGGGCGATTTGCCGGCAAATGTCTTGGCGATCTGCGTCTGCGTCGGCATGCTTCCTTGAGCGCTTGCGATGTCGAGCGTGACGGTCTTGCCGTCGACGAAGCCGGCATCGGCCAGTGCATCGACGATCCCTTTGCGGGCCGCATCGATGGCCGGATGCTCGACGATATAGGTCAGCGCCACTGTCTTGTTCGCCGCAGTGGTGACCGTGGCGGAGAAAGACAGGAGCAGGGCCGAGAGGGCCAGTGCGGGTACGAAAGCGGTTCTGCGTTTCACCGGAGCAATCTCCTTGTAAGGTTTTGGCAATGACGGGTCAGGCAGCAAATGGTGACTGCGGACGAGGTGACATGGGTTCGCGGGCGGAAACCTGCTCGGGCCGCAACAGCATTGGAGGAAGGCGAAGCTTGGAAGGTCGAAGATCGGCAATGGTGGGCGCACCCATCATTGCCTGGGCGACGTCGAGTTCGGCGGCGATGATGGCAAGGGCTCTGAACACGGCATTCTCGCCGCCACTCGCCAAGGCGTAGAGTGTCGCACGTCCGAGCTGCACGGCCGTTGCTCCAAGCGCCAGCGCCTTGGCAACATCGGTGCCGCTGCGAAAGCCGCTGTCGACCAGGATTGCGAGCTTGCCCCCGACGGCGCTGACGAATTCCGGCAGGATGTCGATGCTCGCGACGGCTCCATCGAGTTGCCGGCCGCCGTGATTGCTGACCACGATGCCGTCAAGCCCAAGCTCGGCTGCCCGGCTGCCCTGCCTCGGATTGAGCAATCCCTTGAGGATCAGCGGTCCCTTCCAGCGATCCCGTATGAAGGCGATATCGTCCCAGGACACGGTCGGGTCGAGCTGCTGTTCCATCACCTCGGCAATCGTTCCCGCGGATTTGAGATCGAACCCGGCTTCCATGACTTTCAGGCGTGGAGCGCCGGTCATGGCCATTCGCAAGGCCCATCCGGGATGGGCCGCAAGGCTCAGGAGCTTTCTGGGCGTCCAGCGGAACGGCAGCGAAAAGCCATTGCGGGTATCGCGCAACCGTCTGCCGGGAATGGCGTTGTCGACGGTAATCTCGAGCGCTTCGAAGCCCAGCGCTTCGGCCTGCTTCAGTAGCCTGAGGCTTACCTCGCGGTCCCGGAACAGGTAGAGCTGAAACCACTTCCTGCCTTCGCCGGCGGCTGCCACGGCTTCCATGGTCGCGCTGGCCGCCGAACTCATGACAAAGGGGATTCCCGCCCGTCCGGCGGCCCGGGCCAGCGCCTGGTCGCCTGCGGGCCATGCCGCGCCTGCCAGTCCGGTCGGTCCGATGATGACTGGCATTGTGAGCGGCTTGCCAAAGAGCGAGATGGCGGCAGAGCGAAGGCCGACGTCGACCGGAGCGGAACCGACGAGACGGATCCGATCTAGCGCCGCCCGGTTTTCGCGCAGCGTCAGCTCCGAGCCGGCGCCGCCATCGAAGAAGTCAAACACCATTTTCGGCAATGCGCGCCGCGCAGCGGTTCTGAAGTCGGCGATCGATGCCGGACCATGCGGATTGGACATAAATTCTCACTACCTCCCTGGTTTATGGATCTCGCTCAATTGAAAGGCGGCGCCTCGGCGAGATTGAAAATCTTGCCCGGATTCATGATGTTGTGAGGATCGATGGCGCGTTTGATCGCGGCCATGACCCGGATGGCAGGCCCGTGCTCCGCGACAAGCGCTGCTATTTTGCCGTGGCCTATCCCATGCTCGCCGGTCGACGTTCCCTGCAGCGTGATGGCGCGGGCTGCGAGACGTTTGGTCAGAGCCTCGACCCGCTGGCGCTCATCGGCATCGGCGGGATCGAAGAGGACGCAAAGATGGAAATTGCCGTCACCGACATGGCCGCAGATCGGTGCGAGGAGGCCAAGATCCCGCACGTCATCCTTGGCGGCGAGTATGGCCTCGACAAGCCGCGATACCGGCACGCAGCTATCCGTGGGAAGGGCACTTGCGCCCGGACGTAGCGCAAGATTGGCCCACCAGATATCATGGCGTGCCTGCCAGAGCCGGCCCCTGGCCTCCGCCGATACGGCGGTATCGAACCGGCTGGCGCCTGCGGCACGCGCCTCCTCCTCGATGAACGGCAAGGCGGCCTCGACCGCCCCGCGGCTGCCGTGCAGTTCGATAAATAGCGTTGGCTCGACCGGCAGGGAGAGTTTTGAATAGCGATTGACGGCCTCGACCTGCAGTTCATCGAGCAGTTCGATGCGCGCCAAGGTGTCGGTGAGCCTGGTCGCGACCAGCACGAAGCCGACCGCCTGTTCCAGCGTGGAGAAACTCGCCGAAATCGCAACGATGTGGTCCGGAATCGGATGCAATTTGACGCTGACGTCGGTTACGATACCGAGCGTACCTTCCGATCCCACCCAGAGACGTGTCAGATCGTAGCCGGCAGCCGATTTCCGAGCATGGCTTGCGGTGCGGATCCGATCACCATTGGGCAGGACGACGCCGAGCGAAACGACGTTGTCTTTCATCGTGCCATAACGCATGGCATTCGTGCCGGAGGCGCGCGTGGAGGCCATCCCGCCAAGTGAGGCATCCGCGCCGGGATCCACGGGAAAGAACAGCCCTGTATCGCGCAGTTCAGCGTTCAGGCGCTTGCGGGTTACGCCTGCCTCGACCGTCGCTGTCATGTCGTCCGGTCGAATCGTCAAAATCCGATCCAACCGTGAGAGATCGATGCATATTCCACCCATGAGGGCTGCAACATGTCCTTCGCAGGACGTGCCGGTCCCAAACGGGATCACCGGCACGTCAAAGGCGTGGCAGGTCGCCACGATACGCGATACCTCCTCCGCCGTATCAGGGAAAACGACCGCGTCCGGCGGATAGGACGGATGCCAGCTTACGTCATGGCCATGCTGGTCACGCACGGCCGGCGCCGTTGTCAGCCGGTCGCCAAAATGCAGCTTCAACTTCGTGATTGCCGCGTCGACAAGATCGCCATGGCGTCCGTAGTGGTTCACCGCGGTCGTCATCGTCCCGCCTCCTGCTGGCTATCGGACCATCGAAAGGCGGCCGGAGGCTTGGTCCCCCATGACGAGAGATGTTCCTCGCTGCGGTTGCGCAGATGGCGGCTCGCCATCGGAAATGTCCCGAGCACGACCAGCTCCCGAGCATGGCGGGCGAGAGTATCGAGCGCATCGGCCACCTCCGGTGTGGCCGGATCGCCCTCGAACTCGCAGAGGAAGCGGGACGGCACGAATTGCCCGCCGACAAGGTAGCTTTCGATCTTGGTCATGTTGATGCCGTTTTCGGCGAACCCGGCAATGGCGTGGTAAAGGCAGCCCGGCCGGTTCTGTGTGCGGAAGACGATCGTCGTCAGAAGCTGTGTTTTCTGCTCGGCCGCTTGAGGTTCGGCAGACAGCACATAGAACCGCGTCGTATTATGTGGATCGTCTTCGACATTGCGCTTGAGGATATCCAATCCGTAAAGGTCGGCTGCGAGATCCGAAGCAATCGCGGCTTCGCTCGGATCTTCGCAGGAGGCCACCAGCTCGGCGGCGTGGGATGTCGTCGGCGCGGCGATGGCCTCGAGATCGAGCGCTGCGATAAGGCGGCTGACCTGACCAAGTGCCACGGGATGCGAACGCACCCGCCTGATGCTTGCAAGCGATGCGCCCGCCGGTGCCATCAGGCAATGTTCGACGCGCTGAAAATGCTCGCCGACGATATGCAGACCACTGTCGGGCACGATCCTATGCACATCCGGCACGCGCCCGACCAGGCTGTTTTCGCATGGCAGGAGGATCCGGTCGACTTCACCGCGGACGGTGCTGGCGATCGTGGTCTCCAAGCTCGGCAGGGCGATGCGGTCCGCGGATGGGAACGCTGTCCGGCAGGCAACGTCCGCGAATGCGCCGGGCCGACCGTTATAGCCGACCTTATGGACTGTTGTGTCCGAGCCGAGTTTCGTGCCAACCGGATGCAATGCGCTTGTATTCGGATCGAAAGGGATCGCGGGGGAAGGGGCCTTGGACCCAGGGTTTGCGGCGGTCGATGTCATAGGCGATCTCCGAAGGAAATTTGTGCACGCCAGGTCACGTCGGGGGCGGTATTGTGCCGTCCCGCGTCGAGCGCCTGTCATCGCTCATCCATGATTAATTTGCGGTCGGCAGCCTTGTTGTTTCCATCACCGTCATCGGCCAAAGCAGGGCGATGCCGTTGCCGTCGGAAACGATGTCAAGATGGCGTTCCGCTGCAACAAGGCAGTCGTCATCGGTGAAGATCTCGGTCGCCGAGAACAGCAATCGTAGAAAATGTCCAAGATCCGCCTTGGTGTCGAAGCGCCAGCGGGTGGTGACATCGGTAAATTGAGGCTTGTCCCATCCGGTCAGAGCGCACAGGCTCGTTGCAAATTCCCGCGAAAGGAAAGAGACCTCGTGGCCGGTGCAGCAACTCAGCGCGATGAAATCGTCGAAATAGGCGGCAAGCCGCGTTCCGGCGAAGATGTCGGCAACCACCAGCTTGCCGCCGGGCCGCATATGGGCTGCGATCGCCTTCCAGGCGGCAGTCTTGTCGGAAATATGATGCACGGCGCCGCGCGACCAGGCCATGTCAAAATCGCGGAGCGGCAGGTCGAGCATGTGCGCTGCCTGACCGAAGACCCTGATCCGGCCGCCACTTTCGAGTTCGAGATCCTCAAGCTGCTCGGTGGACGGATCGGTCGCGACCAATAAGCCGGCAGGGCCGACATCTTCGGCGATCGCGCGGCTGAAATGACCGTTGCCGGCGCCGATTTCCAAGACGCGTCGCCCGTCGATCGGCTGCAGGAAGCGGCGCATGGCGGCAATATCGTCAAGCCAGGCATCGGGAAAGAGATGGAGTGCATCACGGTAGGTCGCCGAGCGGCGGCCGGAAAAGACGACCTCAGATTCGATCGGTGTCGAGGACATATACATGACATATGCCTTCCAAAATTGTTGCGGTTCGGACATCTCCCTAGATTCTAGTTATACGGGTAATCACGGTGCGATTTACCTCTTATGATTAAAACTACAACATAGATTTGCTAGGAAATCAATTGCTATTTGCAAGTAATTTAGACATGCATAAACTTTGGGCAATCGCTCCGATTGGAGGCACTTTAGCCGAGGAAATAGCCGGTTCTGAGGGATATTCTTCACAACGGCGGCAGCGCGTCGCAACTGCAGGGGTGAGCTGCGAAACTACAGTGGGACCATTATCGCAACACGCCAGCCTCTGTGACGGGTAAGGCCCGATCGCAGATGGCATTGTGATTGCCCAGTTTCAGGCGTTGAGCACCAGGATATTGCCAAGAAGGATTGTCGCGCCACCAAAGGCAAGACGGGTATCGATGTGCAGGCCTTCGAAGATGACCGAGATCGTTATGGCCACAATCGGAACAACGGTCAGCGCATAGGCCGCCCGTGCAGGGCCGACCTTCTCGATGAGCGTGAAATACATGAGAAACGTAACGCAGGAGGCGACAATTGCGAGATAGGCGAGCTGCGCCAGATAGCCAGCTGTGACAGGTATCGTAAGAGACGTCCCGACAACGACCGCCCAGGCGACCCCGAAACCGCATCCGCACAATGCGCCCCAACCCATGAGCACCGGGATCGGCAGGCCGCGCCGCTGGTTGCGTGCGGCAATCGCTGTCCCCGCACCCGTCGCCACCGCCGCGACGCCTGCCCAGACGAAGCCCGCCACGGTTTGCGGGTTGAGATGCAGCGCGAAGATCTGTGGGGCGGCGACGATGCCAAGACCCAGGAGACCGCAAATTATCCCAATCGTCGCGCGGCGGCTTATCCGTAGATTCAGCAGCAATCGGCTGACGATGGCCGCGAACAGCGAGGAACTCGATAACACCAAAGCCGCAATCCCACTGGGAATACCCTTCGTCGCCTTGTAGAAGGCGATGAAGGCAAGTCCGAAAAACAATAGGCCTTGCAACGCCACCCAGGGACGGTCGCTGCGGGCTATCATGATTGGTCTGCCGGTGGCGATCGAAAATCCGAGCATGCCTGACCCTACGAGAAACATGCGGATTGCGACCGACAATTCGGGAGCAGAAGCGCTTGCTTGGAGGGACGTCACAATGGCGCCTGAACCCCAGAAAAGTACGGTCGCGAGAAAAAGGGCTGCGGTCATCTCACATCCTTTGTGGCTGGAATCCAGGCAAGTGCCTCGCTTTGGCGTGATGCGCACGGATATGAGGCATAATGTCGATCATTTACTTGTAGAATGCAACTAATATAAATTCATATTCTCGGCGCCATCGTGACACCTGACTCTGAAGCGCGGCGACATCGGGCGCGGAAGTTGAGCAACGTCGATGTCCCTGCGGAGCTCTCCCTTGGTGTAATATTGCTCGCACCGGTGCCGGTTCTCACCGCTATGACCGACGGGTGGAGCTCTCGGCGAGTTCAGGACGGGCGCCGAGGAGGAGCCCCCTGGCAGGTCTGCCAGGAGATAGTTTTCAGTTGCGCCTCGAAGCCGCGAGCACGGCCCATCCGTGCGATGGCAGTCGGACCGACGTTGCGCGACCGGGAAAGGTCGTTCTCACCTCGGCAGCTCCGGCCAGCACATCGCCGCCACCCGGCGCAGGGAGAATGGTGTCGCCATCACTGAGATTGAGCGCCACGAGAAGGCTGTTGTCGTCCGCTTCCATGGCCCAGACGGCCTCCCGCTTTGTGAGGTGAATCTTGCGGCTTCTGGCTTTGAAAAGCCAGGGGTGACGACGACGAAGGCCTATGAGCTGCTGATGAAGTCGGTAAGTCGACCAGCCGAACGGTGCCAAACCCTCCGGCGCCGAGGGAAAGGCAGGCCGGACCGCATCATCGCCGCCCGCCCGGTTTTCCTTGATACCTCGAAAGGCCTGCTCATCACCCGCGTAGATGGTTGGCGTACCGCCGATGGTCAGCAGGAGTGCCAAGGCGTGGGCAAGGTGCCGTTCGTCAGTCAGCCGGCTCGCCAGTCGTGTCACGTCATGGTTTCCAACGAAGGTGAGCGGCTGGAAATGCTCGAGGAAACCGTTGTGCCGATCGAGCGCCCATTGCAGCTCGAACAGATTGCCGTCGGTGATCGCGCTCCAGATCGCTTTCCACAATTCGTACTGTGTCACGGCGTCGACGCCCGTGTCCGCCACAATCCCCTTGTAATCGCCGTGAATGACCTCGCTGAATATGTAGGCGTCGGGATGGTTTCGGCGCACATCCGAAAGCACAGTCTTCCAGAACGGTCGGGGGACTGCATAGGCTGCATCGAGCCGCCATCCAGAGGCGCCCCGGTCCAGCCAGTGGTTCATCACGCGCGTCACATAGGCGATGACATCCAGTGACTCATGATTGAGTGCGACCAGTGCGTGATGTCCTTCGAACGTCGCATAATCGGGCTCGCCTGCACTGTCCGCGCCGCTGAGCCAGCGGAACCAGCCCGCTTCAACGGAAGTTGGCCCGTTCTCAAGAGCTGCCCGGAGAAGCGGAAAGTCCCTTCCGACATGGTTGAAGACGCCATCGAGGACGACCCGCAATCCGCGTCGTTGCGCCTCGGTGATGAGCTGGTCGAAATCCCCGTCATCTCCCAGGCGAGGATCTATCCGAAAATGGTCGATCGTGTCGTAGCCGTGTGTCGATGAGGCAAAGACCGGTCCCAGCAGGAGACCTGATGCCCCCAGCGCGACCGCATAATCGAGCCAATCCACGATGTGGGCGAGACGATGACGAAGGCCGGTTTCCGCATGCTGCGCGGCCCCTACGAAACCGAGGGGATAAAGGTGCCAAAAGATTGCATTATCGATCCAGCGAGTCATGAAGTCCCGTACCCCGTTTGCCATGGCCGTCGAAGGCCAGCTTGAGCATGATGTCGGCGGCCGCGATCAAAGCCGTGCGCTCCTCTTTTGAAAGCGCTCCCAGCATTGCATCGCGCAACCACGCCTGACGCGCGCGTAAATCGTCCGCGAACACGGTCTTGCCCTTCTCCGTCAGAGCGATGATCAACGCTCGCCGGTCGGTCGGGTCTCTCCGGCGTTCGATCAACCCGTCGCGTTGGAGACCGGCAATGATCCGCGTCAGAGATTGAGGTTGAAGGCGCTCCTCGGCGGCCAGTTGCACGGCCGGCGTTGGTCCAAGGCGACCGAGCGTTCCAAGAAGACTGATCGCGGCCAGCGTCACCGCGCCTTCCGGGCGCTCCGAGCGCAAGCGTCGCCCGAGCGCGAGGACGGCACGGAGCAGGAAGAGAGCCTCTCGATCAAGATTTTTCGTCATATGCTACGCATAGCGTATCAACTGGAGAAAGGCGAGTCCTCTCCTGCCGACGCCGGTGGTCCATCAAGCGAATCCCGGCAGAATTGTTACTCCCGGCCTCTCGCCATTCGGCGGTAATTCTTTCATGGCGACCGTTTGGATCACTGCTCCTAATGGCAACTCAGCGTGAAAGGAGAAGCTCATGAACACCGACAATGAATTGACCAAAACCCTCCCGAATCATCCCCCCGTCGTTTCGGCCAGCGAATGGCGCGCGGCGCGGCAGGGGATGCTGATCAAGGAAAAGGCACATGTCAGGGCGCGTGATGCGCTTGCCGCCGAGCGCCGGAGGATGCCTTGGATGGCCGTCGAAAAGGATTATGTGTTTGAAGGACCTGACGGCAAAGCCAGCCTGCATGATCTTTTTGCCGGGCGCCGACAGCTGATCGTCTATCGCGCCTTCTTCGAGCCTGGGGTCTTCGGTTGGCCCGATCATGCCTGCCGCGGCTGCTCGCTTGGCGCGGATCAGGTTTCCAATCTGGTCCATCTAAACGCACGTGACACCACTCTCGTCTACGCGTCTCGCGCATCACAAGAGGATATCAGGCGACTGAAGACGCGCATGGGGTGGGAGCACATCCCCTGGTACACGATCACAGACGACTTCGATCGAGATTTTGGGGTCGACGAATGGCATGGTCACAACGTCTTCATTCACGACGGCGGCCAGATCTACCGCACCTATTTCACCGATAATCGCGGCGACGAGGCATTAGGCACTGTTTGGAGCTATCTCGATCTAACCCCGCTTGGGCGACAGGAAATCTGGGAGGATTCTCCGGCAGGTTATCCGCAGGAGCCTCCTTATAAATGGTGGAACTGGAATGATAACTACGAGACCGAGGTAACACCCAGTGCGCGATGGGCAGAAGTATCGGACGCAGGCGAGGCGGCATTCCGCAATGGGAAAGCCGAGCCGAAGCGATAAGGGTGGCCATCCACGGTTCGAAGCAACCGGCACTAACATGCATGGACGCATCGCGGTGCGTCCTGTCGGCCTGCGGATCCGCATTCTACGGCTGAGTTTTGCGCAGCGTCCATGTCCGCTCAGGGTCGACGTAACCCAACAGTCTCTGCGAACTTCGGCCACCGCTTGAGCGGTGGTTGACGCGGAAGTTGTGGGCTGCAGGTCGAAAAGACGTGGTCGGTCCGTCCTTTCACTGGACGATCAAACGACGAAAACCTAAAGGAGATCAAACCGCGTCATGACGGAGGAGAAACATGAAGCGCATCGAGATGGAGGTGAGTGGCGGCTGCCAGTGTGGTGCCGTGCGCTACCACGCAACCGCTATGCTCGACAATTCGCATCTCTGCCATTGCCGCATGTGCCAGAAAGCCTCGGGCAACATCTTTGCCGCGCTGGTCGCGGCGCCGGATGATGCGCTCACGTGGACACGCGGCAAACCGAGCGTCTGGAAGAGTTCGGAACTTGTCGAGCGCGGCTTTTGTGCCAATTGCGGCACGCCGCTGTTCTTCCACCACCTGGAAAACGGTCGCACCAATTTGATGATCGGTTCGCTTGACGATCCCAACGCCTTCGCGCCGCACGCCAATACATGCACCGAGAACATGGTGACATGGTTCGATACGATTACAGGCCTAGAAAATACCGGCGCGACTGAAAATAACGGCGTCGATTGGGCCGCGGCGATCAAGGGAAGCAACAACCAGCACCCCGACCACGATACCGCCTCATGGGCGGTGAGGGCGCGCGACGGCTGATCCTATTCCGGCGGTGCCGGTGCGGCCTTGTCTGTCGCGGCTATTTCGAAAGTCATCATGCCCGAAACGGACGATTGCAACAGCCTACTGTCGAGATGGTGCACGCAGAGTGAATGAAGGTCTGCTCGCCCTCTATCTCGGAATCGGTGATTATCTCTCAGAAAACTTCCATTTCCGCGCTGAAATCATTTCCGGCTCCCGTTCGAACACCAGCAAACGCTCGAAGGGAGCCATTCGCCGATAAATTTCGTAGCGCAAGATGTAAAGCGCGTCTTCCACGGCCCCTCTTCGGCGGCGGCTTTGCTAAAAGTCCAGCATAGCCCCTGTTGACCCGCCGCGGAACCCCTCCGCACGATCTGTTTCTCGGGTTCACAACCGCGCATTCTCATCCAAGATGGAACGCGGAACCGTCTAACTGCATTTAGATGGTTCCATTCATGGGGATGCGACACATGCATGGCAAGGTGACACGACATCGACATGGCAGGATTGGTAATCGAAACCTCTTTATCCGCGAAGCCGGACCGGTAGATGCTCCAGCCCTGCTTCTGCCGCATGGTTATCCATGTTCGTCCTTTCAATTCCGTCGCCTCATGCCGGCTCGTCTGGGGGGCCGCAGGACGGCTACATGCCGGCGGAATCGGCCCGCGCTTATCTTCGCGATGTGCCGGAGGCGGAACTGCATCTCATTGAGGATGCCGGTCACTGGCTGCTGGAAACACACTTCGATGACGCTCTGCCGCTCATCCGCGATCTCTCCCGAACGCTTCACTAAAACCCCAACCTATTGAGGAGCCACCGGCACGTCACCGAAAGAAGCCCAATCATGGTTACGAAGCCGACCATTGCGCGCATCTGGCGCGGCCGCACGCGTCGAGACATCGCTGATATCTACGAGCCTTACATACGGGCTGAAGGCATTCCGCCACTTCAGAACGTCGCACTCGGCGTTCAGCTCTTCCGCGAGGATCGTGAGGACGAGACTTGGTTCACCACCATCTCCTATTGGCACGACATCGAGGCGATGACCGCCTTCACCAAGGGCGAACCCACAAAGGTGCATCACCTCGACCGTTATGCCGAACTGCTGATGGAATTGCCTGAGCAAATCGAAATCCACCGCATCCTAATCGACGACCAGGACCTGCGTTGATCGGCATGTCGCTGATCTGGGCCTGACGTCACGCTGTCGCACAAGAGGAAGCATCGGAAAAAAGGCCGGGGGCTGAGCCCATGTCCTTCCTGCATCGCATCGCTGGCGACATTGCGCTGGATCTCGCCAACACCGTGTCCTGGCGTGGTACGGATCGCGAGATCGATCATCTGGCAAGCGCCGGGGACATAGTGGCGTGGGCAAAGGAAGGCGGTTTGGTTGCAGGCAGTTACGCCATAGATGCGAGCGAATGCGATATGTTGATCAACCGCACCCGTGCGTTGCGATCAGCGATAGGTGAGCCTGGCGCTGCGATTGCGCAGGGTGGGGAACCTCCCTCATCCGCCTTCGACATCATCCGCGATCTAGCTGCGGGCGCCCTGCGGTCCGCTGCTGTCTCGGGAGTTCCCGCAATCCTCGAATTTGAGGGCATTGATCAGATTGTCGACACTATCGCCTGGGCCGCGTTGGATCTGCTTCGCGGCGACGAATTATCCCGGCTGAAGCAATGTCCGCCAGACGATTGCCAATGGTTGTTCATCGACCGCACGAAGAATCTCTCGTGTCGCTGGTGCGACATGGCTACCCGCGGCAATCGAGCCAAGAAGCACGCACGTCGACATCGCGCCTGATGCTCAATTGACGACGGCACGCTGGCCACCGCACGGTCTTTCTTCTTCTCAACCGCTATAGCATGTTCTCAAGGTAGATATCTCGGCCGCAATCCGGCTCGGGATCGCCGGGCTCCGGTCATGAGATGCCCTCCGCTTCTGATGTGGAACGCCGCAAATCCGGAATTGCCGGGACGGGATTGCTCGGATCGATGGTGGCGAACGCATAGAGATTGCCGGAGCAACTAAAGTCATCTCACAATCCACTCACAAGATTTTTATAAATTAGATTTGACTAAATCCGATCCCGCTATTTTCTTCCCGCCACCCGTACCTATCTCGCACTTGCGAAATGATCGCGCATTCCAACCCGCCGGGCATGGGTACGCCCCCTGCCTGCCGTCCGGCCCATCACAAGGACTCGACAATGGGTGATTTGCTCAAAGGAATCTCCAGCTTTCGCGGTGCCGTCTTTCCCGATCATCAGGCACTTTATCGCCGGCTGGCGGAAGAAGGGCAGCAGCCGCACGCGCTGATGATTTCCTGCGCCGACAGCAGGGTGATGCCCGAAACGATCACGCAATCAGGCCCTGGCGAACTCTTCGTCTGCCGCAATGCCGGAAACATCGTTCCGCCGTTTTCCACGGCGAATGGCGGTGTATCGTCGGCGATCGAATATGCCGTCGTGGCGCTCGGCGTTCGTGACATCATCGTTTGCGGGCATTCCGATTGCGGTGCGATGAAAGGGCTCTGCCATCCCGATCTTCTGAAGCCGATGCCGAATGTCGCTGCCTGGCTGAAACACAGTCATGCGGCCCATTCGATTGTTTGCGAAGCCTATCCCGCCGATCTGCCCGAGCGCCAAAGGGTTCGCGCCATCGCCATGGAAAATGTCGTCGTCCAGCTGGACCATCTGCGCACCCATCCTTCCGTCGCCGCCAAGTTGGCGACCAGTGACATTACTTTGCATGGCTGGTTCTTCGATATCGAGACAGGAGAGGTGCTTGTTTATGACGGTGGGGCGGCTCGCTTCACGGAAATCCTCGAGGACAGGCCCTTGCCTGTCGCTGTCACCGGGCGCGGTCGTCCGCATGTGATCCCTCAAGCCGCGGAGTAGGCCGATGATGTCAAGCTCTGCTCTTTCGCGCGACTTCGCGTCGTCGCTCGTCGTATTCCTGGTCGCCATACCACTTTGCCTCGGGATTGCGGTGGCGTCAGGAGTTCCGGTGGCGATGGGCCTCATTTCAGGTATTGTCGGCGGTATCGTCGTCGGCCTTTTGGCTGGATCTCCACTTCAGGTGTCAGGGCCGGCGGCCGGTCTGGCCGTGATCGTCTTCGGCTTCGTCGAGCAATATGGCGTTGCCATGCTAGGGCCGGTTCTCATGGTAGCGGGATTGCTGCAGGTCCTTGCCGGATTCCTGAAGATTGGATCATGGTTTCGCGCCATTTCGCCTGCGGTGGTCCACGGCATGCTCGCCGGGATCGGCATCCTTATCATTCTCGGACAAGTCCATGTGCTGATGGGGGCGAGACCTGCTGCCGGAGGCATCGAGAACGTCACCGCCATGGAGCAGACCCTCGGTCGCGTATGGGGTGCGGGATTGACCCGGGAATCGGTTGCTCTCCTCGTGGGATTGATCTCTCTGCTGGCCATGATCGCATGGGAGAAGTTCAGGCCGAAGCCATTGACGCTGGTACCCGGCGCCCTGGTGGGGGTTGCGGTTGGCACGATATTGACGGCCGGGATGCAGCTGCCGATCGCCCGGGTGGAGGTGCCGTCCTCTCTCATCGAAAGCATTTCGCTGCCGACGCTCGAGAGTTTTGCCAGGATGATCGAGCCCGGTATCATCGTGGCGACGCTGGTCATCGCGGTGATCGCCAGTGCGGAAACGCTGCTGTCATCCGCGGCCGTCGATCGCATGCATGATGGTGTACGGACCCGCTTCAACAAGGAGCTGTTCGCGCAAGGCATCGGCAACGGACTTTGCGGCCTGCTTGGTGCGTTGCCGATCACGGGCGTCATCGTCAGATCCTCCGCCAACATTCAGGCAGGCGCGCGCACCCGGGCATCGGCCATTCTGCACGGCGTCTGGATTCTTGGGCTCGTGGCGTTTCTGCCGCAGCTGCTCGCAATGGTGCCACTGACGGCGCTTGCCGCCGTTCTGCTGGTGACGGGATGGCGGTTGATCAGCCTTCATCACGTCCGCCATCTCTTCGAGCACCACGGTTGGGTTCCCGTGGGGATCTGGACCGCGACGGTGGCGATGGTGGTGCTCCAGGACCTGCTCGTCGGCGTGGCGCTTGGCCTGGCTCTGTCCATACTGGAGATCTTTCCATATCTTCGTCGCAAGCTTGCGATCGACAGGTTGGAGGATGAGGAAACCATTCATCTCGATCTCGCCGGCGTGGCGACCTGCAGAGACGTTCCCACATTGCTCAATATGCTGGAAGCGCTTCCCGAGGGACGCAAGATCAGGATTGCGGGCACTCGCCTGCATTATCTTGACCATACGAGTGCCGAAACCCTGCGCGAGTGGGTGAAACGCCAGAAGAAATCGGGACGCCTGATCGAAATCCAGCATCCACCGGCCGGGCGCCATCCTCGGCTGAAGCCGATTTTTGAACGGCTTTCGGAGGAGGTAGCCTAACCTCAGCCACGCTCCAACCGCTAGAGCGGCTCAATTTTTCACGGAACCTCTGAGCCGCTCTATCCCTTTGTCTTCTCGCAATTCCGGACGGAAAACTACCGCGCATTTTCCGGGAAAGGTTCTTGGTGTGCAATCCCGGTCACAGGGAATAAAACCATCACGATACATCCAAGGTTCGCCGGACCCTCTGGGTCCGCCTACCAATCCAAGCGGATTGCAAGCTTACCCACGTGGCCGCCGGCGGCAAGGGCCGCGTAGGCATCGGAGAGCTCCGCGATCCCGAAGACCCGGTCGATCACCGGTTCGATTCGATGGGCGGCGATTGCGGCTGCCGCATCCGAGAGATTGGCCACGGACCCGGTGTTGTTTCCCACGACGCGGATTGCCTTGACGATCAACGGCATGAGATCGAGCTCGAGCTTCGAACCCGTCACGAAACCCACTGTGTAGACCACGCCCCCCTGGCGAACTGCGGCCAGGGACCGCGCAAAGGTCGAGCTGCCCACCGTGTCGAGCACAAGGTCAGCTCCTACGCCCCCGGTGAGGTCGAGTACTTCCTTGTCCCATTCGGGATTGCTTCGATAGTTCACGGTCTCGTCGGCGCCGAGCGCGCGCGCGCGATCCAGCTTTTCATCCGACGACGAGGTTATGATGACCCGCCCGCCGCGCGCCTTGGCGAGCTGCAGCGCAAAGATGGAGACGCCACCGGTGCCAAGCAGTGCGATAGTCGAGCCCGGTCCGATCTCGGCTGTCGCTAGCGCGTTCCAGGATGTGGTAGCGCTGATGGGCAAGGTCGCGATCGCTTCCCATGTCAGGTGATCGGCTGCCCGGACAAGCGTTGCCGCGTCCACCGTCGCGAACTCGGACAGCGAGCCGGGCTGATCCACTCCGCGCATGGTGCGCGCCTGCAGGGCATTCGCACGACCAGCGTGCCAGAGAATCTTGGGGTGAAGCGCCACTCGGTCATCGACGGACAGGTTGGTCACCTCCGGCCCGATCGCGATAATCTCCCCGGCGCCATCGGCGATGGGAACCAGCGGATAATTGATGCCGGGATAGCTGCCCTGCGCAACAGCAAGATCAATGAAATTCAGGCTTGCCGCCCGCATGCGGACCAGCGCCTGCCCTCTGGACGGCGAGGATGGCTCCTGTCTCTGGCGATGCTGGAAGTTATCGAGTCCGGGTCCGGTGAGTTCGATCTGATGCATGATGGCTCCCTTCAGCCGAAATCTTGCTCCAGCTGAAATCTAATACTGCGTTCCTCCGCCTTGAATTGCCTTATGTGGCGGTTTAGAACTGCGTATTATGCAGGAATGGATAAGCAATCCCGATCTTGGAGACATATCCGCCTTCGTAGCGCTCGCGGAATGCGGGTCGTTTATTGCGGCTGGCCAGAGACTGCGGCGAAATCCGACGGCTGTCTCAAGGCGTGTTCAGTCTCTCGAGGTACGGCTTGGTGTCCGCCTGGCAGAGCGTAGCACCCGCAAGGTTGTATTGACCGAAGCAGGCCGGGCATATCTTGAGCGCATCAGGCCACTTCTCGATAGTCTCAAGACAGCGGAGCTCGAGACGGCCGCTCTTGCTGAAGGCGAGCCACGCGGTTCCATCAAGCTGGCTCTGCCCTCCGCATTCGGCCGCCAATGGATCGCGCCGCTATTACCGCTTTTTCTGCGCGAGCATCCCCTTGTCTCCATTGAGGCCAGTTTTTCGAATTCCTACGTGGACCTGATCGGCGAAGGCTATGATCTGGCTATTCGTCTCGGAAGCCTTGCGGATTCGCGGCTGATCGTACGCAAGGTCGCAGACCGTCGTCGTCTTCTATGCGCCGCTCCCGGCTACCTCAGAGAAAGGGGAGAGCCCCGGACCCCCGACGAGCTCGTACACCACGCGTGCCTACGCTTCACGGGTAAAGCGAACCCGCATGTCTGGGAGTTCGACAATGCCGAGCGCGGTGAGCGTGTTGTGCCAGTTTCCGGCCCAATGGCCTCGGATGATGCCGAAACCCTTGTCCAGGCTGGAATTGCAGGCCTCGGGATAGTTTACGCCACTGACTGGCTGGTGGGGCGGGAACTCGCCGACGGGCGCCTCGTTCGAATCCTGCCCGAATGGTCGCTTCCCGACGAGGGCGGAATCTATGTCATGACACCTTCGAAAGCCGGTCTGCCCACGAAAACGCGTGCATTTGCAGACTGGATCGCAACGCGGCTCAGTCGGGCGCCATGGTCGAACCCACAACCTGAATAAGTCCAGTCTGAATGTCTTTCCTCAATCGGAAGGATGCTCCGCGTCTTGGTAGTCCGCTGGCGGTGCCAAGGTCAATTCCGTCTCATCGATGACTAGCGGACATAACGATAGTCGCGTATGAAGCTGATCCGGCCGTCGAGCCATTCCAGCCACATGAAATAGTCGGGCGTGGCATTCGCCCGATCGGAAAAGACAGCGACGACTTCCCGTCCGCCAAGCCAAGCCGGCACGAGCCACACACCTTCAATCTCCGCATAGATGCTGAAGAAGTTTCCGACGTCAGCCGAGCCGACGCGAACCGGGTACGTGGACTGATGCAGTTTGACGTCATCTGCCAGAAGCGCGCGCAGACTGTCCCAATCGCGTCCATTGAACAGCGAGACATAGCGCGCCAATGCCTCCGTTAAGCGGTTCGTCCGATGCAAGGAGCCGGAAGCTCCCGCGAAGGGTGGAGGCGGGTGGTCATGATGCGGCCGTTGCCTTGTCGAGCATTCCACCGCGTGTGCACCGCAACAAAATGCGGCACTCAAGTGGACTCCTGCCATTTAACGCGTAGTATGGAACATACCGCCATCACATCTCAGGCGCTTGTGATCGCAGGACAGAGTGTAAGCCGGTCGCCCGGGAATACGAGGAACTCTATGCCCCCTTCGAGATCGACAGACATGTCGCTGGATCGTGACCTTCGCCCTATCCTGCTGAAATGGGCAGGTAAATTCGTCGAATCGGAGGCCGCGGCAGATCGCGTTGTGCGGCGGACCATCAACGTTATCTGTGATAATCCCGAGCTGTTGGATGGGCCGCATATGAACGAGGCACTTTTCGCCCTGCTACGCCGATACGCCTTCGACGAGAATGATCTGAAAACAAGCCGGGAATCCGACAGCACGAAATCGGCCGTCAGCGATATGAACAACAAAGAAGTTCAAGTGGAAAAATAGTTTCCATAATAAGCTCTTAGATCGGTGAGCCTGCCTGTCTGGATGGACGCACAGGCCGCCTTCCGCACGGAAGGTTGCTCCTTCGATTGTTGCGGCCATTGCTCATAGAAATTGCTTGCGTACGCTCAAAGCGATCGATCGCGATTGTCGGCCATTCACAGCTTCGCTTGGCACGATCGATCATTCTCGCGGGATGCCTCGCCGGGAACCGCGGGAGGATTGCGTTAAATCGCGACTATCAATTGCAAGCGTTCTGGCGATCAGGCCGTGGAGAAGGACCTGTATTGCCCGCAGGAGGAGTTTTCTCATCTCGTTCCTCCGTTGTTCAAGCCATGGTCTCTGCCGCGCGAATGAAATTTCGCCAGCCGCCAAATTCGGTAATGTCTTTGGCCGCCGTGGTGGCGTGGGCCTCGCAGAGAAAACCGGAAACCGCCGTGCCGTCATCCAGCATAACCTTGCCGATGCCGAGCGGGGCTGGGATCTTCTGGACGAAGCGGCCGAAGGCCTCCGGTGACACCGCCCAGACCTCGACTTCTATGCCGCCGCCTGTAAAGCCCGGTTCGCGCACCAGTCCCGGCTTGGGCGGGACCGTCCCCGGCAGCGCGAAAAGACGGTAGTCGCCGGCCGTCCGGCAGGTCTTCAGCCGATAGCCACCGGAGGAGGTGAGCTCGTGGTTGAGCGGCATGCCGCTTAAATGTGCCCCGACGACAACGATCGGTACCGAGCCGTCATCCGCCGGCGGCACACGGCTTGCCTCGGGGATCGTTGCCGCGCGATCCCGACCCATGCCCGCGCTCAAGGTCCGGTGCATGGCGTCGGCGAAGGGGGCCAGCGCCTCGTCGGTGAAGGCCGGGCCGATCAGCGTCACGCCCGCCGGCAGGTGGCCATTGGCGTCGAAGCCGGCCGGAATGGCGATCGCCGCACAATTGAGCAGATTGACGAAGTTGGTGTATCGGCCGAAATGCCCGTTTTTGACGATGGGGTCCGCCATCATCTCCTCGACCGTATAAGTGGTCGGCGAGGTCGGCAGCATCAGGATATCCACCTTCTCCCATTCCCGCCGGGTCTTCTGGCGCAGCGTTTCGAGCCTGTATCTGCCTTCGAAGGCATCGACGGCATCATAGGCTTTCGCGCCTTCGATGATGGTGCGCACCGTGGGGTCGAAATCATCGGCATTGCTGGCGAGAAAATCCTTCACCGCGGCCAGCCGTTCGGCGACCCACGGTCCGTTATAGAGCAGCTCGGCCGACAGCCGGAAGGGCGTATAATCGAAGGGAACGATGGTCGCTCCGAGCGCGCGTGCCCGTTCGATTGCAGCGTCGTAAAGGGCCTCCACATCTCTGTTGCCGAAGAATTCCCGTTCTGCTTCGTCGAGCACGCCAATCCGCAGTCCGGAGGCGGGCAGGCTGGTGGGTGCCGCTTTGCGCGAGAACGGGTCGGCGGCGTCATAGCCCTCCATCACCTTGCGGATCGCAACGCCGTCGCCGACGGTCGCGGCAAAAATGGTAACGACATCGACACTGCGGCAGGCCGGCACGACGCCGACATTCGGCACGAGCCCCGGTGTGGGCTTGATGCCGACGAGATTGTTGAAGGCCGCCGGCACACGGCCTGAACCGGCCGTGTCGGTGCCGAGCGCGAAACTGGCGAGGCCCGAAGCGACGGCGACCGCCGAACCGGAGCTCGAGCCGCCTGACACATAATCCCTGTCGAAGACCGAGCGCGGTGCGCCGTGCGGCGAGCGCGTGCCATTGAGGCCGGTGGCGAACTGGTCGAGATTGGTCTTGCCGATCACCAGCGCCCCGGCGGCCCTCAGCCGGGCTACCACCGTCGCATCATCAGCGGGATGATAGGCGAAGGCCGGGCAGGCGGCGGTGGTCGGAAGACCCGCGACGTCGATATTGTCCTTGACTGCGAAAGGAATGCCCCAGAGCGGCAGGCTGTTCGGTTTCGGCGCGCGGGCCAGCAGCGCCTTGGCGGCAGTGCGCAGATCATCGTCCGGGGTTAGCGTGATGAAGATCGCCGGATCGTCGGACGCCAGGCGGCGGCGGATCACCTCCTCGACAAGATCAAAAGGAGACAAGCCGGCCGCATAGGCGGATTGGAGCGAAGCGAGATCGAGAATGGTGGGAAGCATCAGATTTCCTCCAGCACGACGAGGACATCGCCGGCTTTGACGTTGCGACCGGGGCCTGCGCGCAGATCGCGGACGCGGCCCGCGGCGTGGGCGGTCACGTTGATTTCCATTTTCATGGATTCGATGATGGCGACTGTCTCGCCCGCGACGACGGGCTGCCCCTCCTCGACGAGGACCTTCCAGACATTGCCGGGCACGGCGCTTTCAACGCCGAAACAACCTGCTGGGATGTCGCCCGCGAGACCGGGACCACTATCCTCGTCGACGGAAAAGCTGTCGAGGCCGAGATCCTTCCAGCGCTGCCGCTCGGCCTCGAAGGCCGATTGCTGGCGGGCCTTGAAGGTGCCGATCGCCAGCGCGTTGGCGGCAAGGTCCGCCTCATAGGCCGCATAGGAGAATTCGCTCTCCTCGATGCGGATCGGATAGCCGCCATGCGGGAAGGCGGCGCGCGCTTCGCTCAGTTCCTGGTGGCTCACCGGGAAGAAGCGGATCTGGTCGAAGAAGTCGAGCAGCCACGGCTTTTCCTTGGAAAAGACCGGCGTCTGGCGCCAGGTGTTCCAGACCTGGATCGTGCGGCCGAAGAGCTGATAGCCGCCGGGGCCTTCCATGCCGTAGATGCACATATAGGCGCCGCCGATGCCGACAGCGTTTTCCGGCGTCCATGTCCGGGCGGGATTGTACTTCGTCGTCACCAGCCGATGGCGCGGATCCATCGGAGTTGCGACCGGCGCCCCGAGATAGACATCGCCAAGCCCGAGGACGAGATAGCTGGCGTCGAAGACGATGTCGCGCACCGCCTGTTCGTCGGCCAGTCCGTTGATGCGGCGGATGAACTCGATATTCGACGGGCACCAGGGCGCATTTGGGCGGACGAGCTCCTGATATTTGCGCATTGCAAGTTCGGCATCGGGATCATTCCAGGAGAGCGGCAGATGCACGATCCGGCTTGGCACCTTCACCGCCTGCGCCGGCGGCAGCGAAGCCTCCATTTCGCTCAGAAGTCCGAGAAGGCGTGTGCGCGCAAGGCTCGTTCCGTCATAATGGATCTGCAGCGACCGAATGCCCGGTGTCAGGTCGATGAGGCCCGGAAGCTTTGCTTCCTTGATCGCCTGCATGAGAAGATGCACGCGCAGGCGCAGCGCGATGTCGAGCTGCATCGGTCCATATTCGACCAGCAGATTGTCGTCCCCCTGCCGGCGATAGACCACGGGCACGGGTCCCGCCTCGCTGCGCCCCATGATCGTGGCCCCCGCATCGTCGCCTATGCGCTTGACCACCGGTCCGGCGATCGGGTCCCCGGCGCGTTTTTCCGCGCGGAAGCGGATCTTGTCGCCCGGTTTGAACTGGCCCATCTTCCATTGCTCGTCGCGCGCGATTACCGCCGGGCAGACGAAACCGCCGAGGCTCGGGCCATCGGGGCCGAGAATGATGGGCATGTCGCCGGTGAAGTCGATCGCGCCGACGGCATAGGCATTGTCGTGCAGGTTGGAGGGATGAAGCCCGGCTTCGCCGCCGTCCGTGCGCGCCCATTTCGGCGCCGGGCCGATCAGGCGGACGCCGGTGCGGGCGCTGTTGAAATGAACCTCGTATTCGGTCGAAAACAGCATTTCGATATCGTCCTCCAGGAAGAAATCGGGGGCGCCGTGCGGGCCATAGAGCACGCCGACTTCCCACTCACGCGTGAGCTCGGCCGGCGCGTTGGCCGGCTTGGATCCAGGCTGCGGAGCCCGGGCAAGCCGCAGCACATGGCCGGCGCGAAGCGGTCCCGTCGCATTACCGCCGAACTGGCCCAGGCCGAAGGTCGCGCGCGAACCGAGCACCTCCGGGGCCGCGAACCCGCCGGCAACGGCGAGATAGGCCCGCTGGCCGGCTCCCGCGATCGCACCGATCGAAAGCGTCTGGCCCTCCTTGATGAGGATCGCCGCATCATGTTGAGCCGGCATGCCATCGAGCGTCATCGCCATCTGCGCGCCGGCAAGTGCGATCGTGACATCCGAGAAGAATTTCAGCACCGGTCCTGAGACGGTCAGCTCCAGCGCCGCCGTCTCGTCGGCATTTCCGACCAGCCGGTTGGCATGGCGGAAGGATCGCTCGTCCATCGGTCCGCTTGGTGGCACGCCGACATGCCAGAGGCCCAGCCGCCCCGGCAGCTCCTGCAGGCTCGACTGGGCGCCTGGCGAAACCACCTCGACCACATCTGGCAAGAAGACGAAATCCTTGAGAGCCGTGGTCGCCACATGGCCGCTCGCCAGAAGATCCGAGGCGGCGATGGCTTTCAGATAGTCGAGATTGGTCTCGATACCCGAGATCGTGCTCTCTTCGAGCGCCTTGCCGAGCGCCTCGATCGCACTTGCGCGATCTTCACCCGTCACGATCACCTTGGCAAGCATGGGGTCGTAATAGGGGCTGACCTCGGTGCCTGTCTCGATCCAGCCATCGACACGTATCTTGTCCGGAAAGACAACCTCGGTCAGCAGCCCGGCGCTCGGCCTGAAGCCGGCGTGCGGCATTTCGGCATAGATGCGCGCCTCGATGGCTGCACCCTTGGGAGCGAGGTTCTCCTTGCCCGTGAGAACGTCTTCGCCAGCCGCCTGCCGGATCATCCATTCGACGAGATCGATGCCGAAGACCGCTTCGGTCACGGGATGTTCGACCTGCAGGCGGGTATTGACCTCGAGGAAATAGAATTCTTCGTGTGCGGGGTCGTAGATGAACTCGACCGTTCCCGCCGACTGATAGTGGGCGGAGATACCGAGTGCGACGGCCGCGCCATGCAGGCGGCTCCGAACTGCATCGGATAGCCCCGGCGCCGGCGTCTCCTCGATCACCTTCTGGTTCCGGCGCTGCAAGGAGCAGTCGCGCTCGCCGAGCGCGATCACCCGGCCCTTGCCGTCGCCGAAGATCTGCACCTCGACATGGCGGGCGTTGGCCACGAAACGCTCGAGGTAGACACGCGCATCGCCGAAGCTTGCGCGCGCGGTGCGTTGCACGCTCTCGAAGGCGGCATTCAGGCTTTCCGGGCCGTGGCAAAGCTGCATGCCGATGCCGCCGCCGCCGGCGGTGGCTTTCAGCATGACCGAATAACCGATCTCGGTTGCGGCTTTCAGCGCTTCATCGCACGTTTCCAAGAGGCCGCTGCCGGGCAGCAGCGGCACGCCGCTTTCGCGGGCCAGTTCACGGGCCCTATGCTTCAGTCCGAAGGCGGCGATGTTGTCTTGTGTCGGACCGATGAAAACGATGCCTTCCTCCGCAAGCCGCTCGGCAAAGCCGATGTTCTCCGAAAGGAAGCCATAGCCCGGATGCACGGCCTCGGCGCCGGTCGTCTTGCAGGCAGCTATGACGGCATCGACATCGAGATAACTCTCACTGGCTGGCGCCGGGCCGAGCCTCACCGCTTCGTCAGCCATCAGCACCGCCTTGGAAAAGCGGTCGGCATCGGAATAGACGGCGACGGAGGCGATGCCCATGCGCCGCAACGTCTTGATGATCCGGACAGCGATTTCGCCCCGGTTTGCGATCAGAACCTTGTTGAACATGTCAGGCCTCGCTGTCCCAGACCAGCACCCGGATCGGTGTCGGATCGAAACCGTTGCAGGGATTGTTGATCTGCGGGCAATTGGAGATGACGAGCAGCACGTCCATTTCCGCTCTCAGTTCGACATAATCGCCTGGCGCGGAAATGCCGTCGACGATCGTCATCTCGCCTGACGGTTCGATCGGCACGTTCATGAAGAAGTTGATGTTGGGAACGATATCGCGCTTGCTCATGCCATGCTTGGAGACTTCCAGAACGAAATTGTCACGGCAGGCATGGAGGTATTTGGTACCGTGGCCGAAGCGCACCGTGTTGCTTTCGCAGGAGCAGGCGCCGGCCGACGTGTCGTGACGACCGCAACTGTCCGCGGTCATGGTCAGCATGACCCGGCCCTCATTCGAGATGATCTTCGTATGCGTGGAGATATAGGCGGCACCCTGTTCGCGCATCGTATCCTGGTTGGAATAGCGCTCGGAGAAGTCGGCGGCATTGTAGAACAGCGTGTCGATTGCCTGCTGGCCATAGCTATCCTCGATGCGCAACGTCTGGCCTTTCCGGACCACCGTCGAGAACGGCGCTTCCGCGGCAATGACATGATCCTGCACGGCGTTTTCGAGCGTGCGGCCCGGTGCTGTCTGGATGAAATCGCTCATGGTCTCGCTCCCCCCCTCAGATCGCCGCCAGCACGTTGTTTTCAAATCCGCGCACGGCTTCGGCGGTCGCGGTCCGGCACAGGTCGTCGGTCGATGGCTCCACGGCTGCGATACGTGTGACGGTCACCGGGTTCGGCCGGTAGCCGGGGTCGGGATCGAGCGGATGCGGGCAATTGGAAAAGCCGACGATCAGGTCCATCTCGGCACGCAGCTCGACATAATCGCCGCTGCGCAAAAGCTCCGGCTTCCATAGGAACGTGCCGTCCCGGTCGACGCGGACTGGGGCGAAGAGCGCCAGCACCGAGGGAATATCCCGCTTATCAAGCCCGGCCTTGGTGGCGAGCAGGACGAGGTTGTCTCGCGTGTTGCGCTTATCTTCCCCGTATTTCGCCGCATTCGATGACAAGGTCGAGCCACCCATCAGCGCGTCATGGGCACCGGAACTATCTTCCGTCACCGAAAACATCACCCGGCCCATGTCCGAAAAGATCACCCGGCCTTTGCCGAGTGCGGTCGTCCACTGCATCTTCACCGTATCGGGCAGGTTCAGCCTCTCGCTGGTGTCGGCGGCGCTCCAGGCGACGAGGGACAGCGTCGAGAAGCCATGATCGAGGCTGAGGCGCAACGTTTCGTGCTTCCGGAGGCGGGTCGACCAGTACCAGCCGCCGGGGATCACTTCGCGGTGGACGATCTTGTCATACGCGATTTCGGGCGCCGGCAAGGGGCTTGCCCCGGGCAGGGCCTTGGGTGCGAATTCCAGGCCCTTCCTTTGATGCTCTTCGTAGCGCGCGCGGTTGGCGGCTATTTCTTCCGGCGAACGTCTGACATGTGTTGTCATGGCTGGATTTCTCCCGACGAAGCCAGGTCGTCCCGGCGGTGCCCCAGGGAAGCGACCGGGCCGTCCCGGTCGGGGCTGAAGATCGATGGCGCGCCGGCGATGCGCGGCGGCCAGATGGAAATATCCTTGGTAATAGTCGCGCCGTAGCGCTCCTTCTCTTCCGGCCGGTTGCGGCGGCGTTCGAAGGCGACGACGCGGGTCGCAAGCGTGAAAGCTTCGCGCATGTCATGAGTCACCATGACAACGGTCATTTGCGTCTCGTGCCAGAGGCGTTTCATCAACGTATGGATTTCGGCTCGGATGCCCGGATCGAGCGCACCGAAGGGTTCGTCGAGCAGCAGGACCTTGGGGCGCATGATGAGCGCTTGGGCGAGCGCCAGTCGCTGCTGCATGCCGCCGGAAAGCTGGGCCGGATATTTGTCCTCGGCGCCGGCAAGGCCGACTTCGGCGATGAGCTGACGCGCCGCCTCGATGGCACCGCGGCGTGCGGCGCCGAAGAGTTTGGCTTTGTAGCGCGAGGCCGCAAGTTCCTTGCCGAGCAGCACGTTGCCGAGCGCGGTCAGATGCGGAAAGACCGAATAGCGCTGGAAGACTACCCCGCGATCCGCGCCCGGCTCGGCGGGCAGCGCCGCGCCGTCGAGGAAGATCGTACCGCGGGTAGGCTGCTCCTGCCCCAGCAGCATGCGCAGGAAGGTCGACTTGCCGCAACCGGACGGGCCGACCAGAGCGACGAAGGCTCGCGAAGCGACCGTCAAGGACAGGTCCTCGAGCACGATCTGGTCGCCATATTCCTTCCAGACCCTGTCTATCCTGAGCTCGCTCATGCCTGCTTCTCCAGTTCGGACCAGGGGAAGACGGCGACGCGCAGACGATCGAGAAGATAGTTCATGAGCACGGCAAGCAGGGTGATCCAGACGACATAGGGAAAGATCACATCCATCGACAGATAGCGGCGGACGAGAAAGATGCGGTAGCCCAACCCGGAATCGGACGAGATCGCTTCCGCCGCGATCAGGAACAGCCAGGCCGGTCCGAGTTGCAGCCTGAGGCAGGTGATCAGTCGCGGCAGGATCTGCGGCAGCACGACGCGAAGTGCGATCTGCCAGGAGGAGCCGCCGAGGGTCTCGGCCTTGACGATCTGCTCGCGCGGCAATTCCAGCGCCTTCAGCGCTAGGTCGCGGATCATCGTCGGCGCGACGCCGATGACGATGAGAGCGATCTTCGACGTCTCGCCGAGACCCATGACGATGAAGAGGATCGGCAGAAGCGCCAGCGGCGGCACCATCGAGATGACGGCGACGAAGGGAGAGAGCAGGGCTCTGAGATAAGGCAGCATGCCGATCAGCATGCCGATCAGCAGCGCTGTGACCGTGGAGATGCCGAGGCCCGCGAAAAGCCGGATCAGGCTTGCCCCGGTATCCGACCATAGCAGATATTCTCCCGTGCGCGGGTCGGCAATGAAGGCCATGCGGTTGATGGCGTCGGCAAAGCCGGCAAGGCTGGGCAACAGCTTGTCGTTGGCGTTTTCGGCAAGCCGCGCCGCCGAACCGGCGCCATAGGCGACGATCAGCAGGGCAAAAGGCAGGAGCGTCAGGGCAAGCTGTGCGCCGGGACTGGGCCTGGTGTTGATCCAACGCATGAGAAACTCCGCGAATGAAGGGGCAGGCGGCGCATGGGCGCCGCCGGTGAAGATTCGCTCAAAGTGAAGCGTCGGCGACGGCCTTCATGTAAGTTTCCGTGAAGCGCAGCTTGACGTTTGCGCTGTCGCCGAGAACCTTGCCATCGGGCATTTCGATGCCGATGACATCGGCCGATGGCGCACCATTGCCGAGCAGGCCCTTCTGGAACAGGAAGCTACGCACCAGATTCATCGTCTTCGGCAGGTTCGGCGAGGCGGTGAAGGCAACCGCCTCGGCGGGCTTGTCGAAGAGCTTCGTTGCGGCAAGCTGCGCCTCGAAGCCCTTCAGGTCCGTGCCCGAGGCAGCCCCCATCGCCTCGCGCGCAGCCTTGCCTTCGGGCGTGTCCGCTTTCATCAGCGCCACCGTTTCATACCAGATGCCGGCCAGCGCCTTGCCGAAATTCGGATTGTCCTTCAGCACATTGCTGTTGGCGACCATCAGGTCGATGATTTCGCCAGGCACCTGCGAACTGTCGAAGACCTTCTTGGCGGAAGGTTCTTCGAGAATGGTCGAGACCAGCGGATTCCAGGTCACGACGGCGGAGACGTCGGGCGTCTTGTAGGCCGCGACCATGTCGGCGTCGGAGGTATTGACCACCTTCACGTCGCGTTCACTAAGCTTGATGCTGTCGAGCGCGCGGGCGAGCAGATAGTGCGAGACGGAATATTCGACGAGATTGACGTTTTGCCCCTTGATGTCGGCCAGGCTGGTCTTGTCCTTCAGGATGACCGCGTCATTGCCGTTGGAAAAGTCACCGACGATGACGGCAGTCGTATCGACGCCGCCGGCGGCGGGGATCGACAGACCGTCCATATTGGTCAGCGTCACGGCGTCGAAGGCGCCGGCGGTGTACTGGTTCATCGACTCGACATAATCGTTGAACTGGGTGACCTCGATGTTGATGCCGTATTTGTCGGCCCATTTCTTGACGATGCCGTGGTCGCTCGCATAGCCCCAGGGCATCCAGCCGACATAGATGGACCAGGCGACCTTGAAACTGGTTTTCGGCGCGGCACTGGCGACGGAACCGAGCCCGAGGGTCAGCGATATCGAAAGGGCCGTTACGGAAAGGATCTTCGAAAAAGTCTGCATAGAAATTCCCCTTTTGCTTTTTTCAAAAAGGGATCGGCAAAGACCATCGCGCCGCCAATCCCTTGGCTTACGAGGTCTCCCGGGCTTTTATCCCGCCGTGCATCCGGTGGGATTTCTCCCCCGACCGGTGGTGGCTCTCGGACCAGCACGCTTTATCCAAGCGCCGGAACCCTAGCCACCAACTCGATTTTCAGGGAAGCAAGGTGCGTGCCAGTTTGCAAATCATTGATTTTATTACCCGGCGGCAAAGTCTTTCTTCTAAAAATTCAGCAAGTCAAAAATGCGCACGAAAAATGTGCAATTTCGTGTGGCGGTTTGATCCTCCGGTAGGCAGCAGCGGGTGATGACAGTCCCGCGACCGGCATGTGGCAGCCCTCAGCGGCCGTATCCGGATGTTGCAGATTATCGCGTTAGCCCTGCCCACCTTGCCCGCCGCTTCTTCATTCTCCGACATAGGCCGCGAGTTCATCGGCTGTCCCGTGCTGGAAAGTCTCCTTCAGATAGTCAAGAAGGGCCGAGACGCGGGCGCTGAGGAGGCGACGTGTCGGATAGAGCGCCCAGAGTGCGGTATCGGGTCCATCAACATCGCCCCAATGCACCAGGGTGCCGGCAGCAAGATCGGAACTTGCCAGCGACAGGGGCAGGCGAGCCACGCCCGCACCCAGGCGAACCGCATCGCGGACCATGAGAAAAGACGACAGGCTCAGAACCGGCTTGACTGTTATCGTCGACTTCCCCGCCGATGTCGTCACCTCCCACGTTTCGGTTTGCCTCAGTGCTCCTCGGGTGACTGCCGGCAACGGACTGCGGTCTGTCGGCGGCATGAAGTCCGGTCTAGCCACGACCACCAAACGATCGCGGAGGAAAACGCGACCGACTAGGTTCGCATCCGGCTCGGGATTGACGCGGATGACCAGGTCATAGGCTTCCTCGATCATGTCGACAGTCCGGTCTTCCGTCGTGATCTCAAGCTGAACTTCGGGATACTTGATGACAAAGCCGGCCGCTAGCTTACCGATGGCCGTCTGCGAGAAGAGCAAAGGCGCGCTGATGCGCAATCGGCCGCGCGGGCTGCGACCGCCCGAAGCGATCGCTTTCGCCGTCTCGTCGAGCTCGATCAGCAGAGCGCCTGTACGCTCGAACAGAGCGCGTCCTTCTTCCGTGAGCTTGAGCGTTCGCGCGCCTCGCTCGAACAGGCGCAGATCGAGATTTGCTTCCAGCTCGGCCACGCGCCGGGAGAGCGTTGCCTTCGGACGGCCGGCTGCGCGTGCGGCTTTACCGAACCCGCCATAACGGGCAACCAGATTGAAGTCGGCAAGGGCGAGCAGATCCATGTGTTTCACCAGTGAGACGATGCGTCCAGATATAGCGTCTATCGGGATTAATTTGGATCATTAACTTGGTGGATGTCAACTGAACCCAATCTGGAGTAACCACCATGACCATTCTCGTTACTGGCGCCACCGGCCGTGTCGGCCGTCATGTCGTCGAACAGCTTACGCAGCGCGGTGCCAAGGTGCGCATCCTGACGCGCGATCCCTCGAAGGCTGATGTTCCGGCCGGCGTCGAGGTCGCTCAGAGCGATCTGCTCGACATCGATGCCCTGCGTGGCGCCTTCCATGGCATAAGCACGCTGTTTCTGCTGAATGCCGTTACGGGCGACGAATTCACCCAGGCGATCATCGCGCTCAATGTTGCTCGCGAGGCGGGCGTCGACCGCGTTGTCTATCTGTCGGTGTTCGAAGCCGATCGGGCGGTAAACGTGCCCCATTTCGCCGTCAAGTTCGGCGCAGAGCGCATGCTCGTGCAGATGGGCTTCAGCGCCACCATCCTGCGTCCGACCTACTTCATCGACAATGAGCTGATGATCAGGGACGTGGTCCTTGATCACGGCGTCTATCCAATGCCGATCGGCAGCAAGGGCGTTGCCATGGTGGATGCCCGCGATATCGCCGAGGTCGCCGCGATCGAGTTGATCCGCCGCGATTCCGCTTCGGGCAAGCTGCCGATCGAGACCATCAACCTGGTCGGACCCGACACGCTGACCGGCCCTGGCGTGGCGAAGATCTGGTCGGATATCCTGGGCCGCCCGGTCGTCTACGGCGGCGACGATCCCAGTGGGTTCGAGCAGAGCATGGCGAGCTTCATGCCGAAGTGGACGGCCTATGAGATGCGCCTGATGGCGGAGCGCTACGTCAGTGACGGCATGATTCCTGAGGCTGGCGACGTCGAACGGCTAACCACGATCCTGGGTCGTTCGCTGCACTCCTATCACGACTTTGCGGTCGCGATTGCGACCTCGGTCTAACATCCGGCCCACCCGACCCACGCCATCCGGCAGCTCGGCATGGAGCTGAACGGCGCGGAAGGGCAGGTGAAGTTCGCCATGGAAAAGGGCGGTTCAGCTTTTCACGGGATCGCTGAGCCGCCCTGTCTAGTTTTGCGCCCATGCGCCAATCAGCATGCGCATGAAATGCTCCGCGGCCGGTGAAAGCTTCCCCCCGCGACGCCGGACGACACCGATGGTGCGGGAGATCTCCGGATTTCGAATGGGGCGAGTGATCAGGAAGGGATGTTCGCCCTGTGGTGTCGCCATCTTAGGCAGCACCGAAATTCCCAATCCGGCTTCGACCAGACCGAGTGACGTCGAAAGATGCGTGACCTCGTAAAACCAGTTGAGCTTGATATTGGCTCTCGCCAGAGCCGCATCCAGGAGTGTCCTGTTCGCGCTGGAGCGATGAACCGTAATAAGGGGATAAGGCTCGAGATCCTGCCATCGCACTTCCGTCGTTTCGGCCAGCGGATGGTCTCGTTTGGCTGCCAGGACGAAGGGATCCTCCGCAAGCCTCTCGAACACCAGATCGCTGTCTGAGCTTCCCATGATGTTGATTCCGAATTCGACCTCGCCGCGTGCCACCGCCTGCAGTGCGTCGGTCGCGGTAAGATCGAGAATCCGAAGCCGAATGTTCGGGTATTCCTGATTGAATTGCCGAATGACGGAAGGCAGGAAATAAAAGGCTGCCGTCGGCAGGCAGGCAATCGTTACCAAGCCTCCGCGTTTGGCTCCCAGTTCCCGCATCGAGAATAGCGAGCCATCGAACTCCTCGAGCATACGCTGCACCAGAGGCACGAGCTCGGTTCCGAGAGCCGTAGCCGCGACATGGCGCGTCGTCCTCTCCAGCAGCGGCGCGCCGATCGCCTGCTCCAGCTTTTGAATCCGCCGGCTGAGCGCCGGTTGCGACATGTTTAGCTGATCGGCAGCGCGATGAAAGCCCTGCAGTTCCACGACGGCCAGGAACGCTCTCAGGTCAAGGATCTCACAATTGATGTTCATTTCGTATCAATGTCCTCGATTTTAGCATTTCACATATCAATCATTAATTCCATAATAGCAATAACGAAGCGGATTAATACGATAAACACATTACTTGGCGAGAAAAACGCATGAATGATTTGCTCTCCATACCGTGTGTCCTGATGCGGGGTGGCACCTCAAAGGGCCCGTTCTTTCTGGCGTCGGACCTGCCGCGGGACCCGGCCGAGCGGGATCAGGTGCTTTTGTCCGTGATGGGCTCGGGGCATCCGCTTCAGATCGATGGTATTGGAGGGGGAAACCCGGTCACCAGCAAAGTTGCCATCTGCGGCCCGGGAACGGTGCCTGGCGCGGATGTGGACTATCTGTTCGCGCAGGTTCGCGTCGACAGGCAGATCGTCGATACCTCCCCCAATTGCGGGAACATGCTGGCGGCTGTCGGGCCGTTCGCGATAGAGGCGGGACTTGTGCCGGTCGCCGGAGACACCACGCTCGTCAAGATATTCAACGTCAACACCGGCAAGATGATCGAAGCCGAGGTTCCGACACCGAATGGCGCGGTTGCCTATCTCGGCGACGCAAGAATTGACGGCGTACCTGGCCAGGCTGCTCCGATCGCGCTCACGTTCAAGGATGCGGCGGGTGCCCGAACGGGCCAGCTTTTCCCAAGCGGTAAATCGATAGAAACGATCGCCGGTGTCGATGTGACCTGTATCGATTGCGCGATGCCGATGCTCCTTATCGAGGCCGCTTCACTCGGTGTGACCGGATATGAGAGTGCTGCTGAACTGAACGGCAATCATTCGTTGATCGAGCGGCTGGAAAAACTTCGTATCCTTGCCGGCGAGAAAATGGGAATGGGTGATGTCCGCAGTCAAGTCACTCCGAAACCGGTTCTCATCTCTCCAGCCAGACAAGGCGGCGCGTTGAATGTTCGCTACTTCATGCCGAATGAATGCCATCCATCACTGGCGACGACAGGCGCTGTCGGGATTGCAACGGCCTGTGTGAGCGAAAACACCGTGGCGTCCCGCCTTATCGGCGTTCAAACACCGCCCGTCGTGCTTTCCATTGAACATCCCAGCGGCCATCTGGACGTGAAGCTGCAACTGCGGGATGGGAAGCTCGTCGCCGGGATTCTTCGCACGGCGCGCAGGCTTTTTGAGGGCCATGTCTTTGCAAAGCCTGCCAAAGCGCTGGTTTGTGCAGCATAATCGATAAACCCATGGTGCCGGGAGGGTGCCAAAATGGAGGAGATCAAATGAAAAAGCTTATTCTCGCACTCGCGGCAGCGGTAGCGCTGTCCGGAACGGCTTTGGCGGAACCTGTTCGCATAAGCGTCGGTTCCTACAACCTCAACAACCTGCCTTTCCCCGTCGCGCAGGGCTTGGGCCTTTATGAGAAAGAGGGTCTGGAGGTTACCGTCGAAAACTTCGCGTCGGGCGGATCGAAGACCTTGCAGGCATTGGTTGCCGGCTCGACGGATGTCGCCGTCGGCTTCTACGATCATACGATTCAGATGCAGTCGCAAAACAAGCACGTTGTCGCCTTCGTGGAGCTCGGGCGAAATTCAGGGCTCGTTCTGGCCGGCGGCAAAGACGCGAAATTCGATCCGAAAAACCCCGAAACGATCAAGGGTGCCAAGATCGGAATCACCGCTCCGGGCTCATCCTCGGACTTCTTTATTCGCTACTATCTCCAGCGGCATAGTCTCTCGGCGAACGACGTTTCGATTATCGGCGTGGGCTCGGGCTCGGCTGCGGTCGCAGCGCTTCAGCAAAGCAAGATCGATCTGCTCGTAAATTACGACCCTGCGGCGACGTTCGTTGTCGAGAAGGGTGTCGGAAAGATCCTGATCGACGCCCGGAATGACGACGGCGCCAAGGAGATCTATGGCGGTATCTATCCGACATCGGTCCTTTACGCCACGCAGGACTACATCTCCAAAAATCCGGAAACGATCCAGAAGGTCACAAATGCAACGGTGAAGGCGCTTCAATGGATGAAGACGCACAGCGCCGCCGAGATCGTCGAAAAGCTTCCGCCGGAATTCATTTCGGGCGACAAAGAGACATACATCAAGGCAGTTGAAAACGCGCGGCAGATCTTTTCCACGGATGGGCTGCTCGACGAAAAAGATATCAAGACGCCTCTCGATGTCCTGACCTCGTTCAACGACAAGGTCAAGGCGGCCAAGATCGATCTGTCGAAGACTTTTACCAACGAATTCGTAGCTAAGGTGCCGGCGGCGGCATCGAATTAAGGGAGGTTAAGATGTCCGTGGCAGCGTTCGCGCCGGCAAAACAGACGCCCCAGGCCGGGGCCTCACCCAAAGCAATGGTGGCAATTGAAAACGTCACCATGTCCTTCGGCTCCTTCGTTGCGGTCCAGGATGTAAATCTGACGGTAGCCGATGGCGAATTCGTCGCCATTGTCGGGCCGACGGGCTGTGGCAAAAGTACGATCCTGAATGCAATCGCCGGACTTTTGAAGCCAGCGAAGGGATCTGTTTCCATCGATGGGGCTCTGGTCTCGGGCGTTCAGAATAACATCGGTTATCTATTTCAGCAGGACGCGCTATTCCCTTGGAAAACCGCGCTCGAGAATGTGGAACTAGGCCCCTTGTTCCAAGGTGTTGGCGCGGGCGAGCGGCGGGAGCGGGCTCTCAAATGGCTGGAGAAGGTCGGTCTCAAGGGCTTCGAAGACCGTTATCCGCATCAGCTTTCCGGCGGCCAGCGCAAACGAGTGCAAATGGCGCAGGCGCTGATAACGGGACCGAAGGTAATCCTGATGGACGAGCCTTTCTCCGCGCTCGACATTCACACTCGGCATTTGATGCAAAACGAATTGCTTCGCCTATGGCAGGAAGAGCAGCGGGCTGTGGTTCTGATTACGCATGATCTTGAGGAAGCGATTGCTCTGGGGGATCGTGTTGTGGTTCTGGCCTCAGGTCCGCGGTCGCGCGTCATCGACAGTTTCCCTGTCGATCTGGAGCGGCCTCGCGATGTCGCGGAGATCAAGCTCGATCCCCGTTTTACCGACCTCTATCGCAATATTTGGGCTTCCCTGCGCGGTGAAGTGGAGAAAAGCTATGAACGCCATGACTGAAAGACTTACCCAACTGGCATTGTTGCTGGTCATCGTCGGCGGTTGGGAAATCGGCGTGAACCTCGGCTTGGTCGATGTCTTCTTCTTTCCCTCGCCTGTCGATATCATAAAGCAGGTGTTCGCATGGGTTGCCGATCCAAGCTTTTTCAAGCACGTGAGCATCACGCTTACGGAAACGGTGCTTGGCTACGTCATCGGTACGGGACTTGGCGTCGCGGCAGGGGTATGGCTCGGACTGTCGCGCTCGGCTGCGCGTATCCTCGATCCGTTCATCAAGGGCCTGAACGCCATTCCGCGCGTGGTTCTTGCTCCGATCTTTGTCCTTTGGCTCGGCCTGGGCCTCTGGTCGAAGGTGGCCCTCGCCGTCACGCTCGTGTTCTTCGTCACCTTTTTCAACGCGATGCAGGGCGTGCGTGAAGTCAACCCCGTCGTGCTGTCGAACGCTCGCATCCTCGGCGCGAAGAAGTCCGAACTGCTGCGTCACGTCTATTTTCCGGCTGCGGCGAGTTGGATTCTGTCTTCGCTTCGAACATCCGTCGGTTTTGCGGTTGTTGGTGCGATCATCGGTGAATATCTGGGCGCATCGGCCGGTCTGGGCTACCTGATCGCGCAGGCGGAAGGCAATTTCGATGCCGTCGGCGTCTTCGCGGGGATCTTCATCCTGGCGGTATTTGTCCTACTGATCGATCTGGTCCTGGATTTCGTCGAGAGCCGCCTGATCAAGTGGCGGCCGCGCGTAGCAGAACGCGCGACCTGATTCCGCAAAGAACGCCAAAAGCCCGCGTAACGATCGAACGAGCCCCGAAAGTTGGACAACAACTTTCGGGGTTTTGATAATCATCCCTGGTGCCGAGCGTTCCTCAAGAATCCTGTTGCCACGGGCCAAACAGAGCTCGTGCAATGCGCTCTATCTCGATCGGCTTTTCACAAAGAATGAAGCCGGTAAAGCGCGCCGGAATGATCGACGGATCATAGCCGGTTGCGAAGACGTAAGGGATATTGAGTTCATTCAGCCTATCGGCCACGGGAAACACCATTTCGCCGTCCAGATTGATATCGAGAATGGCTGCGTCGACATCTTCGTCCTGGATTAGTTCGAGAGCCTGGTCGACTCGCGCTGTCGGTCCGATGACAATGGCGCCGAGCTTCACCAGCTGACGGCGCGCTTCGTTTGCAAGAAGATACTCGTCTTCCACGATCAAAACCCGGCGGCCGGAAAAGAGGTGACTGTAGCCTTGGCTCATCTTCGGTCCATAACGCTTGATCTCCTCCGATAAGGGAGTTCGATGGTGTAGATCAACCCTTCCGACGTGAATTTGATCCGTTCCGCTGCCGTCGAACTGATACACTGCGAGATTCTTAGTCTGCTCGGTTTGCGCGAAACAATACCGGAAGGACGTAAAAAACGCACGGAACAAGCTGAAGACGGAGCCGTTCCTTAGTAGATGCGAAAAGCGCTGAGAAACTGGCTTCAATGCGCCGGCTCGCTCAGCACTAGATTGTTCACATGACTGGCCGCCATCCGCGCGGATATTTCGCGCCACGTTGTGGCGTCTACATCGGCGGGCGACGCAAATGCCGCGTCGATCGCGCCAGTATCGCGGCCACAAGGAGAGCGTCGTGCACGATATATCCCAATCCACTAATCGCGAGACCACTGATCTGGAGGCCGAAATCGTAGATCTCATTCCGGCTCTTCGTGCCTTTGCCAGAACTTTCCATAGAAACTCCGTCGATGCCGATGATCTGGTTCAGGAAACCTTGACCAAGGCGCTCGCTAATATTGGACAGTTCGATCCAGGCACGCGGTTGAAGTCCTGGTTGTTCACCATCATGCGCAACACTTTCTGCACCAAATTCCGCATAGCCAAGCGCGAGTCGCCCGGAACCAAGAAATGCGTCTCCGGTGTTGGCGTGGAAGCGCCGTCGCAGGAGTGGACGATCCGCGCGAAGGAACTGGAGCGTGCCTGTAATCAGCTGCCGGAGCCTTATCGCGCGGTGCTCGAATACGTTGTCATCGAGGGGCGCTCCTACGACGACGCGGCCGAAAGATTCGATTGTGCGATCGGCACGGTCAAGAGCCGCATCAACCGGGCTCGCCGGCACCTGGCCGCGCAGCTCGATGAGGACTTCGACTGGCGGCGTTGATCTTACTGTGTCTTTCAGCGAAGCGGTGGTCTGATGAATGTTCCCTCGGATATGGATCGAAGCCTCACCGGCAACCTGCCGATCGAGGCTAAGGCCGTGCCTCAATTGATCGACCCGGATGCTGAGCCTTTTGTCGCTGCCGCCGTCCACGATCTCGCGGCATCGCAGATCCCGTTCCTGGTCGCCGGCACTTATGCGGTCAGCGCCTATACCGGAATTTCCCGTCCCACGAAGGACTTCGACGTCTTTTGCAAGGCGGGCGACTATGCGCGCATTCTCGCGCATTTTCAGGACAAGGGCTACGCGGTGGAGGTCAAGGACGAGCGCTGGCTGGGGAAGATCTCGAAGGGCCCCCACTTCCTCGATGTGATCTTTGCATCGTCAAACGGAACGATGCCGGTTGGCGATGAGTGGTTCGAGGACGCCCGCCAGCTCGAAATGTGCGGTTGCTCCGTCCGCGTCGTGGGGCCTACCGAACTCATCTGGTCGAAATGCTTTGTCCAGCTGCGGCACCGCTACGATGGCGCCGACATCGCGCATGTGATCCTGAAGGCCCATGACAAGATCAACTGGAGAAAATTGCTGGGATATTTGGAGGTGAACTGGGAGGTGCTGCTAATCCAGCTTCTCAACTTTCGCTGGATCTATCCCTCCGAGCGCGACAAGGTTCCCGATTGGCTGATGGATGAGCTGCTCGATCGCTTAAGTGCACAACGTGACTTGCCCTTGCCGCAAATGAAGATTTGCCGAGGCCGAATGTATTCGCGGGTCGATTTCCAGATCGATGTGGAGGAATGGGGTTTTGCCGATGTGGGCGGCGAGGGCGAATTGCGCACCGACGAGGAGAACTGACCATGGCCAACGATCAGCGACGAAAATTGAGGGTAGCCGCCGTTGCCGACCTTCACGTGAAGGAAGATCGGGAGAAATCCTACAAGTCGCTTTTTGGGGATATTTGTTCGGAAGCGGATGTGTTGGTGATTGCCGGCGATCTGACTGATCTCGGCAAGCCGAAAGAGGCCGAATTGCTTGCCGCAGACCTGCGCAACTGTACGGTGCCGGTGGTGGCGGTATTGGGCAATCACGACTATGAAAGCGGCGCCGTCGAGGAAGTGACGGCCATTCTCACGGATGCCGGCGTGAAGCTTTTGGATGGCAGGGCCGTCGAGATCGAGGGTGTTGGCTTCGTCGGCGTGAAAGGGTTTGCCGGAGGGTTCGGACGTCATATGTTGAGTTCTTTCGGAGAGCCTGCCATCAAGGCGATGGTCGCGGAAAGCGTCGACGAAACCATGCGGCTGGAAAACGCCATGCGCCAGGTTCGCGCCAGTCGATCCATGGTGGTTCTTCACTATGCGCCGATCACCGAAACCGTCGTCGGCGAACCACCCGAAATCTTTCCTTTTCTCGGCTCGTCGCGCCTTGCCGAAACGATCGACCGCTTCAAGGTCGATGCAGTTGTCCACGGACACGCACACCGGGGAAGCTATGAGGGCCGCACACCCGCGGGAGCTCCCGTCTATAATGTTGCGGCCCATATCGAAAAGCCAACGGGCAAACCATACGCGCTCATCGATCTCTAGCGACGAACCTGACGGGCATCGGTCCATTGCCGCCGATATGAGCGATGGGGAACAGAAATGCCTGTCGTTGGTTCTTTGTAGGAATCGAGGATCTTCATCGTGACTGCACAGGGAAAAACCGGCCAGGCAATGGATCCGGCAAGATCGAAGCGAGTGGATGGAGCTCGAGAAGGCTGGCGAATGACAAATGCATGCATGTCACCCGCCGGCTGATGCCCGCAGAAGGTTGAGACATCAAACATGACATGGGAGGTCAGCAGAGAATTCCTGGATCGCATGTTCTGGATCGGCGCCTTTCTGGTAAGCCTCGGGGCAGCCGCCGTCATCGGCAATGCGCGAGAAGGACGGCAATATCGAACGGATCCTCCGGTAGGGGCCGCTTTGGATGAACTGCGCCTGATGCCGAACGGGATCAGCGGCGCTCCCCCGGAAATCTACTTCGCGCTCGGCAAACCCTACGAGACCACCGCTTACGATCTCAGCCAGGGCAAACGGCTCTATTCCTGGTTCGGTTGCGGAGCATGCCATGGTGACGGGCGTGGCGGGACCGGCCCGTCTTTCCTGGATGGCTGGTGGCTCTATGGTCCGGAGATGGTGTCGATCGCAGCCTCCATCCGCGACGGCCGCCCGCGTGGAATGCCGGCCTTTCGCGACAAGATGACGATCGACGAGATCTGGCAGCTCGCAGGCTACGTCCAGACGATTGGCGCATATAAGGCAAAGACCACCGCGCCGAGCCGCAATGACGACAAGCAGACGCGCCCGGCAGAAAACCGCGCGCCGGCGGCAATCCTGTTCGATGAAGGCCCTGCCGCACCGAACGCAACGCAGGGGCCATCGCCTTGAAAGCGGGCGCTGCCGTTTTCCTGTTCCTGTCGGCCATCCTGATTGCAGGATGCAACGGCGCTCAGTCGGCGCTGAACGCTGAGGGAGCCGCGGCCGTTCAGCTCAAGCATCTCATCATCGGGATCGTGGTCGTCTGCTGCGCCGTGTGGGCACTGGTCATGTTCGCGCTGGTCCTCGCATTGCTGCACGCCAGGACGCCGAGGGAAAGTCCAAGCTCCGAAAGTGAGCGGCGGATGGGCAAGCTGGTAACGGCGGCTGTTGCAGCGACCGTTGTCGTCATCGCCGGTTTGACGATTGCGAGCTTCTATGCAACGCGCGGCCTCGGAATGTCCGCGGATGCCGGTCTCGCGATCAAGGTTCGCGGGCAGCAATGGTGGTGGCAATTCATCTACGATGATGCCGATCCGGCCAAGTCCTTTCAGACGGCCAATGAGATGCATATCCCGGTTGGCGTCGATATTCGCATCGAGCTCGAAAGCTTGGATGTCATTCATTCCTTCTGGGTACCGAGCCTCGCCGGTAAACGCGACCTCATTCCCGGCCGGCAGAACGTCATAACCATACGAGCGGAGCGGCCAGGTGTTTATCGCGGTCAATGCGCGGAATTCTGCGGGCTTCAGCACAGCCATATGGCGCTGTTCGTCATTGCCGAGGATATGGCTGACTATCTGCGCTGGGCCGCCGCACAGAGGGCGAGTAGCGTATCGTCTGCCGATCCGGAGGCGACTGCCGGCAAGGCTCTCTTCATGCGCAAGCCCTGTGCGGCCTGCCATACCATACGCGGAACCGAGGCATCGGGATCGACGGGGCCGGACCTGACCCATGTCGGGAGTCGCCAGACGATCGCGGCAGGGTTGCTCGATAATACCCGCGGTTCACTTGCCGCCTGGATCGCCGATCCGCAGACATTGAAACCGGGAAACAACATGCCGATGGTTCCGCTCTCCGGTGATGAGCTGCGGCAGCTTTCCGCCTATATGGAAAGCCTCAAATGACGAAGGACGGCAAACCAACGCAACCGACAGATTTGATGTTCGATGACGGCGAGTTAGAACGGCGGCTCGCGCAGACCTGGATGACGCCCGCCGGTGTCTGGGGCGCTCTGACGACAGTCGACCACAAGATCATCGGCCGCCGTTACATCGTTACCGCATTCGTCTTTCTTGCCTTGGGCGGGTTGCTCGCGCTCGCGATGCGGCTGCAATTGGCGCAGCCGGAGGCCCGCTTCATCGGTCCGGACCGCTACAATCAGATTTTCACCATGCATGGCTCAAACATGATGTTCCTGTTTGCCGTGCCGGTCATGGAAGCCATGGCGGTCTATCTCGTGCCACTGATGGTCGGCACCCGCAATATCGCCTTCCCGCGCTTGAATGCCTTTTCCTATTGGATCTATCTGGCTGGCGGTCTGTTGTTATGGATCTCGTTTGCGCTCGATACCGCGCCCGATGTCGGATGGTTTGCCTATGTGCCCTTGTCAGGACCGCAATATGGCGCGGGCAAGCGCGCCGACCTCTGGGCGCAGATGATCACTTTCACGGAAGTTGCCGCCTTGGCCGTTGCGGTGGAAATCGTCGTCACCGTCTTCAAGCAGCGTGCGCCGGGCATGTCGCTCGACCGCATTCCGCTGTTCGTCTGGTCGATGCTCGTCACGGCCTTCCTCGTCATCATGGCCATGCCGGCAATCATGCTCGCCAGCTCGACGCTGATCCTCGATCGTCTGGTCGGGACGCATTTCTACAATCCCGCGGAGGGCGGCGATGCGCTGCTATGGCAGCACCTGTTCTGGTTCTTCGGCCATCCCGAGGTCTATATCATCTTCCTGCCGGCTGTCGGCATGGTGTCGACGATAACAGCGACCTTCTCGCGCCGCCCCGTATTCGGCTATCTCCCGCTTGTCATGGCCCTGATCGCGACCGGAATCCTGGCTTTCGGTCTTTGGGTGCATCATATGTTCGTTGTCGGCCTGCCGAAGCTAGGCGAGAGCTTCTTTACCGCCTCCAGCATGGCGATCGCCATTCCGGCCGGCGTCCAGATATTCTGCTGGCTGGCGACGCTATGGGGCGGGCAACCAGTGCTCAAGACGCCGATGCTGTTCGTTCTCGGCTTCATCGTGACTTTTGTCATCGGTGGGCTGACCGGGGTGATGGTCGCCTCTGTGCCGTTCGACACCCAGGTACATGACACCTATTTCGTCGTCGCACATTTCCATTACGTCCTGGTCGGCGGCGCCGTCTTCCCATTGCTCGGCGCCATCTATTACTGGTTTCCCAAGGTGACTGGACGGATGATGAGCGAGACGCTCGGCCGCTGGGCGTTCGGGCTGATCTTTACTGGCTTCAATCTGACTTTCTTTCCGATGCATATCCTGGGTCTCGAGGGCATGCCGCGGCGCATATATACCTATCAGCCGGAAATGCCCTGGGCCGGTTTGAACATGTTCGTCAGCCTGAGCGCCGTCATCCTTTCGCTGGGATTCCTCGTCTTCTTCATCGATGTCATTCGCAGCGCTCGATCCGGGCAGATCGCCGGCGAGAATCCATGGGATGCATCGACGCTCGAATGGGCGACATCGTCACCGCCGCCGTGCTTCAATTTCCGTCGTATTCCGGTGGTCGCCGCTCGTGATCCGCTGTGGTCGCAGCCCGATGAACTCGCGGTTGCCGGCGGGCTGCGCACCGACCGGCGCGAATTGATCGTCAGCAGTGTCGTCGAGGCGCAACCCGAAGCAAGCGAGTCCTCGCCACGAAATTCGATCTGGCCGCTCCTGGCCGCTCTTGCCACCACGGTGATGCTGATCTGGTCGATCTTCTCGCCTTGGGCGGTCATTTGGGGGTCAATTCCGATCGGGATCACGTTGACTGGCTGGTTCTGGCCGAAGCAGACGCCGGAGGATGAATCATGAAGGAGCGTGTCGTCCTCGATGTTTCAAGGCTGCCGCCTCATGGCATGGGGAGAGCAAGCCCGACCTGGTGGGGAACCTGCGCCTTCATGCTTATCGAAGGTTCCGGCTTCGCGTTGGCGATCGCAGTCTATTTCTACCTGATGAGCCTCGCCCCGCACTGGCCGATCGACGCGCCGGCGCCCGGCCTCGTTCCTGGAACGACCCTGACCGCGATATTGCTGGCAAGCCTCGTGCCGAATATTCTTTTGTCCCGCTGGGCGCGGCAAAGAGATCTGCGCAAGGTGCGGATCGGGCTTATCGTCATGTCGGTGCTCGGGGCGGTGCCGCTGATCCTGCGCGGTTTCGAATTCGCTGTCCTCAACATACGCTGGGACGACAATGCCTATGGCTCGATCATCTGGACCATGTTGGGGCTTCATACGACCCACATCGTCACGGATCTCATCGATACGCTGGTACTGACCTGCCTGATGTTTTCGAAGCATGCCGATAATCCGCGCCGCTTCGGCGATGTCGAAGATAATGCAATGTACTGGAGCTTTGTCGTGGTGGCGTGGATTCCCTTGTACGCATGCATTTACTGGGTACCACGCCTATGATGACCATGGCCGCAAAATATGGCGGATTGATCCTCGCGCCCCTTATTTGGGCCGGCAATACCCAGCTTGGTCAGGTTCTCCCCTATGTCGATTGCAGCCGGCATACGCATTGGTCCATCCTGACATCTTCCGTCGCAATTCTGCTTGCGTTGGCGAGCGCGGCGATCCCGCAGGCCGGTTCGACCCCGGAGGAGGCGCGAACGGGGCTGTTTCTCCGCCATCTCAGTGTCCTCGTCGGGCTCGCCTTCGCCTTCGCGCTTTTCCTGCAGGGAGGAGCCACGTGGCTCTTGAACGCATGCGAACATTAGCCGCCCTCATGATCCTGCTGATGACGGGGCGGGAGGCTGCCGCGCATGGCGCGGAGGCGCATCTCCTTCATTCTGTCTGGACGATCGACCCCTGGATCGTAACACCGTTAGCGGTCGCGGCTTTTCTTTACGGCCGAGGTTGCTGGAGGCTGAGGCGACGCGTTCGAATGAGCCGATCTGTCGTGGCGAAGCGCGCTCTTTGTTATTGGGCCGGCTGGCTGACGCTTGCCGGTGCGCTGCTGTCTCCGTTGCACTGGCTCGGAGAGCAGCTCTTTACGTTTCACATGATCGAGCACGAAATCATCATGGCGATCTCCGCTCCGATGATTGTCATTGCGCGGCCGGCCGGCACGTTCCTATGGGGGCTGCCGGATCGGCTGACGCGCTGGACGGGGAGGGCGATGAGACGGCGCTCCGTGCGCATCGCCTGGCACTGGCTGAGCGGAGGAACCAATGCCACCCTGTTGCATGCCGTCGCCATATGGGCCTGGCATGCGCCGATCCTGTTCGATGCCGCCGTCGCCGATGTCACGCTGCATCGTCTCCAGCATCTGAGCTTCTTCGCCACCGCTATCCTGTTCTGGTGGTCGATCTTCTGGCGCAGCAATCGCGGCGTCGCGGCGTGGCATCTGTTCCTGACCATGCTGCACACAGGAGCGCTCGGTGCGCTGATGGCGCTGGCGCCACGCGTCCTTTATGTCGCGCAGACGCATACTGCGGAAACATGGGGCCTTACGCCGCTCGAGGATCAGCAGCTCGCCGGGATGGTCATGTGGATTCCAGCCGGGACGATTTACGCCGGCGTGGCGCTCGCAATGGCAGCGCTATGGATAGCAAATGCCGGTAGGGGAGCGGACCATGTTCAGCACATCCGCCCATTATAGATACCGCGGTATCTGGCTGTGTGCGGCAGCCATTGCAGTACTTTGCACTGTGATCGGCGTAAACTGGGCAAAGACTTCGCAGCAGCGATTGCAGGTCGCGCGCGTGCTGACCGGAGGCGGCGATCCCTCCCGAACACCACCGATCTTTCGTCGGTACGGCTGCACCGGATGCCATCAAATCCCAGGGATCGCCGGTGCGGATGGCCAGGTTGGCGGCGCATTGTCTGGCCTTCAAAAACGGGTCTATATCGCCGGCGTCATCAACAATACGGGCGATAATCTCGTTCATTGGATCGTGTCGCCGCAGGATTTCTCGCCCAACTCGGCGATGCCGAAAACAGGGATCTCGCAAGCCGAGGCCCGCGATCTCGCCGCCTATCTCTACACTCATTAATCCCGTTTAAGGATGCGGCGTCGGTCGAGGAGGCAGGCTCTTGATGTAGCGCGCGATGGCATCGCGATTGCTCTGCGGCAGCATCGCCATGTTGGTGACGACCTCGGCCATGGACGAGCCGACGCGGCCATGGTTGGGCGTGTTGCCGCTCTTCAGCATTTCCGCGATGTCGGCTTCGGACCAATTTCCGATCCGGCTCGGCGTGATGTTGGGAACGAAGCCTGTGCCCTCAGGATCGATGCCGCCGGCAAATCGCGTTTCGGGCCTTATGGCACCCAATCTATTGCGGGAAGAATGGCATTCCGCACAGTGGCCCAGGGTCTCGACCAGATAGCGTCCACGAGCGAGGACAGGATCGGTGCTGACGGGTCCTTGCATCTGCCCTTCGCGAAAGAACAGCAATTTCCAAAAGCCCAACAGCCGGCGCATGCGGAACACGAAAAACAGATCATGCGCGGGCGGGCGACCGGAGACTGGAGCCAGTGTCCTCATATAGGCCCTTAGATCCCTGATGTCCTCGACACGCATGCCCGTTAAGCTTGGATAGGGAAATACCGGATAATAATGCTGATGTCGCGGTGAAACCCCGCCGATCAACGCATTGGCAAGGTCCACCGTGCTCCAGCTTCCTATGCCATCGACGGGATCGGACGATATATTGGGTGCCCGAAATATTCCGAAGGGTGATGCGAGCGCGAGGCCGCCACCCAATCTCAGACGATCCTTCTGGCCTGGGGTGGCATGGCAGGATGCGCAGTCGCCGGCGGCGAAAATGAGCTCGCCCCGAGCTGGGTCGCCATTGCCCTGAAGGCGCGGATCATCGGGCGCAAAAGGCATGGCGGGTTCCGTCACGAACCAGATCAGAACGGCGGCCAGCATGGCCGCCAGGCACAGCCAAATCAGAATGCGCATGGTTCTATCGACCGATCCCATGGAGCGTGAATGATGGCGCTCTCATAGAACTGATGATCGAGCCATCCGTTCCGCTTTGCGGGCGGCGGACCCCAGATTATCGGCAGACACTCGCATGGACTATGTACATCAGATCTTCGCGGTTGCTCCACCTTCCCGCAGGAGCAGGAACTTCTGGGTGACAGCCGCCAGGTTGACATTAAGCCAGTTTGCCATGGCCTCTTCTTCTTCGAGATTGGACTGAAGGGCTGTTTTGCCGGCGGTAAAACCGCCGGCATCGGCGACAGTCAACAAGGACTTGTATGCGGCGATTTCGAAGTTTTCGAAAGCGAAATTGGCGAAGGAATTCTTCAGGATCTCGTCGCCGGCCAACGTGTGACCCATGGCTGTCATCGCGCCGGTAAACGACAACGCCATGTCCTTGAGTGTCGAATGGTCTTCATCCAGCCCCTCGAGTACGTCCTCAAGGCGTATGATCTGGCCCTCGGTCTCTCGAATATGCTGCTCGAGTTTCGCGGCGACTTCAGGATAGTTCTCGATGCGCGACAGCTGCGGCTTCATGATACTGAGCGCCTGATTTTCCATCGCATGGGCATTTCTGAGGCCGACGATAAAAGCGTCGCGGATTTCGTTGTCTGCCATGATGTCCTCCATTGACTGGAAACTCCGAACACAGACATGCCGGCGTTGTTCCTGCGGAAGGCTGGCCGCTGGAAGATTGGCAGGTATGCGGGCATGCGTGTGGCAGCATCTTGGCCTCAGCGGATTACCGGGTATTGGATCGCCGCAGGGGATACGGACGGCATGGGAGCCGGGACATCCTCAAGAACCCTGGTTGCTTAGTCGTGCTCGACGAGCGTGGATGTCGTTGAAATGCGTCTCAGCAGTGATCTTCACGAGGTTTCCGTGCGCAAGTGCCAGCAGCAGGGCAGAGGTATGAATGGCTTGGCAGATTCCACCTGTGATGGCTTTGTTTACCGCTTCGGTTAAAGGCAGCTGACGCAGTACGACACGTTCTGAAGGATCGTTCATCGGCGCTTGGCTCTCCATCAGCCCGGTCGCTAGAACGATGTGGCTATAGTTGGTTTGCATGGCTGGATTGGGTGCAAGGCGCCCACAATATTGCCAATGGCGAGCCTCGAAGCCGGTTTCTTCAAGAAGTTCACGCTTTCCGGCTTCCAAAGGCGTTTCGCCTGCGTCAATTCCGCCACCGGGCACTTCGAGCGATACGATACCGAGCCCATGGCGGTACTGTTCCAGCAACAGGACCGAGCTGTCGTCACCGATTGCAACGACGTGGACCCAGTCAGGATATGAAAGAACGTAATAGGGAGAAATCGAGTGACCTTCGCTGGTTACGCAATCATCGGCCCTCACATCGATCCAGCGATCCTTTAGAACTTGGCGCGATGATTGAATTGTCCACGGCTTCAATTCCATTGTCGATCCCTTTGTTAAGCGGCACTCGGCCAGGAGAATGGGGTGATCTCGAGCCTCGGAGCTCTAGCGGCAATCTCCGGCGATGCGCTGGGTGCCCTTCTCAACGCGCCGCCGCGATAAAGGTGCCGCGGACGAGCGGGAAAACCTCCTTCCGCGTATGTGGATCAAGCCGAGGTTTCTTAACGATCGGATGACCAGAATGCGAAGCCGGGCACCGATCGCTGCTTTACAACATCGGCGAGACAATGCTTCCAATCGATACACGATCATCTCAATGCACGATCGTCGTGGCGGCGGATGTTGCTGGCTCCAAGAGATCCTGCTGTTCGACGAAAGAGGAAATATGCACTGACATTCACCCCTGGCAAGCTGGCAGGGGCGCTGCATGAACGGAGGAACCAACCTATTCCTTCGAGTGTGATTTGATCCGATTGTCTGCGGAGACCCTTACGCCTGGTTTGCCTATCGGCGTAACCCGCTCTTTTTCAAACACGTTCGGGGCCATGCCTTCCTGCTCGCTCGATTGGCGGACCGGAGCAGGATTGCGAGATGCGTTCTTCCCGGAGAGAGAGTTCCGTCCGCCGGATTTTGCTTCGCTGTCTGCCATGACGGATCCTTTCTTTTTAAAAGAACCTTACCGAGAACGGACCGCGAAGTTCCGCAAATAGTTACGGATTATTCCCGATACCGGAACCTGAAATTTGCCCCGCAAACAACCGGCTGCTCGAGAGCGGCGCTTTCCGGCCGCCCCAGCGATGACAAGTTGTTGGGGACGGCAAGTTATTGCCGATCCACATGGAACTTCCGTCGATCTCGAAGCTTAGGCGGAAAAAGGTATCCGTTGATGCGATCGTTTCATGGCAGCCTGATCATTCTTATGTGCCTGTTGGCTGCAACTGACCGTGCCCGGATGGTCTCGCAATGAAGCACGGCGAGACGGCCGTTACCCGGCATCATTTCGAAGGATTTAGCCTGCTCGGCCGCGGCCTCATCTCGGGCGCGGCTGACGACGATCCCTCGGCAATTGGTACCTATGCCAGTGCCGGTGCCCGCTTCGGCGTCGGGATGCTTTGGACCGCCCCCGTCACGCTGCCGATGATGTTCACGGTTGTCTATCTCTCGTCGAAGCTCGGACAAGTGACGGGACGTGGATTGTTTCAAGTCGTCCATGACAATTATCCGCGGTGGCTTCTTTACATAGCATTGGTCGGGGTTGTCTCGGGTAATACGATCGAGGCCGCCGCTGATTTAGGCGGCATGGCCGCTGCCGTCGGTCTTTTCGTGCCGTTTTCCGTTCCCTTGATCGTCACTGTGACAGCGGCCATCATGCTCTGTCTCCAGGTCGTTGGATCCTATACCCTGATTCGTCGCATTTTCCGCTGGCTTGCACTCAGCCTACTGGCCTATGCAGGCGCGGCCGTGCTCTCGAAGCCGGATTGGACGGAGGTCCTCAAGGGCACGCTCGTTCCATCCGTCGAATTCAACGAGGAGTTTCTTTCGATCATCGTGGCGATCATCGGGACGACGTTATCGGCCTATCTCTACACTTGGCAGTCCAACGAGGAGGTCGAAGAGAAAATCGCTGCAGGAAAGACGACCCTGCGCGCCAGACAGGGTGTCAGCGGCTCGAAATTGGCCCGCTCGCGCAGGGAAATCTTTGTCGGCATGACATTTTCCAATGTCGTGATGTATTTCATCATCCTGGCGACCGGTTCAACGCTGCACGTTCAGGGGCAGACCAATATCGAAACCGCGGCTCAGGCAGCCGAAGCGCTGAAGCCGATCGCCGGAGAGGCGGCTGGATACCTGTTTGCGGCAGGAGTGGTATCGGTTGGATTTCTAGCGGTTCCGGTCATGACGACGGGAGCGGCCTATGACCTTGCCCAGTCCATCGGCATCAAGGGCAGTCTGAACGCCACCGCCCGCGAGGCGCCGGGTTTTTATCTTATCATAGCAGCCGTGACCGTGGTTGCCGTCGCCATGAACTTCTTTGGCCTAAATCCGATGAAAGCTCTTGTATGGTCCGGCGTCGTCCAAGGGTTCTCCACTCCTCCCCTTTTGTTGTTGCTCATGTTCATCACGAATAATGAGGCAATCATGGGCGAGCATGTGAATTCGCGCCTTATGAACATCGCCGGCTGGCTGACGGTTTTGGCCATATTCTCGGCTAGCGCCGGGCTGGTGGTGACATGGTTTGTCTAGATAGGGGCTTATCTAGATGGGGCTGAGTGGCCAGGCCCGTCTTCGGTCAGTTTCAAGGTATGCGGCGATCGATGGATGTAAGCCATCCGTATCGGAAAACATTTGGGCTTTTTCACACGCGGCAGAAGATCTGACCTTGGAGGCTGAGATTGGCCCGCATCGACGCAACGCGGCGTTCGGCATCTGCCAGGTCATAGGCCCAAAAACTGATGCCAAACGTCCGGCCGTCAATTCTGTAATCCGCCAGGAAGCGAAACATGGCACGACCGCGATGATCACTTGTGCAAAACGCCGGTTCGGGATCGCGATCGCTCCGGCGGACCAGCGGAAGCTGGATCACGTTCATTATCGAAACTCCTAATCACTTCGCCTGCTTTCCCAAGGAGCTTGGGAAAACCGGGGTTGCAGCCACGTCCGAGCCGGATGAGGCGTGGCCCGTCTTCACTCGCCGTCGCTCATCTACTTTGCGAGCTGTTTGGCCATTTGCAGATGCTGCTCGAGCTTCGGCCTCGTATTGGAAGCCCAGGTTTTCAGGTCCGCGTTTTCGCCACCGTTTCCATATCTTTTGAAAAGATCCACTGCATTCGCATGAGCAGAACGCTGATCCGCATCGTAGCGCTTGGTGAAGTCATTTCCCTGCATTTTCTGCAGCCGCACCAGCATCTTCTTCTGACTTGAGGTCATCTCCGTCGGAATCGTCGCCTGGACCTTTCCGCTGTTGACGAGATCTTTAAGCTGATCCGTCGTCTTTGTGTGATCATCGATCATCTGCTGTGCGAATTTCTTCGTTTGATCATTGCCGCGCTGCAGTGCGAGCTTGCTTGATTCGATTTCGAACATGTCGCTCGTTGCGGCTTCATTGACGAAGTCCTGCGTATTCGGCGCTGCGCCTACCAGAGAGTTGACACCTGTCTTCTCCGCTGCTGATTGGGAGTATGCCGGCGCTGCCGTCAGTGCCAATGCAATGGTGACAATCGTGAGTTTCATAAGGCTCTCCTTCCTACACTGGTCTCGGTGGCTCCGAGGATGATCCATCTGATTTGCTTGACTGACCGCTTGAGGTGCGCGGCTGGCCATTTCGACAGGAGCTTTTCACCGCCTGACCGGTTCCTTCGAACTAGCCAGAACGCAACTACGGCAGATGTGGAATGTTCCTAGACCGGAATAAATAAATGCCTGGCAGATCGGCGCCAGTTCCGTAGCTCCCCGGGGAACAATCGATGGGACTGGATGTTCGATAGTTTCGAAGCAGCTTTGGCCGTATATCCGATTGCAACCCGCTCCGCATTGAAGGAGGTACACAATGGCTCACGCAGGAAAAAAGCAGTTCTCCCGTGGCTCGAAAGGCAAAGGCGATGCGTCCGGCGCCGCCACGACTCTCGATGAGGGCCGGATCGGAGAAAATGCCGTTCTGTCCAATCGCGACAAGGCGCAGCATTCAAGGCAAAGGGGCCTCGACAGCCGGAACATCCAGACGGAACAATATCGCGATCATGTCAGTAATCGCCGCTGACGCCGGCAGGCGAACGAACAAAGCGAACCCGTCATATGCAGCATCGAAATTTCAGTAAATTCCACCGGACGGCGCTTCCGCAGGGATCCGGAGATGATGACCGCCGGTGCTGCCTATCAAGCGACAATGAACCATCTACGCAGAAACCGGTTATTGCCTTGAATCATTCGCAACAATTGCAGCCCCGCCACCATGCAGGAAATGACCAAGCCAGCGCTGACAGGCATCGCAGATAGGGCGAGTTTTCTCATCAACGGCAAGAAATATTTTTCATGCCTGGCCAACGCACTGAAGGAGGCCAGACGGCAGATCTGGATTGTTGGCTGGAATTTCAACCCGGAAATATTGCTGGAACCGGAAGATCCGGGAACGATCTTGGGAGATGTCCTGGAACGCGCCGTCCAATCCAATCCGGATTTGGAGATCCGTATTCTGGTCTGGGCGCTCGGGCCAATCTACTCGGATAAATCGCTGAAGGCATTCTTTGGAAAAACTTTCCCGAAGAGCAATCGTATCCAACTCCGCTTCGCGTTTCAGCCTGTCTTGCTCGGCTGTCATCATCAAAAGCTTGTTTGCATCGATGACAATGTCGCATTCCTCGGCGGCATCGATCTGGCATCGCGCCGATGGGATACACGCGGCCATGGGGTCAGGGATCAGCGCCGACGGGATTCGGAGGGCTTGCCCTACGAACCGGTGCATGACCTGCAGGTGATGGTAAGCGGACAGGCAGCGAGAGCCGTCTCCTGGATCGCCAGACAGCGATGGGCAGCGGCAACAGGCGAGCGGCATGGACACCTGGCAGGTGGTGACGATCGTGGATTTCGCTATGACGGCTCCCTTTTTCTTTCCGGTATACCGTTCGAACTCGCTGTCTCGGGGCCGATGAAAGGAGCGCAGGCGGATGACAATCCGGGAGTAGCCTTAACCAAACGGGTGATCGCAGCAGCAAAACGCCACCTTTACATCGAAACGCAATATCTTGCGTCCTTCAACGTCGCTGACGCATTGGCCGCGCGTTTGAAGGAGAAGGAAGGGCCTGAGATCGTGATCATATGTGCCCACGGTTCGCATGGTCTCATCGAAAAGATGATCATGGACGCGAATAGGGACAGGATCATTACCAAACTCAAACAAGCAGACGAGTTCGATCGCTTGCGCATTTTCTATCCGGTCATTCCAGACGGGAAACGACAGAAATCGTTGTTCATTCATTCAAAGCTGCTGATCGCGGACGACAACCTAGTGCGAATTGGCTCGTCGAATCTCAACCACCGCTCGGAGAACCTGGATACGGAATGCGATATTCTGTTTGAGGCGCAAAGTGCGGAACACAGGAGAGTCATCCGCGATCTGCGTCATAGCCTTCTTTCGGAATTCCTCGGCTGTTCTGTCGAGGCGCTCGATCAGCTCCTTGAACAAGGCGGCTCGCTGATCCGCGCGATCGCGACGCTCGATCTCGGCGCAAGGGGCTTGAAACCGCTTCACTCGAAAAGCCGGAAGATGACGCCCGTTGCGGGCACGGCCTTATTCGACCCCGTACCGCCTTCGCGGCCACCACGACTACATCGTCTTGCTGGCCGGTTGCGCCGCATGTTGCGATTTGGCTGAATGCCGTCTGAAGACCAGTTCGGTGGTCAGCATCGCGATCGCACCGACCAGAAGCGGAATGAGATAGTAAATCAGCCGAAACACAATCAACGCGCCGATCGACGCGGCGTTCGGAACAGCATATGCCAGCACCGCCTCGAGGACACCGAGGCCCCCGGGGACATGCGTGGTCAGGACGAGAGTGTTGGCAAGCACGAACGCGGCGATGGTACGGAAATAGGAGAGGTCTGCATAAGCCGAAAACAATGCATAAAGGCATGCCGAGACGAAGGCGAAATTGGCCGTGCCGATTGCAATTTGCGCCAAGGCTATTCCGGCTCGAGGCAAGGCAAATGACCAATTCCAGAGGGTTAATCTTCCTCGCAAGTATCTGGCCAGAATACCATAGCTTGCGGGAATGCAAAGAAGAGCACCACCCAATATCCGCAAAGTTGCCGTGTCTGCTCGCGAAAGCGCGACGATATCGTCCGAATCGACAAGCAAAGCGATACCGCCGATGGTTATCAAGCCGAGAGCGACCGTCACGCCGGAAAATAGAATGATTTTCGCGACATCCTCCATGCTCAAACCCCAGCGGGCGTAGTAGCGGTAACGAAACGCACCGCTGCTGAGCCCTGCAAAACCGATACTGTGACCCATCGACAGACTGATGAATGATGCCAGTGCGATTTTGGGGTATGGCAAGAACTTTCCGAGCGAAAGAATTGCCAGATAATCGAAACCGGTCAGACAGATGTAGGAAGCCACGGCACAGAGGAAGGCAGCCGCAAGATGTGGGAAGGGAAGTTGGTGAAGCGACGCGCCGATCTCTTCAAGACTATAGTGCGAAAGAATCCGATAGAGAAGAAAGAGTGCAAGGCAAAGCGCGCCGAAGATCGCCGCATTCCATATCGCGCCTTTCAGGGTCATCGGATCCGCCTTCGTTCGCACCGGTTGTTCGAGCGGAACGACTTGATGACTTCAGTGTTCCCAACATATGGCCTCTCAGAAACGAATCAGAATACTCACCTATAACGTGCACAGCTGCATCGGCACCGATCGCAGGGTCGACCCGGCACGTATCGCATCGGTGATTGCTCAAGCAGAGGCCGATATCGTGGCGCTGCAGGAAATCGATGTTCGCCGTTTGCGGACAGGGCACACCGATCAGGCAAGTATGATCGCATCGCTTTTGAAGATGGAGGCTCATTTCAATCCAACCCTGACATTCGCCGAGGAGCAATATGGAGATGCAATCATAACCAGTTGGCCGACAAAAGCGGTCAAGGCCGGTCCGTTGCCCTCAAGAGGCGAGCCACGCGGTGCGCTTGCGGTCGAGATTGCGATCGGCGATGTCACATTGAATGTCGTCAATACGCATCTCGGTCTTCGTGGGCGAGATCGTATCCAGCAAATGACAGCGTTGATTGGCCCCGCATGGCTGCATGCTTCCGTGAATCCCAAAGCGACGATCCTGTGCGGCGATCTAAACGCTATTCCCGCATCCGCCACTTATCGGCTGATCAGCCGGCTGCTGAAGGATGTCCAGCTTTTGGGAAATCGGCCGTCATATGCCACCTTTCCCTCCAGATACCCCCTGATGCGCCTCGACCATATATTTGTCAGCAATGACATTCGGGTCATCGACAGTGCCGTTCTGCGCAACAAGCTGACTGCGGTTGCATCCGATCATCTGCCTGTTATCGCCGATCTGATCCTTGAAGGTTAGCGATTGCCTGAAGGATCGAGGTATCCCAGAGCCGGAACGCCGTCGGCAAACCTGGCGGACATCTCCGCGTCGGCGGGGAACATTCGATCATTCGCACGGTTTGAAGGCCAACAAGAGCGCAAGCCAGCACGGCGGGTGACGTGCGCTTGAAAGGCCCCGGTTTCATAGCTGTCAGCAGGACAACGGAAGATCACATGCTGGATCAGAACCGCTTCGCCGGTCATGTGCATGCACTGAATACCGCCGGAAATAGCTTTATCGCCGACGGTGGCGGTCGCCAGGCGGGCGTGCTGACATTCCATGGCTGTATCAACTACGGATCCTATTGGCAGGCGCGCTGTCTGGTCGAGGGATTGCGGTCGATGAACGTCGACGCGGTCCTGCTGAACCACAAATCAAAACGCATCGATTTCGCCGAGTGGCGTTGCGCGTTTCGGCCCGAGCTTCCAATTGCGACTTCGGCGGAAGATTACCCGCTTTACCGAGAGAAGATCCGTAAATTCCTTGATGTGGTTTCCCGGTTGCCGCTCTCTGCGCCGTTCGCGTTGGAAGGCCCTGTCGTCGTTGAAGATCTTCCGCTCGTCATCGTCGGCAGCGACGAGGTCTGGAATTTACATCATCCCTGGTATGGCGGCCGCAACCTGTTCTTCGGCGAAGGTCTGCAGCGGCATCTCCTTTCCTCCTATGCCGCCAGCTTTGGCAATTTCAGTTCGCCGGGGCAACTGAACGGCTACTGGGTTGATAGGCTGCGCGATTTTTCCCGCATATCGGTTCGTGACATGAACTCGCAGCGCCTGATCGGTGAAGCCTTGGGGATAGAAGCCGAGTTGGTGCTCGATCCGTGTCTTCAGTTTCCGCAAGCGATCCTGGACGTCGGCAAGGAAGCATCGATCCCGCCTTACGTGGGGGTCTACGGACATAGTTTTCCGGCCTGGTTTCAGAAAATGGTCCGCAACTGGGCTGATGCAAACAATACCAGCTTGATCAGCATCGGATACAGGAACGATTGGGCTCATGAGCACCGCATCGACGCGGGTCCTGTTGATTTCGCCCGTCTGATCGGGGGCGCCAGCGGCGTGGTGACGAACTTCTTTCACGGCTGCGTGTTTTCTCTCGTCAATGGCAAGCCCTTGGCCTGCGTTCTCTCCGATTATCGGTCGAACAAGCTGAGTGATCTGGCGGCCATGATCGGAATTGAGGACAGCGTCATATCCGAATCCAGCCCGTCTTCCCAATTGAATGTGGCCTTGATGGAAGCTCCAGCGCCGGATGTCATCCGCCGGATCGAAATCCTTCGTCACAACTCGAGCACCTTTCTCAATCATGTCGTCGAGCAGGCATTCTGACCAGCCGGGGAATTCCGGCCCCGTGAGCCCGGCCGATGTTATTCGGTCCGGTCTCTGTATCGGATGCGGTGCTTGTGTAGCGCGTTCGGATGAAGATGACGTCCACATGGATTTCGATCGTTTCGGACAGTGGAAGCCGCATGCAAGCGACAGCTGGATGCGGGATCGAACGACGGATTTTGCACATCTATGCCCATTCTCGCCCGTTAGCGAAGACGAGAATGGACTTGCGGAAGGGCTTTTTCCAGAGGCAGCGAAGACCGATCCTCATCTCGGACGGTTCGAAGTAACATTCGTCGGCCATGTCGCGGAGGGCGCCTTTCGCGCCAGCGGCAGCTCGGGAGGTATGGTGACCTGGGTTGCAACGGAACTCCTTCGTTGCGGCCTTGTCGACGCTGTGGCGCATGTTGTCGAAAGCAGCGGCCCCGCAAGCGATGGCCGCATGTTTCGCTACGCGCTATCACGCGATCCGCATGGGCTAAGCGCAGGCGCCAAATCGCGTTATTATCCGGTCGAGATGTCGCAGGTGCTGGAGCAGATCAAGAGGATTCCGGGCCGTTATGCCGTGGTCGGAGTTCCCTGTTTCATAAAAGCATTGAGATTGTCGAGCAGCCTTGATCCGATCCTGAACGAGCGCATCGTTTTCACGCTCGGGCTTTTTTGCGGCCATATGAAGAGCGCGCGCATGACCGAGAGTTTTGCCTGGCAGATGGGTCAGCGCATTCAAGATGTCGAGCGGATCGATTACAGGTCAAAGTCCCCGGACCGGCCGGCCAACTGGTATCGCGCCAGTTTAGACCTGCAAAATGGCGAGGTTCGCGCCGAGGACTGGTGGAACCTCGCAGACGGTGATTGGGGCGCAGGATTTTTCCAGAATTCGGCCTGCGATTACTGCGACGACGTGGTTGCGGAGACTGCGGATATTGCGTTCGGCGACGCCTGGCAGGAGCCATATTCATCGGATGGACGAGGGACCAATGTCGTCATTGTGCGCTCAAAAGTCCTTCACGCGCTCCTTCTTGCCGGAATGGAATCGGGACGCATCTCTCTATCGGCCGTGGATGAAGCCTTCGTGGTCAGCACGCAGGCAGCGGGTTTTCGGCAGAGACGCGAAGGCTTGGCCTTCCGCCTGAGTTTGCCGCGATTTGGTATGCGTCCTCGCAAGCGCGTCTGGGCGGCGCGACATCGGTTGGGTGCCAGGCGCAAGATGATCTATGGGATGCGCTTTGGCATCAGCTTCTGGAGCCATCGTGTTTTTTGGCTCGCCCGTCGGATGCATATGCCGGGCCTCTATCTGAATTGGGCTCGCCTCATGCTGAGCTGCTACCATGCGCTGGCCTATTCGCGCGGACCGCTGGGGCGATGGCTCGATCGCTTTTGTCCGGACAGGAAGCCATGAGGAATTGATGGTCAGAAGGCCGTGATAGTCGAAGGCAGTCTATCAAGCCGCTCGTCGACGTGATGCGGGGCATAGCGCTCCACCATCTCGCGGCAGAATTCGGCAAATTCCTCAGGGACCAGCGGCGCGCTTGTATGATGAGGGGCAATGCCACGATGCTCCGGAGTGAAGCAGAAGGTGACCGTGACATCGAATTCCTCGAGGCTGCGCATTTGCCGGTCGAACCAATCCAGCGCATTGGGACGGAAACGATCCGCCCAGGAAAGACCTGTCCTGACCGACCGCACGCCAAGCCGTTTCATCCACCCGACGGCTTCGTCAAGCCGGGGATCTTCGAAGTGAAACCACTGAACAAGGCCGAGATCGGGGGTGTGCCGAGCAAAGGCGTCGAGGGCCAGCTTCGGCGTGCCGTCCTCACGCAGAATGCCCATATAGTAGTGTCGGTAATAGGAGGAACCTTCCGCTTCCTTATGGCGCGTGGTCGCTTCCCATGATCTGGGGAGATCGAAAAGGCTGTACCATTGGAATTGCGGCACCTTTCCCTTGAGCAGGTCTACGGTGCGGTTCAATCCCCAAAGCTGCACGTCTTCGGCTCCGAAACTGGATACGCCGACCTCGCTGACCCAGACCGGGAGATCGGTGACATTGGCGATGTCGGCAAGTCTTTGCGGCCATTCGTCGATTTGCCACAAATTCCAGTCCAGCGGAAAGCCGTGGACCGCGACGGCATCGAGATGGTCCAATACACCGTAATCCTTCATTCGGCTCATGAAACCAGGATCGATCGGAGAAATGCCGCCGAGCACCTTGATCAGATCGGGGTTCGCAAGCGCGATTGCGTCGGCGGCCAGTATCGCCATTTCGGCAAACCGGCTCCAATCCGGATCTATCTCCGGATCCCAGTGCGACTTATTGTTCGGCTCGTTCCAAATCATAGCTGCTTTGATCATGCTGGTCTCCCGCGATAATCATGGATGCATTTCATTGAGCGTGATGATCTTCGCTCCCCAATCTCCGACGACCATGTGAGTGACGGATGCCGGTTCCACATCGAACCTCGGCCAGGCGTCGACCGGCAGGCCGAGAATGTAGCTGACCGCCGCTTTGATGACGTCGCTATGGGATACGAGCGCTAGCCCCTTGCCCTCGGCCCTGCCGGAGAGGTCTTCAATCAAATCCCAAACCCGGGTCTGCACATCGAGCATGGTTTCCCCGTTCGGCGCCCGTAAAAGGCTTCGCATCGCGTTCCAGCGGCGCCATCGGGCGTCTTGATCGAGCGTCGAAAAGGTCTTGCCGGTCCAATCGCCGAAATTGACTTCGTCCAGTGCTTCTTCGATCTGTGGGGCATCCAGCCCGCATGCGGAGGCTATTGCATCGGCCGTCTGCCGGGCTCGCTCGCGCGGGCTGCTGTAAATCGCATCCAGATGTTTGCACATCATCTGCTGGCCCAGACGCTTTGCCTGTGATAGCCCTGCCTCTCCGAGAGCAATCCCCGGTGTGCGACCTGCAAGGAAGTTGCCGAGATTGTCGTGGGCTGCGTGACGAACCAGGAAGAAGGTCGTCGTCATTCCGCCGCTCCGGGCAGCGCATCCTCCTGGTCCTCGATGAAAGCCTGCGTGCGCCGGCGAGCCTCCTGATCGGTGAACTGACGCGGTGGCGATTTCATGAAGTAGCTCGAGGGGCCGACCAGCGGCCCACCGATGCCGCGATCAAGGGCCAGTTTGGCACAGCGGATCGCGTCGATGACAACACCGGCGGAATTGGGGGAATCCCATACTTCCAGCTTCAATTCCGCATTAAGGGGCACGCCGCCGAAAGTCGTACCCTCCAGTCTGATATAGGCCCATTTGCGGTCTTCGAGCCACGGAACGTGATCGCTTGGTCCGACGTGAATGTTCGTTGGAGCAAGCGGAACATCGAGCTGGCTCGTCACCGATTGCGTCTTGGAGATTTTCTTCGATTCAAGACGCTCGCGTTCCAGCATGTTGAGGAAGTCCGTATTGCCTCCGAAGTTCAGCTGATACGTGCGATCGACCCTTACACCGCGCTCACAGAAGAGGTTGACGAGCATGCGATGGACGATGGTCGCGCCCACCTGGCTCTTGATATCGTCTCCGATGAGGGGCAGGCGGCGCTCGGCAAAGCGACGCTGCCATTCAGGCTTCGAAGCGATGAAGGCGGGAATGCAGTTGACGAAGGCGCACCCCGCGGCGAGCGCCTGTTCGGCGTACCATTGTGTCGCTTCCTCAGACCCGACGGGCAGGTAGGAAACAAGCACCTCGGTCTGTGTTCGACGTAAAATTTCGGCAACATCGGCAACCGGCTCCTCCGATTGCGGAATTTCGTCCTTCAGGTAGCGGCCCAGGCCGTCGAGCGTCCTGCCGCGATGTACCGTAACACCCATCATCGCGACATCGGCGAAGCGCTTGGTATTGTTGGGTTCGGCGTAGATGGCCTCGGCGACATCCTTCCCAACTTTGGAGGCGGCGATATCGAACGCCGCCGAAATTTCCACATCACGAACATGATATCCCCCGAGGTCTGCATGCATGAGGCCGGGGATGGGCTCGTTGCTTTCGGCATCCCTATAGTATGTCAGTCCCTGCACAAGCGAGGACGCGCAATTGCCGACACCGACGATAGCTACTCGAATGGAATGGGAAGGCATGTCTTTCTCCAGCATCTACAAAGCCATCCTCAAACAAAGACAGGGGGCATCTGTTCCCGAAAAAAATCATTCGATGGATCGCAACCCGATCTCGCGCGTTCGATATGTTTCGATTCATGAGGCGCCGACGATGCTGGTCTATGGAGATATCGAGCGTGTTGAACGGGCCGCATCGATTTGCTGTAGGGTCTCGGACGACATGGCGGCCTGTTTAAATATGGAGCCGGATCGCCGTCGGCATGAACTCCTGGTGCAGACTTTCATTATGACAGGCGAGCTCGTTCAGGGGCTCGCCGATCACGAATTTCGCCAGAGGGGCTACGATGAAATCTCTGATGCTCAAGTCGCGGGTTCTGAGCTCTTGCTTTTTCAGGCCCGTATGCTCGTGCGATCCTGGCGGATAAATTTCGCCGGATCCTTGATGCCTTCGACCGATTGGAAAGCACTGCTGGAGCCTCTAAGGCTTGATGAACCCATCCGGATAAAGCAGCCGGAGGGCTATGCACATTATGCGCTCTATCCCGAGAGCTTTCTGGAAGCGGCCTTGCGTTCGGGTCTGTCATCCAAGACCGTCGTCATCGGCGTGAGGAGCATTGGCGTCAGCTTGGCCGCTGTCGTCGCGGCGGCGCTCGGATCGGGTCCTGCCTATTCCTTGAGGCCGACGGGCGATCCTTTCCGCCGACAGGTGCTGCCAGGAAAATTGCTGCAGAGGCGCATTCTTGACCGTCTCGATACAGATTTCGCCATTGTCGACGAAGGCCCCGGATTATCGGGCAGTTCCTTTGGGTGCATAGCGGATTGGCTCGAGACCAATGGCGTGCCGGCCGAGCGCATTCATTTCTTTCCAAGCCACAAGGGCGAGCCGGGCAGACAGGTCAGCAAGGCGCATCTGCGCAGGTGGAAGCAGCGGCGGCCGCACGTCGTCGACGTTCATGAACTGATCCTGGATACGCCGGAGCGTGAACGCAACCTGAAGTCCTGGGCTTGCGAGCTCCTGGGTGTGAGCGAGGGCTCCTGGCGGGATCTATCGGGAGGACAGTGGCGAGGACTGCGCTACGAGGACCCGCAATATTGGCCCCCGAGCTACCGGCAGCAAGAGAAGCTGAAATTTCTGCTGTCGGACAGCGGTACGCACCATCTGGTGAAGTTTGCCGGGCTTTGTGAGATGGCGACCAAGCAGGCGAGAGGCAAGATATTGAGCGAAGCCGGCTTCACGCCGCCGGTGCTGGGGACCTGCCACGGCTTCATTGTCGAGCCTTGGATCGAGGGCTGCGCAATGGAGATCGATCCGGCGCCGAAAACGGAGATGGTCGAGCAGATCGGCCTGTATCTCGGGTTCCGGGCACGTCACCTTCCCGCCACGCATGGAGGCGCATCGCTTCTGGATCTATGTCATATGGCTATAGTCAATATCGAGGAGGCCCTGGGAGGCGAAGTTGCGCATCAAATCCAACAGTTGATTGGCCGGCCACATCATCTGGTGAAACATCTGCGGCGGGTGGATACTGACAATCGGCTCCATCGATGGGAATGGATAAGGCGGCAAGACGGCCGGCTGATTAAGACCGACGCGCTCGATCACAATGCCTCTCACGACCTCATCGGATGCCAGGACGTGGCTTGGGATATTGCCGGTGCATCCGTGGAATTTGACCTGTCGAAAGCGCAGCGATGCCGGTTGGTTGAGATCGTCGCGGTGGAAACGGATCGGGAACCGCGCGATGATGTGATCAAGGTATTCGAAGCATGCTATCTGGGTTTTCAGATCGGCCTTTGGTCCTTGGCGGCTCAAAGCCATGATGCTTCGGAGCAAGCACGACTGAGGAGCGCCGTGATGCGCTACGAGGGCCGTGTGCTGGGCTTATTGGCCGAGTGAGCCGTCATCTTTTGGCGCTGACGGTGCGGGCGCCGATGTGGGGGCATCCGGGATGGAAGCGGTGATGTCAGGAGAGCAGGCCAGGGCTGTCCTGATGAGCTTGACCGATTGGATGCCGACACCCTTCAACATCAGCAATTGGTCATCCGTCATCTCGGCGGCCTCTTTTGCGCGCGTGATCCCATTATCAGCCAATGACCGAACGACCCATCGCGGAAGCGCGGTTTCGGAAAGAATATCCGAGTTTTCTGTAAATTGGCCTGGACTGCGGCTTTCACCGGATTGCATCGCAGCGATCCATCAGTTGATGCATTGAGATCGCATCAAACCCGCGTGAGGGTCGCGGGTTCCCGTTGCTTTCACAAAATCACCATTCGCTTGAGCCGCCGTTCTCAGCCGGCATAGATTGCGTCGATGATTGCGGCGGAATCGACAAGGCGTTCGCAAAGTGGATCGTAGCTATTGTCGCCGGCCAAGCGTGTCGCCCATGCGGCCGCGGCTCGGCCGCCCCATTCATCCGGCGGTTCGACGAGAATATCGGTGCGTGTTCCCCTATATCCTTCCGCGACGAAATCGTAGAAAGAACCGTTGACGTTCCGCATGGCCGCCCCTCCGGCCGTTCCATGGAAGTTTGCGCTGATGACAGCGTCCACACCAGCGTTGAGGCCCCATGAACAGGCTAACCGGAGAGTTGCGCCATCCGATAGCGTCACGGTTGCGAGAGCGAAATCCTCCACATCGGCGCTGTCGGGCTGAATTGGAACACCCCTTCGCATAAGACAGCTTTGGACCGAAGTGACAGCCGGAAAGTCAAGCGTCCACAGCGCCAGGTCAGCCAGATGGATTCCGAGATCCATGACGCAGCCCCCGCCCGACATTCGCCTGTCATAGAACCAGGGCTTGTCCGGCCCATAGGCATTGTGAAAGATCATATCGACGGCAAAGATCTTGCCGAGCTCGCCGCCGCGAACAAGATCGCGGACACGGCGCATCGCTCTGGTGTGCCGATAGGAAAGATCAACCTGCAGCAATCGGTCCGCCTTGCGCGCGGCTGCAATTGTTTGCTCGACCTCATTTCGGGTACGCCCCAGCGGCTTCTGGCAGAAGACAGCAATGCCTTGCTCCAAGGCAGTCATGGCTTGCTCCGCATGCAAGGCGCTCGGCGTTGCGATGACGATTCCGTCGAGGCGCTCGCTCAGCAGATCATCGAAACTCGGAACGATCGTGGCTTGCTCAGCCAGGTCTGCGGCGGCTTTCGCCATTTCCGCCGATGGATCGCAGATGAGCGTCGAGCCGACCAAGCCCGTGTCAAGAATGGCCTTCATCCGGTGCCGGCCAATCCGGCCGACGCCGAGAAAACCAAGGCGGAGGCCTTGAGCTACGTTCCGGTGAGCGTATTTGCCGAGATTGTTCATGAGTATACCACCAGGGCCTTGAGAAAGCCGTCGGGACGGTCCCTGGTCATGTTCAACGCGTCATCAAGCCGCTCCAGGGGAAAACGGTGGGTCAGGAAAGGCCATGGATCGAGCTGACCGGCTTCGATCGCCGCGATCGCATCGCGAATGCCTTGAAGATAAACGGCAGGATCCCGTTCGTGTGCGTTGACGACATCAAGTCCCCGCCAGTTCCACAGCTGCATGTTGACCTGTCTCTGCCCATCTTGATGGTAACCTGCAATGACGAGGCGTCCACGCTCGCGCGTCAATTCGGCTGCGAGATCAAGTGGCCATTGTTTGCCGACCGCCTCGATCACGCGATCACAGAATTGCCCCCGCGTCGATTGCCTCACCTGCTCGATGATCTGCCAATGGTCTTTCATTGCGATTGTTTCGGACGCTCCCGCGCGCTTGGCGATCTCCAGGGAAAACGCTCTTCGAGAAATCGCAATGACATGGGCGCCGGCAGCCACGCACAGCTGGGTCAGCAAAGCGCCGAGAAAACCGATTCCGACAATGGCAACGGACTGCCCAGGCTGGACGTCGCACCGCTTGAAAATATTCAGGGCGCAACCCAACGGCTCTCCCGGAAAGGGGCGATCGTCGAGCCAGGCGGGCAGCCGGACGACGCTGCTGTGGTCGGCGAGATCATGGGTGGCATAAGCATGCTGCCCTAACGTCGCAACGCGATCACCGACGGCAAAACCGGTGACATCATCTCCGATCGCATCGATCGTTCCCCAGCCTTCGTGCCCCAACCCGCCAGGTTCGGTTGGAAATCGCATCCATTCCGGGCCTGACCATGGCACCAGGTTCGAGGCGCATACACCGCAGCCTTCCAGTTTTACTCGCAGCTGACCGGCAGCAGGCTCCGGCAATGCCATGGTTTCCACCCGCAGCTGCCCAGCGCCCGTCACCACGGCCGCTCTCATGGCATCTGTCCACACCGATGTGATCGCGTTCATTGATCCTCTCCTGGCAATTACCATCATCCCGCCTTCGAATTGGATGGACGACGCGCGCCTAACTGGCATGCGCATGGCTTGTTCCAGAAGATGATGAAGATGCTTGCTGCAGGTACAAGGATGACACCTGGAGCGCAAAACGGAACGCATCATTGAAGAAGTCTACAATGATAATGATGTCATAGCGTGAGGAACATTCCTTGGGGATCCCGGTTGGGTGGCGGTCAAAAGCCTCTCAACTCAATAGTCTCGGGTGCCCAATGTCACATGTTCTCGTTACCGGTGGATGCGGTTTTATTGGTCGGCATGTCACTGAAGAACTGGTTGAAAATGGATATCAGGTCCGCATTCTCGATGCCTTGATCGATCAGGTGCATGGCCTCTCGGGAACTCAGCAAGCAGTCGATACAGCGGATGTCATTCGTGCCGACGTGCGCGACAAGGGAGCGGTTCGTGAAGCACTGAAGGGCGTTGACGCTGTCATCCATCTGGCAGCCGAGGTCGGTGTCGGCCAATCCATGTATGAGATTGCTCGTTATGTCTCTGCCAACGATCTCGGCACGGCGACTCTCCTGGAAGCCATGATCGGCCTTCCGATCAAGCGAATAGTCGTCGCATCCTCGATGAGCGTGTATGGCGAGGGCATGTATGTCTCGCCGGTGGGACATCGCCTCGGCTATATAAGGCGCGATGGCAATCGTCTCACGGAAGGTCTGTGGGATCCCCTTGGCCCCAATGAAGAGCCGCTCCTGCCTGCGCCGACGGATGAGGAAAAACCCGTCGATCTGGTCTCGATCTACGCGCTGACAAAATATGCACAGGAGCGCCAGACACTCATCTTTGGTCGCGCCTATGGCGTCGAGGCAGTGGCACTACGCCTATTCAACGTCTTTGGTGCCGGTCAGGCACTTTCCAATCCCTATACGGGCGTGCTTGCGAATTTCGCCTCGCGCCTTGCCAATGGCCAGCCGCCGATGATTTTCGAGGATGGCAGGCAGCGCCGAGACTTTGTGCATGTGCGCGATGTCGCACGCGCATTTCGTCTCGCTCTGGAACGGAGACCGGCGGCAGGGCATGTCATCAATATCGGCAGTGGCCAGGCCTATACCATAGCGCAGGTCGCAATGCTGCTTGCCGCCGCGATGGGAGCCGCGGACTTGTCGCCTGAGATTACCGGGCAGTCGCGCAGCGGCGATATCCGCCATTGCTTCGCCGATATTTCAAAGGCCAGAGAATTGCTCGGCTTCGAGCCGCATTACCATCTCGACGGATCGCTCGAGTCCTTTGCGGAATGGGTTCTTATGACAGGGGCCGTCGACAGGAACGCGGAGATGACCAGGCATCTCAAGGAAAGAGGTCTCATGTCATGAGATTACCTGAAGGTCCCATCATTATCGTTGGCGGCAGCGGTTTCATTGGAAGCAATCTTGCCGACAGCTATCTCAGAGATGGTGAGGAGGTGATCGTCCTCGACAATCTCAGCCGCCCCGGCGTCGAGGAGAATCTTCGCTGGCTGAAAAGCAATCACGGTGATCGCGTTCAACCCGCGATAATCGATATCCGGGACTTCGATGCGATCGCTCCATATTTCACGGGCGCACGCGCTGTCTTTCATCTTGCGGCTCAAACGGCGGTGACGACAAGCCTCGACTATCCCGTTCATGATTTCGAGACAAACGCGCGCGGAACACTCAACGTGCTTGAAGCGGTGCGCAAGGCAGGCAACAGGGCGCCGGTCATTTTTGCCAGTACGAACAAGGTCTATGGCGATATCCACGACATCGCGATGGCGGGATTGGAAGACCGCTATATACCCGCCGATGAATTCCTGCGCGAGAACGGGTTCGATGAGGATCGCGGCCTGAATTTCTGCACGCCATATGGCTGCTCCAAGGGGGTCGCGGATCAATATGTCCTCGACTACGCCAAGTCTTTCGGTTCGCTCACCGCCGTTTTGCGTATGAGCTGCATCTATGGCCCACGGCAGTTTGGCACCGAAGATCAAGGCTGGGTCGCTCATTTCCTGATCCGCGGGTTAAACGGCGAAGCGATTTCGATCTACGGTGACGGTCGGCAAGTGCGAGACATTTTGCATGTCAATGATGCTGTTCGCGCCTATCGGGGTCTGCTGAATTCAATCGACGAAGCCAAGGGCAAGGCCTTCAATCTGGGGGGAGGGCCTGACAACGCCGTGAGCATTCGAATCGTGCTCAGGGAGATCGAAAGGGTCATCGGCAGGCCGATTGCGACCATGCACTCCGACTGGCGCGTGGGCGATCAACTGTACTTTGTCACGAACACCAGCGCATTGAGAAAAGCCATCGGTTGGGCGCCTGAAATAGCCTGGCGCGACGGTGTGCGCGAACTTTGCGATTGGATTGCGAGCAACCGCTTAAACGGCTTTGCTCGGGCACGGAGGGCCTCGGCATGACTGGGGCAATGAGTGTCAATCAAAGCAATTTGGTGCATGCGCAAGGCTATCAGTTCGACCCTGCCAGACCACACACCGTTCTGATGACCATAGACGCTGTCGGCGGCGTGTGGAGATATGCCATGGATCTCGCCAGGGGATTACAGCAATTCGGCGTCACCACGGTGTTTGCCGGGTTGGGGCCGTCGCCTTCATCCGAACAGCAGCGGGAAGCCCTTGCGCTCGGACCGATGACATGGCTGGACGTGCCGCTGGATTGGATGGCGGCAAACGAAGATGAGCTCGATATCATTCCCGACCTTCTCAGGCGGCTTATCGACCGGCATTCTCCAGATTTGCTTCATCTCAATCTTCCCTCGCAAGCCGCCGGTCTCGATGTCGATCTGCCCGTTGTCGTTGTTTCGCATTCGTGCGTCGTGACCTGGTTCCAATCCGTACGTGGCATCGGCGTCCCCGATCCATGGAGATGGCAATTCTCGCGCAACCGGCGCGGCTTCGATCGCGCCGATATCGTCGTTGCGCCGAGCCATAGCCACGCGCATGCGCTTCGAACGTGCTATGGGCCGATTTCCCATTTGAAGGTCGTCCATAACTCAAGCGAACTCCCCGCGCGGTCAACTCCGAAGGGGAATTTTGCCCTGGCGGTTGGCCGATGGTGGGATGATGGCAAGAATGGTGCGGTATTGGATCAGGCCGCAGGTCTCTCTCGATCAAAAATACTGATGGCAGGGCCTGTCGACGGGCCGTCCGGTCAGCATTTTTTCGTCGAGCATGCCGCCCAGCTAGGGGAGATGCCTCATCAAGACATTGCCGCTCTGATGGCTGAGGCCGGTATCGTCGTCTCGCCCTCTCTCTACGAACCCTTCGGGCTTGCCGCGCTTGAGGGAGCCCGTTCGGGAGCTGCTCTCGTTTTGGCGGATATCGCGACCTATCGCGAACTTTGGGACGGGGCCGCACTCTTTGCGGATCCGCACGATCCCGCCGGCTTCGCCAATACGATCGATCTGCTGTCACACGACGAGCAATTGCGGAAAACGAAGGCTCGGTCGGCACAAAATCGATCGCGCGACTATTCGCTCGACCATCAATGCCGGTCGCTGCTGAGCGTTTATGCAAGCGCCATGCAGCATGCCGATGAGAGGGAGGCGATGCATCCATGAAATTTGTATTCTACACGCATTCTCTGGTGTCGGATTGGAATCATGGCAATGCGCATTTCCTGCGCGGGATCATGCGCGAGCTCCTGAAGCGCGGACATAGTGCCATCGCTATTGAGCCTTCCGATTCCTGGAGCCGCCGTAATCTCCTCATGGATCAGGGGCCGCAGGCGCTGGAAACTTTCCGTCGCACATTCCCGCAGCTGACGTCGCTATCCTACGACAGCGCCTTCGACCATGAGGAGGCGATCGGCGACGCAGACGTCGTTGTCGTTCACGAGTGGACAGATCCCGCACTCGTCAAGCGGATCGGCAGAGCCAGGCGCATCGGCGGGCGCTTCACACTCATGTTCCATGACACCCATCATCGTGCCGTCTCCGCACGGAGTGAAATCGCAGGGCTTGATCTTGAGGATTATGACCTCATTCTCGCCTTCGGCGAGACGCTGCGTCAGCGTTATCTCAAGGCCGGGTGGGGGACCAATGTCTTTACCTGGCACGAGGCGGCCGACGCGGCGTTGTTCAGGCCGATACCCGAGGTAGAAAAGACCGGCGATCTCATATGGATCGGTAATTGGGGCGATGATGAACGCAGTGCCGAGATCGGCCGTTTTCTGATCGAGCCTGCCAGCCGCATCGGGAAAGACGCACTGACGACTAGCGTGCGAGGTGTGCGCTATCCTCCGGCAGCGCTCGTGGCTTTGCGCAAAGCCGGCATCAACTACGGCGGCTGGATCGCCAATGCCGACGTGCCGCGGGCATTTGCCGAAAACCGGGTGACTGTGCATATTCCCCGCCGTCCCTACGTTGAATCCTTGCCGGGCATTCCGACGATACGTGTCTTCGAGGCGCTCGCTTGCGGGATTCCGCTGATATCCGCGCCATGGGACGATTGCGAGGAGCTTTTCCGGCCCGGCGAGGATTTTCTCATCGCCAGAACTGGCGACGAAATGACCCGCCTCGTTCGTGATGTCCTTTCGGACCAGGCGCTCGCCGATGCGCTGATTGCATCTGGCCTGGAGCGCATTCGCACGCGGCATACCTGCAGCCATCGCGTGGATGAACTTCTGAAAATTCTGGATCAGGGCAATGCAACGGGTCGGCAGGAGGTTGCGGAATGAAGATCGCTTTCTACGGCTCGAGCCTCCTTTCGGCTTATTGGAACGGTGCGGCGACCTATTATCGCGGCTTGCTGAAAGCATTGGCGGCGAGGGGTTACCGCATCACTTTCTACGAGCCGGATGTCTATCAGCGCCAAGAGCATCGGGATATCGACCCGCCCGAGTGGTGCGAGGTCGTCGTCTATGATGGGACGATCGCCGCCCTGAGGAAGGTTGCGGTCGAGGCGGCCCTTGCCGATGTTATCATCAAGACGAGCGGCGTCGGCTTCGAGGACGATCTGCTTTTGCGGGAGGTCATGATGGCCGCGCGCCCGGAAGCGCTGAAAATTTTCTGGGATGTGGACGCGCCGGCGACCCTTGCCGAAATGCGGACCTCCGCGGAACATCCGCTTCGCCAAGCCCTTGGGGGCCTTGATCTCATTTTGACCTATGGCGGCGGGGACCCCGTCGTAAAACAATACCTTCTGCTGGGGGCGCCGGCGTGCATTCCGATCTACAATGCGCTCGATCCGCAGACCCATCATCCAGTCATCGCCGATCATCATTTCGAGGCCGCCCTAGGCTTTCTTGGCAACCGTCTGCCTGATCGAGAGCGCCGCGTCGAAAGTTTTTTTCTCGAACCGGCTGCAGCCATGCCCACGCACCGCTTCCTTCTGGGTGGCGCGGGCTGGGACGACAAGCCGATGCCGGGCAATGTCCGCTACATCGGGCACGTGCCCACCCGCGATCACAATGCCTTCAACGTGACGCCGAGAGCAGTGCTCAACATCTCGCGCGAGAGCATGGCTGACAACGGCTTTTCGCCTGCCACGCGGGTGTTCGAAGCGGCGGGCGCCGGTGCCTGCCTGATTACCGACTATTGGGAAGGAATTGACCATTTTCTGACGCCGAACGAGGAGGTGTTCGTCGCGCGCGACGGTCAGGACGTGCGCGAAATCCTGTCCGGTCTGACGCCGGAGCATGCGGCAGCGGTCGGCCGGAGGGCGCTTGCGAAGGTGCTTGGCGAACACACTTACCGGCATCGAGCCGTCGAAGTCGATCAACTCTTGCGGTCTCGTTTTGCAAGCAAGGAGGCTGCCGAATGAGCCGTGCCCTCGACATCGTCGTTCTCGGCCTCACCTTGTCATCTTCCTGGGGCAATGGTCACGCCACGACGTACCGCTCCTTGATTAGAGGTCTCCATGCCGAGGGCCACAACGTTCTTTTCCTGGAGCGGGACGTCCCCTGGTATGCTGCCCAGCGGGATCTTCTCGATCCGGAGTTCTGCGAACTTTCTTACTATGACGGGATCGACGAGCTCAAAAATCGTTTCAGTCAGCGATTGACCGCCGCTGATGCCGTCATCATCGGCTCCTATGTGCCGGATGGAGTAGCAGTGATCGATACTGTTGCCGCCCTAAATCCTTCGCTCCTGTGCTTTTACGACATCGACACGCCCGTCACGCTTGCAAAACTCGGACAGGGCGACCAGGAATACATTGCCGGACGTCAGATGGCGCTGTTCGATATCTATCTGTCTTTTTCGGGAGGAGGCGTCCTCGACCGGCTGATGACAGAGTTCGGCGTTTCGCGGGCGGAAGCTCTCTATTGCTCTGTGGACGAGCGGCGTTACAGGAATACAGGCGAAACGCCCTATTGGGATCTCGGCTATCTTGGCACCTACAGTCCCGACCGGCAGGAGAAACTGCAGACGCTCTTGATAGAGCCAGCACGGCAGTTGCCGCATTTGCGGTTTGTCGTCGCCGGGTCACAATTTCCCACTGATATCGACTGGCCCGAGAATGTAACCCGCATCGAGCATCTTGCGCCCACCGATCATCCATCCTTCTACAGCCGGCAAAGATTCACGCTCAACATCACGCGATCCGATATGATCGAGGCGGGTTGGTCGCCCAGCGTGCGTCTTTTCGAGGCTGCTGCCTGCGGCACGCCGATCATCAGCGATTTCTGGCGCGGCCTCGATGAGCTTTTCCCGCAAGATCGCTCCATCTTGATCGCGCATGACACCGCAGACGTGGTCGGTGCGCTGACCGGCGTTTCAGAGGAAGCGAGGCGCGGAATAGCCAATCTCGCGCATCGCATCGTTCATGGCGAGCACACCGGCCGTGTTCGCGCCCGGCAATTGGTGAACATGCTGTCGGAGAGTCTGCCGGAAAATCGAGCAGGGCGACGTGCTTTCGTGTAGCAACCCAGAGGAGAAATTGCATGCGGCAGGTAATCAAAAAGAATATTCTCGTCGCTGGAGGCGCCGGTTTTGTCGGCTCTCACCTTTGCGATGCGTTGATCGCCGGTGGCCATAAGGTCATTTGCGTTGACAGCTTTCTGACCAGTACCCCCGATAATATCAAGGCCTTGCAAAATCATCCCGATTTCACGCTCATCGAGCATGACATATGCGAGGAGCTGCAGGTTGCCGAGCCGCTTCACCAGATCTACAACCTGGCATGTCCTGCGTCTCCTGCCTTCTATCAGGCTGACCCTATTCACACGATGATGACCAGCGTGGCCGGAACCGGCAATCTGCTCAAGCTTGCCGAGCACCATGCTGCCTCCTTCCTGCAGGCCTCCACGAGCGAGGTTTATGGTGATCCGCAAGAGCATCCTCAGCAGGAAGATTACTGGGGTCACGTCAATTGCATCGGGCCGCGTGCATGTTACGACGAAGGGAAGCGCGCGGCAGAGGCGCTTTGTTTCGACAGTGTGCGCACGGGCTGTGTCGACGCCCGCGTGGTGCGCATCTTTAATACATACGGCCCTCGCATGCAGCCCAACGACGGCCGCATCGTTTCCAATTTCATCGTCCAGGCGCTGCAGCATGAACCACTGACAATCTATGGAGACGGCGACCAGACCAGATCCTTCTGCTATGTGTCCGATCTGGTGGACGGGTTGATCCGCTCGATGAATGTGCAGCCAAACGCCGGCTTGCCCATCAATCTCGGCAATCCCGGGGAATTCACGGTTCACGAGCTTGCGCAAATGATCCTGGAGATGGTGCCGACAAGCTCAAGCATCGTTTACCGGCCATTGCCTACCGATGATCCGCAGCGTCGACGGCCTGATATACTCAGGGCAAAGCAGCTCCTGTCCTGGGAACCGAAGGTCCATCTCGCGGAAGGCTTGGAATATACCATTGCCTGGTTTCGCCAAGCGCTTCACGAACCACAATTTGTCCGACGAGCAAACCGCAAGGCTACGCCGATCCGGCGTCCGACGGGCATTTCACTCGGAGCGTGACCATGCAAAACCAAGAGGAGTTGCAGCGTCGGATTATCGAACTGGCGCCATGGTTTCATAACCTGCGGATAAAGGGTGTCGAAACAGCTCCCGATCATTTTCTCGGGGACTATCCAAGTTTCAAGTGGCGTCGCTTCAAGGATGTCATCCCTCGGGATCTGACAGGCAGAACTGTTCTCGATATCGGCTGCAATGCCGGGTTTTACTCGCTGGAAATGAAACGGCGCAATGCGGATCGTGTGGTGGCAATCGATACGGATCCGCATTATCTGCGGCAAGCGGTATTCGCGGCAACGCAGGCCGAGGTGGAGATCGACTTCAGGCAAATGTCCGTATACGAGGTCGCGCAGTTGCGCGAGAAGTTTGACCTCGTCCTTTTCATGGGCGTCCTCTACCATTTGCGTCACCCGCTATTGGCTCTTGATCTGCTTCGTGAGCATGTCGTCAAAGACCTGATGCTGTTTCAATGCATGCAGCGAGGCGTGGACGAAACACCGGAGCTGAAAGACGATTACGACTTCGCGGAGCGGGAGATTTTCAACCGCCCCGATTATCCGAAATTGTTCTTCGTCGAAAATCGCTACGCCGGGGATCCGACAAACTGGTTCATACCGAACAAGGCGGCGACCGAGGCGATGCTACGTAGCGCAGGTTTTACGATGCTGGAAAATCCAGAGCCGGAAGTATATCTGCTGCGATGCAGCGCCCGTCATTATATGGCAGAGAAACCACCTGGCATTTGCTCCGTCGACCGATCTGATGACAAAAGAGGATCATAAAGTGCCCGGGAACATTGCAGCACGTGGGTTGTTTGGCAGAGGATCGAGATACCGGGAAAAACGATGAACATGCAGGCCTGATATGGCAATGAATGATGGGAATACCGCCATGCCTAAGTCGAACAATCCAGGTGAAAAGAGTAGGGGCGATCCCGCGCAGGATGCAAAGGGTCAATCCCGAAGACTGCTGAGAAGCAGCCGCAATAACGGTGTGGCAAGCGCCAAGCCGACTGTCATCACGGGGTCCGACGACGCGACCGTCAACAAAAAGCCTCCTGGCACAACAAAACCAGAGAAAGATTGGGATCTCAATTATGATCCGCGTGAAATGAACGAGGGCAAGTATCGCGGCTGAGACCGGTTCCAAGGCCGGCATGTAAGAGCGTGTGGGGTTCTATCTTCCGCCATAAACCAACTTCACGACACGTGATAATGGTCGGAACCCTGTGCACTCACGCTGATCAAGCGTTCCATCATGCATGGTTGTCTGGATGACGCGGACCGTTTCTACCCCGACGTGGTTTGAACAGTTGGGTTCGCTGTTCGCTTTCTAGATTATGTGGGCGCCTCACACTCCGACAGCACGTTGAACGTGTTATTTATGTTTCTTGTGTTGTCCGCTTCTTTGATTGACGCCTCGCAACATCGCGCGGTCTTCAGTTTGAATCTCGGGGCTCGAACGCAGTCGCGTGCTTTCAGCTTCTCTCCTGCGCTCTTCGGGGGATTTCTTCAAATCCAGGCCGGCATTGAAATCATCTCCCGCATTGGAGGTGTCTTCCCGCTTTTCGATCACATGTATTTGCTGCTGGTGGGTTTTTTGTCCAACCATCGGTATACCTCACTGTTTCTGAGTTTCTGACGGATTTCAGCACCACCGCGTTTCGTCTTTTGTGGCCAAACACGGTGCGATGAATGCTAAAACGCCTCTCTTCCGCCTCGGGCTCAATGCGCATTCGAGAGCATGATCGTGCCGTTCAATAACCACTCGACGAGAACCAGTAAGGCAATGATGCAAAACCCGATCACGATAAAATATCCGGCTCGCCGTTTGCTCCTTTTCTGCGAGGGACTATCGCTCGGAGATACGATCGGGTCATTCCTATCCCGATCCTTTTCTTCGTCATTCTGCATCATCACCATGTTCCTCTGCTGCCTTCTAACCGTTGGAGCGGAGAAATGTTCCTTCTGTTGGTAGGTCGCACTCGACCCAAATAGGCAGTCGGCAGTTGCGGACGTCAAAATCTAGATGATGGCTCGTGCGGGTGAGAGAAAATCGCGCGGGCGAGATGGTGCAAGCCCCTGTGATTGCGCGTTTTTTTGACCTGCGACGAGGAGAACGCCATCAACGATAAGTTCGGTTCGGAGGACTGGCCACGGCGATAGCTGTGAAGATCTTTGAACGAAAGTCCCACCGAGTTGGATCGCGCGGGTTTGGTCGAACGATTTTGAAGGGATCTGGAATTTGATCGGAACATTTGGTCATCGCTGCGGTTAGGAACCACTGGGATTCCGATCTCCGATCCGATCGGATGATAGGGACTACCGCGATGCAGATCGGAAGTTTCGGGGACATGTATCGTGCTGAACTTCAGGAACTCACCAGTGCCGGAAAGCAATTGGTCGATTCGTGGCTGGCGAATGCCGAGACTGCATCGCATCCGCCGTTCAAGAACGCTTGTCCACCTCGGGCACAAACCGGATCGAATGATCTCGTCGGAACCCCTCTCAAACTTGGAATGTCGCGAATGGACGGATATCGTCCGAAAGGAGCCTTCGATGAAACACCATGCCCTTCAAGAAATTCGGACCCGCGCCAACGTTAACCTCGAATATCGGCACGCGCTGCCTGCGACGCGCCGCGACCGCCTTGAGCGGTGGGCGGAGCTCCTCGAACGCCGCGGGCAACAAGCACTCTCGACGTTGCATGAAACGGAATTTCAGCCCGCCAGAGAGCGTGCGATCATGCGCGCTGACGATTCGCCGCTGTCGGTGGCATTTGCCGACCCCGTCCTGCGGGCAGCCGGGCTCAATGACGACACCTATGGCGAAATCAAGCAATTCTTCGGGCTGAGTCACAATCAGCTGCATAAGCTCGTCTGTTATTGTCACTTCGGAGCCACGATTAATGCCTCGGTAGCCGCCCATAGCGTTCGTGCGTTGATTGCTGCAGGCGATCGACCGGGCATTCTTGCCAGGCTGCGTGGGATGTTTCGCGATAGATAAAAATCCTTCGCTTCACGTTATGAGCGACGAGAAGCCGACACGGCGCAGCGATGTCGCCGTGTCGAAGGCGTCGCGATCACGTCTCAAACAGAGAGCAAGGGATATCCACAACCGTTGCCGCTTTCGAGCATGGTGATACCTATGACTGACAGCTGCGACTACCGGACCGCATTTTGCCGATAAAAGGCGCCGCAATCAACAGGTGCATACATGAGCGATCATTTGACGATTTCGATAATCTTATGAGTGTGAGGATTTACGATAACTCTCTTCTTGTTGATGATGGTGTAGGCATAGTCACTATTGCTTGGCACAGGATATACCTCGACGGAACTCGGCAACGCGCTACCAACTGCGATATCGCCTTCGTAAGTTACTGATGGGACCTCTTGTCCTGTCACGTATGTCGTGACATCTCCGGGAACAACCACGGTTGATCCGCTGGTGTCGGAGCTGTCCGGAGTTACAACCACACTGCTTTGAGCAAAAACCGTTCCGGATGCGAAGAGTGCCGCACTCATAACAGCGAGCAATCTTTTCATAGCGACCTCCATTGATCTCTAAAAATTCCCAACTGTCGTGAACCGCGAATGTTCCTGATCAAATGGGTGAACTTGCGCGTCGCTTCGCTGCATGAGCACGGTGATCGGGTCGCGCCATCGAAACATCTGTCATTTTTCTGCACTTCCTATCGGCGCATCGGCACAAAACATCGGCCGAGGAGTTTTCAGGAAAAGGAGATTCGATATGGCAGACAAAAAGCTCACCACCGGTTTGAATGATCGGCCAAAGGATGCCTCGATCGGCCAGACGGCCGAGGGTTTTCCCGATGACAGCGGAAGGCCTGTCGATGTCGCCGACGAGAAGATCAAGGCGACCAGGAATAAACTTTCCGACGACCCGCGGGAAAAACTGCTGAAAGAAGTCAGACAACAAGAGGATGCATCCCGATCCGGATCGGAATGATTGGAAAAACTAGCCCGCATTGGCATTAAATGTGGTTAGGCATCCACGAACGCTGCTGGCCAAGACCTTGGCCTGGCAGACGCGCCGTCAAGGCCTAGTGGCGGACGTCATTTCGCTAAACAGCCAGTCGCGGAAGGATCTGACCTTTTTCAGCCGCATCGCGCCTTCAGGATAGACGACATAATAATTCCACCGCGATTTCAGCGCGAGATCAAAGGGGCGCACCAAGCGCCCGGCTGCGAGATCGTTCGAGATCAGCGCACTCCTGCCCAGCAATACCCCTTCGCCCTGGACAGCGGCTTCGACCGCATAGGCGGCCGAGTCGAATCGGACGCCATTATCGGGATTGATATCGTCCAATCCCGCGGCCTTGAGCCAGGTGGTCCAATCAATGCGGAAGTTGTCGTGAATAAGCCTATGATATCTCAAATCAGCGGGCGAGCGGAGAGGATGCTCGCCTTCAAGCAGCTCCGGACTGCAGACAGGAGAGACATCTTCCTCCGCCAGCATCTCCGAAACCACTCCGTCATAGTCGCCCTCTCCATAGCGGATTGCGATATCGATCCCGTCTCTCAGGAAGTCCGCGAACCCTCCCGAGGTGGAGAGACGCACATCGATGTCGCGGTTGGCGCGGTGGAACCGATGCAGTCGCGGAACAAGCCATCTTCCGGCAAACCCGTCCGACGTGCTGACATTGAGGACGCCTGATGATTTCGGCGCCGTGGCGGCGTTGGTTGCGATTCCTATTCGATCGAGAGCCGCGCCGATTTCGGCGGCATAAGCGATGCCTGCGGGTGTCAGTCGGACGGATCGCGTTCCTCGCCCGAACAGCAGGGTACCGAGCCTTTCCTCCAAGTTCCGGATGGCGCGGCTGATCGCCCCATGGGTCACATTCAGCTCCACGGCTGCTTTCGTAAAGCTCAAATGGCGAGCCGCAGCGTCAAAAGCCGGAAGAGTTGTCAAGGGTGGAAGCTGGCGCGGCATCGATTACCTGTGAGTGAAACTCACATATCCTGCACGAATATTCGGTTGTCGTCCAGCCACCTGGAGGGCAATCTTTGGCTATCAGCATCGCTTTTTAAGCGTGGCGTTCGTTGCCAATGCAATTCAAACAGGAGGTTACTGTGAGTGTTATTCATGCATATACTGAGATGGTCGATCGCGCGGCTCCCGCCTCCATCGGCTTGCCCATCGCGGCAATCAAATCCGCGCTCACCATGATCGCGCGGCGAACGGCCTGCCTGGTTGCCCATGTCCAGCACATGCGGGCGATGCGCGTCGTCACCCGTTTTTCGGCCCATCGTCTGCGCGATATTGGCTTTGAGCGAGATTGGGACGGGTCGCTGATCCGCGCCGATGGTGGCCCTATGCCGATGTGCAACGGTCAATGAGGGAGCGTTGCCATGAAAATCTATCCCCATCTCTGGTTCAAGGCGCAGGCCGAAGAGGCCATGGCGTTTTACATGTCGGTATTCAGGGACTCGAAGCTCCTGGGGCGAATCGACCTTCCGGATCCTGAATTGTCGAGGGTTCGGTTTGAATTGGCCGGACTGCCAATCGCTGCCCTCAATGCCAATTCTCACGTACCCTACAATGAAGCATTCTCCTTCCAGATCGAAACGGCCGACCAGGCGGAAACTGACTATTATTGGAATGCGCTTACGGCCGGCGGCGGCGAGGAAAAGCCGTGCGGATGGCTAACCGACAAATTCGGCGTCTATTGGCAGGTCACGCCGACGATCCTTCTGGAAATGATCGCCGACGCCGACAGAAGCAAGGCGACGCGCGTGCTGCAGGCCATGTACAAAATGAAAAAGATCGTCATCGCGGACCTCGAGCGCGCCTATTACGCCTAGCGGCATCTCCACTGCGCCGTGCCATGCGGTTCCAAGTAGACCGAGGTTTCCGGGAGGATCAGAAAACCAAACTCCCAACTGAGCGTCTGGAGCAATGGCTGCTCTGGACGCTAGCCGCGCTCGCGAGATTCTCCGATAGCCCCGAGTTTGGTATACGGGGCGCCCGCGCTTGACCCGCAGCGGGCGTCAATCTATGGCAATGACACGGTACTGAAACGCGATCGAGGTCGTGCGAAGCGGCAGTTGCTGACATGATTTCATTCTATTGCTTTCGAGCTGCCGAGGGTGACCGTCATGCTTTTTATTCCATTTCCCTTCGCAGTCGCCATCGTGCTGCTCGTGCTGTTTGCCATGGTGGCCGGGCGGGATGACGAACGGCCGGCTAATCTGCCCTTTCTGACCCTTATCCTGGTCAGTGCTTTTCAGTCCGTGTTGTCCGGTTTGCGATGGGGGTACGGGATCCAGGCCGTCATGTACGCGGCCCCTTTGGTTGCGGCCACCATGCCGCCGCTGGTCTATGCGGGCGTGTTTCAGCTGGTCAAGAAGAGCGTGAGACCGTCTTTCCTGCGCATCGGCATCCATTGTCTACCCGCGGTTCTTGTTCTGATATCGATGATCATCTGGCGCGACGCGATCGATATCGTCCTCGTTCTTACCTTTGTCGGTTATGCGATCGCCATATTGCGCCTGATGCGACCGGGAATGGACGCCCTTCGCCTTGCCGCGCTCGACGAAGTCAGGCCTGCCTATCATGCGATCCTGTTCGCCGCCGCCTCGCTGCTTCTTTCCGCGGCGCTTGATACGGTCGTGGCCCTCGATTTTATGTGGGCGCATGGCCAGTACACGCCGGCCCTCATTGTCGGTGGGAACCTGGTGGCGCTCATCATCTTGTCGGCCGCGGCCGCGGCTGCCAGCCGCAGCGGCGCGGCAAAGGAAGCGCCTGAGATCGCCGAAGCTCCAAAGGCGGATGCGGGCGATATCGAGACGATGGCTGCCGTTCAAGCGCTGATGTCGGAGAGGCGGCTCTACGAGGATCACGATCTGACCTTGAACAGACTGGCACGCAAGGCCGGCCTGTCGGCGCGTCAGATTTCCGAAGCGATCAACCGGGCCACGGGGAAAAACGTCTCGCAATATGTCAACGAGTCTCGTGTCGCCGCCGCCTGCAAGCTGCTGACCGAAACCGAAAAGTCGGTCATCGAGATCATGTATGCAGTCGGGTTTCAGACGAAGTCCAATTTCAATCGCGAGTTTCGGCGCGTGACCGAGGTCACGCCTTTGGAGTGGCGGAAGAAGACCCTGGCCGCCGCCTAGGGGGAAAAAGTACCAGATCGCGATCGAGTACGATCTGGAACGCGTTTGAGGTCGAGTTTTCGGGCGTCTCGTTCATGCTGGCGGCATGAACACGAACACCGAACAAAATCGCAAACTCGCCGAAACGCTCAGGTCATTATCCCTTGAGCCTTCGTTCCAAACAGCGGAGCCGCCGGTCAGGAAAAGCCGGCGACTTTTCCTCTCGAGTATCCTGTTTGCACTTGGCGTCAGTGCGATCACTGTCGCGTTCTTCTGGCCGGATATCGCGCCACGCCTCAAAACCGCCCTCCAGCCGCAGCCGGCGATCACGACGCCAACCGACGACAAACCGAGTGTCTCATCCACCCAGGCGGCGTCCGGTATTGGCTCGCCCATCCCTTCAGCCAATTTGCTGAGACCGGCATCCGCGCCGGAGATAACCGGGTCCGGCTATGTCGTCGCGCCGCGTATCGTGACGGTCTTTTCCAAATACGAGGGAGAGATCGCATCGGTCGGCGTACACGTCGGCGATCGCGTCGAAGCCGGGCAGGTTCTCGTTGGGATCGGCGATATCAGCGCTGACTTCTCACTCGAGCAAGCGAGGGCGGATCGCGATGCCGCCAAGCTTGTCCTTGACGGCAAGATCCTGGCGCTCAAGCAGGCAGACAGCTCGCTGCGGCGCAATGCGGCGCTTTCAGCAAAGAACGCTGTCTCCGTCCAGACCGTCGAGGAAGCACAAACGGCAAGAGATACGGCATTGAACGCAGTCGATCAGGCACGCCAAACTTACACCAGAGCGCAACTCGGCGTGAAGGTCGCGCAGGAACATGTCGACGCGCTGACCGTGAAAGCCCCGATCTCGGGCACGGTGACGCGGCTCGACGCCCGTGTCGGCGGCCGGGTTCTGGCCCGGGTGGACAGTATCAAGGAAAACGAAAGCCTGCTGACGATCACCGATACCAAAAGCATGGTGATCGACGCCGACGTCGCCGAAACCAATATCGGCGAGCTTCGTCCAGGCCTTCGCGGTGAGGGCGTTCTCGACGGCTTTCCGGATAAGCCCTTTGCGATCGAGATCCTGCAGGTTTGGCCGATCGCTTCGGCGGAAAAGGGCACGATCACGCTGCGCCTGGCGCTCCTCGATCCACCTGACGGCACCATGCCCAACATGGCCGCCCGCATTCGAATTTCGACCATTCCAGCACAACAGCCAGGAGACACTTCTCGATGACTGCTTCGACAAGCAACGAGCCGTATATCGTGCTCAACAATGTCAAGAAGGGATACAGGATAGGGACCGAGACCATTCCGATCTTTGCCGATCTCAATCTTGAGATAGCGCAGGGCGAATTCGTCGCGATCATGGGGCCTTCCGGATCCGGGAAATCGACGCTGCTCAACATGCTGTCGGGCATAGACAGGCCGGATCAGGGCCGCCTGCGTATCGGGGTCAGCAATCTCGACCAGATGGGAGAGGCAGCCCGCTCGGCCTGGCGCGCCCATAACATGGGGATCGTTTTCCAGTTCTATAATCTCCTGCCGATGCTGAACGCGGCCGAGAACATCGAACTGCCGCTTCTCTTGAAGCCGCTCTCATCAAGGGAACGCCGGGTCCGCGTCGACAAGGTCCTGGATCTGGTGGGACTTTCGGGTCGCCAGAAGCAGTATCCGAAGCTGATGTCGGGCGGCCAGCAGCAACGTGTCGGCATCGCGCGCGCCATCGTCGCGGATCCGGCATTGCTGCTCTGCGACGAGCCCACGGGCGACCTCGACCGCCGGTCGGCGGACGAGGTGCTGGAAATGCTGCGCTTTCTGAACCGCGAGCTCGGCAAGACCATCATCATGGTGACCCACGACCCGCAGGCCGCAAGTTATGCTGGCCGAACGCTTCATCTCGACAAGGGCAGGTTCGTCGAAGAGCGGAGGGCCGACGCATGACATTCCTCGATCTCGTGCAAAAGAGCGCCTGGCGAAAGCCTTTGCGCACGATATTGCTGATGATAAGTGTCGCCACCGCCTTTCTCATCTACGGCCTGACGACGAGCTTCATCGATGGTAGCCAAGGCTCGTCGGCGGCGAGCGACGACATCCTCGGGGCCATGAGCGCGGCTGGCCGCGCCCAGCCGCTGCCGATTTCCTACCTGAACCGGATCGGCGCCAAGCCAGGTGTAGCCGCCGTCGGCTATATGTCGCGTTTGCGTGGCTTTGCGACGGTCGAAAAGAACATCATCTCCGTAAGTGCCGCCGATCCCGCGCGGCTTTACAGTTCGAACGGCAAGGAGCTCGGGCTAACGCCGGATCTGATCAGCGGGCTCGCCAGGGACCGCAGCACCGTCCTCGTCGGCCGGGCGCTTGCCGAAGCGCAAGGCTGGACCGTCGGCCAGAAGATCACCGTCACCAGCTTCGACATGGCAAAGCAGGATGGCAGCCATGACTGGTCCTTTGAAATCGCCGGTATCTTCAACGGCGAGAACGCCTCGACCGACACCTATTTCGTCGTTGCCCAATACGACTATGTCAATGCGCTCAGAGCCCGCAACAAGGACACGGTCGACGCCTTCATCATCCGGCCGCGGCCGGGTGTCCAGACAGGGGAGCTTGCTTCAAGGATCGATCAGCTGTTTGCCAATTCGGCGGCGCCGACACAGACCAGGTCCGAAAAGCAGTTCCTCGAGGCCTTCCTGCGCCAATATGCCGATATCGGATTGATCGTGAACATGGTCGTCGGGGCGGCATTCGTCACGCTGCTGATGATCGTCGGCAATACCATGGTCTTTGCCGTTCGCGAGCGCACCTTCGAGATCGGCGTTTTGAAAACCCTGGGCTTTTCCGGCTCATGGATCATGGCGCTGATCCTCGGCGAAATATTCTTCATATTCGTGGCCGGCGGCACCATCGGCCTGCTACTTGCACTGCTTGCAACGGTCATCACGGGACCTGCGATCGGCCTCGTCTTTTCCCATGCGATTTTTGCAAGAGCCCTGACGATCGTCACCCTGCTTGCGCTCGTAACCGGTGCCCTTCCGGCGCTCAACGCGCTCAGGATCCCGATCATTTCCGCATTCAGAACGAGGTAGATACATGTCCTCCAATGCCAGGCAAGCATTCGTCATGATCAGGGCAAATCTGTTCAGCCTGCCGCGACGCATCTCCATTTCCGCCTCCATGGTTCTTTCCGTGGCGCTCGTCGTCTGCGTTCTCGCGGGCTTCCTGGCCATGGTAAGAGGTTTCGAGATGGCCCTGCAAAGTGCCGGCTCCAGCTCCGTCGCGGTTGTCCTGGGTGGCGGCACCAACCAGGAGACCGGCTCCGATGTACCCGCCTCGGTCATTCGCACCCTGAGAGCAATGACCGACGATATCGGCGTGGCGCGAGACGCCAACGGCATGCCGATTTTCTCGCGTGAAATCGTCGTTGCCGTCGATGCCAAATCGAACGGGTCGGAAGAGGGCCGGACCTTGGCTCTTCGCGGCATGGATCAGTCCGGTCCGTCCATCCGTGACCATATCGCCTTGTCGGCCGGCCGCCTGTTCACACCCGGCTCGCGCGAGATCGTCGTCGGGGACCGTCTCGCGCAGCAGTTCGGAATATCGATCGGCAGTACCTTGCGGCTCGGCACGGTCGGCTGGACGGTGGTCGGCTTGTTCTCGGCGCGAGGCAGTGCCTTCGAGTCCGAGATCTGGGCCGACCTCGACGCGGTTCGATCGGCCTTCGACCGGCAGGGGCAGGTCCAGAGCCTGCGCTTGCGGCTGTCCAGTCCCGCCTTGTTGCCACGACTTCAGGCCAAGCTCGACACGATCAGGACCACGCCGCTTCGCGCTGTTGTCGAAGCCGACCTCTATGCGGCGCAATCGGCCCGCACGGCCAGTCTCATCCGGCTGTTCGGCTGGCCGCTTGCGCTGTTGATGGCCGTTGGAGCGACCGCCGGTGCGCTCAATACGATGATGAATTCCGTGTCGGACCGTACCGTCGAGATCGCCACGGTTCGAGCGCTCGGCTTCAGCCGGATATCCGCGTTTCTCGGCACATGGATGGAGGCAATCGTGCTTGCCGCCCTTGGTGTGGCGGTCGGACTGCTGGCTTCGTGGCTGGCCTTCAATGGCTGGCAGGCAAGTACGGTTGGGACGAATGGCGCGCGCATGGCCTTCCAGCTCTCCGTGACCGGCGATGTCATGGCGACGGCCGGTCTGCTCGGACTTGCGATCGGCATTCTGGGCGGCGCCTTGCCGGCAACCGTTGCAAGCAGGCTTCCTTTGACTGCAGCCTTGCGATCACGCGGATAGGGTCTTGGCGCGACATGGCATGGTTTGACGAAAATCTCAGGCGGCTTGATCGCAACTGCTTTTCATGCTCCGTGTCGAGCAATATTCGAGTTCGATCTCGAGCAGCCTTGTTGCCTGGGCAAGGGCATCTTCCGCCTCCGCGAACAACAGCGATTTATCTCCCATTCTGGCCTCGCCATATCTCTGCGCGCGCAGCAGCACGAGCTCGGCCAGATCAATGCATTCCGGCGTCGGTTGGACGAGTTTCAGGCAATAACGAAGATTGACGGCAACCTCGATGGCAAACTCGGCGGCCGAGAAATCCAATATTGCGCCTGGCGGGGTTGAACGGGCCAGAAATATCCTCCATTGCTGGGTCATAATACTCCCCCATCGGACCGATCGCGTAGGTGCTGCCGCATCGCGTGTGCCAATTTTTAAGAGACGTTATTGGGTCCCGACCACCGCATCCGCGTCGATAGGGTCCCGGCGAGCGCAGTCATATCGGCCGGGAAAAATTGCTTTCAATAATGCAACCATACAATTGGGCTTCGGTCGGTCTTCTTCTCCGACGTTGGTCTGATCCCACGTCGGCAAAAGGTCCCTGACGCGATTGCTGAAGTCCAAGCCGGGCTTTGTCCCGCGTGATAGAACTTGACCGCTCGCGGTGTTGCGACGATCTGATATGGAGATCGGAACTTGCCAATCGGCGATAGAGGGCGGCGCTTTCGCGCCAGGGGACGATGGCCGCCCGTCGCTTGAACGACTTCAAGCCTCAGGAGGCTACAGGTGTCATTGCGTCGAAAGCTTATTGCTGCCTTGCCTTGCTTGTTGCTGACTTTCGTCAGCGCCGCGCTCCCTTACACCGTCAAAATCCATGGCGGTTCGGCGATATTTGCGCAGCAGCTGGCGGAGGCCAAGGGCGGGAACGGCAATGGCGGTGGCAATGGTGGGGGCAATGGCGGCGGTAACGGAAACGGCGGAGGCAATGGAAACGGCGGCGGCAACAGCGGCAATGGAGGTAACGGCGGCGGTAACGGTAACGGCAATGGCAATGGCAATGGGAAAGGAAATGACAAGGGCCAGTCATCCAGCGCCAAGAGCGCGACGCAAAGCCAGGTCGACGTAGATCAGTCCACCGACACGGGCAACGGCGCGATTACCGTTCGCCACAAGGATGGCATGAGCGAAAAGATACAGAGTGGACGTTATGTGATGCAGGATTCAAAGGGCCGCACAATCGTCAACCGCAATGCCACGATCGCCGACGAGCAGCGGCTCAAGTCCTTCCTTCACTGACGGCGCCTTTCAAGCTCGTCCCGGAACGCCATCGCCGCTTCCGTTCTGTTGCTCACCTCAAGCTTGGTAAAGATCTGGGTCATGTGATGCTTGATGGTTTTCTCGTGCAGATCGAGCTTCAGGCCGATATGTTTGTTGCTCAATCCGGCTGAGGCCAATTCCAGCACCTCCCGTTCCCGATCCGTCAGCGTGTTGAAGGGATTTATTTGAGCGCTCGATCCGGTTTCCGAAATCAGGCGAGCCGATAGCGTCGGTGCGACATAGCTGTCGCCGGCGGCGATGCTGCGAATGATATCGGCGAGCATCCTGGATCCAACGCCCTTCAGCACATAGCCTTTCGCACCGCTCTTGAGCGCCGCCATCACGTCGTCGCTTGCCTCGGAGACCGTCAGCATCACGATCTTCTGGTCCGGTATCTGGGCGAGTATGAGAGGAATGGCGTCCAGCCCTCCTCCCGGCATGGAGATGTCGAGCAGCAGGATGTCCGGCCGGCACTCCGCCGCAATCCGCAACGCGTCCTCTCGGCTGCTTCCTTCGCCGACGACGCTAAATCCATCCATTTCAGTCAGACTTCGGATAACACCCTCCCTGAAAAGCGGGTGGTCATCGATGACTGCCAAGCTGATCGGAGCTGTCATGCCTGTTCCATTTCCTCGATGTTCAAAGACATTCGAACGGTTGTTCCACGGTTCGACGATAAAAGCTGAAACGTGCCGCCAAGGCTCTCGACCCGGTCCCTGAGGCCAGCGAGGCCGAGTTTTTGCGGGCCGACATCTTTCGGATCAAATCCCGGCCCTTCATCGGCGACCTCGATCACGATCTGGCCGCCTTCCAGGGATTGCACGACCTTTTGTCCGATCCCGCCGGCATGGCGATAGCCGTTGTTCAGGGCTTCCTGCACAAAGCGATAGATGCAGATCTTCGCCGAGGTGGAAAGGTCCGCCGGTATCGCGCCGACGGAGAGCGCGACGGTGACGCCGGTGCGCCGCTCATGGGCGCGGATTGCACGCCCCAATAATCCGGGCAGATTATCCGTCTCGATGTGTGGCAGCATCAACCCGCCGCAGATGCCTCGGATCTCCGCCATCGCATCGTCGAGGCTGGCTTTGATAGTGCGCAGCGACGCCTCGCGTTCGTCCGGCGCAGTGGCGGGATTTGTCAGGGTCTGGCTATCCAGGCGCAGAGAGGCATAGGCGACCAACTGGGCAGGACCGTCATGCAGGTCGGCGCCGATGCGGCGCAAATAGCTCTCGTTGAGCGCGGCCGAGCGCTGTGTCGCCCGTTGAACGCGCGCGCGCAATGCCTCGTTCTGTCGAAGAAGCGTCGACAGTTCTCCGATGCGGCCATTGAGCGCCTTGCGCTGATTGTCGATGGTGCGGCTGCCGCGCAGAACGATGATCGAGAGAAGCGCGAAGAATGTCAGTGTGAACAAGGCGACCACAAGCCAGCTCAACAGCCGCGCTTGTGTCAGGCTCCCCTCGAAGTCGTAGGCGACCTCGTAAAACTCGGAAACGGCGACGACCTTGCCCGACCAGGGCTGCAGCACCGGATTGTAGATTTCCAGCAGCGGTTTGCCGCTATTGCGCTCGGCAACGCTTTCCACATCGTCGAGCCGATTGAACTTGGCGACCATTTGGCCGGAGAAAGCGGTGTTGAGACTATCCGAGAGCGGAAACTGCTTGCCGGAAAGATTTTTGTCATTGGAATAAAGGATCGTTCCGTCGCTGCGCCACAGCCGGAATGAAAACAGCCGTGTGCCCAGCGCCCCCTGGCCGAGTGTCTCGTCAAGGGCCCGCGTTACCGTATCATCGAGAACCTGTGTGGTTTGCATATCGGGCAGAAGCGGGGCGATGACGCTATCGACGTAAAGGGCCGTCGTCGCCGCTGAATTGCGCGTTACCGCATTTTCGATCAGGCCGGCAACGAAGGAGCCGACGACGAGCATGGCACAGATCGCGACGAAGCCGCCGGCAAGCAGGAACTGTCTTGCCAAGGATTGAGAGTTCCAGCGTTCGATCAGACCTGCCAGAGATAGCTTGTGTGTACGATTTGCTCGCGGAACCGGCATAGTCAGCACTGATCTCCCAACCCCTTATAGCTATCCCAGCTGGATCGAGTGTCAACCGTTGCCCGTCCGCACCGGCCGGGTCGTCATCTGAAGATGGTAGCGCTATCCGGCCCATGCAATCTAAGGGACCATCGGGCGGGATCAATCGGACCATGGTCCTAATGCCCGAGGCATAAGTCCGACCAATGTAGAAACCTCGGAATTCAGCAATATTGTAGTGCGCATTGATTTTGCTGTCCGCTGTCCCGGACAACGGATTTTTTGAAGGAAATGCGCATGAAAATCGGTTCTATCATCGGTACCGCAAGCCTCGGCCTGGTATTGGCGGTCGCTCCCATGGGAGGAACTGCCGTCGGCTTCATACGGACGGCATTCGCCAAGGGCGGCAATGGCGGCGGCAATGGAAATGGTGGCGGTAACGGCAATGGAAATGGCGGGAGCCATGGCCAGGGAAAATCCGACCACGCAAAGTCCGGTGACGACGATGCCAGCGACACTTCCGCGAATACGGCCACGGCCTCTGGCACTTCATCATCCTTGTTGGCACATCACCCCGACAAGCACTCCAAGTCCCATAGCGCAAGCGCAAAGACACATGTCTCGAAGCCCGGCCAAGGCAGCCTGAGTTCGCTCAAGAGAGATTACCACGCCTACTTGAATTCGAAGGACCCCAAGATGGCGGCGCTCTCAGCCTATGTGAAGGCATATGCAGAGTTCGAAATGCAATATGGAACGACGGCGGTGCCGACGGATCCCGCTCTCAGCGACAGCGCCTTGCGTTCGGCCCTGGCGCAGCTGTCGAACAAACCAGTGACGGACCAGACGTTTGCCGAGGCAAAGAGCATTCTCGGAGCCGGAACGAATACGGGAAAAATCGCAGAAGTGCGTGACGCACTGGAAAGGCAATCCACCGCCGCGTCTCAGAGCGATACCGAGATCGACGACTGAGGCGCTGCCATAGCGGATTTACAGCATAAGAATATCGATTGCCGCGCGTCTGGCATCGGCGGTTCCTGGGGTTAACCTTTTGAGGGTCCGCGCCGCTGACGCCACTTCATAGCCGGTCCGCCCGCCGGCTCTATCGCCGGGTCGAAGCTTTCCGCCCCGGACGCTGCTCGATCCGGCGATAGGCAATTTGCTCTTCACGTCATGATCATGCATGACCAGTCGTTTCTACCGGATGGGTAGCGCAACGACAAAGGGAGGATTGGAGAGCGTGTTTCCGCTCTCCAGCCCGGTCACTCAACGATCTGGATGACCTTGCGCGATGATGGTTCAACGATCACCCGTTCGTGGTTGACCACAGCATAAGCATATCGCGGATTCGTCGGAATGGTTCTTATGACGACCCTTTCCGGCAATGGTTGGCCGACGACCACTCGCTCACGGACAACCACTCCGTCATCGGGCAGGGGCTGTTCGCGCACATAGGTAACCACCTTCTGCGGCGGCGGATCGATGGCCGTGCCGACGATGGCACCCGCCACGCCGCCTATGGCAGCTCCGACAGGTCCACCGACCACGGCTCCGGTTGCGGCGCCGCCTGCCGCGCCAGTGACGGTCGACGACTGGGCGAAGGCACATCCGGCGGCCAGGCCAAGCGAGAGTGCCGCAATGCTAAGTACTTTGGTTTTCATCAGAATCTCCTTTCACCTGCTATTCGTCCGTCATTGACGGAGCTGTTGGTAAAACAGGACCTGATTGCAATCGGTTCCTTTTCTCAGGCTTCAGTCGATTGGATTGGGACGTGGGTCGCAAGGGTGTTCGGACCAAAGTCTCAAGAGAATGGATTCACGCTCATTTGAAGCTCCATTGCGGTGAGCTCCTTGTCGTTTACGGCATGAGACGCATGACAATGGCTGCCGACCTCGACCAGAAGCCCCGATTGCCGCACCAAGCGGAGCACGGCCGGCCATGAGGACGTCGTAACTGGGCGCCAGCGTCACGATGCTATCCGACAGGCGATCGCGGAGTGATTGCTGTGCCATGGCCGCAAGATAGACACTGCGCATTCCCATGGCTGGTCATTGCAATTTGTTCGGACTTATCAATCTTTGATATTAATCGATTGTCGAGTCGGAGATAAGAGATGAAGCGCGAAGACCTGAACGAGATGCTGTGGTTCCTGGCGGTCGCGGAGGAACGGAGCTTTACGAAGGCGGCGGCGAAACTCGGTACCTCTCAATCCTCGATCAGCCATGCGATCAAGCGTCTGGAGGCTCGCATGGGACTCCGTCTTTTGACGCGCACGACCCGCAGCGTCGTTCCCACGGACGTGGGAGAGCGGCTTATCCGGTCGCTCACACCACGACTTGCGGAGATCGACACCGAAATAGACGAACTCATGGCGTTTCGGGATAAACCTTCCGGCACTGTGCGCATGACGCTCTCGGACCATGCTCTCGACAGCGTCGTCTGGCCGAAGCTGCGTCCTGTCTTGAAGGAATATCCGGACGTAAAGCTGGAACTAAACATCGACAACGGCTTTCGCAACATCGTGGAGGAAAGGTTCGATGCAGGCGTCCGGCTTGGCGAAAGCCTGGACAGGGACATGATCGCCGTCAGGATTGGTCCCGATTGGCGTCTCGTCGCCGTCGCATCGCCGGAATACCTTTCCGCGCGTGGGGTTCCTGACGATCCAGGGGAGCTTGTCACCCACATCTGCATCAATCATCGGCAGGCGCGATCGGGTGGCCTTTATGCGTGGGAGTTCGAGAAAGGCGGCAGGGAATTACGCGTGCGCGTGGATGGGCAGCTGACCTTCAACACCTCTTACGCGATGATCGATGCAGCCCTGAGCGGATACGGGATCGCTTACCTGCCGGAAGATCTGGTTCAAGCGTCCATCGAATCGGGACGTTTGGTTCAGGTTCTGGACGATTGGTCGCCGGCCTTTCCCGGCTATTATCTTTGCTATCCGAGCCGGCGGCAGAATTCGCCCGCATTCAGGATCGTGATCGATGCCCTCCGGCAGTGAGGGTGGCGCCGCGTGGGTGCTTTGGCGTGATTATTCCGCCAGAGCCTTGTCGAGCGCATTCTTTTGCGCTGCCGAGGGGTTGCCCAAATAGCGCTTTTGGCTTCCCTCTTCCTGGATTTCCGCCCATGCCTGCGTCCCATCCATGGTGAAGAGAATTGCCGCTTGGCCGTCATTGGTTGCATGCTGTTCGGCGATGATGCTGAGCGAGTAATCTGTCGAGTCAGCGGATATGGTTTTGACCGGTTCCGCAATAAACCTGTTCCCGTCGCGGACCCAGGCCGGCGCCTGTTTTGCCGATGACAGCATGGTTTTCCATGACTGGGCGTGAACCGGGTCCTTCAGGAGGTCATAGAGATAGACGTCCTTGCCATAAGCGGCATCTGCAATGCCAAGAAGTGCAAGCAACAGTATAAACCTACGCATAAATGCCTCAGACTCTTAGCGGCAATGTGCTGTCGCACGAAGGCTCGGTCTGGCATGGGTCGTCCCCCGAGCGGCAGCTCGTAGCTAACGCCTGCGGTGATCTTCCTCCAGCCGGTTCGCAAAATCCAAACGCAGGTACACCTATCTCGGACAATCGTGCACCATGCGACTTTTCACCGGGGCAGGGCATCAGATCAGAGAGAAAGAGTATTACCCTTCACCTCGTCCGAAACAGAACCGGCCAATCTCCGAGTTGACTGCCGCCGCAGGTCCCCTGATAGGATACCGCCGCCAGCTGAAACCGCGCGCCATCCCATACCCATTCGGCGGTAAGCCCACAATCGCCGACCGCGCGCCCCCTGCCTGCCATCTGCAATGATCCGCTCTTCATGTCAAAGCCCGGTTCCGTTAGTATTTTCAGTTCGGTTCCGTCACCGCCGAGAGGAAGTATCGGCTGAAACGGAATGGGAGCACCCTTTCCGTTCCGTGGCACGATGAAAGCCAGCGATGACCCTTGATAAGCGCCCATGATGCAGGGAATGAATACAAGGGCGTGATCGGCGTCGAGCGGGTAAGCTTCCTCCATTAGATCTTCCCCTGATGCGTTGCCCTCGCATTCTTCCGCCTCAAACACGGCCTTGCCGGAATTTCTTGCCTGGAGGATAAGCCGCTGTTTTTCCACATCGGATAAAGCGATATCAATCTTTCGACGCGCGACGATGGGCAAGGCAGGAGCGGCTGCCACGCTTGATGCAGGAGCGGCGCCTCGCTTGATCAAAGCGGTCACATTGCCGAGGCGGCCTTGACGATCGTCCATATGCAACAGAGCAGCGACCATGCCATCGAGCGGGATCACGGCTTTATCGGCCCCAACTTCCAGTTGGGCGGCATTGCGTAAAGCCGAAAGCAGCTCCATGACCGCTTGGGGATTGCTGGTCGAGATCGTTGTGAGATTTTCATCGCGACTGAGCTGCCATGCCGATCCAAAATGCAAGGATACGCCATCGGCGCGAAAATCGTTCAAGCCGACCGGAAACGGGACTCCAATCGCCACCTCGGTGAGCGCATTAGGGCCAGCGGCGCGATGAAAGTGCATGTCGGGACGGCTTATGACGCCATTCTCGAAACCCTTGGCTTCGCAGGTCAAACCATTGTCGCATGCAATCAGCCAGGACTTGTAACGATCATAGGAAGGATCCGCCGCGTTCGCCGTGCCGCCCAGCGCGAGGCTCACCAGCAGGGGGGCGATGAGGCGCTTGTAGAGATGCTTCATGCAGATTTCCTTATCGATCGCGCTTCGAATAAAGTTGTGTTTTCTAATTTAGAAAAGGCAATTCTGATAAACACTCAATACGGTCCAACCAGCCTATTGCCACAAGTTATGGTTCGCCTATCTATGCTTGCAGGCCAAAAGGGGCCGGGATTGCATTCATGACGCAGACATCGTCCGATTTAGTCTACAATTTTTCAACCGTTAATTTGCCCGAGAAAGATCGGTTTCATCTCTGGGTAAAGGACAATCACTGCGACTGCAGGTTACAGGACTTTGAATCTGGCCCCTTCGACGCGGAGGCGACCGGTGCCGCGCTTGGCCCGCTCATCCTGTCCGGCAGAAGGCTGCTTCGCCAAGGCCGGCCTGCCGCCTACGAAGTCCTCAGATCCGAGCGGCGCATCCGGACCGACGGATATGACTTTTACCGATTTACGTCAATTCTGAGTGGCCGCTTCACCTATCGATCGACCGACGCCTCATCGATCAAGACGGCCGGCGACTTGTTCGTACTCGATGCCGCCCAGGTCAACGACTGCCTGGTCGAGGCCGACAATACCATATCGCTTGCCGTTCCGCGGGATCTGCTGCCGAGCCAAACAGTGCTCCTGCATGGACATACGCTTTCAACTGGGGTCGCCCACCTCCTGACGGATCATCTCGTTTCGCTGCTGCGCAATCTCACCAGCTTGCGGCCGCAGGAAATCCCCTATGTGGTGCAATCGACACTGCAACTCCTGACGGCCGCGGTTTCGTCCGCATCCGATGCGATGCAGGAGGCGGCCGGCCCGATACGCGAGCTGTTGCTTGGCCGCATCTTGCGCTATCTCGATGCCCATTTACTCGAACCCGATCTGACGCCGGACCGGATTTGCCATGATATCGGGGTCTCGCGGGCGAAGCTTTACCATTTGTTCGAGGGCAATGGGGGCATCATGCGGCAGATACAGCGGAAGCGTTTGCGCCGGGCCTATCAGATGCTGGCAAATCCGAGCGGGCCAAGACTCCATATAGCGGAGCTTGCATGGAAACATGGTTTCTCGAACGAGAAGTACTTTTATCGTCTCTTCAAGACTGAATTCGGCCATACGCCGGGTGAGACACTGGAAGTCGTCTCTCGCTCGAATTCAGTGTCAGGAACGATTGCCCTTCATCCCCGCGAGAAGCCGGTCAACGGCCCCTTGGGCTGGACCTTGCCCTTCGGCGTGCCGGATCGCTAAGTTCGTCTGCGAGAGCACGAGATGTACGAATGTACACTCGAAATGGACATGGGCAAACCGGCCATTAGGCAGCATGCCTTGAAGGATGTTTGGCCTTTCACTAGACATCACTGAGTTTTTCCACCGATCGGCATCCTCCACCCATGCTTGCCTTCAAACGTTTCTCCATTTTCCCGGCGGTCTATGCTCTGCTGATCTTCGCCCTGCTGACTTCGATGGGTTCATTCGCCGCTCCGGCGAGCGGGAAAGACCGGATGGCCCTGAAATCCGCCGTGCCAGGTCTGAAGATCACCCGTCTCGCAAAACTGCCCGAGGCACCGGACTCGGATACCTCCGGAGCGCCATCATGCGGTGTATTGCCCGAGACCAAAAGCGCCGGCGCCAAGATTGCCTCCGATCTTGGCTGGGGGGTAACCGGTGAGGCGAAACTCGGCCCCTACGAGGCAGTCAGCTTCGCGGCCGAGTTCGATCAGGCGACCGGTTCTGCCTGCGCCATAGACCAAGGCAACATTGCGCTTTTTGACGGTTCGAACCTGCTGGCTCTGATTTATACCGACAAGAACAGCAAGCTGACGATCGGCAGGATTACCGCGGTCAATAACCATCTGCGCATTCTCGACGGTGATCTCGTGCAGATGCCTATCGGCGAGATCAAGCTTGAAGGTGGGGATGTGGAGGTGAAACCGCTGGCGCCTGAGGAGCAGGTTTGCGACGGCAAGGCGGTGGTGCCGAATATCTATGGCAAGCCCATCACCGAAGTCCGACGGGCAATCATTGCCAAGGGATGGGAGCCATTTCAGAGCCCGCCGCCATCCTACCCGGATGCTTTCGGCGACAGTCTTCGCAAGATGGGGATCGTCGAGACGACCGATTGCGCGGGCACGGGTTTGGCGTATTGCAGTTACTACTACCGCAAGGGTGACTTGGAGCTGGAGGTGAGCAGCTTTGGAGACGGCACACCGACGGTCTCGGATTATGACACGGTCTGCGAGCGTTCGAAATGGCATAAGGCGCAGTAGCGGCTGAGGGCCGGCGCCTTCCTCGGAATTCAAGCTCGATCGGCCTCGCTCGAGGTGACCTCGTGCTCCTCCGTGGGAGGGGAGATTGCCATAGATCGTCGTGCCAAGATTGGAACCTGCGTGCACTTGTTTTGGACGAAACTGCACAAGATGAACGAGCTGTTGTCGTTGCTCGGAAAAGTTTTACTGCTATCTTCCTGAAATGGAATGGAAATTGGTCAGGGGCCGCAATTCCTTTTCAAAGGTGACAATTATGTGCGGGGGTATACGAATAGGCGGGTCCGCCGAGGTCGCCTTTTATTCATCGTCGCAGCTGTCAAACCCGTTATACTCCCAATCCCTGGCGCGAAGGAAACGAGTGCCTTTCAACGCTGCAGGGAACCAAGGGGGTAGGCCGCCGCAGTCGCAAAGCTTGGCCGTGACCACGGCATGAGCAATCACGGAAGTATGCATCAGTCATTCGTCAACAGAGGAAATTCCCTTGCGTAAGATAATTTGCGCTTTTGCATTTGTCGCACTTTCATTCACGTCCGCAGCAGCCAGTGTATGTTCGCAGCACTACCAAAGCAGCGGCGTCCCCCTCGTCACCGGTGTAACCTACAAGACCTGGATGGAATTCCCCTCCGTCGGTCCTGCCGCCGCCTTCGATAAGGTATCTAGGGCGGTCCTGGCTGAAGGTTTTGTGGACGTGAATGTCGAGAAACAACTCGGCACGCTGACAGCTCAACAGGAAACGACCGGATCCGGCCGCCCTCAGACCTTGCGCGTCGTCGTCCGAAAGAGTGGCAAGGGCAGCCGTGTCGATGCCGTTTTCATGGTGCCGCAGGGGCAGGTGGCTCCCAGCATGAGCGACAATCTCTGCCGCGTCGTCAATGCCGTGGCAGAATAAGCGTTGCGGCCATCGCCAAAAGTAATTGGCGATGGCCGAATATCTCAAATGAAAGAGACCTCCCGCGCTTATCAGGAGCACGACCGCCCGTGGTGGCGTGCGCTAGGCGACGAGTAGCACGAAGCCTGAACCCATTATAAAGCGCTGCCTCGGGAATCCCGACGACCGCGGCACTTGTGCCGCCGTGCAAGACCGCCTGCGCTAGGGAATAGCGACGGAAATCACCCCAGAACGGCAGGGTGCCGATCAATAGCAGGAGACCTGGCAAAAGGATTCCCACAAGCGCGTCGCCGCTCCAGCGGCGCCATGCGGGGGAGGGCCTGTCACGGCGCGAAATATGCCGCACGATGAACAGCGGTTCCGGGGCTGCCTGGGCTGCGCCACAGTCCGCCGGGAGCGTGTCGGAATTGATCCAGCCGGTGCTGACCACTTCTGCCTTCAGGAGCGGCAGCACGACATCTCCGCCTCCGTTCGCCGTGATCACCCCGACAATCTCGAAACCCGGAACCAATTTGGTTGCACGGCAGTTAGGATCAAACGGAAGAAGGAGAGGGCAGGGATAGGAGAACAACAACATGTCGAATGTGTCGAGAACGGGAACCGACGATGTCAACAACGCAACCAGCCGCACAAGATTCGGACGTTCCGTCGAGAGCAAGGCCCAATTGCAAGATGCAGCTACCCTCTCATCCACGATCGATGGCGCGCAGACGCTGAATGTCTATCGCCTGGAACCCATCGCTGCCCCAGAAGATCCGCATTGGGATAATGCGCCCAATCAAGGCACGATCATCGTGGCAGCGAGAACCGCGGGCGACGCTCGCATTGTAGCAGCGGGCAGCGAGCTTGATTTTATGGAAGTCGATGCAGCACCCGCCGAAGATGTAACGACCAGTAACGCGAGCGCGTTTCGCGACGATAAGCTTTATACCGTCATCGAGATCGATCGCGGCCGAACCGACCTGAAACGGGGTATATTGGAAGGCAAGGTCTCGGTCGACACGATTCTTCCCACGCAGGTCGACCGTTGATCGTCCGGACTCAGAGCGAGCCTGCTGGCGTCGGGAGCCGACCGGGTGGTGCAAGCAAGTCGTTGGAACAAATCGATCAAATCGCCGTTGCCTTTACAGGAGTATCTATGCCGGCGGCAGCGTTCACCGAATATCTTCTTCCGATCCGATCTTTTGTTAACGGAGCGAAAAATGCCCGAGCGAAATGAATCACCAGCAGTTCAATCCTTGCGGAAAGAACAGAAGCGGCAGCAAAGAAACGGCCCGGCAAGCGAACTTGACAAAGCGCTTGAAAATACTTTTCCGGCCTCGGATCCGGCTTCGGTGACACACACATCAGCCATGGGTGCTATTGCCCTTGAGGATAAGGCTGGCGATACACCTGGGAGTGTCCTTGCACGCCGGAAGGATCAATCCGGTTCGTCAATGGGATCAAATACCGATCTCGGCACTTTGGGGATTGGGCGGCGAATTCGCGAAAAGCCGATCGCTTCCGTTCTGGCAGCCATGGCAATAGGATTTGCTTTCGGATTGACGCGCTGAAGACGCCGCGGGCGTCCTATGGCAGGCGATGGGAACGTCCAAGTATCGGACGGATCCGTTAAGGCGGTTGGCATGCGGCGGAAGCGTCACGCCGAACAAGTGTCGCCGGCAAAGAGAAGCCGCAGGCCGAGCAATATCATGATGCTGCCGGCAAATCGCTCTTGCCACGCGATCAGGATCGGTCGGCGCGAAAGCCAGCTGCCGAGCGTACCAGAGCCATAAGCGACCGCGCTCAGGATGAGGAAGTTCGAGAGTTTTGTTACCATTCCGAGAAGAAGGATCTGCGCCGCCGCGGGCCAAGAGCTCATCGGATCGACAAACTGCGGTAGAAAGGCAAACAGAAAGGCGAGTGCTTTCGGGTTGGTCAGATTGTTGATTGCGCCCTCGCGTAACGCTGCCGTATCCGAGATTGACGGCATTTCCGCCCGCCAACCTTGTTTGTTGTGCCGTATGGATTTCAAGACCAGCCTGATTCCGAGCCACACAAGATAGCCGCCTCCCACCTAGCGCAAGATATCGAAAGCCAGCGGCGAGGCGCGCAGCAGCGATGCGATACCCAAGATCAGAAGCGAAATCTGGATGACGCCGGAGACAAGCGTCATGCCGAGGGCACTCAAAAAGGCAGTGCGCCGGCCCTGACCGATGCCTCGGCCAATGACTAAAACCATGTCCGGTCCTGGCGAGAGCTGAATTGCCAGAACGGCGACGTAAAAGGTCAGGAATGTCCTGATGTCCAGCATTACGGCACCTCCAGAGAGTGAATGACAATGCCGGGAAACTGCCCGTCTATGAACTGCCCACGATCTTAGGCTTGAGGCGCAGTTGGTTTACACCGATTTTTCGCTTTCATTGGGTTTGATCGAGGGCATGGGGAGACGTTTGACCGGGCCGTTCAGCATCGCCGCGATAAAGGGCTATGCTACCGATAATCAGCACACATCCCACCACCACGATGAGGATGATGTATACGATCAATGCGCTGTATTTTCGGTTCTCTGTCGCTGGCATTGTCGTTCTTCCTCCGCGATCTATCCGCATCCAAACACAGACAGCACCCGAAGGTTCCTTCCCTTGCTTCGGCAGCTGCGCGATCCATTCGCCCAATTCGCGTCGGCGAAATAGATGGACATGGGCAAAATTCCATAATTCCGGAACATTATCGCATGTCGGCTGTTTGGCCGACATCGGGATATTGGAGATCGCGTTATTGCAGATCGCGACGAAAGCATCGACTTGAGGCGGCAATGAAGAGTGGGAATCGGCCACCTCGACAAAAGCCCAGCTCGCCATGGATCGCTAAGGCGGTGTCTGCATGAGGACCTGGCTGCATCTTTGTATCGATATGCAGCGGATGTTCCTTGACGAGACGCCATGGCATGTGCCTTGGATGGCGCGCACTTTGGACCAGGTGACCGAAGTGACGAGGCGGTTTCCCGAGCGTACGATCTTTACCCGCTTCATTCCACCGCCGAGTCCAGACGGCATGCCGGGGAAATGGCGGGATTATTACGAAAAATGGGAAATGATGACCACAAATCGACTTCCGCACGATTTGCTGCTGCTTGCTGACCCGCTTCAGCGCTACGTTCCGCCGGCGCGCATCTTTGACAAGCACACCTATTCGCCCTGGACCGATGGTCGCCTTCATCGGAGTCTTGTTCAAGAACGCGTAGACACCCTGGTGATCACTGGAGGTGAGACGGATGTCTGCGTCATGGCTACCGCGCTTGGCGCCGTCGAGCTCGGATATGGGGTCGTCGTTTTAAAAGATGCGGTCTGCAGCGGCGACGACGATGCGCACGAAGCCGCACTTACGCTTTTCGAAAGACGGTTCTCCGTTCAATCTGAAATCATGACGGCCGAGGAGTTTCTCTCAGCCGGATGATGAAAGCGGCCGCTTCCTTGAATTGCTGCGAGGGTCCGCTACATCCGCCCCCAATAAGATCGGAGGAGATCTGCCATGCCTCATCGCGTTCCCACAGGAAACGATTGGCGAATGCTCGCGGAAGCTGTGGTGGAATGGTATAGCTTCTATGAAGTGCCGCCGGATGACGAGGCTTCGAGCGCCCTCGTCGGTGCGGCCCTCGACTTCTTTCGTGATGGTTATCACACGACAGAGGACATCGCGATGATGTTGATCGGAACCTATATCGGCATCTGGTCGACGAAGGTCAACGCGCCCACCTCCGCCGCTATTCATTGATCCTGGCGTTCACTGGCACCGTCTTCTGAGAAGAGTTCGGGCGCCCTCGATGTCGAGGCATGCGGCGTTGCCGTCCGCCATGCGAAACATTTGCATCACCCCTTTGTCCTTCACTCCGTGGGCCTGATCCTTCGGCGGCTGACCATCGAGATCGAATACCAGTTGAGTCACCTTAACGGCGACGACAGCCTCACGCCTTGCGACGTAGAGCCGTCATCACACACATCCCAGGCTTCGACAAAGCCGAGCAAGCGACCACGCGGGTAAAAGCCGAGCCGGCGACGCGGTGCGTCGTCGCAAGCCATGCGTCGAGCCATCGCGAAATGCTAGAGCTTTACAAAACGAACTAGTTCGTACATTATTGGTCGGAGGAGTGAGGAATGCTGCCCTGGCAGCACCGATGACCGTCAGGATGACCTTGAATGTCCTGCGAGCGAGTGCGGGATAGAACCCTGCGCATCTCGGTCGCGGCGCTCTTTTGACATCGGAATTTCGGGGAGGAACGACAATGACAACACAGGTTGAACAGAAGACGCCCAGGCGGGCAGCGCTTGCGAGTTGGCTCGGAAGTGCCGTCGAGTACTATGATTTCTTCGTCTACGGGACAGCGGCTGCGCTGATCTTTCCGAAAATCTTCTTTTCGGCGGAAGATCCGCAAACAGCGGCCATCGCCTCATTTGCAACCTTTGGCGTAGCCTACATCATGCGGCCGCTGGGAGCGGTCGTTCTCGGTCATGTCGGCGACAAGTTCGGCCGCAAGAAGGTGCTGACCTTCACTTTGCTTCTCATGGGCTTTTCGACCTTCATCATCGGTTGCCTGCCGACCTACAATCAGGCTGGCATTCTGGCGCCGATTCTTCTGGTTCTCGCGCGCCTGCTGCAGGGCATTTCGGCTGCCGGCGAACAGGCTGGTGCCAGTTCCATGACGCTCGAACATGCCCCTGAAAATCGGCGCGCCTTCTTCACAAGCTTCACGCTGAGCGGAACGCAAGCGGGACTGATCCTTGCCACATTGGTCTTCATCCCGCTTGGAAAGCTCGATGAGGCCGCATTGATGTCATGGGGCTGGCGCGTGCCCTTCTTTCTGAGCTTCGTGGTCGTCGTCGTCGGATTCTGGGTCCGCCGAACGCTCGCTGAAACGCCTGCCTTCCTGCAGGAAACAAAGAAGGGCGAGGTCGCAAAAGTGCCGCTCGTCTCGCTTTTTACCAACTATTGGGCCGATGTTCTTCGCATCGTCTTTGCCGCGTTGATTTCCGTCGTCAGCACCATTTTCAGCGTCTTCACGCTGTCCTATGCGGTCAATACCATGCATATCGATCGCTCGACGATGCTGACCGTTCTGGTGTTGGCCAATATCGTGGCATTGGGCGCCATTCCGGCATGGGCCACTCTTGCAGATCGCATCGGCCGCAAACCGGTGTTCATCTTCGGCGCCGTCGGCTGCGCGGTGCTGATCTGGCCCTACATCTGGGCCATCAGCCAGAACAATCTCCTACTCGTCTTCGTTCTCGGCATTCTGCTCTCGGGCGTGGTCTACAGCGCTTCCAACGGCATCTGGCCGGCGCTCTATGCGGAGATGTTCGATACCCGTGTGCGTCTGTCCGGCATGGCGGTCGGCACCCAGATCGGCTTTGCGCTCGGCGGTTTCGCACCCACGATCAGCGCCGCCGTGATGGGCACCGGACCGATGGGATGGGTGCCGGTTGCCGTGTTTACATCGATTACAGCCTTGATTGCTGCCGTCTCTGCGGCAACGGCAACGGAGACCTACCGAACGCCGATCGATCAGCTCGGCAGGGACGGACGACGCTTTGCAGCCTCGGTTCGCCACGTCGATCGGACTGTCTAGCAGCTGGCTTCGAGACAGCGATGACGGCTAGCGATCGCGGATGAGTTTGTTGAAAATCGCCAAGTGAACGGGATGAAACAATGAAAACCTCGATCGCGACCGTTTCGATCAGCGGTGACCTCAAGGAAAAACTTCAGGCCATCGCCAAGGCTGGCTTCGATGGTGTCGAAATCTTCGAGAACGATTTCCTCGCCTTCGATGAATCGCCGCGCCAGGTTGGGCAAATGGTTCGGGATCATGGGCTGGAAATCACACTCTTTCAGCCCTTCCGGGACTTCGAGGGCATGCCTGAACCCTTGCGCAGCCGGACCTTCGATCGGGCCGAACGCAAGTTCGATCTGATGCAGGAAATGGGGACAGACCTCGTTCTCGTCTGCTCCAACGTTTCGTCCGCGGCGCTGGGCGGGATCGATCGCGCCGCAGCCGATTTCTTCGAACTCGGCGAGAGAGCGGCCAAGCGCGGCCTGCGCGTCGGATACGAAGCGCTTGCCTGGGGACGGCATATTCACGATCACCGTGATGCCTGGGAAATCGTCCGCCGGGCCGATCATCCGAATATCGGTCTCATTCTCGACAGCTTCCACACGCTGTCGCGCAAGATCGATGTCAATTCGATCCGGTCGATCCCGAAGGAGAAGATCTTCATCATCCAGCTTGCCGACGCGCCGTTGATCGACATGGATCTTCTCTATTGGAGCCGCCACTTCCGCAACATGCCGGGTGAGGGGGATCTTCCTGTTCTCGAATTCATGAAGGCTGTCGCCGCGACAGGCTACGACGGCTATCTGTCGCTGGAAATCTTCAACGATCAGTTTCGCGGCGGCTCGCCGACTGCCATTGCCGTCGACGGCCGGCGGTCGCTCGTCTATCTCGGCGATCAGGTTCGCCGCGCGGAGAACAGCAGCCTGACTTTGCCGCCCATGCCTGCGTGTGCCGATGTGGACGGCATCGCCTTTATCGAATTCACCGTCGACGAAGCCGAGGCGCCCGTTCTGTCCGATCGGCTGCGAGCCCTGGGCTTTCGCCATGTGGGGCGTCACAAGACCAAGCGTGTCGATGTCTTCCGGCAGGGCGATATCAATCTGGTCGTCAATACCGATCCGGACGGGTTCGCCGGCGCCTCCTATGCTTTGCATGGGCAATCGGCCTATGCGATGGGATTGTGGGTGGATGATGCCGAAGCCGCAGTTGCGAGGGCTGTGGCCCTGGGTGCGGAACGTTTCGAGCAGCCATTGGATCCCGGTGAGATCGAAATGCCTGGTGTCAGGGGCGTCGGCGGTGGAGTCCTATACTTTCTCGACCACAAAGGCCCCCTCGGACGCATATGGGAGATCGAATTCGATCCCGTCAACGACGAGACCGATCTGCGGCCAATCGGTCTGACGAGGATCGATCATGTCGCGCAAACGACGAAATATGAGGAGCTGCTGACCTGGTTGCTTTTCTATACGGCAATCTTGAATGCACATAAGACGCCGATGGTCGATATTATCGATCCCGCCGGCGTCGTTCGCAGCCAGGTCGTCGAAAACGAGCCGGGCAGTCTGCGCATCACGCTGAACGGCGCGGAAAATCGCAACACTCTGGCCGGGCATTTTATCGCCGAGACCTTTGGTTCGGGCATTCAGCATCTCGCCTTTGCAACGGACGATATCTTCGCGGCAGCGGCTGCCTTATCGGATAACGGCTTTGCCACCCTGATGATCTCGCCCAACTATTATGACGATCTGGAGGCGAGGTTTGGTTTGGATCCGGCTTTCACCGATCGTCTGAAGGCTCACAACATCCTCTATGATCGCGACGATCACGGCGAATACTTCCAGCTCTACAGCCCGACCTATGGCGAAGGCTTCTTCTTCGAGATCGTCCAGCGCAGCGGCTATCGCGGATATGGTGCGGCGAACGCCATTTTCCGCATCGCTGCGCTCAGGCGTCACCTGCGGCCGATTGGTCTGCCGAAACTTTAGGCTCTCCCCATCCGTGTAAAGCCTGTGTTAAAGCTTTGATCTTCAATGATGGGCAGGGGCAGACCCAGGAAGACAGGCAGGGCATGACGAAAGCGCAAGCGGCCAAGATCGAGCGTCTGACGCGAAAGAACGATCCAGACGCGACCAAGGAAAATATCCTGAAGATCGCGACCGAGGAATTCGTCGCAGCCGGTTTTTCCGGTGCGCGCGTGGATGAGATCGCCGAGCGCACCAAGACGTCCAAGCGCATGATCTACTATTATTTCGGCAGCAAGGAAGGGCTCTATCTCGCCGTTCTCGAGCAAGCCTATACGAAGATCCGTACGCTGGAGAGCGAGCTCGATCTCGAAAACATGCCGCCCGTCCAGGCGATGGCGCAATTGATCGCAAGCACCTTCGACCACGATGATCAGAATCCCGATTTCGTGCGCCTCGTCAGCATCGAAAACATCCATCGTGCCGAGCATATGAAGCGTTCGGTCGTCCTGTCGCAGACGAACATCGCAGTCATCGATATCATCACGGACATTCTCGAACGGGGCTATGCCGACGGCAGCTTCGTGCGTCGCGTGGATCCGGTCGATCTGCATATGATGATCAGCGCCCAGTGCTTCTTTCGCGTTTCTAATCGCCACACCTTCGGAGCGATCTTCGAGCGGGATCTGTCCTCGGAGGAGCTGAAGAAGCGGCACAAGTCCTTGATCATCGACGCCATTCTCGCCTTTCTAAGACAGCCTTCTTCCGAATTGGCTTGACGGCGCCCAAAGCCGCCTGGTTTGCGGCTGGGGATTTTCCCGGGGCGGGAAAGTATGCCTCTTATTGACTTTACGTACTAGTTCGTACATTTTGCAGGCAAGCCTGTGGCATGGCTTCGATTTGCCGCTCGGGAGGAAAAATTGAATACTCAAGCCGCCATTATTCCGCGCCAGCTTCATGTCGGATTGATCGGTGCCGGCATTGGCCGTTCGCTAACGCCGGCCATGCACATGCATGAAGGCGAACATTGCGGCCTGTCCTATCGTTACGATCTCATCGACCTGGATGCGCGTGGCCTTTCCGTGTCGGACCTGCCGGCTCTTGTCGACGAGGCAGAGGCGCAAGGCTTTGCCGGCCTCAACATCACCCATCCCTGCAAGCAGGCGGCGGTCGCCCTGATGGACGAGCTGTCGCCGGATGCGCAGACGCTGCGATCCATCAACACGGTCGTTTTCCAAGGGAACCGCAGGATCGGGCACAATACCGATTGGTGGGGATTTGCCGAAAGTTTCCGGCGCGGACTGGCCGGCGTTTCACTCGATCACGTCGTGCAGCTGGGTGCGGGCGGGGCCGGCGTTGCCGTTGCCCATGCTGTGGCTGGGATGGGAGCAGGTTCGATCGAAATATTCGATCTCGATCCCTTGCGCGCAAAGGCACTCGTGGATCAGCTGCAGCCGGCTCACAGCACCTGCACTTTCTCGGTTGGCCATGATCTGGCCGCGGCCCTGGATGCTGCTGATGGCCTGGTTCACGCAACGCCGACGGGCATGGCCGCCCATCCCGGATTGCCGCTCGACGCGCAACTCCTGTCGGATCGCCTGTGGGTCGCCGAAATCGTCTATTTTCCGATCGAAACCGAATTGGTGACGGTTGCCAGAAAAAAGGGGTGCCGCGTTCTCGATGGCGGCGGTATGGCGGTGTTTCAGGCGGTGAAGGCTTTCGAACTGTTCACCGGTATCCGACCGACGGCGGAGCGTATGATGCAGCATTTCAATTCGTTGCGCAGCACGATCTGACGGCAGATGGCCTCAGATGCTCGATGGCTTAAGTCATGAGCAGGATGACCATGTCTCTGGCGCCGTTCGATGAAACGAGATCAGGGAAATGATGTTGCGCTGCCGTCGGCAATCGGTTCGCTTCCCACGTCACGCCGATAGGACGGGTCTGTTCAAGATTGTGAGTTCCATCCAGAATGGGGAAGAAATCGGTTGGCTAGCGGTGATAGGCGGCCATCGCACACATGAAGATCGCATCGGCCCCATCGCTGAGGCGCGCCAACGCTTCCACATCAGTCGCGTCCGTCGAAACGGTGCGCACCGCGCCGGCATCCATCGCCCCTGCGTTGCGGCTGATAAGAGTCGCTTTATGGCCCTCCTCGGCAAGAAGCCGAGCAGTTTTGCGACCTATAGGGCCTGCACCAATGACAATCTAAGTACCCACTTTCAATTCATTCAGTTCAGCACCTTCAGGACGATTTTGCCTCGGATGTGATCTTCTTGAAGGGCCTCTTGTGCCGCGGCTGCCTCACGAAGCCCGTAGGTGCGATCGACGTGGACTTTCACCCTGCCGCTGTCGATCAGTTCGGCGATCTTCTGGAGCTGTGCGCCGTTCGGCTGGGCGGTGTAGCGGCCGGACCTGATGCCTCGGGCTTCGGCGCGCTGTCTATTGGGCTCCGTCAGGGTGGAAATCAACGCGCCGCCGTTTTTGATGATCGAAAAGCTCCGATCCTGTGTCTCGCCGCTCACAAGATCGAAGACGAGATCGACCGGTTCGACGACAGTCTCGAAGCGTTCTGATTTATAGTCGATGATCTGGTCGGCGCCCAAGCCATTCAGGAAATCCCGGTCAGCCGCTGAAGCCGTAGTCGCCACCCAAGCACCCCTGGCCTTGGCGAACTGAATTGCAAGGTGGCCGACACCGCCTGCGCCGCCATGGATGAGAACGCGCTGGCCGGCTTCGAGCTTGCCGTGATCGAAGAGGCCCTGCCATGCCGTGATGCCCGCAAGCGGCACGGCAGCGGCTTGAACGTGGTCCAGTGATTGAGGCTTCGTGGCGATTTCGTCCGATGTGGCGATCACGAATTCTTCGTAGCCGCCGTGATCCGGTGCCAGAAAGGCGAAAACCTCGTCACCCATCAGAAAACTTGAAACCGATTGGCCCGCATCGGCAATTTCGCCGCTGACGTCGCGACCGAGCACATACGGGAAATCTTCTTCGGTGACGACGGGATATTTGCCTTCGCGTATCTTCGCATCGACCGGATTGACGCTCGCGGCAAAAACCTTGATGACGACTTCGTCGGTCGCTGGTATCGGCTGCTCGATTTGGTCGAGCTGCATGACTTCCGGCCCACCAAAACGATGAATTCGTACGGCTTGCATCGTTGAATCTCCGTGCTGATTTGATCTGAGAACCGCAATCTGCCGATGAGACGCGGAGGCGTCTTCATGTTGTAGTGGCGATGGAATCAAAGCCTGCCGCGGCGCTTGGCAGCTTGCCTGAGAAGTAGGAGGTCTCTCCTTTTCTCGAGCATGTAATCGACATAGCCGATGCATGCACAGACAAGCAGGCTACCGCTTGCAGCCAGAATCATCAGCAATCCGATCACGATCGCTATCGTCATCATCGGCACCCGATTGAACCGCAACCGAACAAGCCACTCTGCCGGAAGTTCCAAAACCGGAGATATGAAGAATGCGTGATCCGAAAGCGCTCATGTCCGTGACAGGTATCTCCATGCCGCGACGCTGCCGAGAAGCTGAGTGACGCCGCCGCATAGCATAGCTGTGATGAAGCCGAGCTGAGGCTCATGGAAACATGCAAAGACCGATCCGAGTGACGCCACGCCGATGGTAGCGCCGACCATGCGCGCAACGTTGATGAGTGCGCTTGCGGTTCCGGCTCGTTCGCTCCCCACGCTCGACACCGCGACTGCCGTGAGCGGCCCCGTCGCCAAACCCATGCCGATGCCGGTCAGCAGCAGGCCGAATTCCTCGGCGATCAACAGGTTTTCGGTAAAAGCAATGCCCAGCAGCATGTTTCCCAGACCCATCACAGCCAGCCCCAGCGTAATCGTTCGCTGCTTGCCGAAATTTTCTGAAAGCGAGCCGGAAAAAGGCGATATCACCACAAAGCTCAATGCCATAGGTAGGAGCGCCAGGCCGACATCGGTCGGGTCCAATCTGTCAAGACCGAGCGAGGTGAGTGGAAACAGAAAGAGCGTGCCATACATGCCGAAAGTCATTGCGGCCGTTCCCACCATGGCGCCGCTGAACCGCCTGTTGGAGAACATAGGGACCGGCACGAGAGCACGCTGATCCAGGCGCCGTTCCACCACAACGAAAAACGAGAGCAGAACCAAGCCGCAAGACGCCAGCAAGATGGTCCAGAGCAAGGGTAGATGCGAGGATTCAATGGCCGCGAGGGTGATTGCCCCCAGCGATACCACGCCCAAGATTTGGCCGAGCGCGTCGAAGGATCTTCCCTTTCGGCCCGCGCTCTCCGGAACCCAAAGCAATGCCCCGATGGCAGCCATCACACCGATGGGAACGACGACAAGAAAGACAGCCCGCCAACCGAAGCTGTGGATCAGATATCCACCGAGGCTCGGTCCGATGGCGAGCGACATGCCGTTGCATCCCGCCCAGATGCCGAGCGCGCGCCCGCGAACCTTCTCGTCCGGATAGATCACCCGAATGGGCGAGAGAGAGGCGGGGATCAGAAGGGCGGATCCGCAGCCGGTTACCGCCCTGGCGCCGATCAGGATCGCGATCGCTGGAGCCGGGGCGCACCCAAGGCTTGCAATTGTGAAGATGATGCAGCCGATGATGAAAGTCAGACGCCGCCCATAAAGGTCAGCCAGCAGGCCGCCGGTAATGAGAAGGGCGGCGTAGACAAGGTTATAGGCATCGACGACCCACTGCAATTGCGTGACCGAAGCCGCGAGGCTCTTGCCGATTGGTTGAATCGCCAAGTTGACGACCGATGTGTCGACTTGCGCAACGATGACGCCGAGGCAAAGAACGATGAGCGAGGAGGGATGCAGTTTCGAAAGGTGTTTTTCGCGTTGCTCGATCGAGTGCATGGTTTTTCCTCTCGGAAGCAAACGTAGCGCGATTAACGTGAAGGAGCAGGGTAACGAGCGTCATCAATCCACGGCGGTCGTACCGATCGAGCGAGAGACCAAGACCGGCAGAAGCTTGTAGGACGGCGTCTTTGATTTCTTGTCGTGATGAGCCAATGGAAACAGCGGATTGGCTTCAGGGTAATAGGCCGCGCAGCATCCTTCAGGGATGGCGTATTCAATGATCCGCAGGCCCGAGATGTGTCTGCCCGCCGCATCTGCAAGCGCGGTGTGAAGATCGATGCTCTCGCCCTCGACAAAACCGAGGCGGCGGATGTCCTCACCATTCATGAACACGACCATCCTGGTTCCTTCCACGCCGCGGAAGCGATCGCTGTAGCCGTAGACGGTGGTATTGAACTGATCGTTGGAGCGCAGAGTCGCAAGATAAAGAAGGCGGCTGGTATCGCCGCGGATATCGAATTCCGGAAACAGGCGGGCCGGCGCGATGAAGTTTGCCTTCCCTGTCGGCGTTACCCATTTGCGTTCGCGCGCCGGAAGCGGGCGCGGAAATCCCCCGGGCTGGAAAAGGCGTTTGTTGAAGTTCTTGAATGTCTCCGGATAGGTCTCTTCGATCGCGTCGCGGATTTCCGCATAGTTCGCGACCCATCTGTCCCATGGAACTGCAGTGGCGCCAAGCGTCGCCTTGGCGAGGCCGGCAATGATCGCCGGCTCCGAACGCAAACCTGTGCTTGCAGGTGTTGCTCGCCCTCGCGAACCGTGAAAATGCGCGATGGAACTTTCGATCGAAACCGCTTGCGGACCGCTCTCCTGTTCGTCGATTTCCAGGCGCCCAAGACACGGAAGCAGATAGGCGATCTCGCCATGGATGACGTGCGAGCGATTGAGCTTCGTGGCGATCGCGACCGTCAGGCGAAGCTTTCGCCAGGCCTTTTCCATCAGGTCGGTATCGGGCACAGCTCGCAGAAAGTTGCCGCCGAGGCCAATGAAGGCACGGCTCTCTCCACGCAAGATGGCACCGCACGTCTCGACCGTCGAATGGCCCAGCCACCTCGGCGGCTCGAAACGATAGAGCTGTGCCAGCTTATCGAGCGGCGCCAGGCCCGGCTTTTCCGTAATGCCGACGGTGCGCTGTCCCTGCACGTTTGAGTGGCCGCGCACGGCGCATATGTTTGCCCCTGGCTTGCCGATATTTCCCCTCAGCAGGGCGAGGTTGGCTATCATGTGCACATTGTCGACACCCATGATGTGCTGAGTGACCCCCATGCCATAGGCAATGACCACCGCCTGGGCGTTTGCATAGGTATTCGCGGCCTGTTCCATCTGTTGCCGGCTGAGGCCCGAAATGCGTTCCAGCTCCTCCCAGGAATGGGCTCTCGTGATCGAGGCAAATTGCTCGAATCCCGTCGTGTGTTCCTTGATGAAGTCGTGATCCAGTATGTGTTTCTTGTCGGCCGCCGCGATCGAGGCGGCGAAGACGACCTGGGCGGCATTGGTCTGATCCTTCGGCTCGGCGTCCGCACCGGTGACCTTGCTGGTACCAGTCAGGCGCAAGGCATCATCCGTTTCGATCAAAGCCTTGCAAATGCCGAACAGAGCTGCGGTATCCCCACCGTTGCGCACCTGATAATATTCGGTGGAAATAATCGTCTCCTTGCCGGAGAGCATCTGACTCGGCGCCTGCGGATTCTTGAAACGCTCCAGTCCGCGTTCGCGCAGGAGATTGATGGTAACGATCCGTACGCCCCGATTCGCGGCATCCTGCAGGTCGTGCAGCAGGCGAGGGGAAGAAGTTCCGACATTCTGTGCGATATAGAAGATGCAGTCGCAGTTTTGGAAGTCGGATAGGATTGCGGTGCCCACGGACGCGCCGATGCTCTCCGGCAGCGCGACGGAACTGCTTTCGTGGCACATGTTCGATGAGTCCGGCAGGTTGTTGCTTCCGTACATGCGCGCGAAGAGCTGGTACATGTAGGATGCTTCAAGCGAGGCTCGGCCGGAGGTGTAAAAATCCACCTGTTCGGGGGCTAGGGCGCGCAGTTCGCGGCCGATTTCGACAAAGGCCGCCTCCCATTCGACGGGTTCGTACCGGTCGCTATCGGGATTGAAGCGCATGGGCTGCGTCAGGCGGCCCTGCTCTTCCAGATCGTGATCGCTCCAGCTCGCCAATTCCGCGAGGGAGTGTCGGGCGAAAAACTCCACATCCGCCCTGCGATCGGTGACTTCCCAGGCCGTGGCCTTTGCGCCATTCTCGCAGAATTCCAATGGATGAGGCTTCGCCGGTTTTGCCCAGGCGCAACTGACACACATATAGCCGTCAGGTTTGTTCTGATGCGCAAGCAGGTTCGGTCCCTTTGCCGGGATGTGCTCGCGAAGCAGCACTTCACCCACTGATCTTGCCGATCCCCAGCCACCGGCTGGACCGTCATAAGCTCGAATTTTGGGAGGATTTTTTGGGTTGCCGGTCATCCGCATGCGTCCTGCATTTGTCGAACCTAAATCGAACAAAGAGCAGAACAATTGGTTCCACGTATCGGGGACGTGAAATCACAGGGGCAAACGATTGGGCACTTGGCTTCCCATTCAACTTGCGGGAAGAGTTCGAAGCTGGAATTTTTACCGGAATGCCTGGTGCTGAATGTCACCCAACGGCGGAAGGATCGACATTTCCGTCTCAGAATGCCGTGCCATGGTCGAGTGGAGCTCATCCAATGCGTGCCGGTGCACAAGGGCAAACAAGGCATCGTTCATGTTTGCGCCACTGAGGATTTCGGGATCGTCACAGGCAACATTGATCGTCCTCTCCACGACGCGGTTTACAGCCGTTTCGCTGGCGAGAAACCGGCGTGCCCAATTCCGCAGCATGGCGCGGAGCGTCGGATCTTTTGGGAATTTTGCTGGTTTCAGGAGGATCACCATGCTCTCCCACGTCCTTGCAGGCGGGAGCACGTATAAACCCTCAGTCGTCACCGCCTACTTGATCGGTTGGTGACGATGTTTTGATAGTACTCCTTTGTGGACGGGAGTCCATGTCAAATGCGATGGCGAGGCAACGATGAATGGGTCTGCTGCGATATCCAAACCGCAGCCGAACCGCTCTAAAAGTCGACAATCGCGCGGGAGGCACGCCTATCGCCAGAAGCGCTTCGTGTCGAGGACGTCGTCGAGGGCCGCCTGCGCCGCCGCGATCAATGACCTCTTGTCGGCATGCAGGATGACCGATGCGGCCTCGGGGTGGTCCTGCAGGCCGTGCTTCTCCAGCACGCTGGGGCCGGTCGTCAGGTCGTTCAGCGCTCCAAGCTGGTCCTGCAATTCTTCCATGGCCTTGATGAAGCGCTTGTGGCGGCGAGCCTCCTTATGGTCGGCGAACAGCGTCTTGAAGAATTCCGCGGCGTAGCGCAGCTTTTTGGCATCCTTCCTTGCCTCGTGCCGCTGCTCGTCGTCGACATGTGCGAGATCGTGGCCGTGCTTCTTCAGCTTTTTCCGCATCTTGTCGAGCGCTTCGACCGCCTGTTCGCCGATCGTCTTGTCTTTCGCCGGTCCATCCAGATAGGCGCCCGTGTGCAGCCATTCATGGAAATCCAGCATCAGCGCTCTGGCGCGGGGCGATCCCAGCGCATTCTCGACCTCGTCATAGGCGGCTTCGCGGGCTTGCTGCAGCCTATCTGCAAAATCCCCGTCTTTCGCTTTCGGCAAAAGGACGTCGATGTTGCGGGCTTCGCCCAGCACACCGGCCAGCCAACGGAATTCGCCGGATAGTCGGCGAGCTTCATCGTCCAGGACCGGCTTGAAGAGTGAGACGGCGGATCGCAGCCGCCGCATCGCGACGCGCGCCTGATGAAGCGCTTCCGCGCTTCTTCGATGCAGCAGTACGTTTTCGTTCAATCGAAATTGGCGGAAACAGGCCTGCGCTATCGCCTTGAATCCATCGACGGCGCTCGACCGCCACTCCAGGTCGATTTCCGCTGACTTATGCACATGTTGCGCTGCGGCCAGCAGCCGGTAGCCGCGCTCGGCCTTGGAGTGGACGCCGAACTTGAACGGAACGATCGCCTCGATCTTGCGTGCGAGAGCAAACAAATCCTTCGGATCGCCGTCCTTCAGTTCCAGTTCTATCTCGCAGATAGGCGCCTGTCGATCAGCCTCCGCGGCCGTGCCCCGATCGGCAGCGAGCTCGATTTTGGAGCCGTTCTCGACCAGGTTCCAAATCCGGCGGTCGATGGAAACCTCAAACTGGGGAAGGAGATCTTCCCGAATATCGCCGAACTGATTGAGAAGAGGGCTCGTATGGTCGAGGGCAGGGACATCTGTCTCGACGGCGGTCTCCCATTCCGATCGGGCGAACAGCGACGCGCTGGGACCGGTTGCCTTCACCGTTTGCGTCCTCGCGGCGCCGGAGCGGCGGATACGGAGTGTGAAACCTGCGTTGAACAATCTGCGGTCGTCCGTATCGAAATAAATCGAATGCTGCTCGACCGTCTCGGCGGGTTCGCCGAGAAGGTCCGACGCGACGAGGCTGTCCATCTCCAAATGCGACAGATCAAGCTTCAGTTCGATTTCAGCCACCTTCATGCTCCCTATACCCAATATGATCTATGGAATGGTTTCCTGGTAGGGATAATTCAATCGTCTCACATTCAGATGAAAGCATGCTTTCTCCGCAAGATCACTGTCTGGCGTGATGAAATCGACCGAAAGCAAGGGTATGGCCACGATAAATCGGTAAGGCGGCCAAAAGCTCGCCTTCGATCATCGCGAGTCCTGGTCCTACCCATCATCGGTAGGCCTGGACGCTTCAGGCCGCTGCTTCGTTGGCAGCCGGCTAGTGGCGCTTGAAATATTGCACCTCGCGCTCGTGCTTTTCGGCAGCCTCACGCGTTTTGAAGGTGCCGAGATTCCTGCGCTTGTTTGTCTTCGGATCGACCTTGCGCGAGTAAAGCCGGTATTCGCCGGATTTCAGTTTGCGGATCATGGGCGTGTTCTCCGTTCAAGGAGATTTAATCCTCGCAGAGCTGTTCTGGTTCCAAGGGACCCGATCGGCGCAATGCCATTGCTTTCGTGCCCTGCCACATCGTGAAAGCCGGAACGAGCGCTGCGCGGTCCTCACTAAATCCAAGGCACGCGCAATCTTCCGGGAACAATTGGCCGCCCGTCTGGTTGTCGCTCAGGCAGCAGCGGAGGCTTCGAGATGAGCAAGCTTGCTCTGCCCCGGCTGCCAGGCAAAGGCGCGTGAAGTCCACGGATCGGATGCCGGCCTGGAAACACTGGCTGGACGCTATTACCCGATATGCATCGATTGCCATCAGGGAGGCAAAGATCATGAAGTTCACGATCAACGGTGAAGACGTTGAGGTGCAAGCCGATATTCGCACATCGCTGCTCGATCTGCTGCGCAATATCCTTGGCTTTACCGGCACAAAGAAGGGATGCGATCAGGGCGCTTGCGGCGCCTGCACCGTCTTGGTCGACGGTGAGCGCATCAATTCCTGCCTGGCGCTCGCAATCCAGTATCAGGGCCGCAGCATCACGACGATCGAGGGTATTGCTTCGGAAAGCGGGCTTCATCCGCTGCAACAGGCTTTCGTCGAATGCGAAGGCTTTCAATGCGGATATTGTACGCCGGGGCAGCTCTGCTCCGCGATCGGTATGATGCATGAGGTCGATCGCAACGTGCCGAGTGCGGTCACGAAGGACCTTTCGGCAGCGAGCGTCGTTCTCGATGAGATCGAGCTTCGCGAACGAATGAGCGGCAATCTCTGTCGATGCGGCGCCTATAACGGCATTGTCGAGGCCATCTCGCAGACCTTCGCGGAAAGTGAAAGCGAGAACGAGAGGAGGGTACGGGCATGAACCTCTTCTCCTACGAGCAGGCATCCAACGCCGCCGCCGCCATCGATCTTGCCAAAGCCGGCAACGCGCCGCGATATCTAGGGGGAGGCACGAATCTCGTCGATCTGATGCGCGAAGACATCGAACGCCCGGACATGCTGATCGATATCACGCAATTGCCCGCCGACATCGAGCCACGTTCCGACGGCAGTCTTCTGATCGGCGCCGCGGCAAAGAACACCGCGCTTGCGGCAGATTCCTACGTCCGCTCGGCCTTGCCACTGCTTTCCCGCTCCATTCTTGCGGGGGCAAGCGCTCAAATCCGCAACATGGCAACCGTCGGCGGCAATATCTTGCAGCGCACGCGCTGTCGCTATTTTTATGACGATGCGGCCCATTGCAACAAGCGGCATCCGGGTGACGGCTGCGACGCCAGAGACGGTTTCAACCGCTATCATGCGATCCTTGGCGCTTCGCCTTCCTGTGTCGCGACCCATCCGTCCGACATGTGCGTCGCGCTTGCCGCGTTGGATGCGAGGCTGCACCTGAAGGGTCCTATCGGCTTGCGCAGCATGCCTTTCCTGGATCTGCATAGACTGCCCGGAGAAAGGCCCAATATCGAAACAGACTTGCAGCCGAACGAACTGATCACCGCAGTGGAAATTCCACCGCTTCCCTTCGCCCGGCGTTCCACCTATCGCAAGGTGCGCGACCGCGCGAGCTATGCCTTCGCTTTGATCTCTGTTGCCGCCGCCGTCGACATCGACGAGGCGGGCAAGGTGCGCGATGTCCGCCTGGCACTCGGCGGCGTTGCCCACAAGCCCTGGCGCGCCTTGAAGGCCGAAGCGGTCCTGAAAGGCGCGCCTGCCAATGTCGAAAGCTTTCGCGCGGCAGCCGAAGCGGAACTCGCCGCGGCGATTGGGCTGAAGGACAATGGATTCAAGATCGAGCTGGCGAAACGAACGATCGTCGCCGTTCTCGATGAGTTGAAGGGAGAGGGCGCATGAGCGTACAATCCGATACCCCGAAAGGAATCCCCGGCAAATGGCAGCCGGCCGTCACATCCGATCCGCTGCTGCGCAAGCACGGTGCGCTCGGACGGCCGATCTCACGCGTCGACGGGCCGCTCAAAGTTGAAGGCAAGGCCCGTTTTGCAGCCGAATATCCTTATGAAAACATGTGCTACGCCGCTCTCGTCTTCAGCAAGATCGCGCGGGGCCGCATATCGGAGCTTGATACCGCCGCTGCCGAAAAGGCGCCCGGCGTCGTACTGGTGATGACTTACCGGAACGCGCCCCGGATGAAAGCGCCGTCCCTGATGATGTCCTCGCCCTCGGCCGCCGGCGCAAGCGACCTCCCCGTCATGCAGAATGACGAAATCCACTGGAACGGCCAGGCTGTCGCGGTGGTTCTCGCGGAGACGCAGGAGCAAGCCGACCATGCGGCATCGCTGATCGCGGTGGACTATGCTCCGCTTTCGGCGGTCACGTCCTTTGAGGAGGCCAAGAGGAAGCCGCGTCAGCTGGAGACATTGCTCGGCCAGCCGCCGATCCTGGACATCGGCGATGCGGAAGCTGCCCTGAAGGCGTCTGAAGTTCAGGTGGACAACATCTATCGGACGCCTCGGTACAATCACAATGCAATCGAACTGCACGCCGCGACGGCCGTCTGGAAAGGCGATGAACTGCGCGTGCACGATGCGACACAGATGATCGATCTGACCGCGGGACAACTCGCCGATATTTTCGGCATCGATCCGGGCAAGGTGCGCGTGACCTCTCCCTATGTCGGCGGAGGTTTCGGCGGCAAATGCCTGTGGGATCATCAGATCCTGGCATGCGCGGCCGCCAAACTCGCGCAGCGCCCGGTCCGTATCATGCTGTCGCGCGAGGGCGTCTTCCGTCTTGTCGGTGGCCGTACGGTGACGGAGCAGCGCGTGGCGCTGGGCGCCAACACCGACGGAACGCTCAATGCGCTTGTTCATACCGGCATCGTCGCGATGACGCTGCATAATTCCTGCCCCGAGCAGTTCACCTTTCCGGCCCGGCATCTTTATGCCGCCAAAACCCTCCGCTTGGCCCAGGAGGTTGCCGACATGGATATGCTGGCGAATACCTTCATGCGCGCACCTGGCGAAGCCGTCGGGACGTTTGCGCTGGAATGCGCGCTGGATGAACTGGCCGACAAGCTTGGCATCGATCCGGTCGAACTGCGCAGGCGCATCGAGCCGGAAAAGGATCCAACGAGCGGAAAGCCCTTCTCCTCGCGTCATTTGCTCCAGGCCTATGAGAAGGGTGCCAAGCAATTCGGCTGGCATCGCCGCGATCCGCAGCCGCGCCGGCGGCGCGAAGGGGAATGGCTGATCGGCATGGGCTGTGCGACTGCGACCTATCCCTATCATCGCTTTCCCGGAACTGCGGCCAGCATCAGGCTGATGGCTGACGGCCGCGTCACGGTTTCGACGGCGGTTCACGACATGGGTATGGGAACGGCAACGGCGCAGACACAGCATATCGCCGTGCGTCTTGGCATCCCGGCCGATCGCATCACCTTCGAATATGGCGATAGCGCCTTGCCTCGCGGCATCATCGCCGGCGGCTCGACTCAGACGGCTTCGATCGGCGGCGCGGTCATCGCCGCGACGGAAGTCTTCATCGAAGAGCTGATCAAGCTTGCAGGAAATGCCTCGCCGCTCGCTGGCCTTTCGCTTACGGATGTCGAGCCGCGCGATGGAGGGATCGGTCATCGCGATGATGCCGACCGCTTCGAGACGTATGAATCGATTCTCCGCCGTTCCGGCCGCAATGAGCTTGTCTGCCAGGCCGAAGCACCGCAGCCGGCCGAGATGGAGGCTTTCTCCATGCACTCCTACGGTGCGCAATTCTGCGAAGTCCGCGTCAGCGAGATTAGCGGAGAGATTCGGGTTACGCGCTTCCTCGGTTCATTCGATGCCGGGCGAATTCTGAATGCCAGGACGGCGACCAGCCAGTTCAAGGGAGGCATCGTCATGGGAATTGGTCTCGCCTTGACGGAAGAGACGAATTTCGATGAGCGGACGGGCCGCATCGTCAATGCCTCGCTTGCCGAATATCATGTACCCGTGCAGATGGATGTGCCGCAGATTGATATCATCTATACGGATGTCGCCGATCCGCAGGCACCGATGGGAGCGCGGGGGATCGGCGAGATCGGCATAACGGGCGTGGCGGCCGCCGTCGCCAATGCCGTCTTTAACGCGACCGGCAGGCGCATTCGCGAATTGCCGATCACGCTTGATAAAATGATCTAACGTAAGTGTAGCCTTAAGCTAAGCGGATCACATCGCTTGGTATCCGCTAATGAAGAATTCGCAAGATTGTGGGAGCAGGCGGCATGTTTCGGCGGCGGTAGCTATGCATCTATCCGGACTTCTTTCGCCAGTTATAGTCTGTCGAGTAGGTATTTCGCATGATGGCAAATACGCAGCTCTTGAGAACGAAGCTATCGAGATGGGAAAGACCGCTGCCCCGTGTCGCTCGCATTCATTGGTGAAATAGGAAGACAGTATTTTTTGAAAGTCTTCGTGGAACCAAAGCCTAATCCGTCTGTTTGGAAGTCGAGACCGACAATGTCTCGCAATCAAACTAAGGAGAAAGAACATGGCAACTCAAGGCGGTTCACATGATCAGCATGTCAAGGCTGGCCAGCAGAGCCACAAGAATACCGGCACGAAGCAGCAAGCTTCGTCTCGGAACGAGCAGTCAAAAGAGGGAACGCGTGGTGGCAGCCACGAACAACATGTGAAGGCCGGCCAGAAGAGTCACAAGAACTCGTGATTCAGTTTTCATGCAATGCCGCGCAGGCGGTCTTTCTCTGCGGGCGGTAGGAAGCCAGCCGCCCGAAAGAACTCACCGATAATCGTTGGAGGAAACAATGGCATCCGAGAAGACGTTGAACGATCTGTTCCTGGATACTCTGAAAGACATATACTACGCCGAGAAGCAAATTCTCAAGGCCCTGCCCAAGATGGCGCGTGCGGCGCAAGCAGAAGAAGGCAAGCAAGGCTTTCTGCACCACCGCGATGAAACGCAAGGTCATGTCGAGCGCCTGGAGCAGGTCTTCGAAATGCTGGGGAAGCCGGCACGGGGCAAGACATGCGAGGCGATCCAGGGCATCATAGCCGAAGCCGACGAGATCACCGAAGAGTTCAAGGGTACGCCCGCTCTCGACGCTGGCCTCATCTCTTCCGCCCAGGCTGTCGAGCACTATGAAATCGCCCGCTACGGTACTCTTATCGAATGGGCCAAGCAGCTCGGGTTGAAGGACGCAGTGCCCCTTCTTCAGCAGACGCTGGCAGAAGAAAAAGCGACCGACCAGAAGCTTACCAAGCTTGCGGAAACGGCCGCGAACGCAAAGGCGAAAAGAGCGGCGTAGAAACCTGGCCGCATTTTCATGCGTCGATGCGCTGCCGAGGCAGCGCATCGCTTGCGATCAAACAGGAAAGCACTCTGCTAACGACGCAGGACAGCTGAGGGAATTCGCAAGAAAATTTTCAGTCCCGCGGGATTCCATTCGCGTTCGATGGATCCCTGAAGCGACCCGATCGTTGCTTTTTCGAGCTGCGAACCAAAGCCGCCAGGACCCTCGGGCTGATGGACGGCAGGCCCTCCGATTTCCCGCCAGATGAGCGAGAAGTCCGTATCGTTGCGTACCTCGATTTCAATGCGGCCCTCCGGTGCCGATAAGGCGCCGTACTTCGTCGCGTTCGTCGAGAATTCGTGCAGGAGCAAGGCAAGCGACGTTAGCATGTTCCCGTGGACCGGGACATCCTGACCTCTTACAGAGATACGCTCGACGCCGTCGACTTGATGGGCGGCAAAGAGAGCCTTGACGAGCGCAAAGAGCGTTGTTTCCTGCGACAGATAGCTTTCGGCAAGTCCCACATCGGGGAGGGTCAGCTCGTTTGCAATCGCCAACGCGCTTATCCGGGCTCGCACGTCGCGCGCAAGTTCCTGGACCGTTGTCGCCGTGCGCTCGCTCAAGCCGACCACTGCGTTCGCAATAGCGAAAATATTCTTGATTCTATGGTTCATTTCCCGAAGCAGAAGAACCTGGCGTTCGGCGGCGCGCTTGCGCTCGGAAATGTCACGTGCGACTTTCGAAGCTCCGACGATGCTGCCATGGCTATCGCGGACCGGGGAGACCGTCAGCGAAATATCCAGCAAGGTCCCATCCTTGCGGCGGCGGACCGTTTCATAGTGCTCGATCCTCTTTCCGCCGCGAATGCTGGCGATGATAAGGTCTTCTTCATGCAGTCGGTCGACGGGGATGATAATGGAAATATGCTGGCCGATCGCTTCGTCCGCGGTATATCCGAAAAGCCGTTCGGCGCTTCGGTTCCAGCTCGTGATGTGCCCGGTGAGGGATTTGCTGACGATCGCATCGTCGGAGTTCTCGACGATCGCCGCGAGCAGTGCCTGCGCCAAAGGAGCGCCGGCGCTACCGGGTTCCGCAGGCGAGACGACCGTATTTGATGATGAGGAAGTCGTTGCCGTATCTCGTTGGAAATCTGTCGATTTCAGTAGATGAGGTGCTTCTTCACGCATTCGCTGTCTCCCGTTTCCGTCCTGCCGTTTTGGTGAACCACCATCTCCTGTATTTTTCGATACTCAAGGAGATGGGGCGGCCGGCTGCCAGACGCAAGGGGCCTTCATGCTCAGCTCATGCGGGAACCAGGCGTTCAATTCTAGCGCCCAGGAGAGGGAAACCATCTCCGGCTGTTCGTGCCCTAACGCCTCATCACATTCATGACCAGGGAGACAACGAAGAATAGCAGGAAGATAAAGAAGAGCACCTGAGCAATTGACGCCGACGCGCCGGCAATGCCGCCAAATCCGAGGGCGCCTGCGATCAGGGCTACGACCAGAAATACCAACGCATAGTAAAGCATCTTACTCTCCATTTGTTGCTGAAATGGAGAACGAAGCAGCTATGAGTTTGTTCCATCGTTAGTAATGAGGTCTAAGCGGCAAACTTCGCTTCCCGCGAGTAAGCCGTGCGGCCATCATCAGCCGGTGGCGGCGGTTCCGCGGCTTCCAGATACAGTCTTGCCGGCACGCTGAGTGCGAACCATAGACTGGCGCCGAGGAGAAACAATGCCGTCGTCTGATCGTCCACCTGGACACAGAATGGAAAGACGACCGAAGTGAACAGCACCGTTAGGCGAACAGCCCATTCGGCTTCGCGCTTGCGAACCGCAATGGCCGCCAGCGCACGATAGGCACGGATATTATAGGTCGCCGTGGGGCGACCGAAGGCCAGCATCCGGAGCGATGGAATGGAGAGCATCAACAGACCGGCGAGCGTTATCCCGTAGGCGGTGCCTGCCAAGAAGAGACTGCTTGCGGACAGAAGCGACAAAATGACGAAGAGATTCCAGACAGGAGCAAGTTTCTGCGGTGATTGGCCTGTTTGCTCGTGCCACGTCCGCAGCGCCATCGCTCCGCAATGAAGCAATGGTCGATCGACATAACGATTGATGAATTCCATGCGGCGCCCTTCCAAAGTCATAGGGAGCCAAGATCAGAAAAATTCGGCATCAGCATGGCAGGCACCCAATTGCGATGAAAATAGACAGCGATCCTGGCGCCGCGCGGCGGCGAAGAGGGAACAATCCGTTTTGAACTTGGTTCATTGGCTGATTTCGCGGAATGCGCTTCCTTGGGGAGGCTCCTATGTTGCCGGTCTTCGTGTCCATCGAAAAGAAGGGTAAGATGTCGGCTTCGGCATTCCAGGACACCTTCCTCGGGCATTCACGAAGTTCAGATATCCTTGCAATCCGATTTATTGTGTCCGTTCGGCCGGTATCCGCAATGACTGGAGGCATTGAATGTCATGAAGCACCTTGACCAAGCCATACAGATTGCGCTCGAGGCGCATGAGGGACAGACCGACAAGACGGGGCGCCCTTTCTTCGAGCATTGCCAGCGGATCGCACTTCTCGTTTCCGGGGATGACGCCCGTACGGTCGCTTATCTTCACGATGTCGTCGAGAAAGGAAGGGGATGGACGCTCGATCGATTGAGAGAAGAGGGTTTTCCGCCAAAGATCATCTCCGCCGTGGACGCATTGACGCGGCGATCGGACGAGCCGTATGACGAATTCGTCACACGGGCGGCGTCGAATGCATTGGCACTGCCGGTGAAAAAGGCCGATCTGGAGGACAATCTGTGGCAAAGCGAGCAGATCGGCAAAAGCGGAGAGAAATATCAGCGCGGTTTGCAGATCTTGATTGGGATTATGGGGAAGATTTAGCTTCGATTCGCCCCTGAGCCAGCATTTCCGCTGTTCCATCCAAGCAAGAGCCGATCGCAGATGAGATCTAGGGTTTGCGGCCGAAATCCTTGCGCAACTCGGTCTTTGCCCTTTCCAGCGTCGTCCGTCTCGACTTGGAGAGCTGGTCGCCTGCCCGATTGATATAGAAGTTCAGCATGGACATTGCCGATTGAAATGGGCCTGACTTGCGACGATGGCTTTGCTCGGCGGAGTGCTTGAGAGAGTCCGCGATCTTCTTGGCGCTGCGCTGTTTGAAGACGCCCTTGTCGAGATCCATCGCGTCGCTGTTATCCGTCACCTGCTGCGACCATTGTTTCGATTTCTTTTTTGACATCGTACCTTCCTCCTTGAGATAGCGCCCACAAGGACAGCCGCGTCAGGGCTTCCCATGGTATCAAGCCAAACACGCAGAATTCTCCCCGGTTCCCGGTATATCAGCCGGTCGAACTTCAGCTTCGAAGCTGGCATTCACAATTGGTGGCCTTGAAGAGGCCGTTGGCGACATTAATTCCAGAAGAGTGGGATTGGCGAACAGGGATTGCCCGAGGAGCAGCCGATTGAACAGGACTGAACGTGAGCTTCGGTATCCGTCCTGGCACAAGGATGCCGTAATCTATCAGCTACATGTCAAATCCTTCTTCGATGCCAACGATGACGGATTTGGTGATTTCGAGGGTCTCACCCAAAAACTGGACTATCTGGCATCGCTTGGTGTCAACGCGATCTGGCTGCTGCCCTTCTATCCGTCTCCCCAGCGCGACGATGGCTATGATGTCCTGGATTACAAAAGCATCAGCCCGGAGTTCGGCAGCCTTGCCGACTTCAAGGTCTTCGTGGACGCTGCCCATGCGCGCAAGATGCGCGTGATCATCGAGCTGGTCATCAACCATACATCCGATCAGCATCCCTGGTTTCAACGCGCGAGACACGCACCTGCCTGCTCGCGCGAGCGGGATTTCTACGTCTGGTCGGATACGGACGACAAGTTTGCCGATACGCGCATTATCTTCGTCGACAGCGAAAGATCCAACTGGAGCTGGGATCCCGTCGCCGGGGCCTATTTCTGGCACAGATTCTATTCGCATCAGCCGGATCTCAACTATCACAATCCGGAGGTCATCGAAGCGCTCCTGGACATCATGCGTTTCTGGCTTGATCTCGGGGTGGACGGTTTTCGCCTCGACGCCGTTCCCTATCTGGTCGAGCGGGAAAACACCAACAACGAGAATCTTCCGGAAACGCATGAACTGCTCAAGCGCATCAGGAAGACCCTCGATGCCAGCTATCCTGGCGTCATTCTTCTTGCCGAAGCCAATCAGTGGCCGGATGAGGCACGGGATTATTTCGGAGAGGGCGATGAATGCCACATGGCTTTCCATTTTCCGCTGATGCCGCGCATATTCATGGCGGTCGCCACGGGAGACCGTCAGCCGATCGTGACGATTGTTGAGCAGACCCACGATATTCCGGAGGATTGCCAATGGGCCATTTTCCTCAGAAACCATGATGAGCTGACGCTGGAAATGGTCACCGAGGCCGAGCGCAATTTCATGTGGGACACCTATGCGTCCGACGAGCGCGCGCGGCTCAACCTCGGCATCCGGCGCCGTCTGTCGCCCTTGATGGATCAGGACAGGCGTCGCGTCGAGCTTCTGCAAGCGCTGCTGCTTTCGCTGCCGGGCAGTCCCGTCCTTTATTATGGTGATGAAATCGGCATGGGCGACAATGTCGAATTGGGCGACAGGAACGGTGTCCGCACGCCGATGCAATGGTCCGACAGCAGAAATGGCGGGTTTTCGAATGGCGATCCGGAAATCCTCGCGCTTCCGCCCATCGACGATGCCCGGTATGGATTTCGCGCCATCAATGTGGAGGTGCAGGAGAACGACCCGCATTCTCTGCTGAACTGGATTCGCCGCACTTTGGCAATCCGCTCCGGGCATGAAGCCTTCGCACGGGGTCATATTCGTTTCGTGGATACGGATAATGCCGCTGTCATCGCCTATGTCAGGGAATATGGCGGCGACCATGTGCTTTGCGTCGCGAACCTGTCGAAAGTTCCGCAAGCCGCCGATCTCGATCTGCACTGTTATGCAGATCGACGCCCGAGGGAACTGTTTGGCGGTGCGGCATTCCCGATCATTGGCAAGCGGCCCTATATGCTCACATTTCAGCCCTATGGATATTTTTGGCTCCACTTGGAGCGCCATTCCAAGTGAGAGTGCTTTGCCGGTAGGCTCGACACCAGCGGGCCTGGTGGCCGTCATTCTGGCGCATGCTCCTGCGTAGCCGGCGCTCATGAGCCCATGCCCTTGCCGGAATCCCTGAAATAGCAGCATTCCCACCAAAAATAACGGATCCCGTGGAACATCGGAGCGGTACCGTGGTTTGGGAGATTCAGAGCATTTCCAGGGATGCAGCGGTTTTCTGCCCCGGATGCTCTGGTGAGCAAGCCGACGACACAGGTTTGCCGTGAGCGGAGATGGGCCTTGCCGATATATCACCCGAAGGATTGCGATCGATGAGCCAGACTTCAAAGGAAGAAGCCATACGCTTGCGCGCCTACCAAATATGGCAGGACGAGGGCCAGCCGGATGGACAGGATCTTGTCCATTGGCATCGTGCAGCCCAAGAGATCCTTGCCGAAGACGGCCAGCAGCAGCCTGAAATGGATGAGACAGAGGCCGTGACGCAGGCCACGACATCGCCGCAAGCGCCGCCGGTGCTTTCGGTCGAGCAGAAGCCGCGCCCTTGAGGCTAGGACCCTCGGTCGGGAAAAGTGCTTCAGGGCTTTCCGTTCTTCTCTGCGCGTCTGTCGGGCGTAGGCGTCTTGTCCCGGCGAGGCGAGCGAAAGACGGCGGGATCGAACGTCAGGGCTGCCGACCTCAATGCCGACGGTTCTCAGCAGCGCTCATGCCGTGTCTGATGGTTTTTATAGAAAAGAGAACGCAATGATCCGGAAATCCCTGCAACCCCGAACCTATCCGCTGACGCCTGCAGAGCTTAAGCTTTGCCAGCGCGCCTTCGACGCCTTCCTCCTCGAGCGCGATGCCAAGCGCGATAGCGAAGAAGCGGAAGCCGCGGCAGCGCTGATCATAGAGCTGTATCAAAAGGGCATCCGCGATGAGAAGCAGCTCCTGCTTTTGGCGAAGGCGGCCGACATACGAGCCTGATGGCTTGCGGTCTCCGCTTGGCCTCATACGCGAGGCGGTGGAGCATAATGTATGGGATCACGATCCGGCGGATCGTAAAGACCGCGCTTCTCGTCAAATTGGTCCCAGCCGCTTTGGTGGTAGAATGCGCGGCGCGCTGCAACATCGATCCGCGGCACACGGTCGAGAATTTCATTTGCAAGCGGAAGCTGGGCCTGTCCGACACGGGCGATAACCAGTGCACCACCGCGGCGTACGCTTTCGGCGTAAACGTTGGCGTCGTCTTCCGAAATGCCTGAACCGGTTAAAGCTCCTATGATACCTCCCGTTGCGCCGCCGAGGACAGCACCGCCCGCAGCGCCGATCAGCGTCGTGATAAGCCAGCCTGCGGCGACGACGGGACCGATACCGGGAATCGCGATGGCGCCGAGACCGGCCAAAAGGCCGCTTGCGGCACCTGCCGCGGCTCCGATGCCGGAGCCCGTCGTCGCATCCGCCGCCGTTTGATTTTCTCCTTCGTCGATCCTGCGACCATCAAGCGTGCGGGAAATGATGGAGATGTCCTTCGGTGCAATTCCTGCATCCTCCAGCAGCTCGACGGCAAGCTTGGCATCGTAATAGTCATCGAAAAGTCCGGCGATCATCGGCATGAGCCATCTCCTTTCGTGTGGGAACGAGCGCCTGCGGATTTAACTATCTGAAAGACAACATGTTCCGCGCTTACGCCGCCAATTGAAGGCGCATCGAGTTCCCGGCGGCAGGGGAACAATCGGCTCCGCCACCGGTTCGACGGCATCCCCGAGCGGCTAGGCAAGAAAGTCGAGGAGAACGACGACGCAACTGGATTCCAGCGTACAGCAATGTGTCGAGGCTTGCCTGCGCTGTTACAGCCGCTGTCTTTCAACGGACATGCTTCATTGCCTGGAGGCCGGCGGCAAGCACACGGAACCTGCCCATTTCCGCTTGATGATGTCCTGCGCGGAGATTTGCCAGGCCGCCGCATATTTCATGCTGATCGGCTCAAGTCATCATCCCCATCTATGCCGGGAATGTGCTGAGAGCTGCCGGCAAATGGCGGCGTGAGAATCGAAATCGCGGCCGCCGCTTAAAGCAATACCCGGAAATGGGCACAGCGGTTTTCCGTTCGGATTTGCGTCACAACAAAAGGATAGAGCGTTTTCGCGCTTCGAAGAAAAGCGGAAATACTTTAGTCTAATGTTTCCAGCCAGCGCAGCACCGCCAATTCGTCCTCATCCATCCATTTGAGAATGGCCGAGCTTTTTCGCACCCGCATTTTGGTGATCTCGGCTAGACGGCCACTGTCGAAATCCTCGAACACGCGAGGGTGGATGTAGGAGCTGCGACAGACGGCGCGTGTGTTCACCAATTTCGCGGCGACGCTGTCGATGACCTCATTGATTTGTCTTGCCCTTTCTCTTGCCGCTTCTGCCGGCTCGATCGCCGAAAGCGCTGTTGCCGCCATGCGCGTTGCGCCCCATATGCGGAATTGGCGCGAGCTGAAGTTGCAGCTCGTCGCTTCGCGAATATAGGCATTGACGTCCTGCGAGCGGATCGGATGGGTCAGTCCGTTTTCGTCCGCATATTGAAACAAATGCTGGCCGGGCAGTTCCTGAAGCATACGAATGGCGCGGATGATCCGCTTGTCGGCGACATCGAGGCGCCATTCCTTGCCGGACTTGCCCTTGAAGCGGAACTGCAGGCGTGATCCGATCGCTTTGACATGGCGACCACGCAGCGTCGTCAAGCCATAGGAACCATTTTCAAGCGCATAGGTCTCATTGCCGATACGGATGAAAAGGTTGTCCATCAGCGTGACCACCGTTGCGAGCGCCTTCGTCAAGCTCGGCTTGCGTCGCCGGAGGTCGGCGTCGACGCGCTTGCGAATGGCCGGCAGCGATCGTCCAAACTCAGCCAGTTGCGCAAATTTCTCGCTTTCGCGGATGGCGATCCAGCTTGGGTGATAACGATATTGCTTGCGCCCTCGGACATCGCGGCCGACCGCCTGCAGATGGCTGTTCGGATCCGGCGATATGATCACATCCGTATAGGCGGGAGGAATGGCGAGAGCGGATAGTCGGTCGAGCTCTGTCGGGTCGGTTATTTTTTGTCCCCGTGGATCATGGTAGACGAAGCCCGCGCCGCTTCTTTTACGGGTTATGCCCGTCTCAAGACCTGCCAGATAGACGATCTCTTCGCTTTCAGAGGCGGAGCGATTGTCGATCTGCTTATCCGATCGATCTTTTGGGGTATGGTCCACCGAATCCCGCTCGAGGCGGCCTTCCACCATCGTTGCGTCTCCGGGGTCACCGGGGATAATGGTCTCCGTTTTCACCTGCGCACCGCCGTCAATCGTCGCCCTTCTGTTTCAATGCGTCGGAGACGCGCCGCTTGCGGGGATGGTCGATATTCTCGCCATGCGCATCGCGCGCTTTTTCTCCACCATCCTTGGCGGGAAGATATCCGGCCGGCTTCGATCCGGCCGGTCCCTCCCATCGCGGTGATTGGTCCGTGGTCCCGGGTGCGCCGTCGCGTGGCTGCTGATTTTTCATCGCGGTTTCCTTTCGGGCGGTTCGATGCGTCAGATCATCCCGACGTCTCGCTTTCGCCAATGAAACCGTCCGCGCGGCGCATTGTTCCTTTCGGCTTGGCAAAGCTGGGCCGTTGGGTGATCGCACGGGGATCGTTCAGGCCTCCTAGCGAAGGGCCTATCTCCCGCTGTTTACGGGAACATAAGCGAGGTCCGCTTGTTGGGCGCCATCCGCGTCGGGAATGGCGACGCGCAACAAGCGGAGATAGATCATGGCAAAGACGGTTGGCGATTTCATCGTGCAGCGCCTCTACGATTGGGGCGTGCGGCGCATGTTCGGCTATCCGGGAGATGGCATCAACGGTCTTTTCGGTGCGTTGAATCGTGCAGAGGGAAAGATCGAGTTCATTCAGCCCCGTCATGAAGAGATGGCGGCGTTCATGGCATCGGCTTATGCGAAGTTTTCCGGTGAATTGGGAGTATGCATCGCGACCTCCGGTCCCGGTGCCACGCACCTCGTGACAGGTCTCTACGACGCGCGGCTCGATCATCAACCGGTCCTGGCACTGGTTGGCCAACAAGCCCGCCGTGCCATCGGCGGTCACTATCAACAGGAGGTCGATCTCGCCTCGCTCTTCAAGGATGTCGCCGGCAATTTTGTCCATCAGGCAGCCGCGCCCGCACAGATCCGACACCTGATCGATCGCGCCGTGCGTATCGCTCTTGCCAACAAGACCGTGACCGCCGTCATACTGCCGAACGATCTGCAGGAAATGCCCTATGAAACACCGCCGCGCAAACATGGTTCCGTGATGTCGGGCATCGGCTATACGGCGCCGAGAACCGTGCCGCATGAAATCGATCTGACGCGTGCCGCCGAGGTCCTGAATGCAGGCAAGCGGGTGGCGATACTTGTCGGCGCCGGTGCGCTCGGTGCGACAGAGGAGGTGATCGCTGTTGCGGATCGCCTCGGCGCCGGCGCCGCCAAGGCGTTGCTCGGCAAGGCGGCGCTGCCTGATGATCTCGGCTGGGTCACGGGCTCGATCGGCCTTCTGGGAACCGAGCCCTCGTGGAACCTGATGCGCGATTGCGATACGCTGCTGGTGATCGGCTCCGGCTTTCCCTATTCGGAATTCCTTCCCGAAGAAGGCGATGCGCGCGGTGTTCAGATCGATATACGGCCGGACATGCTTTCCCTGCGCTATCCCATGGAGGTCAATCTGGTCGGCGATGCGCGCGAAACTCTCGAGGCGCTGCTGCCGCTCCTGACGCAGAAGCAGGATCTTTCCTGGCGCAAGAAGATCGAAGCCGATGTCGGCAAATGGTGGAGAACCCTCGAGATACGGGCGCATGTGGAGGCAAATCCCGTCAATCCGCAGCGCGTTGTCTGGGAGCTTTCGCCCCGCCTGCCCGATCGGGCGATCGTCACCAGCGATTCCGGCTCCTGCGCCAACTGGTATGCCCGGGATCTGCGCATGCGTCGCGGCATGATGGCTTCCCTGTCCGGCGGTCTCGCGTCCATGGGCGCGGCCGTTCCCTATGCGATCGCGGCCAAGATCGCTCATCCGGACAGGCCCGTCATTGCGCTCGTCGGTGACGGCGCGATGCAGATGAACAACATGGCCGAGCTGATCACCGCTGCAAAATATTGGCGAAACTGGCCCGATCCCCGGCTGGTGGTCTGCGTCTTCAACAATGAGGATCTCAACCAGGTGACCTGGGAACAGCGCGTCATGGAAGGCGATCCGAAATTCGATGCCTCCCAGCGCATCCCGGATGTTCCCTATCATCGTTTTGCCGATCTCATCGGCCTGCAGGGCATCTTTGTCGATCGCCCCGAGAGCCTTGGGGCCGCGTGGGATGAGGCGCTCGCCGCCGAACGTCCCGTCGTGCTCGAGGTCAAGACCGATCCGGAGGTGCCTCCCATTCCGCCGCATCTGACGTTCGAGCAGATGAGCAATCTCGCTGCCGCCTTGCTGAAGGGAGATCCGGAGGAAAGCGGCGTCATCAAGGGTACATTGAGGCAGGCCCTCAGTGCCATTCTCCCTGGCCGCAAATAGGCAAAACAACACCCGCCGAACAGCTTTGGAACGTTAGGAAGGTTTTTCGCAAAACGCTCAATGCCGTCGGCATTGATATAGACGGCTTGGTTCGTGACTATAATAATGAGGATACTCAACCTTTCTTTTCCTATCAAGGAACGGATGATTGGTAATCCCTCGACGGCGAAGAGCTAATACGTTGAAAGTTGGTTGGTCGGATATCATTGGATGGAAACTTGGCTTGTTATATCGAATTGCCAGACCTTCGGCCTCACGAATTCCCTGAAACTTCTAGGCCCTCGTTTCCATATCGAGGGGGTTGATATCTGGTCGTTCAGACATAATATCCAGAAGTATAAGCAGGAAGTTTCTCAGTATTTCAGGGTAATAGTCCATCCTCAATTGCAGGACGGCGAGTTTGATTTCACCGCAGCGCAAAACCTGGATTTCATTCCGTCGATCCATTTTGACGCTTACCATCCGGATATTTGCTACGCCTTCTCGAATGGTCCGCTCGAAGGTCCGATGGGTTCATACCATTCGATGATCGTTCTTGCGGCGTTCGAGGCCGGACTGGATCTGGAGACAACCCGTAAGTTATTTAATCGGGATATTTTCGAAAGAAGCGGGTTTTTCTCACGTTGGGAACAAGAGCGAACGCAGCTCTTCCAGAACTTTGCGAAGTATGATCTGGATATCTCAGCCTTGTTTGCGAAATGGTCCCGCGGCGATTCCTTCATGTATTCGGTGAATCACCCGAAGGTTCGTTGCATCTACGATATTGCTCATGCCTTTATGAAGCGTCTGGGTGTCGAAACCGCAGATGGCGAGGTCATACCAGCTGACAATCTCCTGAACGGACCATGCTATCCGGTCTATCCCGAAATTGCCGAGAGGCTGGGCGTCAAGGGCTCGTACCTTTTCAAGCTGCCGAATGACTACCGCCTCATCCCGCTCGAAAAGTTCATCGAATTGAGCTTTGCGGTCTATGCCGGTCTTCCGGCCGGCTCAATTCTGGTCGAGCGTGGAGTTCTCCAGCGCTACGAAATGGTCAAAGCCGCGATAGCTGAGGCAAGCAGATGACGAATCCCTATGCCGTTATCGAGAATTTCCAGCTTTGGCGCCGTTCGGTGGCCCGTATCGAAACGCATCTCTTCGATCCAGTTGTTGATCCCAAGTTTCGCCTCACGAAAACATCGAAGATTGCGACGGCCGGAAGCTGTTTCGCGCAGCACATTTCCCGACAGCTTCAACGAATAGGTTTTCATTATTTCGTTCCGGAGAAGGGCGAGCGATTGCCGGAGGAGGAACGTATCCGGCGGAATTTCAGTGTCTTTTCCGCTCGTTATGGAAATCTTTATACCGCCCGTCAGCTGTTGCAATTGTTCGAGGAGGCTTTCGAAGAGAGGAAGCCTGAGGAAAAGGCGTGGCTGCGCAAGGACGGCCGCTATGTCGACCCTTATCGGCCGCAGATCGAGCCGGATGGGTACGAAACAATGGAGGCTGTAACAGAGGCTCGCGGGCAACATCTCGCCGCTGTTCGCTCAGTTTTTGCGGATGCGGACGTGCTGGTTTTCACGCTCGGTCTTACAGAGGCGTGGCGGTCGAAGCTCGACGGCTCGGTATTTCCGCTGGCTCCAGGCGTCGTCGCCGGATCATTCGACCCGACGCGGCACGAGTTTGTCAATTTTAAGGTTGCGGATGTTGAGGCCGACCTTTCGACGTTCCTGAAGAAGCTCAAGCGGAAAAATCCCCAGATACAAGTCCTCCTGACCGTTTCGCCGGTGCCGCTGATCGCCACCTATGAGAAGAGAAACGTTCTCGTTTCGACGACATATAGCAAATCCGTTTTGCGGGTGGCCGCAGAGCAAATCGTGTCGGATTTCAGCTGGGTCGATTATTTTCCTTCCTACGAAATCATTACGGGTAGCTATGCCGGCGGTCTGTACTATGAAGACGATTATCGCGAGGTGAATTCGCTCGGTGTGGCACATGCTATGCGATGTTTCGTCGAGAATTATGCTGTCGATCCGACAGATCGAGTTCAGCGCGAAAATGAAAAGGCTTCTCTGATACAAACTCCAGAACCCTCACGTCGCGATATCATTTGCGACGAAGAGGCGATCGATTCCATACGGGGATAGCTGCACCCCGCCTCAGTTGCAACGAGGGCCTTAGGCTTGCTTTTTAGGTAGGAGTGCATGTTCTTACGCATTCGAACGGGTATCCTTACTTTATTGCTCCTACTATCAGTGCAAGTGCAGGCTCAAGATTTGCCCATTGCGGCAAATACAGCTGCCTAGCTAGTCGTCGGGTGCCGACTGTCGCCGAACGAAGGCCTTCCGGCAACATGAAGGCCTTACCGTTCAGGCGAGCATGCGCAATCCCGGCTCACGATTCCAATAGCGCTTGGCTGCAGCGCCCGGGAATGAGGCAAGGTCCACGACGCCGGCATCGGGCTGAATGCCCGCCTTGTCGAGAAGCGCTTTGGCTGGAGCGTCATGACCGATCGCCTTCAAATGCCCGAACGCGTCCATCACCCATTGCACGGCGGCCGCCTCCTTGGCGAGCGCAGCGGCACCCTCCTTGGAAAGGATGACGGCAACTGCGTCGAAGATCTGCGAAGGCGACCCGAGAAGTTGTCCGTCGGCTCTGATCGTATTGCCGTCGGAAAGCTTCGTATCGCCGACCTTCGGCGCTACGAGGAAGGGCGTTGCCTTTGCCTCGTTCAACAGATCGACAAGATCGGAGACCGCTTTGGCGTCGCTTCCGGCGGCAATCAGTATGCCTATTTTTCGCCCTTCTAGGGTTTCTTTCATATTCCTGTGAATGGACAGGGCAGGGGATGCGTCGAGATCGACCGGTTCGCGCGCCGGCGCGTTCTTCTGAGGCATAACCAGACCGAGGCCGGCTGCAACGCGATTGGCAAGCCCGGTGTCGACATTCATCAGATTGCCGACCATGCGTGGAGGCACCTGCTCCAATTGCACCTTCGACAGTTCGAAGACGAATGCCGAGGCGATATGGGCTTGCTCCGACGGTGTCTGCGACTTCCAGAACAGGCGGGCCTGGCTGTAGTGATCGGCAAAGAGCTCGCCGCGAATGCGAAACTTGTCGCCTTGCTCCGCCTCCCCAGCCTGATGCTCGTAGGTTTGAAAGCCGCTGACGGGGCATTCGCGCGGGCCGCCGGCTTCGCCATCGGCGCCAAGGCTGTTGGGTTCGTAATTGGCCCGCCCTTTCGGCACTGCCATCTGCATCTGCCCGTCACGCTGAAAATTCATGACCGGACATTTTGGTGCATTGATCGGCAATTGATGGAAGTTGGCAGTGCCGAGACGGGATTTCTGCGTATCGAGATAACTGAACAGGCGCCCCTGCAGCAATGGATCGTTGGTGAAATCGACGCCTGGAACGATATTGGCAGGGCAGAATGCCACCTGTTCGGTTTCAGCGAAGAAATTATCCGGATTGCGGTCGAGGACCAGGCGTCCGACGATCTTCAGCGGCAATATCTCCTCAGGAATGATTTTCGTGGAATCAAGGACATCATAGGGAAGGCTCTCGGCAAAGGCATCGTCGAAGAGCTGCAATCCCAGTTCCCATTCCGGAAATTGCCCTGCCGCGATGGCTTCGAAAAGATCGCGGCGATGATAGTCGTTATCGGCGGCCTGCAGCTTGAGAGCTTCGTCCCACACCAGCGATTGGATGCCGAGCTTCGGTTTCCAGTGAAACTTCACGAAGGTGGATTTGCCGGCCTCGTTGACGAAGCGAAAAGTGTGGATGCCGAAGCCCTGCATCATGCGGAAGGAGCGGGGAATGGCGCGGTCGGACATTGCCCACATCAGCATATGCGTCGATTCCGGCATCAGCGAGACAAAGTCCCAGAAGGTGTCGTGAGCGGTGGCAGCCTGCGGATAGGCCCTGTCGGCCTCCATTTTGACCGCATGCACCAGATCCGGAAATTTCAGCGCATCCTGGATGAAGAACACGGGGATATTGTTGCCGACGAGATCCCAATTACCCTGCTTGGTATAGAATTTCACGGCGAAGCCACGCACGTCCCGTGGCGTGTCGACCGATCCCGCTCCGCCGGCAACCGTGGAAAATCGTACGAAAACGGGTGTCTTCTCGCCCTTGCGCTGGAACAGATCGGCGCGGGTTATATCGGAAAGCGGTTCGTAAAGCTCGAAGAAGCCATGAGCCGCCGAACCCCTCGCATGAACGATCCTTTCGGGAATTCGCTCGTGGTCGAAATGGAAGATCTTTTCACGCAGAACGAAATCTTCCAGCAGCGTCGGCCCTCGCTTGCCCGATTTCAAGCTGTTCTGGTTGTCTGAAACCCGTATGCCTTGATTGGTCGTCAGATGATCGGCGCCGTCATGCGGTCCTTTCGTCGCGATGTGCTGATGCGTCTCGCCGCCTTCACCGCGCGATGTTTCGAAATTCGTCTCGCTCGCCATAGTGTTCTCCTTCCGCCGGATTCATGCTCGTGTCGGGTTCGGCCTTGTGTCGGGTTCGGCAGGTCGAACCTTTGCCGATCGGCATTGTTCCGGCGCAGAGGTGTGGCAATAGGTTTCAGAGCTCGATCAGCGCGATGCCAAGATCCTTTTGGCGGCGGCGATGCAGATGGGCGGGCGTTTCGACGATGGTTGCTTCCAATGTCGGATGAACGATGCCGTTGAGGAAGTGGCCGCCGCGGGTCGAACCATCCTCCAGGCCGAGAACCGCGCGAAGATGCAGACTTGCCTTGCCGTCGTCGCCTGTGGCGATATCGCCCACCAGGCTCAGCACCTCGCATTGCTTCGGGACCGGGATCTCGCGGTAATTGCGATCTGCGAAATCGAACCAGCCGACCGTCGCCCTTTCAAACGCTCCGATGGCGGTGATCGAGGCCGCGGTCAGTTCTTGCTCCGTGGCGAATGCCGAGAGCGTTGCGAAGGCTTCCTCATTGGTATCGAGCACGACGATATAGGTATTCTGTCCGTTCTGGAGTTCGATTTTCTTGAAGTTCATGACACTTACCTCCGCTCAATCTTGCGCCGGCTGGCCATTGGAAGCCGAGACCCCGCCATCGACGGCAATATTGGCACCGGTGACGAAGCTCGCGTCGTCGCTCGCCAGAAAAGCGATGACGGCGGCGACTTCGTGCGGCTCGCAAACACGGCCGAGTGCAATGCGCTGCGTGAATTTAGCCACCAGCGCTTCGTCCTTGAGCATGTCCTTGGTCATGCCCGTTCGCGTCAGGCTTGGACACACCGAGTTGACGCGGATTCCCTGCTTGCCAAGATCAAGTGCGAGCGCCCGGGTGAGATTGACAACCCCGCCCTTGGCGGCATTGTAAGGGCTCATTCCCCAGTCGCCTCCTGTCCCTGAAACGGATGCAGTATTGATGATCGCACCTTTTGTTTTCTCAAGGTGCGGAATGGCGGCACGGCATCCGAAAAATACGCCATCGAGGTCGGTTGCCATCACATTGCGCCAACGCTCGTCGGAAATGTCGGCAGGTTCGCCCGCCTCGTGGACGCCTGCATTGTTGACGATGACATCAAGCCGGCCGAACCTGTCCACAACCGCCGACACCATCGCATCGACCGCGGCCGATTGCGAGACGTCCACGACCTGCTTCATGCTGCGCTCGGCCGGCAGGTCGGCGACGACCTTGCCCAGCGCCTCGGCATTGCGATCGACAAGAACGACACTGGCGCCTTCCTCCGAAAACCGCCGGGCGGTCGCTTCTCCCATCCCGGAAGCCGCGCCGGTCACGATGACAACCTTGTCCTTGAAACGATGCATTGAAATATCCTTTCGAGACGGATGAAGCGGATCATCCGGAATTGGTCTTGCGGTCAGAACTGCAAGGGGGCGCCAAGGTTCCTGGGCTGGATCGTCCGAGGATTTTGCCAATCGTGGAACCAGGCGCGAATGAGAGGGTTCGGAACGAGGAAATCCAGCGAGGACGAAACCACACAGAATTCGGAGACAATCATGGTTACCTATCCCAAGCCGCCATTCCCGTCGCAGCAGCAGCCGATGCCCGGTCATACGGTTGCCATGGATCCGGCACCGGATCATGGAGAAGAGAGCTATCGCGGATCGGAGAGACTTGCCGGCAAGAGGGCGATCATCACCGGCGGCGACAGCGGTATCGGTCGCGCGGTCGCAATCGCCTTCGCGCGCGAGGGTGCCGATATTCTGATCTCCTATCTCAGCGAAGATGACGATGCGCATGAGACCCGACGCTGGGTCGAGAAAGCGGGCCGAAAGGCGGTACTGGTCGCAGGCGATATCCAGGATCCCAAGCATTGCCGCCATATCGTCGACAAGGCCGTGGCCGAACTCGGCGGGATCGACATCCTCGTCAACAATGCCGCCCATCAGGCAAGCTTTCACGAGATCGGCGACATCAGCGATGAGGAGTGGGAATTGACGTTCAAGGTCAATATCCATGCCATGTTCTATCTGACCAAGGCGGCGGTGGCTCATATGAAGCCGGGCAGCGCCATCATCAATACGGCGTCGATCAATTCGGACAACCCGAATCCGACATTGCTCGCCTACGCCACCACCAAAGGCGCCATCCAGAATTTCACCGCCGGTCTGGCGCAATTGCTCGCGGAAAAGGGCATTCGCGCCAATGCTGTCGCGCCTGGCCCCATCTGGACGCCGCTCATTCCTTCGACACTGCCGGAGGATGCCGTCAAGGATTTCGGGAAGCAGGTGCCGATGAAGCGGCCCGGGCAGCCGGTGGAACTCGCAACGACCTATGTCATGCTTGCCGACCCGCTTTCGAGCTATGTCTCCGGAACCACAGTTGCCGTTACGGGAGGCAAACCGTTGCTGTGACGGTGGACCGTCGTTGCACGGACATGCGCCGCGCAACCTCGGTCATCCCGGGGGAACATTATGGATAGTACACGGGTTAAACCTTTGTCCGTCAGATGATGCCGAGAAAATGACCGCGCCTGGTGCGCGGGCGAGAAGCTCGTGAGGAGGCCAAATGGACCGAGAGCCGCAAGCACGTCGCCGCATGATGATCTTCGTTGCGACGATTTTCGTTCTTGCCTGTGTCATCGCCGTCTTTTTCGCCTTCGAGTTCCATCCCGGCGAGCCGGCTCCGCCTGGCGCCGCATCATCGTCTCAGGCGCAGTGACACGACCCGCTCCGCCATTCTCCAGGCTCGCACAGCTTCGCGATTTTCCGCTCGATGGATGTCGCAGCGGGTCTCACCAAGAGCAACGATAGGAGGACATGATGAACAGCAAACCACCACCCGTTCCCGAAGAAAACCGGAGCGATAAGGGCGTCGGCGATCACGCCAGACCGTCCGTATCCGATCCTCGCAGGCCTGACACGTCCGTCGATCCCGAGAAGAAGGGCCAGCAGGGAAACAGCAGGATCAACACCAGCCACCAGGGTCATCAACAGGATCGATAGGAGGTGCCAATGTCCACTTCGACCAAGACGCCGGCCAGTATCCGCCAGGGCGGCCCTGGCGCATCGCATGAAAATGCCAAGGCGCCATTGAATATTCCAAAGCCGCCTGCCGAGCCCGATCGGCGCGACCGCAGCAAGGTCTCCGGCGGTGGCGGAGAACGCGATCGTCATCATAGCCACGATCCCAAGCGGAAGGGCGGCAAGTAGAACAGCCTAAAGACTTTCCGCTTTTGCTGAAACCGAAAAGCTCGCCTGTGGCGGGCTTCAGCTTGAACGGCTGCGTCTCACGCTCCAGTTTTGGCTATGAGATTCCTCGGGAATCCGCCCTTTGCCGAGTCCGGAACAAAGCAGATCGGCGGAAGTTGGATAGCAATCTCTGCGGGAATATTGGAGATACCGCCATGGTCGTTCGAGATCTTCAGGTGACGCGTCATGCTTCATATCGCCCTTTTCACACTCTTCTCGTTCCAATTCCAATGGTCTGCTTCGCCGGCGCGTTGGCGACGGATCTCGCTTATTGGAAATCCGCCGAAATGATGTGGGCGGACACCTCCGCATGGTTGCTGGCGGTCGGGCTCTTGTTCGGCTTGGTCGCGATCGTCGCTGCGGCTGTCGATGCTTTCGCCGGGCGCCTTTCCTCGATGCAAGGGCGACTATGGCCTTATGTGATCTGCAACGCTCTTATCCTTGTCCTCTCATTCTTCAACGCGCTGATACATAGCCGGGATGCGTGGACTTCCGTCGTTCCCATGGGGCTCATCCTTTCCATCGTGACGGTCGTTTTCATCCTTTTCAGCGGCTGGATACGCTGGGCACTGATCGACTACGAAAACCCGGGAGTCGAACCATGATCTTCAAGACAAGTGAGACGATGGCCGCGGTCCTCGTCTTTGGCGCGATCTCCGTTCTTTCCGGCTGCAGTCAGAACGAAGAGGATCCGACCGGCCAGATCGGACCGAATCCGACGCTGCCGGCTCAAACGCAATATCTTTTTCCTCCAATGCATGTCGCCAAGGTCATCGGCTGGCAAAATGGCGAAAAGCCGCAGGTTGCACACGGATTGCAGATCAAGGCACTTGCGACGGGGTTGAAACACCCGCGTTCGATCTATGTGTTGCCGAATGGTGACGTTCTTGCAGTGGAATCCGTCGCGCCGCCCGAAGCTTCGATCAAGCGGCCGAAGGACCTCATCATGGGCTGGATCGAGGCAATGGCGACGTCCGCGGGCAGCAACGAAGGTAGCAACCGCATCACGCTATTGCGCGATGCCGATGGCGATGGTGTTGCCGAAACGAAGAGCGTCTTTCTCGACCATCTCAATTCTCCTTTCGGCGTCGCCCTCGTCGGCAGCGATCTCTATGTCGCAGAGACGGACAAGATCACGCGCTACCCATACAAGACCGGGGAGACAAGTATCCCCGAGCCCGGAACGAAGCTGACCGATTTACCGGGCGGCCCCATCGATCACCATTGGACCAAGAGCCTTGTGGCCAGTCCGGACGGATCGCTGCTTTACGCTGGTGTCGGGTCCAACAGCAACATCACGGAAAACGGCATTCAGGCCGAGGTGGACCGAGCTTCCATCTGGGAGGTCGATAGGGCTACGGGACGTCATCGCATTTTCGCGGATGGCCTCAGGAACCCGAACGGACTGTCCTGGGAACCCGAGACCCATGCCCTCTGGACCGTTGTCAACGAGCGCGACGAACTTGGCCCCAACCTCGTGCCGGATTATATGACCTCCGTGAAGGAGGGCGGTTTCTATGGATGGCCATACAGCTATTTCGGCAAGAATATCGATCCCCGTGTCATGCCGCAAAGGCCGGATCTGGTCGAGAAGGCGATCGTTCCCGATTACGCGCTGAGTTCGCACGTGGCGCCGCTCGGCATGGTTTTTTACACGGGCGCCAATCTGCCGGCGGCCTATCGCGGCGGCGCGTTCGTCGGCGAGCACGGGAGCTGGAATCGCTACCAATTCAACGGCTACAAGGTGATCTTCGTACCCTTCGCGGGCGGCCAGCCGAAAGGCGCTCCGCAAGATGTGGTGACCGGCTTTCTGAACGGCGCTAACGAGGCAAGAGGGCGGCCGGTGGGGCTTGCGGTTGACAATGCCGGCGCCCTTCTGATTGCCGACGATGTCGGCAACACGGTTTGGCGCGTTAGCGCCTCCGCGCCGTGATCCCTCTGCAACGTCCGGACATCATACGAAGCGATCGCCCGCCCCATTATCGGGATGGGCGATCGACAAGGCTTAAGAAATCGGCAACTCTTCCGATTAGACGCCGGTTTGCGAGTGTCTGCCGCCTGGTCGCGAAATGCCTGAAAGCGCTGATCCGGCCGCACCATCGCTGGCTTTCACAGCGATATCAGCCAAAGACAGTATGCCGACCAGGCGTTTGTCACGGCTGACCACGGGAAGGCGGCGAAGTTGCTGGTCGCCGAGATTTTGCATGACGTGATCGATCTCTTCGTCCTCGAAGCAGTATTTGATATCGAAGCTCATCACATCGGCAATCCTGGCGTCCGGTCCCTTGCCTCGGGCAATGGCGCGGATGGCGATATCCCGATCCGTGATGACGCCGACCAGGTGGTCATTATCGCGGATCGGAACCACGCCGGCATCGATATCCGCCATGATCAAAGCGGCATCCCGGATCGATTGGTCGGGACGCGCAATGCGTACGTCTCGTGTCATAGCTTCACTGACTTGCATGATGGACCTCCATTCTTCGTTAGCGCCATCGGACTTATTCGTCTGAAGCCGATGGCACGAGCCGGCGCCCATTTGGGCGTGGCCGAACTTGCGCGCGGACAGGCCCCCGATATCAGGTATCGAGGCCGCCGACGCTTTCTCCGGCTGTCTTGACCCGAAGGTTGTTTTGAACATGCGAGACGCCGAAAACGTCGTCGACTATGTCTTCGGCCACTCGCTTGTCCTGACGATTGAAGACGAAGCCCGCGAGGATAACTTCGCCGCCCGCAACCGAAACCTCGATCTCGGAAGCGTCGAGCGACGGCGCGTAGGTCAGCCGATCATTGACATCCTCCAGGATCCGTTCGTCGGCGCGCTTGTATCCTTTCGGCCCCTTGCCACGAAACTTGTCCATCTCGCGGCGGCGAGCGGCATCATCGTCGCCGAACCATGATGCGATTTCATCCCCTGCGCGATCCATGAAATCGCGTGAGGGCCGGCCGGAGGAACGGTCGAAATTAGCTTGTCGCGCATATCCCCTCTCGCGATCGTCGAATGAACGCTCGGGATAGGCGCGAAGGCTACGGCGATCGCCATAACCATAATCCGAATAGCCTAGATCGTCCGTCGTCCAGCTATCCCGGTCGTCGGCGGAGTAGCGATCCGATGCGCGGGAGGAATAGGGACGATCGAACTCCGAACCATATCGATCCCAGTCCGGATTATTCCGTTCGCGGCTGCCATAGTTGCGATCCCTGTTTCTGCGGTACCGATCATTGCCGTCTTCATAGCCATATGCCATGGGTCGTCCTCCTTGATATCTCGATTTGCTTTGCATTCTATCCAATGGCGAATGCGCCGACGTCGAATGGACCAGGTGCCAACGCGGTAGTCCTTCTTCTTTCTGTCGGCTCCGCCGGGCAGATCAGGATCGATGCGGATTCAGGTGCGGCGTTGTTGAGCACGTCGTCTGCTTTGACATGTCCGAGGACTTATTTGGCTTGGTTCCTCGCCGCACGGCTGACGAACTTGTTGAAACGGCTTTCCGCACCTGCTTCAGTCTTGTCCTGATAGAGAAATGCCAAGTCGCTTCGATCGAAGATCTCGAAAAACTGATCCCAGGAGATCTCTTCGAGAGTTTCCTCCGGCTCGCCGAAATCGATCCGCAACAATCCGCCGTTTCCTGTTCCCTTGACACGAGCCGGATGTCCATTGCGGGCCTCCGCCCAGCGGCGTATTTCCTCATGATCCGTCGTTGTCTTCGATGCGGTCATGATGACTGTCCTCCAGAGTTTCAGCTGTGGCTTTGACACTTCCCATGTGCATGCCGAACAAGTGCGTGAGGCGAATGTTCCCGGCCGGATCGGCTTCCTGGAAGATTTGGGCGGCCGAGGCGGCCCTCGATGCGCTGATGCGGAAGATGACGTAGCGGCCTTGCCTTTGCCGGTCGCGCTCTTAAGTGAATCCGTAGCGTATCCAATGGAGGTTCCGGTGTTCAAACATCTGGTTTTGCTTACCCTTACGCTGATCCCGACGGCCGCATTCGCGCAATCGACCGATCTCGAGGCAACCTGCAAGATGGTGGCCAAGAATTTCTTCCTGTCGGATGGGCTCTCGATCGGCGCGATCCAATCCTTTCCCGAGCTGAAGCCGCCGGGCGTGCGCATGGCTTATTCCACCCGGCAGGGAACGGCGCCATCTGAGATGAGTGATACGTTCGAATGCGAGTTCGACAGGACAGACAAGCCTCATAACCTTGCCAAGTTCTGCGTATCGAGCACCTGCTACACGGCCAACGACCAGGATGCCGACCGGAAACGACGGTTCGAGGAAATGCGCATTCTTTTGCAGAGAGCAGAAAAGTAAGCTTTATCTTACGGTCGAGGAGGATGGCAGACGCCTTCGCCAATGGTTGAGGCGTGGCCAGTCATGCCGTCGTCAGGACGACAAAATACTGCAACGGTGATCGGTAGACTGTTTCGCCATATTTTTCCGATGAACGAAGGCGCGCTTTTCATTCCGCAAGCGCTTCCTCGATCGAAGATGAAAGCCTCGCGACGTTTTTTATCAACGAAGAAAAAAAATTACAAATTCCCTTGAAAATATTCAAGTGGCGTTGACTTCCCGTATATTTAACGCATTATGATGAAAATAAATTACATAAGAACGACGAATGGGTGAACTTACGAACGGGGGCTAAATCTGTCGATGAAGTCGATGGCGGCTGCGGTCGACCTTTGATTTCACGGACGGTCATTCCAACACGGCGGCTTTGGCAGTCCCGGGCATCGCTCGAACGCAACGGGTGAGAGGGTTCGGTGCTGATCAGTTTCCGGCTCCGAAACTCTGTTTATTCGGGTAATAGGTATGCGCATTTTCACCGCCTCATTGGCGACTGAAACAAACACATTTTCTCCCGTTCCGACCGATATGAACGCCTTCAAGGCGGCATTTTATGCTGGACCGGGCGAGCATCCGGAAACGCCGACCCTTTGCTCCTCGGTTGTACCGATCCTGCGCCGACGCGCCAAAGCGGAAGGGTTCGTTGCTATCGAGGGGACCTCCTGCTGGGCGGAGCCGGCCGGGCTCATCCAACGTCAGACCTATGAGACGCTTCGCGACCAAATCCTTGCCGAACTGACCGCGGCGATGCCCGTCGATGCCGTCGTTCTCGGCCTCCATGGCGCGATGGCGGCTCAAGGCTATGACGATCCCGAAGGCGATTTGCTGTGCCGGGTGCGCGATATCGTCGGACCCGATGTGCTCGTCGCGGCGGAGTTTGATCCGCACAGCCATCTGACGGCACTGCGCGTCGCCAATCTCGATATCATGGCGGCCTTTCTCGAATTTCCGCATATCGATTTCGAAGAACGTGGGGAGCATGTCGTCGAACTGGCGCTTCGGACGCTCCGGGGCGAAATTAAGCCGGTCATCTCGACGTTCGATTGCCGCATGATCACCATCTTTCCGACGAGCCGCGAACCGATGCGATCCTTTGTCGACCGCCTGAAGGCGATGGAGGGCAGGGACGGCGTGCTCTCGATCTCCGTTATCCATGGCTTCATGGCCGGCGACCTGCCCGACATGGGTACGCGCATCATCGTCTTGACCGATGATGACAAGGTTAAGGGCGATGCCCTGGCCGCTTCACTTGGTCGCGAACTCTACGGCCTGCGCAAGGAAGCAGCCATGCCGATGTTCGATACCGAGGCAGGCCTCGATCGGGTGATAGCAATCCGCGCTGCGCATCCGGAGCTGCCGGTGACGATCGCCGATGTCTGGGACAATCCGGGCGGCGGCGTTGCCGGCGATGCAACGCATATTCTGCGGCGGATGATACAGCGCGGCCTGGATGACTTCGCCGTTGCGACGATCTGGGATCCGATCGCGGTGAGCTTCTGCCACGCGGCGGGCGAAGGGGCAGTGCTTAACCTGCGCGTCGGCGGCAAGTCGGGGCCGGAAGGGGGTGAGCCGCTTGATCTTCGGGTCACCGTGCAGCGGCTCTTCCATGCCGGCTGGCAGAGCTTCCGCAATAGCCGCGTCGTGCTTGGCAGCACCGCTGTCGTCCGTCCGGTCGGAACCAGTATCGACATCGTGCTGATCACCAGCCGAACGCAGACCTACGAGCCGGATATCTTCTCCAATCAAGGCGTCGATTTTGCGGAGAAGGCCTATCTGTTGGTCAAATCGACTAATCACTTCCATGCTGGTTTCGTGCCGGTGTCCTCCGAAATCGTCTACGTCGCCGCGCCGACCTCCTATCCAACGGATCCAGCAACGACACCCTATCGCAAGGCGCGCCTCGATCTGTGGCCGCGCATTCCCGATCCCTTGGGATTGGACGCATGAACCGTCAGCCGAGGGGAACCGGCCGCCGGCCATAAGAGCAACGAACTCGACCAGATACCAACGAAAATAGAAGGGGAATGAGATGAAGAAGAGCGCATTCGTTTTGATCACGCTGGCCATGCTTGCCGGTACAAGCAGCTTGGCGACCGCACAATCTTCTGATGGCGTCCTGACTGTCGCCACCATCGGTGAACTGCCGACGCTCGATGCGATGCAGACGCCGACCGACATCGTGCTGACCGTCGATCAGCATATTTTCGAGACGCTCTATACCTACGACGCCCAGTGGAAATCCGTTCCGCTGCTGGCGGCGGCCATGCCGACGATTTCGGATGACGGTCTTACCTATCGCATCCCGCTGCGCGAAGGCGTCAAGTTCCATGATGGCAGTGACTTTGATTCCAAGGATGTCGTGGCTTCGCTGAAGCGCTGGATGAGTGTCAATTCCAAGGGCAAGCAGGTTGCCGGCATCGTCGATAGCCTGACGGCCGATGGTGATCATGCCGTCATCATCAAGCTGAAGTCGCGTTATGCGCCGCTATTGGCAACACTGTCGCAGTCTTCAATCATCCTTCCCTCGGAAAAGGTCGCCGATACGCTTACCGATTTCATCGGCACCGGCCCCTATATGCTGAAGGAGCGCAAGCCCGACCAGTACACCCAGCTTGTCCGCTTCGATGGCTACAAGTCCCCCGAGGGCGAACCGAACAACTATGCCGGCAAACGCGAAGCGATCGCCAAGGAAATCCGTTTCGTGCCCGTGCCGGACGCCAATACCCGCGTGGAAGGCCTGATTTCCGGACAGTTCGATTTTGCCGACTCCCTGCCGGTCAGCGCCTATGAGCGCGTCGAGAAGAGCGGCAACGCTAAACCCGTGATCTTCGAAAATACCGGATGGGTGTCGCTCAACATGAACATGAAGCAAGGTCTGTTTGTAAAGAAGCCCTTGCGCCAGGCCGTGCAGGCCGCGTTGAACTCTTCCGACATGATGCTCGCCGCCTTTAACGATCAGCGCTTCTTCAGCGTCGATGGCTCCTTCTTCCCGAAGGGATCGTTCTGGCACACCGATGCTGGCGTCGTTCGCTACGGTGAGGGTGATCCCGAAACGGCGGCCAAGCTGCTGAAGGATGCCGGATATGACGGCACACCGCTCAGGCTTTTGACGAGCCGGCAATATGAATTCCACTACAAGATCGGCGAGGTCGCCAAGGCCTATCTGGAAGCTGCCGGTTTCAAGGTGGACATGCAGGTCGTCGATTGGGCAACGCTGACGACCCGCCGTGCCGACCCGAAGGAATGGGATATCTTCATTACCCACTCCAACTTCCCCGGCGATCCCACAACGATCAACACGATCACGGACAGCTATCCCGGCTGGTATGTCTCCGACCAGAAGGCGAAGGCCGTCTCCGCCTACATGGACGCCACGAGTGACGATACCAAGCAGAAGGCCTGGGAGGGCATCCAGACCGTGATCTACGATGACGCGCCGCTTTACAAGGTCGGCAACTTCAATGCCCTTTCGGGGATTTCCGCGTCGGTCACCGGCTATACGCCGACCTATTGGCCACATTTCTGGAACGTCACCCCGAAGAAATAAGGCTGGAAGCACATGGCAAAGATCGCCCAGGCGCTTTTGAGACGTCTCGGAGGCATGGTGATTGTGCTCGCGCTCGTCGTCACGGTCGTCTTCATCATCGTCCGGGTTACCCCGGGCGATCCGGCGGCCGTGATGCTGGGGGCCGATGCCACGCCGCAGGACATTGCGCAGCTGCGCGCCAAGATGGGGCTCGATGCGCCACTGCTCGTTCAATATGTCCAGTTCGTCCTGGGCCTGCTGAAGGGCGACCTCGGGCAATCGATCTTTCTCAATCAGCCGGTGACCCAGGCACTGGCCGCCCGCGCCGAGCCCACCTTCTTCCTGACGCTGTTCTCCATTCTGATCGCAACGGCGATCGCGCTTCCCGTCGGGATCATCTCGGCGGTCAAGCGCGGTACGCTCTTCGATCAGATCGTCGTTGTTCTGACCATGGTCGCCGCGAGTGTGCCGAGTTTCTGGCTCGGCCTGATGCTGATCCAGATCCTGGCCGTGGGCCAGGGCTGGTTTCCAGCCTCTGGATATGGCGGTCCGGACACCGGCTTCCTCGAGCGGCTGCACCATCTCATCCTGCCGGCCGTTACTCTGGGTATCGTCAACTCCGCCATGATCACGCGGTTCACGCGCGCGGCTATGCTCGACGTGCTCGGCGATGACTATGTGCGCACCGCCCGCGCAAAGGGCGCGAGCGAACGCCGCGTCATCCTGAAGCATGGCCTGAAGAATGCGCTCATCCCGATCATCACCGTTATCGGCCTTTCCGTTGCAATGCTCGTCGCCGGCGCTGTCGTCACGGAGACCGTCTTCGGATTGCCCGGTGTCGGCAATCTGGTCGTATCAGCCGTCCTGCGGCGCGATTATCCGGTGATCCAGGGCGCGCTTCTGGTGGTGGCTGCCATCTATGTCCTCATCAATTTCATCGTCGACATGCTCTATATTGTCGTCGATCCGAGGGTGCGCCCATGACCGCCAGCTCCCTCACGCTTCCATTTGCTGCAAGCCTTAGACGCCTCTTCGGCAATCGTGCCATGCTGCTCGGTGCCATCATCCTGCTTGTTGTCATCGTCGCCGCCATCCTGGCTCCCTGGATCGCCCCTTACGCGCCGAACAAGCTCTCGATCATCAACAAGCTGAAAGGACCATCGCAGGCTCATATCTTCGGTACCGACGAGTTCGGGCGCGACATCTTTTCGCGCGCGATCTTCGCGGGCCGCGTTTCGTTGCTGGTCAGTCTTGGTGTGGTGTGCATTTCGACGCTGCTTGGCGTGTTTCTTGGTGTCATTGCGGGGTATTTCCGCAAGTTCGATGCGCCGATCTCGCGCCTGCTTGATGCCATGATGTCGTTTCCCGACATTCTGCTTGCCATCGCATTGGTCGCGGCACTCGGGCCGTCGCTGGTGACTGTGATCCTGGCGCTTGGGATCACCTATGCGCCACGGCTGGCCCGTATCGTCCGAGGCTCCACCCTGGTCTTGCGGGAACTGCCCTATATCGAAGCGGCGATCGCCATGGGCCTGCCGACCTGGCAGATCCTGTGCCGCCACGTCCTGCTCAATCTGGCGTCACCCATTCTGGTGCAGGCCACCTTCGTCTTCGCCTCGGCGATGCTGGCCGAAGCAAGCCTCTCATTCCTCGGCGTCGGCGTGTCCTCCGATACTCCAACCTGGGGCACCATGCTCGCTTCCGGCCGGGAATTCATGAACAACGCGCCCTGGCTCATGGTCTTTCCGGGCCTTGCCATCGTCTTCTCGGTCCTGTCGCTGCAATTGCTCGGCGATGGCCTGCGCGATCTGGTCGATCCGCGTCTTGTGAAGGAGAGCTGATCATGACCGACATGACCTCCGCTACTCAACCTGTGCTCGCCATCGAGAACCTGACGACGTCGTTCAGGACAAGCGAGGGCTGGCGTGCCGTCATCCGCAATATCAACCTACAGGTCGGTGCCGGGGAAACCGTCGCTATCGTCGGTGAATCCGGCTCCGGCAAGAGCGTGACGGCCCTCTCGACGATGCGTCTTCTGCCCGTGGGCAAAGCGCGATGCGACGGCAGGATCCTGCTTGCGGGCAAGGATCTCCTGAAAGTTTCCGAGGCGGAGATGCGCAGGGTTCGCGGCGGCTCGATCGGCATGATCTTTCAGGAGCCGATGACCTCGCTCAATCCGGTGTTCACCATCGGCAACCAGATCGCAGAGGCGCTTGTACTGCACCAGAACCTGTCCTGGCAGGCGGCCGAGGCCGAGGCTGTGCGGCTGATGGAGCGTGTGCGTATTCCGGCGGCCAAAACCCGGCTGAACGAATATCCGCACAAATTCTCGGGCGGCATGCGTCAGCGTGTGATGATTGCCATGGCGCTTGCCTGCCGGCCCCAGCTGCTGATCGCCGACGAGCCGACGACGGCGCTCGACGTCACGATCCAGGCGGAAATCCTTCATCTCGTTCGCGAGCTGCAACGCGAAGAGAACATGGCCGTGCTCTTCATCACGCATGACATGGGCGTCGTCGCCGAAATCGCCGACCGCACGGTCGTCATGTTTCGCGGCGAAATGATCGAGACCGGCCCGACGCGCGAGATTTTCGCCGCGCCGAAGGCTGTCTACACGAAATCGCTGCTTGCTTCCATTCCGCGGCTCGGCACGATGGGCAATGCCGTGGCTCCACGTCGCTTTCCGCAGGTCGATCCGGCGACCGGCGAGGCGTCGGACGGCCGCGAAATGCGCGGCGTTTCCGGAACGGTTGCACCAATTCTCAAGGTGAACGATCTTTCGGTGCGGTTCGACCTGCCCAATGGCCGCATCCATGCCGTTGAGGGCGTTTCGTTCGATCTGCGTCCCGGCGAAACGCTTTCGCTGGTCGGTGAATCCGGCTGCGGCAAATCGACGACCGGTCGCGCGATCATTCGGTTGATCAATCCAACCGCAGGCTCGGTTATGATCGATGGGCGGGACGTCACGGAAGCGAATACGCGCGAACTGCGTGCGATGCGTCGCACGTCGCAAATGATTTTCCAGGATCCGTTCGCATCGCTCAATCCGCGCATCACCATCGGCTCGGCAATCGCGGAGCCGATGCTTGCCCATGGCGTGATAGGCAGGCGCGAAGTGAAGGGGCGGGTCAGCGAGTTGCTCGAACAGGTCGGGCTGTCAGCGAAAATGGCCGACCGCCATCCGCACGAATTTTCCGGCGGCCAGCGCCAACGTATCTCGATCGCCCGGGCGCTGGCGCTCGATCCGAAATTCATCATTGCGGACGAGGCTGTCTCGGCGCTCGACGTATCGGTCAAGGCGCAGGTGTCCAACCTCTTGCTTGAGCTGCAGGAAGAGCGGCAGCTCGCCTATCTCTTCATCAGCCATGATATGGCGGTCGTGGAGCGCGTAAGCCATCGGGTCGCGGTCATGTATCTTGGAGAAATCGTCGAAATAGGCCCGCGTGCGGCGATCTTCGATAACCCGCAACATCCATACACGCGGCGGCTGATTTCGGCCGTGCCGATCCCGGATCCGTCGCGCCGTGGTCAGTTGGCGCCGCAGCCTTCAGATGAGATCAAGAGTGCGGTAAGGCCCCTCGATTACCAGCCGCCGAAACGGATCTACCGGGAGGTTTCTCCGGGGCATTTCGTGCAGGAAGCATAGCGACCGGCTCGCGAGACGAATTGAAAAAAACGCCGCTGAGACAATCGGCATTCCAATCGCTTCCACCGACCACTTCGAGATAGAGACATGTACTCTTTTCCGGTGGGTAGGTGGCAGGCGAAGGCGGCAACCCATTCGGGTAGGTACGTCAAACCAACGCTTGATGCTAATATTCTAATTGTCGGCCCGGATGCCACCCGCGAGCCGAAGAGTGCAGCGTCCGGCGGCAATCAAGATGCCCCTTTCATTGTCGTCGGACGCACACCGACTTGATAGAGCGTCCGCTCCACAGCACCACCAAAAGGCGCCCAAATGCCCATGCTGATGCTTGTTGTATTCGTCGCTCGTCAAAAATGGACGTAGGAGCCGGGCAGGAATCTGCCTAATGTCCCAAGCCATGAAGGCAGGGTGATCGCGATGTGAGAGTGGACCATCGGCAGGCGTCGATCGGGGAAGATGGCCTGCTGGCCACCGAGCCATTGAGGCAACTCCCTTTCGAAGATGCAGCCGTTCGCGAAACGACACGGGCGATAGCGTTTGGAGAATGCGTAATGGAGCGTTTTCGCCGTGTTATGAGTGGCCGTCTGTCGCCGAAGCAGACCGATACACTCCAAAAAGTATTGGCCAGCATCATCAAACAGCCGTGGTTCGACAACAGTGAGCGCTCCTGCAACATCCTAGCCGAGCGATTGGCGATCTTGATCAAAATGGGAATAGAAGACGCAGCGCATCTCCAAACAATCGGTGTTTCCTGGGCAGTGAGCGACTTTATTCGCCACGGGGCAAAAATGGATCGGGCGCATCTGCGGAATGCTGCGCACGGGATCGAGCGGCTTTCGATTAACGGCTAACAGAAGCCAACGCCGGCGGCGGAGCTTCGACCTGCCCAAGAGGACTGCGCACGTCCGAAACGTCTCGATTGCACCAATGCTGATCGTGGCGCGGTTTCCCTACCCGAGTTCGAGGATAAGGGTTTTGAACGGCGCGTTGTGAGGGGCTTAATCCAAGCAACCGTTGCCGCTCTGGGAAGGAGACCGGTGTCTTCCGAGAGCGGCAACGTGTGGTGTGCCTAGTGTTTGCCGATGAGATGCCGGCATGCGCGGATCGTCAGGGCCATGACGGTGAGGGTCGTGCCCGCGATGCCGCTTCCGGGGAATGCGCTGGCGTCCGTGACGATGACGTTGGGTGCGTCCCAAAGCTGGTTATAGGGGTTGAGTACGGAATTGCTGGGATCATCTCCCATCCGTGCACCGCCTGTCTCGTGAATTGCCGCGCCCATGCACATGGTCTTGCGGAACCATGTGCGGAACATGAAACGGCTGAAGGGATCGGCGTCCGGGAAGGCGCCGCGCCCCATTTCCCTGAGGCCTGTCGGGGAGCCGATGAACTCCAGATCTCCGCCGACGCCGCGCACCATCTCGATCAGCACCTCTTCCTGCTGGCGCAGAAGCGCATGTTCCTCCTGGCCCATGACGCAGCGAATATGGGGAATGGGAATCCCCCAGGCATCTTTGCGCCTGGCATTGAGGCTTATGCGGTTATCCGCATAGGGCAGCATGCGGCCGAAGCCGAAGAATGCCAGCCGCGCGGGCTCATCATCGGGCGTGGGTGCCCGGCCGATGCTCCCCTGGTAGTCGAAATCACCGCGCCCTGTATCGCCGGTGCCGAAACGCGGCACGAAGATACCTCCTGACGGGTTATAGAATGGATCGACGGGCGCGGAATCGTCTACCGCCCATCCCTTTGCCTTCGAGAAGGAGCCGAAGGCAAGGCAGGGCAGCTGATCCATGAAATAACGCCCGAGCGCGCCGGACCTGTTGCCGAGACCTTCGGGATGGCGCGGGGATGCAGAATTCAAAAGCAGCCGCACGCTTTCGATCGGCGAGGCCGACAGCACGACGAGGTTGGCGCGCGCGGTCTCGACCCTACCGGTGACGCGATCGATGAATTCCGCGCCCGTGGCGCGAACCCCTTGCTCGTCGGTCTCGATCCGGCGGACGATGGCGTCGTGGCGGATGGTCAACCGTCCGGTCGCAAGCGCCTCTCTCAAGGGCTTCGGCATGCGTTCCGCATCCGGCGCGATATAGCGCCAGGACACGACATGCCGTTGCGGCCAGCGGCCCTCCACCTCATTCTTGAAGACCTGTTCGGCCGGCGTCAGTTTCGCCGGACTGATATAGATGCCGTCCGGCAGCGTCTCCACGCCGTCGGGATTGCCATAGAGGCCGAGGCTGGCCTCGACCTCCTCGTAGTAAGGCACGAGGTCGTCATAGACGACCGGCCAGTCCACGCCCTTGCCGGTTCGCGACCGGATCTTGAAGTCGTCGTCCGTCCAGCGCAGCAGCACGCGGCCGAAGCTGTGCAGGCGCCCGCCGCCCTGCCGGCCGCGGATCCATAGGAAAGGCGCATCTTTCGGGGTCGTATAGGGATTTTTCCGGTCATTGACGAAGAAATGGCTGAAGCGCTCGGTAAAGAAAGCGGCGCGGGCCTGTATCGGCTGCCCCTTCATGGTGGCGCGTGCGCGCTCCCAGATGTTGATGCTGCTGGCCGGCAGCTTCTTGCGTGCCGGATCGAAATCCTTGTGGCTTACCGCCGGACCGGCTTCGAGCAAAAGCACGGAAAGGCCCTGAGCGGTCAATTCCCTGGCGGCAAAGGAGCCGGCGGCGCCGGAGCCGATGACCAGCGCGTCATAAACAGTCTGAGACATAGATATTTTCCGTATATTTCAGAGACGGACGCCATCGGCGTCGAAGAGGGAGGCCTTGGCGATGTCGATACCGGGTGCGATTGCCGCGCCGGGCTGAAGCACCGTGTCGCCCATGATGCGATAGGAGAGGCTTTGCCCGGTCCAGTCGAACCAGACAATGGTGTCGGCACCCATCGGCTCGACCACCGAGACGATACCGGCGATGGTCGGCAGGGATCCCGTTCCTCCATCCGGAGCGATATGTTCCGGCCGGATCCCGAGCGTTACGGGACCCGGCTCGACGGGCGCCTGAAAGGGATAGTCGCTCAGCTGGACGGTGAGGCCGCTGCTTTCGAAGACCGGGGCAGCAGCCTTGATCGCGATCTCGCCCTTGATGAAGTTCATCGCCGGGGCGCCGATGAAGCCTGCAACGAAGAGATTGGCGGGCCGATGATAGATCTCCGAAGGGCTCGCAAGCTGCTGGATCACGCCGTCCCTCATGATGGCGATGCGGTCGGCAAGCGTCAGCGCCTCGACCTGATCGTGCGTCACATAGATCATCGTATTGCCGAGGCTCTGATGCAGCTTCTTGATCTCGACGCGCAGCTCGTTGCGAAGCTTGGCGTCGAGATTGGAGAGCGGTTCGTCGAACAGGAAGACATCCACTTCGCGCACCAGCGCGCGGCCGATCGCGACGCGCTGGCGCTGTCCGCCCGAGAGTTCCGACGGCCGCCGGTCGAGCAGATTTTCAAGATGCAAGAGGGATGCTGTGCGGGCGATGCGCGCCTCGATCTCCGGCTTGGGCAGACCAGCGACGCGCAGGCCGAAGGACAGGTTCCGGCGAACGGTCATGCGGGGATAAAGCGCATAGGACTGGAACACCATGCCTATGCCGCGATCCTTCGGCTCCTCCCAGGTCACGTTCTTTCCGGAGATCCACATCTCGCCGTCGCGGATGTCCTGCAATCCGGCGATTGCGTTGAGAAGCGTCGACTTCCCACAGCCGGATGGACCGAGAAGTACCAGAAACTCACGCGGAGCGATGTCGATGGAGAGTTTTTCGATGACGGTATGGTCGCCATAGGCAATCTTGAGGTCTTTTACCGATACGGCAGGCTGCATGGCATTACCCTTTGACGGCGCCGGCTGCGACACCGCGCAGGAACCAGCGACCGGAGAAGAAATAGATGGCGAGCGGAACGACAGCGGTCAGGATGGTGGCGGCCATGTTCACATTGTAGGCGCGTTCGCCCATGGTGGTGTTGACGATGTTGTTGAGCTGGACCGTCATCGGCAGATTGTCGCGGCCGGCAAAGACGAGGCCGATCAGGAAGTCGTTCCAGATGCCGGTGAACTGGAAGATGGAGGCGACGACCACCATCGGCACCGATATCGGCAGCATGATCTCTAGGAAGATGCGCCAGAAACCGGCTCCGTCGACACGGGCCGCCTTGCAGAGCTCTTCGGGGATTGCGACGAAATAGTTACGGAACAGCAGCGTGACCAGTGGCAGGCCGAAGATCACATGCACCAGGACGACGCCGGCCAGCGAATTGTAGAGGTTGAGATTGGCGAGCAGCCGCACCAGCGGATAGAGGAAGATCTGGTAGGGGATCAGGCCGCCCGCCATCAGCAGCCCGAACAGAAGATTAGAGCCCTTCGGCCGCCACATCGACAATGCATAACCGTTGATCGCCCCGATGAGGACGGAAATGGCGACGGCGGGCACGGTGATCTTGACCGAATTCCAGAAACCAATGCGCACGCCGAGGCATTGCGTGCCCATGCAGGCCCCAGACCAGGCCGTCTTCCACGCATTGAAATCGATGGTGCCGGGCAGGGCGAAGATATGGCCCTGGCGGATTTCCTCCATCGACTTCAGCGACGTCACGAGCATTGTGTAGAGAGGCAGCAGGAAGAACAGCGCCGACAGGATCAGGAAGGCATAGAGCCCGATCTGGCTGCCACTGAGCCTGGACGGCTTGGGACCACGAGGATGAGGGCGGATTGTCATCAATGCGCTCCCCTTCTTCTGGCGCGCATGGTGAGCGCATAGCGGAACGGGGCGACGGCCATGACGACGGAAAGCACCAGCACGGTGGCACCGGCGCTGGCAAGCCCGAGATTCTGGCGTTCGAACAGATTGTCCATGATGAATTTCGCCGGCACCTCGGTCGAATAGCCGGGGCCGCCGCCGGTTTGCGCCACGATCAGATCGTAGGTCTTGATCACGCCCATGGAGAGCAGCATTCCGGATGCCGCAAGGGCCGGTCCGAGTTGTGGCAGGATGATCGAAAGGTAGATGCGCCAGACCGGTATGCCGTCGATCTGGGCCGCCTTCCATTGCTCCTCGCCGATACCGCGCATGCCGGAGAGTGCGATGACCATGACGAGACCGGCGCCCTGCCAGACGCCGGCGAAGACGACGGTGTAGATTGCCATGTCGCGATTGACGATCCAGTCGAAGACGAAGCCGTGCCAGCCGAGCGCCCTTACGGTCGCTTGAATGCCGAGCGTGGGGTTCAGCATCCATTGCCAGATCAGCCCCGTGACCACGAAGGACATGGCATAGGGGTAGAGGAATATGGTGCGGAATACGCTTTCGAAACGGACCTTGCGGTCAAGCGCCGCTGCCAGCACGAAGCCGAGCGCCAGACATCCCGCGACATAGAGAACGCCGAAGATCAGTACATTCTCCAGCGATGCCAGCCAGCGTGAATTCTTGAACAGCCTGGCATACTGGGCAAAGCCGACATAGTTCGACGACGGGAAGATCGTCGAATCCGTGAAGGACAGCCGGACCGACCAGACCATGGTGCCGATGTAGACGAAGATCGCGGCAATCCATGTCGGCAGCAGTGCAAAGGTCGCAGCCACGGAACGTCTGCGCTTGGCTTGCATGAGCAAACTCTCTCAAAAGAACGGAAGGAGCCGATCGACGATCACATCGCCGACCAGCCCGAGGCAAAGGCGCTATTCGAAGATCCCGAAAAACTTCTCGGCACCGGAGGCGCTGTCTTCCGATGGGTTGCTCCAGAACTCGTCGACGAAGTCGTTGAGAGCGCCTGCCTGCTGCGGCGAGAGGATCAGCGCCTGGTCCGGAACGATCTTGCCGGCGCCCATCAGCTCCAACCCCTTCTGCGCGCACATATCGAGCTTCGACTTGTCGACGTCCGTGCGCATCGGCACCGAGCCCTTCTTCAGCGAGAACGCGACTTGAACCGCCGGGTCCATGGCGACTTCAGCCAGCAGTGCCTGTCCCTTTTGCGATGCCGCATCGGCGATCTTCGGGAAGGAGAAGGCATCGGCGACATAGACCATCCCGGGGGATTGTGGAACGAGCATGCAGCCGTAGTCCTTGCCCAACTGCTTGCCCGCCGCAACGAATTCGCCCTTGGCCCAGTCGCCCATGAACTGTACGCCGGCCTTGCCGGTGATGACCATCGCGGTGGCGTCGTTCCAGTTACGTCCCGCGGCACCTTCGTCGACATAACCGCGCAGCTTGCCGAGAATATCGAGCGTCTTCTTCACGCCCTCGACGGATGCATCGCCCTTGTCCTTGCTGGCATAGATCTTGAGGAAGCCATCGATGCCGACCTGCGTCAGCAGGATCATATTGAAGACTTTGGCTTCCTGCCAGGACTGGCCACCCCAGGCGACCGGCTGCACGCCGGCGGCCTTGAGCTTGTCGAGTGCGGCAAAGAATTCGTCCCAGCTCTTGGGCTCTTCGTTCACCCCGGCTTTGGCGAAGGCATCCTTGGAATAGAAGGCCCAGCTCTCGCCGTGAGCGCCGGTGGGGGAAAGATAGACCTGGCCATTATAGGTGATGAGGTCATGGATCGATTTCGGCAGTATGTCGGCCCATTTGCCGGCCTTCGCGAGATCGTCGATCGGGCTCAGCAGGCCCTGACTGACGAAATCTGCATTGGCAAGGCCGATGACCGCCTGCTTGGCGGTCGGCGGATCGCCGGCGACCAGCCGGTTCTGGAAGGCGGCATCGGCAGCGCCGAAGCCGGCAATGGACGAATCCTTCCAGTCCCCGCCGCGTTTTTCGAACTCCTGTTTAATGACATCAAGGGCGGCGGCTTCGCTGCCTGATGTCCATGACGTCATGACTTCAGCCTTTGCCTTGTCTTCGGCATGGGCCGGGGCGGAGGCTGCCGCGAGTGCTGCCCCCACCATGAGCAATTTCATCGTATTCTTCATCGTTCCACCTCTTCAAGAAGGCCCTCTTTGCGGGGCCATTGGTCTTCAGGTCATGAAATCAGCGATAGATCGGCAATAATGCCTGCCTTACCAGCGTCAAGCCGTTGGCGATGTCGCCGACGGGATCGGGAGCTGCATCCAGCTCAAGGATGGCCCAGCCTTCGTAGCCGCGATCGCGCAGCAGCCTGATCCAGCCCGGCCAGTCGACACGGCCGAGGCCGAAGCCGCAGAAATAGGGGCGATGGCGATCGTGAATATGCTCGTCGATCGGCGTATCTGCCGGCATCGGTCCGAGCGCATCCTTCCAATGGGCGATGATGACCCGCTCGTGATGGTGTTCGACGACCTCAAGCGGATCGGAACCGGCAACGATGATGTGGGCGGTGTCCGGGCACATGTGGACATAGGCGGGATCGGTCAGCAGCATCAGAAGATCGACATCGCGCGATGCGGCGAAGATCGAATGCGCCTCCGTGTGAAGGGCAAGCCGCACACCCTTTGCGTAGAGGATGGCGCCAAGGCGATTGAGAAAGTCGGCGATCTTGCGGGCCTGCTCGAAATCGAAGAACCGCACGGGCTCGGCGCCTGGCGTCTGGCGAAGCGGCGCGCCGATGACCATGATGTCGCTGCCGCAGGCCTTGAGAAACGCGGCGTACCTCTCCGCTTTCTCGATGATGGCCGCCTGCGCCGCTGCTTCGGTGAAGTCGCCCCCCGCCTCGAGCTCGGCAAAAAAGCCGCTTGCTAGTGTCAGGCCGCGCCTGGAAAGCTCGGCCGCAAAGGCTTCGACCGAACCATAGGTTTTCGTCGCATCCTGCCAGTTGAAAGGAGAGAAGGTCAGCTCGACACCGGTGACGCCGGAGGCTTGCACGGCATCGAGGATCTTGTCCCAGAAGGCGCGGGATTCGCTGCGCGACAGCGCGATAATGCCGTCGTAATCCTCGACGCCCCAGAAACCGGGATGGAAAAAGGTGACGAGATCCACGCCAAAGCGAAGCCGTTCGGTCGAACCCATGATGCTGTCCGTTCTCAAAGCCAAGGACAATCGTCTGCGGAACACGTCCAGCAGGGAATAATCCATAATGATTTCAATGCACTATGCTTTGGCAATCGTTTGCCATAACTTGATAGTAGACAAGTCGTTTCCATATGCAAGCGATTTTTGGCAAACGTTTGCTAAACGGCGGGAATTGCCATAGCATCCGCCGCGTCAGGCACCGGGAAGGAAACAGAAAAGTGAAAGATAACAAGGATATGCCCGTCGAGGAGCAATCCGGACCGTTGATGGCCGATGTCGCGAGGCTCGCAGGGGTCGCGATCTCTACGGTCAGCCGCGCTCTTGCTAATCCCGGACGTGTCAACGAGAAGACGCGCGCCAAGATCGATGCGGCAGCCAAGCAGCTGGGCTACACGCCTAACGCCATGGCTCGTGGTCTCAGGGTGGGTAAATCCAACACCATCATGATCATTCTTCCAGGATCGCTCTATTACGGCGTCTCCCAGGTCATTCCGCATGTCCTGCATAGCATCAACAAGGCCTTGCTGCAGAATGGCTATAACCTGATGATCGCCAATCTTGGCCGTGACCCGGAGTCGGAACGGCATATTCTCAATCTCGCCTTCGGCGGCACCATTCGTGGCGCCATCATCCTCTCGTCGAAGCTGCCGGAGATCGATGGCAGATCTCTGGCGAATGCCGGCCTGCCGATCGTTTCCATGCTGCTCGACATGAGCGACGCCGGCGTACCGAGCGTCGTGACCAATGATCGCGAGGCGATGCGTGACGCGGTGGCAGAGCTTATCAGGATGGGGCACCGGCGTTTTTTCTACATCGCCGGGCCGCAGGGCAATTATCACGATATCGAGCGCTATGGCGGCACCCTGGAAGCTCTGCGCGACGCCGGCATTTCGAAGCAGGCGCTGTCGCGGTCCGGAGGCGATCTCGATTTCCAGAAGGGCTTCGAGATCGGTGTTCAGGCTGCCGTCGATTTCGTGCGGCTGAAGGACCGGCCGACGGCGGTGATCGCCACCAGCGATGACATGGCGATCTCCTTCGTCAGCCGCATCCGGCGAACGGGCCTGCGCATTCCCGATGATCTGTCGGTGGTTTCCTTCGACGGCGCGCCGGTCTGCGAATTCTGCTTCCCGCCGCTCTCGACGATCGAACAGCCGTTCGAGGAAATGGGTCAGGCAGCCGTCGCCCGCCTGCTTGATACCATCGGACAAGCGGAGACGGAGAGGGACCTGCGCATCACTATTCGCAGCAGGCTGATCCTGCGGGAGAGCGTGGCGCCGCCGAACAATTAAGGCGACATGCGAAAGCGAACCCAAGGACGCGGCTTGCCGTGGAGGATCGCCACCGCAGGTGCTTTACGCGCCCTTACAAGGCAATGCTTCGCGGCTCGACCATGATGGCTTCGATTCCCGCTGCCTCTTCTTCGAAGAACGATCGCCGCGCTCCGTCTTGACGATACTCTCTCCATCTATGCTCATGACAGAAAAACTGGCTTTCTCCATCGCCGACATCGTAGCCGAGGCTGCCCCGCTTCAGGCAGCCGGGATATTCGCAGTAATGGCTCTCCAAGGCCTGGATTTCGGATGGGAGCGTCATCTCGGCTGCATCGTCGGTCATCGTCGGATCCTTTTTGCCTTGTCCTGTCTTGCCGGAGCCGGACATGGAATCAGTTCATTTTCGGAAGCGTCGGTGCGAACGGTAGGTGTGAGATGGTTAACCGACGGTTTCGGACGCGCAGTCCGGCGAGTGTCCAGCTTCGGCTGAAGATCATGATAGGGAAGTGAGCGGGCAGAAAACCCGCGCGGAGGGAACGTGCCTATCCCGGCGGCAATCACAGGTGATGGTTCGGCATGGTCTATTGCAGCGTCGTGCTGTGCGGCTTTGCGGCAAGTGCGGGCAATTGTGCCTCAAGCCCGCGTTGAACCGCTGCGACGACCTGCGGATTGCGAAGTTTGACGGCCTTGCGGATCAGCAGCTCCTCGTTGATGATTGCCCGCATGCCCGTCGTGAACTTGTGCAGGCTGAACTGCTCCGCATGTGCCCGCAGCGCCTCGGGGCGGAAGCGATGCTCCGTTGCCTCGAAATCGAGCACGGCTTCGATCAGCGCGTCTGCAGATTGCGTGTTGAAGAGAACACCGCTCACGCCCGGCACGACCGTCTCCAGCGCCCCGCCGCTTCCATAGGCGATGACCGGCCGTCCGCTGGCCATGGCTTCGACCGGAACGATGCCGAAATCTTCCTCACCGGGGAAGATCAGGGCGCGGCACCGGGCCAGCTTCTCCTTCAGCACTGCAAAGGGGGTTCGACCCAGGAATGTGACGGAGGGACCAGCGATGCGCTTCAACTCATCCATCTGCTTGCCTTCGCCGATAATAACCAGCTTGCGGTTCATCCGGGTGAACGCCTGCACGGCGAGGTCGATCCGCTTATAGGGAACCAGCTGGCCGGCGCAGAGATAGAAGTCCTCGATCGAGGTGGCCGGCGCGAAATCATCGACATTGACCGGCGGATAGAGCACCGTCGCAGGGCGCCGATAATATTTGCTGATGCGATCGCAGACATGATGCGAGTTGGCGACGAAACGATCGACACGCAGGCTGGTGTTGACGTCCCAGGAGCGCAAAAGCGGCGCAAGCATCGGCAGCATCAGCCGTGATGCCAGCCCCGCGTGAGATCGGTAGAAATGATAGTGATCCCAGAGATAGCGCATGGGCGAATGGCAATAGCAGACATGCGTTGCCTGCGGCGGCGGAATGATGCCCTTGGCCGGGCCTGATTCACTGGAGATGATCAGGTCGTAATCCGAAAGATCGAAACTCTCCAACGCGAAGGGCATCAGCGGCAGAAGCGATTGGTAGCCTCTGACCGCCCCCGGGATTCGCTGCAGGAACGATGTGATGATCTTATGTTTGCGGATTTTCTCCGAAACGCGGCTTTCATCGTAGACGAGGGTGAAGATGTCGGCGTCCGGATACATGTCGCAGAGCGCCTCGACGACTTTCTCTCCACCTCGCATCGACACAAGCCAGTAATGCACGATCGCTATCCGCATTGCTCTTCCCTCCATGGGTCGAAACAAGATTGTCAGACGGCAACTTTTGCGACAGGGCCTACATCGGTTCACTACGGCATCCAAATGGCCGAAGGGAGTAACCAAAAGATTTAGCTGGGGATCGAAGCCTGCACACAAGGATATATCCCCCCGACTAAGTGACTGCAGGAACGTCTTCCTCCCTGTCAGAAATGATAAGCCCTGTTGCTTCGGTAGGGGATTTACACGTTATGCGTTCAGCTGCTGATCTCGTTGAAGATTACGGGAGGGTGCGCCTCGGCTGCCCGACGGTGCAAGCGACACGAAAGCGAGATTTCGGCTCATGTTTAGAGTTTCAGCTTTGCCTTACCATTCCATCTCCAGGCCGCCTCGGCGCATGGCGCCATGGCTACTGGCATTGATGCTTTCCGGCGCGGGCGTGCTCGACATCGCCCACGCCGCCGCAGACAGCGAGGTCTATCATGTCGGCCCCCAGGCCCGGATCAAGGTCGCCATCGTCGAATGGATTGCCGCGACCGGCGAATATAAGGAATGGACGGCGCTGAACGGCGAATATGTCGTGTCGCAATCGGGCTCGATCTCGATTCCGATGATCGGGCAGATGCAGGTTGGCGACAAGACGGTGGACGACATCAGCGCGGCTATCGGCGAAAGATTGAAGCAGATCACCGGTTTGGCGGTGGCGCCCACGGCTTCGGTCGAAGTCGTCAAATATCCGATGGTTTACGTGTCCGGCGCGGTAGAGAAGCGGAGCGAGCTGGAATTCAGACCGGGCCTGACCGTCAGGCAGGCGATCGCCATGGCGGGGGGGCGCGAGCGCCGCTCAACCCAGGGAGGGGAATACTCAGAGGCGCAGCAGATCAGCTATGCGGGGGAAATCAGCCGCATGGAACTGCAGCTGAAGCAGCTCGGAGCACGGCGGGCACGGCTGTTGGCGGAACTCAATGATCAGCCGGCAATCACATTTCCGCCGGAGATCAAGGCAGCACCTCAAGGGTCGGCGGTCTGGCAGATCATGATGAGCGAGCTCGACCTGTTCAATGCAAGGGCCGAGGCCTTGCGCCAGCAACTTGCCGCCGCCGCGGATCTCGAAGTGCTGCTGCGCAATGAAATCAACATTCTCGATGAGAAGATGTCGTCGCAGGACGAACAGGTGAAGATCGCGCAGGATGAATTGAACGATATCTCCAAGCTGGTCGATACCAAGATCCTGACGACGTCCCGCAAGACCTCGCTGGAACGGATCGTTGCCGAGATGCAGGCCGGCAAGCTGGACCTCGTCGTTGCATCGATGCAGGCGAAGCAGAAGCTGAGCGAGACCGAGCGCGATGCACTCAATCTCAAAGGCCAGCGCAAGACGGACGCCGGACAACAGCTCCAGATCGCCGAGACGGAAATCGAGGATACGAAACTCAAGCGGAACACGACCCTGCAGCTGCTGCAGATATCCGGCGCCTCGCTCTCTCGCAGCCAGAGCATGAAGGCGCTCGATCTCCAGCCGCTTGAATATTGGATCACCCGAAACGGCGACGAGGCCGCTGCCATCAAGGCGTCTGAAGCGACCGAGCTGCAGCCGGGGGATGTTCTCGACGTGCGCTACAACATTTCGGGAAGCCTGGACGGCACGACGCTCTCGTCGGCCGATACCGGTCAATCCCAATAAGGATAAGTGAGCCAAGGGGGCGATAGTCATGGCAGTTCACGAGATCGGCAAAGGCTTGCGCAGCATGCCGTCGGACAGCAAGAGCATGGGGGACGACGAATATATTTCGTTTCGCGACGTCTGGCGTTTCGTGCAGCGCCATTGGCTGCTTTTTACCCTGTTCACCGCGCTCGGCCTTGGCGCCGGCGTCTTCTACATGGCCACAACCAAGCCGGTCTATCTGGCGACCACACGCCTCGTCATGGATCCGGATCAGGGACGCATCGTCTCGCAGGATGCATTCACCGGCACGGTCATCATCGAGGCCGCCGAAATTGCAAGCCAGGTCGAGATCGTCAAATCGGAAGCGATCGCGCGCGCCGTCGTTCAGAAACTCAACCTCACGGAAGATCCGGAAATCATAGGCGGCATGTCATGGCAGGCGAGCCTGCGCGACAAGATGCGCGCCATCGTCAATTATTTCAGGCATGGCGACGATGGCGTGAAGACGGAAACCAGTGACGACGTGATGCGCCGGACCATGGCGTCATTCCTCTCTCGGGTTTCCGTCAATCGCGTCGGCCAGTCCTATATTCTCGAGATCGGGTACAGCTCGGTCGATCCCAACAAGGCGGCGCAGGCGGCAAATGCCATTGCGAAAGCCTATATCAGCACCGGCCTGTCCGAACGCGCTTCCGCCGCGCAAAGCGGCGCCAGATGGCTGGAGACGCGCCTGATCGAAGTCGGCAGGCAGGCGCGTGAAGCATCCATGAGCGTGGAGGAATTTCGCGCCAAGAACGGCATCATGGAGATCAGTAACTCCTCATCCCTCGATCAGCAGCAATTGTCCGAGATCAGCAGCCAGGCCGTTGCTGCCAAGGCGCAGACCGCGGCCGAATCGGCCAAGCTCGAGACCCTCAACCAGCTCATGGGGGGCGGCAAGATCGAGGGGGATGTCGACGAGACGATGAACAATTCGCGCATACAGAAGCTCCAGGAGGATCTCGGAGCAGCGACGACCAAGCTCAACAACCTGAGAAGCCGGTATGATGCCGACAATCCCGCCATCATTGCCGCCCAGCAGGAAATCGATCGGGTAAAGGGTGACATGCGCAAGGAGTTCGAGCGCATCCAGGCACTCTACAAGGCAAATCTGGATGTCGCCAAGACCCGCGAGAAGCTTCTGAGCAACGAGTTGACCTCATTGAAGGATGCCGGCACCGACAAGAATTTGGCGCGGGTGGAGCTGTCGGAGATGGAAAGCCGAGCCACCACCTATCGCCGGATGTATGAGAGCATATTGCAGCAGCTGATCGGCGCGCTGCAGAAGGAATCCTTTCCGCTTGGCAATGTTCGCGTCGTGACGGCTGCCGCGGTGCCGCTTTCGAAGACCTGGCCTAAATCCTCCTTCGTATTGCCTTTTACTGCCATGCTTGGTCTTGCGGCCGGTGTCATGGCGGCACTTTTGCGGGATGGCCTGGACCGGCGCGTCAGTTCCAGCGAGAAACTGCGGCGCGAATTGGGGATCAGCTCTCTCGGCCATGTTCCCGTCTATGTGAGCCCCTCGTTCCTGCCCGGAAGCATGGTGGCGGCGAATGCCACATGGCGGCGAACGATGCTGCCGCTCAGATCCGTGCTCGATACGCCCTATTCGCAATTTTCCGAGGCGCTGCGCGGCGTCAAGCATTCGATCGACTCAGCATTCCCCCCAAACGCGCCGATGGTGGTCGGCATCACCTCGGTCGGCACCGGCGAAGGCAAGACCACGATCGCCACCAATCTCGCCCAACTCTACCAGCATGAAGGCGCATCCGTCGTGTTGATCGATGCCGACTTCCTCAATGCCCGACTGAGCTGCGTCGTGACCGAGTCCGGCACGGAATTCGGCATGGAGGCGCTGAGCATCAATGATGTGCCGCGCCGCTATGCCGTTGCCCAGGAGGGTGGCCTGCTCGTCGCGAAGGCCGATCACGAGCCCGAGGCGGGAATCGTGCACGGCCATGGTGGTGTTCCGGTCGTCACCGTCGACGAGACCGAAAAATCCGTCGCCGCCTTCCAGCGCTATGGGCATCTGCCGGCGCTGAAGGCCGAGATCGATCTGCTGCGGCGGCAATACAAGGTCGTCATCGTCGATATGTCGGCTTTCGAGGATTCCGCCGATACCCGCGTCATCTGCACCTATCTCGAAGGTATCGTCGTGGTCGTCGGCCAGACGAACAAGATGACCGTCGAACGATTGTCGGATGCGCTTGCAAGCTTCGGCACGTCGGCGATCAATATCCTCGGCATCATCGCCAACCGCAGCTACGAGAAGCGCCGTCGCCAACCGATACGCCTCTGGCGCCGCAGGCAGGAGGGGCGTCCGCTGCGCGCGTCCGCAAGGCGCCTGACGGGTCACGCGACGAGCCGTCCCTTGAAGATCGCCATCGGCATTGCAAGCTCGGGCCGCCGCGATATCCTATCGTCCATTCTCCCGCATATCGCCAACCAGACGCGCAAGCCGGACGAGATCGTTGTCTGTCTGTCCTCACCGGAGGATATCGATCCAAGCTGCCTTCGGAATCTCGACATTCCGGTCCAGGTTCTGATCTCGGAGCGTGGCCTCTGCCGCCAGCGCAACAGGATCCTCGACAATGTGCAGGATGCCGATATCGTTCTGTTCCTTGACGACGATTTTCTGATGACCTCGACCTATGTCGAGGAGACGGAACGGCTGTTCCAGCTCCAGCCTGACGTTGCCATGTGCAGCGGCAAGGTCCTGGCGGACGGAATCACCGGGCCTGGTATCTCTGTTCGCGATGGCTTACGCTTGGTCGATGGCAAGCGCCGGCGGCGATCCGAGCCTGCCATGCAACTTCGGCCGATCTACAATGCCTATGGCTGCAACATGGCAATCCGCATGGCCATCGTCAGGGCCGCCGCTTTGCGCTTCGACGAGAACCTGCCTTTCTATGGCTGGCTTGAGGATGTCGATTTCAGCAGGCTGGTCGCCCATTATGGCCAGGTTGTCAGCGCCAGACAGCTGGAAGGCGTTCATCTCGGTACGAAGGGCGGCCGGGCCGGCGGCGTCCGTCTCGGCTATTCGCAGATCGCCAACCCGCTTTATCTCATGCGCAAGCGGACCATGAGCGTGCCGCAGGCGGCAGCGCAGATCGGCCGCAATCTTGTCGCCAATCTCATAAAGGTCTGGCGGCCGGAGCCCTGGGTCGATCGCAAGGGACGATTGAAGGGCAATGTTATCGCATTGCGCGATCTGCTCAAGGGCAGGCTGGCGCCACAGAATATCGAAGCGTTGGAATAGTGCGGTGGTACCTCCGTTTGGCCTTGATCGCGTCGTCGTCATCAATGATCGCTCCGTCCGGGTGGGCGGAGCATCCAATCTTGCGGTTCTTTCGGCCGATTTGCTGCAAAAAGCAGGGGTTGCGGTAACCTATTTCGCCGGCGATGACGCCGGCTCGGATCCACCAGCACCCGAAACTGTCAATCTGGCAGCGCGGCCGCTGATGCAGCAATCGCGTCTCGGTGCATTCGCCAGCGGCCTTTACAGCCGGCAAGCTCATGCCTCGCTGAAGGATCTTATTTCGCGCGTCGATACCGCGGGCACCATTTATCACGTCCATGGCTGGTCGAAGATCCTGTCGCCTTCGATCTTTCGCGCCCTGTGGCCCGTCCGCGAGCGCGTCGTCCTGCACGCTCACGACTATTTTCTCTCCTGTCCCAATGGAGGGTTCGCCAACTACCGCAAAAACCAGGTCTGCCCTCTGGCGCCGATGTCGATGGCATGTCTGACGACAAACTGCGACAAGCGCGGCTATCACGAGAAGATCTGGCGATCCGCGCGCCATCTTGTGCGGGAGCACTACTATCCCGTCCGGCAGGTTGCCGCCAATATTGTGGTCGTCCATCAACGCATGCGCGATTATTTCGAGCGCGGGCAAGTACAGACGAGCAACATAGAAACGATCCGCAATCCGGTCGAACCCTTCCTCGCACGACCGACGGATCCATGGAAAAAGCGCGATTTCTTCTTCGTCGGCCGGCTTGAGCCGGAAAAGGGGTTCGAAGACGCGGCGATCGCGGCAAGGCTCGCCGGCGTCAAATTGCATATCATAGGTGAGGGCGCCGGCCGGGCGCGCCTGGAGAAGGATTTTCCGGAGGTCATGATTTACGGCTGGAAATCCAAGGACGAGATGCGCGCCATTCTCGAGGAGGCGCGCGCGCTCGTCGTTTCGTCGCGGGTTCCTGAACCGTTCGGCCTGGCGGCTCTTGAAGCGGTGACAAGCGGCATACCCGTCATTCTACCCGACGCGGCACTTTTGGGTGAAGAGATTGCAACGCTTGGCTGTGGCCTTACGTTTCAAAGCGGCAAGGTGGAGACGCTCGCAAGCGGTATACGCAGGCTTGCGAGCGATGATATGCTACTCCGTTTGATGAGTGTGAATTGCATCCGCCGGTCTGGCGACCTGGCTCACACGCCGGCTTCATGGCTCGAGGCTCTGCTGAAGCTCTACGACGGCGTGCTGCAGCGCGCAAATACGGTCGGGATGCGCCCAGGGATTGTCATGGACACTGACATTCCGGCTGCGGGTCGGCTGATCGAGGAGAGGAGCTGACGCTTGTGGTTAGATGTGCGTTCTTCCCCTACGCCAATGGGACTAGCCCAATGCCCGCAGGGTCAATTGTCAATGATGAGGGCAGCTGGCAGCCTCTGAAAGAAGCATACGACTGGTTAGGGGTCCGAGCCATGTTATCGACTATTGACGGCGTTGCCCACGGCGAGAGAACCCGCCGCGACATGAAGCGGGCGGAACGGCTGGGCCGCTCCAAACGCATTGTCGACATTCTTCTTTCCGGAGCGGCATTGCTGTTTCTGGCGCCGGCGCTGCTCCTGATTGCGATCATACTGCTCCTGGTCGATGGCCGACCGATCATCTATCGCCACACACGCATCGGCCGCGACGGCCAGCCGTTCGAATGCCTGAAATTCCGCACGATGCGCAAGGATGCCGACCGGCAGCTGGCGGAGTTGCTAGCCCGCGACGAGAAGCGGAGGCTGGAATGGCTGTCGACGCAGAAGCTGACGAGCGATCCGCGCGTTCATTGGTTCGGAAAATATCTGCGCATGAGCAGTGCCGACGAATTGCCTCAGTTGCTGAATGTCCAGCGCGGCGACATGAGCATGGTCGGACCTCGCCCCGTCGTCGCCTCGGAGCTCGAGCGCTACGGATCCGATCTCTATTGCTATCTGGGCTTGCGACCCGGCATCACCGGCCTTTGGCAGGTCAGCCGCCGCGCCGACACCACCTATGAAGAGCGCGTTCAATTCGATGTGGATTATTTCCACAGCCGTTCAATGCGTACCGACTTCGCGATTCTCGTCAAAACCGCCGGTGTCGTCCTGCTCGCGCGCAATGAAAAAGAACGTCTCACCAAATGAAGAACGCGGCGACAGCAACCCATACGATGACACAGAAGAGTACCAGTATCCACCGAAGGAGGTACTTCTGTCTCGATCTGCCCGGCTGTCCTGCGGCGACGGGATCATGGTTATCGTCTTTCATAAGGGGCTCTGCGTGGTGTTTCATAATGTTTGCCGGCAAGCTCCTCTTTTATTGCCGAGAATTTCGATCCGACTCTGGGGGTCAGGGTAGAAGTCTTCGTGAAATAAGATCGTATAATTCCGGCTTTCCCTGCTCGCAGGCAGCGCTTCATGGCACGGAATCATGTCCTGAATGGGAACACTACACATTTTATCTGGTGCAAAACTGGATGAGACTATGCAACTTCTTGCTTTATTTCGCGAAAAATTCTTCATCAACTGGCCTGAAAACGAGTTTCGCCCCCTGTCCAGCCGCTGAAATGGTGCGCTGATGGACAATTTCCCGTTTCGCCGCAAGAGCGTTGGCTGGCCTGGCCTGCGGCATTGGCTCCGCTCTCGCCTGCCGTCGGTGGTCGGCGACGGAGCATCGACCCTCGTTTCGAAAATCGTCGCGCAGGTCGTCCAGCTCCTTATATTCCTCGTTGCCGCTCGCGTGCTGGAATCGGCGGAATTCGGCCTCTATGCCTTCAGCTCCGCCATCATGATCATGCTGGTCGTAATTGCGGAGGGTGGATGGGGCGAGTTCGTCATGAAGGCCGAATGCAGCGCGCGGGAGCTCGACCAGGTCGGCACGATTTCGATCATTGTCGGCATGCTCGTGACGATCGTCGGCCTCGCGGCTGCGGCCACTGCATGGCTTGTCTTTCGCCGGCCGCACGAAGCGGCGCTTCTGGTCCTCTTCAGCTGCTGGTTCTTGCCGTCATCGCTTTATGCCGTCTATGACGGGCTGCTGATTGCCCGAGGTCTCCTGCGCCGGCAGGCGGTCATCCGGATGGCGAGCGAGATAGCCGGACTTTGCTGCACCATGCTGGGACTGTGGTTGGGGTGGAGCATATTTTCACTCGTGGCCGGCCGGCTCATATCGCAGCTGGTCTGCCTTGGCGCTTCCGCGGTCGTGCTCGGCTGGTTCCCCAGAATATATCTGACCTTGCCCCTTGCCCGCGAGATCCTCGAATTCTCGCGCCATATCCTGTCGAACCGGCTGATCGTCTTTCTGCGCTCCTATTCCGGAACATTGGCGATCGGCAGCTTTCTCGGGCTTGCGGAGGCGGGCTATTATCGTGTGGCGGAGCGCATCGTCGCGGCATTTTCCGAGCTCATCGGCGAGCCGGCGCGGATGCTTGCCTGGACGCTGTTTCGCCGATCGGCGATGGTGATGAGTTCGGACGGAAGGCCTGTTCGAGACGCCGGCGCAGCTGCAACGGTTTTCATGATGGTTCTCATGGCAATTTCCACGCCGATCTATCTCGGCCTCTCGCTGATTTCGTCCAATCTGATCGAGGTCGTGCTCGGTGACAAATGGGCACCGGCCGCCGTTCTGGTGGCTATCCTCTCCATGAAGCAGGTCCTGCTGACGCCGGGCTATGTGACCGAGGCCCTCCTGTCCTTGTCAGGCAATATCAGGCGCATGCCCCCGACCTTGCTGCTCAATGCATTGGTCTCCGTCTCGCTCATTCTGCTTCTGGCGCCCTTCGGCGTCACGGCGGCGGCATGGGGCCAATGCGCGGCATCATTGATCTCCTTTTTGACCTCGATGCATCTGCAGAAGAATTATGGGGGCCTCGGCTGGGGAAAGGTCTTGCGCAAGAGTGGCTATGTCGTGGTCGCGATCGCCCTGATGGCGGCAGTGGTCTATGGGCTCGGCTATTTTGCCGAGACGCGCAGCATGCGGCGCATCCTGATCGTGCTGCTGCAGGTGGCGGCAGGCAGCGCGATCTACGCCTGCACGCTACTCGCTTTGGAAAAGATGTTCGGAGGCGCGGCCTCCATTCTACCGGTCAAGCGATAATGGCGGCGACCGGCTCGCACGGACAAGGAGGGAAATGATGGCAACGTCGTTGTGGTCGAGTTCATCGTGGTCGAACCATGCGCGCACGGTCTTCAGGGGAGTGAAGCAAACCGCCGCCCACGGACTTTCGCCCCTCAGGCTCGCAAGAGGACGGCTGAACTACCTTTCCCCTTTTCCGCGACGATTTACCGGCGCCTATGGTTCTTACGAGGCGGCCATGGCAGCCGCCCGCAGGCGGGAGTTGGCCGGCTACGATCACAAGGAGATCGCAACCGTTGCCTTTGCCAAAATGTGTCAAGTAACGCCGTGGGATTATCCGGTGCTGTTCTGGATTCGCAGCCTGTTGCCAGAAATCGACGGCCTCATCGATGCGGGTGGGCATATGGGAACGAAATATCGCGCCTTTCGCCCGTTGCTGCCGCTGGAAGGCTCGTTTCGCTGGATTGTCTATGATTTGCCCGCCATCGTTCATGCCGGACAGGATCTCGCTCAAAAGGAGGGCCTGACCGGTCTCGGTTTTGTCGAGCGGATCGAGGATGCGGGCGAGATGCCGTTGTTCCTCGGATCAGGGCTCATGCAATATCTCGATATGCCGCTCTCCGGCCTCCTGATGAAAATGTCCTCTCGGCCACGTCACCTGATCCTCAATAAAGTCGCGCTTCGCAAAGAAAGCACTGTCGTTACGCTTGAACGAATCGGCGGGTCGTACGTCCCCTACCACATGCGCAACGAGGCTGAATTCATCGCTGATATCACAAGGCTCGGATACAGGCAGGTCGATCGCTGGTCCATTCCCTCCCTGTCGCACGCAATCGACACGCATCCCGAACTCGGACGCAGCGAAAGCGCCGGCTTTTATTTCCGGCTTGGGTAGCCTTGAAGGAGGGAGAGATCCAGTTCGCTGACGCGCGGCTTGCGCGCTTGCGCGGCCGCGTGCCTCTGCTTGAGGTGGTCGGCGAGCCGGATCGCCAAGGCAAGCAGCATCAACGTCGGATTGGCGTGGCCCGGCGTCGGAAACACGGAACTGCCGGCAATGAAAAGGCCGTCGATGCCATGGACCATGGCATTGGTGTCGACGACGCTTGTTCGCGGGTCGGTTCCCATGCGGGTCGTGCAGGACGGATGAGCCATGTCCATGAATTGCGCACCGGCTCCGTCTGCAAGGATCCAATCCGGCAGTCGTGGTTTTGGCAGGCCGACACGGGTGAATTCATTCGAGATTGTCAGTGCAAGCCGCTTGACGCTGTCTATCTCGCGCGTACCGATCCTCCAGTCGATGCGTGACAGGGGCTGGCCGAACGGATCGCACCGGTCCGCAAGCGTGATGCGGCTCTCGGAATCGAGCTGCTGTTCCACCATGACATCGAACCGCAATTCGGTCGAACGATGCGGAAGTCCTCGCTTACGGACAAGGCGATTATACAGTCCTGAGATGATCATGTCGGTCGATTTCGCGACCGCCAGCAGATCGCGCTTGACTGTCTTGCCCGCTCCCTTCGTCAAACGCTTCAGCGCCGCCCAGGGATCGTCGTCGGCGTGGACTTGAACGGGATAGGCCGCGCAATTGGTGAGGCCTTCGCGCGCCTGCATTTCCGGGCTCAGGGACAGGCCCCTGAGATAGAAATGCGTCCGCCCGCCATGGCCAAGGCCGTAGAAATTGAAATGCCGCGCAATGGCGTCAATATCACGCCCTGTGAAGCGGCAGAGCGACGTACGGGGATGATCGCAGAGATAGCGCCCCACGACGCCGTGCGCGTTGCCTATGCCCGCAGACTGGGCGGAATTCGATGCAAGCAGGAGCCGGGCATTCTCGACGCCGCCGCCGCAAAGAATGACCGTATCCGCACGCACGCTTGCGCTCCGGCCGGTCGCGCTTTTGAGATCCAGTGAGGTCACTCGCCGGCCGGGACTGTCGAGATTGATCTGGACCACCGTGGCATGCATTAGAAAATCTATATTCGTTGCCCTGATGTCGAGGGCAAGACGATTGAAACGCGTCGGCTCGGCGCGCGGATGGCGCATATGACTGAACTGCCAGAAGAAGGGCCGCAGCAGTTGTGTGTCCAGACCGAGATTATCGGGACGCGAATGCAGCAGGCCAAGCAGGCTTTCATCATAAAGATTAGGCCCGAGATTGAGCAGCTCCCCGGCGCGCTCGAGAGCCGGCAGCAGTTCGCGACGATCGATCGGCCAGCCGGATAGCGGCAGCCAGGGCCGGCTGGCGAAGTCGATGTCATCGAAGGCGGCACATTTTCCGATCCAAGTATGGCTGCTACCGCCAAGCATGCGATTTCGCAGCTCGAATGCCGGAATATCGTTCAGCCATGCCAGACTGCCATTATAGCCTCGCCCCTCCGACGTACCCCCCGCCGAAGTGGAAGGCTGCCCAATATTTTCGACGGCGTTCAACGCCTGGACCTCGGCCTCGTAATCGTGGCCACCGCTTTCGATGACGAGGACGCGAATCTGCGTATCGGCAAGCTCGCGCGCGATCGCAATGCCTGCCGGACCACCGCCGATAATGGCAATATCTGCATATATTTCAATGCCATGTGGCATAGAGCTCAAGTCGCGGCTCATCATGGTCGTTTTCCATCCGCTTTTCCCGTTTTTACCAGTATCGCGAGCGCTCGGATAATTGTTCGATTGGCATAGGCGCGGATGACATCTACCGATTTCGGATAGGTGTTTTGATCGGTTGCGATGTTCTTTTTCAGTCGGAAAGCCATGCTGAAAATGGGTCGATCACACGCTAGGCTCTCCTGCAAATGCCGTGTTTCCTGGGGAGCGAAAACTATGGCCAAGGTTGGGTTACGGGAATGGTTGGCGCTCGCGCCGGTGTTTGCTTCTGGAAAACTGGCACGATACAGCGACGAGACCGGCGGTCCGCTGGGGCGTTTCGAGGCCGATTTCTGCACCAAGTTCGGCGTGCGGCATGCGCTGACGACAAGCAGCGGAACCGGGGCCTTGATTTCGGCCCTGGTGGCCGCTGGCGTCGGGCCTGGCGATGAGGTGCTTGTGCCGGCCTATACCTGGATCGCAACCGCTGCTGCGCCTCTGGCAGCCGGTGCTGTGCCCGTTCTGGTCGATGTCGACCATACGCTCACCATGGATCCGCAGGATATCCAGCGTAAGATCACCCCGCGGACCAGGGCAATCATTCCTGTCCATATGTCGAACATGGTCTGCGACATGGACAGCATCATGCGCATAGCCCGCGAGAATAATCTCGTCGTGATCGAAGATGCCTGCCAGGCTGTGGGGTTGCGTTACAAGACCAAGCGGGTCGGCACGATCGGCGATTTCGGAGCATTCAGCTTCAATCAATTCAAGAACATCAATTGCGGCGAGGGCGGCGCGGTCGTCACCAATGATGCGCGGCTGTTTGCACGCGCCCGCATGTATCACGACATCGGCTCCATGTTTCGCGGTCATCTCGACAATGCCAACGAGCCGCCCATGCTGGGCGTGAATTTCAAGGCAAGCCAGATCCAGGGGGCGATGCTGAACGTGCAGCTGAAGAAGCTTGATCCGATGATTGCCCGCATGCGCGAGCGTTATGACGTGATGAGCGAAATCTTTGCCAAGAACACGCGGCTGATGGTGGGTCCGCATAACGATGTCGGCAATGCGGCGGGGCTTCACGTCATCTTCGAGACCTCGGAAGAAGCAAAAAGATTCGCCGAGGAAAACAAGCGCGGCGTCTATCGGCTCTTCGATTCCAGCCGCCATGTCTACACCAACTGGCAACCGATCCTGCAGCAGCGCACCGGCCATCCGGCGATGAATCCGTTCCACTGGACAGATCGAAAAATCGAGTACACGCCGGACCTCTGCGCGCAGACGCTGGATATTCTGAAGCGCAGCTGCCGCATCAGTCTCGGAGAGAACTATCCCGTGGCGCTGGTTGCCCATATGGCGCGGCGCATGTCGCGACAGGCCAAATCCATACCTTCCAACCTCTTCTATGCAACAACCTAGCATGGAGAGTATCGGCCCTGACATTATCGATGTCTGGAGTTGGAGCCTGGACGCGCCGCTGATCGAGTTCGACGCGTCCACCACATTGCTGTCCCTTGACGAACGCGCTCGGGCGGACCGCTTCATTCACGACCGTCACAGGCTTCGCTTCGTCGCGGCAAGAAGCGGGATGCGGCTGATACTGGGTCGCTATCTCGGCCTTCCGCCGCAAGCGATCCGCTTCACCTATGGCGATCACGGAAAGCCTTCCGTATCGGCTTGCGGCACTCTCCCGATTCACTTCAATCTCAGCCATAGCGCCGATCTGGCCGTTCTTGCCGTCTCCGATCGTTACGAGCTTGGCATCGACATCGAGGAAATCCGGTTCTTGAAGGAAGATGTCGCAAAACGTTTCTTCTCACGCAAGGAATACGAGACGCTCCGGTCTTTGCCGGCGGAGTGCTATCTGGATGGTTTCTATCGCTGCTGGACGCGCAAGGAGGCCTTTATCAAGGCGCATGGTGCCGGGCTGTCTCTGCCGCTGGATAGCTTCGACGTTACCGTCGACGGGTCGGCGGAACCGCGATTGGAACGACTGGAAGGGGAGCCGGACGCGCCGGCAAACTGGATCGTTTTGGAGCTTGCGACACCGATCAACTTTGCTGGTGCGATTGTCGCCTCGACTGGAGGACGCCGGCTTCGCCTGCGCTATCGCAGCGAGGCTGCAGGTCAGATGGTCAATCTCGCATCAAGAATGTAGCGGCCGCCCGTCGCATCGAAATGGTGGCAACCGTGCAGTCCAGCCTTGAAGCCGGGCGTTATGGTACGGATGCGGCGCTCGCGATAGTCGTCGAGCGTCAACGTTTCGATCTCCATGATGTTGAGCCCGTAACCATAGATGCCGTGCGCATTGTTCTGCGAGGGCCGCAGGAGCCTGCCGTCATGTTCGAAGATGCGGCCGGCGCCGCGCGCTTCCGTGCTGCCGATGACGACAGGATTCCGCTTGTGCGGCTTGATGCCGGTGAGCGCCGGCCCATCGACCTCGAACAGATAGAGCTCGCTGCAATGATCTTCGTAGGCATGAAAGTCCGACAAGTTGGTGAACAGCCACCATTTGGCGCCATGACGGATAAGGATGCTGTCCGCAGGCGATTGGCCTTCGAAGGCGGTGGCATGCAGTTCCCATTTCAACGGAAACTCGGAGCACCGCCAGATCTCCAGGCGCCGCGCCTGATGCGTTTCCGGTATCATGAAGATCTGATCGCCGTCGCGGAATATGAACGGATAGGAAAGATGATAGGGGCGCTCCAGCGCCACCCCGACCTGCGTGAGCGCATCGCCGTCAAAGCGGCCGACGGCGATATGCGCCTTGCGATCGCCGCGGGCATAGGCCTCGTAGAACAGGTAGCATTTGCCTTCGTGCTCGAAGAGAAACGGATCGGCCTTGATGCTGTTGTCGGAAGGAGGGATCTCGACCGCCTCGCTCGGATCGAAATCATCGATCTGACCGTACCCCGTATAGAGGGTCCATATGGCGGAATCGGAATGGAGTCTCGCCTTGATCGATCTGAATGCCTTGGCGGAGACCGAACCTGCGACGATGCAGCCGTAGCGAACGAGGTCCCCGTATGATGGCGCATGCGCCTCGGTGGCCTCGACAAAAGCGGGCGGATTGAACTGTCTGGTGTCGGCAAGCCGCGCCAACTCGCGCAATAGAAGTGTCACGCTTCGCTCCCGCACGAAGGCGCTCAATCTCGCCGCGCTGGGCTTGATGTTGAATGCCGCCCTTGCAATCTCCCGCTTATCGGCCTTGCCGTCGCATCTTGCATAGAGAGCGATTTCCGCGGTCGGAGCACGTGCCAGAACCTCCGCATATCCGAACCAATCCGCTTCGGCGGATTGCTGGTCGGAGAAATTGAAAGCCCATTCTCCGAAAGGCAGGGCGGCAATTGCCTCGTCCGCCATCCCTTTCGGGGTCGTGCGGATGACAAGGTCAAGCTTCAGACGGCGCAGCATTGCCCCGGTGATGGTCTCGGTGGCACACCTCTTGTCGCCGTCGGTGTCGTAGCAATCAATAAAATGGCGGTGGCTATGGAAATATTTCGGCGAGTAGGCCGGTTGGCGCGCAAGGGTGCCGGCCTCCAGCCTCGCGCCCCAGGATAACAGCTTCGACGTCGTGCCATCCTCGAATGGATCGGGATGGGGGAAGACCGCGGCGAGCTCCAGAGAGGGTTCCGCCAGGATTCGATCCAGGATCATCAGCTCCCAATTCTCGAGCGCACGTCCGCGCGCGACAAGGATGCCGATCCTCAATGGCTTGGTCTCGTTCATCATTGCTTCCCTTTATGGCTCGCATCCTTGCAGACCGTCAGGCGGCTCTAGCCGCCGGCGAGTTTTCCGGAGAGCGTCGACGCCAGGTCGCGGATGCCGTTGCTGGTGAGCGAATCCTCATGCCAGCCATCGATATCGACTACCGGGCAGTCGTCTCCGATCGCATCACCCCATCCGAACCGCAATTTGCGTGCCCGAGGATTGGTCGCGCTGCTTCGCAGCAGCACGACACTGGGATCCTTCGTCTGCGGCGGCTTGTAGCGGCGCGCTGCCGCCACCAGCAACCTGGTGACGGTCTCGTTCGCTTCCTCTTCGGGCGAATATTGGCCGGCCTTGACGCCGAATAGCCTCAGGAGCGACAGTGAGATTTCGAACTCCTTGAGATAGTCGATCGGCCGGATACGGCCGGAGAGCAGTTTTCGGGTGAAATAGGCGAGCCGCTTGCGCCGCCGTTCACGGTTCCAGCGTGCCTGCTCCCGTTTCGGCAGGGATATGAAAAAGCCCGGAGCCCATGCATCGATGATTGCCGTGGTGCCGACATCGACACCTCTTTCCCGCAACTGCCGTCCGACCTCCAGCGCCAGGATTCCATTGACGCAGAGCCCGACGATGGCAACACGGCCCACGGCCTTGTCGATCCGCATGGCGTCTATCGCGTGGCTGGCTATATCCTCGATGTTCAGGCGATCCAGACCGTTTGCCAGATTCGCGTGGAACATATTGACATTATGCACGGAGACGCTGTCCGGCAGCTCGTTGGCGAGGCGATAATACAGGAACGGATGATTGAGCGTATAAACCGTACCGGTCCCCGTACCATGCTTGCAGGTGATCAATTCCCACGGGTTCACCGGCTTTTCCTGTGATGCCGGCGCCGTATCGACATTGAAGATCGCCGCTGCAAAGCCTGCAAACGTCGGCTGCTTGAATAGAAGTTGCAATGTCGGTGTTGCTTCGAATCTTGTGCGTATTTCCGATAGGAGCCGTAACGCGAGGAGCGAGTGGCCGCCGAGTGCGAAGAAATCATCATCCGGACGTATTTGCGGAACCTGTAGGACTTCTTTCCAAAGCTCAGCAAGCGTTTCCATTCGCGTATCCGCCGGCGATTTGCTTGTGACGGCGCCATCCACCGGCGCAGCCTCGGCGGAAGCTGCCAGGTGTCGCTCCGGCGCAGCGAGCGAAGAAAGCGGCGCCTCAGGGTGATCGAGAGCAATTTCATAAGCGTTCCTCCATAGTTGCAGGAGGCTTTCGATGGTGCTGGCTTCGAAAAGGTCGGCATTGTATTCGATCGACATGCGCCAGCCGGTTGGGCGGCCGATCATGATGAAGCTCAGATCGTAGATGACGCCGGGAGACTGCGAGGGCGAGCTGATCAGCTCGAAACCGCCATAGCGCCGATCCTCGAGAAACGCTTTCTGCAGGTTGAAGTTGACCGAGATCAGCGGATTGCGTGCCGGGTCGCGCACCGGATTGACGAGTTCCACGAGCTTGTTGAACGGCATGCGCTGATGGTTCAGTGCACCTTCGATTGTCGCACTGACGGAACGGATATGTTCGGCAAAGCTGGTATCGGAGCCGAAATCGAAGCGCAGGACCAGATTGTTGATGAAGACGCCGATCAGGTCTTCCAGATCGCTTTGCTCACGCCCGGCGATCTGCGAGCCGAACAGGACGGTCGGGGCCTGTGTCAGGCGATGGAGGGCAGCACTCAGAACCGCCGCCCCGAAGCTGTATTGCGAAACGCAATGCGCACGTGCCGCCGCATCCATGCGATCGGTGAAAGCGGGCGGCTGGGCGATGGCAAGGATATCGCCGCGATTGGTCTTGACCTGACCGCGCGGCCGGTCGGAGGCGACTTCGAAATAGGGAGCGCCCTGCATCGTATCCCGCCAGAAGGCCTTTTCCGTCTCGAAGCCATAGCTCTGCAGATATTCCTGCTGCCAGAGAGCATAATCGCCATATTGCAGCGGCAGTTCCGGCAGGACCGGCGCGCGTCCCGCATCGATCGCAGCCGCTATTTCGCCGACTTCCCGCCCGAGGACGCGGATGGACCAGCCGTCGAAGCAGCTCTGATGCGCGGTGATCAACAGAAAGCCGCGTTCGTTTTCGGCCATCAGCAGCGTGACGCGGAAGAGGCCCGGAACGCTCAGATCGAAGGGCGCTTGCGCGGTCTCCTCGCCGATCGACAGGATGCGTGCCTGGCGCTGCTCCGGCGGCATGCCGCGCAGATCGATCACCGACATCTTGAAATTGACGTCGCTGACGGCCTGCTGGAATGGCTGGCCACTTTTTTCGATGAAGCGGGTTCTCAGTATTTCATGACGCTGGATGATTTTTCGAAAGGCCGCTTCGAGGGTCGCGACTTTGAATGAACCGCGGATTTCCCACCGGACCGCGACATTGAGCGCCGGATTGCCGGGATTGAGCTGATCGAGAATCCAGCAGCGCAGCTGTGTCTGCGTACAGGGAAATTCGCCGATGATCTGCGGTTCGGCAAGGGGACCGCTTGGACTATTGTCGACTGTACTCATAGAGATGCCCCCAGTCCTCGGCGTGCGCCGTTACGAAAATCTCGCAGTGATGGAATGTGCAGCTGAACGGGATCGGCCGGAGCCTCCGTCTGGCTGTCGGCAAAGGCAGCCAATGCGGCAATCGTCGGATGACGCAAGAGATGCTTTGCTTCCAGCGGCAGGCCGTTGTCGCGCATGCGGGCGGCGATGCGGAAGATGGCAAGCGAGTCGGCGCCGAGCGCGTAGAGATTGTCATCCATGCCGATATCGCCAAGGTTCAGAACGTCCTGCCAGATCGCCAGCAGCCGCTGTTCCATCTCGGTTTTTGGCTGGACCTTGGTTGGCGCGGCTCCCCTCTGAGGCACGCCACGCTGCTGCAGGGTTTTGCGGTCAAGCTTGCCGTTGGCGGTCTGCGGCAGCTCGCTTTCCAGCACCCAGAAGCTCGGAACCATATGTCCGGGCAGATTGGCCTTGGCATGTGCCGCGATATCGGCTGTCAATGCATCGTTGCCGCCTGTTTCAGGCACGATATAGCAGACCAGCGAGCGATCGCCCTTGGCGTTCTCGGCGACGACGGTAGCACATTGGCGTACACCCTCCGCCTTGGAGATGACGGCCTCTATATCGCCGAGCTCGATGCGGAAGCCGCGCAGCTTGACCTGCTGGTCGCGCCGGCCGAGCAATTGCAGCGAACCGTCGGCCAGCCGCCGCCCGACGTCGCCGGTCCTGTAAAGCCGCATCGGCCTGCCGATGGCGAAGCAATGCGGGGCGAAGGCCTTCTCGGTGAGATCGAGGCGATCGAAATAACCTTCCGCCAGGCCGTCGCCGCCGATATGCAGCTCGCCGATGACGCCGACGGGTGCGATATTCTCGCTCTGGTCGAGAATGAAAAGCTGGGTATTGGCGATGGGATGGCCGATAGTAATCGGCTGATCGGCATCCGTGATGCGTTGCAGCGACGACCAGATCGTCGTTTCCGTCGGGCCGTACATGTTCCAGAGTTCGCCGCCGATACCAAGCAGCGAGCGCGCCAGCTCCCTGGGCAGGGGCTCGCCGCCGCAGAGCATTTTCAGTGTCCGCCGCTCCTTCAGGCCGGCTTCGACCAGCATCTGCCAAAGTGTTGGCGTGGCCTGCAGCACCGTGGCATCATGTTCGTCGATGAGCTTGACTAGCTCGAAGCCGTCCTGGACCTGGCTGCGGCTGGCGATGACGACCTTTCCGCCCGATATCAGCGGCAGGTACAGTTCCAGACCGGCTATGTCGAACGAGATGGTTGTGACTGCGACAAGCGTGTCATCCGCACCGAAGCCGGGCTCCTTCGCCATGGAGAGAAGGAAGTTCGTCAGGGATCGATGCGAAACCTCGACCCCCTTCGGCATGCCGGTCGAACCGGAGGTGAAGATGATATAGGCGGATGCGGTCGTATCAACAGGTAAGGTTTTAAGGGCAAGGCCGGTCATCGAGCCGATCGCCTTGGCATCCTGGTCGAGCCGGATAACGGGAATATCCTTGGAGGCAAGCCGTGCCATGTCGTCGCCGTCGCAAATCAAGCCGCCGATGCGGGCGATATCCAGCGTCTGCAGCAGGCGAGGTTCCGGGTGAGCGGGATCCATTGGGACATAGGTGTGTCCTGCCTTCATGACCGCAAGCAGGGCGACGATCATGTTCAGCGAACGCTCGACCAATATGGCAATCCGCTGGCCAGGATCCGGAAGCACCATCTGAAGGTAGAGAGCAAGCTGGTTCGAGCGCGTCTCCAGCTCGCCGTAGCTCAGCGTCTGACCGTCATGTTGCACGGCGACGGCGTTCGGCTGTTCGGCTGCCCGTTTGGAAAAGAGCGAGAAGACGAACTGATCGTGGTCGTAAGGTACAGCCGTACGATTGAGATCGTCGACCAGCCAGGATTTCTCCTCCGCCGACAAAAGCGACAGTTCACCGATCTTGTGATCCATGTCCTTGGCCAAGGTGGTGGCGAGCGTCGAGAAGTGACCGATCCATCGTTCCACGGTCGAACGGTCGAAGACATCGGCATTGTAATCGACATCAATGCGGATGTGGTCGGGCGCCTCGATCATGTTGAAAAATAGATCGAAATTGGAAAAAGCCTTCGCGTTCGGCTCCATGGTCGGCTTGAGATCGCCGAAGGATGATCCGCCGGCCATGCGTTCGAGATTGAACTGTATTTCGGTGAGCGGCAGGCGGCGCGGATCGCGCTTCGTATCCAGTTTGCGCACCAGCGTGCCGTAAGTGTAATCCTGGTGTTCGAAGGCCTGGAAGACCAACTGCTGCGTTGCCTTCAAATGATCCGTAAACGGCTCGGTCTGCGAGATAGCCTGGCGCAGCGGCAGCAGGTTGACGCAATGGCCAACGAGAATCTGGCCGTCGAGCAGGCTTTGACCGGCTGATGGAATGGCAATGACGATATCGTTCTGGCCCGACAGCCGCGATATCATGACCTGGAGGGTTGCGAGCAGCGTCGAGAACAGGGTGGCGCCGGATTTGGCTCCCTTCTTCTTCAGCGCCTTGTAGACATCGGCATCGATATAGCCGGTGCAGCTGCCGCCTGCGAAGCTGCGATATTCCGGACGCGGCCGATCGAGCGGCAGGTCGGGAAGGTCCGGAACCGTCTTGAACTGATCGAGCCAGAACTGTTCCGTCGCCTGGGATTTCTCCGGCCTGGGGGAAAGATCCGTCGAATAGGTGGCGAAGGAAAGGGCCGGCTGGAATTCCGGAACATTGCCCGTCCTGTAGGCCTCGTAGGCAGCGGTAAGCTCTTCGACGAAAGTGTTGATCGACCAGCCGTCGCAGATGATGTGATGGGCCGTGAAGACCAGCACGTGCCTGTCGGATGCCAGCTTGACGATGCTTGCGCGAACCAGCGGGCCGTTGATGAGATCGAAGGGCGTATGGGCGTCGTCGTCTATGAGAATGGCAAGACCCTGGTCATCGATATCCTCAAGGATCGGCACGTCGAGCTTGAAATCCGGAATGAAGCGGAAAGACTCGCCGCCGCGGTCGAAGCGAATATGAAACGCGTCATGGCGCGCAATGACCGTATCGATAGCCTTCCGGATGGCTGCCTCGTCGAGGGTTCCTTCCAGCGTCAGCGAAAAGGACTCGTTGAATGAGCAGGAGGCTTCGTCGCCCGCCTGGGCTGCGAGCCATATTTCCGTTTGCGCCTCCGTCAGCGGCGCGGATTCCGGCCTTGCCAGGGATGCCTGTATCGGCTTTGCCGATACGGACGATTCTTCCCTTGCGGTGAATATTCCGACCCGCTGCATGGCGTCGAGACTGTCGCGGAAGGCTTTCGCGATCGTGCGGAAGTCGTCTTCACTGTGGGCTGTCGTCAGGAAGCAGGGATAGCCATCCTGTATGTGGACGCCATTCAGCCGCATCTGGGCATAGAACAGCGCGCCGAGCGGATCCTGGCTGGAAAAGTCGGTGGCAAACCAGCTCTTGTAGCCATGGACCACATCGGCGATGCCGCGTCTGGCAAGATCGGCCTTGATCTCCGCGACCAATGCTTCGGTTCGTTCGGCGACACGGCTGTAGAGAGCGGAACCCTCTCCCTTGATGTGGTGCAGCACGGCGTTGGCGGCGGCAAGCGTCAGCGGGTGGCGCACGAAGGTGCCGGCAAAGAATGTCGGCGCCGTCATGGGCACGGAGCTGTCGCCGTAAGCCCAATAGCCGCCATCCAGCGCATCCATGAAACGCGGGCTGCCGACAAGCACGCCGATCGGCATTCCGCCGCCGACGACCTTGCCGTAGGTCGCCATATCGCCCTTGATGCCCCAGATCGCCTGCATGCCGCCGGGATCGACGCGAAAGCCCGTGACGACCTCATCGAAGACCAGAGCGAATTCGGACTTGGTGGCGATGTCGCGCAGTTCCAGCACGAACTCGCGCGGCTGCAATTCGGGATGACGGCTCTGGATCGGCTCGATGATGACGGCTGCTATATCGGCGGCGTTGGCGCGGATGAAGTCGAGGCTTTCCGGAGCGCCGTAGCGTAGCACGGTCATATTCGACACAGAGGCCATCGGAATGCCGGAAGCGACGGGCAGGGCGATCGGCTTGTCGGCGCGATTGCGGCCCTTGACCAGAACTTCGTCGAACTGGCCGTGATAATCATTGGCAAAGACCACGACCCGATCACGGCCGGTGACGGCGCGCGCAAGCCGCATCGCAGCCATGACCGCTTCCGAACCGGTATTGCAGAAGGTGACCCGCTCGTGGCCGGTCACGTCGGCGATCATCTTTGCGACGTCACCGGCAAGCGGCGTCTGCGGGCCGATGGCAAATCCCCGGTCGGCCTGAGCCTTGACGGCGTCGATGACGAAATCCGGCGCATGGCCGAAGGCCGTCTGCCCGAAACCGTTGACCAGATCGACATACTGATTGCCGTCGATATCCCAGATGTAAGCGCCTTTGGAATGATCGCAGACGATCGGGAACACCATCTCTTTCCAGTCTGCTCGGAAGCCCGAGGCGGAACGGGGATCGGCCAGATGCCCGCGATGACCCTGGGTAAAGCTCTTCGATTTGGCATTCTTGGTTTCATAGGCCCTGGTGAGGCTGGTGATGAAATCTTGCTTGGCCGCGGTAATCTCCGGCGCCAGGCTCTTGGCATTCGGACGATAGAGTTTGATGCGTTCGGTGCCGAAATCGCTTTCCACGGCGGCGGGGGCGAGGGGCGCACTCACTGCCGGTTGCGGCGCCGGTACAATGGGTGCCACTGGCATCACGCTCGGCGTCGAGGATGCCTGGGCGCCACCCTGCATGGCCTGCAGCATCAGCAGCTGTTGAGAGAACAGGGTTTGCGCCATCTGGATCTGGGATTGCAGCACGGTGGCGAGGTCAGATGCTGCAGCTGGCATGGCGGATGCCTGTGTAGCGACAGGCATGATTGGCGCTGACACGCTTGGTACCGATACGGCCGGCATCGGCGCGGCCGCAGCCTGGGGGGTGGATAGTACGGGTTCCGCCGCCTTGATTGCCTCGGGTGGCATTTGCTGATCGAGGTAGACGGCCAGATCGGCAACGGAAGGGATATCGCTCAGCAATTCCCGGAAGGAGATTTTGACCTTGAAGTCTTTTTCGATGCGTTGCGCAAACTGACCGACGAAGAGGGAATCGAAGCCTAATTCCAGGAATGTCGCCGCCCGTTCGTCGGGACCAAGCGTTTCACCTGACATATCGCTCAATAGCGTCAGAAGAGCCGTTTCCAATTGCGGCAGGCGGCTGGAGATGGAAATTGATGCTGCAACATTCATCGCTCGTTTCTCCTCGGTGAGGTTGACGTCAGAGACAAGGGGTTCGCTTTCAGGAGAGCTCTCCGGATTGGCATGGGCGCTCCGGCTCGATGCGCGACGCGCGGATCGGGGCGCATCGAGCCAATGACGCTGGCGTTGGAACGGATAGGTGGGCAGGGACAGTCGCTGCCGTGCAGCCGGCGGGAGAGCCGGCCAGTTGAGCCGGCAGCCCGCCATCCATAGCTTGCCGTGCGCTTCAGCGAGCGTTTCGGCAGCAGCGGAGGCCCGGTCATGCTCCGGCAGGGATTGCACGACGGCGGCAAGACCGTCACGGGTGATCGTCTGCGCGGCAAACACCGAAAGCGTCCGCCCCGGCCCGACTTCGAGAAGAAGCGGTTTGCGGTCGCGGCACAGCGTGACCAGGCCATCGGCAAAGTGGACGGCATCGCGGCAATGCATCGCCCAATAGTTGGGAGACGTCATCAGCTCGGCGGTTTGCCAGTCGCCCGTCACGCACGAGATGAAGGGGAGCGTCGCGGTGCCGTAGGTCACCTTCTCCGTCTCCTGGCGCAGGGCAAGAGCCGCATCCTTCATCATGACCGAATGAAAGGCGTGCGATGTGTGCAGGCGACTGAAGGCTATCTCGGCGGCTTCAAGCGCCGTGCACACCCTGTCGATGTCGGCGAACGGGCCGGAGATGACGCAGAGCTTCGGAGCATTGATCGCGGCAATTTCGACATCGCCTTGCAGATAGGAAGCCGTCGTCGTGGCGTCGGCGCGAACGGAGACCATCGCGCCCTGCGGCTGGTGCTGCATCAGCCGCCCGCGATTGGCCACGAGGCGCAGTCCGTCTTCGAAGGAAATGACGTTGGCGAGTGTAGCGGCAACAAACTCGCCAACGCTATGACCGATCATGGCATACGGCTTGACACCGCGGCTGAGCCACAATCGGGCAAGCGCATATTCGACAAGATAGAGACAGGGTTGAGCGATGCGGGTTTCACGCTGTTCGTCGGCGATCGCCTGCGTCACGGAGCCGGTGTGGCAGATATAGTCGCGCAGGTCGAGCCCGAGCGTCATTTTCAGAAGCTCGGAGCCGCGATCGATCCAGCGGGCGAATTCCGGCTCGGAGCTGTAGAGGCCGGCACCCATGCCGACATATTGCGCACCCTGACCGGGAAACATGAAGGCGACCGGCGGCTGATCTACCGCAACAAGGGGTTGATAGCTGTCCGTCGTCAGCTTGATGATTGCTTCCTCGGCACTTCCGGCGGCAACCGCCAGCCGATGGCCGAACTCGCGCCGACCCGTTTGCAGCGTGCTGGCGAGCTGCGCGATCGAAAGCTTCGGATTCTCAGCGAGATGATTGCTCAAATTGGTACGCATCTGCGCAAGAGCCGGTTTATTGCGCGCCGAAAGGGGGAGGATATAATGCCCCTCTACCTCTTTGGGCGTAGTCGATGGATGAGGAGCCTCCTCCAAAACGACATGGACATTCGTACCGCCCACGCCGAAGGCGCTCACCCCGGCCCTGCGCGGCGCCTGCCCCTGCGGCCAGTCGGTCACTGCGGTCGGAATGTAGAAGGGACTTCCATCGAGATCGATGCGGGGATTGGGCCGACGATAATTCGGCATCGGCGGGATTTTTGCGCTGTGAAGCGCCAGCGCCGTCTTGATGAGCCCGGTTACGCCGGCTGCGGCATCCGTGTGGCCGATGGTGCCCTTGACCGATCCAAGTGCGCAGCCGGCAGTTCCCCGCGCGCCATCCGCGAAGGCTCTCGTCAATCCATTGAACTCGATGGGATCGCCAAGCGGCGTTGCGGTGCCATGGCATTCGATATAGCCGATCGTCGAGGGATCGACGCCCGCATTGGCGATCGCGGTGGCGATCGCTTCGGCTTGCCCGTCCACGCTCGGCGCGGTGAAACCGATCTTGTCGCTGCCGTCATTGTTGATGCCGTAGCCGCGAATGAGCGCATAGATGTGATCGCCATCCTGCACCGCATCCTCGTAACGCTTCAGGAGAACGACACCGGCTCCGCTGGCAAAGACCGTTCCGGCGGCGTCGGCGTCGAAAGGCCGGCAAGTGCCGTCCGGCGAGGCCATGCCGCCTTCCTGATAGATGTAGCCTCTTTTCTGCGGAATGGTCACCGAAATCCCGCCCGCAAGAGCCATGTCACAGCCATAGGTGAGCAGATTCTGACACGCCTGTGAAACGGCGAGAAGCGAGGTCGAGCATGCGGACTGCAGCGTGAAGGCGGGGCCGCGCAGATTGAACTTGTAGGCGACGCGGGTTGCGAGCGTATCGTTGAGCGCGCCGACGAGCTCGTGGAACGAGCCGATCTGGTAGTTCGACGTGAACTCTTCCGCCTTGGCGCGATCGTGCAGAACATTGTTGATCAGATAGGTCGGCATCGAGGAGCCGGCGAAGACGCCGATCGGGCCGGCATAGCGCTGCGGATCGTAGCCCCCGTCCTCCAGCGCCTCCCAGCATATTTCCAGGAAGATGCGATGCTGCGGATCGGTGACGGCAGCCTCGCGTGGAAACATGCCGAAGAATTCGGCGTCGAACATATCGGCATTCTCGAGATGAGGCCTTGCTGCGACATAATTCGGCTGCGCCCGCTCCTCGTCGGTGAATGCGTCTTCGATTTCATCCGGCGAGAAGCGGGAAAAGACGTTCTTCCCTTCGAGCACGAGCTTCCAGAGTTCATCGACGGAAGGGGCGCCGGGGAAACGGCCGGACATGCCGATAATGGCGATGTGCCCGGAAATTTGCCCGTTCAGATCTTCATTCTCCTCGAAATCACGCTGTTCGCCCTTCTCTTGGTGATTTCGTTTCATAAGGAGCTCCTGCGCATGTGAGAGATTGCCTTCTTCTGCAGGGCCGCGCGCTGAGCGGCCGCGGCGATCCGCGTCGGCCCGGCCGTCCTGCCGTCCAGGTAAAGGGCCAGTTCTCGGATGGTCGGATGGCGCAGCAGCGCAACCACGTCGATCGGACGACCGAGCGCTTCTTCAAGACCGGCATGAATTTCCATCAGTTGTAGGGAGGTGCCGCCAAGGTCGAAGAAGTTTCGGTCGACATCGACGCCGGCAAGGCTCAATGCATCTTGCCACAGCGTCGTCAGCAGCTCTTCCGTCCGGCTCCTGGTATCCATGGGCTTCGTCTGCATTTCGACGGGCGGCGGCAAGAGTTTGGAGCGGTCGACCTTGCCGGCTGCCGTGAGCGGCAGCGTATCGACGATGACGGCGGCGCTTGGGATCATATAGGCCGGAAGTGCCATGCGCAGCGTCGCCATGACGCCCTGCACGAGGTCGGCGCCTGCGCCTACATGGCTTTCCTTAGGGCATAGATAGGCAACGATGCGTTTCAGGTTTTCGCCCTGGACATGGCAAAGGACAATGCCATCGGCAAGACGCGGATCGCGCCTGAGCGCGGTTTCGATCTCATCGAGCTCTATCCGCTTGCCGTTGATCTTGACCTGCCGGTCGCGCCGTCCCTTGAAGGTAACGGTGCCATCCGGCTTCATGGAGGCCATGTCGCCGGTCAGATAGAAGCGCGCCGCGCCGTCCTTCGTGGCAATGGTCACGAATTTCTGCTCTGTCAGCTCCGGGCGCTTGAAATAGGCGATGGCCAGGCCATCGCCCGATATTGCCAGCTGGCCTTCGATCCCCGGCGGGACGATGCGCAACTCCTCGTCCAATATGGCGACGCCAGTATGCGCGATTGCCTTGCCGATCGGCAGCTCTCCGCCTGAAAAACTGGGCAGGACGGGGAACGCGGTGGCAAAGACCGTCGTCTCGGTTGGGCCGTAGATATTGGTGAGCTTGCAGCCGGGATGGTGCTCGAGAAAGCGCCGGGCATGAACGACCGATCCGACTTCGCCGCCGAAAAGAACATGGCGAAGCTTCGGCAGGGGTGTGCGGACATGATCGGCAAAGAGATTGAACAGCCCCGTCGTGAGGAAGGAGATGCTGACGTCCGTCGCCCGCATGAAGTCGGACAGGCGCGAAATGGAAAAATCGCCATCGGGCATGATTGCCATCGTGCAGCCATTGAGAAGCGCGCCCCAGATTTCGAAAGTCGACGCATCGAAGGAAATGGTGGCCGCATGAAGAATGACGTCGTCGCGGCGAAAATCGGCATAGTTCTGGTCGAGAGCCACCCGCGCGATGCTGCGATGGCAGATCATCGTTCCCTTGGGGCGCCCGGTCGAGCCCGACGTGTACATGATGTAGGCAAGATCGGCGCCGGTGATCGCCGTTGCTGGCGGAGCAACCCGCGGTTGGCTTGCCATCTCGGCGATAATGGCATTTGCCTCGATGACCTTTGCATTCATGCTCGGCACATTGCAAAGCTTATCGCCAAAGGCCGAATCGACGAAGATGACCTTCGGCAGGCATTCGCCGATGACGAAATCGAGATGGTCGACCGGAAGGGCGGGATCAAGCGGCAGATAGGCGCCGCCAGCCTTGAGGATCGCTATCTTGCAAATGATGGCATTGGCGCTGCGTGGCAGGAAAAGACCGATAATATCGGCCCTGTGCACGCCGATCCTGACCAGATGCAACGCGAGCGCGTCGGATACGCGATCGAGATCACGGTAGCTGAGCCTGGTGTCGCCGAACACAAGTGCAGTTGCCTCCGGCGTCGCCCGAGCCTGCATGCGCAGCATTTCGTGAAGGCAAAGGTTGCGATCGTAGTGCAGGCCTGCTGCGCTACCTGCTTCTGCTTGGGCCTCGCGGTCAATCATCGTCACCCTCCAGATCATCCTGCGACTGACGACGGCACGATATGCGATGCCTGATCGTCCACCGCAGAATTTCACGCTGGGGCAAAAGCACCAGTTGATCATTGGTATGATCGCGCTCACCACCGAAAGTCGTAAGTCCCGGGGGTGCGTAGCCAATTCGTCGGAAACATCCGATAAGGCGGCAACAACTCGACCGAAAGCATTACGCACGGCGCCAGCGCGGGCACCTCTCGCCAAGCACCATGCACAGGATGGTCTCGATCACGCCGATCGAGATGGTAATGAGTTGGGTTTGGTGATGAGGCAGCTACCTGAACTGGTAGGCTCTGACATAATCGATAAACATGAAGGATGGATCGGCTGCGGCCATCTTCGTTATGCCTTCAACGATGCCGAGATCGACAAGCATGTACATCGGCTGGCGATGTTCCGGTAAAGCCTTGGTTTTCCAAACGAGCTTTCCATCGAAATACATTCGTATGAAGTCGGAATCGATCTTCACGCCATAGGTGTGCAGATCGCCGGGACTTGCGGAACCGAATGCATCGATACGAGCATAGTCGGAATCGTGGCGTCCATCCCGGTGCCAGACATGTACCGTCGAAGAATAAGCTCCCGGCTTATCGCCATAATACTCGATGACGTCTATCTCGGCTGTCGATTTCGAGCGATCCTTGCCGATCAGCCAGAAGGCCGGCCAAACACCAGGGCCATCGGGAAGACGCGCCCGCATTTCGAAATAGCCATATTGCTGAGAGAAGCCATCGCCATTTCGATCGACGGAAGCAATCAGGCCTGAACGCCACGAACCTTTATCATCACGTGCGGCGGTAATGCGCAGCATGCCTTCCTGTATTGCAAAGGGAAAGTCGTTACCCGGATTGGAGAATCGAGCACCTCCGAAATCACCATTCCATGGAGTATGGGCAATCCATCGGGTGCCGGGGCCCCAGGCAGAGATACTGAGATCATCGAAAGGATCTTCGAAGGTCAGCGTCATGCCGCTGATATCAAGCGCATCTCCCGTATCGCCGGCGCGTGCAAGATCGACGTCTACGAACGCAATGAGTGCAGCCGCAACGGATGCGTGAAGGAATCCGCGACGGTTGTAGATGCATCGAGAGCGACATGCTTTTGAGAAGCGATCCATGTGCATAAGCATGAACGGCACAACGTGCAGGGTATAGAACGTATTTCGGCCAGCATGTCCACCAAAAGACTTAGGTTCGGCGGAAATACAGCTTCATATCCGCATGCTACCTTTTGGCTATAAAGAGGAAAAACATTAGACAACATTAGGTTGCCGTCTATGAACGTCATGGGACTTCTAACATTAGTTGTCGGTATTGTGACACTGATCGTACCTGTTCGATTGTCATTCATCATCATGATCCTGTCGACGGTTTTTGGCGCTGCCGCGGCCTTCAGCGTGCCTGGTCTTGGCGGAGCATCCGTGCTGGTGCCAAGCTTCTTTCTGCTATTCTTCGCGGTTCGATTGTTCACAGCTTATGGGGAGTCACCTTTCCTCGCCGCCCTTGCCCCCTGGCGTCCAGGCTTCTTCCTTCTGCTCCTGACGGCATTTGGCATCTTCACCGCGATCTTCTTCCCGCGACTGTTCCAGGGGCTGGTGCAGACAATGACGGTGGAGCGCTCGGTCGGCGCGCGCAGCCTTATCGCGCTGGTGCCGCTGCGTTTTTCGTCAAACAATATTACCCAATCGGTCTATGCCGCCGGCGGGCTCGTCTGTTTCATTGCCACCTTTGCCTTCTTTCGTGGCAATGGCATTCCGAAAATTTTCATCAACGGTATTTTGATTGTGGCAGGCGTCAACCTCGGTTTCGCGCTTGCCGATATCATCACGTATTTCACGCACACGGATTTCCTGCTCGGCTTCGTGCGAACGGCCAATTACGCGCTTTTGACCAACGCCGAGAAAGGTGGGCTAAAACGTATTTCCGGGACCTTTCCCGAAGCCTCGGCATTTGCCGATTTCACGCTCGTCCTCTTTGCGGTCGTCACAAGCCTGTGGCTCGGCGGTATCCGTTCCGGTGTAACCGGTATTGTCGCAGGGTTGCTTCTGGTGGCCCTGATCCTGTCGACATCGGCGACCGCCCTGGTCGGGCTCGCCATCATCCTGCCGATCCTCAGCCTGCAGTCATTCCTGGCCTCCCGTCGCGACCCGGGCGCCGGCCGGCCTGTGCTGATCGTATCCATTCTCGCCAGCATGCCGCTCGTCATCTTCTTCGTTCTGATCGTCATGCCGGATCTTGCGAACAATCTGCAGGATTTTCTCGATGAAATGCTGTTTTCGAAGGCCGGCAGCCAGTCAGGGCGCGAGCGCTTCATGTGGAATAGCATGGCCTATGAGGCGTTCGTGGATACGATCGGGTTTGGTGCGGGTCTCGGAAGTGCCCGCGCATCGAGCTTCGGCCTCGTCCTGTTGTCCAATATCGGCATCTTTGGCACAGTACTCTTTGCGCTTTTTGTCGGCCGAGTGCTGATCGCCGATACGCGACCGGGGTATGCGTCATCACGCGAGGCCGTCGCGGTCGTGCGCGCGGCCAAGGCCGGCTTCATCACCGTCCTTGTTTCCGCTGTTATCTCAGGCACGGTCTACGATCTCGGATTAATGTTTTACATTCTCGCGGGCACCGTTTCAGCGTTCGCCGCCGGCGTGCGCGAGGTCAAGGCTGAATATAGCCCACACCTGAGCACTGCTGGAGATTTGAGATGAAGATCGTCGTCTTCAACGTCAAATACAGCGAGAATCTCGGTGATGGGCTGCTGGCGGAATGCGTCGAAGCCGCCTTGATGAAAAGCGGAGACGGGATCGAGGTGGAGACTATCGATCTCGCTGGGCGCCGGGCCTATGCCGCAACCAATGGCGGCCGCAGGCGCTTGGCGCTCGGGTTGCTTCGCAGGCTGCCTTTTTTTGCCCGGCGGCGGCTTGTCCGCCTGGTGCTGGAGCTCAGGCTGAACAGGCTCCGCGGCCTATGGGACGAAAAGATCGCCCATGCGGATGCCGTCATTATCGGCGGCGGCAATTTGTTTCAGGACGATGACCTCAATTTTCCGTTGAAAATCGGCGAGGTGCTCGATTGCGTCTCTCGTTACGATCGCCCTCTGGCGGTTTATGCCGTCGGGGTCAGCAAGCAGTGGTCGGAGCCTGCCTATGACCTCTTTGCGCGCTTGAGGCGGACGAGGCTTGTTCATCTCTCAGTGCGGGATGGCTTTGCCCAGGACAATTGGCAGGAACACTTTCCCGAAGGTCCGAGTGCGAAAATCGTACGGGATCCGGGATTATTGGTCCAAGCAATGGCGACCGTGGAAAAACCCGCTTCATCCACCAAGCGCCAGCTGACCGTTGGTCTGTGTGTGACCGATCCCGTCATCCTGCATAGGCACAGCGGGGATCATGCCTCCTCCCTCCCATTCTGCAGCATCGGTGCCTATAGGGATCTGATCGGAGTACTCCTGGAAGACGGCCAGCGTGTCGTCCTGTTCTGCAATGGCGCGAGGGAAGACCAGTTGTTTGCGGAGCGCATCCGAAATTCGGTCAGAAAACTTCGGGTCGTTGAAGCCGGCGCGCTCGATATTGCCAGTCGCCCGCGGGTTCCGGCTGATCTCATACAGACGATCCAGTCGATGGATGTGATCCTGGCCCATAGGCTGCATGCCTGTATCGCGGCCTATGCGCTCAAGGTGCCGCATGTCGGCCTGGGGTGGGACAGTAAGGTCGAAGGTTTCTTCAATTCTGTCGGGCGCGAGACCTTTTTCATAAAAGATTCACGCTCGCCGGCCATTCACGTCGCCCTGCTGCTGAAAGCGGCTGAAAAGGAAGGAATAGAGGCGCTCCGGCACCGTGTCACAATTGCGGAAGCTCAAGCGGGAATCTCGAATATGCGCCGTCATCTGGTGGGAAGCGACGAATGCGCCATATCGGGAATATAGCTGGCGAGTTCGGAAAATACTGCGCGATTGGAATATATGTAACGCGCAGGTGAGTTCAGTACTATTACTGATACATTAAAGTTGCATTAGTCTGCAGGCGTCGACGGCTTACGTTGGCAGAATGACAAATATTGATTTGCATTAAAGACATCAGCGGATTTTTATGATATCCAATACTTGGAGATAGAGAAATTTATATTTTGCGATGGCCATCTGAGCATTCAGGATATGCTTGTTGACCGAGGGGACCATAGCATGACGGCGCAGATTTCGATCGAGCATATCCAGGGCATGGGTGGCATAGCGCGGACCTTTCCCGCTGGCAGCGTGATCTGCGATTACGAGAGCAATGCGCCGCGTCTTCTCTTTCTTCTGAACGGATGGGCGGCGTCCAGCAAGATGCTGCCGAACGGCACACGTTTCGTGACTGAATTCGTTCTGCGCGGCGATATGATCTCGACATCGCTGACTGCACTTTCACGCGAGACCGTGCAAGCCATCACCGATGTATCCGTGATGGCCTTCCCGGATTTCGCCTCCATCCCCAAAATCGATACGCCGGCCTTGTTCTATCGAATTGCCATTGCCGAATTGGTGCGGCGCCAGGCGCGCATGTCGGAAAGCCTTGCCAACATAGGGCGGCGTGACGCGCTGGAGAGGACCGGCTACCTGCTGCTCGAGCTCGGAACGCGGATCGGGACGTCGCAAGACAACCCCAGTTCGGAATGCTTCGATTGTCCATTGACGCAGACGGACATCGGAGATGCTGTCGGCTTGTCGACGGTTCATATCAATCGTGTGCTCAGGGACATGCGCGAAGCCGGTCTTCTGTCGTTCCGCAACGGTGTCGTTGCTTTTCTTGACCGCCCGCGCCTCATGGATCTTGTCGATTTTGACGAATCTTATTTCGACACAGCCATGATTTGAAGAATAGGGCGAATCAGATTCAGACCAAAGTCCGAAAAGAATTCTTTTAGTCAATATTTAAATTCATTATTAACATATGTTAATGCGCATAAAAACAAAATAAGCAATTACTGCAGTAAGAAAAACCTAAAACAAGGGGGACGATATGAGAAAGAAAGAAACGTTTCAATTTAGACAAAGTTCTTGCTGTCCGTGGGAAGTCAATACTGAGCTAGTTACAAGAAATACAGAGGCCACTTTAAGAGTTGGGGATGCCGGCCATGAATGGACAAATGCTCACAAGTGAAAAATTCACCTCCGATGCAGGCGCGCGCCTTATTTCGGTTCGGACGTCCGACACCTTGCGGCCGTTCATCGCGTCCGGCACGCCGGGCGTCGACGAATGGGAAGATTACATTCTTCTCGTCGATTCCCGTGCCCTGGATCGCGAATGCCTGTCGAAGAGCCTAAGCGAGTACGACGACGCCATGCATATTGTCACGGTGGGTTCGCTCGACGAATGGCAAATGCGCAATATGCAGGTCCTGCCATCAGCAGTTCTTTTCATGATCGGCGGCCGCAAAGTCTCCGACACGGATATCAGCGCAAAGATCTGCGCCTTGGTGGAGAGATTCCAGCCAAGCCCTGTCATCGTCGGCGCAGATGGCGACGAGCTCGCGCAGCTCCTGCATGCGCTGGAATGTGGGGCTCGTGGCTATATCCCGACCAGTGTCGGGATCCGGGTTGCTGCGGAAGCCGTTGCTCTTGCTCGCGCAGGTGGCGTCTTCGTGCCGGCAAGCAGTCTGCTTGCCGCCAAAGAGGCGATTGCCCCCGTAGCCAGCCGCAATGACTGCCTCGACAGCCTCTTCACGCCGCGTGAAGTCGTGGTCGCGGAGGCGCTGCGGCGAGGAAAGGCGAATAAAATCATCGCCTACGAGATGGATCTTTGCGAGAGCACCGTCAAAGTTCATATCCGCAATATCATGAAGAAGCTGAATGCGACGAACCGAACCGAAGTCGCCTATAAGATCCGGGAACTCGTCCGCTAGCGCATCCGCCGTGTCGGTCGCCCATCCGCGGGAACACTATGATGACCCCGCTTGATGTATTTTGCAGCTACCTGCCCCGGCACCGGGGCAGGGCAGGAAACAGAAATATCGGCCGGCAAATGCGCTGGCCAATTGCAGCCAATTGCCGAAGGTGACGGCGCCCATCCCGGCGCTGAAAGACTATATAGCGAAACCCCAGACATCCGCCAAGCTTGAACGATCCTGTCGAGATCCGAGCGATCCGGCCAGCCTGCCGAGCAACATGGCCGCCTTCTGGACCCTGCCTGCTTTTCTTAGAATTGCGGAAACAGTCATCCTATTGTTTTCACGCAATTCCGGACAGAAAACCGCTATGCACTTTTCTTGGAATTGCTTTATTTGGCCCCGACCAGGCGATTGGTGCGAAGGGGCGTGAATATCCTCCCAAAGCACGCAGCGCAACAAGATTGGAGAACGGACAGCAGCGGATGATCCCCGTGTCGATTGACGAGGGAATTTGAGAACTTGCTCAGCGCTGGGCTATGCGCAGGGAGGCGATTTCCGCCGGTTTGTCGTCGATGATCGCGCTCACGGTCAGCAGCCCGGGGCGGCGAAGTCTCAATGGTGAAAAGACAAGGCTGGCGCCGACGACGACATGCATGGGAATATCGTCTGTTTCGAACCCATCCGTCAGGTTGCTCTGCTCGTCGAGCTGGGCCGACTCCAGGCGTTCCTCGAGAAGCGGCTGTTGTTCCCCCGGGGCGACGCAGCGCAGCACGATCGACCGGTAAGGTTGCGCCGCCAAGGTGACCAAGTTCACATGCACGCAAAACTTGGCCAGTGAAATGGGAAATTCCGGCAGCATCAGCACGCCGCTATAGACCCCAATGAAGCTCAGCTTTTCGCCGACTTCGGTGCGAATGTCATCGCAGAAGATGCAATATCCGTAACGCATGCGTTTTACTCGTCCCTATCAGCGGTGGCGCGGGCAATGATGGTGCGCATCGCGCGCGAAGAGCTCCATGAGACGACCTCTCTGAAGCTAATGAAATGAACGGCTGCCCGCGCCTCGGCGCGGATCTCGTCCTGGATCTCGGTACGTGCCTCGGATTGAGCAAGGCCACCGCTTTTCGTCGAACCCGCCGGATCGCGCAGTTCGACATGAATCTCCTTGTCGAGCGCCCAGGCCAGATCCGCGATCGAGCGAAGCGGGAGCTCTCTCTGCCCGCAAAAATAGCGGTTCAACTCCTGCCGGCTTACGCCCACCAGCTGCGCGAGCTGCTGCTGTGTAAAACCAGTTTGGGATCGCCTTTCGACGGCGGCGGCAATGAGATCGCTGCGAACGTTTGCGATGAAGCGGCTGGCCGCGCGCGCACGCGCGCCTATCTCAAACCGAAATGACATCTTCCGGGTTTACTCCCTCAACGCACAACGCATCACCCACACCAAGCTCGCGGCGCAGTCGGCGCACTTCCAGCCGGTAGCCACGGTAAAGATCATGATCCTTCACATGGTCGGCCCAGTCCCCGAAAACCGCTACAAAGCAATCGCGCATGGCAAACCAGCCGAATATGCGCAGATCGACGGTCTTCAACTCCCAAACGGCATTTCGTTCGTTCCGGATTGCCCGGAATTGTCTGCAATGAATAAGCGGCTTCCCGGAGACGAATGTATAAAAGAGAAAATCAAGCTGTTCGATCGGGGTGAGGACGGCGCCAAGCGACGATGGTTCGTTCCTGGCGACGCGCTCGCTCAACCATTCCGCAAAGCCCGGCGTCGCGAAGAGCAGCCGCTTGGGCAGCTGCCCTCCACTAAGCTGAATCTCAACTTTAACGATTGCTTCGGATGCTACGAGACTGTCAAACGTAGTCATACCTGTCAACTAATCCATTATAATGTGGCAAGCCGTTCGCCGGGTCTCCTTGAGGGTATCATGAATTGCCGCACATTTGGATTGTATTTATTTGCCTTTCCGATGGCGTAGTTCCTTATAGTCAAAGAAGAGTATAGCCGATACGTCATGTCGATACATGTTTTATCCGTTACCCATTTTGAGGTATGGCATTTATATTTGATGCTATCCGATGTTGTCGTCCTAATACGAACGGTTCTCTTGTTCAGCTCTCCGTTGCCGGCTTATTAACAAGCTCGAGGGCGGCGAATGACCGCCGGCCCCGTCTTGGACAACAGGGAGGATCATATGAGGACGATTGCAGCTCTCTCTATTTTGCTGGCAAGTACGTCTTTGACTCTTGCCGGCCCCGGTGGCCCGCATAGCCCACCGACACCGGCGGAAAATGAATCGTTTATTGGTCAGGTGGGTGCCTTCAACGGCGCTTTCGTCAGCCAGAATAGCGGCAATAACCAAGCGCTGACATTGCAAAACGGCTTTGGCAATTTCGCGGTCACCAAACAGGATATGGCCAAGTCCAATACCTCCGCTATCCTGCAGTTTGGTTCCGGCAACTTCGCGATTGCCGACCAGAAGGGCAAAACCAACGACCAGAGCACCCTCCAGGTTGGCACCCTGAATTTCGCTTCGACGCTGCAGCGCGACGGGGCGCAGAACAACTCGACGATCAGCCAGTTCGGCTTCGGCAATTCCGCCTTCGCGGATCAGTCCAAGGGGGACAACTCCCAGGATACGCTGCAGGTCGGCGGCCTGAATTTCGCCTCGACGACCCAGACCGATGGCAAGCCCGGCTCCAACACGTCCGATATCATGCAATTCGGTTGGGGCAACGGGGCGATCGTGGGCCAGGACGGTGGCAACAACGATCAGACGACGTTGCAGGTCGGCACGGGAAACTTTGCCGCAACCTCCCAGTGGGGCGTTATCGGAAGCAACGGCAATTCCTCTTCGACAACGCAGTTTGGTTGGGGGAACATATCCTTTGCCGATCAGGCGGGCGGCAATAATTCGCAGGACACGTTCCAGGCCGGCGGGCGTAACTTCGCCGTCACCGGTCAGTCCTCCTTCTTCGGCGTGAACAAGTCGGCGACGGCGCAGTTCGGCGTCGGCAACGCCGCCTTGACCTCCCAGATCGCCAACCCGCTGGGCTCCAACGATTCGCTGATCGTGCAGGCCGGCTATCGCAATACGGCGATCGCATCTCAGACCGGCGTTCAGACCGTGTTCCCCTACGGAGGCTCCAACCTCCAGGGAACCATTCAGATCGGTACGGGTAACTATGCCGTTACCTCTCAGACCAGCGCGAGTGCACTGACGAACACATCCGTCACGGCGCAATTCGGCTATCGAAACATGGCCGTTACGGTCCAGCACTGAGTGAGCCCACGGAGGAGGCGAGAGCAAATGTCCGCCTCCTCCTACATGTCGACTGAGCCAGTTCCGCGCGCCGGAATCGATTGCGGGCGATCAGCGTTCACCTTGCTGCTGAAGCCTTTCTTTCTATCGATCCTGTTGTTCTCATGTGCCGTTCCGGCCGCATCGCAGACCGCTGTTGAGTGCTTGATAAAGACGGACAGGCAGGAACAGTTTCTGGTCGTGCAGGCGATCGCGAGGTCCGAAGCGGCGGTGTCCGGAAGATACAGGCTGGTTCTCGTCAAGCATAGCGCCGCGGGCACGAGCCAGAGCATTCAGCAGGGCAGTTTTGATTTGCAGCCCGGTTCGGACGGCCTTCTTGCCGCGACGATGGTCCATGCGGCGGACCAGACAGAACTGACTGCAAGGCTATTGATCGAAACCGATCGAGGTACATCACGATGCGGATTACCAGAATGAAATACCTGAATGGTTCGAGGCTCGCGCTCGGCGCCGTTGTCGCGTTGATTGCCCTGACGGCGGCGGAATGCCGGGCCGAAACCGCATATGTGGCCCAGATCCCGGCCAATGTGACGACGAGCGTACCGTTCAGCGGCGTGATGCCCCAGCAGCCGCCACAGCAATATCACCACTCGCCGCATTATGCTTCGGCCGGCGTCGCAGGCCTGCCCGAAGCTCCTGTCGCGACGCACGGTAACAATCTGGCGCAAACGCTGGAAATTGGCATGCGCAACAGCGTGTATCATCTTCAGTCAGGGGCCAATAATACTTCAACTGCGGGAATTATCGGAAACTACGGCAATATAAATGTGCTTCAGGCCGGAAATAACCTCAAGTCAAATGTCGTATTGCTGAATGGAGCGGGTCTGAGCGTAAGCGTTCTTCAGCCTGCCGGTTCCGCGCCGGTCAATGTCCTGATCGCGCGGTTGCCGGGCGGCGGTTTGCTTATCAAGCGTTGAGCGACGCAGCGGCGTCCGGAAACAGGGAGGGAAATGGCGATGATGATGCGTGTGACTATGGCTGCAATCGGTTTGGCTGCCGTCATGGCGGTGCCAGCTTTGGCGGGACAATTGGTCTACCAGCCGACCAACCCGACGTTTGGCGGTAATCCCTTGAATGGGTCATTCCTGCTGTCGACGGCGCAGACACAAGGCGATGGCGTCAAGTCCGGTCAGCAGCAGACGCCGGATCTCTCTGGTCTCAACAATGCGCTGGGCAATCTCGGGAACATAAATCAGGGTACGGGCTCGACCGGAACGTCTCCGATCATCGTGATTGGAAACGGCCAGGTGCCGGCCAACCCCTGAGCCACATTGATTGCGTAACGATTTCATTTGTTGGGGGCGATTTATTCGAGCGGCGATGTCACGTATCGGTTTTCCCGTTGCAGCCATTTTGTGCGGATTAGGGTTGGGCGGATGCGCTGCTGCCGGCAGCAGTCTTGATCCGATGAGTACGCCAGCAACCCTGATGCCTTCGACCAAGTCGGGCGTGGCGCTGGAAAGCCTGCCGCGGCCCAGGCAAAAGCTCGATGTGGCCGTTTACTCGTTTCCCGATCTGACGGGGCAAAACAAGCCCAATGAGAATTTTGCCGAATATTCCCGCGCGTTGACGCAAGGTGGCGCGCAACTGCTGACCGACGTCCTGACCAGGGCCGGAAACGGCAACTGGTTCAGCGTCGTCGAGCGCACAGACCTGCAGTCGCTTCTGCAGGAGAGACAGATCATCCAGAATACGCGGGCAGCCGTCTATGGCGCGAAGGCCGGCGGCATACCGCCGCTTCGCTTTGCTGGTGTCCTGCTCGACGGCGGCATCATAGGCTATGATTCCAACGAAACGACCGGCGGTGTGGGCGCCAACTACCTTGGGATCGGCGGAAACACGCAATACCGCAAGGATATCGTGACCGTATCGCTGCGGGCGGTGAGCGTCAGCACCGGCCGCGTGCTTGCATCCGTGAGCACGACCAAGACCATCTATTCCGTTCAGCTGCAGGGTTCGGCGTTCCGTTTCGTCGGCGTCGATCAGTTGCTCCAGATCGAAGGCGGCGTTACGCGCAATGCACCGACGACCCTCGGCGTTCAGGAAGGGATACAGCTCGCAGTCTATGCGCTGATCTTTGAAGGCGTGAAAAATGGCCTTTGGGAATTCGAGGATGCCGCGGCCGGTGCTGCATTCATGCGCTACCTGGATCAACATCAAAGAGCGATGACGTACAAGCTCGATACGAATGGCCGACCGATTGCGCCGGTCATCGATGTTCCCGTGGCCACCGCCGCACAACCGGCCGTCGAAGCGACATCAAGCCCTCCCGTGATCAAGGGCAAGCCGACGAATTCGTGATTGCCGCCGCGGCATCATTTTTTCCGGCAGAATTCGGATTGCGCGTTATCGGGTCCGCAGGTGGCGGTTCCGCCCTGCGCGTTTCCGCTTTGGCCTGGCTTGATGGCAGTCTTGGCGGCCGTTCCTTTTTCGAGATTGCCGCTCTTCCGGATGGGAACACGTCCATTGACCTGCGGAATACGGGTCTCCGAAAATCCGGGACGCCGAATAACGGGCTGGTCCGCGGCAAAGACATTCGCCGGACCAAGCGCGCCTGCAATCAGCGTGATGGCTGTGGCCCTAATGACTTTATTGGAGTTTACCATTTCGATGCTGCTCCTGGATCATGGCTGTGCGCCGGGATCGAGCTATCGGCCTCTCCCGTCTGCCATCGCAATACCGTCAATGTCCGACCGTGCCCGACCCTACCGTCGGCAGACGATTGTCTGCAGGCCCCGGCGCGGATCGCTCCGTAACGCCGCTGCCCACGCTCGGAAAGATGCTGTTTGCCAAGAGGGCTGGCGGTCGCGCCCGCGGCGGCTGCCTTGGCCTATGCGAGAGCTTCCGGTTGTCGGCTGGCGGCCGCGGTGCCGGCACCACTGATGTCTCCGGCAACTGCTCGACGAAAGCAGGGTTCGTTTCCACAGGAGGTGCCTGCTGCAGGTAGCTTTCGCCAAATACAGCGCTTTCACTCAGTGCCAGCAACACGACCAGAGCGTGGTTTGCAATGATCATTTGCGTCATCTGAATTAATCCTTTGGAGGTATACTGCAATAAAAAATTCAAACACCCACATTTCCGCAGGAAAATTGAATCTATAGAATAATTATACACTATTGAAATGCAATCTTCTCGTGATTATTCGACATTATTATTCATTTACTGTAGGATTGCAAACTGAAATACGGGAGGAGCGCATGCGTCAATCTTGGCAGTCGGCTATAGGCTGTATCGCTTTTTTGCTTTTGCAGGCCGTCGCGCCCTCGGCATTCGGCGGCGACAATGCGGCGGCACCGCAATCCGATCCCTCCAAAGCGCTCGAAACCGACAAGAACAATCCGGCACCCGTTAGCCCGGCGCCGTTGGCAGGCTCAGCGGCAGCTTCGCCCGCCGATCCGCAGGTCACGGAACAGAAGTTTGACGCATGGACGCTGCAATGCAGCACGGACAAAGCACTTAAACCTCCCTGCCAAATCATGTACCGTCTGACGTCGCCGGATCAAAAACAGGTATTCATGGTGATCAGCATGGCGCGCTCCGCCGAAAACAAGGTCGGCATGCAGATGGCGCTTCCGCTCGGCTTCTCCATCCAGGCCGGTGTCAAGATCGGATTTGGCGCCAAATATTCGACGATGGCGAAAGTGTCGCGCTGCACCAACCAGGGATGCCTCGTGGAGGGGCTGTGTCCGCCTGGAATGCTCGATGCGTTGCTGAAGGAAAAGTCGGGGAAGGTTTCAATTCGGATGATGCAGGGAAATACGGCCGAACTTCCCATATCCCTTGGCGGTTTCAGCGCGGCGTACCGGGCGATGGAAGCCAATAACGGATGATTGCATAGGCGATTTTCCGTCAATCCGTCTAATTGGTCTCTTTGGTAATGATGCGCTGTCCATCTTCGTCGAACAGATGGACGGCGCCGTGAACGGGCGCAATCCGCAGCACGTCGCCCGGCGCAGCCCTGATCCGTTCACGGAAAACGCAAGTGACCGTTTGCGTGCCCATACGCGCAATGACCATGGTTTCGGATCCTGTCGGTTCGACGACAACGGTTTCCACCTCGATGCCATCGGGGTCGAGCCTGATATCTTCCGGGCGAAGGCCATAGGTGACGGCGCCGGATGGGCGCCGTTCGCTCGGCAGGAGAAGCCCGTCTGTCGTGCGGAAGCCTTCGCTCGTCATGCTGCCTCTGATGAAATTCATGGAGGGAGAGCCGATGAAGCCCGCGACGAAGAGGTTGTTCGGCCGGTCATAGAGTTCGAGCGGCGATCCGGATTGCTCGATCAGACCATCCTTCATGACGACGATCTTGTCGGCCATCGTCATCGCTTCGATCTGATCATGGGTGACATAGATGGTGGTGGTTTGCAGCCGCTGGTGCATCTCCTTGATCTCGGATCGCATCTGGACGCGAAGTTTGGCATCGAGATTGGACAGAGGTTCGTCAAAAAGGAAAACGGCCGGATCGCGAACGATTGCCCGGCCCATCGCAACGCGCTGCCTCTGCCCGCCGGACAGCTGTTTCGGATATCGCTCGAGAAGATTTTCAAGTCCGAGGATTTTCGCGGCATTGCCGACACGCTGGTCGATATCCGTCTTCGGCATCCGCTTCAGCCGCAAAGAGAAGCCCATGTTCTTGGCAACCGTCATATGGGGGTAAAGGGCATAGTTCTGGAATACCATCGCGATGTCGCGGTCCTTCGGCGCGAGATCGTTGACGATATGCTTACCGATCTGGATATCGCCTGAGGTAATGTCCTCCAGGCCGGCGATCATTCTGAGCAGGGTGGATTTACCGCAGCCCGAGGGGCCGACGAGCACGACGAACTCGCCGTCGCGGATATCGACCGACACGCCCTTTATGGCTTTGAACGCACCATAGTCCTTGCGCGCATTGTTCACTCTCACATGGGCCATTTCCGTCCTCCCGGCTGCTGTTCAAAGCGTGTCCAAGATGTTTTTGAGATAGGCAAGGCCAAGGCGCTCGCCTTCCTTCCGCCGAGCGAGATCCTTGCCCGGCCAGCCATAGGCAGCATCCTCGTGCTCGATCGAGAGAGTGCCGTCGAAGCCGTTGGCGCGGGCCTGGCGCAGGAAGCGGGACCAATCGAGAAGGCCATGGCCCGGCAGCTTGTACTGCCACCAGCCCTTGCCGTGGTAGCCGACGGCCTGCTGCGCGGCGACATCGATCATCGTATCCTTGGCATGAAGGATGGCGATGCGATCCCTGACCGCGTCCATCGCGGCATAGGGATCGACGCCGATGCGGATGAGGTGGGAGGGATCGAATTCGAGACCGAAACGCCGGTCCGGAATCCGCTTGAAGAGCTCCTGCCAGCCCTTCGGCGTGGTTCCGATGAAATTGTCCTTGGGACCTGGCCAATTCTCGATCGCAATGACGAGCCCGCTCGACGTCGTCTTCACAATCAGCTGGTTGGCGAAGTCGGCGAAATCATCGTAATTGGCTTCGTCGTCCGCACTGTCGTCGCGGCCGGGAAAGATCACGAAGATCGGCACGCCGGCCTCGCCGATCGCCTGGGCAAACTCCTCGGTGCGGGTCCTGAGTTCGCCACGCTTGTCGCGATCGGCATCGAGCTGATTGCCGAAATAGGCAATGGAGGAAACGAAGAGATTATGGCTGCGCGCAAGCGCGACTGCGGCCTGCACCTTATCCGGGGTCTTGATGTGGCCGCGGACATCGATCTCGATCGCGTCAAAGCCGGCGGAAGCAGCGAAATCCACGACTTCCTCGAAGGGCCTGTCGTTGAATGTCGAGGTATAAAAGCCGATCCTCATCAAGTCCTCCCTGTGGCCTTGGGCGGCCGTATCAATTGTTCAGGCGATCCATGAATTTGAGTGGTGAACGCGTGCGTTGAACCTGATCGGCCGAGGCGAGCATGAGGGCTGCCGCCATGGGCATCGCCGCTGCACCGATCGCGCAGGCGTCCTCGCCGAGCGAAGCGCGATGGAGCGTGGGAAGCGTGGTGTCCCCGGCATCGAGATGCTCGTGGACGTAACGCAGCAGCTCATCGACCATGCGGATGGGCAAGCGGCCGCCAAGGATGATGGCGTCGGGGTCGACGATCATGCCGATGTGCTTGACCGCGACGGCGAGATGCGCGCTCATGGTCTTCAGCCATTGGGACACCAGCTTCTTGCCGCGCGTGTCCAGCGTAAGGAGATCCTGGGGCACGCTTGCCTCAATGCCGTGCTCTCCCAGAAACTTGTAAAGGAAGAAGAGCGAGAATATTTCACCGAGGAGTTCGACCTTCTGCGCCTTCTTATCCCTGGGGTCCGCGATCGGAAGCCAGCCGATTTCGCCGCTGAGGCCCATTGCGCCGCGATGACCGTTGCCATCGAGCACGAGGCCGCCGCCGGGGCAGGCATTGACCGAAATGTAGAAGAAACTGCGGCTTTCGGCACCGAGCCCATAATCGAGTTCGGCAAGCGCCGCCGCATTGGTTTCGTTTTCGATGAAGACCGGATGCGGCGTAAGGTTTTCCAGTGCTGCCCTAACGTCGAATTCCATCCACTCGCCATAGTCGTCGGGCTTGCCCAGGAAGGCAATCTCGCCAAGCCAGTCCGGCATGGCAAGCCCGATGCCGGCCAGATGCGCATCGTCGATCAGGCGGCTGCGCTGGAAGTGCGATATCGCATCTGCCGTCAGCTGCATGAACTCGGCCGGCAAGATGTAGCGTTTCTCGTGATGGACACGGGCGCGTACGTTGCCGACCGCATCGACGGCAAGGATTGTCAGATGATCGCGATCGATATTGATGCCGATGGCGAAGAATGCATCCGGGTTGATCTCAAGCTCGATCGCCGGTTGCCCTCTGAGGCCGTGGCGCCGGCGAGCCTCGATGATCAGGCCCTCATCGAGCAGGCGATCGACGATCCGGGCGATTGCCGGCTTGGTAAATCCAGTCTGCCTTGCGATTTCGGCGCGCGAGATCGGCGCCTGCCGATGAATGCAGCGCAGAACGACGGCCCTGTTATACTCGCCCGCATCCTCGACATTGGCGCCCGACAGATCGGGAGAGAGTTTGACGCCGGTCGTCTGGTTCATGGTCGGGATCCTCTATCAGCCACGGGCATGCAACCACCTTAACCCTTCACCGAGCCACTGGTCATGGAACCAAGGATCAATCGCTGGAGAGACAGGAACGCCACGATCGCGGGGACGACGGAGATGAGGCAGGCGGCTGCCAGCAGTTGGATGGACGAGTCGGTTTGCATCCCACGGAAGTTAAAGATTCCGACGCCGATCGGCATCAAATTGTTTTGCGTTAGGAGCAGAAACGGCACGAGGAACTGCGACCAGCCGGCAATCACGGTGATGATGAAGACGGAGGCTATCCCCGGCGCCGATAGTGGCAGGACGATGCGCCAGAAGACCGAAAAGCGGTTGCATCCATCGATCATCGCCGCCTCGTCGAGACTGCGCGGAATGCCGTCGACCGTGCTCTTCAGGAGCCATGTCGCAAGCGGCACGCCGAGCGCAATATAGACCATCGTCACGGCGAAATGCGTGTCGAGCAGGCCGAGGCGGTTCATGTAGCGGTAGAGCGGCACCATGATGACCAGCGGCGAAATCATCTGGAACAGCAGAAGGCCCATCATGGACAGACCCTTGCCCCTGAACTGGAAGCGCGAGAAGGCATAGGCGGCCGGCAGTGCGACGATCAGAACCCCGAAGCCGCTGAGCGTTGCAAGCTTCAGGCCGTTCCAGAGATAGAGCGGGAAATAGCTGTTGTTGAGAACGGTGACGAAGTTGTCGATGGTCGGATTATGCGGGATATAGCGTGCCACGCCACGGTAGATCTCCCGCCGGTCACGCAGCGCCAGCGACAGGAGGTAGGTGAGGGGGCCAGCAAAGAAGACGAACATCGCCAGCATGAAGAGGTAGCTGAGGAAATCGCCGAAACGTGTGCCGGTACGCCTGCTCATCTCTCTTCCTCCTTCGGCAGGAACGACGCATAAACAAGCGCCAGTCCGAGGCTTATGATCAGCATCAGCACGGAAAGCACGCTGCCGCCGGACAAATCATAATTGCGGAAGACGATGTTGAAGACATAGAGCGATATGACTTCGGTGGCGCGCCCCGGCCCGCCGCCCGTCAGCGTGATGATCGCGTCGAACGTATTCAAAGTCATGATCGTGATAAGGATCATGTTGACGAGGATGGCCGCGCGCAGCTGCGGGATGGTGATGAAGAAGAACTGCTGCGAACTCGTCGCGCCGTCGACTTCCGCGGCCTCGTAGAGCGAGGGGTCGATCGCCTTGAGAGCGGCGTACATGACGACCATCGAGAAGGCCGTTCCGCGCCAGATGTTCGAAATCAGGGCCGACCACGGGGCGATCGACGGATCGGAAAGCCAGGCGACCACGGGCAGATGCATGAGCCGCAAGATGCTGTTCAGCGCGCCATAGGGGGCTTCCGAAAACAGCATCTGCCAGATGATGCCGCCGGCAATCCCTGGAACCACCCAGGCAACAAGCGCCGTGGTTCGCAAGATCGTCGTGCCGAACAGGCCCCGCTTTTCTCCGCGGACAACGACGACGGCAACCGCAAGGCCAAGAATCTGCTGACCGATGACGCTGCCACCGACGAAGACGAGAGTTGCCCATAGAATATCGGGAAGCTGCGGCGAACTCAGCATGTTGGCGATCGAGCCGAGCGTATAGTCCCGATTGTTGCCGATGAGCGTGGCGTTGGTAAACGACAGGCGGAACACGTCGATCATGGGATAGAGATAGAAGACGCCAATGACGATGATTACAGGCATGATCCAGGGCAGGGGTGCCCCGGCGAAACGACGCATGAACGATCTGCTGTGCGGCCGGTCGGCAGCCTCGATGGCGATAGGGGTCATAGGCTTCTCTGTCCGGGTTTGACACTACCGGTGGCGCCCTTTGCAGGCACCACCGCGATCACAATCGTTAGAGACGCTTGTAAGCCTCCATCGTCGCCTTGAAGGCGGCGTCGAGAGCTTGTTCGGGCGGCTTGGTGCCCGACAGGACGTCGCCCATCATGATCTGGATCTGGTTGGAAATTTCCGGATAGATCGGAGCGCCCGGGCGGGCTTGGCCGTTAGCGAGCGCTTGGGCGAAGGTCTTGTTAGCGTCGGTCGCAAAGACCTGATACTTGTCAAAGAGAGACTTGCGCGTCGGCAATTGCTGCTGCAGCGCGTTGGCCGGTCCCATATAGACATCGCGCGCGAGATTGGCGCACATCTCGATCTTGTCCTTGTCCTTGCTGAACGAGGCGATGGTCCAGCCGCCGGTGCCGGTGGAACGCTGATCGACTGTCGGGCCGGGGATCGGCGAGAAGGTCCAGTTGGCGAATTCGTCCTCATCCAGCGTGGCCTTCAATTGGGCAAGCTGCCAGTTACCACCGATGAAGAGTGCCGTTGTCCCCGCGGCCGCGGCCGCGTTCAGATCGTCATAGTTGGCAATCGTGGTCACGCGCTTGGGGGCGGCGCCGGAATCGACGAGATCCTTGTAATAGGTCAGGGCCTTGAGGAACTTCTGCTTGTTTTCGCCTTCGCCGAAGACCGGCTTGCCGCTATCGTCGACGAGCTTGCCGCCGAGCGCCCAATAATTCGCGAGCCAGTCGAAGGTGGAGCCCTCGTAGCGGCCGGCGTTGAAGAGGATGCCTTCCATGCCCTCCTTGACGGAAGCGATGCCGGCCTTCTTCAGATCGTCCCAGGTCTGCGGCGCATCCGGGACGATCGACTTGTTGCGATAGAGCACGCGAAGATCCGTATCCCACCACCAGGCACGGATCGTCTGGTCCTTGTCGGTGATGCCGTTGCGGATGAAGGGAAAGAGGTCGGCAACCTCGTCCTTCGAGAAATAGGGGGTGAAATCGGCCAGCACGTGGTTGACCATGAATTGAGAGAGAACGAAGGAGTCGACGGCAGCGCAGTCCGGAGCGTTGCCCGCCTTTGCCTGCTCGAGCATCTTTGCCTGTTCGGTACCGATATCCGTCGACATGAACTGCATCTGCAGCTTCCAGTCGGGATACTTCTTGATGAAGTCGATGAAGAGCGTCTGGTAGCCCTTGGCGATCGCCGGATCGGCATTGTTGGGACTGTCATTCGTCAGCCGGACCGTGAGGGTTTTCGGCGCATCGGCAAGACCGATCCGATCCTTTGTCGCGATTTCCTGGGCAAATGCGGCAGGCACTGAAAACAACATCGTGCTCAGCGCTAGCGCGCTGACGAACGCTCTCTTCATGATGGGTCTCCTCCCCATTTTGAACGGATACAGCCTGGTGGCCGGTTGACCTCTCCTCATTTCCATGCTGCATTAAATAGATTAAGTTACTTTGATTTGATGTCAAGCCGCAGCTTCGGAGGATCAAGATGCCGGCGACATTCAACAGCAGCTAGCGGCGTGCAGCCGTATTTCCCGATTACGAAATAATCGAGCCATTGCGGACATCCGCGATGGTGGGAGGGTTTGCCTTGGCTGGCGAGGACCGGCCCACCCGACATCTTATGGAGGATCAGATGCGCTTACTCATTCTCGGTACGGGCGGAATGGCCAATAAGCATGCTGCAAGTTTCAAGGAAATAGAGGGCGTCAGCGTCGTCGGCGGGGTTGACGTCATTCCCGAGCGGCTCGCCGTCTTTTGTACGGAACATGCCATTCCCAATCATTTCAGTTCGCTTGAGGAAGCCCTTGCCTGGGGCGAGTTCGATGCCGTCGCCAACGTGACGCCCGACAGTGTCCACCACGCGACGACGCTTCAGGCGATTGCGGCCGGAAAGCACGTCTTCTGTGAAAAGCCGCTCGCGACCGACGCGATCAAGGCGATGGAAATGACCGAGGCGATCGAGAGAGCGGGTAAGGTCGGCATGGTGAACTTCACCTATCGTAATTCGCCTGCCCTGCAGAAGGGCCGGCAGATGGTGCTTGCCGGCGAGATAGGTGAGGTGAGGCATGTGGAAGCCTCACATCTGCAGAGCTGGCTTGTGGGACGGCATTGGGGAGACTGGAAGACCGAAAGCAAATGGCTATGGCGTCTGAGCAAGAAACATGGCTCGAACGGTGCGCTCGGCGACATCGGCATCCATATCGTGGATTTCGCCTCCTATGGCTCCGGCCTCGACGTTGCCCATATCTTCGCGCGGCTGAAGACCTTCAACAAGGCGCCGGGTCACAAGATCGGCGACTATGATCTCGACGCGAATGACAGCTTTACCATGAACGTCGATTTCACGACCGGAGCGATCGGCACCATCCAGGCGACGCGCACCGCCGCCGGCCAGATGGATCAGCTTCGTCTCAGGGTCTATGGCGAGACAGGTTCGATCGAGATGATCTACGATACCGGAAAGTCGACATTGCGCGCCTGCCTTGGTGACGACGTCCATACCGCGACATGGCGCGACGTTCCCTTCGATGAAGTGGAGACGAACTATCAGCGGTTCGTTCAGGCCGTCAGGATGGGCAAGACGCAGGAACCTTCATTTCGCCGTGCCGCGAATATCCAGAAGGTTCTGGACAAGGCGATCGCCTCGGACATCAGCCATGCGGACGAGGCGATCGCCTAGAGCCTTTTTATTTTCCCGGCATGTCTGGTCAGGCCGAGACCGACGGCAGCAGGGTGTTGAGGAACGGCAGGAATGCTGCCCCCAGCGCCACGCCGCCGCCACTGAAGCTTGCGGGCTTCATCGGCGAAATCCATGGCGTCAAGAAGGGTCGCTTCGACGTGTCGCGCCGCTCGACGGAAAGTTGATGGATCAGCGCCTCGATGGTACTTCTTGGCAGGTCGCCGCCGATCATGATGACGCTCGGCGCGATGAAACCGGCAATCGCGATGATCGGGTCGAGCAGGTGGCTTGCCGCCTCGCGGATCCATTGCGCCAGCAGCGGAGAAGGCGGTTCCTGACCCTGCAAAAGGCGGGCGAATTCGTCATCGCCGACGAGCGCACGCAGGGCACCGAAGCCGACAACGGTGCTCAACGGAACATTGTCGGGGCCGGTGCGCATGTCGCCGATATTGCCGGCGCGCCCGTGGACACCCGAATAGGGAATGCCGCGAACGAGGAAACCGGCCTGGACATCCTCATCCACAATGATCATTGCCAGGCCGCCTTCGGGGGCAGGCGTGCCGATAGTCCGCTCGGCGAGCAGGCTTGCCGTGCATTCGTTCTCGACATAACTGCGCGGAAGTTTCGACGCCGCATCAAGCTTGCCTGCTTCTTCTGCCGTCCAGTCATTCGAGCCGATCCCGACGCCGATGATCGGCAGGCCGGTATGACGGCCGATCATGGCTTCGATGGTTGAAAGGACGGATTCTACTCTCGTTGTTCGAACGAATGTGAAATAAACGCGGTCGTGAACCTGGCCGCTAAGATCGACGAGGACGGCTTCGCTCCGGTTTTGACGGACCCGGACGCCGATCGAGAAGGCTCCCTCCGGCCGCAGGGCAAATTCGGTCGCGGTCGCGCCGCTGCCCGCACCGTTGCGGCGATGCGACGTCACCAATCCTTCGTCGCCGAGGCGGCGCAGAATATTGGTGATCCCCGGACCAGTCAGCCCGGAGTGCCGGCTGAGCTCCATGCGGGTCAACGGGCCATGACGGCGGATCGCCTCCAGGATGACGCGAATATTTCTGTCGGCGATTTCTCCCGACCGCAGACCAAGTGTTTTCCCCCGCGCAACGTCCGTTTCCTCCGGCTGACGCCGCCGTGGCCCGGATCGAAGATACCGCATAGCCGACTTCCCTCAGCACCCTCATGCTTGTGTATCACGGCAAACATCGACGCTCCCAGCTATTTTCCAACCGGCTCTTGCAAGCCATTGATTTCATTTGGGCCGCAAACGTATTGCGTCAGAGTGACTTTCAGAATGTTATGCATGCATCTGACGGTAACCAAACGCAAGCCGCGAAAAAGCCAACGATGTCCGCCTTTTCGTCGGATCTAGCCTTTTCGAGCTATCGGAACTGAAGCGGATAGTCGCAAAGCCGCTTATCACCTCTCAAGAGCATCGATATTTTCGGCCCCGCGAGATGGGCTGGTATAAAAACAGCGCAGGATGGAAGCCATTCTCCGGCAACCTGTCTGACCATTGACGCATTGGTCCTGCCCATTGTGGCTGTGGCATCGTTAAGTTGGCTTAGCTCGCATACTGCTTATATCGGAATTTACTCGGTCCGAGGCTGGCGGCATTCTTCCTGTCTATAACGATTTGAAGGAGGACATCCCTATGCCTGTTGATGGTGAGCTTTTCGAAACGTCGGCCGGAAAACACGTGGTTTCCCCAGGCATGATTCCTTTGAGCCATCCATCTGCCGCCACGACGAGACGCAAATCCGAAAACGTGCTGCGTCTGAAAGCTGACGGCAGATCGACCGATGATATAGCAAGAGAGGCTGGCGTCAGCCGAGCGACGGTAACCAGAATCTTGCGCTATGTTGAAAGAGCGGCCGCTAGTTAGCTGAGTTTGACGCAGCGGAAGATGGCTGAAGGTCCCGAGCCGGTTCGGTCGCAGTCCGGCGAGCCGCGCCGTCGGCGCCGCATCCCGCGTCATTATAAACGCGAAATACGTCTCTGAGCCATGCTGCGAGCGACCGTATGTGATCCGGTCGATCACGATTGCCGGACCTGCGAGAAGCATGCGAACTTCCGAAGTTTCGCCCGCCGTTCAAAGCCATGTCATGCGCCGTTACACAATAGTGTCCGTTGAGATCGGGAATGATCCTGTCAACGGAGATGTTGCGTTGATCTCATGAAAGATCGTCGATCGATGTCGCCCACGCTTCCGACGATGATCGTAACCCAGGACATCGCCGGTCAAAAACTCTCGTAACTCATGGCTTGGCCGCTTGACGCGAAAACAAAGTTACTTAATCTAAAATTCGGCTGTGCGATCCGCCTGGAGGAGACGGCGCGTGGCGATTGCGATCTATTGCATCGGTTTATTCTCCTTCACCGCCAATTGCCGATTTTCCGATAGGACCGCCATGTCTCTCACCATTGCTCAACGTCTCGATCGTCTCAAGGTCCGCATAGCCGAGCTCGCCCATTGGCGCGACAGACAGAGCCGTGACATCGACGGCTGGACCTTTGATGGCGAGCCGATCGCACATCGCCAGGACTGGCCGCACCGCAAGGGAACGGTTCATTTTGCCGCGACGGCAAGGGCTCCCCATGACTGGCCGCTCGAGCAGACCCGCCTGCAGCTCGATCTCGGCGGCGAAGGCCTACTGACCTTGCGCTATCCCGATGGCCGGACCGAGACCTTCGGACTGGATCCCTATCACCAGGAGTTTCCGATCAAGGATCGGGACTTTTCGATCGCGGCGGAGAGCGTCGCTCGCTTTCCTTTCGGAGAACCGAACCGTGCCCCGCGATTGAACAAAGCTCGGCTGATCTGGCTGGACGAGCCGGTCCACCGGTTGCATCTCCTGCTGAAACAGATCGGTGAGGCGGTCGATGCGCTCGACGGTCACGACGTCGTACCGCATCTCATCGATGCGGCCGAACGGGCGCTGCGCAGCCTCGATTGGCCCTCCGACACGGCTGCCTATATCGCGCGCACATCGGGTGCGGAAATGCAGCAGAAGATCTGGGAACTGCCGGAACTCCAGGACAATCCAGCCGGTCTCAGCGAAGCTGAGAGCGCTTCAGCCTCAGCCGCCCATGATCGGCTGCTTGAGCGATTGAAGGAGCTTCAGAAGCGCTTTCCGCAAAATGGCGAACTGCTGCTGACCGGCCATGCCCATATCGATCTTGCATGGCTTTGGCCCTATGGCGAGACGCGCAGGAAGATGCGCCGCACCTTCAATACGGCGCTTTCGCTGATGGAGCGCTCCGACGATTTCCGGTTCAATCAATCGACTGCCCACTACTACGCGCAGATGGAGGAGGACGATCCGGATCTCCTCGAACGGATCAAGAACAATGTCGCCGAGGGCAAGTGGGAAACCGTCGGCGGCATGTGGGTTGAGCCCGATACCAATATGCCGACGGGTGAGAGCCTCGCCCGTCAGGTGCTCTATGGGCAGCGCTATTTCGAAAAACATTTCGGCCTGCGCCATACCGTCTGCTGGCTGCCGGATTGCTTCGGCTTTTCGGGTGCCCTGCCGCAGATCCTCCGACTCGGGGGCATGAACAGCTTCTTCACGATCAAGGTGAACTGGAGCGAGACCAATCACATTCCCTCCGACCTCTTCTGGTGGAGGGGGCTCGACGGCAGCAAGGTGCTGACGCATACCTTCGACAATCCCATGCAAGGCTATAATGGCTTCGTGCAGCCGGATTGCTTCGTGCCGACATGGAAGAATTTCCGCGGCAAGACTGAGCACGACACCTCGCTATTGGCCGTCGGCTATGGTGACGGGGGCGGCGGTGTCACACCTGAAATGGTCGAGCGCGAAGTTCAGCTGCGCGATTTTCCGGCAATCCCCAGGGCACGCTGGGGCACCGTGAAGGACTATTATGATAAGGCGCATCGCACGGCAGCGGAAAAGGACCTGCCGGTCTGGGACGGAGAAATCTACCTCGAACTGCACCGCGCGACGCTGACGACGCAAAGCGGCGTCAAGCGCAAGCACCGCCAGGCCGAACGCGCCCTTATCACGGCCGAGACGCTGGCTTCGCTCGCCCACATGCTGGGGGCTGCAAAACCGCAAAGCCTCGAGGCGGATTGGCGCACCGTTCTGAAGAACGAGTTTCATGACATCCTGCCGGGGTCGAGCATTCGCGAGGTCTATGTCGATGCCGAGCGGGAACTTGATGGCGTGATCGGCAATGCCAAGGCGGAGCAGGGCAAGGCGCTCAAGGCATTATCCGCCCATCTTCCGACGGGCGGTGTCACGGACGCATTGATTGTCGTCAACCCGTCCCTTTCACCGCGGCCGCTCACAGTCGCACTCTCCGACGGAACGGTTCTGTCGTCTGCCGATCTTGTCGCGCCTCTTTCCGTCGCCGTTTTCGACCGCAAGATGCTCAAGCCCGCCGGCATGCTGAAAGCCGACGCCCATCACCTCGAGAACGAGCATCTATCTGTTGTCATCGGCAACGATGGGTCCGTGTCGAGCCTTCTTCACAAGGCGACAGGGCGGGAGGCAATCGAAGGCTCCGCCAATCAGCTCTGGGCCTATCCCGCCGACAAGCCCCGCAACTGGGATGCCTGGGATGTCGACGCCGACTATGCCGAGAAAGGCATTCGCCTCGACCAGCCCGAAAGCATCACCCTGGTCGAGGAGGGGCCGCATCGCGCCGCGATCCGCGTTGTCAATCGATATCGCAACTCGACCATCACCCAGCTTTATGTTTTGACGGCCAATGCCTGCCGGCTCGATATCGAGACGACGATCGACTGGCATGACCGGCGTACCCTGCTTAGGACCCTGAACCCGGTCGCTGTGCGTTCTCGCGCAGCCACTTTCGAATGTGCCTTCGGCATCGTCGAGCGGCAGACGCATACGAACACCCCCTGGGAGCAGGCGATGTTCGAGGCAGCCGCCCATCGTTTCGTTGATCTCAGCGAACCCGGTTTCGGCGTCGCCCTGCTCAATAATGCCAAATACGGACACAGCGCCCGCGGCAATGTCATCGGCATGAGCCTCGTGCGGTCACCGATCTATCCCGATCCGCTTGCCGACGAAGGCCGGCAGAGCTTCACCTATGCGTTGATGCCGCATGAAGGCGCCTGGCATGAAGGAGGCGTTCTGCCGGAGGCGATCGATCTTAACCAGCCGCTCGTCACCATGGAGGCAAGCGGGCTTTCGCAGGGCACGCTCTCGCCTCTCGGCGTCGAGGGCATACCGGTGGCTTTCTCGGGCTTGAAACCGGCGGAGGAGGGGGAGGGCATTGTTCTGCGGCTCTACGAGCCGGCCGGCCGCCGGGGCCGCCTGTCGCTGAACCCGGCGCCGGGATGGAAGGCATCGGGGCCGCTGAATATCCTAGAAGAGCCGATCGAACGCGAGGGACCCGCCGATATCATGCCGTTCGAGATCCGGACGTGGCGGCTGCAGAGAAGCTGACGACGGAAATCGGCTTCGCTGGACGAGCGGCGAGAAAGCCGTTCCTCGTTTTACTTTTACGTAAGTGTCGTTAGAATTCTCGGCGAATAACTATTCGCTGGGAGGTCGAATGGACAGTTACGCGGATGTCGTCATCGTTGGAGGAGGTTTGTCTGGTCTTGTTGCCGCCTCGGAGCTGATTGAACGTGGGAAACGGGTGATCCTCATCGATCAGGAGCCGCGGGCAAGCCTCGGCGGCCAGGCCTTCTGGTCTCTCGGTGGGCTCTTCATGATCGATACGCCGGAGCAACGGCGTATGCGAATTCGCGACAGCATCGAACTTGCCCGCCAGGACTGGCTGGGCTCGGCCGCCTTCGATCGGGCCGAGGATTTCTGGCCGCGTGCCTGGGCGGACGCCTATCTCGATTTCGCTGCCGGCGAGATGCGGAGCTGGCTGCACGAACTCGGCATGCGCTGGTTTCCCGTCGTCGGTTGGGCGGAGCGCGGCGGAAGCCTTGCTCATGGCCACGGCAACTCCGTGCCGCGCTTTCACGTCACCTGGGGCACGGGTCCGGGCGTGCTTGATCCGTTCGTGAAGCGGGTGCTGGCGGCCGAGAAGGAGGGAAAGATCGAGCTGATGTTCCGCCGGCGAGTGACGCGGCTGATCGGCGACGGCAGCGGCATTACCGGCGTGGAAGGCGAGATCCTCGCCGAGGATAATATCCGGCGCGGCCAGCAATCGAACCGCGATGTCGTCGGCGACTTTCGCATTCAGGGAGCCGTGATCGTGGCAAGCGGCGGCATCGGCGGCAATCCGGAACTGGTTCGCCGCGCATGGCCTACCGAGCGCCTCGGTCCACCGCCAGGCCGGATGCTGAGCGGGGTGCCTCACCATGTCGATGGCCTGATGATCGGCCATGCCGAAGCGGCGGGCGCACGGCTCATCAACGGCGACAGGATGTGGCACTATACCGAGGGGATTCGCAACTGGGACCCAATCTGGCCGAACCATGGCATTCGCATCCTGCCCGGACCATCCTCTCTCTGGTTCGACGCTACCGGCAATCGTATGCCTGCTCCCTGTCTGCCCGGTTGCGACAGCCTCGCGACGCTACAGCATATCTGCAAGCTCGGGCATGGTTACAGCTGGTTCGTAACCACTCAGAAGATCGTCAAGAAAGAGTTCGCGCTCTCGGGGTCCGAACAAAATCCCGATCTCACGGGCCGCGACATCGGTCTCCTCCTGCGCAGCCGGCTCGGCCGCTCGGCGCCTCCGCCGGTGGAGGCTTTCAAGGAGAAGGGCGAGGATTTCATCGTCGCGCAAACGCTGGAAGAGCTCGTCGCCGGCATGAACCGCATCGGGGATCATTCGATCGACTTTGTCCACCTGCTCAGCCAGATCGAGGCCCGTGACCGCGAATTGGACAATCCCTTTGCCAAGGACGCCCAGATCGTCGCATTGAGACAGGCGCGTGGCTATCTCGGTGATCGGTTCATGCGCACCGCACCGCCACACCGGATCCTGGATCCCAAGGCCGGGCCCCTGATCGCCGTGCGTCTCCACATTCTCACCCGTAAATCTCTTGGCGGGCTCGAAACCGATCTGAACAGCCAGGCGCTCGGGCATGACGGCGCGCGCATACCGGGATTGTACGCCTGCGGTGAGGCGGCAGGTTTCGGCGGCGGCGGATATCATGGCTACAATGCGCTGGAGGGCACGTTCCTGGGAGGCTGCATCTTTTCCGGACGCAACGCCGGGCGGGCGGCATGAGCCGCGCGTTCGCGGCCGGTGTTTCCGGTAAAGACTGATCCGGCTCCATATCATCGATATGCCCGCGGGCCGCAGTCCTCGTCACTGGCATTCATTTCCATGGGGGTGTCCGACGACACTGCGAGGGCATGCAGTCTCGTCGGACGCTGTAGTGATCGGTTCGGGGGTGGCGTCCGAACCGACAGCAGAAACAATAGCGGCCACGACGATTTAGTGAACCTACCCGAAAGGACGGCTGCCCTGCCTCTCAGCGAGACAGGTCTGCACCAGGCGGTCTCCCGAACAGTTTCCGATATTCCCGATTGAACTGCGACTGATTTTCGTAGCCGACCGCAAAGGCGACGGATCCGATCTTCTCGACGCCCAACTGCAGCCGTCGTCGCGCTTCATGCAATCGCAACCGTGCCCGGAATTGCAAGGGACTCATCGCAGTAGCGGCTTTGAATGCGCGGTAATAGGAGGTCTGGCTCATGCCGGCGATATCTGCCAAGGTCGCGACATCGACAGGCTGATCGAAGTTGGCTTTAAGCCAGGCGGTCGTGCGGGCGATGCGCGACAGGCGGGAATTTCCTATTCCGCTTTCGATGACCATGTCGCCGAGGCTGCCCTGGATGAGCCTGTAGAAAAGCTCGCGTTGCATAAGCGGCGCCAGCGTTTCGATGTCCATGGGCCGATCCAACAGCCGCACCAGCCGCTCGAGAGGCTCCAGAATGTCGGCGGTGAGGCCGGCAATGGCGGCGCCCTTCGTCTTCGCCGCCGATCTCGGTTCCCTTTTACCTGCCACCAGCTCGGCAATGATTGCCGGATCGAGATCAAGCGTTATCGCATAGTGCGGGTGACCAGGGCTTGCCTCGGCAACACGTGCCGTCACCGGAAGATCGAGGACGACGACGAGATAGTCGCGCGGCCCGATTTCAATGTGTTGCCGATCCAGAATGAGCTCCTTTCGACCCTGCAGGACGACGCAAAGGCGCGGATCATAAAGGCTGCGAACCGGCTCGGTCGGTGCTTCGTTGCGAAAGAGCGTCAAACCGGGGACCGGCGTTTTTTGCTTGGGCGCGGTGCAATGAAAGCGCATCAGCTCGATCAAGCTTCGTCGTGTGGCCTCCATCGCTTTCCCCTCTTCTCCCCATTGTCGAGATCAAGATAGGCCAGGATGGTAGGATTGTGCAAAACTTCGAAAGGATCGGCCTAAGCCTCCGCCATTGCCGAGCGTATCTCTTCCACAAGCGGGATCATCATGATCGCAGCATTTGGAAGGATAATGGAATGAGAGATCACCGATCGATATGGCTCATCACGGGAGCCTCATCAGGACTTGGACGCGCGATTGCCCAAGCGGTACTGGAGGCGGGCGATATCGTGATTGCTACCGCACGCGACCCGGCGACGATCCGCGAACTCGTTGAAAGATTTCCGGATCAGGTCGTTGCCGCGAGGGTTGACGTAACCGATCGCACAACCATCGCACAGGTGGTCGGCGAGGCCGAGCGGCGTTTCGGCCGGATCGACGTGCTCGTCAATGCGGCGGGCTATGGCTACCTCGCGGCGATCGAGGAGGGAGAAGATAGTGGCATACGCGCCCAATTCGAAACCAACGTCTTCGGTCTGCTTGATGTCACCAAGGCGGTGCTTCCGGGCATGCGCGCAAGGCGGCGCGGCTGCATCGTCAATCTTTCCTCTCTTGGAGGATTGGTCGCATTCGCCGCAACCGGATATTATCACGCGACGAAATTTGCCGTCGAAGCGCTTTCGGAATCGCTGTCTCATGAAGTCGGGCCGCTCGGCATCAAGGTTCTGATCGTGGAACCCGGTGCCTTTCGCACCGATTGGGCCGGGCGTTCGATGATCGAGTCCCCCGTCATCGTCGATGACTATGCCGAGACGGCGGGGAAAAGGCGGACCGCGACGCGCGCGGTCTCCGGCTCGCAGCCGGGAGATCCAAAGAAGGCAGCACAAGCGATCCTGAACGCGGTCAAAGCCGAGCAAACGCCGCTTCGGCTTCTCCTTGGCGCATCCGCGCTGAAGGTCGCCAGGGCACGGATGGAGACGCTGAAGGCTGAATTCGAAGCCTTGGCCGAGGTGACGACAAGCGTTGATTTCGAAAGCCGATAGTTTGCGCAACCGCGCATTTCCGGCGGTGCGATAGTGCCCCGCTGGAAACGGCGTGGGTGATATCCTCCTATAATTGACCACTGCGCGCTTTGCGGGGCTTGCCGCTCCGCCCCACGTCGGAAAAGAACATCTATGATTGTAATGAAACAATATACAGATTGACATGATCCATTACCTCTTTCACGCTGATGTCATGAACATCCAGCGCGAGAGAGGAATGAAAATCGTCATGGTATCGCTCACGTCGACAGCGAAGCATCGGAGCGCGCCGTGACGATGATGGTCATGCTGCAGAATATCGAGGCAGCACAGCCGCGCATTGCCGGATATGTGCAGCGCACGCCGCTACGGTCGTCGCATGCATTGTCTCAGCGCATGGGCGTCCCCGTTCACCTCAAACTGGAAAACCATCAGGAGACCGGCAGTTTCAAACTTCGCGGCGCCACCAATGCACTTCAATGCCTGAGCGATGAGGCGCGCTCGTGCGGCTTGGTGACGGCATCGACCGGCAATCACGGCCGGGCTGTCGCCCACGCCGCCAGGGCAATGGGTGCACGCGCGACCATCTGCCTGTCGGCACTTGTTCCCGCCAACAAGGTCGAGGCCATCCGAAGCCTCGGGGCAGACATCCGCATTGTCGGGCATTCGCAGGATGACGCCATGCGGGAGGTCGAACGTCTGGTCCATGAAGAGGGTATGTGTTTCGTGCCTCCCTTCGATGACGCCGCCGTCATTGCCGGCCAGGGCACGCTCGGGCTTGAGATCGCCGACGATCTGCCTGAGACCACACTTGTTCTCGTGCCGCTCTCGGGAGGCGGGCTGGCCTCCGGTGTCGCCGCCGCGATCAAGGGCCGCCTGCCGGCCGCCAAAGTGATCGGCGTTTCGATGGAACGGGGTGCGGCGATGGCGGCGAGCCTTGCGGCAGGGAGGCCGATCGATATTCAGGAGGTCGAGACCCTGGCGGATTCGCTCGGAGGCGGCATAGGGCTCGACAATCGCCTGACATTCCCCATGTGCCGTTCGCTTCTCGATGACGTGATCCTGCTCAACGAAGACGAGATTGCCGCGGGCATCTGCCATGCAGCCAGGATCGAGGGCGAGACCGTCGAAGGGGCCGGTGCCGTGGGCATTGCCGCACTGCTTGCCGGCAAGATCAGGCCTGATGGTCCGACCGTGATTGTTGTTTCCGGGGCCAATATCGATCTGGCGGTCCATCGGGCAATCGTCGATGATATCAAGGCGGAGGTGGCGCCATGACGCGTGTGCTGATCCTGACGGAAACAGATCTTCGCAAGATCGTTGAGCTCGATGGCGACGCCGTCGATTGCGTCGAGCAGGCCTTTGCGGCGCTGGCGACAAAGGCCGTGGAAATGCCGCCGATCATGCGGCTCGATATAGCAGCCCATCGCGGCGAGGTCGACGTGAAGACTGCCTATGTTCCTGATTTCGACAGTTTCGCGATCAAGGTTAGCCCCGGCTTTTTCAACAATCCCTCGCTCGGCTTGCCGAGCACCAACGGGCTGATGATGCTGTTATCAGCGCGCACCGGACTGGTCGAGGCGCTCCTGCTCGACAATGGCTATCTGACGGATGTTCGAACCGCCGCGGCAGGGGCCGTTGCCGCGCGATATCTTGCCCGTCCTGATGCAGGGATTGCCGCAATTCTCGGAGCCGGCATGCAGGCTCGCCTGCAATTGCGCGCGCTTACGCTGGTTCGGCCGATCGAAGCTGCTCGGATTTGGGCGCGCGATCCGGCAAAGGCGGAAAAACTCGCGACAGAACTGACGGCGGAACTCGGCTTTCCCATCGTGGCGGAGGTGGATGCCAAGCAGGCCTGCCGCGACGCCGATATTATCGTCACCACCACGCCGGCGGACAAGCCGATCCTCAATGCCACCTGGCTGCAGCCGGGCCAGCACATGACTGCCATGGGTTCCGACGCCGAACACAAGAACGAGATCGACCCGGCCGCCATCCTGAAGGCCGCGCCTTATGTTGCCGACAGCCTGAAACAGACGCGGCGGCTGGGCGAGCTTCATCATGCGATCGCCGCGGGCCTTGTGAGCGAGGCCGCCGACTTTCCCGAACTCGGCGCCATTATCGCCGGCAAGGTGCCGGGCCGCCGTTCGCCCGAGGCGATCACGTTTTGCGATCTGACCGGGACCGGCGTCCAGGATACCGCCATTGCCACGCTTGCCCATCGCCGCGCCGTCTCGGCCGGTGCGGGCCAAGCGATTGAAACGACAAAAGCATCAGGAGACCCAGCGTGAGCGAACCGACCCTCAATTTCACCCGCGCCGAATATGCCGAGCGGCTCGAGAAGACGCGCCGGGCCATGGAAAAAGCCGGTGTCGATCTCGTCATCGTCACGGATCCCTCCAACATGCACTGGCTGACCGGTTACGACGGCTGGTCCTTCTACGTACATCAATGTGTGCTGGTGCCTGATACCGGCGAGCCGATCTGGTATGGCCGCGGCCAGGATGCCAATGGTGCCAAGCGTACCGCCTATCTCGCCCATGACAATATCATCGGCTATCCCGATCACTACGTGCAGTCCAATGAGCGCCATCCGATGGATCTGCTCTCGAAGATCATCGAGGAGCGCGGCTGGGGCAATGCCTCGATCGCCGTCGAGATGGACAATTATTGGTTCACCGCCGCGGCCTATGCCTCGCTCGTCAAGCACTTGCCGAATGCGCGCTTCAAGGATGCCCAGGGGCTCGTGAACTGGCAGCGTGCCGTCAAGAGCAAGACCGAGCTCGATTATATGCGTAAGGCCGGCCGCATCGTCGAGGCCATGCACCAGCGGATCGTCGAAAAGGTCGAGCCGGGCATTCGCAAATCCGATCTGGTCGCAGAAATCTATGATGCCGGCATTCGCGGCGTCGACGGCTTTGGCGGCGATTACGCTGCCATCGTTCCCTTGCTGCCGTCGGGCGCGGATGCCTCCGCTCCGCATCTGACCTGGGACGACAAGCCGATGAAGAGCGGCGAGGGCACCTTCTTCGAGATCGCCGGCTGCTATCGCCGCTATCATTGCCCGCTGTCGCGCACCGTCTTCCTCGGCAAGCCGACGCAGGCCTTTCTCGACGCGGAGAAGGCGACGCTTGAGGGCATGGAGGCCGGCCTTGCCGCCGCCAAACCAGGTAACGTCTGCGAGGATATCGCCAACGCCTTCTTCGCGGTCCTGAAGAAATACGGGATCGTCAAGGACAACCGCACCGGCTATCCGATCGGCCTTTCCTATCCGCCGGATTGGGGCGAGCGGACCATGAGCCTGCGCCCCGGCGATCGCACCGAATTGCTACCGGGCATGACCTTCCATTTCATGACCGGCCTCTGGCTGGAGGACATGGGCATGGAGATCACCGAAAGCATCGTCATCACCGAGAGCGGCGTCGAGTGCCTCTCCAACGTGCCGCGGCGGCTTGTCGTGAAGTGATCGCCAGAGATGAACAGCATGAGCATATCCAAACGTCCATCGCCGATTACACCGTCAGTCGATTTCGACCAGGACGGCATTCAGCACGGGCATCTGCGCCTTCCCTGGTCGCGCGACGATTCCGCCTGGGGTTCGATCATGATCCCCATCTGCGTCATCAGGAACGGTGAGGGGCCGACGGCGCTTTTAACTGGCGCCAATCATGGCGATGAATATGAGGGGCCTGTTGCCCTCTTTGATCTCGCCCGTACGTTGAAGCCGGAGGAGGTCAGGGGCAGGGTCATCATCGTTCCGGCGATGAATTACCCTGCTTTCCGGGCGGCCACCCGTACCTCGCCGATCGACAAGGGCAATCTCAATCGGAGTTTTCCGGGCCGGCCCGACGGCAGCGTGACCGAGAAGATCGCGGACTACTTCACGCGCTACCTGCTGCCGTTGGCCGACATCGTGCTCGATTTTCATTCGGGCGGCCGTACCCTCGATTTCCTGCCCTATGCCGCAGCGCATGCTTTGCCGGATAGGAACCAGGAGAAGGCCTGCTTCGATGGGGTTGCTGCGTTTTCCGCACCCTATTCCATGCGGATGATCGAGATCGATGCCGTCGGCATGTATGACACCACGGCCGAGGAGATGGGCAAGGTCTTTGTGACGACCGAGCTTTCGGGCGGTGGAACCATATCGGCGCGCACGGCTTCCATTGCCAAGCGCGGCGTTCTGAATGTCTTGAAGCACGTCGGAATCGTTGCAGGCCCCCCGGAGGTCGAAGCGACGCAATGGCTCGATATGCCGTCCTCCGATTGCTTCGTCTTTGCCGAAGCTGAGGGGCTTTTCGAGCCGCTGAAGGATCTTGGCGACACGATTGTTCGGGGCGAGATCATCGCCCGCATCCATCCGATCGGCCGCACCGGATCCGAGCCCTTTGACTATCGGGCGGCGCTGGATGGCGTTCTCGCCGCACGTCATTTTCCCGGCCTCATCAAGACCGGGGATTGCCTGGCCGTCGTCGCAACATTGACGGAGGCGCCTTGAATTCCCGCGCCGCGATGGCGCGGCGCGGGTCACCACCCCGTTATCGGCAAAGATCCGGAAAACCGGACAGCCGATGACGAATTTCAACCACAGAGGAGTGAACCATGAGATCGAATTTTTACCGCAGCCTCGCCGCCACGGGCCTGACCCTTGGCCTCGCCGTTTCAGCCCATGCCGCTAGCCTCGAGCAGATCAAGAAGGATGGCTACATCCGTGGCGCCAGCGCCAACGAGGTTCCCTATAGCTATATGGACGAGAGCGGTGCCGCCAAGGGCATTGGTCCCGATGTTGCCGCTGCCGTTCTGAAGTCGATGGGTGTCAAGGAAGTCGACTGGACCGTGACGCCTTTCGGCTCGCTGATCCCCGGCCTGAAGGCCAAGCGCTTCGACTTCGTCGCCGCCGAGCAGAACATCCTGCCCGAGCGCTGCAAGCAGGTGCAGTTCACCACGCCGAATTCGAGCTACGGCGAGGGACTATTGGTGCCGAAGGGCAATCCGAAGAAGCTGCATTCCTATGAGGATATCAAGAAGGATCCGTCGCTGAAAGTTGCGATAGTATCGGGTGCCGATCAGCTCGATTTCTTCCATGGTCTCGGCATTCCGGAATCCCAGATCGTCATGATCCAGGCGAATGCGGATGCGCTTTCCACGATCCAGACCGGCCGAGCCGATGCTTATGCGGCAACCGAGCTGACTGTCGCCAAGCTCGTTCAGGGCAGCACGAATGTCGAGCATGCCGAGCCCTTCACCGATCCGGTGATCAACGGAAAGTCCGTCAGAAGCTATGGCGGCTTCGATTTCCGGCCCGAGGACAAGGAGCTCTACAAGGCCTTCAATACCGCTCTCGAAGCCTTCAAGAAGACCGACGACTACAAGAAGATCCTGATGTCCTACGGTCTCAGCGCCGAAAGCGTCGAGGCCGCACGCACGAAGAGCACCGAAGACCTGTGCGCGGGCAAATGAACCTATCGATAGTCAAGAACGATCTGGCGGCCGTCTGCAGACGATCGCCGGGTCGTTCGGCCCCTCCCATTTTGGAACGGAGGTGACCCGGACATGAGCTGGACACATTATCTGCCGGCATTGCTGAAGGGCGCGGAGGTGACAGCACTCATCGCCGTAGCCTCGATGTTCCTCGGCGCAATCCTCGCCTTTGCCGCTGGTCTTGCTCGCTTTGCCGGAGGGCGGCTGCTCTCCGCGATCGCGATCGTCTATATCGAGATCTTTCGCGGCACGTCGCTTCTGGTGCAGCTTTTCTGGCTCTATTACGCGCTGCCGCTGATCGGGATCTCCTTCGATCCCATCACCACGGGTATCGCTGGCCTGGCGCTCAACATCGGCGCCTATGGCGCGGAGGTGGTGCGCGGCGCGCTGCAGGCGGTCCCCGATACGCAGCATGAAGCGGCGCGCGCCCTGAATTTCAAGCAGAGCCAAGCGCTCTTCCATATCGTCCTGCCGCAGGCCGTGGTCGAAATGATGCCGGCCTTCGGCAATCTCGCCGTTCAGAATCTGAAGGACACCGCCTTGGTGTCGCTCATTTCGATCAGCGATCTCACCTTCCAGGCGCAGCAATTGCGCAACATCACGCTCGACAGCGTGACGATCTACTCGCTGACGCTCATCGGATATTTCATCATGGCTCTCATTTTGGTTGCCTTCATGCGCTGGCTGGAGACCGTTCTTCGTCGTGGCGCCGCTTTCCCGGGGAGGACGCCGGCATGATGTATGGCTTCACCTGGGATACGTCGACGACGCTGTCCTTCGCATTGTCGATCCTGCCGATCCTCGGCATCGGCCTCATCGTCACGCTGGAGGCGGCAGCCGCAGGCTTTGCGATCGCGCTTGTTCTCGGCCTTGTCTTCGCCTTGCTGCGGCGTAGCCGCTTTGTGGCGATCTCCTGGCCGACGGCTTTCGTCATCGAGTTCCTGCGCGATACGCCACTGCTCGTCCAGCTCTTCTTCCTCTATTATGTCCTGCCGATCTACGGCATCGTATTACCTGCTTTCCTGACCGGCGCGCTGGCGCTCGGGCTGCAATATTCCGCCTATACGTCGGAGGTCTATCGCGGCGGTCTGGATGCCGTGCCGCTCGGACAATGGGAAGCTGCGACGGCGCTCAATCTCAGCCGCGGCCGCGCCTATTGGGATATCATCATCCCTCAGGCCATTCCTCGCATCGTTCCGACTATGGGCAATTATCTCGTCTCCATGCTGAAGGAAACGCCCGTGCTTTCGGTCGTCACGGTGGTCGACATGCTCAACCTCGCCAATCTCATCGGGGATCGGACGTTCGAGTATCTGGTGCCGCTTTCCCTTGTCGGCCTGATCTTTCTCATCCTCACGCTCGTCTGCTCGGCGGCCATTCATTGGCTCGAAAAGGCGTTGCCGAAAAACGGAATTGCTCTCAAATGACGCAACCATTGATCCGCTTTCAAGATGTGACCAAGCGCTACGGCCACCTCACCGTGCTCGACAATTTCTGCTTCGACGTCACGCCCGGCGAGAAGGTGACATTGATCGGCCCTTCCGGCTCCGGAAAATCAACTGTCCTGCGCATCCTGATGACGCTCGAGCCCTTCCAGGAGGGAACCCTGCATCTGGCCGGCATGTCCTATCATCAGGACAACGGCCGTGGTCGTTTCCTCGCCAGCGAGGCGCATCTGCGCCAGATCCGTACCCATGTCGGCATGGTCTTCCAAAGCTTCAATCTGTTTCCGCATATGACCGTGCTGCGCAATGTCGTCGAGGCGCCGACACGCGTGCTCGGACTTGGCCGGGCGGAGGCCGAATGCCGCGCGGTCGAGCTTTTGCGCATGGTCGGGCTCTCGGAGAAGAAGGATCATTATCCGAGCCAGTTATCTGGTGGCCAGCAGCAGCGCGTCGCGATCGCCCGTGCGCTCGCCATGCGACCACGCGTGCTGCTGTTCGACGAGCCGACATCGGCGCTCGATCCGCAGCTTGTCGGCGAGGTGCTCGGCGTCATCCGCGATCTCGCACATGAACACGATCTGACCATGCTGCTGGTCACACACGAAATGCGCTTTGCCCGCGAAGTCTCCGACCGCGTCTGCTTTTTCGACAAGGGCCGCATCTGCGAACAGGGCAAGCCGGAAGAGATCTTCAGCGCGCCGAAGGAAGAGCGCACCAAGGAATTTCTGGGCTCGATCCTTTGAAAGATCGACCTGCGGCAAGGTTAAACGATCGATCCCACATCGAAGACGGGCGGCAGCTGTTCGAACGTGCCGCGAACGGTTTCGAGCGCCGAGCGAAGAGCGGAATGCGAGAGGCGGCCGCCGAGACAGATGCGGATACCGCCGACCGGCCGCTCTCCACCCGCGACGAACGGATCGGATGGCGTTACCGCCACACCCTTGCGGGCCAGCGCCCGCACGAGGCCTTCCTCGGTCCAACGTTCGGGAACAGACAGCCAGGCGCAAAGCGACAGCGGATGGCTGCCGGCGACGAACGGCGCCAGCACATCGGAGACGATCGCCTGCCGGGCCTCCGCCTCGTTTCGCTGGACGGCAAGCAGGGCTTCCGCCGTTCCATCCAGCACCCAGCGCGACGCCATTTCGGCAACGACGTTGGTTGCACTCCATCCGGTGACGCGCAGGATCGAAGCGGCGCGGATCGAATAGTGGGCGGGCACGACGAGATAGCCGATGCGCAGTCCCGTCATCACGGATTTGGTGAAGCTGGTTACGAAGAAACCGAGCTCCGGTATGAGGTCCGCCATCGAGGGGAGGGGATCGCGCAGCATCGGCTTATAGACCTCATCCTCGATGACGAAGATGCCGTGCCGGCGGGCGATATCGGCAATTGCGCGCCGGCGTTCTGTTCCCATGACGTGGCTGGTGGGATTGCCGAGCGAGGAAACGATGACAAGCGCTGTCACGTCGCCGACGGCACAAGCCGCCTCGAAGGCGTCCGGCAGGATACCCTCGCGATCGGTCGGAAGGCCACGCAGCGTGAAGCCCAGAACATTGGCAAGACCGATGATGCCGTGATCGGTCAAGCTCTCGGTCAGGACCACCTCGCCTGGCCGAACGACCGAGGCGACGGCAAGGAAGAGGCCGTGCGCCGCGCCGTTGGTGATGAGGATGCGATCCGGATCGGTTGTGACCGATAAGCCGGCGAGCCAGACCTGTGCTGCCGCGCGATGAGCATCGAGGCCGGCGATCGGACGGCAGGGCCGCATGAAGCTGCTATTGTCGCTTTCCGCAAGTGCCTGCATGAGCTCGCGAGCCGAGCGCTCATGTGCCTCGGTATAGACGGCCCTTATTATGGAAAGATCGGCGCTGCCGCTCGGATCGCGATCGAGCATGAAGCTGTCGGCGCGTTCGGTGACACGGCTGCGCACGAAGGTGCCACGCCCAACCTCTCCGCGCAGATAGCCGCGCCGCTCCGCCTCCTTGTAACTCAGGCTCACGGTTTGCACCGAAATTCCCAATGCGTGCGCGAGATCGCGATGCGTCGGCATCTGCGCGTGCACCGGCAGAATACCCTCATCGATGTCGGATATAATCTTGTCGGTGAGCAGCTTGTGCTTGGTCGCACCCTTGCGATGCTGGAGGACAGGTTTCCAAGCGCCATTGTCCTGGCTTTTTGAATCATGACGATACATGGATTGATCCGGTACAATTACAGGAATCCATGTACACCATTCGGTGCCGGATGGCGACGTCCGAATGCAATGGCGGGGCCTATTGTCAACAACGGGCCCCGCCATCGGCGTAGGGTGTATAGGGTCGTCTCGTCAGGATCGGATCAGCGGTTCGAAAATACGCTTTCGATGGCGCCTGCCGCTGCCTTGACGACGGTATCGGCTTCCTCGCGGGTCAGGCACAGCGGCGGTGCAAAGCCGAGGATGTCTCCCTGCGGCATGGCGCGGCCGATGACGCCGCGCTCGAGCAGTGCCGCCGCCACCTGCGGACCGATCTTCTGCGCGGGATCGAAGAACTTGCGCTCGTCCTTGTCCTCGACGAATTCGATTGCTGCCATCAGCCCGTCGCCACGAACCTCGCCGACATGCCGGTGGCCGCCGACGGCCTTGGCAAGTTCAGAGCGGAAATAGGCACCGGTCGAGCCCGCATTCTCGACGATGCCGAGTTCGTCGACCAGCTCGAGATTGGCGATGCCGGCAGCCGCGCAGATCGGATGGGCGGAATAGGTCCAGCCATGGCCGATGGCGCCGAGCTGATCGGATCCCTGGACAAGCACCTGCCACATCTTGTCGGAGACGATGCTGCCCGAAAGCGGCGCATAGGCAGACGTGAGGCCCTTGGCGATGGTGATCAGATCCGGCTTCATGCCGTAATGATCTGAGCCGAACATCGTGCCGAGACGGCCGAAGCCGGTGACGACCTCGTCGGCAACGAGCAGCACGTCATATTTGTCGAGGACGGCCTGGATCTTCTGCCAATAGGTCTTCGGCGGCGGAACGATGCCGCCGGTTCCGAGGATCGGCTCGCCGATGAAAGCTGCGACCGTTTCCGGACCTTCGGCGAGGATCATCTCCTCCAACCTGTCGGCACAATGCTGCGCGAACTGTTCCTCGGTCATCGAGCGGTCGGCGCGGCGAAAGAAATAGGGCGCCTCGGTGTGGAGGATCGGCGCGCGCGGCAGGTCGAAGGCCTTGTGGAACAGTTCGAGGCCGGTGAGGCTGCCCGTCATGACGCCGGAGCCATGATAGCCGCGCCAGCGCGAAATGATCTTCTTCTTTTCCGGTCGGCCGAGGATATTGTTGTAGTACCAGATCAGCTTGATGTTGGTCTCGTTGGCGTCAGACCCGGAAAGACCGAAATAGACGCGGCTCATACCCTCAGGCGCGCGATCGATGATCATCTTCGAAAGCGTGATGGAAGCTTCCGTGCCGTGGCCGACATAGGCATGGTAATAGGCGAGGTTCCTTGCCTGCTCGGCGATCGCATCGGCGATTTTCTGCCTGCCGTAACCGACATTGACGCAGTAAAGGCCGGCAAAGGCATCGAGGCTCTTCTTGCCGGCGGTATCCGTGATGTAGACGCCGTCGGCACCGGCGATGACGCGGGTCGGCGTCTCTCCACGAGCGTGCATGCCCATATGAGTCGAGGGATGGAAGAAATGGTCCCTGTCCCAGGCGTTCAGTTCGTTGCGCTTGTCCAGCATATTATCGTTCCTTCTTTTTCTATTCGCGGCGTCAGGCTGTCGTGTCGACGCAGAGATATTTGAGTTCGGTGAAGGCCTCGATGCCATGGCGGGAGCCTTCGCGGCCGAGGCCTGACTGCTTCCAACCGCCAAAAGGGATCGGGCCGCCCGTGATCTTCACGCGGTTGATGGCCACCATGCCGTATTCGAGCGCCCGGCCGAGCCGCATCTGCCGCGCGCCGTTGGCCGTCACGACATAAGCGACGAGGCCGTATTGGGTGTCGTTGGCCCGGGCGATGACCTCGTCTTCGCTATCGAAAGCGGTCACAGCAGCGACCGGTCCGAATGTTTCCTCGCGCATGATCAGCGCGTCCGGCGAGGGATCGACGAGCAAGGTCGGCTGGAAGAACAGCTTCCCGGCCGGGTGCCGTTTCCCGCCGACGACAAGCCTTGCGCCATGTTTCAATGCGTCGGCGACATGCTGCTCGACCTTGGTAATGGCGCGTTCGTGCATGAGAGGCCCGATATCGACGGCACCGTCCAATCCATGGCCGACCTTCAAGGCGGCAACGCGCTTGGCGAACGCTGCAACAAAGGCGTCCATGATCGGGCGCTGCACGAAGATGCGGTTGGCGGCGAGGCAATCCTGGCCGGAGGTCGCGAATTTGGCATTGATGGCGATATCGACGGCGCGATCGAGATCGGCGTCGTCGAAGACGATTAGCGGCGCATGACCGCCAAGCTCCATGACGAGCCGTTTCATGCTTGCGGCACATTGGCCGGCGATCAGCCTGCCGATCTCGGTCGAGCCGGTGAAGCTCAATGCCCTGACCCGCTGATCGTCGCAGAAGGCCCCGACGATGGTTGCGGCATCACCGGTCAGTACGTTGAAGACACCGGCGGGGAGCCCGGCGCGTTCGCCGAGTTCGGCGAGCGCCAGTGCCGACAAAGGCGTTTCCGACGACGGATGGGAAACGACCGTGCAGCCGGCTGCAAGCGCCGCGGCGGCCTTGCGCGTGATCATGGCAGCCGGAAAATTCCAGGGCGTGACGATCCCGACGACGCCCAAGGCTTCCCTGCGGACGAACATTTCGGTGTCGGGCAGATGGCTGGTCACGCTTTCGACATTGATCCGCTTGGCTTCCTCGGCGTACCATTCGACAAAGCTTGCGGCATAGTCGATCTCGCCGCGGGATTCATCGAGCGGCTTGCCCTGCTCCAGAGTCATGATCAGCGCCAGATCTTCGCGCGCCTCGATCATCAATTCGTACCACCTGCGCAGGATCGACGCTCGTTGCTGCGGCAGGAGTGAGCGCCAGGCCGCAAAGGCATCCGTTGCCGCGTCGATGGCCTCGAAAGCTTCTCTCTGGTCAAGGCTGGTGACCCAGGCGAGCGTTACGGAGGATGCGGGATCGGTGACCTGGAAGCTGCGGCCGGCCTTGCCGGCGACCCAGCGGCCGGCGACATAGGAGAGGTCTCGCAGCAAATGACGGTCGTTAAGCCGCGAAAGGGCTTCATGATAGGTGGCGCGGGCATGGAGCGCAGTCATGATCGGGTCTTTCTTTCCAGATGGTCGCCAGATGTCCAATGCTGTCACGGAATGCCGCGAGAGATTGTCCATTGCAGGCAGCTGGAAGAGAGAAAGCACCTAAAGAGAGAGGCGCCGATGGAGAATCTCTCTATTCGCCGCCGGGCACATCCGGGGAAAGCAGATCCGTGACGGGCAGCACCGTCTCCTCTTTCACGGTCTTGGTGACGATGTAGGTGAAATAGCGCTCGATACCGAGATCGCGATCGAGGAGATCGTCGATCAGGCGTTGATAGGCATCGATATTGGCCGCCATGATCTTCAGAATGTAATCGACGCCGCCGCCGACGGCCCAGCAGGCAACGATTTCCGGAATGGCCGCGACGGCCCGCTCGAAACGATCGAAATCGGCCTGGCGATGGTTGGCAAGCGTAAGTTCGACCATGACATTGGCGATCGGGGCGAGCCGGCGCAGCGACAGGCGCGCGTGGTAACCTGTGATGATGCCTGCCTTTTCCAGCTTGCGAAGGCGAAGCCAGCATGGCGTCGGCGAGAGGCCGACCTTTTCGGCGAGTGCAAGCTTGGTGATGCGTCCATCGCGCTGAATGGCATCCAGTATCCGCAGGTCGATTGCATCCAGTTTCATTTAAAGCCGCTTGTCTGTCATCCGAGGTTTCAAGAGCAATGGCATTCGAAAACGGCACTGACAAGCAGGCTGAGCGGAATTGAATGATCGGCTACGCCGGCGGCAGGCCCGGCATGGAAGCATGTCTGGCGTAAAGCCGCTGCAACTGGTGGCGCAGCAGCGGCCTCATCGAGCATCATTCGGGCACCACGACCAGCGTCTCGTCGATTTTGGCGTCTTCTTCCGAAAGGCTGCGCTGGCGAGCCAGGCGCAGGAGCGTGGCCAGCAGCAGAATGGCCATCAGTCCGAGCTCGACGGCGATGGCCGTTACTCCCGCCGTGAGATAGACGCTGTCATATTGCAGGACCTGTGCGAATACGGCGCCGAGGATCGCTGGCCCGAGGCCCAGCGAAACCTGCTGCATGGTGGCGAGCATGGCGCTGCCTGCTCCTGCATGTTCATGCGGCACATCGGCGAGCCCGAGGCGATAGAAGCAGTTGACGATCAGTGCCTGACCGAACCCGATCAGGATCGTGGAGGGGATGAGATTGATGACAGCGAGCCGCGGCCAGACGATTTCCAGCGTCACGATGAGCAGGGCAAGCCCGGTCATTTGGATGAGGCAGCCCGTCACCAGCATGGCCTCGCGGCGCATGCCGGCAAGCCGGCGCGTGACGAAGGCGGCCGAGACGAAATAGGAGCCGCCGAGCGCGATCAGTGCATTGCCCGATTGCAGCGGCGTCAGGCCGGCGCCCGCCTGCAGCGTCAGGGCGAGGACGAACATGAAGCCGCTCCAGCAGGTGAAGAAAATGATGGCGATCAGCCCGCCGAAGCGCATGCTGGAGATGCGGGTCAGCGACGGTGGCAGGATCGGGAAGGCGCCGCGCGCTTCCTTAGCCCGCTCGATGCGCCAGAGAAGCGTCGTTAGCGGCAGGATCGGCACGAAACCCGCCAGGCAGAGCCAGTTCCAATGCAGAGACGGGCCAAGCGCCGTCGGCAGCAGCACCGATAGCGTCAGCAATGCCAGCGTGATCATGCCGGACCAATCCACCGGCACTCTGCCTTGTCCGCGCGTCTCCGGAACGTGGCGCCACATGCAGAAGAGGATCAGGGCGCAGATCGGCAGGTTGATGAGGAAGATGCTGCGCCAGCCGGAGCCGGCGATATCGGCGGAGATGAGAAAGCCGCCGAGGACTTGGCCGATGATGAAGGCGATGCCGCCGATTGCGCCGTAGAGCGCAACCGCGCGGGCGTGGTCGCGCCCGGTAAGCGTGACGTGGATCGTCGCCAGCACCTGCGGTACCATCAGCGCCGCCGCAATTCCCTGCAGCGTACGAGCGACGATGAGGAAGGCGACGGATGTCGCGACGCCGCAGAGCAGCGAAGCAAGGCAGAACAGCAGCACGGCCAGACCGAACATGCGTCGGCGGCCGAAATTGTCGCCGAGGCGTGCACCCATGGCCAGGCAGACGGCGAACGCCACGCCATAGGCGGCAACGAAGAGCTCGAGTTCCGTCTCGCCGGCATGCAGCGAGGCGGAAATGGCGGCAAGGCCGACATTGATGATGGAAAAATCGAGCTGCAGCAGCAATTGCCCGGCAAGCAGGATCATCAGGCCGACTTGGCCGAGCCGGATTGGTGCGGATGACATGAAGACCTCAAAGGATTTCCGAAACTGAGTCCACTGTCTTCTACACCTATGTTAAACTGGTACAAGATACCTGTTTAGACTGGTATAAAAAGTATCAGGCTGGAGAATGAAAATGCACGGCACGCTCGATATTGCCCCCAATCACATGCTGTCGCGAGCCCAGGAACTCGGCGAGCTGCTGCGTCGGCGGCGGGAAACGCTCGATCCCGTGCGTTTGGGCCTCAGCCGCGTCGGGCGAGTTCGTACACCCGGATTGCGGCGCGAAGAAGTGGCGGCGCGCGCCGATATCGGCATCACCTGGTACACGAAGCTGGAGCAGGGCCGGCCGATCCGCGTGTCGCCGCGCGTGCTGCTTTCCGTCGCGCAGGCACTGGAATTCAACGAGGTCGAAACCGAGCATCTGTTCAGGCTGGCAAACCTGCCCGTTCCGCCCCGGCTCGATTCTCCCCAGGTGTGCAAGCCGCTGACCGCGGCAATCCAGCACATTCTCGATCAACTCTGTCCCTATCCCGCTCTCATCCAGACGCAACGCTACAATATTCGTGGCTTCAACGAAGCCTATCGCCGTCTGGTCGGAGTGGACCTCCATGCGATCCCGGCTGAAGATCGGAACTGCATCTATCTGTCCCTCGTCAATCCTGCCTGGCGCGCAAGTCAGGCCGACCCCGACGAGATGCTGGCCCACATGGCTGCCCTGTTTCGCGCCTCCATGGCCGAACATCTCGACGATCCCGTCTGGGAGCGGCAGCTGGAGCGCTATATGAGCGCCTCGGATCAGTTCCGTATCGTATGGGACCGCTATCAGCTCAAGGGCATCGAGAATGCCGTGAAACGCTTCCGTCTTGCCGATGGTACGATCCTTGCGCTGCAATCCAACAACTGGTGGGCAAGCCCCAGCAACGACGACCGCATGATCGTCTACACGCCTGTCGATGAGGTCGGAGCCGAAAGGCTGAAAGCCATGATGAAACGCAGGCGGGCCTGCTAAGGGCAGGCGGCACTCCACCCGCGGGAACCTTTTTGCGGCCGAGTGCTTTTCGTCTGACGATTTCAAGAACGATATGGTTATCCTTTGCCGCGCTCATCTCCTTTTGACCAGCAAGCCCGCGCACTCATCCCACTCGCGCTCCTCAACTTCTTCATGGCCGATGTTCAGGCGGGCATCGGCCCCTTTCTTGGGGTCTTCCTGACCGCGCATGGCTGGCAAAGCGGATCGATCGGCTCGGTCATGACGATCGGCGGCTTTGCCGGCATGCTGATGATGGCGCCGGCCGGCGCCTTCATCGATGAGACGACGCACAAGCGCGCATGTATCATCGTGCTTGGCATCTGTACCGTCCTGGCATCCATGACCATATTACTGTCACAGGCCTTCTGGGTTGTGGCGCTGTCCCAGGTTGCGACTGCCGTTGCGGGTGCCGCGATCGGCCCGGCTCTCAGCGGGATTACCCTCGGCATCGTCCGGCAAGCCGGCTTCAATCGGCAGACCGGTTACAACCAAGCTTTCAACCATGCCGGCAATTTGGTCGGCGCCGCGCTATCAGGATGGCTCGGCTGGATGTTCGGACTGACGGCGGTATTCTGGCTTTCCGCCGTGTTCGGCGTGCTCACCATCGGTTCCGTTCTGATGATTCCCTCTGCCGCGATCGACGATAACGAGGCGCGAGGCGCCGTTCTCACCGTGATCGGCCCGCAAGGAAAAACGGAAACTGCAGCACAGCGCAAACCGAGCGGTTTCACGGTGCTTGCGGAATCAAAGCCGCTGCTGATCCTGGCCGGTGCTCTCGCATTATTCCATCTCGGTAATGGAGCGATGCTGCCGCTCTACGGGCTCGCCGTGGTCTCCGCCAAGCGAGGCGATCCCGCAGCCTTCGTTGCCCTGACTGTCGTGGTGGCACAGGGCACCATGATCATCACCTCGTTGATTGCGATGCATATGGCGGAAAGGAGAGGGCAGTGGCTCGTGCTGCTGATCTCCTTCATGTCTTTGCCGGTCCGCGGTTTTGTCGCAGCCCACCTGATTACCGCCTGGGGCGTCTATCCGGTCCAAATCCTCGACGGCGTCGGCGCGGGCCTGCAGAGTGTCGCCGTGCCGGCGCTGGTCGCGCGCATCCTGAACGGAACCGGCCGCATCAATGCCGGCCAGGGCATTGTGATGACCGTTCAAGGTGTCGGCGCATCCTTGAGCCCAGCCATTGGTGGTTGGCTCGCGCAGGAAATCGGTTACAGCGCGATGTTCGTTATTTTGGGGAGCTTCGCGCTCGGCTCGATTGCACTTTGGATCGGCTTTCATGGCGTTCTGCGAGCCGCTGCGGCGGTGCCTGAACCCATTCAGGTTGCATCGCCCAGGTTACCAGAGGGGACGTCCTAGGCCTATTGCGGTGCCCGCCAGTCAAGGGAGACATCGCGGTTCACCGCGATGTCTCCCTTGTGCAAACCCTTTGTTTCCGCGCTACTGAGCCGCCGTCCTCGGCGTTCCAGCCTGCAGGTCCGCTTCGTCCGCGAGGATCGCGGCTGCCTCGTTCAGCAGCACGTCCTTTGCGTTCTTGCGGGCTTTCTCGATGGCGATATCGGCACTCAGGCTGCGCTCGTTGGCCTGCAGGCCATCATCCTCTCCAGTGTCCACGCCGTCGTTGATCTGGTCGCGCGACTTCAGGCGATTTGCCTGGGCGGCCATTTCGTTGCGGCGTTCGGTTTCGTTGAGAGAAATGACCTGTCTGTCTCGCTGTGCTTTCAGCACGGCAATGTCTTCGACAAAGCGCTGGAAATCCTTGTCGTTCTGTACGCGTTCATCATGGCGGCTTTGAAGCTGCGGCAGCAATGCCTTTATGTTGCCGGCGGGCGTATATTTTGCCGGCTTGACCTGTGTCCACGGCAGGGCATTGTCATAGCTCGATTCACCAAAGCTCTTGGGGTCCGAAAGGCCCGGCAGGCTAATGTCGGGCGTCACGCCGCGCAGCTGGGTCGTGCCGCCATCGACGCGGAAAAACTGGGCCACGGTCAATTTCAGCTCGCCGAATTTCGGCTTGGCGTTATGGGCGACCTGGTCGAGATTGACAACGGTTTGCACCGTGCCCTTGCCGAAGCTGGGTTCGCCGACAATCACGCCCCGGCCATAATCCTGTATTGCCGCGGCGAAGATCTCGGACGCCGAGGCCGAACCGCGATTGATCAGCACACCGACCGGGCCGGTCCAGGCGGGGGTTGAAAGATCGTCGTTTTCCACCTCCACTTGACCGTCTGCATTGCGTTGCTGAACCACCGGACCTTTGCCGACAAACAGACCCGTCAGATCGATCGCTTCGGCGAGCGAGCCGCCGCCATTGTTTCGCAGGTCGATCAGAACGCCTTCGACCTTGTCCTGCTTCAGTTCGTCGAGAAGCTTGGCGACGTCACGGCTCGCGCTTCGGTAATCCTTATCGCCTTTTCGCCGCGCTTCGAAATCTTCATAGAAGGCCGGCAGGGTGATGACGCCGATCTTGCGGGTGGCATCGCCATCCTTGACAGACAGGATGGTTTTCTTGGCAGCCTGCTTGTCAAGGCTGATCTTGTCGCGCACCAGGCTGATGACGTGATGCTTGCCGTCGGGGCCGGCATCGGCCGGCAGGATATCCAGGCGCACGACGGAACCCTTCGCGCCGCGTATCATCTGCACGATTTCATCGAGGCGGGTCCCCACGACTTCCTTGATTGCACCGTTCTCGCCTTGGCCGACGCCGATAATACGGTCGCCGACCGCCAGCTTGCCTGACAATTGCGCCGGGCCGCCCGCGACGAGCTCGCGGATCGTCGTGTAATCGTCTCTTTCCTGGAGCACCGCGCCGATGCCGACCAGCGAGAGCTTCATGGAAATATCGAATTCGGCCGAAGCGGTCGCGCCGAAATAGTCGGTATGCGGATCGACCGACGTCGTATAGGCGTCCATGAACGACTGGAATACGTCGTCGCTCTTGTATTTGTAGGCCCGCTCGAGCGAGTTTTCATAACGCTTGTCAAGCGTGTCGCGAATGGCGGCATCATCCTTGCCGGCCAATTTCAGGCGCAGCCAGTCGTTCTTGACGCGTTTGCGCCACAGGTCATTGCTTTCCGCTTCGGATTGCGGCCACGGCTGCTTGTCGCGCACGAGGGGATAGTCTTCCTGCACGCTGAAATCGAACTTCTGCTTGAGCAGGCTGCGCGCATAGCTCATGCGATCGACCACCCGCTGCTCATACGTGTTGAAGATCGAGAACGGGATATTCAGGTCTTCCTGGTTGATCGCGTCGTCGATCTTGGTGCTGCCGGCCATGAACTTGTCGATATCCGCCTGCAGGAAGATGATCCGGTCCGGATCCAGGGATTTGATGAACCGGTTCATGACCTTGGCCGACAAAGCATCATCCAGGGGAACCGGCCTGTAGTGGAAACGGGTGAGGAATTCCGCGCTCAAATGAGCGGCCTGCGCCTGTTGCGGCAGTGGCGTCAAAATTGGCGGCGAACCTGCTTCCAGAGCATATGCCGACGGAGCAATTGCCAGGAAAAGGCAGAGTAAACCATATTTCATACGCATCAAATCTTGGCCCGATTCTGGATCATTGAATGTTGGATGTATGATCTTAGGTGGAACAATTATGGTTTTTTGGCAACCAGACAGGTGCTTTCCTTGCGGAAACATTTTTCCAAATGTCGCCAGGAGAGCTGATGGACACCACGTTCTAGGGCTGCCGAAAGGAAGTTCAGAACGGGGACGGAGGTTGTCTGTGTGGGTGGCGTTGGAGACTGCGGAAGGGGCCGTGAACGACCCGCAAGGGCAAAATATCTGCAAAATCCCCGCTGGCGCTCGCTAGACTTCCATGACGTCTTCGAAGGCTTCCGGAAAATTTTCACGTGCCAGCTTTTCGTTGATCACAAGCATCGCCTCATAGGACATCGGATCGAAATCCTTGTCCGCCGCCACGACCTCGCGTCCAAAGAGCAGGTTCAAGCGGGCCGCGTCGAGGTTGCCGCGCTCGAAAGGTTCGGTTCCGAATTGATGCCAGAGCGCGTGCAGGAAAGCCGCGTCGACACGGTGTTCCTGCGATCCCGGTCGCGCGCGGCGCGGGAGCTGTTTGATCGGCGTGACACCCCTTGGATTCGCACGGCGAATGGTGAATTGGATGCCCGTTCCCGGCATGCCGGATGGAAAGCCGCGGTGCTTTGTCATATCGGGAAGCTGCTTGGCCATGGCTATCGTTCCTGCTCGCTACGAGGTTCTGTCGGGCCCTTCCAACGCCAGGGCAACTCGATGGAGAGGGGTATACAGGCGCACTCTGTCGTGATTTCCGTCGTTCCGTCAATCCCGGGACCCAGGCTTTCAAAGGCATTGGTCCGCTGGCCGGGTTCGGGCTGATGTACCGCGTTCACGCGCCACATCGGGATGGCTTGGTCGGCGGCACTTCAAGCCGCATCAGTTAAAAGATGATATGGCTGCACGAGGGAATCGGCTGGAATGCCCCACTCCTTATGTAGTTTGTGGATCATATCCACTGTAAGGGCGCGCCTCCGGTTAAGCACCTCGGAGGCGCGAGACTTGGAGTTGAATAGATCAGCCAAGTCGGACTGCTTGCGGCCCATCATCTCCATGTGAGCCTTGATCAGCTCTATCGGCCCTGGAGCTTCGATCGGGTAATAACGATCCTCATAGGCTTCGATGAGAGTGGAGAGAATATCGAATCGGTCTGCCTCCGGGGTGCCAAAATCGGGCGGCGCATCGAAGTATTGTTCAACCTCGCCAATAGCCCAGGCAAGGTCTTCATCGTTCCTGATGACGCGGATGTTGTCCATTACACGGTCTCCGGGTTGATATTATCGTATTCTTTACGAGTGCCGACAAATTTGATCAGCACCTGTTGGTATGGATAAGCGACGTGGACAATCAGACGGTATTTGTTCCCCCCAATATCGAAAATAATGCGGTTATCGCTGACGAAATCGACATTCGCTCCGAACATCATTTTGACATCGGTCGGCCCGCTCCACATCGCCTTGTCGACCACTGCGTACCAAGTCCTTAATGGGGTTTCAGCTTGGGGATGGATTTCCCAAAACTTCCTCAATGTGGACTTAGCGATGATCTGCATGAGCAGTATGTAGCATATTCCCATATCGGGAACAAGGAAATTTCCCGAAATGGGAACTCCCTGAAAGTCTCTCTTAAAAAATCGAAGTTCAAAGCAATGACGGTTTCCCGGAGCCAGCTTTTTTATGCCCAATGAGCAAACATGGTGCGGTATTTTCCTCTGCGGTTGCTGCCAAGATAAGCTCCTCCATACCTTTGCGTTTCTCATTTCCTCCAAATGAGCAGCACGAGTTACGGCGTCCGGCTCCGCATGATTTTATAGAAGAATGCGAAACAGTTTACCGATGGGCAAAGGACCAGCATGGCCTGCGCCTGATGCCACCGGATGTTCGGGTCCGGTGGCATCGGTCGTCAGAAGCCTCTATCGGGGATCGGATAGTTCTTCGGTTTCGACGTAGCCATAGACCTCGGGCAATATGAACTTGGCCGCGAGGAAGCCGATCAGCGACAGGATCGCCACCGAGAAGGTCGCGCCAGCCTTGCCGAACTGCTCGCTGAGGATGGGGAACACGAAGGCGCCGAAAAAAGACGCTCCCTTGACGAAGACGTAGCCGAATCCCGAAGCCGTTGCCTTGAAACGGCTTGGGGCGACCATGGACGATATCGTCATGCCGTTGGACGCATCCCAATAATGGCCCCACATGAGAATGCAGGCTCCGACGACGATGATGATCTTCCAATCATATTGTATGCCGAGGCCGCCCAGGATAAGGCCGAGGAATGCCAGGCCGAAACCCCACATGGCAACGCCGCGATGGCCGATTTTGGGTAGCATGAGAGGCGCCACATAACCGGAAATCGTCGCAAGGCAGAAGATCAGGGCGGTCACCATGTTCGTGCCGGTAATATTGCCGTCGCTCGACACACCGACACCGCTCAGCACCAGGATGACCGGCAGGTAGAAGCCCCAGGCCGTGAATTCCGCGCCTTGGCACGCGTTGGAAATCCACGAGAAGATCGTCGCCCGCTTCTTGATCGGATCGGCCCAGATAACCTTGAGGAAATCGCCGAGCTTGGGCTTGGCGAGTTGCACATCCTGGTTCGGAAGCATGTCGAGCGGATCGTCGAACAGCCGCTTGGAAACCTCCTTGGCTTTTCTGAAGTGACCGCGCTGCAGCAGGGAAAGAGGCGTCTCCGGCAGGTCGAGGCGCCAGAACAGGAGGATCGCCGCTGGAACGGCGCCGAGCGCGAGAGCGACGCGCCATAGCAGCGAATGGTCCATGCCGCTGATATACATCACCGTGATGATGATGATGGCGAATACCTCGCCGAGCCCGAACATGAACTGCCAGCGGCTGCCCATCTGTTCGCGCTTGCCCTTGGACATCGATTCCATGATGTAGGCATAGCCGTTGGAGATGTCGCTGCCGAGCGGAATGCCGATCAGGAAGCGGATGAGGATCAGTTCCCATATGTCACGCACGAAGGCCTGCGCGAGCGCCAGGACGATGAACAGGATCATCGTGCCGATGAAGACCTTCTTTCGTCCGAAATAATCGGCAAAGACCCCCCCGAGCAGCGCACCGATCAGGGCACCGCCCTGGACGGCGGCGGTGGCAAGACCGAGCTGTGCCGCCGTCGGATTGAAATCCGTCTTGATGAAGATCAGTACGAAGGCGATGGCATAGAGATCCCAGGCCTCGATGAGAATGGTTGCGATCATCATCCAGCCGCCCTGCGTGCTGGATAGCGTATTGGGCTTGTTTAACAGGACTCTCGTCGCTTCATCCGACAATTTCCGTATGGTTGCCGGATCTTGAGTATCAATTGCTGCCATTCACTCCTCCTCCACATGGTCGATCATTGCGCCTTGATTGCTTATGTCGCGAAGCTGAGCTGCACCTTCATTTGCGTGGTCCGGTCGCGGACGATATCGAACGCCTCGCGGATGTGTTCCATCGGCACCGTCGAGGTGATGATCGGGCGCACATCTATGCGTCGTTCCGCTATCATCCGGGCGGCCAGGGTATATTCGCTATGGAAGCGATGTGTGCCGACCAGGCGGATTTCCTTTCCGACCAGGGCATTGAACGGAATATGCGAGCCGTTGCTGACGCCGACCGCGACGATGGTGCCGCGCGGCTTCACGATGGGAAACAGATTGCCCAGCGCGATGCCGGATCCGGTGCATTCGAAACCGACATCGAAGTATCCCTTGTCTTCGGAATAGCCAGCGAGACGGTCGCCGTCGCCCCCATTGATGGCCAGGGTGGCTCCCATTTTCTTCGCCGCCTTCAACGGGGCTTCCGCCAGATCGACGGCAACGACTTCACGCGCGCCTGCCATGCGTGCAGCACCGATCAGAAGGGCACCGATCGGACCCGCTCCCATGACCACCACGCTCTTGCCCAGCAGGCTGCCGGCATTGTTGATGGCATGAAGGCCGACCGAGAGCGGCTCTGCACAGGCTGCCTCGTCCAATGCTGCCTCGCCGACGGGCTCGCATTGAAAATCCTCGACGACGATGAGATCGCGAAAGCCGCCATCGCAGTGCGGCTTGCGCATCGCGCTTCCGAAGAACTGCATTTCCAGGCAATGCTGCTGCTGTCCGGCCTGACAAAAACGGCAGCGGCCGCAGGGCCGGCTCGGGCAAAGCGCCACCCGATCCCCTGGCTTTACATTTCCAACGCTTGCGCCGACGGCTTCAACGGTGCCGGCGACCTCGTGACCCAGGATGATCGGTTCGGTGACACGGATCGTGCCGATCCCGCCATCCCAGAAATAATGGATATCCGATCCGCAGATCCCTCCGGCACCGACACGCACCAGGACCTGGCTGTCGCCGACAGCACCGACCTTACGCTCCTCGATACGTATGTCGCCTTGAGCGTGAAGCACGCAAGCTCTCGTCTTCATGAGCTCCCTCCTGTGTTTCTGGGACGCTATCTTCCGTCAGGCAGGATGGAGCAGCCAATCAGCCGCCGCTGCCTTGGCTGTGCCGATTGCCAAACGGCTAGGTCGATGGCGTGAAAAAATCGGGATATTGCGCCTCGACCGACGGCAGATCCTCCAGAATGAGCTGCAGGTGCTGCCTCATCTCGCGCTCGGCCTCGTCGGGCGCGGAGCGTTCGATGCTGTCGACGATGGCGGTATGCTGTCGCACGAGCTTTTGTTGCGGGAAGCTTCTCAATGTGAGGTGACGCACGCGGTCCATCTGCAGCTTCACGTCCTCGATGACCTTCCAGCCATAGGATCGGCCCACCGCGTCGGCGAGGGTCCAATGAAACTGCTCGTCCAATTTCATGAAGTCGTCGGGCCTGTCGATCGGAATTGCCGTCTGTTCTTCCAGCTGCAGACGAAGATGTCTGACCAGGCGAGCGTCGCTCTTGGCCGCAAGCTCGCGTACGATATGGGTCTCGATCGCTTCGCGGACGAAACGCGCGTCGATCACCTGAGCGATGCTGATTTTTCGGACAAAGGTACCGCGCTGCGGCCTGACTTCGAGCAGACCATCCTCGGCAAGCTTGATAAAGGCCTCGCGCACCGGCTGGCGGCTCGTGGCAAATCGCCCCGCGATGTCCACTTCCGACATCGCCGTGCCCGGACTGAACTCGCCTCGAACAATCAGCCGGCGGAGGGCTTTATATATTTGCGGTCCCACGGGGACTGTCGGCTCCAGCGACCATGCGGTCGTCCGGGTCTCGTCCGTGCGTTGCGCCGTTGTTCGGGTTGGGTGGTCAATCGTCGCCATGTCGCATTCAATATAGTGGACTACCATACTAGTCAATCACAATCCTGCATGCTAATGCAATCGCACATGCAGATCATGCCGTCTCGAAAGGGAGTAATATCGTGAAGCAGACTTGGCGATGGTTCGGGCCGCGAGATCAGGTTTCGATCGATGATATGCTGCAGGCTGGCGTGCAGGGTGTTGTCAGCGCACTGCATCACGTTCCGACGGGGGCCGTGTGGTCCGCAGCCGAGATTGCGAAGCGTAAGGCCGAAATCGGCCGCATGACGGATGGCAGCCCCTCCGGCCTCGCCTGGGATGTCGTCGAAAGCCTGCCTGTTTCGGAGGATATCAAGAAGCAGAAGGGCGAGTGGCGCGAGCATATCGCAAACTACAAGCTTAGCCTTGGCCATCTTCGCGACGCCGGTATCGAGACGATTTGCTACAATTTCATGCCGGTGCTGGATTGGACGAGAACGCATCTGCGATGGTGCCTTCCCAATGGAGCAACCTGCATGCGGTTCGATCTGGTCGATTTTGCCGCCTTCGATCTGTTTATCCTCGCTCGTGCTGCCGCTGCAGAGGAACTGCCCGACTGGCTCGTGGAGCAGGCGCGCAAGCGGCATGCGGGCATGAGCCAGGAGGAACGGCAGCAGCTGGCAAACAATATTGTCTGCGGCCTGCCTGGTGCTGCCGAAAATTTCACGCTGGCGGATGTGCGCGCCCATCTGGAGGATTATGACGATGTCCCGGCGGACCGGCTGCGGGCTCATCAGATAGATTTTCTTTCCGAAGTGGTTCCCATGGCGGAAAAGCTCGGTATGCGGCTGTGCTGCCATCCGGATGATCCGCCGTTCGCGCTTCTCGGACTGCCACGCATCATGTCGACGGAGGCGGATTATGCGGCGCTGATGAAAGCCGTCGACAGCCCGGCAAACGGCATCACGCTCTGCACGGGATCGCTGGGCGCCCGGCCGGACAATGACCTGCCCGGCATGATGGAACGGCTCGGCGATCGCGTCCATTTCCTGCATCTGCGCAACGTCAAGCGCGAATCCAGCAACGTCTACGGCTCCTTCTACGAGGCCGAGCATCTCGGAGGAGGCACCGACATGGTGGCGATGATTGCCGCCATCCTGCGCGAGGAGCGCCGTCGTGCTGCCATCGGGCGCGCTGACTGGCAAATTCCGATGCGGCCGGATCACGGGCAGGATATCCTCGATGACCTCAAGCGGGAAGGCCAGCCCGGCTATCCCGCCATCGGGCGGCTCAAGGGCCTTGCCGAACTGCGCGGCATCGAGACGGCACTGTCTCACCCCTCGGCAGGGCTGCAGGCATGACCGATCGGAAGCGCCTGTCTTCGCTCGCCGACATAGCCGGCCCGGCATCAAGGCCCGGCTATGAGCCCGGCCGTCACGGCCGCGGCATCGTGCATTTGGGAGTGGGCGCATTCCATCGTGCGCATCAGGCCGATTATACGGACGCAGCCCTTGCCGCTCGCGGCGGCGATTGGCGTATCGTGGGCGTGAGCCTTCGCGGCCATGACGTTGCCGACGCCCTCAATCCGCAAAACGGCCTCTACACGCTGATCGAACGCGATGCTGCCGGAGCACGCGCAAGGGTCATCGGCAGTATCGAGCGCGTCATCGCTGGGAGCCGCGAGCCTGCTGCCGTGATGCAGGCGCTTGTGGATCCGGCGACGCGCATCGTGTCGATGACGGTGACGGAGAAGGCCTACGGCATCGATCGCGCCAGGATGATGGCCGATCTCAACCATTCCGCCGTCGCGGCGGATCTGGCAAAACCCGCGCAGCCGACCGGTGTGCTCGGCGTTCTGACCGAAGCGCTGAAGCGTCGGCGTGCTTCCGGCATTTCGCCTTTTACCGTACTGTGCTGCGATAATCTGCCTGACAATGGAGCTTTCGTTCGGGCGGGGATTATCGATTTTGCTCGCAGATCCGACCCGACGCTTGCCGACTGGATTGCAACCGATGTCGCCTTTCCGTCGAGCATGGTCGACCGCATTACGCCCGCAGCAACCGAGCGGACGCTCGACGACGCCCGGCAGATGACGGGCTGTGTGGACCATGCCGCGATCGAAACAGAGCCTTTTCGGCAATGGGTGATCGAGGATCGCTTTCCAAGCGGGCGTCCGGCCTGGGAGACGGGCGGCGCATTGTTTGTCGATGACGTGCGTCCCTACGAGGCGATGAAGCTGCGCATGCTCAACGGATCGCATTCGATGCTGGCCTATGCGGGATTTCTGACCGGCCGACGCTATGTCCGCGATACGGTCGGCCCGGCCGGCTTTCGACCGTTGATCATGCGGCATCTGAGCGCTGCCGCTTCCACGCTTCGGCCGCTGCCGGGCATAGAGCTCGACGCCTATGCTGCGGATATTCTTGCCCGCTTCTCCAACCCGGCCATTGCCCACGAAACCCGTCAGATCGCGATGGATGGCACCGAGAAGTTGCCGCAGCGCCTGCTGGCACCGGCCGTAGAGCTATTGACCAAAGGCGCGGATACAGAGCCCTTTGCCTTCGCCGTCGCAGCCTGGATGCGCTATTGCCTCGGGCGTCAGGACGACGGCACGGCTTATGCGCTCAACGACCCGCGCGAGGCCGATATCGTCAAGGCCATTTCGGGCGTCCGCTCGCCGTCGGATCTAGCCAGGGCATTGCATGCCCTTCCGGGGTTATTTCCCGAACGCCTTCGCTCCGACCCCAAATGGCTGGATGCCGTGTCGTCCAGGCTTGGCAGAATGATGATGGATGGGATGCAGGCGGCAGTCGCTTCCGAGCTGGCGCATTAGCATACGGCCGATGCCGTCTCTGATGACGCGCAAGTCTTCAAAATATCCCCTGTGGACGAATCACCTGCTTCCCTTGTCGAAGGGCCGATCGGCTCTAGTTTGTGAATCTCTAATGATTTGCTGGGGTTAGTGATTGTGAGTTATGACTGGAGCGGCGTCCGGACACGGCGCATCAAGGCGATCAAAATGGCGGTTTCGGCGGTAATCGCCATGGTAATCCTGGGTGCGCCGGCAATGCTTTGGCTGAACGGTTCGTTCTGAACGATCCGGAACTTTAAGAGTTCAAACAATATTCAACGGGGCGAAGGCCGAATTCCCTGCCTTCGCCCTTATTCTCTTCAAGGTGCGGCTGCGGCACCCTCTTCCAGATCGGCATAGACCAGATAGCGCAGCGGGCCGGATGTTACGGCGTCGAAGGGAAAGCATGTCGCGAGCACGAGATGAACACCATGCGCATCGGGGTCGATCCCGGCCTCATCCCAGCGTGCGACGGCCATATGCGTCACGCGGAAGGTGAAAATCCGGCCATCGCGGCGCGTGATCGTGATCTGGTCATTTTCCTTGATATTTCGCAGGAAGGTGAAGTGCGTGTCGCGATGCGCCGCGTAAACCGCCGTTCCGTTCTCGCCGGCTTCCGGCGTATTGTCGAGATGACCGGGACCAAAGGCCAGCGCCTGGCCGCTTGCGCCATTGAGGGCGATGGCGGAAACGCCAAGACGCGGAACCTCTATGCGCGCCACGGGCCAGGTGTCGGCCCAGCTCCAGGGCTTGACCAGCAAGCCGGACGTCACGCTCTCGGCAAAGGCACGCTCCAGCAGAACCTGAGCCAGGGCTGCCTTCGCATAGATCCATCCGCCCTGGGCAGCGAGGAAGAGGCCTATGGCTATGAAAATGCCGGCGGTCAGGGACAGAAGGGAGCGCGCTGGCGCGCTCCCGATCGACTGGATCCGAGCGGTGGCGATCATGCCTTGCTCCTTCGCGATATGAAGATCAGCAGCGACGTTCCAAACAGCAGGGCAAGCAATCCCTGCAGGAAGAGAAGCGTTGCGGGCGTTGCCGTCTGCGGCAGGGGCGGGCTTGCCGAAGGCGGTGCCGAGATCTCCTGAACATCTGCATCGCCGTTGACACTTTGCGACTTGTGGCTCGTCTGGTGGTGCCTGGTGTCTGCCTTCGCTTCCCGCATCGCATCGACGCCGAGGAGCTTGTCGTAATCCCAGCCGGCCGGCAGCTGCAGCGGGATATCGGCCATTGTCAGAGGTGTGTTTGCCGGGCGCAGACGCTTGCTGTCGACCGCGACGAGGCTCGTGAGGCGTGTCACCAGATGATGCTCCAGCGCCAGCTGCAGGATGCGCTTGTCCGCTTCCGTCTGCGTGATCTTGCCAAGGGTGAGATTGACTTCGACATCGTCGATCTGGCGGCGTGCCCAGATCTTGGAGATGCCTTTGGCGTTGCTTGCCTGATCGAGCGGCAAGGAGATCGTCCACGGGCGGTCACCGATCATGCCGCTGACGGTCAGGCTGCCCGCGGCTTTCCCCATGCGGGCGGCCAGGATCAGCGGTTCGCCATGATAGATGTCGGGCAGGAGGCTGGGCGACAGGTTGACATTCTTCTCCGAAAAGGCAGCCGCGACATTGGTGACTGCCGGGTTTTCCAGCTTGTCGAAGAGGATGCGCATACGCTCATCCACCTCGGCGACCGAACCGATATGGGTGAAGCTGCCGCGGCCGAGCTCGGCGGCACGGCTCATCAGGTAGATGTTCGGCGCGGAGCCGATGCCGACCATGAAGATGCGCGAGCGTCCACGCGATTGGGCGATCGCATCGAGAAGCTGCTGCTCGTTGTTGACCTCACCATCGGTCAGGAAGACGACCTGACGCAATCCCGAAGCCTGATGGCTGTCATCGAGCGCTGCCTGGAGCGGCGGCAGCATTTCAGTACCGCCGGCAGCGTCGAGGCCGGTGACGAAGCGGCGTGCGGAGGCGATATTGTCCGCCGTCGCCATGACCGAATCCGGGAAGAATTTGGTCATCGTGTCATCGAAGCGAATGACGTTGAAGCGGTCGTTCGTTTTGAGCCGGGACAGGGCATAGTCGAGGCTCGCCCTTGCCTGTTCGATCGACGTGCCACCCATGGAGCCGGAATTGTCGATGACGAAGACCACTTCTCGGCCGGCTTTTTGCGACGTTGCCACAGCCGGCGGCGTCACATAGGCAAGCACATAGTCATCCTTGCCAACATGTTCGCGGAAGAGACCGACGCTCGGCACACTGCTTGCGACAGCACTCCATTCGAGTACGAAGTCACGATCGGCCGTCGCATCGCCATCCAGAACGATCCGGCGCGCACCGTCGCTTACCCTATCGATCTCGACTGTGTGATAGAGGCTTTTGACGTCGTCGAGCGGAAAGCCGGCATTGAGATTGACCTTCAGCGTGACAGGATTGGCACGATCGCTCTCCGGCGCCAACAGCGGCGCGGAAACGGGCTTGCTGACGCCATTGCGCGACGAACTCTGCTTGGTCTGTCCCCAGCCGGCCTTCAGGTCTGCCCGCTGCGCGATGGCTTCGGCATTTTGCGGTGTATAGCGAGGAGCAACGACCAGCGGAACCCGCAAGGAGAAGCGGCCATCGGCCAGGTGTACGGCCTGCTGATATTCGATCTGGACGACGATCTTTTCATGCGGACCTATGTTGGCAACCGCATTGGTGAAGACATTCGGCCGTTGCTGCTCGACCAGGGACGCCTTCTTTCCTTCTCTGCGCGCCTTCTCATAGATGGCGCGTGCGGCCTGCTTCTCTTTGATATCGGCGACAATGACCCGGTTGCCGACGATCATCTTCAAGGAATAGACGGCGCTGTCCTCCGGAAGAGGAAATACGTAGAGGGCTTCGACCCATTTGTCGGTCGAATTTTCGAAAGCCTGGGTCAGGACCGCACGTGCCGTCGGTCCGTTGACGTCGATGTCGACATCGGTCGCAAGGCGCGGCGCCTCGATGTATTTGCCATCCTGTGCCGTCTGGAGAAGAAGGCTGCCCGCGCCCATGTCGTTTGGGGTGACGAAGGCCGCCGGCTGCGCCTGCGACTCCAAGGGATGAAGCAGGGCGAGAATGACGGCGAGCACCGGCAGCAGGATGGCATTGCTGAACCATAGGAACAGGCCGGCTCCTGTAAGGACGGCGTGCTGATTTCGATTGCGTGAAAGGCTTGGCGAGGCTGACATGACAGGCTCCTTGTTCGCTGTGGAATGACTGAAGCCATTGTGAACAAAGGCTATTTTCCCGCCAGCGTAAGCTTTGCCCTGTTTCGTCCGCATCTTGCCGCAAACGGTCTTGCCGGTGGCGGTCATGTGTGGAATTGTGAAGAAAATTACGCAATCAGGAAACGAGTGAATGGTCCAGGGCGACCCCTATCTATCCGAACATCAGAACAGCGCCGTGGCGGCGCGGGTTCGCGAAGAGATCGCCCGCCGGCGCATTTCCCGTCAGCGTCTTGCCAACGATGCGCGCATCAGTCTTTCGACCTTGGAGAAGGCTCTTTCCGGCCACCGGCCCTTCACGCTTGCGACCCTTATCCGCCTTGAGCAGGCGATGGGTGTCGTCCTGCGCGATGCGAGCGGAGCACAATCGACTGTCATCAACGACAAGCCGGGCCATGCCCCTGAGGAACTCGGTGCCTATTCCCGCGCTTCGGTCTCATGGCTCGAAGGCACCTACCTGACGCTGCGTCCGTCCTTCGGCGATCCGAATGCGATTTTCGCCTATTGTACCGAGATCGCCTGGGACGGAGAGCGTACCTGTTTGAGCTTCCGGGAACGCGAGCGCAGTGACGCCTCGTTTTCGCAGCATGGCTCGGTCTCCGTTCCGCATCTGTCGGGGCATATCTATCTGGTGACGAATTCGTCCGGGCAGTACCGCATGGCGATATTGTCGCGGCCTAGCATCACGGGCGAGATGTTTGGCCTTCTGACGACCTTGCACGCCGGGCAGGGCTCGCATCTCACGCCCGTCTCGACGCCGCTGGCCCTGCTGCCGATCTCGGCCTTCGCGCAGCCCTCGCTGGGGCGCGTTTCGGCGGGAGACCAAAATCACGAGGCCTATACCGCGATCATGCGCAGGATTACCGGCGAGAGCTACGCCGGTTTCGTGGGCTGAGAATGGTGGCAACCATTATCGGGCATCGTGAAAGATGATGCCGACAGTGTGACGCATGCCAGAGCGAACCCGGCTGACCCCATGCCGGAGATTGACGCGGTAGTTCCCCTTTGTTCCTCGCACCGGGCGGTTATGAACCGCGAAGGCGACGGCATCGCCTTGGCGAAGGGGCACGACCTCCACACGGCTTTGCATGCGCGGCCGATGCTCCGTCAGAACAAACTCGCCCCCGGTAAAGTCTCGGCCCGGCTCGGAAAGCAGGATCGCGACCTGGATCGGACAGGCAAGCTCGCCGTAGAGGTCCTGGTGCAGGCAATTGAAGTCTCCGGGCACATATTGCAGCAATAGCGGCGTCGGGCGTGCCTGGCCGGCCGCATGGCATTGCTTCAGGAAGGACCCGTGCTCATCCGGATAGCGCTCGTCCGTGCCCATGCGCTCGTTCCATTCGTTCGCGATCCCGGCCAGATGAGGATAAAGCGCAGTGCGTAATCCGCTAAGAAGTTCGGGCAACGGATAATTGAAATAGCGGTATTCGCCTTTTCCGAAACCGTGACGCGCCATGATGACATGGCTGCGGAAGTGGCGTTCCTCGGGGTAAAGGCGCGAGATTGCATCGCATTCGCCGGGTGCGAGAAGCTTCGGAAGGATGGCGCAGCCGAAACCGTCGAGTTCTCCAGCAAGGGTCTTCCAATCATAAGCGTCGACCCGCGCTTGGACAGAGCGTTCCATCGGAGATGGAGCAAAAGTGGATAGCAAGGTGTTCATGTCATGTCCTCGGTTTGGGTGGGCTACCGCGAGCGTTGGAAGCGCCCGGTCGCCGCGAGAACCTGAAGCCTAGCGTCCGAACTGGAACCGTGGCCACCCGATTTCCGATGAGCCGTTTATGCGAAGGGAACTCAATCTCCGCCGTTACCGATCCGCCGGCCTGTCGCTCCGTCGATAAGGTGAAGCTTGCCAAGGTCGGGCTTCGGGGAAATGACGTCGAAGCCCACGACGAAGAGGTTGGCCGGTCGGTCGAGGGGATCGGCTACCGCTCCAATGCACCCTTTCCGGCGAGAATATGATCGCGGAACTTTACTATGCGCGCGGCCCGCGTTTCGGACTTCTTCACGGCGCCGAGGTTGATCACATAGCTTTTCTTTCGCCCTGGTGTCAGATCGTGAAAAGCCTCCGCCAGCTCGGGATCGGAATCCAGCGCCTCGATCAGCTCGTCTGGCAATTCGATTTCGGCCACCTCTTTCGCAGGCCTGATGCCCGCTTCCGCATATCCCATTGCCTCCTTCAGATAGGCGCGGATGATGGGTTCCAGTTTTGCCACGGCGGCATTGTTCACGAAGCGGATCATATCGGGATGCCGGGTATTCTGCCCTTGTTTTTCGAGCACGCCCTCGGGGTCCTTCATCAGTGCCGCGTTGAAGAAAGTGAGGCGAAAATCGCCGCGAAATGCGCCGATGATGACGATATTGCGGCCCTGATGCATGTAGCATGGATGCGCCCATTTCACCGTCTCGATGAGCCCCGCTTCCAGACAGATTCGACGCAGGTCGTTCAGACCACCAATCCATTGTCTGGTCGAACAGTCCGGCGTCGCAAAGCGTTCGCAGCGTCCGCATCCCTTGCTGAAGAAATCCTCGATATCGGTAATCATTTCCTCATCCACTTCCAAATTTTGCTGCTCGACGCGTCGAAACAGGATAATGGGCCTGACGAAAGCAAGCGGCAGGACGGTGCAAGCATGATTACTTCCCCGGCTTGCCGACGATGGCCTCAACTTACGCTCGTCAGCACCTGTTCAAGCCTTCCAAGAAACCGCCGCCATCCAGCTTTGGCGCCTCCGGAGGCCTGTTTCTGATCCGGCCGGAAGCCACGCTGCTCCACGCGCAGATGGGTTCCGTTCTCCGTCGGTGCCAGCGTGAAGGTCACGACACTCTTCAGATCGAAAGCCGGGTCATCATGTGTGAAATTCCATGTGTAGGACAGTCTGCTGTTCGGCTCGATGACGAGCACCTCACAATCCAAGACACCGCCCCAGTCGCTGCGAAGAGTAAACCTGTGGCCCAAGGCGGGAACGAAGTCGTTCTTCATCAGCCATTCCGCCATCAGATGCGGCTGAGTTAGGGCGCGCCAGACCCGTTCGGGCGGATGAGCGATGTCTCGCTCGACGACGACGGCGCGCACCTCGGGCGATGCTTCTTTCATTGATCCATCCTGCCGAGCAGATCTTCGAGATCGTCGAGCTTGTCCTCCCAAAAGCCAGCCATTTGGCTTGCCCAATCAACCAGCGGCTTAAGAGCGTTTCGCCGTACGCTATAATGGGTCTGGCGTCCTTCATGCCGGTCACCCACCAGCCCCGCCTGTTTCAGGACGGCAAGATGCTTCGAAACACCTGGTTGGGATACCCCGGCATAAGCGGTGAGCGCAGCAACGGTCTGATCGCCATTGTGGCACAATCGCTCGAAAATCGCCCGCCGCGTCGGATCGGCGAGAGCCCTGAAAATTGGATCGTGACCGTTGGCCATGGCAATTCATAACTCTCCAGCTATTGGTTGGATGAATAGCTGAAGAGTTATGAATAAGTCAAGTATGCATATGGCCTTTCATCAGAAGCTTCAGAACACGCACCATCGTGGCATTTTCCATTGATCGTCTTTTTCAGGCGGTCACGAGTTGCGATGAGCTTCGATCGGGAGAGGTTGGCTCATTCAAGCCGACGGCCGGTCGCTCCATCGAAAAGATGCAACCTTCCAAGATCGGGCATTAACGAGAGACGCTCTCCAACCCGCGTACTTACCCGCTCGCGTAACGCCGTCACGAGATCGTCCGATCCCATGCGGGAGACGATCAGCGTCTCTGCTCCCGTGGGCTCAACCACGACGACGTCGGTATCGATGCCGGCTTCGCTGATCGAGATGTTCTCCGGCCGAATACCATAGATGATCTCGGCTCCTCGCGTGACATCGAGCCCTTGCGGCAACGGCAGGCGTCCGCCGCCATCAGCGACGAATTCCAGCGGGCCGGCGCTGCTGATCTTGCCGCGAATGAGATTCATCCCCGGAGAACCGATGAAGCCGGCAACGAAGAGGTTGGCGGGTCGGTCGTATAGCTCCAGAGGCGAACCGATCTGCTCGACATAACCGTCGCGCATGACGACGATGCGGTCCGCCATCGTCATGGCTTCGATCTGATCATGGGTGACGTAGATCGTGGTCGTGCGTAAACGTTGGTGCAACTGCTTGATTTCCGAGCGCATCTGCACGCGCAGCTTGGCGTCCAGATTGGACAACGGTTCGTCAAAGAGAAATACCTGTGGCTGACGCACGATCGCGCGGCCCATGGCAACGCGTTGGCGCTGGCCGCCGGACAGATTGCGCGGATGGCGGTCGAGCAGGTTTTCCAGGCCGAGGATCTGCGCCGCATCGCGTACGCGCTGCCGGATCTCTTCCTTCGGCGCCTTGGCCAGCCGGAGCGAAAAACCCATATTCGCCTCGACGGTCATATGCGGATAGAGAGCGTAGGATTGGAACACCATGGCGATGTCACGTCTTTTGGGTTCGACATCGTTGACCACCTTGCCGCCGATGGCGACATTGCCGCCGCTGATCTCCTCAAGTCCGGCGATCATGCGAAGCAGGGTCGATTTTCCGCAGCCCGAAGGCCCGACGAGAATGACGAACTCGCCGTCTTCGATATCGATATCCACACCATGCAGAACTTCGAAGTGACCGTAGCTCTTGCGGACATTCGCCACGCTGACCGATGCCATATTGATCTCCAATTAGAAAAACGTGTTGTTTGATCGCCCGCGCCCTGCCGACCTATGCGATCGTTGCGGCGGAATAGGGTGCGAGGGCGGCATCGATCGACGCAATGCAGAGATCCCGCGCGCGAGGTGGAACCTTCTTTTCAACCACCGCCGGATAGATCCGGGGGAGGTATTGGCTGATCAGCGTTTCGGGAATATCACCGTCGAAGCGCGCAAGCAGCGTCTCGACAGCTGCTGCTGCCCGCTCGTCCGGCCAATAGTAACGGATGCGGTCGCTATAGCTGAAGTGGCGCTGCAAGCGCTGTTCCTCGACCAAGCCGCCATAATGGGAATTCCAGTGACCCGGACTTTCGAGCATGACGGTCTCCATGGTGGCATAAAGCGCGCCGGGTAAGGTCTCACCGGCGAGAATAGACGCGATGGCATCGAGGCCGTAGAGCGCTTCGCGCAAGGCGAAAGTCAGACCCGGGCCAACCTTGAGGACCGCAAATCCGTCGTTCACGAGGGCGGCAAGCGCCTCCGCAGGCTGGTAGTCCGTGGAGTGAGCCTCGAAAAGTAGGCCAGGCATCTGCTCCAGCGCGCCGGTCAGAAATGACGCCCGATCCGGCCTGTAGATGGCGACATTGGCATTGCCGAACTCGACGCCGGGCTGGACGACAATCGCGATCACTCGCTCCAGGGCTTTCTCGACGCCTGCCTTGGCGAAAGCTTCGCGATGCACTGCCAACGTGTTTATCGCCGCCTCGGGTCGCGTCACCTCAAGCTCGTCGAGGGCATGGGTGGCACCACCCGGCGGCGGGACCTCGGTGCCAATAATGTAGATTGGCGAGCGGCGGCCGGAGCGACGAGCGGTCTCTTCCGCCACGCGCGCCAACCTTGCTGCGCGCTCCGCCGTCAGCTCGTCGGCCAAGGCCACCGGCTCGCCCGCGCAGCCCATCGATGTATCGAGATGGATCTTTTCGAAACCCGCCTCGATGTAGGCCATTATCATCGCCTCGGCCTTCACCATTGCCTGTTCCGCGGGCAGCTTCTTCCATGGGTTCGGCCCGAGATGGTCGCCGCCGAGGATGAGGCGATCGATCGGAAAGCCGACCGTGGAGGCGGTGTCTTCCACGAAACGCCGGAAGTCGCGCGGCGTCATGCCGGTATAGCCGCCCTCCTGATTGATCTGGTTGCAGGTCGCTTCGATGAGCGCGGCCGCATCCTCGGAAGTTGCGCGCCTCAGTGCCGCCTCGATGACAAGCGGATGTGCGGAGCAAACGGAGGCGATGCCGCGCGGCAATGTCTTGACGCGATCGCCGAGAAGTTTTTTCAGCGCCACACGGCGATTATGTTCGAGGGACGCGTTCATCCGAGCATCACGACCTTGGTCAAGTGGCGGGGCGATACCGTATCGACACCCTTCGACTGCGCTGCCCGTTCGCCGAGGATCTGCAGAGCCGGCAGCACGCAGAGGCCTGTAAGTGCCGGATCGCAATCGACAGTCAACTCCAGATCGCCTGGGCCGCCAAAACCGATGACGGTGGCGCCCTTTTGCCGCAGCTCCTCGACCAGCAACGTTTCCGCGGTCTTCTGGTCGGCGCTGTAGAGCATGACAACAGCGGTCTTTTCATCGACGAGGCTGATCGGTCCATGGCGGTATTCCAGGGGATGGAAGCCCTGAGTGATGATCTGGCTCATCTCCATCAGCTTCAAGGCGCCTTCCAGAGCGATGCCGTAGAGCGATCCGCTACCGAGGAAAACGAAATGCGACCGCCCCTCGATTATACCGGGGAAGGCCTTATCGAGCCGATCAGCCAGGACGCGCGCCGATTGGACGATGGACAGCGGAATCTCCATGCCGACCATCTGCATCCCCAGAAGCAGCATCAGGCTCGCCGAGACCGTCATGACGATGCCTTCGTCGCCATGGGTCGTCGCTTCGATCAGCCGGTCGCAGTTCTTGGCAAGCGAGCTTTCGGGCTCGACCGTGATGGCAGTGACGAAAACGCCGGCTTTGCGGCTTGCCTTGGCGGCGGCAACGGTTTCCGTTGTTTCGCCGCTGCGGGAAAGGGCCACCAGATGGACCTTCTGCCAGCGCGGCCAGAAGGCGGCCGGCCGGTTCAGCCATTCCGCACCCGGTACGGCAATCGCCGGATAGCCGGCAAGATTGGCGTGAGCCGCAAGCGACAAAGCGAGATTGTAGGATGTGCCGCAGCCCAGAAAAACCGTCAGTTCGGCATCATGCGGGGCGGAGACCGGTCCAATCGCCTTTTCCCAATAAGGGAATTGCTCGAAGATAACCTTTTCCGTCGTATTCATATCAGCTCCGATTTACTTGACCGATCCGGCCAGCAGACCGCTGACGAGGTATCGATTGAGAAAGATGACGACCAGGGCGGGGATGATGATGGCAATCGATCCGCTTGCCGTGATCAGCCCATAGTCAATGAAGTTCTTGGTGACGAATTCCGGGATCAGCACCGTCAGGGGCTTCGTCGCCTGCGGCGAGAAGATGAGCGGGACAAGATACTGCCCCCATGCGCCAAGAAAGGTCAGGATGGCTGCTGCCGTCAGGCCGGGACCGGCAAGCGGCAGGACGATGTTGAAGAAGATGTAGAGCCTGCCGGCGCCATCGAGCTGTGCCGCCTCTTCAAGCGCGATCGGCAATGCCTCGAAGACGCTGCGCAACAGCCAAAGGGATAGAGGCAGGTAGGCAGACACATAGATCAGCGCCACGCCCACATAGGTATCGACCAGATGCAGGCTGATCATGATCCGATAAAGCGGAATGAGCACGGCATAACCGGGGATTGCGAGCGTCGCGACGACGGCGGCAAACAGAAAGCCCCGGCCTGGAAACTGGATCCGCGTGAAGGCGTAGGCACCGAGTGCCGATATCGCCACGCAAAGAAGCGTTGCAGCCACCGAGGTGACGATGCTGTTAATCAGTGCGGCGCGAAACTGCGACCAGACCTGAACACCGCCAATTCGAGCGATATCGATACCGAACAAGCGCGAGAAATGATCCAGCGTGAAATGCTGCGGAAAGAAATGGATGGGTCTAGCTGAGAAGTCCTCGGTCGGCGTGACGGAGCTTGCGAGCGTCCAGTAGATCGGCCCGAGCGACCAGATCAGAAGAACCGCGACACCGGCCCAGATCAGCAAACGATAGGAAAGGCTCTGTTTCATTAGTCAAACCGGGTGTTGCGATAGACGCGCAGGACATAGACGAGCGAGACCAGCAGCGAGACCAGCGTGATCACGAGAGACAAGGCCATGCCGTAGGAGAAGCGCAGGTTCTGGAAGGTCTCGAGATAGATCTGGACGAGAACCGGTCGCGTCTCGAGGCTCGAGCCCGCCAAGACCCAGGCTTCGTCGAAGAGGTTGAATGCATTGACGGTCGCGTTGGTCATGGCAACGGCAATGGCGCTGCGCACCAGCGGAAGCGTGACGAGGGCGAACATCTGTGTGCGCGTCGCACCATCGATGCGCGCGGCCTCATAGAGATGAGCGGGAATGCTCTGCATGGCGGCCAGCACGATGACGACGGTCAGGGGCATCATGCGCCAGACGTGGACCACCGTGACTGCAATGATGGCGCTGGTGCGATCGTTGAACCAGACGTGGTTTTCGAATGGCAAGCCGACCGCCGAGAGAATGCCGTTCAGCAATCCCGCACCGGGTTGGTAGATCCAGAGCCAGATCACCGCATTGACGACACCGGGCAGCGCCCAGGGCAGGACGACAGCTGCGAGCAGCCATTGCCGGCCGACCTTGACCTGATTGATAAGAGCGGCGGCAAGCACGCCGAACACGATCTCGGCCACGACTGCGAGCACAACGTAGAGAAACGTATTGATCCAGGTCGTGCCCAGTTGCCCGTCGGAGAGCATGCGCGTGTAGTTTTCCAGCCCGACAAAGGGCGTTCCCGCCTGCATCGGATTGACCCTGTGCAGGCTGTCCCACACCGTTCTTCCGATCGGGTAGAAGACAAGGGCCGTCATCGTGATCAGGATCGGCGAGACAAGCAGGATACCCAGCATGGTGTCGGCCTTGACGCCGGCACCACGCTTGCTCCTGCCACCGGCAGAGATTGCGATTGTCATTGCGCCGATGCCTGCTTTGCCGCTTCGGCGATGTTCTGCATGGCCTGATCGACGGTGACCTGGCCTTTTGCGGCGCTATTGATCGCCGTATTTACCGCACTCGAGAATTCCGGATACCAGGGGGGCGTGCCCTGTCGGAACAGCGGCTCGACGGTCTTCGATTGCGCAACGAGTGTATCGCCGCTCAACAACTGGCCGGCGGCGTTGAGCTCGGACAATGCCGAAGTGCGGGTCGGCAATGCACCATTGGCCGCGTTCTTCTTCTGGAACTCCTTGCTGGTGAACCATTTGACGAAGGCGATGGCGGCTTCCCTGTTCTGCGAAACGCGGGGGATGGCGAGCGCTTCGGGAAGGCCGAAGCTGCGGGTCTCGCCGCTTGCCGTCGGCACCAGGATCGCCTCGATCTGACCGGCCACTTTCGACTGCTTGGGATCGTTCATCTGGCCGATCCTGCCCGGCTCACCCGAGATCATGATGCTGGTGACGCCCTGGGCAAACATGCTCTCATTGATCTGGCTGTCCTTGAGGCCGGTGGAGGCGGGATCGACGAGACCTTCCTTCAACAGCATCAGCTCGAAGGCCAGCGCCTTGTAGCCGGCGGAATCCTTCGAGACGAAAAGCGGCTTGAAATCCTTGTCGAACAGTTCGCCGCCGAAGGCTTTGGTTAGCAGGTACCAGCTCGTCGACGCACCTTCGGTCGCCGAAAGCGGCAGGCCGATCGGATAGGTCGCGATCTTCTTTTCCTTGATCTGCTTGGCAGCGGTGACAAGCTCGTCGAGTGTCTTCGGCATTGTCGTGATGCCCGCATCGGCGAAATGCTTCTTGTTGATCAGCATGACGCGGAAGTCGTTGGTATAGGGCACGCCGAGCAGATTGCCGTTGACCGTGAAGATCTTGGAGACACCGATATCCTTGACCGTGTCGGTGTCGATCACGTCGTTGAGCGGCAGATACCAGTCTGCGGCGCTGAACTGGCCGGTCCACGACCAATCGAATTCGGTGACATCGGCCGGCGCTGTTCCCGCGATCAGCGATGTGACGAGCTTGGGGCGGATATCGTCCCAAGATAAGGTTTGCATGTTGACGTGGATGCCGGTTTCGGCTTCGAAGTCGCCGGCGATATTCGGCGCTTGCGGCGAAGGCATCAGCACCGTGATCGATTGGCCGGCAAGCGGCTTCGCATCCTGAGCGAGAGCCGGAACGGCGGCAACGAGCGCCGCCAAGGCGACGAATGGCAAAGTTAATTTACGCATGTTCCCTTCTTTCCTTGTTATTGAGGTCTGCTTCACCTGAATGCACCGCTGCGGTCTTTGCCGTTGCGGCGATTTGCGTGATCCAGCCGTCATTCACCGGCCAATCGAGAAGACGGGCGGCCGCCAGAAGAGCGCCGCCGATGGGAGGAAGTTTGGGGCTCACAGCCGGACGGCCGATGCGCCGCTCCAGTGCGGCAAGCAGGGCGCGGCTTGCAAATGTTCCGCCGGCATAGGTCCAGTCTGCCGCCGGATCGCAATGCGGCGCTATGGCTTCGGCATGCTTTGCAAGCTCGGACGCCGCCTCGCCGATCAGCTGCTTTGCCGCTCGGTCGCCGGCACGTGCGACGCGATCGACGAGAACCGAAAGGGCAGCGATATCAGCACGAGGGTTTTTGAGTTCACTTACCCAGCCTCCCAGAGCGTTGACCGGGTCGATACTGTCGAGGTTCAGGAATTCGAACATGGCCTTGGCCAGCGCGGTCGGGCCTGCACGCCCGTCGAGACTCTGGCTGACGAGACTGAGTGCTGTCCGCCCGATCCAATAGCTGCTGCCTTCGTCGCCGATGACATCGCCCCAGCCGCCGACGCGTGCAGAAACCCCAGCGCTGTTGCGCGCCCAGGCCATCGAACCTGTGCCGGATAGGATCAGAATACCTGGCTCTCCGGCAAAGGCGCCAAGATGCGCTGCGTCGACATCGTTGAGAATATGCCGCTTCGCCTTGGGAAAGCTGGCCTCGATCGCCTCGCGCTGCTGTTCCGACAGGCGGGCTACTTCGCCATAGGCCGGCAATGCGGCGGCGACAGCCGCCGGCTGGTCCCGCTCCAGGAAGGGGCACAGCGCAAGATCCAGTTCGCGCCGCCAGTTCGGATTGTCCATTGGATTGACGCCGCCGCTGCGCGACATCTGGAGTATGTTGCCGGCTCGATCAGCGAGCGCGACCAGCACCTTGCTGCCGCCGCCATCGATACCGAGGACTAGGTCGTCGCTCATTCCGGCGCTCCGAGGTCCGCGATCGTCGTCTCGACACCGAGATTGACGAGTTCGCTGCGCCAATGCGCGGAAAGGCCCGCATCGGTTATCACCTTGGCGGCACTCAGGGGAGCGACCTTATAGGTTGCCATCGTGCCGAACTTCGAGGAATCGGCGAGCACGAAACGATGCGCTGAACGGCTGAGCATGCATTTGTTGAGGCTCGCTTCGGCGCTGTCGACACTATAGATCGCGCCATCCGGGCTGATGGCGCTTGCACCGAGGAAGAGCTGATCGAACCAGATGCTCTCGAGCATCGCTTCGGCCTGCGGCCCGACAAGCGAAGCATTTTCGCTGCGAAGCTGCCCACCGAGCAAGACGACTTCCAGATTGGGGATATTGAGAAATTCTTGCGCCACCGTCAGGCCATTGGTGAAGATGCGAAGCGGCATCGGGTTCAGGCGGATGAGCCGTGCCAGTTGCAGAACCGTCGTGCCAGCATCCAGAAAAATGGCCGTGCGCGGCGTTAGCAGATTGTAGGCAGCCGTTGCGATCGCGCGCTTGGCCGACAGATGGCGCTTGGCCCGCTCCTGAAAGGCAAGCTCCACCGACGATCCCTCGGCGATGCGAGCGCCGCCATGCACGCGGTCGATCGCGCCTTCTCGTTCGAGAACCTGTAGGTCCCTGCGCACTGTTGCCAAGGAAGCACCGATGGCATCCGCGAGCGCCTGAATGGTCGAAAATCCATTCGCATACAGATGGCTGCGAATAGCGTCGAGGCGATCCACTTTCACTCCCCCGGCTTGGCTCAACGAAAACTCCTGTCCCACGAAGGCTTCTATTTCGCTCAAGTTTCCATTCAGTAAGATCAATGTCAATCATGATTCTGATCTTTTTTGATCTAATTTCTGATCGGCGGAAACCACAAAATGTGAGCGCGCGGCATCCTCTTGCGAAGAAGCCGCGCGCTCACATGATGTCTGGGACGTCCAAATGGGCTAATGATAACCGGGCAAGAGATTGCCGTGCTGCTCGATCATGTCGTCAACAAGCGTCCATATTTGATCAGGCGACAGCTCCGCCGAGGTATGCGGATCAAGCAGAGCCGCCTGATAGATGCGATCCCGTTTCTTCGTCAGCGCCGCCTCGACCGTCAGTCCTTGCACGGAAATACTCAAGTTCATTACGGCGGCGAGTTGGGAGGGTATGCGTCCGATGCGGATCGGCTGAATGCCGTTGTGATCGACATGACATGGAACTTCGACGATGCATTCGTTCGCCAGATTCTGGATCAAGCCGTCGTTCGGAACATTTCCATAGATCAGCGCGGGCTGGCCGGTGACCGCAGCATGAATGATGCCGGCCGCATATTCGTTGCTCCGGCAAACATCTATCGGCTTGCCGCCTTCAAGATCGCGGCGCAACTCGTGCCACTCGGCAATCTGCACCTCGCAACGGCGGATATATTCATCCAGGGGAATGTTGAGCCGCTCGATCAGATCGCTACGGCCTTCCTTGATGTACCAGGATGTATATTCCGAAAAATGCTCGCTCGATTCCGTCACGAAATGGCCGAGCCGCTTGAGAACATCAAAACGGACCCGATCATCCGAAGGGACGCGTCCTTCCTCGGCCAGGGTGCGCAGGCGCGGATAGAGGTCCTCGCGGCTGCCATCGGCACGCAGCTTTTCATATTTGAGAAAGAAGGCGATATGGTTGATGCCGGCCGAGAGATAATTGATGTCGGCGACATCCTCGCCAAGGCAATCGGCAAGATGGGCGGCTGTGTGCTGTACGCTGTGGCAGAGACCAACGGTCCGGATGCTCGGAGCAATCTCCTTGATCGCCCAGCAATTGATCGCCATCGGGTTGACGTATTGCATGAGCAAGGCATTCGGGCACACTTCTTCCATGTCGCGGCAGATCGCTTCGAGAACGGGAATGGTGCGAAGCCCTCGGAAGATGCCGCCAATCCCAAGCGTATCGGCAATGGTCTGCCGGAGCCCGTACCGTTTCGGGATTTCGAAATCGGTCACCGTGGCCGGCTTATAGCCGCCGACCTGCATCATCAGAATGACAAAATCCGAACCTCGCAGCGCCTGCCTGCGGTCTAGCGTCGCCTCGACGTGCACCTTGTCGAGATGAAGCGCCTCGCATATGCGCCGTGCAACGATTTCGGATGTTTTCAAACGTTCCGGATCGATGTCGAAGAGGCTTATGACATAATCGCCACCGCTTTGGCTGGAGAGGACGTCGCCCAGGATGTTCTGGGCAAAGACGGTGCTGCCAGCACCGATCAGGCAGATCTTTGGCATGGAAAAGCCTCCACAAGAGATGTCTGTGAAGCTGAATGCATCTTTCAAAATCGGATTTCTTCCCGATAATAGGGAGATTATTCCCGGATTCGCGCCGCGGTGCCGAGTAGTCATGCCAAAACTTCACATATCCGCCGAGGAGGGTGCTCTTCTCGCATCCCAGGGCGATTTCATGATCGAGCGTCACATCGCCGGCGCCATGAACGCAGCGCATTGGCACGATCATGTCGAGCTGAACTATCTGTTCGATGGTCAGATGACCTACATCTTCAATGGGAGGCAGGAACAGGTCGAGGCGGGGCGGCTGGTGCTCTTTTGGGCGGCCATTCCCCATAGAACGGTCGCGGTTACGCTGAATGCGCCGCTCGTTTGCATCTATCTTCCGCTCGTTGATTTCCTCGGTCTGCCGATCGATCGCGGCGTTCGCCAGTCGATCATGCAAGGACGTTTTTTCGCGGATGCGCGCGCTTATGCAGCCGACGCGGTCCTTTTGCCTCAGTGGGTGCAAGACTGGCAATTTGGCGATGCGGCCAAGCGCCAGCTGATTGTGGATGAGGTCAAACTCAGAATACGGCGCTTCGTTCTCGATGCTCCCATCGACGATCATTCTGTCGCCCGCCAATCCTCGGCATTGGGCGGCGGCGCCGCCATAGGTCGAGCCGAGACGCTGACCGACCTCATTCACGCCCGTTATTCCGAGCCGGTCAGCCTGCCGATACTGGCTGGGCTTGCCGGCATGCATCCGAGCACCGCCAACAAGATCTTCCGCAGCATCCTTGGCATTCCCGTCAACGAATATCTCACGCGCTATCGTCTGGCGCGGGCGATGCAGCAGCTTGCGGAAACGAAGGTGCCCATTCTCCAGATCGCCTATGACTGCGGTTTCGGTTCCAGCAGCCGGTTCTACGATATCTTCAAGCGTCGAACGGGAACGACGCCAAGGCTGTTCCGTTCATCCCTCGCGCGCGACGGGAAGGCGGACTGATGTTCGATTCCCCAACAGATAACGGCCCGCCGCCGCTTGTCGAGGCTACATTGCGATACAATCGGGCTGCTTCCTGAAATCTGGCAGATACAATTCGGCGCGATCCTCCCGTCAAATCATCGGTCGGGCAGGAGTCCAAAATGAAACTCGCATTCCTTGGCGCATTTGTCGTCTCAAGCCTTGCTGTCGGCGTTGCAGCTTCGCAGTCCGCCGACCCCGCGACGCCCTCCGAAAACGCCTCGCCGATTTATGGCGTAAACATCCCGGAAGGTTATAGAGACTGGAAATTCATTGCGCCGGCGCAGGAGGCCCCACCGCTCGACGAGCTTCGCGCGGTGCTCGGCAACGATATTGCCGTCGACGCCTATAAGAAGGGTACCCTGCCTTTTCCCGATGGTTCGATCCTTGTCAAGCTGGCCTACAAGCGCAAGCAATCGACGGAGTTTGCGCCGGCAACGGTGCCGGGAGCGCCGACAACGGTGCAGGTCATGGTGAAGGATTCGAAGAAATATCCCGATAGCCACGGTTGGGGCTTCGGGCGGTTCATCGATGGCAAGCCGGTGGATATTGCGCAGCACGAGACCTGTCTCAGCTGCCATGTCGGCAATGTGAAGGATCACGACTACGTCTTCACGCGCTATGCACCATAAGGTGCGGCGATATTGCGCAATTGGAAATCGCCGGCCCGATTTCTTTAAATCAGGCCGGCCGGCTATCCACGGTCTCCTCCTCCCGCCGGGATAGCCGCTCCTATCGCTCCTGGCGCTCAGCCATGAGGCCATTCCGCTATTGCGGAAGGAGGTCCTGACAAGCCCAGGCAAGTCGATGATCTTGCGGACTTTGGCATTCCCGCCGCTGCGTCTTGTACCCCAGACCGAACCCAATATTTGCCATCAGAGGCTACGTATGGCGCGGCGCGCTTGCCCATGCGGCTGCGGCTTTCCGGCGGACATCCTCTCGCCGACCAATCCGGCTGGAGGCATGTTGTGTGCATTTCCTCTTTGCCGACAAAGCCTGAAAACGCGGCTTCTGTAATCCATCGTAGCCTTCCTCGGTCTTGATACGGACGGATACAATTCGATACGGTTGAAGACACAACGCAGATACACGCGGAAAGCAGAACTTCGCGGCATTCAACAACCTCCCAAATATATGGAGTTCCTGATGTCGTCTTCATCCTTCTCATTGAATCGACGCGCCTTCGTCACCGCGGCTGCTGCCGTCGGTGCAGCGGCGCTGCTCAAGCCTGCGATGTCCTTTGCCGGCTCGGAGGCGTTGCCCGATGGCGTCAAGCCCTTCAAGGTTCATGTCCCCGACAGCGCGATTGCCGAGTTGAAGCAGAGGCTTGCGACGGCACGCTGGCCGCTCAAGGAAAATGTCGCCGATGATTCCCAGGGTGTGCAGCTCGAGCGCTTGCGCGATCTCATTGGATATTGGGCCGACGGCTACGATTGGCGAAAGGTGGAGCAGAAGCTCAATTCCCTTCCGATGTTCATCACGGAAATCGACGGGCTGGATATCCACTTCATTCACGTGCGCTCCCCGCATGAAAACGCAATGCCGCTGATCATGACCCATGGCTGGCCGGGCTCGATCCTGGAAATGCTCAAGGTGATCGATCCTTTGACGAACCCAACGGCCCATGGTGGCAAGGCCGAAGACGCGTTTCATCTCGTTGTACCGTCGATTCCCGGCTTCGGCTTCTCGGGCAAGCCGACGACGATGGGCTGGGGCTCGGATCATATCGGCCGGGCATGGGGTACGTTGATGCATCGCCTTGGCTATGAGCGGTTCGTCTCGCAGGGCGGCGATTGCGGCTCGGTCATCTCGCAGCGCATGGCGCTTCAGAAGGTGCCGGGATTGCTCGGCATCCATCTCAACATGCCCGGCATCGTCCCGAAGGAGATTGCCCACATCCTTGCAGCCGGCGATCCCGCTCCGGCTGATCTGACGGACAAGGAGCGCGCCTGTTTCAACAAGCTGGCGGCGTTCTATCGCGACAGCTCGGGCTACGCCAATATGATGGTCACCCGTCCGCAGACCATCGGCTATTCGCTCGTCGACTCGCCGGTCGGCCTGGCCGCTTGGATCTACGACAAGTTCGTCACCTGGACTTACAGTAACAAGCAGCCGGAAAAGGTCTTGAGCCGCGATGAAATGCTGGATGACATCTCTCTCTACTGGTTCACGGAAACCGGAACGTCCGCGGCCCAGATCTATTGGGAAGATCATTCCAACAACTTCAATGCCATTCAGATTCCGACGCTGCCGGTTGCCGTCAGTGTTTTTCCCGGTGAAATCTACCAGGCCCCGAAGAGCTGGACCGAACGTTGTTATGGCAACCTGATCTACTTCAACGAGGCCGACAATGGCGGGCATTTCGCCGCCTGGGAACAACCGGCGATTTTCACCGATGAAGTCAGGGCGGCATTCCGGTCGCTGCGTTAAGGGGTTTCGGCCTCCTGCCTGGTGAAAACCTCGCAGGCGAGCGATGCCTCAAGCCGCCTGCGGGCGAGGGGAAGCGGTATGGCGTATCCCTCGACAGACAGCCGGCTTCGCAGGTCGAACTTGTGAAGCCGATGCCTGATTTGACCCGCGAGTTTCAAGAGGTCGCAAAAGCGCTGCGGCGCGCCGAGAGCGAACCGACACCCATCAGGGCGGCAAGGATGACGGGGATGCACACGAGATAGGCCGTGCGAATGCCCGCCTGTTCGGCGACGAATCCAAGCAACGGCGGAGCCAGGAAAAAGACGACGAACGACATTTGCCCGAGAGCGGCAACATTGACATGTGCCGGACGATCGGTGCGCTGTGCGGCGGCTGAAACCGCCAGCGGATAGACCGCGCTGCAGCCGGCGCCCATGAAGGCAAATCCCACGAGAGCCACATTGGGATGCGGGGCAAGCCAGACGGCGCAAAGCCCGGCGGTCGACAGAAGCAGCAGGAAGAGCGCAACGGCCCTGGAGCCGTAGCGATCGACAAACGGGTCGGCGAACAATCTCGCCAATGCCATGAAAAAGGTGAACAGCGTCAGGCCGAGCCCCCCGATGAACGGCTCGGCGTGAAAGACGTCGCGCATGTAGATCGCCGACCAGTCGATGCCGGCGCCCTCGACCAGGAATGCCGCGATCCCGATCACGCAAAGAGGCAGCAGGCCAAGCGTTGGCAGTGCGATATGGCCTTCGTCTGCATGGTCATGCGTCGCGCGTGCGGGGGCATTTCGCATACCGGCGATCGTGATAAAGCCGACGATGAGGACAAAGGCGAATGTCAGGGCAAGATGCAGCTGCATCGGCACGCCTGCTTGACGGACCGCGGAGGATACGAGAGCGGTGACGAAAAAGCCGAGGCTCCAGAAGCCATGCGCCCTGTTCATCACACCCCGGCCGAGCTGGGCCTCGATGCGATCGATTTCGACGTTAAGATTGATTTCGAGAGCGCCCGCCAGCAAGCCTTCGCAAAACAGCACGGCAAAGACCAGAGGCGCCGCACCCATCCATGGCACGAGCGCGAGCATCGCCGATGTCCCGAGCACGGTAACGAACGCGGTTTTGCGCGCGCCAAGGCGCGCTACGACCGGTGACGCCAATGTCAGCGATATCAATGCGCCGATGGCCGCACCGATCAACGTCAGGCCGAGCTCGGATTTGTCGATCTGCAAGGCGTCCTGCAGATCGGGAAGGCGCGACAGCAATGCGCCCATCGATACCGCAAAGAGGAAAAAGCAGACATAAATTCGCTGCTGCGGTTGAAGGCGCATTTCGGATGCTCCGGAGAATCTGAACACGGGTGAGATGGAACGGGTCTATCTCAAAGCAACCAGTGCTGGCAATACAAGCGCGTCTAAATGATCCTACCAATTGGCGGCTTTCTTCCGACCATTTCCGCCGGGTGCGGCGTAGGCCTGTATTTGGTCGCCGGCCGGAGGCGATGGAGCGGCGATGAAACCGTCCGCGCGCTCCTTCGCCGCTTTCTTAACGATCAGACTAGCTCGACCTCCTTGCCTGCATGTCGGAAAGGTCGATCCCATGCGTATCGAACCACCATTCCGGACTCATCTCAGGATATTTGTCGCGAAGGCGCAGATATTTGGAGTGTAGTCGCTCCTGGCGCTCAACTTCCTGCTCGAAATAAGGATGGTCGAGTTTTCCGCCGAGCACATGGATGCGACGAAGGAGTTTTCGCAATACATATCCTTGCTCCTTGCTTCCCGGTCGATAGCCGCTCTCGACGATCTTCATGACGGTGTCGCTTAGCGTGCTGAGCGCATCGCTGGGCGGCGTGCCGTTCAAGATCATGTCAAGGCGTTCGGCACCAAACCCGACGTCGATACAGGTCCCGAGCGGATTGACGATATTCCCGATCTCAATGCCGTTCTTGTAGAACTCGGTGCAGTAACCGCTGACGCTGCCATCGCTCCATATGCATCCGTCATCCGGTACGATGGGGATACGGTCTCGATAAAGCGGCGACCATTCCTCCAGGCGGTCCGAATGGATCGTGACATGGTCTGGCACCAGGCCAATCGAGCCGAGAAACTCGATCCAGAAATCGATCGCGTCACCGACGCTCATTTCTCGGAAGGAGAAGAGACCGAGCATCGTGAAATGAAGGAAATGCGTCCCGTCCCCGATTTCGTCGAGATCGCCCATTCGCAGGCAGGCCTGAACGTTGGCAACGGTTCCAATGTGGGAGGGATCGGAGAAGAGGTGTTTGTACTGCTGCATCCCAGCGCTGCAGAAAAGCGTGGTATTGTCGTGCGGCCGTACGGATTCTATGCGTGTGAAGTCGATGTCTTTGGAAAGACAGAAGTTTTGGTATTGCTGGATCAGGCGTCCCGCGATGACATAGGCAACCTCCTTTGTAGTAAATGTGCCTGGGCTCAAAGATAGTGGCATATGGTGCTGACGGCAATCCATATACGCCGGGTCATGTCCGAGCTGGGCCTGAGATCGTCTTCTTCGGCCCGTCAGATTATTGTCGACACAGCCAATTACTGCTTTGGTAGATAAATCCTCGGCTATCCCGCTAGATTGTGCGTCGTTCTCATCTTCGAACAGGGATATCGAGCATCGGCCAAAAGGCCGACTTTCTGCCTAAACTGCTCATAATAGCGTTCAGCAGCTTGTGGTTGGTGAAGACCTATCTCGACATAATACTGATAACGTCGTCCTCGGCTTGAGGCGACCAAGCGAGCTTAACCGCCATGACCGCGAGCGGCGTTCAATTTCTGGCGGGCTTTTTCGCGGGTTGCATCGAAATCAACAGCTTGCGGCGCGCCGCTGGCTTTACCCTGCGCCCACAATTCGCGCAGATGCTGAATATCGGCCTTCCGGCTAGCCCATTTCGCAGACCAGTCACGCATGGCTTCGCGGACAATTTCGCTGCTACTGGCATATGCACCCCTCTCGACCGCATCGCGTAAAAGCTCAGCTTGCTGCGGCGTTACTGCAATGCTGACCTTTGAGACATTAGACATGGCTGTCCTCATCCGCTTTCTGGTAGGAAGTTTACCACCAAACCGATGCTCCAGCTAAGCAGATCGCGGGGAGAATGTAAGATCCATTTCACTGGCCCGAATCCTCTGGGTTAGTCTCTTCCGCGCGCTCGGTAGCATCTAAACCCATATAGGATGGCACAACATCCCGTTTTCCAGCTGTGCGCGCGGCTGCCTTGTAATATGACAGGGCGCTTCCTATCTTTTGGCCATCACCCAAATTTCACACACGGCTGTGGCAGACGTTTCAAGGACGTCGATAATTTTGCGCGTCAAGCGCTGCCGAGCCATTTCGCCGCCTCGGGCGGCCAAGGATTTCGATTGAACATGCAAAACACTGCCGCCGTGCCGGCGGCGGTAAAGCCGCGCGAGCGCGGCGAAGCCGTCAAACGGCCGGACACGAACTGGAAGCCATATCCCTGCCTTCTCACGAGGCAGGAGCTTCAGGCCATCATTGCCGATCAGCTCGGCTGAATTCAACAACGACAACAAGGAGAAAGAAGATGCAGGTCATCGTCAGAGACAACAATGTCGAACAGGCCATGCGTGCCTTGAAGAGGAAGATGCAGCGGGAAGGTCTCTTTCGGGAAATGAGGGAGCGTCGCGCCTATGAAAAGCCTTCCGAGCGCCGGGTTCGCGAAAAAGCACAGGCGGTTGCCCGGCAGCGCAAGGCTGTGCGCAAGAAGCTGCAGCGCGAGGGGCTCTTGCCGACTGCCAAGCGCCGGGCTTCTGCTCGATAACAGCTCAACGGCGGCCGATGCATCGAGCCGGCCGCGAATATCTTTTGAAGAGGGCGCGAGATGGAAGAATTGAATAATATCACGGTCTCCGATGAGCGGCTCGAAGATTGCCGTGACGTCATCGAGCCCGATCTGCGGGATTTGATAGACGATACGATCGCCGCCGGCTTCACGGCCGAGGAGGTCCTGATCGCAATCAGCGAACTGGTGGCGGAAGATTTCGCCGCGGTCGTGAAGATTCCCAGCGTCCACTAGGAACTGGTGACGCATATTGTGATGCGCGCAACCGCTATCGAGCGATTGCGCAAATCCCGTTCACGAGCGCCTTGATTTCGTAGGCATATAGAATCAGCAGAGCCGAGCGTAACGGTAAGCGCGCGCCAGCGGCGCTTCTGTCCTTTCAAGTGATGAAATCCTGTGGATTCAATCTGAAAGCGGGATGTCCTCGTGCGAATGGATGAATTGAAAAGTCATTGTGTTAGGGCGCTTTATGTAGCGGGCGTGAACGTGAGAGGGCGGTTTCTTCGTTCAACCCGGATAACACAAGCGGACGAGTTGCCGATCTCATGCGTCTCATCCTTGTCAATGATGTCTCGACGGTTCGCGGTGGCGCCACCAAGGTGGCGTTGCAATGTCTCGATGCAAGCCGGGATGCGGGCCTGACCTGCGCCATACTGGTCGGCGATGACGGGGAAGGTCTCAAGCCGCGGTTCGCCGGTATCCGCACGGTTGCGCTTGGCGAACGACCCCTTCGAGAAGGTCCGGCGTTCGGGGATATCCTCGCGAAAAACTACAATCGGCGCGCTCATGAGGCGATGGAGGGTTTGCTTCGGGAGTCGGATGAAGAGACCGTCGTCCACGTGCATGGCTGGTCCCAGATCCTGTCGCCGTCGATCTTTTATGCACTTGCCAAACACGAGGTCAAAGTCATCGTCACGGCGCATGACTTCTTCCTGAGCTGTCCGAACGGCGGGCTCATCAATTTCCACAGCGGCGATGTTTGCGATATCAAGCCACTGTCTGCCGCGTGTCTCACGACCAATTGCGACAAGCGCAATTATTTCCATAAGCTTTGGCGTTTCCGCCGCACCCTGACACAGCGGGGTGTCGGCGAGGAATTCTGGAGCCGCGTCGGTATTGTGCTCGCCCATGAAAACATGGAGGCGCATCTGCGCTCCGGCCCTTTGCAGCACTTCATGACATTGCGCACGCCGACCGAGCCGTTGACGCGGACGCCGGTGGAGGCGTGGCGCAACCGCCGCACCGTCTTTCTCGGCCGCATGTGCTGGGAAAAAGGTGTGCGGACGCTGGCGGATGCCCTTAATCAGACCGGCAGAACCGCCACGCTCATCGGGCGGGGGCCGTTGCTTGAGGAAATGCAGCGCGCGCTGCCGCATTGCTTCGTGCCCGGCTGGCTGAGCGATGAAGAGGTTGCGAGGATTGCCGGCGAAGCGCGTGTTTTCGTCATGCCGTCGCGCATGCCCGAGCCTTACGGCCTGGTTGCCGCCGAAGCCTTGATGTCCGGCATCCCGGTCATCGTCAGCAGCAACGCGCTGATTGCAGAAGAGGTCGAAAAGCATGGCGCGGGTCTGGTTTTCACAAGTGGCGATGCCGCGTCGCTGGCGGAGAAATTGGCGCAGACCGATGACGACCACCTGATGCGGCGGTTAAGCGAAGGAGCATTGGCCCTCGGCCAGCATATCGCACCGAGCAGAGCGGAATGGGGACGCCGCATGGTGGATATCTACATGGGGCGGGGCAGCTTTTCGGAACATTAGGTTGGGGGGAACAATAATGCGCGCTTTGGTGACAGGCGGTTGTGGCTTCGTCGGCCGACATCTGATCCAGCGACTTCTTGCCGAGGGATTGGATGTCGTCTGCGTCGATTCACTGGTTACAGGAACAGGGGCGCTTCATCCTGATCTATGGCAGCGCTTTACGCGTTCGCGCTTCAGTTTCCATGAGGAAGACTGCCGCACGTTCTTCACGCGCGCGCCTGAGCATTTTGACTATGTCTTCCATCTGGCGGCGCTGGTCGGCGGCCGGGTGACGCTGGAAACGCGGGCACTCGATGTCGCCGAGGATCTGTCGGTCGATGCGGAACTATGGCAGTGGGCGTCGCGGGCCAAGCCGGGTTCGGTGATATTCTTCAGCTCCAGCGCAGCCTATCCGGTCTCGCTACAGACCGTCGACAATCATCGGCTGCTGGCGGAGGACATGATCAATTTCGACGCCGCCGTCGGCGTGCCCGATCTCAGCTATGGATGGGCGAAACTCACCGGCGAATATCTGATGAAACTCTATGTCGAGCGCTATGGCCGGCGAGCCATCGCCTATAGACCGTTCAGCGGCTATGGCGAAGATCAGGATCTCGCCTATCCTTTCCCGGCGATCTGTCGCCGGCTGCTGGCGGAAAAGGGCGCGGCGGAAGTCTTCGTCTGGGGCTCCGGCCGTCAATGCCGCGATTTCATCCACATTTCCGACTGCATCGAATTCATCTGGCAGACGCGGGAATTGCTCCCCGATGGTGCGAGCCTCAACCTATCAACCGGCATCGCCACCTCCTTCATCCAATTGGCCGAGACCATCAGCCAGCAGATCGGTTGGCAACCTGCCGTCATCGGACGATCGAGCCACCCGGAAGGCGTCTTCTACCGCTGCGGCGATACGGCCCTGCAACGCTCCTACGGATTAACTCCGTCGATCAGCCTGGAGGAAGGGATCGCACGGATGCTCGAGCATCTGCGGGTAGAGCAGGCGTCCTATGCGCTGGCCATGTGAGTGATGAGCAATCAGTTCAATGTGGCAGATGTCGGCGTGGAAAATCGCCTCGGCGGTATCACCGCCGGGTCGATGATTTGATGTCGCATCTGAACGCGGCGCGAAGCGGGATAACGTATCGATCTCCTCGATGGTTTGCCGGTGCCGCAAAACCATTGCAGAAATCCGCTTCCCACCCCACAATCAGGGTAAGGAGACCACAATGCGCAACCGCCAAGCCTTGACCGATCACGACGAGCCGTTCATCCAGCGCCAGCTTGAATCTGGCCGTTACCATGACCGTAACGAAGTCATCCACGCCGGCAGAGCTTGACCAGATTTTTGACGACGTGGCTGCCAATTTCGGCCAGTGATTGCCGGCAATTAGTGTCGGCGGTATTTTATGAGCTTATTGAGGGCTTGCAACGTTTGCGGAGCGCGGGACCGTTCACGAAGGGCCGGTGCCGGGGCTTCGTGTTATCGGCTACCGCCGCACAACGTCGATTGCTTTCGTCGTTGAACGCGATCAGGTAATGATTTTGGGTGTTTTCCGGCGTGGCCGGAACGTCACCGCGGATAGGCTTAGAGATCGGCTATAACAAGCGCGCTCAATCTCAGAAGCGCGCCATTTCCCGCTTTACCTTGTCAAGGAAGAGCCCTCTCGTCTCGTCGGTCGAGCGGTTCATGTCGTAATGGGCAAGGAAAACGACCGGGGCGAAGGGCTTGATCTGGGCGCGCAGGACACGCTTGACGATCTTCTTCGGAGGGTTGCCGGCGATGAAGGCGCGGAACGGGTCGGCGCCATAGGTCAGCACCGCCCCAAGCTTGCGGATGTGCTGCAGCTTTGAGCGCACCTTGCCGTCAACGAGTTCGAAGGAGACGCCGGGCAGCCAGACCCGGTCGAAATAACCCTTGAGGATCGCAGGAAAGCCGAAATTCCAGACGGGCGTGACGATGACTAAGGCTTCCGCGCGCTGCAACCGCTCGACATAGGATTTTACCGCCTCGATATTGCCAGGATAGTCATGATAGATCACGCGGTCTTGGCGTGACAGTACGGGATCGAACCCTTCCGCATAAAGATTGCAATCGTCGACCTCGTGGCCGGCGCCCTTCAGGCTCTCGACGGTTTGCCGGTGCAGCGCGGCGCCATAGCTTTCCTCGACCGGATGGGAATGAAGGACGAGAACCTTCATGAGGCCTCCATCAGCGCTGCAAGGCCGGGGAAGAGGTAATTCTTGCCGGATTTGAAATCGAAATTCGGATCGTCCCAGGCAATCATCTTGCCAGGGTTGAGCAGGCCCTTCGGGTCTGTTTCCTTCTTGAAGGCAAGCTGCACGGCGTCCGTCTGCTTCATGCCGCCTTCCTCCAGCGTATAGCGATGCGGGTTGAAGATCGGGCAGCCGTGGTCCTGATGAATCCTAATGATCTCCTCAAGCCGCGCCTCTGAGGTATAGCGCACCAGCGGCAAGCCCGAGCACTGGATCTGGCCGTCGAACTTGATGAATTCGAGATGACCGGGCACCTCGTCGCCGAAAATCTCCACCATCTTCTGGACTTTGGCGACGTGGTCCGGCCCCGGATACTGCACCTGCAGATAGGTGATCGACGGATCGACCTTGATAGCGCGCAGCGTCGTGTGGTTCCAGGCGAGTTCATAGGCATGCGGAATGCCCTTCATGCTCTCCACCTTGTCGGAGCGGAAGGTGATTTCACCCTTCTGCTGCATGGTGAAGGCAACGAAAGGATCCATCGAGTGCGGCGCGATCATCAGCGCCACGATCGATTGCCCCTGACGGATATAGGGCTTGTGGCGGGTAAAATATTCGTGCGGAATGGGAGCGGCGATCGGGGCGATCTCCTTGACCAGAATGCCGTTGCATTTGGCGAGCGCATCGGAGAAGCGCACGGCATCCATGAAGTCGTCATAACCGACCAGCACATCGACCCAATCATAGGCCGGCGCCAGCGGCATCTCGATTTCGGTGATGATGCCGTTGGTGCCGTAGGCATGGCTGACCTTGGTCAGATCCCAGCCGGTGAGATCGAGAGTGCGGGGTTCTGCTTCCATCGTCACGACGCGCAGCCGCAGGATGTTGCCGAGATCGCGCAGGCCGCCCCAGGTGATCGAGCCGACACCGCCCGAGCCGCCGGCGATGAAGCCGCCGATCGTCGCCGTCTGCGCGGTCGAAGGATGGAAGCGCAGTTCCTGGCCCGAATGGGCCCTGGTCTGGCGGTCGAGTTCGGCAATAACGATTCCGGGCTCGCAGACGACGCGGCCGGGATGGATCTCCTTGATCCTGTTCATCGCGGCGAGATTGAGCACTATACCGCCGGAAAGCGGCATCGCCTGGCCGTAATTGCCGGTGCCCGCGCCACGCGGCGTGACGGGTACGTCATGCGCGTAGGCGACCTTCAAAGTGCGGATCACCTCTTCCTCGGTCTTCGGCGTCACGACGAGATCGGCTGTGACATTGTCGAGCTGGGCCTTCAGGATCGGTGAATACCAATAGAAGTCGCGGCTCTTCTGACGCACGAGCGCCGGATTGTCTTCGACGGCGATGCCTTCGAGTTCTTTCTTGATGCGCTGGTAATCCGGCATGTCAGGCTCCAATGACGCTGTCGAGTTCACGGTAATCCGGCAGGCTACGGTCGATCACCTTGCCCTTGCGAAGGACGACGCGGTCGGACTGCGGACGGGAAAGGAATTCGCTCCATCGCCTGGCGCTGAAAAGCACGAGATCGGCGGGGCTGCCGACGGCGATCCGCCCGATATCCGGGCGGCCAAGTATCTCTGCGGGCGAGGTGGTGATGACCCTTGCGGCCGTATCCAGCGGATGGTCGAGATGCAGGATGCGCACGGCTTCCCGGAACACTTCGACTGGATCGAGATCGCCATAAGCATAGAAGGGATCGCGGGTATTGTCGGAGGCAACGGCTGTGGGAACACCGGCGGCGGCAAGCTCATGCAGAAGGGTGACACCGCGCCAGCGCGGTGTGCGGCCGGCATGACGGTCCTGCAGATACATGTTGCACATCGGCAGCGAGACGATGGAAATCCCGGCCTTGGCGACGAGTTCGATGGTGGCGCTTGCCACATCCTCGTCCTGCCGGGCAAGCGAGCAGCAATGGCCGGCTGTGACCTTGCCCGTGAAGCCGTTGCGAAGCACGGCTTCGGCAATCGCCTTCAGCGTCAGCACCTCCCTGTCTTCTGTCTCGTCGACATGCAGATCAATGTCGAGACCGTTGTCGGCGGCTGCGCGGATCAGTTTGTCCAGCTGGCCCTCAAGGTCCGGATTCATCTGAGTGACACCGCCCATCAAGCCGCCGGTGTCGCAAACGACGCGAAGCAGATCGGCGAAGAAGGCATCGTCCACCATGCTGTCGAGCGGAAAGAGAGCGACGGCCTGCAGCGCGATCTTGTCCTTCCAGGCTTCGCGAACCGAGGCGAAAACCTCGAAGGAAATGCGGTGCTGCGGCGCTAGTGAATCCAGATGGGTACGGATCAAGCCTGTGCCATGGGCGTAAGCCGAGCGCAGCGAGAATTCCATGCGCTTGCGCACATCATCGGGCGACCAGTTGGCTTCGCGGTCGGTGCGCACGGCATCAAGCGCGCCCATGAAACTACCGTCCGGGTTGGAGCGGCGCTCCCATATGTGGCCCTTGTCGAGATGGGTGTGCATGTCGGCGAAAGTCGGCCAGACCATGCCCTCCCTCATATCGACCTTGGCATATTCCACCGGCGATGTACCCGGCGCGCGGATATCGCTGATAAGGCCGTCGGCCACGACGATATCGGCCTTGACGAGGCCCTCACTGGAGGGTGCCGGAAAGCCGGACAGCGTCACGGCGGGAACGGTAGCATTGCTCAGCACGAAGCGAGCGGCATTCGGCGGCGACATGAAGGCGTGGGACATCAGTTCTCCCGCTTGAGGCTGCTCTCATGCCAGCGATGCAGGCTCAGCCATGAGATGAAGGAGGTGAAGGCGAAGATGGCGACGCCGAGCGCCGACAGAAGCAGCAGTGCCGCGAAGAGCCGCGGCATGTTCTGGCGGTATTGCGCTTCCAGCAAGCGGAACGCCAGGCCCGAATTCGGACCGCCGGAGCCGGCGGCGAATTCCGCGACGACCGATGCGATCAGCGACAGGCCACCGCCGATCCTCAAGCCCGTCATGAAATAGGGCTGGGCTGCCGGCAGCTTCAGATGCAGCAAGGCCTGCCAGCGCGAGGCACCGTAGAGATCAAAGAGATTAAGCAGATTATGGTCGACGCTTTTCAATCCCTGCACCATGTTGGACAGGATTGGAAAAAAGGCAACGAGGAAGCCGCAGATTAAAAGCGCTGCTTCGCGTGTCGGCGCATAGATCAGGATCAACGGTGCGATCGCGACAATCGGCGTCACCTGAAGAATGACGGCGAGCGGATAGAAGGCGAGTTCGATCCAGCGGGACTGCACAAGGAAGATGGCAAAGCCGACGCCGCCGATCAGCGCCAGGACGAGGGATATGAAGGTGATTTCGGTCGTCACCCACAGCGCCGGCCAGAGAATGCCCCAATCGGAGACAAGCGCCTTGGCGACGGCGATCGGGCTCGGCAGAATATATTGCGGAATGCCGGTGCCGACGACGAGAAGCTGCCAGAGGATGAGAAGCACGAGAACGGTCGCGATCGGTACGACGACGCCGAGCGCGCGTTCTAGATTGCGCTGCCTGGCGGCGGTAGCCGGCGCATTGATTGTTTCAGCGGAAAGAATGGCGGGCAGGCTGGTGCTGTCGCTCATCAATGGGCCTCCGGCCAGCCGATGGCCTCGATCAGGGAACGGGATACTTTTTCGCACACCTCCCGGTATTCTTCCGATGAGCGATAGAGCGGATCGCGTTCGCCGCTGGTTTGCAGGGGGAAGTCGGTGTGGACGCGGCCCGGCCGCGCCTTCATGACGACGATGCGGTTGGAGAGATAGGCGGATTCATAGACGGAATGCGTGACGAAGATGACGGTGATGCCTGTTGTGTGCCAGAGGCGCAGCACGTCGTCATTGAGCTTCTGGCGCGTGATTTCATCGAGCGCGGCAAAGGGCTCGTCCATCAGCAGCAGCTTCGGTTTCGTTACCAGCGCACGCGCGATCGAAACCCGCATCTTCATGCCGCCGGACAGCTCCCGCGGATAGGCATCGGCGAAGTCCTGAAGGCCGACCGTCGCCAATGTTTCCATGATCTGTTCATGGGCGGCAACTTTCGAAATTCCCCTTAGCTTCAGGGGCAGGTGGACGTTGCCGAACACCGTCTTCCAAGGGAGCAGCGTCGGTTCCTGGAAGACGAAGCCGATATCGCCCTCCGGCAGGCCCTTCGCGTTGATGCGTGAACTCGGCCAATCGATCCTGCCGCTGGAAGCACCGCCGAGGCCGGCGATGATACGCAAAGCCGTCGACTTGCCGCAGCCGGAAGGTCCGAGCAGGCTTATGAATTCGCCGCTCTCCACATGGAGCGACATGTCCGACAGCGCCAACGTGCCGTTCGAGAAGGTCTTGGAGACCTGCTCCATGATGACGAGCGGCCGCTTGCGTGCTTCCGTTCGATTTGTCGCAATGGTTTCCGATAGTGTCATTGTTCGGCTCTTTGTTGATCCACCCTCCCGTTGAGGGGAGGATCGGAGCGAAGCTCCGGGGTGGGGTGATCTTTTGCAAATCCGAGAACATCACCCCCACCCGCCGCTTTACGGCGACCTCCCCCTCAAGGGGAGGTGTCAAGGCTTACTTCTTCAGCGACATGCCGACGCCCTTGCAGACGAACTGCGTATCGAAAGCTTTCTTGTAGTCGATATCGGCATCGAAGATCTTGATCTGCACCATCTCGTCGAAGAACTTCTTGTAATGCGCCTCGGTGAGGCAGCCGATGCCCTTGTCGAGAGCGTCACCGGATTCAACGATGCCATAGTCCTTCATCTTGGCGATGGAATAGGCGATCTGGCCATCCGTCATATCGGGATTGTCCTTTTTGATCAGCTCGTTGGCCGCCTTGTTGTCGCCGTAGAGATAGTTGTACCAGCCTTCGATCGAGGCATTGACGAAACGTTGCACGAGATCGGGATTCTTGTCGACCAGCGCCTTCTGCGCGGTGATCATCGTCGAATAGGGCGAATAGCCGGCATCGGCGATCAGGAAGACTTTCGGCTTCCAGCCAGCCTGCTTCTCGATCTCATAGGGTTCCGAGGTGACATATCCCTGCTGCGCCGACTGCTTGTCGGCGAGGAAGGGCGCCGGGCTGAAATTATAGGGCTTGAACTGCTCGTCCTTGAAGCCCGGGAAATTCGCCTTCATCCACTCGAAATAGGTGATATAGCCGTCCTTGCTCAGGAATAGCGTCGGCAGCTTGGCGAGATCCTCGAATTTCTCCACGCCGGCATCCGGATGGGCGATCAGCACTTGCGGGTCCTTCTGGAAGATCGCCGCGACATCGACGATCGGAATGCCCTGCTTGACCGCATCGATCTCTTGCTGCGGGCCGCCCATGTAGAAATCAAGCTTGCCGGAAATCAGCAAAGCCGAATTGGCGGCATTGGGGCCGCCCTGGACGATGGTGACGTCGAGGCCATATTTTTTGTATGTGCCATCGGCAATGGCCTGATAGAAGCCGCCATGCTCGGCCTGGGCAAGCCAGTTGGTGCCGTAGGTGACTTTATCGAGTGCGTTTGCGGGTCCAGCCGAGACGATTGCTGCGGCCAGACCCATGGCGGCGAAAAATGCTTTTATCTTCAATGTATTATGCATGGCTGACTGTTCCCCTTATCTGCCATGGGACGTCATTGTTGAGGCCCATTTCTTGCATTTGAGCGATTGCCTTGCGCTTTGAAAAGCATCAAAATTCGTCCGCATTGATGCTTTTTCGGCATCTCTTCCCAGGTCTGTGCCTAAATTGTGCGGCCTGGGCAAAAATTAAGCAATGGGAACGCATATGCTGCATTCGAGACGGCTTCTCTACATCAATGAAATTGCCCGCTGCGGCTCGATCCGCAAGGCGGCGGCGCGGCTCAACGTGGCGTCATCGGCGATCAACCGGCAGATTCTGGCGTTGGAGGAGGAAATGGGGGCGCCACTCTTCGAGCGTCTGCCGCGTGGCTTGCGGCTGACGGCGGCAGGCGAGCTCTGCATCGAGCACATCCGCGAGGTGCTGAAGAATTACGAGCGGCTGGAAGGGCGCATTCGCAGCCTCAAGATGCAGCAGGCCGGCAAGGTCAGGATCGTCGCGACGGTCGGCCTTGCCGCCGGACCTCTGCCCGAGATCATCGCCCGCTTCCTCCTGGAACATCCGAGGGTCTTCATCCAGCTGCGCAACGATGCCGGCTCCACCACCATGGCGCCGGTAGTCGCCGGAGAGGTTGATATCGGACTGGGCTTCAACATACCGGCAACGCCCGGCATCCGCTCGCTCGGCAATTTCGACATACCGATCGGTGTCGTGCTGCCTCCCGGTCACCCCTTGATCGGACCGGGGCCGATCAATCTCGCCGATGTCGTCGAGGAGCGGCTGCTGCTGGCGCAGCCTGGAAGCAGCCTGCGCGATATCATCAATCTGACGTTGGCGCGCCTCTCCGTGCAGGTCGAGCCCGTGCTGGAGAGCAATGCGTCGGAAATGCTCAAGCAACTCGTGAAATGCGGGGCGGGGCTGACGCTGCTCAACCCGCTCGACGTTATCACCGAGTGTCGCCGCGGGGAGCTGGTCTTTCGGCCGATCGCCGAGCCCCACTCACGGCCCCAACCCATGAAGCTTTTCGCCCGGACGCGTGCGCCGCTCGATGCCGCCACCAGCCTTTTCGCCGAGTACCTGCTGGCGGAACTTGCCGGAATGGTGGAGGAGCTGCACGCGAAGGGGCATATCATCGCGCCCTCCGAGCGCCGCCGTTCGGACACCTATTTCGAATAGAGGTTGGAGAGCGGATAGTCGCGCAGGTCGCGCAGCATCTCGATGAAGCCGGCGATCTGGTGCCGGCAGATGAGCGCGCCCTTTTCGGCCGTGCCGGCCGCGGCATTGCCGACCACGCCGTTTGGATTGAGATCATGCGCGATCCAGGCGAGCGAATGCGGCGGCAGCGGTTGCAGATATTTGGAATGTTCCTTCATCCATTCCGCTCTGGAGGCGAAATTCTCAGCCTTGTCCATCCGCACGAGCTCGGGCCGGAAATGCAGCATGAGCGAGGTTTCGACATCGCCGCCATGAATGCCGAAGCGCTGCTCATGGTCGTCGATCATGCCGTCAGGCGTGCCGAAGCGGCTCCACTGCGTGGCGACGACGGCCATCCGATGACGCACGCGCAGCTCGCGCGCGACGATGCCCATAATATCGAGATTGCCGCCATGGGAGTTGACGATGACCATCTTGCGGATGCCGGCCTCTGCGACCTTCGCGCCGATGGCGGTCCAGACCGGTATCAACAGCTCAGCGCTGAGCGAAAGCGTGCCGGGACCGTAGATATGTTCGTTGGCCTTGCCGATTTCCTGCGTCGGCAGCACAAGGAAATCGAGATCGGCGGAGCGCTGGACTTTCAGTTCCGCCAGCATGCCCGTAGCGATCGCAACATCGGTTGCGATCGGCAGATGCGGGCCGTGCTGCTCCGTCGAGGCAATCGGCAGGATCGCGATCGTGGTGTCGGCCGAGAGATCGGCGAAATCATATGTGTTGAGTTCATTCCAATAGAAGGGCTTCGCCATGGCCGTATCCTCTCGCCAGCGTGTCGTCGCTCAACGGATACGGCAAGGTTGGTGGCGGTGGAAAGCATCAATTTGCGGCCATGCCGCTGCCTTTTTGAGCACGCCCGTGCGCCCGGGAAAGGTGCCGGCTTCGGAAGAGCCAGCCGGAATATCATGATCTCCAGAATGCAAAAAAGAAAGAAGGTCCGGAGGGAAACCGAACCTTCCTCCCTTTCTGATCGGAGGTCTATTTCAGATCAGATTAGATCTGGATAGGCTTAGAAGCTACGCTCGAAGCGGAGAACGCCAGCCCACTGGTCTTCGTTGATCGAATCCCAGTTGGTGTAGGTGACTTCCGGCTCGATGAGCAGGTTCTTGACCGGCTTCCACTTGACGTTCGTGGTTGCCGAGAAGGTCTTGTTGTCGGTGTAGGCGAGCTGCAGGTTCCACTTCAGCTTTTCGTTGACCGGTACGCCAACGCCGCCCCAAACTGCCCAGTCGCCCCAGCTCTGGCCGATCGAATCGCCATTGGCATACTTGTTCAGCTTGTCGCCGTCGGTGTTCCAGCCGCCCATGACGAAGGCATCGAATACGCCGAAGTCGGCATCAACGCGAGCCTTGATGGCGCCTTCTTCAACGATCGAGTCGTAGCCGCCGACGACCTTGAAGCCCCATGCGCCGGCCTTGTAGCCAACACCTGCGACAACGTCCGGAGCATAGTGGTCGGAGCTGTCTTCGCCATTGGCGCCGGTAGCACCCGGGCCCGAATTGCTGTCTTCAACCGAGATCACAGCCGTGAAACCGTTGCCGGCGTCGTAGTTGTAGGTGATCTGGTTCAGTTCGTACGGGCCATCGCCGATCACGTCGTCGTTGATGACGTCGCCGGCATAACCGGTGAAGACGTTGAACTGCGAGTCTTCCTTACCGATGGTGAAGCCACCGAGGCTGATGCTTGCGTGCAGCAGGTTGGTGGAGGTGGCGTTGCCGTCATTCCAGTCCCAACGCAGTTCGGTGTTGGTCTTCAGAGGACCATATTCGGTGTCGGTTGCCGTCTGCAGCTGCAGCTCGGCACGAGTGTGCCAGAGAGTGCCATAGCGTGCATCCGGGTCATAAGCGTCATACCACTTGCCTTCGGTACGAACCTTACCACCGATCTTGAGGCAGGTTTCCGTGCCCGGGATGAAGAAGTAGCCAGCGCCATATGCATCGCAGATGCGGACGTATTCCAGGGGCTCCGGCTCAGCAGCAACGATAGCGTCAGCCGCGTGAGCACCGGAAACTGCTACGAGTGCAGCAGCGGAGCCGAGAAGAAGGCTCTTGATATTCATTTTTTCTCCAATCGCTTTGCCGGATCAGAACGATGTCGGTAACTACCCGCCACATTCCATCTATCCGGCTGTTCCCTCTTGCGGAACGTCACAGGATGTCCGCGCACGCAAACTAGCGAGGCCGCGCCGGCATCGAAATACAATAGTTTCGGATTTTTCTGTAAGTAACGACATAAAAGCGTCATAGATGCAAAAATACATCAGAATCCATAAATATAAATAAGTCTGCCTTAAGAACATTTGTAGGATATACTATATAAACATACGAGATGTATATTATTTTCCTCAAAAATCCGCCAAATAGTAAGTCTTTATTACAAACTATACTGATTTTCCCCTCGATTCGGGCGTTCAGATGCGAGAGATCGGAATCGTCGATACCGGGCAGGCGATCCGTCAGCGGTGATCGTGGAACGGCGCATTTAGCAGCTGCATTCAAATTGATTGCGACGCCGCACCGATGGATCGGAGAAAGGCTTCGGTGGCCAGGAGAAATTGCCATGGGTGTCCGCGTGACGTCGTCCGGGGCCATGCCGGGGAAGAGAGAGCATAGAATCAATGCGCGGCGGCTCAATGCCGCGCTTACGCGTCATCGCCTTCGCGATGCGGCCGGCTATACCGAACCGAAGAGGTCATCGGCAATCATGAGAGATTATGTGTCCTGGGCGCCGGTCCGGGAAATGGGGCAGGCGCGTTCCCTAGCCCGCGGCCGGGTAGAACCACGCATAGCCGAAATGGAACCGATCCGGATCTTTCCCATAGTAATACGGAATGGCGGCATCGTTCTGCGCGGGCAAGGTGATCGAGTTGCCGAATTTCGCCGTCAGCCACCGCTTGAGCTCATCGGGCATGGACGAAGCGTGTCCGTCACGCTCATTCCAGACCAGCAAGATCGGTCCGTTCCCCAAAGCCTGGCGGTCAAGATCGGATGCGGGATATGCCGTGGATATTACGGCCGTATCCGGCATATTGGCGCGGATGTTGCCCGCCTTGAGCCATGCTGTCGTCACCACCGCCACCGGCTGCTTGCCTTCCGCGGCGATCGTCTCCTTCAGAAACGCGCCATAGGGCGTGTTCAAATGCTGATATGAATCGAACAGCTTCGGAAAGATCGTGCCTGCCGTCAGGATGAGGGGGAGGGCGATCATCAGGCCGAAAGGCACATAAAAGGATTTCTTTATGTCGGACGGGTTTTGTGCGCCGGCGGCCTCAAGCTTCAGGCAGAAGTAAAGCGGAACCAGAAACAGAAAGGGCAGAAGCCAGCGGTCGCGAAATTCCGTGAGCGTCGTAACCAGGATCAGCGCGAACAGTATGGCCACCGTGCTCAGGAATATTCTTTCAAAGAAATTCACCCATTCGCTTTTAAACCGAAGCGACTGCAGAAACGGCCGGCGAAAGACGATCAGGAAGATCGCGGCGGTAGGCGCGATGATGACGATGCTGGTCTTGATCAGTTCGACAACGCCATGACCGATATCGGAAAGCTTCCCCCCTTGTCCCTGTTCCGACATGGTTGCGACGGTGGAGGTAAGGACCAGGTCCATGTTCGACAGCATCCACACCGCATGCGGCAGGAACACGAGGATGGCCAGAGCCAGCGTCATCACAAAGCGTTTGTCCAGCAGCCTTGAGCGCCCTTGCGGATGAAAAACGACCGCAACAAAGACGCTCGCGATGATCAGTACGAAATTGTACTTCGTGAGCATTCCAAGCCCTGCCCATAGGCCCATCATGGCGTAGGAGGTGAATGTCGGCTTGCGAATGGTCTTCACGACGAAATAGATGAAAGCGGTCACTGCGAGGAGCGTGCCGACAGTGTGCGTCAGGTCCCGCTGCGCCTGCCAGAACATTTGGGGGATCGTCAGAAGCGACAGCGTGGCGACCGCGGCCAGGCGCTTGTCCTCCAAAAGAAGTCGCGCCAGTTGGTGATAGGCGAAATAGACGAGGAAAAGCAGGATGTTTTTCAGCACGGCAAGCGATGCGACGCTGGTGCCGAAGACGTCAAACACTCCGTATTGAATCCAATTGTAAAGCGGCGGCTGCGCGTCATATCCCCACGCCAGCCACTGGTTGACCACGAATTGCTGCGCTTCGTCTATTCGCACCGAGCTCGAAAGAGAAATCCGCACGACGGCCTGCACCGCGAAATATATCGCAAGGATCCAGTTCACCCACCGAAATTCATCGGACGATCGACTGGTCGCGGCGGATGCTCTTCGGGCGGCGAAGCGCGAAGAAAAGACGTTCGGTAAAATGCTCATTCAATTCTCCATGCTATCGGCTATCGCGACCCAGGCGCATCTGTCAACCATGCTCAGGGCGCCGGGCCTTCATAAGGCTATCGTGACTTCGGAAATATTTATATTTTAATTTCAAATACTTAAATGAATGACTGTAAGGATTCGCGGACTGCACAGGAATCCTATGCCAAGTGTGCGACGGGATTTTTGCTGAATGATTTCAACTATGTCGCCCGAAGGGCGTCGTCGCCGCTGCCGATATCGGGATCGACTACCGCGACCTTCGGAAATGTCGAGCGGATGCAAAAACGCGCGTCGATCCTTGTCTTCGATTGAGACGGGATCACTCCGCGCGCGTTAGCGCGAAAAGCTCCATCGTTTCGCCGAAACCCTTCAAGCGCTGCTGACCGATCGAAATTGCGTCGGTGATCCCCGCCTTTTGCCGGAAGGGGGCCGAGGTCAGGAGCGCTTCGCCCCTTTCGCTGCAGATACTCTGTATGCGGCTGACGATATTGACGTCGGGGCCGATCAAGGTGAAATCCAGCCGGTTGCCGGAGCCGACATTGCCGTAGCTGACCTCGCCATAATGCAGCGCGATGCCGACCTTGACGCGGATGCCATCATATTCGAAGCTGCCTATTTCATCGAGGATTGTCTTCGCTGAAGCCAGGGCGGCCCCACAGGCACCGGCCGCATCGGCGCCAGGGAAGAAGGCGAGAACGGCATCGCCCATGAATTTCAGCACTTCGCCGCCCTCGCGGGTAATTGCGGGTACCACCTTGTCGAAATAGGCGTTCAGGAGGCTGAGGACGGTGCTGCCGGGCAGCCGGTTGGAAAGTTCGGTGAAGCCGCGCAGATCGCAGAGCAGAAGCGCCGCCTCCATGGATTCGATCTCGCCGCGGCGGATATGTCCGGCAAGGATCCGGCTTGCTGTCATCGGGCCGATATAGGTATCGAGAAGGCTGAGTTCGCATTGCCTGAGAACGCGCAGCTCGCAGGTATTGCGCAGCGCCGGGAGAATGCGCTCGATCACGTCCCGTTCGGCCGATGTGAAACCACCGGGGCGGCGCGTGCCGAAGGCGGCGGTGCTGATCGGCCCGTCGGCATTGCAGAGCGGCGCCACGATCAGCTGCACCAGTCCGCGGCCATAAAAGATGTCGATATGCTGCCAGCGCCCATGCGGACTCTCGCCCGGGCCGACGACCAGCAGTTCGCGCATGTCCTGCGCCTTCACGAGCGGCGTATTGGCCAAAGCGAGGCGCGTGCCATGCTCCCGATCATGTATCTCGACCGGCTCGCCCGGCGCCCAGGCAAAGGTGCGGCCGATGAACTCAGGATGCAGCGTCGTCAGGTGCAGCGTCAGCCGGTCAACGGGAAGGCCAAGCGCCTGCAGGCGGCGGCCAAGACCTGCGACAAGGCCTGCCTCGTCGAGGGCGTGGCATTCGTCGCCGGTCAGCCATTCGATGAGACTCAGGATTGCCCCGATATTGATGCCGCCGTGCGGCGCTCTGGGGTTTGCTGTTGTGGCTTTTGGCATGTCGTGCAGCAAGGTCATCGTTATTTCCTCCTCTTCGAGGTGCACCGCTCAGTGCGCTCCGCCGCCGGAAAGCTGACCGGGTTTCTTGAGAAGCAGGCTGGCGACGAGGGCAATGACAAGCGCAACGCCGAGCAGGAAGAACGTGTCGCTGAAAGCCATGATGTTGGCCTGCTTGCGAAGGCTGGCGGCGATGGCAACGATCGCCTTGTGCGTGGCAAGCGCCTGGTCGCTGACACCATGGTTCATGAAGTAATTCGTCAGATTGGCGACGCGGGCGCGGGTAGCCTCTTCGAATATCGAGACCGAATCCGTGAGGATGTTGGAATGGAACTGCTCGCGCTTGGTCAGGAAGGTCTGCAGCGCGGCAATGCCGACCGCACCGCCGAGATTGCGCATCATGTTGAAGAGCGCCGAGGCGGAACCGGCATTTTCCTGCTCGATGCCGGCGGTGGCGATCGCCGTCAGCGGCGTGAAGGCGAGTGCCTGGCCGATGGCACGCACGATGTTCGGCCAGAAGAGCTGATCGCTGGCATAGTTGCTCGTCATGTAGATATTCATGAAGTTCGAAGCGGCAAAGAGCGCGAAGCCGACGATGATCAGCAGCCGGGCGTCGACACGCTTCATCAGCCGCGGCACCAGCGGGATCAGGATGAGCTGCGGAATGCCGGTCCAGGCAAGCACCATGCCGATCTGCTCGGAATTATAGCCCTGGATGCGCGTCAGATAGATCGGCAGGATGAAGACCGAGCCATAGAGGGCGACGCCCATCAGGAAATTGGCGACGATGCCGAAGCCGAAATTGCGGCGTGCCAGCAGACGCAGGTTGAGGAGTGGATGGGCGGCGCGCAGCTCGATGATGAGAAAGAGCGTCAAAGAGACCGCGGCGATGACGGAGAGGCGGACGATGAACGGCGAGCCGAACCAGTCGTCCTTGTTGCCTTCTTCAAGCACGGTCTGCAGCGCTGCAAGGCCAACCGCCATGGTGATGATGCCGGGCCAGTCGCCCTTGGCGAGCAGCGAAAGGTTCATCGGGGCGGGGTCGAGCGAGACCCAGAGCATGCCGACCATCAGCATGCCGGGCACGAGATTGACGTAGAAGATGTATTCCCAGCCCCAGTTCTCGGTGAGATAGCCGCCTATGGTCGGACCGATGGCCGGCGCGAAGGTTGCGGAAAGGGCGAAGAGCGCAAGACCCATCGGCTGCTTGGGCTTCGGCAGCAGCGTGATGATGATGGTAAAGGCCATGGGGATCAGCACGCCGCCGGAAAAGCCCTGTATGGCGCGCAGGACGATCATCTGCTGCAGGTTTGCAGCAAAAGCGCAGCCGACCGAGAAGGCGAGAAAGAGGATGGCGTTGGTCAGCAGATAATTGCGGACCGAAAAGACGCGCGCCAGCCAGGCGCTAAGGGGAATGACGACGATCTCGGCGATCAGGTAGGAGGTCGAGATCCAGCCGCCATCGTCGGTTCCGGCGCCGATCGCGCCCTGGATGTCGGCGAGCGAGGCATTGACGATCTGGATGTTGAGAACGGCCATGAAAGCGCCAAGCGTGGAGCCGATCACCGCGGTCCACATGCGCAAAGGGCTCATGGCGGGCCGGGCAGCCGGCGCGAGGGCAGCGTTCACGGGTATGGCGGAATTGTTGTTTGCGGCGATCTGAAGAGTGGCCACGATGTTTCTCCATCCGGCTGATGCCGGAACAATCTCATGACGGTGTCGAGCAGATGATCGACAAAGGAGGGGAAGGGTTATCCGGCGTCGCTGGATAATTTCTCGGCATTGGCGGTCGATGTCTGCACTGCCTTGGTATCGATTTCAGGCTCGACCGACATGCCAGAGCGCAGCAACCCTGCCAGGTGTTCGTCATCGATGACGATCTTCACCGGGATGCGCTGGACGATCTTGGTGAAATTGCCCGTCGCATTGTCCGGCGGCAGCAGCGAGAATTCCAGTCCGCTTGCCGGCGAGAGGCTGTCGACGTGACCCTTGATGGCCACATCCGGGAAGCTGTCGACCTTGATCTCGACCGATTGGCCGGGGCGCACGTAGGTTAACTGGGTTTCCTTGAAATTCGCGACGACATAGACGGAGTGCAGCGGCACCACCGCCATCAGCTGCGTGCCCGAGGTGACGTATTGCCCGACGCGGATCGAGCGGGCGCCGACCGTGCCATCGACGGCCGCGACGATGTTCGTATAGGACAGGTTGAGTTCTGCCTGCTGAACTGCGGCCGCGGCACGGTCGCGCTGGGCGACCGCCTGATCGCGCTGGGTCTGCAGCACCGGCACCTTGTTCTCGGCCGCAATGACTGCAGCCTGATCGCGTTCGACGGCGGCGGCGGCCTGCTTGCTGGCAGATTGCGTCTCTTCGGCACGCGATTGGGTGCCGACGCCGTTGGTGATCAGCCGTGCCGATCGCGCTGCGTCCGAGACTGCGTAGTCCAGGGAAGCCTTGGAAGAATCGACCGTTGCCTTGGCCTGCGCGATCAGCGATTGCTGCAGCAGGATCTGGGCGTCGATATTGGCGATTGCCGCATCGGCGGCTTTGAGATCAGCCTTTGCCTGGGAAAGAGCCGCCTGGAAATCGCGGTCGTCGATGCGGGCAAGCACCTGGCCGGTCTTGACCGTGTCGTTGTCGTTGACGAGCACGTCCTTGATGTAGCCGGCGACCTTCGGTGCGATGGTCGTGTAGTCGGCCTTCACATAGGCGTCGTCGGTCGATTCGATGAAGCGTCCGACCGTCCAGTAGCGATAGCCGAAATCGGCGCCAAAGGCGACGCCGGCCAGCAGCGTGGCGGCAAGCATGCCGCGCTTGACCAGCTTGCGGCCTGTCCTGGCAGCAGCGGCGGTGGCAGGTGTGCCGACGGTCGGGCCTTGCGGCGCCTCGGCAGCTGGAGACTTTGCCACTTCGCCGGCTGGTGCGGCCTCGGCCTGGCTCGCGTTTCTGAACGCCTCGTTGCGGGGTAGTTCGACCATGGTCCGTTTCCTTCAGCATCGAGCCCGTTTGCATGGGCTCCTTTTTTGATGCGATGAAGATGCGTCCGAACGATCTTTCTGATAATCTCCTCAAATCTGGAAGGATCATCAACTCACAGCGGATAATCCGAGGACGATATGGATCGGTTGACCAGCCTGATAGTCTTTGGCCGGGTGGTGGATTGCGGCGGCTTTTCCGCAGCCGCCCGCCGGCTCAACATGTCCGTCACCATGGTGGGCAATCATGTGCAATCCCTCGAAGATCGTCTCGGCGTGCGGCTCCTCAATCGCACGACGCGCAGGGTCAGCCTGACGGAGACAGGCAAATATTATTATGAGCGTTCCTCGCAGATCCTTGCCGATCTCGAGGAGGCCGATCGGACGGCGGGCGCTCTCAGCACCATGCCGCGCGGTACGCTGAAAATCTATACCAGCGGCGCCATCGTCCGTTTCCTGCTTCCCGTCATCAATGAATTCATGACTCAGTACCCGGCGATCTCGATCGACTTCAACGTCGGCGAGCGCTCGATCGACATGATCGAAGAGGGCTACGATCTGATGATCCGCACCTTGCCTGCCCAGGATTCGACACTGGTCGCACGCAAGCTTACGCCTTGGCGCCACATGCTCGTCTGCTCGCCCGAATATCGCGACACGCATTCCTTGCCGAAGGTGCCGGCCGATCTCGCGGCGCATAATTGCCTGCAATATACGCACTATCCTTATGGCGACGAATGGCGTTTCGAGGATGCCGACGGCAAGCAGCAAGGCGTCAAGATCGCGGGCAATGTCGTCTCCAACAGCGCCGAGACTTTGCGTTATCTCCTGGCCAGCGGGCACGGCATCTTCCTTGCCCCGAGCTTCATCGTCTTCGAAGATGTCGCTGCCGGGCGCCTCGTGCGCGCCATGCCCGATTATCGTGCCGTGGAGTTCACGATCAGCGCGATGTATCCGAACCGCAGTCATCTGCCGACGAAGGTACGATTGTTCATCGACCTTCTGGCGGAACGCTTCATCGAGCACCGCAAATGGATGACCTGAGCGGTCACGTCTCAAACTCCGCTGAACATGCTGATAGCTGCGTAACGTCCGCGTTGCCGAGCGGAGACAAGTTAAACTCCCAGTCGTCCAATCCGGCGGCGAGAAAATCCGGATTGTTGCTTGTTGGCGGCAAGTGACGCAGATGTGTCCGGCTTGCACAAGCGATACGCGGCGTTCGGTTTACACTTTGGCGAAATAAGGATATCCTTTGTCCTTGATAGGAGCCAGCGAAGATCGGCCCCGTGGAATAAATTCATGATCTTGAAAAGCCAAGTCGAATGGGCGCTTCATTGCTGCGCCATTCTAGCCGGTCTGCCCGACGGTCGCTATCTTTCCACCAAAGCATTGGCCGAATTCCATGGACTTCCCAAGGAATATCTTTCCAAGGCTCTGCAAGGCCTGTCGCAGGCAGGGCTTGTCGATACGACCCTCGGCCCTTCGGGCGGCTACCGGCTGGCGAAACCACCGGCCGAGCTGACCTTTCTCGAGATCGTCGAGGCCGTCGAGGGCCGGCAGCGTACCTTTGTCTGCACCAATATCCGGGCCAACAACCCCTGCCGGCCAAAGGGCTATTGCGAAAGCAGCCCATGCGCGGTCGCGCGCATCATGTGGGAGGCTGACGAAGCCTGGCGGGAAAAATTGCGCGGGGTCAAACTGTCGGATCTCGTCGGCATCCTATCGCAGGAAGTTTCGCCGGAGCTTTGGAAGAGCTCTTTCGAATGGGTGCTAGAGCGTGCCGGATGAAAGCTGCCTGACAATCGCTGCAGCGGGCTCGGCACCATCGGCGGGCGGCAGCCAGAAAAAGCTTTGTTCCGGCATCGCCAATGAGAGACCGTTTGTCTTGCAGTGCCGATAGACGAGATCAATGACCTCGTTTTTAGCCGGCATTCGGCTCGCCGGGCTTGCCACGCAAAACTGCAGCTCGACCTCGATGGCCACTGCATCGATCGCCTTGAGCGCCACGGACGGCGGCGGAATTTTAACGATCCGCTCGCAGCTCCGCAGAACGCCGAGCATGAGGTCTTCAATGACGGACGGCGGCTGGGTGGCGGCAACATGCACGGCAAGTGCAATCCAGTGCGTTTCGTCGGGGCGGCTGAGATTGGTCATTCCCTGTTTTGCAAGGACGCTGTTGGGTAGGACGACGACATTGTGCCCGCCGGTCAGCAGGTTGGTCGAGCGCCAGTTGGTTTCGGCGACGCGCCCTTCCGTGCCATCGCCAAGCTGGATCCAGTCGCCGATGACGTAAGCACGACCGAGCGTGAGCGCGATCCCGGAAAAGACATCGGCCAGCGTGTTCTGCAGCGCCAGGCCTATGATGATGGCGACCACGCCGGAGGTGGCAACCAGAGGGCCGATCGGCGCTCCGAAGACGAAGCCGATGACCGCCAGAGCCACGCCGAGATAGACGACACCGACGATCAGATCCTGCAGCAGGTGGGCTTCCCGCGGCTTGTGGTTGAGCGTGATATAGATCTGCACGAAGCCGATCATCGTCCAGGCGAGATGGAGCCACCAGAGAACCCTTGCGGATTTGGCGAGCAGCATGCCCGCCTCCTGAAGCTCGGCATCGTCGAGGCGATAGGGCGAAATACCGGCCAGCCAGAGCACGAGGCTCATGCCGGTGAAGAACAGGATTTGCACGATCAGGCGCCCGGTCGGACGGCTGCGTCCCTGAATATGCCAAATGACGATGCCGGCCAGCCCAAGCAGATTGATCAGGACGAGCGGAAGGGAATGATGTTCGCCAAACATGACGGGCTCACCGACGATGATTTCCTACGGGTGGAGGGGCAGGTGGAGTTGGGGCGAATGCGATCGGCATCCGCCTCAACTCTGCGATTTCCTGGCAGTTATTTCTTGATCGGGAAGGTCAGTTCCTTCTGGCTGCTGTCGACGACGAAGACAGCCAGGAGCTTGGCCCGCTTGGTCTTGCTGGCATTCTCGCTGACGCCGTGGCGGTCGCCCGGCATCTCGGAGAAGTTCTCGCCAGCCTTGTAGACCTTGACAGGACCGTCATTGACCTGGCTACGGATGGCCCCTTCCAGGACGGTCGCATAGATGAAAGCCGAGTTCGGATGGGTGTGACCCGAGGAGAAGCCTCCAGGGCCGTATTCCACGAGGACGCCCTTGATGCTCTTGCCAGGAACGTTCGGCAGTTCATGCTCGTAGACGAGCGTGACCTTGGCATCCTTCTCGCCTGCAGCGTGTGCAACGGCGGTGGTGGACAGCAGAGCGGCCAGGGCGAGGCCGAGAATTGACTTGATCATCTCGAATTCCTTTCTTGAGATCTTGAGAGCTGAAGGTGCGGCACCCGCGGCGCTGCACCTTGTTCATTCATTTCCGTGCAGAGGTCGCGAACCACTGTTCGAAGGCGATATGGCCGAGGCGGGGATTGTTGTCGGAGACAAGCGAACCGTCCTCCAGCTTGGTGCCGAAATAGCGCGCATCGGGATCCCCTTCGACATTGCGCGCATCACCCATGGCCTTCAGATAGCGGGCGACCAGCTCGTTCATCCGGACGCGTTCCGGGCCTGAGATTTCGATCACGCCATTCATGGGCGCCGCCGTCGCGACGGCGGCCATGGCGTCGGCGACGTCGTCCGAAGCGATCGGCTGCACGTAGGCCGTCGGCAGCCGCACAACGTTCCCGATGGTGGCGGATTGGGCGATACCGCCTAAGAATTCCATGAACTGCGTCGAGTGGACGATCGTATAGGGGATGCCGGATTCCCTGATGACCTTTTCCTGCGCGACCTTGGCACGCATGTAACCGCTGCCAGGCAGTCGATCAACGCCAATGATGGAAAGGGCGATGTGGTGCTTTATGCCGGCCGCCTTCTCCGCCGCCATCAGGTTACGGCCCGAGGTCTCGAAGAATTCGAGCACGGCCTTGTCCTCGAAGGAGGGCGAGTTTGCAAGGTCGATGACGACGGAGGCGCCGGCAAGTGCCTCGGCCAATCCCTCGCCGGTGATCGTATTGACGCCCGTATTGGGGGAGGCGGCGATAACCTCATGGTCTTGCTTGCGAAGGCGGTCGGCTGTCTTCGAACCGATCAGGCCGGTTCCGCCGATGATGACGATTTTCATGTGCTTCTCCATGTGCGGCCGCTTCGCGCACCGCATTGTTCATTCGCTTCTGAATGATTGGTCGAGGACCGGGCCGGCCTTGCCGGTTCCGCATATCCACTCGGCCGAGCCGGGGCGTGGCCTTAAGGGCCGTGCGCCGACTCAGCTCACCAGGCGGTTAGTAGTCCCAGAAGACCGGCACCCAACGGAAGTGATCGCCGTCGGCCGCCACATGACCGACGGAGGGGAACGGCATGTGAGTGGCCACCAAAAGCTCACCGGTCTCCACCAACTCGCGCAAAAGACGGAGGCGGACGCGGGCAGCTTCTTCCGGATCGTGTTCGAAACCGTTGAACCAGTCGGGGTGATCGAAGCCGACCGCGAACACCGCATCGCCGGCAAACATCAGCCGATCCTTGCCCGATGCCACGCGGACCACGCTATGGCCAGGTGTGTGCCCGCCGGTTCGGGAGACGACCACGCCCGGCGCCACCTTGTACTCATCATCGAACAATCTGAGGTGACTGTCGTACTCTTTTCTGAATTGCTTGGCGGCCGCCCGAAGCGCGTCCGGGAAGCCGGGCGGCATGGACACATGCGAGAAATCGGGCGCCTCCCAGAATTTGACCTCTGCCGTTGCCACGTGGATCCTGAGGTCCGGACGCAACCGCTCCTTCACTCCGTCGACGAGCAGCCCGCCAACGTGATCCATATGCATGTGTGTCAGCACGACATCGGTGACGGATCCAAGGTCGATGCCGGCGGCTTCCAGTCGCTTGATCAATTGCCCGGCCCGCGGCAGGTTCAATTCCGGGTCCAGCCCCAGGCCGGCATCGATGAGAATCGTCTGCTTACCGCTGCGCACCACGACCACGTTCAGCGCCCAGTCGAAAGCGTCTTGCGGCAGGAACATGTCTTTCAGCCAGGCCGCATGATCGGCAGGGTCGGCATTGTATCCCAGCATCTTGGTCGGCAGCGGCAACACGCCGTCGCTGATCACGAGCACTTCGATATCACCGATCTGCACCGCGTAGCGCGATGGGACCAGTTCGTCGGGGCCCGATTTAACGGGCTGTGCGGGGTTATTCATATTCATGTCTGTCTCCTGTCAATTGTAGTCTTCGCGCCGCCCATGCGGACGCGTATCGTCTGGTGGGCTCTCAGGGAGAAAGGTTCAGTTGAGGCCGGCCCTGTCGAGGCCATAGAGCTTGTCAGCCGAGCCCGGTACGGCCTTGAAAGCGATGCTGGCGCGGTTCCAGGCATTGATGACCATGATCGCGAAGGTCAGATCGGAAATTTCCCTCTCCGAAAGCTGGCCGCGCACACGCTCATAAAGCTCGTCGGGAATGCCGCCTTCCGGCAGCTTCGTCACCGCTTCGGTCCAGGCGAGGGCGGCGCGTTCCCGCGGCACGAAAAGATTGGATTCGCGCCATATGGCGATGTGATAAAGCCGGAGCTCGCTCTCGCCGTGGATCTTGGCTTCCTTCACATGCATGTCCAGGCAGAAGGCACAGCCGTTGATTTGCGAGGCGCGGATCTGCACGAGATCATGAATCTTCTGGTCGATGGCGCTGTCTTTCAGAGCCATGCTGAGATCCGACAATTTCTTGAAAAGTGCCGGCGATTGCTGGGCATAGTTCACGCGTTGCGTCATGGGTCATCTCCGTTATTAAGGACATTTAATATCCTTATGGATAAAAAATATCCGTAATTGCTGGACAGTAAAGCCCTTCGCAATTAAGATGGGCACATAAGGCTTATGCGCAAAAGTATGAGGGGTGGGGATGGACATCGTAGGTGCGCTGCAAACGTTCATGAGAGTGGTGGAAACCGGTTCCTTCTCGGCAGCCGCCGTTCACCTCAGCGTGACGCAGCCGGCGGTTTCTCGACAGATTTCGGCGCTGGAGGCGCATCTCAAGACGCGTCTCCTGCACCGCACGACGAATGCATTGGCCCTGACGGCGGAGGGAGAACAGATCATCCCGATGGCGCTCAAGGTCATCGAGGCGGTCGAAGCGCTCAGTGAAACGACCTGTCGTGGCGGTATGGCCGCGACGGGTAAAGTGCGGCTTGCCTTACCGACGCCGTTGGGGCTTTGCATCAGCGATCGCCTCGGGACGCTGTTTGAGCAGCATCAGGGACTCTCCGTCGAACTGCTCTTTCGCGAGGAGCCATCCGACCTGGTAGAGGAGGGGATCGATCTCGAGGTGCGCCTTGGGGTGGTTGCGGACTGCAGCCTGATGTGCCGACGGATCGGCTGGACGACAGCATTTCTCGTCGCTGCTCCTTCCTATCTGGAAGGGCGAAAAGCTCCGAAAACACTTAACGATATCAGCGCCCATGATTGCATCTGCTACAAGCGCGCCGGCGACGGCAGGTCATGGTCTTTTTCCAATGGCGCCGAGGACGTGGCCGTGCGCATCGCGCCGCGCCTGATCGCCAGCAATTCCATCGCTGCCCACCGCGCCGCACTCGCCGGCAACGGCCTTGCCGTGCTTTCCCATATATTGGCCAGGCCCGATATCGAGGCCGGTCGGCTGGTAAGACTCATGCCGGATTTTCCGCCGAGCCGATTGCCGATCAATGTCGTTTACCCGTCCCGGCGAAACCTGCCGTTGCGCATCAGGGCCGTGCTCGACTTTCTAATCGAGGTCGTCAGGGAAGATCCTTTGATGGCGCCGTCGCTTTCCCATTAAAGCTTGCCATCGGCACCCCACGATGCTGTGCAGAGGGGCACCTCATGCCGGTTCTGCGGGAAGATGGGAAAGCGCTGCTGAATTTCGCTCTCTTCCGGCGAGGGGGCAAGGATTACCTGTCGATGATCCGGCAACGCCTGAAGAGCAGGCTCATCGGGCATCATTCAACCTCCCGCCATGCGGAATAGCGTGGCGGGAGGTTAGCACGCCGGATGCCTTGCTCAGATCTTCGCAGCCTTGGCGAAGGTCGGGTCGAAGGTCTTTTCGAACGGCACATCGGCATTGGCAAGTTCAGGATCGAGCGTCTTCAGGACACCCATCATGGAATGATAGCCTTCCATCGTGACCATGCCGTCCGGGGAATACATTTCCTTGGAATTCTTGAACGCCTGCATATAAAGGTCGCGATTGCCGAGCAGAAATTCTTCTGGAACGACGCCCGCGACGTCCTCCGGGCTGGCGGTCGATATCCATTTCAATGCCTTCATGAAGGCATTGACCGTCCCCTGTGTCGTGATTGGGTTGGCTTCAGCAAATTCACGCTTGATATAGACGGTCGCGGCCGGGTTCGGGCCACCGAAAAGCGCACGCGTACCGGCCTCGGTGCGTGTATCCAGAAGCACGGTGATGTCGCCGTCATATTGAAGCTGCGCAATAACCGGATCGAGATGGGAAAGACCGTCGATCTGACCGCTCTTGACCGCGGCAACCGCGCCGGCCCCGCCGCCGACGCCGATCAGCGATGCATCGTCGGTCTTCAGCCCGTTCTTCAGCATGGCATATTGAAACATCAGCGCCGTCGAGGAACCCGGCGCCGTCACGCCAATCTTGCGGCCCTTCATGTCGGCCATGGACTTGATCTCGCCGGCGAGATCCTTGCGCACGGCGATGACGATCCCCGGGAAGCGGCCGAGATTGCAGATCGCGACGATGTCCTGCCCCTTGTTCTGCATGCGGATCGTATGCTCGTAAGCGCCGGCGACGACATCAAGGGAGCCGCCGATCAGGCCCTCCAACGACTTCGAACCGCCGGCGAAATCATTGATGGTGACATTGAGACCCTCTTCCTTGAAGAAGCCTTTCCGCTCGGCGATCGTCAGCGGCAGATAATAGAGCAGGGGCTTGCCGCCCACGCCGATCAACAGGTCCGGCTTTTCCGGTTTCGCATCCTGTGCCACGGCGGGCATTATGCCTGCGAGCGATGCGCCGATGCCGAAGCTCGCCGTCCCGATCAGAAATGTCCTGCGCTCCATGCTTTTTCCTCCACTTCGCTATTTTCCTTGGCGCTACTGGCCGCGCCAGGCCAGAAGCCGCCGTTCGACCAGAGTCATCACCCAATCCACGATCAGGACGAAGGCCGTCAGCACGACCATGCCGGCAAAGACACCGGTGACGTCAAAAACACCCTCGGCCTGCTGGATGAGATAGCCGAGCCCGGCGGCAGAACCTAGATATTCGCCCACAACAGCGCCGACCACGGCAAAACCCACAGATGTATGCAGGCTGGAAAATACCCAGGAAAGCGCCGAGGGCAGGTAGACATGGCGCAGCAACTGCCGCTCGTTCATGCCAAGCATGCGGGCATTGGACAGGACCGGCTGGCTGACTTCCTTTACGCCCTGATAGACATTGAAGAAGACGATGAAGAAGACAAGCGTGATGCCGAGCGCGACCTTGGACCAGATGCCGAGGCCGAACCAGAGCGCGAAGATCGGGGCGAGCACGACGCGGGGCAGGGCATTCGCCGCCTTCACATAGGGGTCAAAGATGGCCGCGATCAAAGGTTTGCGGGCGAACCAAAAGCCGAAGACGACGCCGCCGAAAGCGCCGAGCAGAAAGGCCAGGATCGATTCCGACAGCGTGATCCAGAGATGATACCAGATCGATCCGCTGGCAAACCACTGAATGACGCGCTGCGCCACCTTGAGCGGATCGGCGAAGAAGAAAGATATGGTCTTCGGGTTGCCGAAAAGGCCGGTATTCGTCGCGAGATGCCAGATAGCCAGGATGGCCACGGCCACAAGGATCTGCAGCGAAAGAAGGAGAGTGCGGTTCATGCGATCTCTCCGCTGCTCTGGCGGTAGGCCGTCATCACCTCATCGCGCAATGCCTGCCATATATCGCGATGCAGCTGGATGAAGACAGGATCGTGCCTGATCTCGCCGATCTCGCGCGGCCGTTCCAGCGGCACCTTGAAATCGCCGATGATGCGGGATTTCGGTCCGGCCGACATGATGATGACGCGGTCGGCAAGGGCAATCGCCTCATCGAGGTCGTGCGTGACGAACATGACGGCCTTGCGGTCTTCGGACCAGAGCTTCAGTAAGAGGTCGCCCATGATCAGGCGGGTCTGCGCGTCGAGTGGGCCGAAAGGCTCGTCCATCAGGAGCAATTTCGGATTGCGGATCAGGACCTGCGCCAGCCCGACGCGTTTGCGCTGGCCGCCCGACAGCATACGCGGAAAGCGGTCCGCAAACGCGGCAAGCCCGACGCGCTCCAGCCATTCTCGCGCGCTCTTCCTTGCTTCCGCGTGGCCGATACCGGTAATCTCAAGGCCGATCGCCACATTCTCCAGCACCGTCTTCCACGGCATCAGCGAATCCTGCTGGAAAAGATAGCCTGCCTGACGGTTGATCGATTTCAGCGGCTGGCCGAAGACCTCGACCGTGCCGGATACAGGCGCCAAAAGTCCCGCAGTCGCGTTGAGAAGCGTGGACTTTCCGCAGCCTGTCGGGCCGACAATTGCCACGAATTCATGCGCTTCCACATTGAGGTCAGTAGCCGCAACGGCATCGAACCGCGTCTTGTCGGCCATTTCAAACGAAATCGCCACCTGTTTCAGGCTGACCGCCCGCACAGCCGTCATCATCATGCCCTGCTGTTCCTCCCGGACATCCGCCAGCCTCCAAGGACCGGATGTCAGGCATTGCCATTTCGGCCAAAAGATCAAAGCAGGCCGCGTCAGTCAATATGCGAATGATGGCGAAACCGTTATGTCACCAGTCGTTCCGGGACAGTGGAGGAGAGACCCGACCGCGATTGCCGGGTCTCGAAGGCTTTTGTTCTAGGCCACACGCCGCTCGTGGCGCCCCTCCTGCACCTCCTCGACGATTTTGTCGACGAAAGCGTCCAGATCCTCGGGCGATCGCGATGTGATGATGCCTTGATCGGTCACCACTTTTTCATCCTGCCAATCGGCTCCGGCATTTTTGACATCGGTCTTGATGGACCAGTAGGAGGTTGCCCGACGGCCGCGCAATGCATCGGCTTCGACCAGCAGCCAAGGCGCATGACAGATGGCGGCAACGACCTTGCCGGACCGTAGGAATTCACGGACGACACGCATGGCGTCACCATCGACGCGCAATTTATCGGGATTGATCTGGCCACCTGGCAGCACGAGCGCATCGAACTGGTTCACGTCGACATCTCTTGCCAGCAGATCGACGTCGACGCTGTCGCCCCAATCGGTCTTGTCCCAACTCTTTATGCTGCTCTCCTTGATGGAGGCGACTTTCACATTAGCGCCGCGCTTCTGAAGTTCGTCTAAGGGAACGCGAAGCTCCGACCGCTCATAGCCATCGGTGGCAAGGATGAGAATATGTGCGGAGTTGATGGAAGGCATGATTTATCCTTTCGAAATTCATCGGATACCCTGTCCGAACCGGAGCGGCGGACGATCGTTCCCAATTTTCTCGTGGAACCGGAATTGTCCTGTGCGGTTATGAAGTGGCTGAGAGGAGAAAGACATGGAGCAGGCAATCAGGCTCGAGCCAAGGGAATGGGTGCCGAACAACCAGCGCTTTCCGGTCATCGTTTACCGCGGGGCACTTGCTGGTCGGAACCGGGCGGAAGGATTCGAGCAGCTCTTCCGGGCGAACGGATGGGGTGGACTATGGCGAAATGGCGTTTACGACTTTCATCACTATCACTCCACCGCCCACGAAATACTGGGTATCGCCGAAGGACAGGCTCGACTGATGATTGGCGGGCCGGGCGGCAAGGATATCGAGGTCAAGGCCGGCGATGCGCTGTTATTGCCAGCCGGAACAGGACATTGCCGCCTTGATGCCAGCGGCGATTTCCTCGTGATCGGCGGGTATCCGCCTGATCAGGAGGCTGACCTCTGTCGCGAAATGCCGTCGGCGGAGCAGAGGGCCTGGATCGAAAAGCTTGGCGTACCCGCGACCGACCCCTTGAAGGGAAAGGCTGGCGGGCTTCGATCCTTATGGTCTGACAATACCGATGTTCGCTGAAAATGAACCTCACCAAAGACCGGGCGCGAGCCGAAACCTGACGCGTCGGGCATAGTCGGCATAGCCTTCGAGTTCGGCATGCAGCAGGGCATCTTCCCAGCTCGTGCGCAGGATCAGTAGGGCGGTTGCCCAGGCGGCCGGGATCAAGGCCCACCACGAGGCGAGCGCCAATGCCAGACCGGCGAACACCATGATCGCGCTGACATAACCCGGATGGCGCACAAACGCATAGGGACCGGTGCTGATGACGCGCTGGCCGCGCTCGCGTTGCAGACGGACGCCGGGCTCGAAGAAGCGATTGACCGCTTGCGCCCAGGTGCCAAGCGCGATGCCGGCGCCAAGCAGGATATAGCCGAGGATCACGACGGAGATCGGCATCGCCGACCACGACATCCTGCCGGAATCCAAGGTCGCTACCGGAATTTCGGCGACCAAGCCGAGGCAGATGAGCGAGACGAGAATCACATCCCACCGTTTGGTGCCGGCCTGAAAGCGATTGCGAGCCCGGAAGATTGCCGGGTTTACCCGTTTCAGAACCAGGACCGCTACACCGTAGACCGCGAAGAGAAAGAGGATAAAGATCCATCCGGGCGCCCAGTCGAGGCGGCCGGCCGGCAGAAAAATGAGCGCGAGCAAGGCGAGCGGCAGGCCGATCGCATAGGATATGGTAGCTGTTCGGGACATAGGTGGTGGTTCGGTGACCGTCATCCGGTTACTCTCCATATGCGGCGGGCGTGGGCTCGCAACGGCTACTCGTCCTAGGATATGCGGCTGCATCGTCCGTCGTTGAAGATGTAGTTCTCCCTTTACGTGCGCCAAGAGCCATCGATGAACAAGGTTTCGATCAATCATCCGCAATCGCGCTCCGAAAAGCGGAGCAATCGGACGTATCCGATCACGCAATGAGAGCGGGCGTCAGGCAATGGCCATCTGCGCCTTCGGCGTCAAATCACGGGCAAGGGCGCAATAAATCGGCCGATCCGCAGGCCCGGCAAGTCGGATGACCGACACCGCAATCGGCGGCAGTCGCGATCCGGCTTCAAGGCGGACGCTTGCGCCGTCGATGCGAATGAGATCGAGATGCTTTGCCAGGTCCGGTTCGTCCAGCCCATCGAAAATGCCGCGGCCGCCGATCTTCAAGGCCGCCTCTTTGATCACCCAAAGGCGGTAGCAGATCTCGCGTGCCGTGCCGCTATCGAGCCCGGCAATGGCGGCTGCCTCACCTTTGGAGAAATGGTCGGCGGCAAAGGCGATCGGGTCGAAACCATTGTTATCCTCGATCTCGATATCGGCGCCGACAGCGGCGTCGGGCGAGAAGCCTGCCAGCAGCAGGTCGGCCCGATGCGAAAGCGAAACGCCGAGTTCGTGAAGGGGAGGATTCAGCGCCGGGCGATCGCTCGGCCGCCGATAGATGACAAGATCGTCCCGTTGCGCTGCGCTTCTCAAAGCGGCTTGCGCCGCCCTGTCGCGCTCCCTCCGCCCGTCTGGAGCCGGGCGGACAAGGACGGCGACCGCATCCGCAACTCGCAGGACGACCTCGAACCGAGGAGCCGTCATGGCGCCGCTCACGCGGCCGCGGAGGGCAGGATCTCTTTTTGAACCGCAGGCGCAGGCTCCTGCTCGGCTTGCACGGCCTGGGCGGGCGTGCCGACCCATGAGGTGCCTGCCGGGATGGCCTCGCCCTTCATGACGAGGGTCAACAGGCCGATCTCGGCGAAATCTCCGACATTGGCCTCGTAGAGGACCGTGCTGCCCGAGCCGACGGAGACGCCGTTGCCGATCGTGATGCGGCCGACTTTCATGATGCGGTCTTCATAAAGATGCGTCTGCGGGCAGGATCCCATGTTGAGCACGGCATGGTCACCGATATGAGTGCAATCGAATTCGCAAATGTCGGTGCTGTTGAGCCATGCGCCGCGGCCGATCTTCGCGCCGAAGGGGCGCAGCAGCCAGGGCAGGAAGGGCGTGCCGCGCAGGTAGTCGAGCAGCATCTTGCTGGCGAGCCCGCCGTAAAAGACCGCGACGGCCTCTGTGCGCATCGCCCACCAGGACCACATCGGCCGGTTCATGGGCTTGTAGGTGCCGATGAGCGTCCATTTGAAGGCGACCGCAACCAGATACAGGATACCCGAAGTTGCCAGGCCGGAAGCCATCAGCGTCCAGAACAGCCTGCCCCAGGCGCCATCGTCGATCGCGCTTGCCATCAGATCGGACATCGCGAGTGCCATGACGATCAGGATGGCGGTCGGCAGGGACGTGTGCATGGCCTCGAACGCGATGCGCACGAGCCGCATGCGCAAAGGCGGCGCATAGGTGCTCGTGGCAGCAGCCTGCAGCCGCTCGCGCGTCGGGAACTGGAAGGCGGGGCTGCCGCACCAGGTTTCGCCCGTCTTGACATGCAGCGAGTCGGGTAGGCGGGTCTTGATACCGACGAGTGAATCGCTCTCGATCACGGCACCCTGCGAGATGACGGAGGAATTGCCGAAGAAGCAGCGGTCGCCGGTCTTCAGGCGCTTGAGCACCATCCAGCCGTTCTGGATTTCCTCGTCGCCGAAGATGGTTTCGTCGCCGATGAAGTTGTCGCGGCCCATTTCGATGAGGTCGTAGCGACCGGCGAAGTTGGCGGAGATCTCCGTGCCCTTGCCGATCTTGGCGCCCATCAGGCGGTACCAGTTGCGCATGAAGACCGTGGCATAGAGCGAATTCAAGGTTTCCAGCATGGCCTCGGTGGTCAAGCCGACGATCCATTTGCGGAAATAGAGGTTGCCGAAGATGGAGTAGCGGCCCGGCACGACGCGGGGCAGCAGCACCCATCGGAACGCGACGACGACAGCCATCGACACGATGATCAGCAGCAGGGCGGCCGGCCAGGAGAGCGCGGCGATCATTCCCCAGGACAGAGGCTCGTCAGTGCCCGGAGAGAACATCTGCTGCACGGCGGAGAACAGATAGAAGGCCGGGAAGATCGGCAGGAGGCCGACGACGAGGCTGACATTATAGGCGACGAAGTAAGCGGCGAACTGGAATACGCGCCCGGCGATTCCCAACTCCGGATGCGCCGGCATCTCCTCATGTTCCGCATGACCGGTCTGGCGAGCAGGCGAACCGTCCCAGCGCGTATGGGCTTCGACATGCGTGCCCGCGGCAATCGCCGTCAGATCGCCGATGACGGCGCCATCGCCGATCTTGACATTGTGGCCGATGACGCAGCCATTGCCGATCTGCACACCGTCGCCGATGTCGATCGTGCCGACATGGATTTCGTTGCCGATGACTTCGACATTGGCGAGCTTGATCTTGACGCCGAGGCTGGATCTTGCGCCGACGCGCACGAGATCGATTGCGCCTTCTTCGAACTCATCGATCATCGCATCCTGGCCGACCTTGGCACCCAATGCCCGCATGTAGAGGCGGATGAGCGGCGAGCCCTTGAGGAATTTCGGAGCCGTGAGCTGAACGATGCGCTGCATCAGCCAGATGCGGAAATAATAGCTGCCCCACAGCGGATAGACGCCGGGGCGCGTGCGGCCGATGACGAGCCATTTAAGCGCAACCACGACAAGCTTTTCGCCGAGATTGAGGGCGAGGTAGACGCCGCCGAGGATGAGAATCTCATTCCAGACGGACGCGCCGTCGTCGATCAGCAGGATCGACGCGAGCAGCAGGCCGATCCATTGCAGCGTCGCGAGCGCGACGATGAAGGGCAGCACCGCGGCCTGCGCCAGGCCGCAGAAGAAGCGCCGACGCCAGGGAACCGGCTCGAAATTCTTGGGTTCCTGCCCGGGGGCGCGCTCGGTCCGTTGCTCGAGGATCGCCGCGATGCCCCGCAGGGTGCGGCCGGCATAGACGTCGCGCAATGCGATCCCCGCCAGCAGCGGGATCTTGCGGACCTCGGACACGAAGCGGGCCGCCAGCATGGAATGGCCGCCGAGCTCAGTGAAGAAATCCGCCTCGAAATTGATGGAGCGCAGGCGAAGCGCCTCGGTCGCCGCCTTCAGCAGCTGCGCCTCGGTCCATGTGCGCGGCGGCTCCTGCGCTTGTGTCGCCTGATCGCTCACCAGCGGGATGGCGGCAAGCGTCTTGCGGTCTATCTTGCCGGAGGGCAGCCGTGGCAGCGACACGTGGCTGTGCCAGGCCGCGGGCACCATGTAGGGCGGCAGCTTGGCCGCCAGTACGGCGCGCGCCTTCTCCCGATCGAAGCTGTTGCCAGCCGTTACGACATGGGCGACCAGCATTTCCTCGCCATCCGGCGGCCGGTGCACGACGACGGAGGCCGCCTTCACGTCCGGAAGCTCGCCGACGACGGTCTCGATCTCGCCGAGCTCGATACGATAACCGCGAATCTTGACCTGGTCGTCGATGCGTCCGAGGAAATGGAGCTGACCATCTTCATCCATCAAAACGGCGTCGCCGCTGCGGTAAAGCACCGGATCGTCGTGGGCCACGAAGGGATTGGCGATGAATTTGGCGGCGGTCAACTGCGGCAGGTTTCTGTATTCGGCGGCGACACCCGGCCCGCCGATCAGCAGCTCGCCGGCATCGCCACGCGGAACAAGCTGCAGGTTTTCGTCGACGACATAGGCGGTCGTATTGGCGATCGGACAGCCGATCGTGATCGGCCGCGACGGGTCGAGTTCGGCAAAGGTCGCCACGACGGTCGTCTCGGTGGGGCCGTAGGTGTTGATCAGGCGCCGGCCGGGTTTGGAGAATCGGCTGACGATCGCAGGCGGGCAGGCTTCGCCGCCGACGATGATGACGCGCAGGCTTTCGACGTCGCGCTCCAGCATGGTGAGCAGGGTCGGCACGGTGTCGATGACCGTGATCTTTTCCGCTTCCAGGATGTCGGCCAGCCTGTCGAGCTCGGCCATGACTTCCGATGTCGCGACCTTCAGGGTCGCGCCGACCAGATAGGGGATGAATATTTCTTCCAGAGAAAGATCGAAGGCGACCGAAGCCTGCTGAAGGACGACATCCGATTCGACAAGCCCAAGCACATCGTTACCTGCCCGCAGATAATGGCAGATGTTCCGGTGCGTGATGACGATCCCTTTCGGCTTGCCGGTGGAGCCGGAGGTATAGATCGCATAGGCGGGATCGTCGTGAGTGGAAACGCGCGGAACGATGTCCGCATTGTCTTCGGAAAGCAGGCTCTTGAGGAGAAGCGTCTGGCCATCGAAGGAGGGCGCAAGCGCGGCCTTCTCTTCATGCGTCAGCAGCCATTTCGCGCCGCAGTCGGTAAGGCTGACAGCGAGACGATCCGCAGGGGCGGCGGCATCGAAGGGGATGTAGGCAGCACCCGCCTTGAGGATTGCCAGAAGCGCGACGTGGAGCTCGAGGGAGCGCTGGAACCACAGGCCGACAAAATCGCCGGGACCGATGCCGCGGCGGCTCAGCGCGCGCGCGGCTTCATCGGAGAGCCGGTCGAGTTCGGCATAGGTCATCGCCTCGTCGGTTTCAATGAGGGTCAGTGCCGTCTTGTCCGGGCTGGCCGCGACCGTTGCCTTGAAGATGTCTACGAGCGTCTCGTTGCGGACGAACTCGGGTCGGATGCCGCCTGAGGAAACCGAGAGGCTGGCATTTGAAGTAATCGACGAAATCTGGATAGTCATGGTAACTTCTGCGGAACGAAACTCAGCACGATCAGCGTGCCATTTGTCAACGCTTATACACCCTCCAATTTGCAGCTCTCTTACGGGGGTTGTCAGGGAACTGTAATGTTGAGAAAGTTATGGTTTACCGGTGCAGGATGCGACCTGCGAGCATGTGAAGAAGGATTGATTCGTTGCGCATATTCGAGCGAAGAGCCGGCAGGCCCCGCCGACTGTCCGTTCTCCTGGTGGCAGCTTCGTTGAGTTCCATAGGCATGGAGGCATCGGCCCGTCCGCATAGCAGCGTGCTGGTGGAGGATGCCGGTACGCTGCGGCCACTGCGCGACATCTATGCCGTCGTTGCACGCGAAATGCCGGGACGGGTGCTGCGAATCAAGCGGGTTCGCCGCGCCGGCCATCAGGCCTATGCCGTGCGCGTGCTGAAACCCGACGGCAAGCGCGGCGATATCGTGCTCGACGGTGCAACGCTCGCCGTGATCGAGAGACGCTGACGATGCGCATTCTCATAGCCGAGGACGAGCCCAGCATCGTGGCGGATATGCGCCGCTGCCTGGAAGACCAGCACTATGTCGTCTCGACCGTGAGCAACGGCGAAGAGGCATGGTATCGCGGTGATATCGAGCATTTCGATCTCGTTATCCTGGATCTTGGGCTGCCGAAGCTCGACGGCCTGACGGTATTGCGACGCTGGCGTGCCGAGCGCCGCGGCATGCCTGTCATCATATTGACGGCCCGTGACGGCTGGCGCGACAAGGTCGACGGCATGGATGCAGGTGCCGACGACTATTTGACCAAGCCCTTCCGAATGGAGGAGCTTCTCGCCCGCGTGCGCGCACTGATGCGCCGCGCCGCCGGACAATCCTCTCCCATACTTTCCAATGGCGTGCTGGAACTCGACACGCGCCAGCGCACGGTTTCGTTTCGCGGGCAGCCGGTGCAGGTCACGGCCCTTGAATATCGGCTTCTGGCCTATTTGATGCACAATGTCGGTACCGTCCTGTCGCGGTCGCAGATCGCCGACAGTATCTATGACGAGGAAACGGAACTGCTGTCGAACGCGCTCGAAGTCGTCGTCGCGCGCCTGCGGCGCAAATTCGATGGGACGGTCATCGAGACTCGTCGGGGCCAGGGTTATATCATCCCGCGCGAGGCGCCGCCGTCATGACACCGTTCTCGCTGCGGGGGCGGTTGCTGCTGGGTTCCGTGGTGGCGATCATCGTTGCAACCTTTCTGGCCGGGGTCGGCATCAACGCCATTTCCGGACTGGCGGTGAGGGCGCTTGCACTTTCCGAGATAGACGAGGAACTGCGCGTTCTGCTGGCGGCGGTCGATATCAATGCCTCCAATCAGCTCTTCCTCGACGATACGCCGACGGATCCCCGTTTCGGCATTCCGAATGGCGGTTTTTACTGGCAGGTCGGGCGCAACGGCACCGTCGAACTACGCTCGCAATCGCTCTGGGAGCAGAACCTGCCCTGGCTGCGTGCCCGTCCCCGCGATGCCGGCCGGGCAACGGATATGAAAGGGCCGAACGGCAGCCATCTTCTCGCCGTCGAACGATCCATCTCGATCCCCTCGGCCACCGGTGACCAGATCGTCGACATCGTCATGGCGCTCGACAACAGTGAGCTTGCGCCGGCGCGCTGGCGCTTCTTCTATGCCATGGCACCCTCCCTTGGCGTGCTATCGGTCGCCCTGATCGGGGCGGTCGTGGTATTTCTGCGCTATGGATTGCGGCCGCTGAACGATCTCCGCACGGCGTTGATGGCGGTCCAGGAGCGATCCGCACGAAAGATCACGGGCCAGTTTCCGCGCGAGGTCCAGCCCCTGGTGGACGATCTCAACGGTCTGCTGGCGTCCCGCGAGACGCAGCTGACCCAGGCGCGCGCTCGCGCCGGCGATCTCGCGCATGGCCTCAAGACTCCGCTGGCGGCTCTCGAGGCTACGGCGCGGATGCTTTCGGAGGAGGGCATGTCGGAGCGTGCCGCGGCAATCCAGGCGGAGGTCAGCCGTATGGAAGCGCAGATCAAGCGGACGCTGGCGCAGACCCGCGCGAGCCTGGCAGCCGCCCATACGGTCGGCGTCATGGATGCCAGCGCAGACCTGCAGAAGATCATCTCCGTCATGCGGCGCCTGTCGGCGGATCGGGAGATCGAGTTCGAGCTCACGGCACCCGCCGAGATGTGGCTGGCGGTGGACGAAGCGGATTTCGCCGATATTACCGGCAACCTGATCGACAATGCCAGGAAGTGGGCAGCGGGAAGGGTCGAGGTTCGTCTGTCGCTGCAGCCCGAACTCGAAGGCGTGAGGTTGCTCATCGAGGATGACGGTCCCGGCCTGCCCGAGGATGCGGAGATCGCCTTCATCCGCCGTGGCCGGCGACTGGACGAAAGCATCGCCGGAACCGGCTTCGGTCTTGCGATCGCCAAGGATCTGGCCGAGGCCTATGACGGCAAGCTGACGCTCGCCCGCTCCGATCTCGGTGGATTGTCTGTGACCGTCACTTTGCCGGCGCGACTGGTCAAGGACAAGCAAATGGCACCGGAAGTCTGAAGTCGTTCGAGGAACGCTTTTGCTGCCCGATATCATCAGGCGGACAATAACAGCTTTGCGCTCTCCTCGTCCGTGACAAGCGACGTCGCCAGTCCGGCCCGGATCGCCGCGCGCAGGATCGCCTGCTTGTGCAGGCCGCCGGAAGCGATGATGCGACAGGGTATGCCGCGATAATCGGCGAGAGGAGGGGCGATCACCTTTCCGTTCAGCGGATGGTCGACAGGAGCGCCGTCCGCGTCGAGATAATGGCCGAGCAGATCTCCGACTGCGCCGGCCATGGCAAGGGTTTCGACATCCGTGCCGGCCGGCAGCCCATAGCGCACCTGGAGCGATTGCCGGGTCATGTCGCCGACACTCAGGAAGGAAATATCCACTTCGCAGGTCTTGCGGAAAATTCCTTCGAAGACAGATTGGGAGATGATCGCTTCTCGCGATTGCGGACTTTCCGCGTAGATCGGAGCGAGAAAATAGTGGCATTCCGCCTTCAGCACCTGGGCGAAGCCTCGGACGATTTCAAACGTGTTGATTTCAGAGCCGCGCGCCAGCCCGCCCATCATCGAGCGCACCTCGATCTGCGTTTCGCTCGCGGGTGTCATATGGCTCACCGTTTCGCGCAGCGTCGCGCCCCAGCCAACGCCGATCGAGCGCGGCCGGCGTGCCTGGATCAGCCGACCCAGATAGGCCGCGGCACCGCGGCCGATTGCCTGATGGAGCAGGCGCGAATCGGCCGGCGTCGGAACCACGACAGCGCCTTCGAGGCCGAAGCGCTCGCATAAGCGCGATTCGAGCTCGATGCTGGCGGTGAGCGGGGAGGCGAAGCTCACCCTGACGATCCCTTCCTCCACGGCGGCTGCGAGCAACTCGTTCACCCGCCGGCGGGTAAGGGTCATCCGCTCCGCGATCTGTGCCTGGGTCAGGCCTTCCACGTGGTAGAGCCATGCCGCCCGGATCTTCATCTCGTGCACTTCCATATTTCGCCTGCCCACATGCCCAAAAGTTACAAACATCACATAGGTGTAACATATGTAACGTAATGCCATCGGCATGACGATAGAGTTTCTGATTTCCGATTGCGACACGGCATCAATCGACAGCGGGCCAATATCCGGCGGCACGCTCGCTCGGGCGCTTCAAGAGGCCGGCGTCTCCATGAGCGAAGAGGTCCACCGTCGCTTCCTGCACGTTTTCAGCGGAGCGCCCGGCGCCTTTGCATCCAGGAATGCGGCCGCCAGATGATCTCGGCGCGCGGATATTTCGCGCGACGAAACCGCTCCTCGCCGCATCTGCGGTGGGCGCGTTAACCGAAACTTCATGAAGCCGTCAACCTGGCGACATGCAAGCGATCTTAATAGGCAAGGCCGCGCGGCTCCGGGGGGCTCGTGGGTCATCACAAGAGGAGTTTCCGATGCTTTCGATCAATCGACGCGGCGCGCTCGGCCTGCTCGGCGCAACCGCCGGCACGCTCATGCTGCCGCGCTTCGCTTTCAGCCAGGCCAAGCGTCCGTCCATCACCATCGCGGTCCAGAAGATCACCAATAACAACACGCTCGACATATGGAACGAGCAGTCCAACGTCGGCGAGCGCGTCTTCTTCCCGAACCTTTGGGAAGGCCTGATCCTGCGCGACTGGATGGGCAACCAGGGGCCGGTTCCGGGCCTTGCCACCGAGTGGAAGCGCCTCGACGACAGGACGCTCGAACTCAAGCTGCGCCAGGGCGTGAAGTTCCACAATGGGGATGAACTCACCGCCGAAGACGTCGCCTTCTCCTTCTCGCGCGAGCGCTTGTTCGGCAATACCGAGCCCGCAGGCGGCAAAACGATCTTCGAAGACGATCACAAGCCCGCAACCGTCAAGGAATTGCCGGCCACCATTCCCGGCATCGGCCGCCGTCTGTGGCCGGCGCTCGCCGGGGTCGAGATCGTCGATAAATATACGGTTCGTTTCCACAACGCGACGCCCGACGTGACGATGGAAGGCCGTCTGTATTCCTTCGGCAGTCAGATTGCCAACCGCCGCAGCTGGGATGAGGCCGCCGCCTATGCCGATTGGGCTCGCAAGCCCATTACCACCGGTCCCTACATGGTCGGCGAATTCAAGCCCGACGTTTCGCTGACGCTGATCGCCTTCGACCAATACTGGGGCGGCCGCCCGCCGCTCGAGCAGATCCGTTTCGTCGAGGTTCCGGAAGTCGCCTCGCGCGTCAATGGCCTGCTTTCGGGCGAATACGACTTCGCCTGCGACTTGCCGCCGGACCAGATTGCCACGGTCCAGGCTGCTCCGGGCTATGAAGTTCAAAACTCGATGATCTGGAACCATCGCATTTCGGTCTTCAACGTGCAGAATCCCGTCCTTGCCAACCCGCTGGTGCGTCGCGCCATGACGCATGCCATCGATCGTCAGGCGATCGTCGACGCGCTTTGGGGCGGAAAGACCGTCGTCCCGGCCGGCCTGCAGTTCGATTCTTTCCGTTCCAGCGACATGTTCATCGAAGGCTGGAAGGTTCCGGAATATGATCCGAAGCTTGCCCAGGATCTTCTGAAGCAGGCGAACTACAAAGGCGATGCGATACCGTTCCGCCTGCTGAACAATTACTACACCAACCAGACGGCCAACGGCCAGATCATGGTGGAGATGTGGAAGCAGGTCGGCATCAACGTCGAGATCCAAATGAAGGAAAACTGGGCCCAGATCCACGATCCGGCCGGCGTCAAGGGCGTTCGCGACTGGTCGGCCGGCAACAGCATCAACGACCCGATCACGCCCCTGGTCGTGCAGTTCGGCCCGAACGGCGAAGTCCAGCAGAAGAAGGATTGGAGCAACGAGGAGATGAACAAGCTCTCCGTCGTCATGGAAACCTCGACCGACCGTGAGCTGCGCAAGAAGGCCGTCGCCCGCATGCTCGAGATCTGCGAACGCGAAGACCCGGCCTACCAGGTCCTGCATCAGAATGCCGTCTTCACCGGCATGAAGTCATCGCTGAAGTGGAAGGCGGCTCCGGCTTTCGCCATGGACTTCCGCTCCACCAACTGGTTGATCTGACCAGCTCATCGCTTCGGCCCGCGGCGGTGGCAAGCCCGCCGCGGGCCGTCTTTTGCTTCGAACGAAATGCGGGGATGAAACATGGGCACGACCGGCTCCAGCCTTGTGGAACTGCGCGATCTGACGGTCGCCTTCGACGGGGTGCAGGTTCTCCACGGCATCGATCTCGATGTCGGCAGGGGTGAGGCGCTCGGCCTTGTCGGCGAATCCGGCTGCGGCAAGTCGGTGACCTGGCTGGCGGCACTTGGCCTGTTGCCCGCCAAGGCGGGTGTTGCCGGCTCCGTCAAGCTCGAAGGCCGCGAGCTGATCGGCGGGCAGCGTGCCGTGCTCGAAAGCGTGCGTGGCAAGCGCATTGCCATGATCTTCCAGGATCCGTCGAGTTCCCTCAATCCGGTGCTGCGCATCGGCCGGCAGATTGCCGAGGCGCTCGCTGCCCACCGCGGCCTGCGCGGCGAGGCCGCAAGAGCGGAGGCGATACGGCTGATGGATATGGTCGGCATTCCCGACGCGCGTCGCCGCTTCGATTCCTATCCGCATGAATTTTCCGGCGGCCAGTGCCAGCGCCTGATGATCGCCATGGCACTTGCCGGCCAACCCGATCTTCTGATTGCCGACGAGCCGACGACGGCGCTCGACGCTACAATCCAGGCGCAGATCCTCGATCTGCTGATCGAGCTTCGCGCCGAGACCGGCATGGCGACCGTCTTCATCAGCCATGATCTGGGTGCCGTCAGCCAGGTGTGCGAGCGCATCTGCGTCATGTATGCGGGGCGCATTGTAGAGGAGGGCAGTGTCGAGCAGCTTTTCTCCGAACCGCGGCATCCCTATACGCGTGGCCTGTTCGACGCCATTCCCCGCATCGATGGTGGCCGCGAACGGCTGATCCCCATTCGCGGCACCGTGCCGAATCCGAAACATCTGCCGAAGGGCTGTTCCTTCTCGCCGCGCTGTATGCGTGCCGTCGAGGACTGCCGCAACGAGCGGCCGCAGCTTGTTACGCTCGAAGACGGACGCAAGCTTGCCTGTCTGCGGCCCGTGCCAGCAGCAGGGGCTTCCGAGATCCGGTCCGATATTCCGGAGGGCCTGTTGCAATGACCCCGCTCATCGAAGCTCGCAACCTTGTGCGCATCTATGGCATGCGCAGCGGCCTCTTCGGCCGTCCAAGCTCGGTGCGCGCCGTCGATGGCGTGTCGCTGGCGGTCGCGCCCGGCGAGACGCTCGGCATCGTCGGCGAATCCGGTTCCGGCAAGTCGACGCTCGGGCGCATGCTCCTTGGGATCGATGACGCTCAGGAAGGCGCAATTCATTTCGAAGGTCGGCCGATGCCCGAACGCGGCAGCGCGGAGTGGCGCAGACTGCGGGCGAAAATGCAGCTCGTCTTCCAGGATCCGCTTGCAGCCCTCGACCGCCGCCTGACGATCGCCGCCCAGATCGCTGAACCGCTCGAGATCCATAAGCTCATTCCGAAGGAACATCATGCCATGCGCGTGGCGGAGCTCATGGCCGCCGTGGGGCTGCGTGGCGACCAGGCGGAGCGCTATCCCCATGAGCTTTCCGGCGGTCAGCGGCAGCGCGCGGTGATTGCCCGGGCGCTCGCCTCGCGACCGAGGCTTCTGGTGTGCGACGAACCCGTTTCGGCCCTCGACGTGTCGATCCAGGCACAGGTCATCAACATGATGCGGGACCTGCAGGAGCAGAACGGCATCGCCATGGTCTTCATCAGTCACGATCTGAAGGTGGTGCGCAACGTCGCAGACCGCGTCGCCGTGATGTATCTCGGCCGCATCATGGAGGAGGCCTCTTCCGACGTCATCTTCCATTCGCCGCAGCACCCTTACACCAGGGCGCTGGTTTCGAGCATTCCCGTGCCCGGCAAGCCGCTACGCGATCGCGTCATCCTGCAAGGCGAGCCGCCAAACCCCGCAAGCCGCCCATCCGGCTGCGCCTTCCATCCCCGCTGCCCGTTGGCGCGCGACATATGCCGCTCCACCGCACCGGAACTGCGCGAGATTGGCGATGGACGCACTGCCGCCTGTCACGTCGTGACGGGTGAAACCACGCCGGTCGCGGCATAGGGGCCATCATGATTCGCTTTGTTCTCGTCCGCCTCTTCCGTGCCGCACTGACGATCCTGGCCGTCATCACCTTCGCTTTCGTCGTGCTGCGCATGTCGGGCGATCCGGCCCTGGTGATGCTCGGGCCTGATGTGCCGCAGGAAGCGGTCGATGCCTTCCGCAAGTCCTGGGGTCTCGACCAGCCACTATGGGTTCAATATATCGCCTATATCAAATCGATCTTCACCGGCGATTTCGGCGTCTCGATGCGCGACAAGGCTTCGGCGCTGCATCTGGTGCTGGAACGCGTGCCCGCAACCCTGCAGCTGACGATCCCAGCCCTCGTTCTCAAGCTCGTCCTCGGCATCCCGGCGGGTGTCTATGCCGCCTTGCATCGCCAGAGCTTTACGGACCGCGGCGTCATCCTTGCCGCCGTGCTCGGCTTTACCATTCCCTCTTTCGTCATGGGGCTGGTGCTCGTGCTGATCTTCTCCGTCATTCTCGGCTGGCTGCCCTCAGGCGGACAGGACACCTGGATGCACGGTATCCTGCCGACGCTGACCATGAGCATCGGCGGGATCGGCATCCTCGCGCGTTTCTCGCGCAGCGCCATGATCGAGGTCATGGGGCAGCCCTATATCCGCACGGCTTCCGCCAAGGGGCTGACATGGCGCGATGTGGTCTGGAAGCATGCCCTGCCGAATGCGGCGGTGCCGATCGTCACCATCGTCGGCTTCATGGTCGGCTCGCTGCTTGCCGGCGCGGTCGTGGTGGAATCGATCTTTTCCTGGCCGGGCATCGGACGCCTGCTGGTGGTTTCGGTCAGCAACCGCGACCTTGCCGTCGTTCAATGCATCCTGCTCATCATCGCCGCCGCCATGGTCGTGTCGAATCTCGTCGTCGACCTGCTCTATGGCTGGCTCGACCCGCGCCTTCGCTCGCATGCGGCGCGACACTGAGGAGAATATGATGGCTACTGCTGATCTTATCGAAACGCCGGTCTCCCGAAAGCAGGGCGGCCTCGTTTCCTTCCTGCGTCGCAACGTGCCGTTTTCGGTCGCTCTTTGCCTGCTATGGCTTGCGGCCATGGTCGCGACCGCAATTTTTGCCGATCATATCCGCCCCTTCAACATCACCGCCATGGATCTGACCAGCCGGCTGTCTGCGCCGGGCGGGGCCAAGCATCTGCTCGGCACCGACGAACTCGGCCGCGATGTGCTTTCGCGCCTCATTCAGTCGATCCGGGTCTCGCTTGTGATCGCCTTTGGCGCGACGCTGCTATCTTCGATCTTCGGCACACTGCTCGGCTTCCTGGCGGCGCAGTTCCGTGGTTTCGTGGAGCATCTGGTCCTGATGCTCGCGGATTTCCAGGCGGCGCTGCCTTTCCTCATCATGTCGCTGGCGGTGCTCGCCTTCTTCGGTTCCTCGATGCTGCTGCTCGTATGTCTCATGGGTTTTTACGGCTGGGAGCGCTATGCGCGCATCGCGCGAGGGCTTGCCATCGCCGCTGGCGCTCAGGGCTATGCCGCCGCGGTGGTGCAGCTCGGCGCGACACCGGCACGGGTTTACCTGCGCCATATCCTGCCCAATGTCGCCTCGACGCTGATCGTTTCCATGACGCTGACTTTCCCTGAAATCATCCTGATGGAAAGCGGTCTGTCCTTTCTCGGCCTCGGCGTACAGCCGCCGGAAACCAGCCTTGGCAACATGGTCGGCTTCGGCCGGGAGTATCTGACGCGCGCTCCCTGGATCATGCTGGCGCCCGCCATCGTCATCATGCTGACAACGCTCTCCATTTCGCTCGTCGGCGATTGGCTGCGCGACAAGCTCGATCCCACGATCCGATAGGAAACATGCTCCATGACCCTGATTACCGGCCATCGCGGCGCCCGCAACCTCTGGCCCGAAAATTCGCTCACCGGCTTTCGCAATGCTGCCCAGCTAGGTGTGAACGCCGTTGAATTCGATGTCCATCTGACGCTGGCCGGCGAGCTCGTCGTCATTCACGATCCGACCCTTGAACGCACTACCGAGAGCGCCGGTCCCGTACAGGATTTGTCGATCGAGGGCCGCAAGGCGACGCGGCTGAAGGGCACGGATGAGGCCATTCCAACCCTTGCCGAAGTGCTGCAGGTGCTTGCACCGAACGAAGCCATCGACCTGTATGTCGAAATCAAGGTCGACGGGAATGGAACCCCTTACCCGGATATTGCGGCGCGGGTCGCAAGCGAGCTAGCCCGCTTCGGCATCGAGGAGCGCTCCTATCTGACCTCCTTCGACCTTTCGGTCCTGGAGGATTGCCGCCATCATGCTCCGAAAATCTCGCGTCTCGTTTCCGTCAACGCCGCCTGGGCTGAAAGGCAGGGCGGGCTTGCCGCCTTCATCGACCGGGTGGATGAGCTGGTGAAGATCATCGCCATCCACCACGAGCTTATGGAAGCCGAATGGGATCTGATCCGCAATCGGCTGCCTTTGGAACGGCTCTGCGTCTGGACGATCAACGACGAGGCAAACCTCCGCCATTGGCTGGGGCGGGGGATCGGCAGCCTGACTTCGGATAGCCCCGATCTCGCATTGAAGCTGCGCTCGACGATCATGGCATGATCTTCCGCGCCGGCTGGCGTGGACGGTCCGGCAGATTTTCGCTGACGGCGATAATCCCCGGATGACGTGCATATCCGTACCGGATCGATCCCGCACGCGGATCGGGAGTAGGGGCACTCTAGCCTGCGATCGCCTTGACATATCTCTCAGCCGAGCGTTCCACCACGCGGTTGCCGTCGCTCTCGACGGTGCGGCCGGGGAATGCGCCATAGATCGCCTCGAACCGGTATGGCTGCACGGCCTGCGAAATTGCCGTGACCGCCTTGGCGGCGAGGGGGATGAGGTTCGGATAGCTGCGCATGAAGCTGACGAATTTGCGGTCCATGGTGACCTGCATGGTGTCGCCGACGAAAAGGGCGCCTCGGCCACCCTCGAGCCAGGGACAATGGAGCACGGAACTGCCATCGAAATGACCGCCGCAGCGGATCATGGTCGCCTGGCCGATCCGCAGCGTTTCACCGGTCCAGAGGCGCAGGGCGGGGCCGGATCTTTGCACCCATTTGGCATCATCGGCGTGGATATGGACCGGTGCGTTATCGAAGGCCGCACTCCACTCGATCATCGACGAATAGAAATGGGGATGGGAGATCGCAATCGCGCTCAAGCCGCCCATGGCGACAATCCGGGTTTTGCTGGGCTCATCGACGAGACTGAGGCAATCCCAGAGGATATTGCCGGCCGGACCTTCGATCAGAAATGCGCGCTGGCCTATGCCGAAAGAAGGCGAGATCTGCAGGCTGTGAACGCCTTCCGCTTCTTTATTCCAGGTCACGCTATGGGTTTGGTCAAGTGCTCCCATATCTGTCCATTCCTGCCCTGATTGGGGCACGAATTGACGATCGTCCTCGCATATCGGGCAGGTTGGAGGTGGTGCGCCGCTTTCGCGGAACTGCGTGCCGCATGTGATGCAGATAAAACACGTCATCTTGAAGCCCTCGGCTGCTTGTCTTCCCATCTTCCAGGCTTGCGGGCAGGGGACCCCGCGCGCCAAAGGTCTATGCTGATTTTTATGCTATATTGGCCAGACGTCGGACGGATCAAATCGAAAAAGCGGCAATGCCATCGGATAATAGCGTTGCGGACCGAAAATCGTCGTTTTCAGACGGACCTTTCCAGACGAAATGAATATTTATCCTAGATGATGACGGGATTTACGTCATTTCATCACCATGATTTTAAACAGTAAAATTGTTCTCCCGTTCGTTTTTATGACAATCTGGTCTTGCAAAAGGCATAAAGGCAAAGAAACATAGTCGGCTAATAAAAGTTTGGTTAGTCGAGATACTGATGTTCGGCATTCGTCCGGGCATTGCTGACATACGGAGAACCGCTATGGCGCTTATTTTCGGCCTTGTTGCTTTGGCCGGCCACATTGCCCTGTTGCTCTGGGGCACGCGCATGGTCCAGACAGGCATTCAACGCGCCTTCGGCCCGGATCTTCGCTCTTTTCTCGGCCGCGCCTTGAGCAATCGCATGAAGGCGTTTTTCGCCGGGATCGGCGTCACCGCAATCCTGCAGAGCAGCACGGCAACCGGCCTGATGGCGTCGGGCTTTGCAGCCGGCGGGCTGGTGGATCTCGTGCCGGCGCTTGCCGTCATGCTGGGCGCCAATGTGGGAACCACGCTGATCGTGCAGGTGCTGTCCTTCGATGTCGCGGCTGCTTCGCCAGCGCTCATCCTTATCGGCGTCCTGATGTTTCGGCGGGTCGCGAATTCGCGCATTCACGATCTCGGGCGCGTCATGATCGGGCTCGGCTTCATGCTTCTGGCGCTGCATCAGTTGCTCGATCTGATGACGCAATATGAAGGGTCTAAGGCGCTTGCCTATGTGCTGGATGCGATTGCCGCAACACCGGTGCTCAGCATGCTTCTGGCGGCGATCCTCACATGGGCCGCCCATTCCAGCGTTGCCGTGGTGCTGCTCATCATGTCCCTGGCAAGCAAGGGTCTTGTCGATCTCGATCAGGCCTTTGCTCTCGTTCTCGGCGCCAATCTGGGAACCGCGATCAACCCGCTGATCGAAGGGCAGTCGGGCGCCGATCTATCCGTCAAGCGGCTGCCGATCGGCAACATGCTGACACGCATTGTCGGGGTGATCGCGGTGATCGGCCTCTTGGAGCCCGCCACGCGCCTGTCGGCGATGGTCGACAGCGACAGCGGCCGTGCGGTCGCCAATTTTCATAGTGCCTTCAATGTCGTTCTGGCGGTGGTCTTCATGCCGCTGCTGCGGCCCTATGCCGATCTTTTGACGAAACTGCTGCCGCAGAAGATCGACGAAGCCGATCCGACACGCCCCAGATATCTCGATCCGGCCGCCAAGGAGACGCCTGTCGTTGCCCTCGGAGCTGCGGCGCGAGAGGCGCTGAGACTGGTCGACGTCTTGTCGGAAATGCTCGCCGGCGCGAAATCAGCGCTGTCGGACACCGACCGGCGGGCATTGGCGCGGCTGCGGTCGCTGGACAACATCCTCGACAGCCTCAACACGGCGGTTAAGACCTATCTGACTTCGATCGATCCCGACGAACTCGGCGAAGCCGACAGGCGGCGTTTGAATGAAATCCTGCTGTTTTCGATGAACATGGAGCATGCCGGCGATGTTCTCGACCAGAACCTGCTGCCGCATCTGGCCAAACGTCTGCGCCGGGGCTTGAGCTTCTCGAAGGAGGGCCAGCTCGAACTGGCAAGGCTGTTCGACCGATTGCAATCGAACCTGCGGACAACGGCAGCCCTGTTCATGACACAGAACGAGAGCGCCGCCCGCATGCTGGCGGAGGAAAAGGTCATCTTCCGCAAGGCGGAGCGCGAGGGAACGGAAGCCCATTTCCAGCGCCTGCGGCAAGGGGGCATCGAGACCGCCGAGACCAGTTCGCTTCACCTCGATCTGCTGCGCGACCTCAAGCAGATCAACTCCCATCTTGTCGCCGCTGCCGCCTATCCCGTTCTGGAAGAGCGCGGTGAACTCTTGCAGAGCCGGACGCCGAGCCCGATGCCGCAGGCGGCCGTGACCGCCAATGAGTAAAAAGACCTATCTCGGCCGTCTGGCCGGCGAAGCGGATAAACTCTTCGCCGGCCGGTCCATCGAACAATATGGCGCGATCTGCTACCGGCGGTCGCAGGGACGGGAGAATGTCGAAATCCTGCTGATCACATCGCGCGAAAGCGGCCGGTGGGTCATTCCCAGGGGTTGGCCGATGGACAAGAAGCTTCCGCATCAGGTCGCCGAACGCGAGGCGTGGGAAGAGGCGGGTGTCAGAGGAAAGGCGAGGAAGAAGCGCTTCGGCTACTATACCTATCTCAAAGTCCTCGGCACCGGCGAGACCGTGCCCTCTATCGTTCAAGTCCACCTTCTCGAAGTCGCCGAATTGGCCGATCGCTTTCCAGAGCGTGGCCAACGCCAACTGCAATGGTTTTCGCCCAATGAAGCGGCCGCTCAGGTCCGCGAGCCGGAGCTGAAGAGCCTGCTGCGCAGGGTGGAGGCGGCCCTCGCGCCGGACAAGTGAGCGAAGCGACGATCGTCCAATCCAATCTGCGAGTAGGTGCGCCTCATTGCGTGTTCCTTCCGAGTGATAACCCATTGGCGTCATTCGCATGCCGCACTTGGAAATAGAATGTACCTTTCCGCATGCAAAAATCAGATAATCTATCTTATGGAACTTACATGGCTACCCCTGACAACACTCTCTGTGGAGCCGGAGCAAACCTGCCGATAAGCTGATCTCCAATGTGTTTCACGGCAGGCTTTAGATTACGGCAAGTTGACCTTGGGTGAAGGAATTCCGCGTCAGATGTTGTCATGGGGAATCCCTCCTTCGGTTCATCGCAACCTCCCCGGCTGGCGATTAAAGCAAAGCATGCGAGAGACGAGGCTCAATTTCAACGAATGTTACGCCACTTCTTAATTCGATTAATTGAGCCATCGGGGTTGCGTTTGATCGAATATCCGTTCTGTCCGGAAAAGTGATTTTGTCGCATATCCCGAATGACCATTGCCGCGTCGCCATAAGGCGCGACAACATCGATGAACCAAAGGTTGTCTCCTGACGCCCATTTTGATTCATGAGGCGTAAGGCCATCGCTCATCAGCTTTAGATGCCTTTCTTCGTCGACGAGTGCCCATGTCACGAAGGCCTTGGGATTGTCCGGCCCAAAAAAGTAAATCTTGCATTGGCCCGCCTTGAGTGCGGGAACGAAGTTCGTTTCCATGTCGGCGACCAACCAGCGTCGGTGAAGCGGAGATTGAAGTGCCAAGAACGCCATACACCCGAGCGCATCCATCGCACCCAATTTTCTGACCGATGAAGTCGTATCCATTGGTGTCATCGCTCCTTCAACCCATTTTGTAGCGCCTTCGTAATAGGTTCGAAAAAGTAGGAAATGAGCCTGCGTGTTGACGTGACGACATCGACGGTCACCGTCATCCCTGGTGAAAAGCCAATGTCCTTGCCGTCCACCAACAATCCAGACTTATCGAGCCGGAGGCGCACGGCATATACCCACTTGGATGCGCCGTTTTCCCGTGCATCCGCCCCGATGCTGGTCACGTGGCCAGGAACGACGCCGAAGCGCTCAGATGGAAAGGCGTCGAACTTTGCGTATGCCTTCTGTCCGCTCTGCAAAAAACCCACGTCTCTGTTATCGAAGAAGGCCTCCACTTCCATGCCACCGTCAGTCGGCACAACACCCATCAAGGTCGCTCCTGCCTCCACGTAGCCGCCCACCGTGTGAACCGTCATATTTTCGACCCGTCCGGCGACCGGTGAACGAAGTGTGAGATTGTTCAGCCTTTCCTGCGCAGCGCGTAATGCAGCATTGGAACTGTCTCGGGCGATCTCCGATTCCCTGAGACGGCGACGCTGCGTGGCGAGATTGTCGGAGATCGCAGATGCCCGCTGACGTCTCGTCGTTTCCGTCGATGCCACCAGGGCAGAAAGTTCGCTTTCGGCTACCCGCGCATCGCTATCGATTGATCTCAACTCTCGAAGCCTATCGAGGTGTTCGTTGCGGCTCATGACCCCCTGCTGCAGTAGAGTATCCGCCGAGGTAAGCTTCTGAGAAACGATGTCACGATCAGTCTTGGCCTTTTCTATGCGGGCATTCTGCGCCTCCTGCTGCAACTCCAATTGTTTCAGTTGAGCATCGGTCTGCAAAATTTGATCGCGCAAGGCAACGAGTGTTGCACGGACAAGCGCCTCGCCTTCTGGCTCCTTCTCGGAGCTAGCAGGCCAGTCCTGACGGAATTTCTGGACGCCAGCCTCGACGAAGCCGGGATTTGCAGGATCTTGTGAGGCAAGTGGCGTAACAATGGCATCAGCCACATCCGCATCGAGCGATTGTTGCTCGATATTGGCCTGGATCCGTTGAATATCACTTTGGGCTGCGGTGGGATCGAGTTTGACCAGGACCTCGCCTTCAGCAACTGTCTGCCCCTCATTGACGTTCAACTCGATGATCTTGCCGTCGGCGAGCGGCTGCACCACCTGAACACGCGATATCGGAACCAATTTTCCAGAGCCACGCGCCACGACTTCTGTCTTGGCAACGATGCTCCCGCCAAGGATGACTGCGAAGAGGATAAGAAGAAGCCAAGTCGTTATTCGGACCGTCGGCGAAGCTCGTGCCATAGATGGCGACACCCCGGTCATGGTCGCACCTGGAGTTTTTCGAGATCGACGACATCCGCTTCGGCACCAAACAGTTCTGGCCGGTGACTTACGATGGCGACGGTGCGAGACTTGGCGAGGTCATTCAGCGTTCGCGTGATAATGGACGCGGACCGCTCATCCAAGGCACTGGTGGGTTCGTCGACAATCAGGATGTTGGGGTTACGCAGGAGAAGGCGGGCCAGCGCCAATCGCTGTCGCTGGCCGCCTGAGAGTGAAGATCCGTGCTCGCCAACATTCGTCTCCATTCCATCCGGAAATTGCTCGATCATTTCTGCACAAGCACTATCCCGTAACGCCGTTTGCATCTCATCATCGGTGGCATCTTCCTTGGCGAGAAGGAGATTTTCTCTGATCGTTCCAGCAAATAATGCCGCTTCCTGTGGCAGGTAGGCTATGTTGGTCCTGATACTTTCGGGGGTGAAGCTATCCATCACCTGATCGTCGATGAAGACGGTACCAGAGTCTGGCGGATACAATCCGCTCAGAACCTTCGCTAGGGTAGATTTTCCAAAGCCTGAGCGCCCCACAATAATGGTCGGTTTTCCAGGTGAAATCGTCAGGTTCAGATTGTCGAGAACTAGACGCTCCGAAGTGTATCCGAACGAAACGGCCTCCAGGCGCAAAGTTGCTGCTCCTTTTAAAATGAGGTTTTGCTTACCCGTTTTGACTTCCGAGGGGGCGTTTAGGACATCCCCGAGACGAAGACGAGCGATCTTGATGCCCTGCCAGTGCTCCCACAGCGACGCCAGTCCAAGGATGGGTGCCGACACATGTCCGGCCAGCAAATGAAACGCTACAAGTTGTCCAAGGGTGATGGAGTTATCCAGAACGAGCATCGCGCCAAAAAAGACGATCAAGATATCAAAAGCATTGCTGAACGCATCGCTGATGATTCCGTTCACAATGTGCAACCTGGTGATCTTGAACCCCAGATCGAGGGAAGCGGACATCGTTCCATCGAGACGCCTGGCATAGCGCTCTTCGGCGGCCTGGGCCTTCACAGTCTCAGCATTCCTGAAGGTCTCGATCATACGGGATTGATGAGCTGAGTTTGCGAGGAACGACTGCTTCAAGCGACGACGCAGGAACGGACCGACTATCGCGATTGCGGCCATCTGCATGGGCAGGATGACGACGATGATCAGGGTAAGAGATGGGCTGATCGAAAAAAGAGCGCCGAGATACACAAATGAGAACACGATATCGATGATCACACCCGAGATGGTTCCAGTCAGAAACCGTCGAATAGTTTCGATTTCACCCATGCGTGCGAACAACTCGCCCACTTGCCATTTTTGCAGGGTGCGGAGCGGCAAATGGAGAACGTGCTCGTAAATACGCCTGCTGAACTCGCGTGTCAGTTGATTGACCAGATCACCGCCGAGATACGTCGACACCGACTTGAATGCACTCTGAAACAAAGCGACGACAACGAGCAGTGCAACAACAATATAAAGACTATCTTCCCGCTGAAATGGGAGAATTCTGTCGATAAGCGCCTGAAAAACAAAAGGTTGAACAAGCCCGAGAAGGCGCAGGACAATAGAAATGATTGAAAGTTCAACTATGTGGCCAGTGTATTTCCCGGTTGTTTTCGTGAACCAGGAAAATGATGCTGGAGTTTCATCCAATGGTTGTTTTCCTATTGGGCGCGACTTTTAGGGTTGATTATAGCCACATCTGGCACAGATAATACTATCTGTGATGCATCACATAATGAAATTTCAACCCAAAGCGCAAGATAGGAGAAGTTTTATGGGTGGTTCATCTGATAGTAGTTCAAACAGCGGATGGGGCGGCCGGATAGGTGCTGCTGTCGGCGGCGTGGTCGGGGGAACGGCTGGATCTGCGGCTGGCCCCATGGGCGGGCGGATCGGCGCTGCAGGCGGCGGGCTCGCTGGCTATGCGATCGGCAACTCCGTAGAGAATAATATTAACAGCGGAGCCTCACCCGACTATGGTGGCTATACCGCGATGGGTGACTACGGTGGAGGCCCCGCATCCGACGGTGGTAGAGGCATTAGCAGCTCCGGAAGCCATAGATAGTTCTCGGAACCGGCGGCAAAGGACATAGATTCTGGTTCTCGTCGGGGTCTATGTCCGATACTGGGGAGGTAACGGTTGAAATATCTTAACATTCTCATACCCCTTGCCATCATAAATCCCCTGTTGATTTTTCTGTTCCCCTTCGGCCTACGGGGAATCGGAGATCATTTCATTTACTTCGCCTTTCTCTCTCCAATTATCTCATTCTTGATATGGGACTTCCTCATTAGTCCATTGTTTAGGCAGCGATGACCCCAACCATTCATTGAAATTCAGGTGGCTAGGCGGCTTTTAGTTCATGGCACAGTTCTGGAAGCGGTTTCTCGTAGCGGTGACAACTATCTGTCGTATGATTTTTCTCGTCTGCGCGGGTGACATCGGAATTATCATAAGCGCAGTATTCGTGGCTTTTCTGATTACCAATATTGCCGGCGTCGTCCTGTCCGCATCGGACGTTACCGGGACGGCACGAACAGAAATAGCCATTGTCGTACCGATCTTGACAATTGACATAGTGCTTTTGGGGTCGATCCTACTGCGTATTCGAGAGATTGCTCAACCGGATCGCGAACATCGCTCGCGGCTCTATGCGTTTGTGACGGGCCTTGTTTTGCTGCTCTTAAAGTCCGCTTGGCAGGGTCTGGACCAGGCAAGCTACAGCTTTTCGGCTACAAGCGTTCTTTTCATACTTACGACCTGCATCATCGCACCGATCTGCGAGGAGCTATTTTTTCGTGGTTATCTATGGCTGAAGCTCCGGAATCATCACTACAACGATAAATTGATCGTTTTCTGCACGACAGTTTTATACATAATACCGCACGTTCCTAATAGTTTGTCGGCATTCTTAGACTATTCACTAATTGGATTTTTTCTTGGGATTATACGATATTTTAGCGGTGGAATACTTCTTTCGTGCGCTTTTCATATGGCTATGAACTTTATCGTGATCTCCGGAATATGAGCGACCATCTCCATGGCGCTACTGCGGTCATGACACCGAACAGATTGAATTTATACTCATCCTCCTCATCTCGGATGCCGTCGGATAGTGCGGCGTAACGATCCGTTATGGCCGCTCCAACGCCTCTCTTGGTCATTTCGTCGGCGATCTCATCAATCAGCGCGGCGATCTCGAGCTGCTCACCAGTGGACGACGGCGGTTGATCGCTCATTCGATCGAGGTGATCGACACTTCGGGCAAGCCAATCAGATGAAATCCGACGCTAAGCCATCCCTTCGCAGTCGTTGCCGATGGGGCGGTGCGCGAAAGCGAGACGGCAACTGACGACTTCCGATTGCGCAAAGCGGCCGATTTGGTCTCGATATTTCACAATTTTATCCGATCGATGCAGGCGGCGGGCTGCCCTGCCCTTCCCTCCTGGTCAGTGCAGCCGCTGGCTCGAGCGCCGATTTCCGATTGCACAAACGCGACACCACACGACGGGCAGCAATTCGCGGGCACTTTGGCGCCGGACTGCCTTCGGTAGCGCCTATTGACAACTTGTTCCTCATAGGACTTGATGTAGGAGTCCATTAAAGCAGATACATGTCCACTATACAGGACATCGGGAACGACGCTCTACAAAAAAGGGGAACTACAATGACGATTTCACTTCGAACCGGCCTGATCTCATTGGCCGTGACCGCAATTCTATGCAGCCCGGCACTGGCTGCTGGCAGCAAGCTTGACGAGGTGCTCGCCCGTGGCCACCTCGTCATGGGAACCGGCAGCACCAACGCGCCCTGGCATTTCAAGAGTGCGGACGACAAACTCCAGGGCTTTGACGTCGACATGGGTCACATCATCGCCAAGGCCCTCTTCGGGGATCCGGACAAGATCGAATACGTCAACCAGTCGTCGGACGCGCGCATTCCGAACATCACGACAGACAAGGTCGATATCACCTGCCAGTTCATGACCGTGACAGGCGAGCGTGCTCAGCAGATCGCGTTCACGATTCCCTATTATCGCGAGGGCGTCGGCCTCATGCTCAAGGCAGACGGCAAATATGCCGACTATGCCGCACTCAAGGCGGCGGGCTCTTCGGTGACGATTTCGGTGCTTCAGAATGTTTATGCGGAAGCCATGGTCCATGCAGCTCTTCCGGAAGCAACCGTCGACCAGTACGATTCCGTCGACCTGATCTACCAGGCGCTTGAGTCCGGCCGGGCCGATGCCGCTGCTACCGATCAGTCTTCCCTTGCCTGGTACATGACCCAGAACCCCGGCAAGTATAAGGATGCCGGTTATGGATGGAACCCGCAGACCTATGCCTGCGGCGTCAAGCGCGGCGATCAGGATTGGCTGAACTTCGTCAATACCGCCCTCCACGAGGCGATGACCGGCGTCGAGTTCGACACTTATGCGAAGTCCTACAAAACCTGGTTCGGCAAAGACCTGACACCTCCGCAGATCGGCTTTCCGGTCGAATTCAAGTAATTGGTAAAAAGGAACGGGAGCATCTCCCGTTCCTTCTTCTGGAGGCGGCCTGTCGTGGGTTACACGCTGAATTTCGGCGCCGTTTGGCGCAACTTCGATTTTCTTTTGAGCGGATTGATGCTGAGCCTTGGGCTTGCCGCGATCTCGCTGTTGATTGGTGCCGTGCTTGGTCTTCTGGTGGCCTTTGCGCTCATCTCGAAGCAGCGAATTGCCGCAGTGCCGGCCCGCTGCTACGTCACGCTTATCCGCAATCTGCCGATCCTGGTGCTTGTGCTGTTTGCCTTTTTCGCATTGCCGCAAATCGGTTTCAGGCTCGATAAGATAAAAAGCTTCGTCCTCGTCCTGTCCCTGTACTCGGGCGCCTATCTCGCGGAAGTATTCCGGGCCGGTCTGCTGTCCATTCCCAAGGGGTTGACGGAAGCTGGGCTTGCGATCGGGCTCACCGGAATGCAGATCCGTACATCGATCGTCGCGCCGCTGATGCTGCGCAACGTTCTGCCTTCCTTGTCGTCGACGGTCATATCGCTGTTCAAGGATACCTCGCTCGCCGCAACCATTGCTGTCCCGGAACTGACTTTTGCCGCGCGCAAGATCAATGTCGAAAGTTTCCGCGTGATCGAGACATGGATGGTTACCTCGGCGCTTTATGTCGCAACGTGTTTCGTAATCGCTTCAGTCATGCGCTTCGTTGAACGCCGGCTGGCATTGCCGAGGTAAGCCGATGTCACAGACCTTTTTGGACCAGCTCTGGATCGCCCGCTATGTCATCATGAATGGCCTGGTAATGACCGTATCCATATCGTTGCTGGCAATTCTGAGTGGCTCATGCCTTGGCGTCCTTGTCGGACTTGGCCTGGTTTATGGCAATGCCGTCCTCCGTTTCATCATACGTGCCTATACCGATATAATCCGTGGAACGCCTGTCCTCGTCCTGGTGCTTGCAAGCTATTATGTGTCGAGCGCCGTCGGGCTTGACCTCGGACCCTTTGCCGCCGGTGTCCTCGCATTGGCCGTCTTCTGCTCATCCCATGTCGGAGAAATCGTGCGCGGCGCGCTGCAGGCGATCCCGAAAGGGCAAACCGAGGCAGCCAAGGCGATCGGGCTGACCTTTTCGCAAACATTCACCTCGGTGCTCTGGCCGCAGGCACTGCGCCAATGTCTCCCCGCCTGGGTCAACACCGCCGCAGAGATGGTCAAAGCGTCGACCCTGCTGTCCGTCATCGGGGTGGCCGAGCTGCTTCTCCGCTCACAGGAGATCATCTCCCGTAACTTCATGAGCCTGCAATTCTATTTTCTCGCAGGCGCTCTGTATTTCGTCGTCAACTTCGGGATCGAACGCTTCGGTCAGTTCATCGAGCGCAAGACCGCTCTTCCATCGTGAGGAAGCCAAGCCATGGCCAAGACAATTCTTGAAATCAAGGGCCTGCGGAAGACCTACGGTCATCATGAGGTTCTCAAAGGCGTCGACTGCTCGGTTGCCGAGGGTGAGGTTATTTCGATCATCGGGTCGTCCGGATCGGGCAAGACGACCATGCTGCGCTGCGTCAACATGCTGGAAGAGTTTCAGGACGGCACGATCAGTCTCGACGGCGAGGAGATCGGCTATCACATCGAGGGCAGTTCCCGCCGGCGCAAGAGTGAAAAGGAGATTGCCCGTCAGCGCGCGCTGACGGGGATGGCCTTCCAGCAGTTCAATCTCTTTCCGCACATGAGCGCGGCCGAAAACGTGATGCTTGGCCTGATCAAGGTGAAGAAGATGCAGAAGGCCGCGGCGCGTGCCATCGCCGAGCGCTGGCTCGACCGCGTCGGTCTTTCGGCGCGCGCCAATCACTATCCCGGCCAGCTTTCCGGCGGTCAGCAACAGCGTGTGGCGATCGCTCGTGCGATCGCGATGTCGCCGCGCCTGATGCTCTTCGACGAAGTGACCTCCGCACTCGATCCGGAGCTGGTGGGTGAAGTGCTGCAGGTCATCAAGGGTCTCGCCGCGGATGGAATGACCATGCTGCTTGTCACGCACGAAATGCGTTTTGCCTATGAAGTCTCGTCCCGGGTCATCTTCATGAACCAGGGCGTGATTTGCGAACAGGGCGAGCCGAAGGAAATGTTCGTCAGGCCCAAAACCGAGCGGCTTGCCGAATTCCTGAAAACCTCAAGCTTCAACTAAAAGGGAAAAGAAGAATATGACGATCAAGCGTTATGGTGCGGGTGAAACCGGCGCAGGCGGCCAGCCGCTGCCATTTGCACGTGCCACCGAAGCTGCGGGATGGCTTTATGTGTCCGGCCAGGTGCCGATGGAAAAGGGCGAGATCGTGCCTGGCGGCATCATTGGTCAGAGCCGCAAGGCGATCGAAAACATGATTGCGATCCTCAATGAAGCCGGCTACAGCTCGGAAGATGTCGTGCGCATCGGCGTGTGGCTTGACGATCCACGCGATTTCTGGAGCTTCAATGGTGTCTATGCCGAGTATTTCGGCAAGAACCCGCCGGCTCGCGCTTGTGTTCAATCGCGCATGATGGTCGACTGCAAGGTCGAGGTTGATTGCGTGGCTTACCGCGCCGATCGCGCCTGACAAGGATTGGAGAGAGCATGACCGAGGCCGTAAGCGATGCGGTATCGCGACGCACCCGGGGACTGGACCGCGCCTTCGAGATTCTTGAATTTCTCCGGGTGAAACGACAGCCCATGCGGCCGAACGAAATCGCCTCCGAAATCGGGGCGCCTCGGTCGTCGGTCTATGAACTGGTCAATCTTCTACTCCGCCATGGCATGCTCGATTACCAGGGGAATGACGGCCGTGTTTATCTCGGCCGCCGCCTGTATTTTCTGGGAACAGCCTATGCCGAACAATTCGATTGGATGCGCGAATGTGACCGCATGCTGGTGCGACTGGCCGAGGAAACACGCGAAACGGCGCAGATGTGCCTGCTTGAAGGCAGGAAATATACGGTCGCCATGATGCGCGAGGGTGTCCGGCCTTTTCGCATTTCCTCAAATGTCGGCGAACCGGTTGCGATCCCCTGGACGGCGTCGGGACGCCTGCTGGTGTCGCATCTGACCGATCGGGAAATCATCGATCTGATCCCGCCGGAGGATTTTCTCCTTCCCAACGGGAGGCAGATGGAGCCGTCCGAGTTCATCGGCCAGGTTCGCCAGGCTGGTCGTGACGGCTTCTTTACTTTCAACAGTGAAGTCGAAAATTTCACCCATTGCTTCGCCGTTCCGATCTATCAGGCTGGCGGAGCTTGCATCGCTACCCTCTGCCTCGTCGCACCGCGCGAGGATGGCCTGCGCAACCGCAGCACTTATCTGCAAAGCCTGACAGCCGCCGCCAACGAAATTTCGGAGAAGCTGGGTTTTCACATCGAACGCGATAGGTCCGTTGCGCTCCGTTGAGCTGCCGTTCCAGATACCCAGGCTTGGCGATTGGAAAGAAAGCTACGGCTTCAGTTACCACGCTTTTGGTGGGGATCGCCGGAGCAAGCCCTGTTCAACGGAAAGCCGCTGCGCACTTTTCCTGGAATTGCTCTAGGATCGCGGCCGGTATCCTCTGGCCCGTTTCTGCCGGGCCAATGTGAGAAACATCCTGACGGCATCGCTTTCATCGGCGAAGTGATGTGCCATGGTCTGCCCGCCGAACCCGATGCGGCCCCATCTTCTTGTCAGGCATGTGTCGCCGAACAAAGTCGTTGATATCTCCAGGGCATAATAACGCGCCATGTTCCGCGTGACATCCGTGCGTTCGATGTAGAGATGATAAGGTTGACTAAGCATGCCGGCAGGATGCTTGATCCAGCCGGCGGGGTCCAACGAGTGTTTTGAATCGGTCGACCCGGTTCGATTCATTTCTTTTATGTATTCGAACCCCGACCGGCCCCTCCCCTGCTCGTAGCAGATAACCGGGCCAGCGATCAGGGATAGGCGGCCTCGTGGAAAGCGATTTCCAGGCGCTGCACTTCACCGAAAATGGCGCTCAGCCGCTTGCGCTGGTCAGCACGCATGGTTTCGCCCGCCTGGTCGAGCATGGCCTTAAGCCATCGCGCCTGCGCCTCGAATTCGGGCTCGGCATGAAGCTTGACCCATTCCTTCAGCAGGGGATCGTGGATCGCCGACCGGTTGGCTTCGACCGACCAGGTCCAGTACATCCATTCGGCGGCAAACATGGCGGCGATCGTATCGAGAAACGTGCCGTCGCGGGCGATCGCCAGCATTCCCTCGCGGAAGGCGGCGACGTCTTCTCGGGCGGTGTCGTATCGGGCTGGATCGATGCCACGCGCCGCAAAGGTCTTTTCGAAATAGGCGATCTGCTGGTTCGCGAGGGCGTCGAGTACGCCGATCAGCCAGCGTTTCTGCGCGATGGTCCCGGCCTTCGCAGTGGCATAGGAGAAGATCGCGATCGCCGTGTCGACGAAGGCGCCTTCGAAGACGAGGTAACGCTCGAACACCTCGCTTGGGAGGCGGCCGGCCTTGATATCCTCGACGAAGTGGTGGCGAACCATCGCCTCAAAGACATCGCGGTTTTCGTCAAGCATCTGCTCCGACAGGGTCTGTGCCATCGTCCTCACGCCTCCAGGCCGGGTTTTGCCGCTTCGACGAAGGCTGCGACACGGGCGGGCTCTACCGGGTTCCACCAAACGCCACCTTCCTTCAGTGACGAAGCGACGATGACGCCGTTCGTGCGTTTGAGGATCTCGACGATGTTGTCCTTGGTGACGCCGGAGCCGACCAGCAGCGGCAGATGCGTGGCGGCGCCGATCTCCTCGATCTCCTCGATCGTCGCGCTGTTGCCGGTCCTCTGGCCGGTGGCGATGACGACATCGGCATCGAAGAAGGCGAGGTCACGGGTCAGCTCGTCGATCGTCCGGTCGGCGGTGATGGCATGTGCGCCGTGCTTCACATGGCTGTCGGCAAAGACCCTGATATGTTCGGCGCGCAGCAGCGAGCGATAGCGCATGGCCTCGGCAGCGCGTCCCTCCATGAAGCCCTCATTGGCAATATAGGCGTTTGCCCATTGATTGACGCGGATGAAGCGTGCGCCTCCGGCCATCGCAATCGCAAAGGCGGGGATCGGTGCGTTGGCAAGCACATTGATGCCGAGTGGCACGCCGACGGCGCGGGCAATACGGTCCGTCACGACAGACATGAAGGCTGCGGTTTCATGGCCGATATCCTCGGGTTTCGAAAAGGGAATGTCCCCATGGTTTTCGATGATCAGGCCATGGATTCCGCCCTTGACGAGCGCTTCGGCGTCGCGCATGCAGGTGTCATAAATGGAATCCATCGCTGCGCTGCGATAGCGCGGGGCACCAGGGAAAGGCGGGCAATGGATCATGCCGATCAGCGCCTTGTCAGTACCGAAGATTTCCCGTATGGCGCTCGAGGCCTTATCCGATATCTGCTGCATTTCTCTTTCCTTTCTGAAAGTCTGCCATGCGTGCCTATGTCATCGGTAACGTCGCCATCGACGAAACCATATCCGTATTGTCCATGCCCGAAGCCGGCGCCTCGATCCTCGGCCGCGAGGAGACCCGCGACCTTGGCGGCAAGGGCGCCAATCAGGCGGTCGTAATGGGCCGGACGGGCCTTTCCACGACGCTTGTCGCCGCCGTCGGCAAGGATTTTCGCGCCCAGACGATCCGCGACCAGCTTGCCGGAGAAGTGGTCGACGCTCACCTTGTGGGACATCCCGACCGCTCCAGCGACTTCTCCATCATCTTCACCACGCCAGACGGCGAAAATGCCATCGTGACGACGACGGCCTCGGCCGAGGCGTTGACCCTTGCCGAGGCGCTTGCTCCACTCGCGGATGCCACAGCCGGCGATCTCGTCGTGCTGCAGGGCAATCTCAGCGAAAGCGTCACCCGCGGCATTCTTGCCGACGCCAGACATCGTGGCCTGACGACCGCCTTCAACCCCTCCCCGCTGCGGCCCTACTTTGCCGAGCTTTGGCCGCTGATCGACGTCGCCTTTCTCAACAAGGGCGAAGCCGAAAGCCTGACCGGTTCCTCCGGCGAGAGCGCTATTCAACACCTGGCCGAAGCCGGTGTTGCGCAGACTGTTCTGACCCTCGGCGGCGCCGGCGCGATCCTTGCCAGCGGCAGCCAGGTGATTGCGACTGTCCCAGCGCTCGCGACCGAAGTCGTCGACACAACGGGCGCCGGCGACACCTTCATGGCGGTTGCTCTCGCCTCGGCGGCACTGCGGCGTACAAGGCTCGACGCCCCAGCCATTCATCACGCAACAGCGGCCGCTGCCATCACCGTCAGCCGCCGGGGAACACGCGCAGCCTTTCCGAGCAAAGCGGATCTCGCCGGCATTCTTGCCGGCGAATGACGCTTACTTTTCCTCCGTCAGCCAACCGAGGATATTCTTCCAAAGGCGGCCGTAGCCCTCCCATTCGCAGAAGGCGGGCGAGAGCCAATGCGGGCCGATATCCGAGGTCCACGCAACTGTCCGGCCCTTGCCGAAGCGGCCGGTCACCAGGAGCGGATGCCCGCCCTGATCGTCGGGCAAGCTAGCGATTACTTCGACATCGTCCCGCTCGCGCACCTCGACTTCGTTGACGCCAAGCAGCAAGGGCCATTTGCTCGGGATGCCGGCGACGGTCGCGTGATCGGATTTGACGATAACAGGCGTCGTTCCCTCGGGAATTTCGACACGGTCGTCATAGGGCAGGCAGGTCACCGGCAGCACGTCCTCGACGGCGGTGCGGCGCCAGCGGGCCTTGCCGTCGATCCCTTGGAAGGAAAAATAGCCGCCGACCATCAACAGGCCACCGCCCTTTTCGACCCAGGCCTTGAGCAGTTTCAGCCGGTTCGGGACGGTCTTCGAATGCAGCCAGACCGCCGGCGGAAGAAGCAGCGAGTTGGCGCCGATATCGGAAAGAATGATGGCGTCATAGACATCCAGCCCGGCCATGTCGAAGGGCAGTTGTTCGACCGCTTCATGGGCCGGCATATAGGTGAGCTCATATTCGCTGCCGGCGAGCGCTTTTACGAGCGGCTCGGCGCCAAGGTGGAACGTGACGCTTCCGAACTGGTCGAAGCCCTTATAGTGCGTGGCGGAACTGACCCAGCTTTCGCCGACGAGAAGAACCTTCTTTGTCATGATGTTTCCATTTCTTTTTATGGCGTTGCGTCGGCCTCGAAGACCGATCTCGGATTGGCGCGCATGAAGACGTCGAGCGTTGCATCGTCCAATCCATGGCGCTTCAGGCGCGGCAGGAAGTGGCGCAGGACATAGGCGTAACCGTTGCCGCCGTAATGCTTGAGCATCATCTTCAGGAAGACGTCGTGCGAGAGCAGGAGCCGATCCTTGTGTCCCTTCTCGACGAGCTTGACGAGCGCGCGAGCCGCCTCCTCGTCGCTTGGGCATTGCACCTGCTGATCGGCATAGAAGAAATCCATGCCGATCATGTCGTATTCGAGGAAAGCGCCGCGGGCAGCCAGCTCCGACTGGTAGGTGAGATCGTCATGCGACGGGTTCATGTGGCACAGCACCGTATGCCTGAGATCGCCACCCTCCGCTGCTACGATGTCGAGAACCTTGTGGCCGAGGCGATACCAGCCGGGAAGATGGACCATCAGCGGCAGGCCGGTGCGCACGTGCGCCTGCGCTGCGCCCCGCAGCGATTTTTCCTCCGCGGCCGTGAAATCGGACGAGACGCCGATCTCGCCGATGAGACCGATCTTCACATCGGTGCCATCGGCGCCCGCGGTTGCCTCGGACACGATTTCATCGGCGATCTGAGCCGCGGACATATCGGCAACCCTCGCCGGATGCGACGAACCGAGATAAAAGCCGGCGCCCATGACGATGTTCAATCCCGTCGTCTTGGAAATCCGCCGCAGAGCCAGCGGATCGCGGCCGATGCCCTGGCATGTCGGCTCGACAACCGTCCGGCCGCCGAGCCCGGCAAAATCTTCGAGCTCCGTCACGGCAAGCTTTTCGTCATCCAGCGTGATGTTGTGCTTGTTGACGAAAGGGTCCTGCCGCAGCTCGCCAAGGATTTCCATGCAGACGAAGCTCTCGGCAAGATATTGCCGGTCCGGCGTCTTCGGCGCGTGCCACCAGCAGCGGCAATCGTTGAGAATATGCTCGTGCATCAGGGTAATGCCGATGTCGGAGACCGGAACCGGTCCCGAGACGGTCATCACATATCCGGACCGGAGGTGACCGGGTGAAAGTTCATCCGTTGCCATCAGTTCTTCCTCCTCCCCGTCAGTCGGAAGTTGGTGGTGAAGATGCGCGTGTTCAGCCAGATGGCGACAAGGATGATCGCCCCGGTAACGATCTGGGTAAAGAAGGGCGAGATATGCATCAGGATCAGGCCGTTGCCGATGACGGCGATGGTCATGGTGCCGAGAACCGTGCCGATCATCGTGCCCCGCCCGCCCATCAGCGATGTGCCGCCAAGCACGACGGCGGCAATCACCTGAAGTTCGAAGCCGACCGCCGCATTCGATGAGCCGGAGCCAAGACGCGCGGCAATCAAGAGCCCGGCCAGCGCAGATGCGACCCCCGAGACCAGATAGACCGAAGCGACGATCCATTTGGCGGGCATGCCGACACGGCGCGCCGCCTCCATGTTCGATCCCACCGCCACGATCTGGCGCCCGTATTTCGTTGAGGCCATGACGACATAGCCGGCAATCGCGATCAGGATCGCGATCAAGGCCGGAACGGGAAAGCCGGCCAGTTCGCCGCGTCCCATATAGAAGAAGCCCGGATCGCCGTTGATCGGGATGGAATAACCCTGGGTCAGATAGAGAGCGACGCCGCGCAGGATGGAGAGACCGGCGAGCGTGACGATGAAGGCAGGAATATTCTGGTAGGCGATGAACCAGCCCTGCAGCAGGCCGACGATGCCGCCGAAGGCGAGCATGCCGATCGAGACCAACTGCCAGGGTATACCCGTCGCCAGCGTAATGGCGGCGACCGCATTGATGAGCGCCAGCATGGAGCCGACGGAAAGATCGATCCCGCCTGTGACGATGACCAGCGTCATGGCGATCGCCACGACAAGGATGGGAGCTGCCTGGCGCACGACATTGAGAATGTTGCCCATCGTCATGAAGGTCGTCGTCGTCAGCGAGAAGAAGACGAGGCATGCCAGGAAGAAGAAGGCGATCGACAGGACCTGAGCGTTCTCACTCAGGAAATCTGATATCGGCGAGCCTTTGCTGCGTTCGGTGTAGACGGTCAATGTCTCTCTCCCCCGACGATGAGCTTGACGAGATCCTCAAGATTGGTCTTGCCGATATCGCGCTCTGCGACCTTGGTGCCTTCGTACATGACGGCGATCCGGTCGCAGACCCTGAAGAGATCCTGAAGGCGGTGGGTGATCAGGACGACGGAAACGCCGGTCGCCTTGACCCGATTGATGAGCGAGAGAACGGCTTCGACCTCGGCGACAGCAAGCGCCGAGGTCGGCTCGTCCATGATCAGCACCTTGGGGCTGAATGAGGCCGCTCGCGCAATCGCGATCGCCTGGCGTTGGCCGCCGGACAGCTTCTCCACCTTGGCCGATAGGCGCGGAATGCGGATCTCGAGCGCATCCAGCATCTTGCGGGCCTCGGTCAGCATTCTCTGGCGATCGAGGAATGGGCCTCTGGTGATTTCGCGCCCGAGGAAAAGATTGCCGACGACATCGACGTGATCGCACAGACTGAGGTCCTGGAAGACCATTTCGATGTGCCGGCCGCGCGCATCGGCGGGTCCGGAGAATTTGACCTCCTCGCCGTTCAGCGAGATGGTTCCGTCATCCGGCAGATAGGTGCCGGAGATGATTTTGGTGAGCGTTGATTTCCCAGCGGCATTGTCGCCGACGAGGCCGAGGCATTCACCGGGAAAGAGATCGAGATCGACGCCGCGCAACGCCTGATGCGAACCGAAGGTCTTGCGGATGCCGCGCAGTGATACCGCCGGGGTCACAGCCGGCGAGCCGGAGGAATGCCGGGAGGCTTGCGCCTCCCCGGCTCCGGCATGAACAGGCCGGTTTTCCGTCATCATTTGAAGACGGCCCGGTATGGATCGACGTTCTGCTTCGTCACGATCGTAATCGGCACGGAGATGCTCTTTTCGACGCTCTGGCCGGCGGTCAGCTTCGCTAGGGCCTCGACGGCGGCCTTGCCCTCGCCTGCCGGGTCCTGCTGGACGACAGCGACGACATAGCCCTGATCGAGGCCGGCGATCGCCTGTGCCGTTAGGTCCCAGCCGAAGACCTTGATGCTGTCCTGCTTGCCCTGGCTCTGAACGGCGGCGATGGCGCCGAGCAGGGCCGGTTCGCCGGTGGCGTAGATCGCCGTCATGTCGGGATTGCCGGTGATGAGATTTTCGGCGGCGGCAAGGGCGTTATCCTGGATATTCTGTCCATCGACAACGCCAGCCGTCTCGATGCTGCCGCCCTTGATCGCGTCTTCGAAACCTTTCTGGCGCAGGTTCTGGATATAGGAGTTCAGGGCGCCGACGATGCCGACCTTGGCCTTGCCACCCATATTCTTCTTCACGTAGTCGAGAAAGTAGGCGCCGATATCGGAACCGGCCTTGCCGTTATCGACGCCGATCTGCGACTTCTGCGGGCCTTCCGGCAGGATCGCATCGATGGCGACGACCGGAATGCCGGCATCCGAAGCCTGCTTGACGGCCGGCATGATGCCGTTGACGTCGATGGCAACGACGATCAGGCCATCGACCTTCTGTTGGACATAGGTTTCGATGGCGCTGTTCTGCGCGGCAGCGTCGTTATTGGCGTTGAAGATGACGAGCTTGTCGCCCGAGGCATCGGCCGCCTTCTGGGCGCCTTCGTTGATCTGATTGAAGAAAAGGGCCTGCTGGTTGATCTGCACCAGCGCGTAGGTCTTGCCGGCGGCATGCGCCAACGGAGCTGCAAAGGTCACGCCCGCTAACGCGGTAAAGGCAAGGGCGACGTTGAACGCCCGACGTCTGATCTGTTCCATGTTCTCATCCTCTGGTTTCGTTATCGTTGCTTGTTATGGGTCGACGGCGGTGCAACGGAATTCCGCACGACGATTTCGACTGGCACGAGTTCCTCGGTGGCAAGCGATTTGCTTTCCTGCCAGTTTGTCTCGAGAAGAAGGGAAAGGGCGCGCTGTCCGATGGCGCGCACCGGTTGGCGGATCGCCGTCAGGGGCGGCGCAAAAAGATGCAGCGGACTGACATCGTCGAAGCCGATGAGGGACAGGTCATCCGGTATCGAAATCCCCTTCTCGCGCAGGACTTCGATCATGCCGATGGCGATCTCGTCCGAACTGGCGAAGATCGCGGTTGCCGGCATGCCTTCCTCCAGGAACCGCAGCGCCATCTCCCGTCCGCAGGCAATCGTATATTCGCCGCTGTAGCGCCGGATCGAGACGTCGTCGCCGAAGCGCTCCCGTAAACCCTCGTGCAATCCGTTGAAGCGTCGCTGCGTGCTGATCATGGTATCGGGGCCGCCGACATAGAGCACGTCGCGATGGCCGAATTCAGCCAGATGGCGGCCCGCGAGATAACCGCCCTGCCGATTGTCGCAGAAGAGTTTCGGGACGGTCGCGAGCGGAACGTCCTCGTCGACGACGACGACCTTGCCCGTTCGATTGATGAGAGCGGCGAGTTCACCGCTATCGGGATGGTTGGTGACGAAGACCAATCCGTCCACATGATTGTGCTCGATCAGCCTGAGATAGGCGACCTCGCGGCCGGTCCGGTTGAGGGTCGCATAGAGCGATACGGCCAAGCCCTTGTCGTTGGCCGCCTCTTCGACGGCCGCCACCATGGTCGCGAAGAACGGATTGGCGATATCGGGCACGACGAGACCGATCGTATCGGAGCGGCCTCGGCTCAGCCGCCGGGCATGCGGGTTCGGCTGATATTTGAGGGAGGCGATCGCGTCTTCGATCCGCCGCTTGGTGAGCATGGGCAGGTCCAAGGAACCGTTCAGCATGCGGGAGACGGTTGTCACCGACACGCCGGCAGCCCTCGCGACATCTTTCAATCCCGGCGTGTGTCCCTTTGCCATTTCGCTTGTAAACCGCTTTAGTAAAACGCTTTACTAACACTCAATGACAATCGCGTACCTGTCAAGAGAATTTGACACGGTTACGCCAAGCGGATGCTGAGGCTGCTGACATGGCGACGGCTACAGACGAGGCGAGTACCAGGGCTAGCTACAAGGTCCGTTGGCTCGAGAGGTACGGAGGGTTGTCGACGTTCCCGTCGTCGCGGGCGGTTTGATTACCGGCTACGATCAAGCCGAAATGATCATCGGCACCGGTGATGCCGACATGGTGGCACTGGCGAGAACCATTTTATTCGATCCGAACTGGCCATGGCACGCTGCTGCGGCGCTAGGGGGTAAAGTTCGTGTGCCAAAGCAGTATCTTCGCTCCCAGCCCAATCGCTATCGCGAGCTTTTCGAGACGGAATGACACGCAGTTCTACGGAAACATCAAAACGAACTGGATATCGGGATGTCGCGCGTTGCAATTCCCGCTACGATCGAGGATGGCATTGCGTGAATTCTTGAGCTGCCCTGATGCCACTTGCCCATGCTCCGTGAGCTGTCGAGAAGTCTGATTGACTTGTCGCCTCGCCCGCGAAAAACAGTCGCTCGCCGACGGGGTTTGCCAATCTCCGGCGGTCTCGAGCACAACCGGGCAATGCGTGGCTGTATGAGCCATGGATCCAGTCGACATTGCACCATGAAGAGGCGGCTATTGGCTTGAGGTGTGTCCGGATCTTACTGCCAAGCAGCGCTGTCAACTCCTCGATGGCAAAGGCGAAAGCGTCGAGAACTCCGGCGTCTTCGATCGCGATTGCGCCGAGCCCGCCGAAAAATCCCTCGATGACCGGGCGACCGAGCGGTCGGATGTAGTAGCTGCCCGTTTTATCATTGGCGGGGTTTCCCAGAAGATGGGTCTCGGCCTCCAGACCGTCATTGTCATCCAAGTGGAAGAAAAGCTTGTCCGCGAGGCCAAGCGGCAGGTTCGCAGCTGCCTGCAGGTGATCGTCGATTTCCGGATCGAATTCGATAAGGCCCCTCGCAAGCACGCCTGTCGAGACAGTCACGATCACCGCCCGGGTAGCGATTGCCCCGCGATCGGTCTCGACCCGAACGCCTGACCGGGTGAACCGCACCTTCCTCGCAGGACAGGATACGTATAGAGGAACAGCCGGCATGTTCCTTCCCAGCAACGTTCCATATCCTTCACGCACCCGCCAGTTTGACTGGGTTGCAGCCTTGTCGTAAGCAAGGAAATCCGCGACTGAGAGACGATCGAGCGGTGCACCATTAAGGTATCCGCTTAGAGACTGACAGTAAGCGTTCCACTTCCCACCTGGGTCAAGGGCGTCCGAAGCCCGGTCCGAGGCTGGTGGGGCTCTTTCCATTCGTTCGGACATGACCGACCAAGCCTCAAGAGCAGCTTTTCGATCATCGGGAGTAAATCCGAGATCCCGCCATTGATCTTGCCAGGCAGTGCGACCTTCGACGACATCGAAGCCTTCAGCCCTTGCCAGATCGACCAGTGGATTGCGCTCGGCAGAATGTAACCAGCCACAACCCATGTCGATCGAAAGACCATAGATCTCGTTCGTCCAGGCTCGGCCGCCGATGCGGCTGCTTGCTTCGATGACGACTATCTTGCGGCCTAGCGAGGCCAGCATACGGGCAGCAGAAATCCCAGCCGCCCCAGCGCCGATTATAGCCACCTCGAAGTCCATAACGCGCTCCGTTAATTCTGGTGAAATTGACAGCCGGATGCTCTTGAATCAGGCTACAGACACTATAACGCCTAAAGATCTTTGTTATTGTACATCATGAGCTTTTTCGAAACCCTCGTTGCGCTTCTGGCGGTCGCCGTGGTTCTGTTGCAGATCACCCGGCGAGTCCACCTGCCGTATCCAGGTATTCTTGCCGCGGCTGGCGTAGCGGTCGCGATGGTTCCCGGAGCGCCTAACATCCCGATTGATCCCCACACGGCATTGGCGCTTTTCATTGCGCCTGTGCTCGTTGACTCCGCGTACGATTTTCCTCTAGCGGCGGCAAGACGCATGCTCCTGCCGATCTTTGTTTACGCAGTAGTCGCCGTTCTCGCTACAACCGGCGTAGTCGTCCTCATCAGCGCTTTGACCGTTGGTCTGCCTATAATCGTCGCCCTTACTCTCGGCGCGATCGTCGCTCCTCCGGACGCTGCGGCCGCTACCGCGGTTCTGTCGGGGCTACCGGTCGACCGCAGAGTGGATACTCTGCTCAAGGGCGAGAGCCTGTTCAACGACGCGACCGCCCTTCTGCTGTTCAGTGCGGCCCTGAGCATCCAAGCCAGTGGTGGCCTGGGGTCGGCGACCATAGTCAAGATTGCGATTGCGGCACCGGGTGGAATTCTTTTCGGCATCGCATTTGGTTATCTTCTGTCCAGAGTGAGACCACTGACGGAAAACACGGTAGGCGGAACGCTTCTCCAGTTCGTTTATGCGTTCGCAACGTGGATAATCGCCGAGAGGCTCCATCTGTCGGCGGTCTTGGCCACTGTTGCGAGCGCCATGACGATCGCGACGCTGGCAACGGTCAACGACTCGCCGCGGATGCGCGTCCATTCGTTTGCTGTATGGACGACCGTGGTCTTCCTCCTGAATGTGGTAGCATTCTTGCTGATGGGCCTGCAGGCGAAAAGCATCGTTCAGACAATGTCCCCTGATGAGCTGGCTCGCTCCATCGGCTTTGCCACGATTGTCGTCATCGGAGTGATTGCTTGCAGAATTGCCATTGCTTTTCTCTTTCACGCGGTAGTCACTTTTCGACACGACAGAGGAGGCTACCTCGCGCCATTCCGACATGGAGAGACTATGCTTGTGGGATGGGCCGGGATGCGTGGCCTCGTCACTCTCGCGACTGCCTTCGCTCTCCCATCGGATTTCCCCGAGCGCAACCTGGTCGTACTCGCAGCGTTTGCCGTTGTGCTTGCGACGCTTGTCATCCAAGGCGCAACTCTGGCTCCGATGATCCATCTTCTCCAGCTAGGGCGCCAGGAGGCGGTTCGAAAGGAGACCGATGCGGCAAGAGTCGACCTTGCTGAAGCTGCGATCGCAAGGTTGGCCTCAGAAGAAGGACCCGAAGCCGCAGCTCTTATTGCTGTGTATGCCCAGACCGCAGCGGACCCGGGCGGCCTGTCCGACGATCGACGCCGCGGGCTATTGCGCGCTGCGACCCTAGCTCAGCGCCAGCGCCTCGATGAACTTAGAGACGCGGATCTCATTGGCGCGACGCAGTATCTGGAGTTGCAAGAGGACCTGGACTGGCAGCAGCTGGCGGCCGAGTCCGAGAAAGACAAGCGGATAACGGAAAGCTAAGAAAAGGTGCTCCGCAAATAATGCGTCGCCATTCTGATAAAGAGCCCGAATGATTGGCTACTGAAGCGCGCTTCCAGGCTGGTTACCAATAAACTCCGAAAACTATCGCGTTCACTCATCGACAAAACATCAAGGACGGCCGGGATCGCGTGACGACGATTGCTCTCAGCATTTTATATTGCTTGGTCAACTGGCCTGATATAAATCAACGGACTACATAGATCGCAAACGATTGCAGTTTATAGATCTGGAAATATTAGAAATATTGCCCAATCCCGTCGGCGCTGATCATTCTTCGGCAGCGGCACACCGCACACCCTAACCCTCGAAAATCATGCCCAAGCAGACAAAACCCTTCATCTTCGAAATCAAGAACTCCCGCCGCAAAAAGGCTGGATTGGTCGAACAGACGAAATCCATTTGGGGGGCATTCGCGTCCGATCTCAAACAGAGCTTGGTACCGGAGAACGAAGAGCGGATCCGCTCGGCCGCTCCTGCACCCGGTCCGGTTCCATCGGAACTGAAACCCGCAATCGTTGCCGATAGCGTAGCAACCTTGCCGCCGAAATCGCGCTTCCTTGAAAAATGGGCCGCGAGGAAAGCCGAAAAGCAAAAGGCAGGCCCAAGGGATGCCGTTGCGGCATTCCTCGCTCGGATTGAAAAGCAGAAAGCGTTGCTTGCGGAGTTTCAGGCGGATCCCGCAGGTTTCAAGAAATGGCGGTCGGCATGGTTCCGAAAGGTCACTGGTGGCTTTGGTGTCAGCATCAGTTATGATGCCGTCGATGCAGGCGGCGGCCTGCGATATATTGTCGTCGAGACAGTTCGAGACGTCGCCGAATTCCTCGACGATCTCGCTCAGCACGCGCAAACCGATATGAATTTCCAACGTGTGTTGAAAGAGAACCGCCTGCGACGCGCGGACCGGCGAGTTGGCGGTTGAGCGGCCCGCAATATCAATTGGCGGCATACGGCGTCCCGCGACCTAACGCTCGAGTTCGTCAGTGATGTCGGCACAGAAATCGACAAATGCGCGCACCTTTGCTGGCGGGTGCTTGCGCGATGGATGGAAAGCAAAGAGCGGGAAACGCTCACCGTGCCAGTCTGGAAAGAGGTCGATCAGCGACCCTCTCGCCAATGCCTGCCCGATGCCCCAACCGATCACCTGCGCAATACCGGTTCCGGCGAGGCATTCGTCGAGCATTGTCTTCGGGTCGGTGAACGTCAACGGTCCGCTCGTCGGAACATCGATGGTCTCGTCTCCCCGGATGAATTCCCATTCGAATGGCTTCCCGGTGTAGGGGTCGACAAACTGCAGACAGCGATGAGCGGAGAGGTCGCGAGGATGCGCCGGACGGCCATGGCGCTCCAGATAGCGAGGTGACGCCACGGTCAGAATTGGTGCTTCTATCAGTTTTCGTGCAACCAGGCTGGCAAAGCGCGGCTGGCCGAACCGAATTGCGAGATCGATACCCTCTGCAACAAGATCGCCGACATGCTCCCTGGTCACGAACTCGATGGACAGATCGGGATAGCGTTCGCAGAATCCACCAAGCCGGCCTGCGAGCACGAGGGGCAGAAAGAATGGATCGATATCCACTTTCAAGCGGCCGCGCACCGCCGACGCCGAGCCGGACACGACCACGGCAGCGTCCTCGATCGCATTCAAGTGCGGCTTCACCTCCTCATAGAACCGCCGGCCCTCGTCGGTTAGAGTCACCGAACGCGTCGTTCGATCGAGCAAGCGCACACCAAGGCGCGCCTCAAGACGGCCAATGGCCCGGCTTACACCGGAATCGGTGATGCCGATCAGTTCAGCGCCTTTGACGAAGCTCCCGCCTTCAACGACGGCCGCAAGCACGCTCACGCCCGAAAGAATCCGTCCATCGAACGACATGCATCAACTCCTGACTTTTGATCAGGAAGCATCTGACATAAGCGCACTTAATTCAAGAGCGTTCCAGAGAGATAACGGTCCTGCGCTTTTAAACCTGAAAGGACCCAGTCATGAGCAATCTCAGCCATTCCCGCACGCTCTTCAAAGGCGGCACCATCCTGACGATGGACAGAACGGTCGGCAATCTTGCCAGCGGCGACCTGCTCGTGGAAGGCGACAGGATAGCAGCCATCGGACCGAACCTCGCCGTTACCGATGCAACGATCATCGACGCCTCTGACACCATCGTCATGCCGGGTCTGATCGACGCCCATCATCATATGTGGCTGGGCGCCATGCGCCGCATGATGCCGGATGTGCACGACCTCTTTGCCTATATCGATGTGGTCGCCGAAACGCTGGGCTGCCATTATCGCCCGCTCGACATGTATCTCAGCACCCGGCTTACGGCACTCGCCTGCCTTGACGCCGGCATTACGACCATCATCGATGCCTGCCATTCCTCCCGCAGCCCCGAACACACGGACGCAGCGCTCGACGCCCTCGACGGCAGCGGCATCCGCGCCTTGCATATGGTCGGCGCCGCCATGGACAAAAAGGCGTCTGCCGCCCACCTGCCGGGCGATCTAAAGCGGCTTGCAGAGAACTGGAACCAGGGCGATGGCCTTGTGCGTGTCGGCCTGTTCGGCCAGCTTAATCTCGATTGGTGGAAGGTCGCCCGCGGCCTTGACATGCGCATTCTGACCGAGTTCATCGGCGATCTCGCCAAGCTCGGCCCGGAATTTGCCGAAGAGGGCGTGCTCGGCCCGCACAACATCTTCAATCATTGCACCCGCATTCCGCAGGAGACGTGGCGCCTCTTTGCCAATGCCGGCGTGAACATCACCGTCAACCCGCGTTCCGATGCGCTTTTCGGTTTCGATGACGAGAGTTTCGCCTATCAGCAAGCCGTCGACCATGGCTTAACGCCGGCTGTCGGCATCGATCTCGACACTGCCTTCGGCAGCGACATGTTCGGCGAGATGCACGCCCTGTTTTTGCAGCAGCGCTCGGCCATACGTTACCGCAAATTCCGGGACGAAGATAATGTGCCCCTGCCGATCACCGTCGAGCGCGTCCTTGAGGCGGCAACGGTGAACGGTGCACGCGCCGCGGGACTTGAGAGCGAGGTTGGTTCGCTGGCGCCCGGCAAGCAGGCCGATATCATCATGGTCCGCACCAACGGTGTCGCCGTCATGCCGGTCAACAACGCTGTCGGCACGATCGTCCAGGCTGTCGAGCGCTCGGATGTCGATACGGTCATGGTCGCCGGCAAGATCCGCAAGCATGGCGGAAAGCTGGTAGGCACCGATCTGATCAAGCTGTCAGCTGATATCACCGCGTCGCGCGACCACCTGCTGGAAAAGAGCGGCTATCACCTGGACCGCTTCGGCGCACCCGCCTCCGAGGAAGTGGCCTGAATCGGTGCCGCCGCTTTTCGGCGGCGCTGCCACCCCACAGACTTTCAGAATGGAGGCTGTCATGTCAGCACCTGCCATCAATGATGCGGCCGAAGCGAAGGCCGCTCCCGCATATCTTTCTCGTCCTGCCCCGGGGATCATTGCCGCGCTCTTTTGTGGCTATCTCGCGGTCGGACTTCCGCTTCCGGTTATCCCGCTCTTCATCCACGACAAGCTCGGCTTCAACAATCTGGTCGTCGGCCTCGCGATCGGCATCCAATTCCTCGCCACCGTGCTCAGTCGCGGATATGCGGGGCGCTTGACCGATCTCGAGGGTGGTAAGCGTTCCGCCCTGCAAGGTGCCGCGATCAGTATGACCGCGGGCCTGCTCTATCTGGCGGCGGCCATGCCCATTCTCCCGCCGGACGTCAGCCTTGCAATTCTTGTTGTCGGCCGGCTGATTGCCGGTCTTGGGGAGAGCCTCTTCGTCACCGGTTGCGTCTCCTGGTCGATTGCCTCGGTCGGACCGCAGCGCGCAGGCATGTCGATGTCGTGGACCGGCATTGCCATGTTCGCGGCACTGGCCATCGGCGCGCCGGTCGGCATGGTTCTGTATCAGTCTTATGGCCTGGAGACCGCAATGATCGCCTGCATCCTTGCTCCGCTTCTCGCAGTCGCTATCGCATTTCGGTCGACCTCTTATACGAGCCTGGCAGGCCCGCGTCTGCCCTTTTACAAGGTCATCGGCCAAATCTGGCGCGAAGGGGCTGGGCTGATGCTGCAAGGAGTGGGTCTGTCGGGTCTTACCGCCTTTGCATCCCTCTACTTCGCAGCCCGCCATTGGGACAATGCCGGTTTGGTCATGACTGCCTTCGGCATTGGCTTCATCTTCGTGCGCATCGTCTTCGGTTCGTTGCCCGACAGAATGAGCGGCTATCGCATTGCATTCTGGTCGTCGGTGATGGAGGCAGCCGGCCAGGTGCTGATCTGGGTGGCGCCTAATGAATGGATGGCGCTTGCCGGCGCCCTGGTCACCGGGCTCGGTTGTGCACTGATCTTTCCCGCTCTCGGCGTCGAAACGCTGAAGCGAGTGCCTGCCGCCAATCGCGGCAGCGCCATGGGCGCCTTCGTCGCTTTTCTCGATATCGCCTACGGCATTTCCGGTCCGGTCGCGGGCACCATCGCCGGACAGTTCGGCTATGCAGCCGTCTACCTGTTCGGCGCGATCTGCGCCCTCGCCGGTGCCGCGCTTGTCCAGACCGCCCGCTCTTTACAATCCTGACCGTTGTTCCACATTGCCTGTGAGACTTGCTCACCGGCTACCAAAGGAGATTTCCATGTCTCGCATCTTCGTTTCCGGCTCGTCCACAGGTCTCGGCCTTATGGCGGCTGAACATCTAGCCGAACAAGGTCACCAGGTCGTGCTTCATGCGCGCAATCCGGCTCGCGCCAATGATGCCCGCCGCGCCCTCCCGAAGGCGGAGGCGGTCGTGATCGGCGATCTCGAGACCATCGCCGGTGCAAAGAATGTCGCTGCCGAAGTCAACAGACTCGGCCGGTTCGATGCGGTGATCCACAATGCCGCTGTCGGCTATCGCGAAGCTCATCGCCTCACCTCCGATGGGCTGCCGCATGTCTTCGCCATAAACACACTATCGGCCTACATCCTGACCGCACTCCTCGAACCACCGAAGCGACTGGTCTACCTGTCATCCGGCATGCACCATCATGCAGATGCCAATCTCGACGATATTCTACGGGAAAAGCGCCGGTGGAACGGATCAGAGGCCTATGCCGAAAGCAAGCTGCACGATGCAATGCTCGCATTCGCGATCGCGCGACGTTGGAAGGACGTGTTCTCGAATTCGCTGGAGCCCGGATGGGTTCCGACCAAGATGGGCGGCCCTGGCGCACCTGACGATATGGCACAGGCCCATCTGACTCAAGCCTGGCTGGCAGCCGGCGACGACCCGAAGGCGGATGTCACGGGAGAATACTTCTATCATCTGAAGCGTCGGACCGCGAACCCGCAGGCTCATGAGCCAGCGCTTCAAGACCGCCTCATTACCATCTGTGAGGAGATCTCAGGCGTGACTTTGCCAAAATGAATCATCAGCGGTTGGCCCTTCAGATCGGAACCTGATATCTGTTGGAACTCGCACGGAGCCCCACCTTGCGAGAGATCACAGCGTTCGCTCCGCAACCAAGAGGGCTGCGGATGCACACGATACGTTAGCCGTAGCGATTAACAACTCGCTCATAGGATTGGCGACCAATAGTGGCGCCGGGCTGCCTGAACAGCGATAGCCAAGACACCAGCATAAATCATTGCACCGATAATGGCTTGCAGAGCAGCGGTCCCAAACCACGGCAATTCCGGAAAAAGATCCTGCCACCGTATCATTGTCACAGCTGCCACCATAGCCAAATTCGCCGGTACAATCAACAGGAGGACGCCTTTTGAAATCTCCCGCCAATCCAGCCCCGCGAACTTCGACTGCAGTCTGATGACGGTCGCCAGCACAAACATGGCGCTAAAACACTGGGCCAACGCAAGCTGCCATAGCCCAAACCCTGCGGCGGCAACAATAACGAGGAGCGAGACAGCTACGTTCAACAGCGTTACTGGTAAACGACGCTGGAGCTGCCCCACCACGGAGAGCAGCGGCTCGTTGATATAGCCCGGTAGATACAGTATTTGCCGCACGCAAAAGAATGGAATTAAAGCGGCCGCAGGGCGCCAGACGTCGCCAAGCAACAGGCGGACGGCAGCATCGGATATCTGCATCAACCCAAGATACATCGGGACGGCGACCGCGAGCAGGACAAGAATGAAGCGAACGCCCGCGCGAGCGACGGCGCCCCCGGAAACACTCGACTGTCGTTGGGCGCTCCGAAAAACGATCCAGCTCAACGACCGCGTTGGCTCGGCCAGCAGCTCCGAAATGGCGGCGACGACACGCTCTGCCGCACGATAGTAGCCCGCATCGGCAATACCCAGAAAGCTCCCAACCGCGAGCGTACCGGAATACGAACCGATAAAAGCGACCAGCCGGTTTCCGACAATGTGTCGGGAAAATTCCATGACGCAGGCGAACATATGCTTCGTTAAATGCAGACGCGGCAAATGCGCCACGACGTAGACAGCTCCCAGGAGAAGAACAAGCTGGCAAACGATTTTGCTTATCACCAAAGCCCATGCATGCCCATCAAGGAGAAGTAAGGCGGCCGCCGTACCGAGACCAATCGCCTCCGCCACGATCCGAATTACTGCCCGCTGTCGCAATTGGCCGCGAGCTACCAGGGTCCCGTCATAAGTCGCCGTCAGAGCAGCGGGCAGCATCCAGCAACTGAACAACGCAACAAGCGCACTCTGTGCTTCATCTTCGGTAAAAAGATAGAAGGCTCCCGCTGCGATCAGGCCGGCCGTGGTCAGAAGGCAACCGCTGACAAGTGAAACTGTTGCGACCTGATCGAAGCAATCCTCGTCGTCACCAGCCTTCATTATAAACTCGGCCCATCCTCCTTCCGCGATTACCACCAGCAGGACGGCAATGGCGGACGCAAAGGCAAATAGCCCGAATTCAGCCGGGCTCAGCACTCGTGCGGCGAGGAGGAAGGCCGCGATTTGGGTGAGTTGTGAGATGATTTTCGCCGTTGTAATCCAAATGCCATCGGCCATGATCGATGGCATCCATCGAGGCCTCGGGGTTTCACGGGGCGATAGCCGATTCCGAGAGTTTCCTGCGGCTGTATCTTTTGTAGGTGAGACCATCGTCATAGATCCGCTGTCGCAGTTCTGGCCGCCGAACCCTGCTCGTCATTGGATCGGCGGCCGGACTTGGAAATCTGGTTTGTCAGCGATCTCCGAAACGGAAGACAACGGAATATCGCCAAGGCCAATCCGGCTCATCGCGATCAAGGGGCTCTCTCGCCCATCTCAACCAGGGCCAGCCGCGTTTCGCCGCTTCCGATGCCCATATCTCGCTCTGATTAATCAAAACAGGATGGAAGCCCGAGTCTTTTAGGACTTTGGTTTTGACATCAAGATCGACTCCATCCACGACCAAGTAGCCGCCAGATGCAACCAATCGCATCATGTTCCTGAGGCAACGTTCGGCGAGCCTGTCTTCCATCGGCCCCATGAAATTATTGGCGAGGAGGAAATGCTGCGTTCCAATCAGATCGAGCAGCTCGTCCCCGGTCGCGTCAGCCGTGAGCCAAGTCGTGTTTTGTCTAAGCCAGTCTTTAACCCTCAGCGACCCGTCCGGGAGAGGTTCAAAGATATCTGCGAGTTGCGGGACATCTTCACTCGCGACTTCCGCTCGCCCGTATGGACCAGGTTCTGCGGCCGGAACGTCTGGGCGATAAATTCCGCTTTTCGCGACTGCCACGACAGCGCTTGAGATATCAATACCGTGTGCAGCAATATTCAGGTCGGCACGGGCCATCCTCATTGCATAAAGGACCGAATATAGCTCCGCTCCCGTGCTACAGCCGATGGATGCGACCTTGACATTGCTGTTCTCCGGGTAGTTTGACGCGAGTTCAGCAAGGACAGCCAGTAGGGGCGGGTTTCGCATGAAATGGGTATAGTGCGTTTGAATACGTTGCGTGTTTTTGGTGAACTTCCGATAGATGTATCGTCCGGCACGGAACATGAGCGGCGTCTGCCGCACGGGGCTTGGAATCGTTTCCCAAACCGTGCGACAAATGCGCCGAGGCGCCTGACGAATGGCGTCAAAACCGATCGTTGTGGTCGACATCGAAAACTCCTTTAAATGTGCCGTCAGCTCCTATGTGGAACGAAAGCAAGGGGGCTCGAATTGGATCAGGGTGGAAAAACGCGAGTGGCAGAGCGGAATTTGTCTTATCTCACGGGCTGCATGGAAACCCATGGAAGCTGCCCAGAGGCCATCTTCGCAACGCAGCGATAGCCGGAGGCCGGGCGAGCTATAACACTCACTTCGAATTCGCTGATGATCGCGGGAATGCTTGATCGCGCCAAAACACTCGACGATCATAAAGACCGCTCGCCAAATTCAAAAGGCGCTCTTCGGAGGACGATAAAGGCTTCGCGGGTCGGAAGGAAATAGGGCTGGAGAATTCATTGCAACCGGCATGCCCGGTTCATCTGGTTTTCGGATATCGAAATTTGCGCTCAACACGGCGACTACCGAGCTAGTCGCTTTGCGGCACTTTCGGTCGTCACGTTGGTGGTGGTTTTGTTTGGCTTTGTCTCGACTGAACTGATTAAAATCGCGGGACGAGTCGAGATCGAAGGCTGTGGCAGCGCTCCGGTAAAGTTGGCGGTGTTCAGGCGCTAACGGAGCATCGGGCACATACAGCGCAAGCGCCAGAATGGCCAAGATGCCGGCAAGCACGAAACACCTTTGAAAAAATGAGATCCACAGCTTCGTCATGCACAACTTTTAGGGTGCACCGACACATCGCTCAATTCGACAAACAGGACTTAGCAAAGGTCCAAAGGAAGTATCCACCTACCCTGGCCGAAAGACTCTCCCATATTTTGAATGTACGAATCCATCTGCAGCTGTAGACCCTGCAATAAAATCGTTGGAGATCCTTCCATCATCGAACGTGGCATGAAATGGCTGGGCAGGCTGACTTTTCTGGTTGTGCCCCGTGACGGCATGACACCGATTCCCTGATTTCCGGCGACTTTATCAAAGGGGCAACTTGCCTTCACCGTCACACAATCGACGCGAATCGCATGGAGTTATGTTGATATTGAAATCCGCCACTTTTGATAGTAGCTGGGTGCTGTGGGCAAAATGTATCGAATCGCACTGAGCAAGATGCTCTTTCTTGTGCGGCTGGTGATCATGGTATCACTGGCTGGATACAATGTGTCCTACGCTAGCGCAGCGATGCACGGCACGATCATTCCCAATCTGGAAAAAGACGCCTCGTCGCTGACGCACCAAAGCAAGCATGACATGACTAAGGCTTCTGATCGCAGTCATGAGCATAGCGGTGCTGCTGACAGCGATGGCAAGCTCGTCAAGCAGGAATGCTGCAAAGATTTCTGCGGTGGTTTTGGAATTGTAAACGAAGGCCAAAATGTCGGTGGGCCTATCGTGACCTCGATCAGACAGTTCATTGATGATCAGAGAACCTCCGGAGAGCTACCGGCCCTTGATCGTCCTCCGAATATCTAAGTGACACAGCGCTCGCTTGGTCGAGCTTAGTCGCCGCGTGCCCACCTTCGGGCTTGCGTGTCATACTGTGACCTATTCGGATTCTTCCAATGAAACACTCGCTTTTCGTGGTGGGGCTGCCGCTTGTTGTCGGCGGCTGCGCATCCACGTTTCCTCCCGACGTAGTGGCGTCTTCCCCTGCGGTCGAACAGCCTTCCCTGCACCCGATCGCACACCGGTCGCCGATCTCGGGCTATGTGCCCAGGCAACCCGTCGATCCCAGGTCGTGGCGTAAACAGAATGATCTCCAGTCTCGAGTCGATGGAGGCGCCTCATGATCGGCCTTGGAAAATCGATGGCCGCGCTGGTATTCCCACTGGTGCTGAGTGGTTGTGTCACGGGCGCCGAATATTCCGGCAAGGATGCAGGCTTTGCTTCCGTTGCCAGCAAGACCGCCATCGCGACAGGCAAGCAGACGGCCTGGATTCAGAACCAGGACCAGGCCCGGTCGGCCGCCGCTGAGGTCAAAAGCCTGCTCGCGCGAAAGAAGGTCCTCTACGCCGAGACGGCCGTCCAGATCGCGCTGCTCAACAATAAGGGCCTCCAGGCCGCCTACGCCGATCTTGGCGACAGCGCTGCCGATGCCTGGCAGACGACGATGCTTATCAATCCGACAGCATCCATCGGGACGACCGGTATGGGCACGCCGGAACTTGAGGCGTTCAAGACCATCGAAGGGATGATCACAACGAACATCCTGGCACTCGCCACGCGGAACCGAGGCATGGCGATCGCCGATACCCGTTTCCGGCAGGCCCAACTGACCGCCGCCATAAGAACGCTTCAGGTCGCCGCCGACACCCGCCGCGCCTGGATCAGCGCGGTGGCGGCGTGGGAGAACGTCGGGCAATTACAGCGCGCCCAGGCGGCGGCGGACGCCGCTTCCGAGCTGGCAGAGAAGCTCGGGGAGACAGGGGCGATGACGAAGGGCGCTCAGGCGCGCGAACATGTGTTCGTCGCCGAGCTCGCCGGAGAGACAGCGAAGGCCCGCCTCGCAGCTCGCCTTGCCAAGGAGGAATTGACGCGGCTGATGGGTCTCTGGGGATCCGACCTGGACTATCAAGTTCCGAACAGCCTGCCGCCGCTGCCCAAAGCCGTTATAAGACGCGATACCATCGAGGCCGAGGCCCTGAAGAGCCGCATCGACCTGCAGGTGGCGAAGCTCGACCTGGAGGCGACAGCCAGGTCCTACGGGCTCACGGAGGCGACGCGCTATGTCTCCGACCTCGAAATCCTGACGGGCTTCGAAACGGAACGGGAAGTCGAGGACAAAGAGAAGAAGACGAGGACCACGGCCCAGGTCGAGCTCGAATTCGTGATCCCGATCTTCGACACGGGCAAGGCGAAAATGCGCAAGGCCGAGCTGGCATACATGCGGGCGGCGAACCAGCTTGCCGAGAAGGCCGTCAATGTCCGCTCGGAAGCACGCTCCGCCTACGAGGCCTATCGTTCGAACTACGACATCGCGCGTCACTACCGCAACAATGTCGTGCCGCTGCGCACCAAGGTCGAGGAGCAGTCGCTGCTGACCTACAACGGCATGATCACCAACACGTTCGAGCTGCTCACCGACACCCGGGACAAGATCAACTCCATCCTGCTTTCCGTCAACGCCAAGCGCGATTTCTGGCTCGCCGAAGCCAGCCTTGCGCCGGCGATCTACGGCGGCGGCGCGACGAACGCATCGGCAGAGACCGAAGTTGCCGCTGCCTCCCGCGGCAGCAGCGGCGGCCATTGAGAAAGGAAGCCACCATGTTCAACAGAAGACAGTTGTTCGGAGCAGGAGCGGCATTGCTCGCCGCCGGCGCCTGGACCAAAACATCGGCCATGGGTCTGCCGGACGCGCCGACCATGGCCTCGGCGGAGATGCAGCCACCCATCCATCCGACATCCGGTCCGGATTACCAGCCGGTCGTGACACTCAACGGCTGGACCCTGCCCTACCGTATGAACAACGGCGTCAAGGAATTCCATCTTGTCGCCGAGCCCGTCGAGCGGGAAATGGCCGACGGGATGACCGCCTATCTCTGGGGTTATAACGGACAGTCTCCGGGGCCGACGATCGAGGCGGTCGAGGGCGACCGGGTCCGGATCTTCGTCACCAACAAGCTGCCGGAACACACGACGATCCACTGGCACGGCATGATCCTGCCGTCCGGCATGGACGGTGTCGGCGGGCTGACGCAGCCGCACATCCCCGTCGGCAAGACCTTCGTCTACGAATTCGACCTCGTGAAGTCGGGCACTTTCATGTACCACCCGCATTCCGACGAGATGGTGCAGATGGCGATGGGCATGATGGGCTTCTTCGTGGTCCACCCGAAGGACCCGACGTTCATGCGCGTCGACCGGGACTTCGTCTTTCTGCTCAACGCCTATGACATCGATCCCGGCTCCTACGTGCCGCGTGTCATGGAGATGACCGACTTCAACATGTGGTGCTGGAACAGCCGGGTGTTTCCGGACATCAGTCCCCTCGTCGTTTCCAAGAACGACAGGGTACGGGTGCGGGTCGGCAATCTGACCATGACAAACCATCCGATCCACATGCATGGCTACGACTTCGAGGTGACGTGCACCGATGGGGGCTGGGTCCGCCCGGAAGCCCGGTGGCCGGAGGTGAGCATCGACATCCCGGTCGGCGCGATGCGCGCCTACGAATTCGACGCCAAGTATCTCGGCGACTGGGCGATCCACTGCCACAAGTCGCACCACACGATGAACGCCATGGGCCACGACATCCCGACCTTCATCGGTGCGGACAAGTCGAAGCTCGCCGAGAAGATCAGGAAGCTTCAGCCGGACTACATGCCCATGGGTACCAAGGGCATGGCCGACATGGGCGAAATGGAAATGCCCATCCCGGAGAACACCGTCCCGATGATGACCGGCTGGGGGCCGCACGGCCCGATCGAGATGGGCGGCATGTTCTCTGTCGTGAAGGTCCGCGAAGGCATCTCCGCGGACGACTACTCCGATCCGGGCTGGTACCAGAACCCACCCGGAACGCAGGCCTGGGAATGGACCGGCGAACTGCCGGACGCGACCAAAGTCAAAGATGCAAAGACGCAAATCACACCCAAGCCGACGAACGGCTGAAGCTCGATACCTCACATCAAAAAGGATCTACGCATGAAGAATTATATACTGGCATTGGCATTCGTCGCTCTCGCAACCCCTACGCTCGCTTCCGGCAATCACGCTGGCGGCCATGATGAGAAAATGGCCGTTGGCGAGCCCGGCGACAAGACGAAGGTGACGCAGACGATCCGGGTGACGATGAAGGAAACCGAGGACGGCAAGATGCTGTTCCAGCCCGCCGTCATCAACGTCCGGAAGGGTCAAACGGTGAAGATCGCGATCAAGAATGCTGGTGGCACCGACCACGAGTTCGTGCTCGACCAGGAAGACAAGATCCTGGAGCACAAGGCGGTGATGGAGAAGTTCCCGGAAATGGAACATGCCGACGCCAATTCCATCCGCCTTCCGGCCGGTCAATCCGGAGAGATCGTCTGGAAGTTCACGTCCGACGGCGAGTTCAAGTTCGCTTGCCTGATCCCCGGCCACTACGAAGCCGGCATGCACGGCGACGTGACCGTCGCTGCCAAGTAACCTTTCGACATCTGGAACAGCAACATGAAGAACGTTATCAAGATCGCCCTCGCCGCTGCTCTGGCGTTCGGCTCAGCCGCGGGCGCCTTCGCGCAGGAATTCACCAAGGGCGTCGTCAACAAGGTCGATGCCAAGGCCCAGAAGGTCACCATCAAGCATGAGGAGCTCAAAAACCTCGATATGCCTGCAATGACGATGGTGTTCCGGGTCGACGATCCGGCTCTTCTCACGAAGCTGAAGGAAGGTTCCAGCATCGAGTTCGTCGCCGAACGTGTGAATGGCAAGCTGACCGTCACTGAAGTTAAGTAGGCCAACTCCTGCCGCCCGGATCCACGTCCGGGCGGCAGCGAGTGAGGAGTGGAGACGATGCACGGGAGAAGCTTCGTCGCAATGGCGACTTCCGCGCTGGCACCCCCAGCGGTTGGCCGTACCTGCCGATCTGGAGGGATGTCACAGTGCTATTATCGAGGACCAATACCTCGACGGACATGTGCCGCTCGAGGCCGTCCACCGGCGGCTGCAGGAAGGGCGACCGTTACGAGTATTGGCCGTTCCGGGTGTGCCGCCCTCATCAATCAGGGCGCTCTCGCAAGAGGTCAGCAGAAAAGCTGGTCGAGCACCGGCAGTGGATTGCCGATCGGAGGCCCGGGAAGGTTACAGCCTATCCACTTGTCGCGACCAACATCTTACCGGTTCATTCTGAACCCTGCGTGGCAAGTCGTGCAGGTCTGCAGCATCAGGTGGAAGATATGCTCGGCAGGAACGGATGCCAGTTGCGCCTTGTTCTGGACGTGAACCCCGAACGGGCCTCCGCCCATCGCCTCGCCAGGCTTCATCCGCATGCTCTCTGTCATGGCTCCGCGGTTTTCGACAGCGGCCGCCTCCAGCGCCCGCGCATAATCGCGGAGATCATTCGCCAGACCGCCGAAACGCTCGCGTTCCGCTCCGATCTCGGAGCTGGCCTTCGAGCTCGGATCGTCCAGTCCTCGGGCGAAATGAGCAGCCAGCACCGTACCCGATCTGGCGCTGATGGCAGCGGCAGCCCTCTCGAACTCCATCGACGAATAGCGACCGGGATCGCGGAACATCTCCGCCATCGTCTTCGCGGCGGCTGCCATGGCTTTCATGTCGGCCTGCCGAAGTGCGACGACGTCTTGCGTCGCAAAACCGATAGAGGCGAGCACGGGGGCGAGAGCCACCAGGCTGAAGAGCGGCATCATTTTGGAAACTGTCAGGGAAACCCGCACGTTTGATGGATCCAATAAAAGTTTGGCGAAGCATGAAATCATCGCCGTCTGAAGTCCACCGTCTCGGTTGCGAAGCGGGCAAAAAGAGGCCGCCAAGCTACGCCGGCGAGGAATTCCTGGTTGTTCTTCCCGGTATCGCGCAAGAGGAAGCAATTGAGGTATGAATGTCCGCTGGCAGAGCCCCAAGAGTTGGCTTTGATGGTGCGCAATCGCAATGTGGACTGGCGAACTGTTCCGGATGTTGTCATACAAGCATAGGCCGATACGGAGTTCACATCATGGCGATCAGCGATGCTCGGAGGGAGCAAACATATCCAACGCTTTCAGCTCTTCAAATCGGCGCGGCGCGGCGCTTCGCGAGCGGTGAACCGCGCTGTTTCGGCCCCGGCGATATCCTCTATGAGATCGGCGCTCGCAACGTTCCTGCCTGGCTAGTTCTAGAAGGCTCGGCCGATGCAATTCACCGTGGCGCGACTGGGAGGTCATCCGTGATCGGCACCTATGGTCCCGGCCAGTTCACCGGCGAGACCAATCAATTGTCTGGCCATGCAACCCTGGCATCGGTCGTCGCGGGCGATAAGGGCGTATTGGCTATACCTTTCGATGCGCCGCATCTGCGTGCACTGGTGATCGGGTCGGCGGATGTGGGTGAGGCAATCATGCGCGCCTTTATACTCCGTCGCGTTGCGCTGATCGAAGAAGGGCGGATCGGGGGCGCCGGATCGATTCTGGTCGGGCGCCGGGATGCCCCCGACATCGTGAGATTGTCTGGATTTCTCACCCGGAATGGCTATCCCCACGCCCTCGTCGCCGCATGCGAAGTCGAGGGACGCGAGTTGGTCGAACGGCTCGGCATCGCACCGGAAGATCTGCCATTGATGATCTGTCCAAACGGGACACTGCTCAGAAATCCGAGCGACGCAGACGCGGCGTCTTGTCTCGGCATCATGCCGGATCTCGATCCGAAGAATGTCTATGACGTGGCAGTTGTCGGTGCGGGCCCGGCTGGGCTGGCCACTGCCGTCTATGGGGCATCTGAGGGACTGTCCGTTCTCGTTGTCGATTCGCGGGCCTTCGGCGGCCAGGCGGGCGCATCCGCCCGGATCGAAAACTATCTTGGCTTTCCCACGGGCATCTCCGGACAGGCTCTTGCAGGTCGGGCCTTCAATCAGGCGACGAAATTCGGCGCCGAGGTTGCGATCCCGCTGACCGTCGGAAAGCTGAGCTGTCACGGAACCGATGCGGCAGCTCCGTTCTCCCTTGAGCTTAGCAATGGATGTACTGCACGCGCACGTTCCATCGTGATCGCGTCGGGAGCGCGCTACCGTCGGCCCAATATTGCCAATGTCGAAGAGCTGGAGGGAGCTGGCGTCTCCTACTGGGCATCTCCGATCGAGGCCCGCCTCTGCGCCGGAGAGGAAATCACTCTGGTCGGCGGCGGAAACTCGGCGGGCCAAGCCGTTGCTTACCTCGCACCCCAGGTAAGACGCTTGCACCTCGTGGTCCGGCGACCGCTCGAGCAAACCATGTCCCAATATCTGATCGACCGGATAGCGGCATTGCCCAATGTCGAACTCCATGTGGGTATCGAGATTATGGGCCTGCATGGTAATCGAGAGACAGGCCTGACTGGCGCTACCTTCCGTGACATCCGGACCGGAGAGACCGAGGAATGTGTCTCGCGCCACCTCTTTCTGTTCATCGGCGCCGATCCCTACACCGGCTGGCTCGACGGCTGTGTCGCGACCGATGGAAACGGCTTCGTGCTCACAGGAGAACGCAACGGTGATGGCGAGCGACTGCCGCTGGAAACAAGCTGCCCTGGCATTTTTGCCGTTGGAGATGTACGCGCCGGCTCCACCAAGCGGGTCGCCGCCGCCGTCGGTGAAGGGGCGGCCGTCATTGCGCAGATCCATTCTTTCCTGGCGCGAAATGTCGCAAGGCAAGATCGGCACTAGCCGGCCACCGGCGGCAGGTCTTCCATCTCGGGAGGGCTGGCAACCTCATCGGCATGACCTCCTGAGGTAAAGCAACTTCGACAAAAGTGGTTTGCGTACGGAATTGCGTGAAAACAAGGTGATAGAGCATTGAAGGAACTGCTGTTTTCGCCTGAAATGCTCGAAGGATCGGCCCGCCGCCCGAGTTTTGCGGGCGGCGGATCGCTTCAGCCCGTCAAGCCTTCACAAAGGCCAGCAGGTCCGGATTGATCACGTCCGCATGGGTCGTCAGCATGCCGTGGGGGTAGCCCTTATAGACCTTCAGTGTTCCGTTCTTCAGGAGCTTGACCGACAATTCCGCTGAATCTGCGATCGGCACGACCTGATCGTCATCGCCGTGGAGAACGAGCGTCGGCACGGTAATCGCCTTCAGATCCTCCGTCTGGTCGGTTTCGGAAAAGGCCTTGACGCCGTCGTAATGGGCCTTGGCGCTACCCATCATGCCCTGACGCCACCAGTTCTGGATGACACCGGGATAGATTTTGGCATCGGGGCGATTGAAGCCGTAGAACGGACCGGTCGGCACGTCGAGGAAGAACTGGGCGCGGTTTTCGGCAACGCCTTTGCGGAAGCTGTCAAAGACTTCGATCGGCAGGCCGCCCGGATTGGTTTCGGTCTTCAACATCAGCGGCGGAACGGCGGAGACGAGCACAGCCTTGGCAACACGGCCCTGAGGCTCGCCGAATTTGGCGACGTAGCGCGCGACCTCACCACCGCCCGTCGAGTGACCGATATGAACCGCGTTCCTGAGATCGAGATACTCGGCTACGGCGGATGCGTCGGCTGCATAATGATCCATGTCGTGGCCGTCGCCGACCTGCTGGGAACGGCCGTGACCGCGGCGATCATGTGCCACGACGCGATAACCGTTCTGGACGAAGAACAGCATCTGCGCATCCCAGTCGTCGGAGGACAACGGCCAGCCGTGATGGAAGACGATCGGCTGGGCATCCCTCGGACCCCAGTCCTTGAAATAGATATCGACGCCGTCCTTGGTTTTTACGAATGATTCGGTCATTGGAATGCTCCTTCAATGCAGGATGGAATGGATCTTGAAAAATGCGAGCGACGGCATGGCCATCGCACGGCGAGCGAGAGCTTACGGAGCGAGCCGCAGCTCGAGCGAGGTGACGCCGACGGCAAGGTTAAGTCCGGTATCGCCATCGACGGCCAGCGGCTGTAGCGACAGGCTCTTCAAGCTTCCACCGACCAGGATTTCGGCATCAGCGCCTACCCCGAGGCTTGCGCCAGCGGTCACGCCGTCATAGGTGCCCTGCAAACCGCCCACCGGTTCGCGGGTGGCGTTGTAGACCAGCCAGACCATGCGGCCCTTGTCCACAGTTCCGACATCAAGGCCGAATTCCGTAATATTGCCAATGTAGTGCTGGACCGGCGCGTTTCCGCTCGGGGTGAAGGTGCAGGCCAGGTCCTGCCGGGTGCCGACTATGGCGCCGATCCCGGCGGAAACGTCGCAGTCCAGCTGGCCGACCTCGGCGCGCTCCGCATGGGAAACGCCGGGGACCAGGAGCATGCCGGCTGCAAGCATGGTAAAGATGGTGGTTTTCATCGGATGATCCTCTTCGCAACAGGGCTCAGCGCGCACGGCGGGTCGTTTCGAACAGGAACCATGCTCGGCGTTCCGTTTCGTCGATCCAGTTTTCAAGGATGCTGGTGGTGGCGTGGTCGTTGTGGGAGGAGGTCAGCGTGTGCAGTTGGCGCATGATTTCCACGAGCTGCAGATTGTCCTCGCGAAGCTCGGCCAGCATGTCGTCGGGAGTGACGAAATCCGCGTCGTTGTCCAGGAGACGCTGCACCCGGGTAATATGGCCGATGGAGCGAATGGTTGTTCCGCCGATCTTGCGGGCGCGCTCGGCGATATCGTCAGTCATGGCGAAGATCTGTTCACCCTGCTCGTCGAGCATCAGGTGGTAATCGCGGAAATGCGGGCCGGAGACATGCCAGTGGAAATTCTTCGTCTTGATGTAGAGCGCGAAAACATCCGCCAGAAGCGCGGTCAGCGCGGCGGCGATGTCGCGGGGCGCTTCGGCGCCAAGGTCGGTCGGCGTTGCAAGGGCAAGCTTGCGGTTTCTGGTAGCGGTGGTCGTATCCATGATCGTTCTCCTTGTTGCAGCCGGCCGCTCAGTGCTGAGCGACCTGCGGCTGCTGTCTGATCGGCGCTGAGGATAGGGAGAAGTATGGAGCCGGAGAAATCGGCTGCTTGTACAGTCGACCCGATACCTAAGTGTAGTTTCGGCAGATTCCGCCTTGAGCTAGCTTTTGTCCATCGCCTCTGCCCAAAGGCGATTGGCGCTCAGCCAGAAGCTCCGGTATCCCCTCCCCCGGAGCCGCGGATTCCCTCCCAATCCGCCAAGGCCGTCTCCTGCCGCAGGAGACGGCCTTTTTCTTTCGCCTCCGGCATCCAGGCAATCTATTCGCTCCTGTGAGGGCGTTTTCCGATCACGATCCTTAGCCAAAGGATCGCGTACGGCGTGCAGACCCAGGCAATGAATGCAGATTTTTGCTCCGTCGAACAGCGTGTAGCCGGCCGGCCCGGTGGGCGCCAAATCGGATGTGAGGATTTTCATTAGCGCCGCCTTTATTTGCCGTTATCCTGATGCCTCGACGGCGGTGGCAACTAAGACCTATGTATAGGTCAGATGGTGTCGAAAAAGCCGTATTGTCGGCAAAAATCGCATCGGGGGAACAATGTCGATTGCGTCTATGATATTTCGAGCGCGCGAGCCGATAGGCGGCGCGCATATGGCGTTCGGTCTTGGGGCGTTTTCGCTGGCGGCCGTCGTATTTTATGTCGATACCTATACGGACATAAAAGGCGCGATCGCGGTGCTCTATGTCGTCGCCGTGCTCTTGGCCGCGCAGGCGGTAAGCCGATCGGGACTCATCGCGATCTCCTGCGCCTGTGCCATTCTTTCCCTGTTATCCTATGCCCTGACCCATGCACAGGATGTCGATCTTCAATCCGGGCTCAGGCTTATCGTTGCACTCGCGGCGTTGACCGTCACGACCATGCTGCTTGTCAAAACAGAGACCAACAGACTGGCGCTGCTGTCCGTCAACACGGCGCTCAAGGAAAGCGAGGAGCGCTATCGCTCCATCTTCGACCGCACGCGGGTGGCACTCTGGGAACGCGACTATTCGAAGCTTCATACCCTGCTGATGAGCCTTAAGCAGCAGGGCATCACCGACATGCAGGCCCATGCCCGCGCCAATCCAGGTTTTACGCAGCAATGCATCGATCTCATCACGGTCGTTGCTTCGAATGAAGCCGGAAAGGAAATGCTGGGTTACGACTCCTCGATCCGCGGCACTCTTCAGCGATCGGTCGTTTCCTCGTCCGGCAAGTTCGTCGATGTGCTGCAGGCGATCATCGACAATCAGCGTGTCTTTGAAGACAAAGTGGTAGTGCGCACCGACAGCGGCGAAGACAAGCTTGTACTTCTTTCCATCAGTTTTCCCGCCGAGGCGACCTCCTTCAACCGCGTGGTGGTCAGCATGGTGGATATCACCCAGCGCGAAATGGCGTTGAAGGCGCTGGCTGAAGCCCAGGCGGAACTGACAAAAGCCTCGAAGGCAGCCACCGTGGGAGCCATGTCCGCGTCTCTCTCCCACGAGTTGAACCAGCCGCTCGGTGCCATCATCGTCAATGCGCAGACATTGCTGCGCTGGCTGGACCGCGATCCGCCGGATCTTGCCGCCGCCCGCCGCTCGGCCGAGCGCATGATCCGCGACAGCCAGCGCGCCAGTGAAATCATCCAGAACACGCGCGACTTGCTGGCCCATACGAGGGGTAAGATGGAAACCTTCGACCTCGATGAGTTCATCGATGAAACGCTGAGCCTTCTCGAACATGAGCTGGAGCGCAGCGGCGTTACAGTTCATGTGGAAAAAGAGGCCACGCCGCCGATAACGGCCGTCAGGATCGAATTGCAGCAGGTCCTCATCAACCTCCTTACCAATGCCATTCAGGCCATGGACGAGGCGGGTACCGGAAATCGCACCATCACGGTGCGGAAGGAACGCGAAGACAGGGAAAATATCTATATCACCGTTCAGGACAGTGGACCTGGTTTCCCCGTGCAGATGAAGGAAAAGCTGTTTTCGCCGTTCTTCACGACCAAGGCGACGGGAATGGGCATGGGGCTTTCCATCTGCCGCACGACATTGGAAACACGCGGCGGCAGGCTAACCGGTGACAATCATCCTCTCGGCGGGGCGGTCTTCACCATTTCAATGCCGATCAGCCAGGAGATGGAACATGCCTGAGCCGCGCAAGACAACAAAGGAGCCGCCGTCGCCCATCGTGTTCATCGTCGACGACGATGTGTCGATGCGGGAGGCACTCACCGATCTTTTCCGCTCCATGAAATTCGATGCCGAAGCTTTCGACAGTGCCGCGGCCTTTCTCGAAAAAGCCAATCTGAACCGGCACGGCTGCCTTCTGCTCGATGTGCGGCTTCCAGGCGTAAGCGGCCTTGATTTTCAGACGCAGCTGGAACGCGTCGGCAACAGGATGCCGATCATTTTCATGACCGGCTTCGGTGATATTCCGATGAGCGTTCGGGCGATGAAAGCGGGCGCGGTGGATTTTCTGACCAAACCCTTCAAGGAACAGGACATTCTCGATGCCGTCGCGGCTGCGATGGAGCGGGATGCATCACGACGACGCGAAAACGCGCAGAACGAGGCCGTCGCCTCCCTTGCCGGGCAGCTGACGCCACGCGAGCGCGAGGTCATGGGCGCCGTTGTCCGCGGCCTGATGAACAAGCAGATCGCCTACGAGCTTGGCATCAGCGAAGTCACCGTGAAATTGCACCGGGGCAATGTCATGCGCAAAATGGAGGCGAGATCGGTCGCCGACCTCGTGCGGAAAGCGGAACTGATCGACGATAAGCTCCGGCCACCTGTATCTTAGTATGGTATCTTTCAAGCGGGCATGAGCGCATAGAGACATAAGAACAACAGAAAAGGTCACTTGATTGTCCTCCGTTCCCATCATTGCCGTCGTTGACGACGACCAGGCCATCCGTGAAGCCATGGATGACTTCATCATGTCCTTCGGTTACGAAAGCCGCCTGTTTGCTTCTGCGGAAGAGTTTCTGGACTCCCATACGCAGGCGCAGATCGACTGCATCGTCGTGGATGTGAAGATGCCCGGACTATCCGGTATCGAGCTGCAGAGCGAGCTCAATCGGCGCGGTCGACATCCTCCGATGATCTTCGTGACGTCCTATGCGGACGATCGTACCCGCAATGCCGCCCTGAGCGGCGGCGCCTTCGCCTTTCTCCGCAAGCCGGTCAATGTCGGCAATCTCATGGAATGCCTGGAATCCGCTCTCGCCGGGCAGACCTAACGCCGACAGCATTACCGTCGGAAGTGCTGTCAGCATCTTGCGACCATCTGCCGTTCGCATCGCGTCTCGGCGCCCCTCCTGTAACGTTTGCGCCATTCCCGATCTCTCAACACTCCCACCTTCCGGCGGGTGCCGATATCGGGCCGCCTGCTGCCGGCCTTAGTGGCTGCTAACACCTTCTGCAGAGACAAACTAGACCTCTGTATAGATGCCGAAACCTCCATCTCGCCATAGCCTTTTCCCCAGATCAGCCTCTCCCTGCAAGGGAGGTGCGCTGAAGACACCATCACCAGTTCACGAGGCACGGCATGACCTCCATCAGCAAAAATGTGCATCCGCGCAAACCGCGCAAGCTTAGAATCGCCGTCGTTTTGTCGTTGGGCGCGCTCGCCCTTGTCGGTGGCAGTGCCATTCTGATCCGGGCCACCGAGCCGGCGCTTGCCGCTCCTGAGCAAGTGGCCGCAGCCGATGCGTTTCGAATTCTGACGCCGAAGGCGGTCGACCAATCGAGCAATGTCGCCCTTCCCTTGCCTGCCGGCAGCGACGACACAGCCGCCACGGCACTTCCTCCCGCTTTTGACAAGGCCTCCTGCATCGCCACCCGCGCCAGCAGGAAAACGGATCGGCACGATCCATTCCAGCCCCAAGCCTTCTGCCAGCTTCAGCGCCGGCTTCTCTATGCTGAACTGATCTACCGCATGGAGGTGCTGCGGCTCGGTTCCCAAACCCGCTTTATCCACCCCTCATCCCAACTCGCCATGAACAAGGAGTTCTGAAATGGAAACGTTCACCAGACGCGCAGTCCTCGCAATCGGCGCGGTCGGCGGCACCGCCCTTGCCGCCAGCGCAGCAGGAGCAGCATCTTTCGGCAATCCCGACCAGCCTGCCGAAGGAGCAATCAATGCCAATGCCGCGGGACTGAGCGATCCCGGCCCGAAGAACCCGGCGATCAACGAGCAGTTTCCCTCTTTCCAGAGCCCGCCGGCGACCGACGTGGGCGACATGCAGCTCTTCTGGGGCTCGTTCAACAACGCCCCCAAACGTATCCAGAACGGCGGATGGGCACGTCAGGTGACCAAGTCGGACTTCGCGATTTCGGATGCCGTGTCCGGCGTCAACATGCGGCTGGGACCGGGCGGCATTCGTGAGATGCACTGGCACCGTGCCGCGGAATGGGCGATCATGACCAATGGCCGTTGCCGCATCACCGTGCTCGATACACAGGGTCGCGCCTATGTGCAGGACGTCGAGGCCGGTGATCTCTGGTATTTTCCGGCCGGCTACCCCCATTCGCTGCAGGGGCTTGGTCCCGACGGATGCGAGTTCGTCATCGTTTTCGACGAAGGCGACCAGTCCGAATATGGCACGTTGCTTTTGACGGACTGGCTGGCCCACACCTCACCCGAACTGCTCGCCAAGAATTTCGGCGTGCCACAAGATGTGTTTCGCAATATCCCCCTGCAGGATCTCTGGATTTTCCAGGGCAAGGAACCAGGCCCATTGTCGAAGGATCAGGAAGCCGTTGCCGGCGCCGGTCTTCCCCCTTTCCCCTTCACCTATAAACTTGCGGCATCAAAACCGCTGAAGGAAAATGCTGCTGGCGTTATTCGTCTTGCAGACAGTAGCGCCTTTACAGTGTCCAAAACCATCGCCGCTGCTATCGAAACCATCAAGCCGGGCGGCGTGCGCGAGATGCACTGGCACCCGAATGCGGACGAATGGCAATATTGGATCAAGGGTCAAGGCCGGATGACCGTGTTCGACGCGGGCCCACGCAGCCAGACCGGCGATTTCCGTGCAGGCGATATTGGTTACGTGAAAAGAAGCCAGGGCCACATCATCGAAAATACCGGTCATACCGATCTGCAATTCGTCGCGGTCTTCAAGACTGCCGAATACCAGGAGGTCAGCCTGTCTTCCTGGTTGACACACACGCCGCCGGCGCTGGTGGCCCAGCATCTCAACATCAGCATCGAGGACACGGCGAAATTCCCCGCAAACCAGCCAGGCATCATGCCGGGGTGAGCCTTCGCATGCCTTCATCATCGGCGTTGCCACAGTGTCCGACGCCAAACCTTTTCCATATTGCCGGCGGCTCGTTCGCCGGCCTTTTCACTGCTATCCTCTTGCAGGCAGACGGCCACGACGTGAGAACCTGCGAACGCTTGTCATCCGGACTGACCGGAAGGGGCGCTGGCCTCGTGCCACAGACCGAAGGGTTCCATGTTCCGCGCGAGATCGGCTGCTCGACGGTCCTGGCCGGTGAGGAAGTTCTAAGGGCGAGCTCAATACTCCGAGGCAAGAGCTGGACTGGATAGCGGACATACCGGTCTTCGCAACCGTCCTTGCCCAGCCGAGCACGCGCCATTATGGCGTTCATCCCCGTTTCTTTCCTTACCCAGAGCGCTCCGGCAAGTAACCGCCTTTGGCGCGGGCTCTGAGGATTGCCGATTATCGCGTCAGGGTGCGTGCCTTCACCACGCGCCCTTCGTCCATGACGATGACCTGATTTAGGTGCCGGTGGCGTGAGACCCACTTGGTGCATGACCACAACCATCCTCACGCCGCATCTCCGAGATCGACCATAAGATTGAGCACGCACTTGATCAGCGCGGGTTCAGCATATTCGTCACCTCGTTGAACAGGACAACCGCCGGCTCCACGGCGAGCGTGCGAGCGATAGCGACGCGGCCGTCCCTCGCACAGACGTTGTCGAACGTGGCTCGATCAGGTGGATGTCTGAATGAATATTCGTTCCAAATGCTTTGGACGATAAGAGGGGTGTTGCCAGCCAAATGCGAAAAGTGGCTGGCGCCTTTGGCTCAAGGAGTCTTCCCAACGCCGCTAGTTCCCATTGCCATTGTCCAAGGTCAGGCACCAGCAACGGAAAGACGCTCCGAGCGGAGCGTCCATCCTGTGATCGTGATCAGGTGCTCAAGCGCTCCTTCAAGGATCATGTCAACGCTTGAGAAAATTGGTGAGTGTGAGGTCGATCAGCTCATCGCCGCGGCCATTCATCACCGTCTTCAACGCCCAGAGGCTGAAGCCCTTGACCTGCTCCGCCTTGATCTGCGGCGGCATGGAAAGCTCGTGGGTGTTCGTCACGACATCAAGCAAGGCCGGCCCGTTATGGGCCAGCACATCCTTGATCGCGCCTTCCAGTTCCGACGGATCCTCAACCCGAAGCGCATGAACACCGACCGCCCGCGCGAGCTCGGCGAAGTTCGGGTTCTTCAGCGTCGTCCCTGTTTCAATGAAGCCTGACGCCTTCATTTCCATGGCGACGAAACCAAGCGTGGAGTTGTTGAAGATGACGACCTTCACGGGCAGGTCCTGCTGCACGAGTGTCAGGAAATCGCCCATCAGCATCGCGAAGCCGCCATCGCCCGAAAGGCTGATGACTTGCCGGCCGGGATAAGCCGACTGCACACCGATCGCCTGCGGCATGGCATTGGCCATCGACCCGTGGGCGAGAGACCCGATCATCCGGCGCTTGCCATTCATCTTTAGATAACGCGCGGCCCAGATCGTGGGCGTCCCGACATCGAAGGTGAAGACGGCGTCTTCAGAGGCGTGATCGCTGACAAGCTTTGCCAGATATTGCGGGTGGATCGTTCGGCCGGCCTTGCCGGTCGCCAGATCATCCAGCCCGGCCCGCGCCTTGACGTACCGCTCCTTGCAATAGTCGAGATAGGCCTTGTTCGAGTTTGGCTCGACCAGCGGGAGGACCGCCTCGATCGTCGATTTGACGTCGCCAACAAGGGCAAGGTCGAGCGGCACGCGCCGCCCGAGATTTTCCGGACGTATATCGACCTGCACGACCTTGGCCTGCGAGGGGAAGAACTGGCGATAGGGGAAGTCGGTGCCCAGCATGACGAGCGTATCGCAATCTTCCATGGCGGCGTAGCCGGAAGAAAAGCCGATCAGGCCGGTCATGCCGACATCATAGGGGTTGTCCCATTCGACATGTTCCTTGCCGCCAAGCGCGTGGACGATCGGTGCATTGAGACGTTCGGCGAGCTTCAGCAGCTCGGCATGGGCTCCTTGGCAGCCACGGCCACAGAACAAGGTCGTCTTCGAGCTGCCATTGAGGATGTCGGCGAAACGGCTAATTTCGCTCGGCGGCGGTGTAACGGACGGCTGTGGCAGCGCGAATGCCGCCGGCTGGGAGATCTTGCCCGTGAATTCCGAAAGCGCGACGTCGCCCGGGATGACGATAACGGCTACGCCACGCTTGCCGACCGCCGCACGTATCGCCGATTCCAGCACACCGGGGAGCTGGTCCGGGTGGCTTACCATTTCACAGAAATGGCTGCATTCCCGGAAAAGCTGGTCCGGATGGGTTTCCTGAAAATAGCCGCGTCCGATTTCCGCCGAGGGTATCTGGGCGGCAATCGCAAGAACCGGAACGCGCGAGCGATGGCAATCGAAGAGGCCGTTGATCAGATGAAGATTGCCCGGCCCGCAACTGCCGGCGCAGACCGCAAGCTGACCGGTCAGATGAGCCTCGGCACCGGCGGCGAAGGCCGCTGTCTCTTCGTGCCGGGTATGAACCCATTCGATGTCCTTGCGAACCCGCAAAGATTCCGTCAGCCCGTTCAAGCTGTCGCCGACAACGCCATAGATGCGGCGCACGCCAGCGCTATGGAGGACTTCGGTGATGACGTCTGCTGCCTTCTTGGCCATGATACACTCCTTGATGGTTAGTTTAAGATGTCGAGCGCCGTGAGTTCCGCGGGATGCTCGCGCCGGCGATCGGCGTGAAAGATCGTAGGGTCGAGGGACGTCGTGGCGGGATTATTCAGTCAGTCCCGCCAGGGACATGATGATGCGAAAGCCCATGGCGAAGATGCCGAGGGTGACAACCGACAGGGACCAAATGGCAACCATCCATCCGAGCCGCTTGACCGGTCCGTGAACGAGGCTCTGGAGCACCATCAATGATACCCCTCGCCAACAGTCTGCTTGCCGCGAAACACGTAATAGGACCAGGTCGTATAAACGAGGATGATCGGGATGATCAGGAGCGTACCGACGAGCGCAAAGCCCATGCTTTCCGGCGGGGCCGCTGCGGCCCAGATCGTGATCGATGGCGGGACCACGTATGGCCACATGCTGATTGCGAGTCCTGTATAGCCGAGGAAGATCATCAATAGTGCGAGTACGAATGGTGCTGCGTGAACTTTGCGGCTTCGCAGCACCCGCAGGTGAAGCCAGGTCACCCCCAGAACCAGTACGGGGACCGGGGCAAAGTAGAAGAGGTTCGGGAAACTCAGCCAGCGCGCTGCGACCTGCGGATGCATGAGGGGAGTCCAGACGCTGACGATGGCGATTACGACGAGGAGTGCGATGGCGATCCACTGTGCAAGATCGCGCATTCGCCGCTGCAGGTCGTCGGTCGTCTTCATAATGAGCCAGGTCGAACCAAGAAGCGCATAGGCAACCATAAGGGCGAAGCCGGTGAAGATGCTGAAGGGCGTGAAGCACTCGAGGGCTGTGCCGGCAAAACGCGTGCCGTCAAGTTCGAAGCCGTTGATGAACGCTCCGAGCGCCACGCCTTGCGAGAACGTCGCAATATAGGAGCCGCCTGCGAACGCCCTATCCCAGAAGGGCTTGCGGCTATCGGGTGCCTTGAAACGAAACTCGAAGGAAACGCCCCGCCAGATAAGACCAGCGAGCATGAACATCAGCGGCAGGTAGAGGGCGCTGAGCAGGAAGCCGTAGGCGAGCGGAAAGGCGGCGAACATAGCGGCACCGCCCAGCACGAGCCAGGTCTCGTTGCCGTCCCAGACCGGCGCCACGGTGTTGACCATGGCGTCGCGCTCCTGGCGGTCGGAGACGAAGGGAAACAGGATCCCGATTCCTAAATCAAAACCATCCATGATCACATACATCATGACGCCGAAGGCGATGATGACTGCCCAGATGAGCGGAAGATCGATACCCATCTCAAACCTCCGTGGTTTCGCGCAGCGGCGTGGGTGTGATGTTGTCGGGAACGGCCGAGAGCGGTCTGGCAGGGCGCTGGATCTTGCCACCATCCGGCGGGCTCGTGCTGCCGCGACCCTCATAGGGACCTTGCGCAACCATCTTCAGCATGAAGCCGATGCCAGTGCCGAAGATCAGGAAATACATGACGATGAACATGACGAGCGTGACACTCAGCGTCAGGACCGAATGGTTTGAGACCGCATCCTGGGTACGCAGGATTCCGTAGACCACCCACGGCTGGCGACCGACCTCCGTGGTGATCCAGCCCGCAAGAACCGCGACCAGCCCGGTCGGTCCCATACAGAGGGCAAATAGCAGGAAAAGCCTGGTCTGGTAGAGCGTGCCGCGCCAGCGCTGATATGCACCCCAGACCCCAAGCAGAAGCATGGCAAGGCCGAGGCCGACCATGATGCGGAAGGTGAAGAAAATGATCGTCGAGTTCGGTCGGTCCTGCGGCGCAAATTCCTTGAGCCCCGGGATCTTGCCGTGCAAGGTGTGGGTGAGGATCAGGCTGCCGAGATATGGGATCTCGATCGCATATTTCGTTTCCTCGGCCTTCATGTCGGGAATGCCGAAGGCGATAAGCGGCAGGCTTGTGGCGTTCGGATCGTTTTCCCAATGGCCCTCGATGGCGGCGATCTTCGCAGGCTGATGTTCGAGCGTGTTGAGACCGTGAGCGTCGCCCACGAACATCTGGATCGGTGCCACGAAAAGCAGCATCCACAGCGCCATCGAGAACATTTTGCGGATCGCTGGCGTCGAACGGCCATGCAGCAAATGCCAAGCCGCCGCCGCCGCGACGAACAGCGCTGTCGAAAGATAGGCGGCAAGCGTCATATGGGCCAATCGGAAGGGGAATGAGGGATTGAAGATGACCGCGAGCCAGTCGGTCGGCACGACCCTGCCATTGATGATCTCGAAGCCCTGCGGGGTCTGCATCCAGCTGTTGGATGCCAGAATCCAGGTGGTGGAGATCAGCGTGCCAAGCGCGACCATGGCCGTTGCGAACATGTGCAGCCCTGGACCAACCTTGTTCCAACCGAACAGCATGACGCCGAGAAAGCCTGCTTCCAGAAAGAAGGCGGTCAGGACTTCATAGGTTAAAAGTGGGCCGGTAACACCGCCGGCAAACTGCGAAAAGCCGCTCCAGTTCGTGCCAAACTCATAGGCCATGACCAGTCCTGAGACGACACCCATCCCGAAATTGACTGCGAAGATCTTCGACCAGAAGTGATAGAGCTCCACATAGACCGGATTGCGCCGGATCAGCCACAATGCTTCGAGTACCGCCAGATAGCTGGCAAGGCCGATGGTAATGGCCGGAAAAATGATATGAAAAGAAACAGTGAAGGCGAATTGTAGTCGCGCAAGTTCCAATGCGCTGAAACCCAGCATCGAGGTTCTCCTTCGCGTGAATGAGTGAAGGCGGATCAAAATGTCGATCGCTCATCGACGAGCGTCTGCATTACATTCACTGGAGGGCGTCCGAGCCGCAACTAAACGTAAGTATAGCTTAGCTATATCTTCTTATTAGCCCTCAACGCGGTTATACGGCCTGGCTCAATGTCTCCTCGGGACAAAATCGATCAGCCAGGCGCAGCTGTCTGCTCGCATAGCTTCGTCGTAGGCTGCACATGGCGCCTTCTCTGCCGCGAGGGCACAACTGAGAGGCGACGGCCCTGACATCGCGAGCGAACTGAACTTTGAGAGCGCGATATTGGCCGGTCGCGTCCCGGTACGAAGGTTTTTCGGGCGCACCTGCGCCGGACGAACCGGGATTGAATGGACGCGCCGTAACGTATCGCCCGCGGAGGGCCGGTCGTCTGCGATTGCTGAGGCAGTGTATTTTATCCCCGCCGAGATAGGAGCGGCAACTCTTGATGGGCCAACTGGATAACTGCCCTTAGAAGAAAATGAGTGCGTCGACCGGTACTGTATCTGGCGATTGCCGATTGCGGCAGATAAATATTCCGAAAGATGTCAGTTCGCGGGTGGCGCGGATAGGTCTATGAATATTATCGTTGCTTATACGGGGTGGTCGGTGCTTGTGACGCTCCCATTAGCAATTTCACAATGTTGCGTCGTCTAATATAGTCCTGTGATCTAAGCCAAAAATCATTCAGCTTAGGTATCATTTTGTCTATCACCGCTTGCGTTTCGCGAACTTTTTCCAGCTTTACATACCGCTTCGCTGTATGCGCATTAATACAAATCACGGTGAAGAGATCAGCCAGTTCGTCCGCGCCCCTTCCTTCTATATTATAAATCAATTGTTGTATCTCGTTTTGGCTCTGGATTAGCCAACAGCATACGACTTCTCCATCCCGCTCGAATGTCGCTCGTAACGCTGAAATCCTATCGTGTCCGTCGTAACCGAATTGCACCTGTACCCGCTGGCGTACGGCAGGAACATTCTTGGCCCGGACCATCTGCTCAACTTCGTAGTCTACGCCGAGAGACAGCGCCTCGATCAGGGCTTGATGGATAAGGTGATAACTTTGCGAATCGATGACCGCAGAACTCTCCACCTCATCTGACGGAGGCGGGTGAAATTTGTTGCAGTCGGTATCGCGCATGGGATTCTCCGTCGCGGATGGATGCAACAGGAATAGCCCATCTATCTCGGACGAAGGTGTAAAAAACTGCAAAATTTTTGATGTCGAGTGTAAAGGGGACGTCGCGCCAGCGGCCGAGTTTCTTCTCCATGCCGTTGGTGCAATGAACAGAAAGCCTTCGAGATCCGGCTTGACGTTATCGCCGAGAAGCATCGCATCCTCGATAATGTCGGCCTTCAAAAATACGAGCGAGCATAATAGTTGAACTGGGCGATGGTGCCCGCGCTCGTCTTCTTGCCGCCCGACTTGAAACTGCCGAATGACATCCCGGAAACGCCAGGTGCTCCTGTGAAAGCAAGTACGAAACAGTCGAGCGATTTCAGCGGCATCAATGAGATACAACGCTCGACGCCGCCTCTTGACCTCAACGGAGGGGTAGAGCAAAATTGCTGCAACGCAGAACAAGAAAGTCTCGGTTTCCGACGCGGAATATCCCTTTAGACTGGAGGGGTAGCCGCGTGATTCTGTGCAGATATTGAGAGCATTTTATAATGTGGCGACTTTAAGGGTCCACCCTTGTCAAATCATAACGTCGATCGCTCCGTGATTTCGTTCGGTCCTTTCTGCCTGTCGCCTGGAGCCAAGCAGCTCACGAAAGACGGCAAGGAAGTTGTGATGGGCGGACGCGCTCTCGACATCCTGATCGCCCTCGTCGAACAAGCCGGCCAAGTCGTGTCCAAACAAGATCTGATGGCAAGTGCCTGGCCGAAACTGTTTGTCGAAGAGGCCAACCTTCGCGTGCAGATTACGGCTCTCCGGCGCATATTGAGCGACGGTCAAGAGGGGCAGAGCTATATCGAAAACGTCGCGAGACAAGGATATGTCTTCTCGGGCCGGGTGACGGTCTCGACACCCGAAATTTTGCCGCTGGTGCAACCGAAGAGTTTGTTGACGTTTCACAATCTTCCCAGCCCGCTGCAAATCGTGATCGGTCGCGACGTGGTTGTCGCCGCATTAGCCGCTCACTTAGCCGAAAGGCGTCTGGTCACGATCGCGGGAAGCGGTGGCGTCGGAAAGACGACAACGGCAATCGAAGTAGGGCGCGGCTCTCTCCCTCTGCACGGCGCCGTGATTCTCGTTGATCTTGCCCGGATTTCGGACACTTTGCACGTCGAGAGCACGATAAAGGCGGCGATCGCTACGACGCTCAAAATCGCGCAGCAACCGTTGTCAGAGCCCCTGCCAGTCAAAGACCCATTAATCATCCTGGACAATTGCGAGCATCTTCTGGAGGCGACCGCGCAGGCGGCAGAGGAGTTATTGCGAAGTTCACCGCAAGCCAAGGTTCTGGCAACGAGCCGGGAGCCTTTACGGGCGGCCGGTGAATATGTCTTCCGCCTTTCCGGCCTCGAGGTACCCCCTGCTGACCACGATGCTTCTTCCATCGACTTTCTCAGCTTTGCGGCTGTCCGTCTTTTCGTGGAAAGGGCTGCGGCTGTGCTGGGCAGCTATGTCCCGCGCCCGGCGGACGTTCCTGTTATTGTCGAGCTCTGTCGACGCTTTGATGGAATGCCATTGGCGATCGAGCTGGCGGCGGGACGCGTTGATGCTTACGGCGTCCACGGTCTCGGGCAGCACCTCGACGATGCTTTCCAGTTGCTGACCTTCGGCCAACGCACCGCGCTACCGCGCCATCAGACATTACAGGCCGCCCTCAACTGGAGCTATGACCAGCTATCCGACAGTGAAAAGACTACTTTCTCCCGACTGGCGGTATTCCCGGGTCTTTTCTCTCTCGACGCCGGCGCGGAGGTCGCTTCCATCGCCGAGCCGATCTGGAGTACGACCGAAGACATTGCCAGTCTCGTTATGAAATCGCTTATCAGCGCCGATTTCACACAGGCGGTACCACGCTATAGGCTGCTTGAGACGACGCGGGTGTATGCCCGGGCCAAACTTCGCGAACGTGGAGAATTCGACCGTCTGAGTAAACGCCATGCGACCTACGTCAGGACGAAGTTGGAAAGTTTCGACCGGCATGATGCGCATGCGGAGAGCCCAGAACGGACAAGCAGTTTTGCGGGCCTGGTTGATGATCTTCGTGCCTGCTTGGCCTGGTGCTTCGGTCCGAATGGTGACGCCGAACTCGGGGTGGAACTCGCGACAGCATCATCCACTGTCTGGTTTGAGCTTTCGCTTGTCAGCGAAGCCCGTGTTTATTTCGAACGTGCAGCAGCAGCACTTGAGGAACGCGGTCAAGCCGACCCTGCCCGGCTGATATCGCTGCTGAGTTCATTGGGAACGGCCCTGGTCTATACGATTGGGCCTGGGCCCGAAATCGAGACGCTGTGGACCAGGGCGGCGCGGCTCGCCGAGGCTTCGGGTGATGCATCTCTGAAGCTCGACGCCTTGTATGGCAATTGGCTTTCCGAACTTGCTGCAGGCAAATATCGCCGCTCGCTGGCGACCGCCGAATCATTCCGGAAAGTGGCATATGTCGGGGCGGAGAAAGCCCCGGGAGCAAAGATCGGAGAGCGGCTGATCGGCATTTCGCAACTTTATCTGGGGCATATCACCCAGGCGTATGACAGCCTTGAGCGCTTTATCAGTAGCCAGCCACCAGCGTTGAGCACGATCGTACGGATGCAGTACGATCAAGGCGCGAGCGCGAGCGCCTATAAAGCTATGACGTTGTGGCTGCTGGGTAAGCCGGAGGAGGCTCTCGCATCTGCCGCGAACTGCGTCGATGATGCCCTGGCGCGTGGGCACACGTCCACCCTTTCGCTCGTGTTGGCCGAGGCAGGGTGCCCGGTGCCATTCTTTGCCGGCGCACTGGCGGTGATGGAAGAGCGAGTGGATCTGCTGCAATATACGTCTGGGCGGCAAGCGTTTGGACCGTGGCGAGCTTGGGGCCGTTGCTTTCGCGGCGCCCTTTCCCTTAGTCGCGGTACACATGGTGACGCAGTCGAGCAACTTTCGGGCGGACTTGACGAACTGGAGCGTACCCGATGGCCGGTTCGACGCTCGCTCTTTCTGTGCCTTCTCTCCCAGGCTCTGCTGGGCTGCGGTCGCGGAGACGAAGGATTGCTCCGAATCGACGACGCGCTGGCGATGTGCGCCGAAAGCGGTGAGGCATGGCATCTGCCCGAACTGCTGCGGGTTAAGGCGGAGCTGATGCACCCTGAACGGCCGCAGGATGCGTTTGCCTGTCTACGGCAAGCCCAGGCGATTGCAGAACGCAACAAGATGGTCGCTTGGCAAATTCGCTGCAGAGAAACGGCGTTGAGGCTCTCCCAAACAAGCGATACCACGGAGCCTGTCGCTCTCGAGCCGGACCGTAGGATCGAGCGTCGCCAGATCACAAAAGTCGTCCCGACGCAGGTGCAGTGAATAGGAGATGACCGCTTGACCGATAATGGCGCCACAACGATTGCCTTGACGACTGGAAAAGACGCGATACGTCGCAGCACGCTCCCGGTCGATATCATTCTTGCGTTGGTGGCGATGGCGGGGCCTCTCTACGTCGACATCATGCCTGCCGTGATCGCCACTCTTCGTACAGAGTACGGACTGCGCCCGGATCAGGCAGGACTGGTGGCCGGAGCCAACGGCTATGGCTCGATGGTTGGCGCACTCTTGGCGCTGTTTCTAGTCTCGCGAATCCCCTGGCGAGCCCTTCTGCTTGGCCTGCTCGCACTGCTGGTAGTTGCCGATCTCACAACAATGGCAGCGCGGGATTACACATGGCTGCTCGGCATTCGATTCATTCACGGGGTTGCGGGAGGCCTCGTGGTCGGCGTCACCTATGCCCTGATGTCGCAGACGCCTGACGCTCGGCGCAGCTTCGGTGTGTTGTTTGTCTTTCACTTCGGCCTCGGTGGACTAGGCATCGTCATGTCGTCGCTGCTCGCCGACATGCTGCACCGTGGTATCGTATTCGGCATACTGGCGGCGTTTGGCTTTATCGCCGCTGCCCTCGTGCCCTTTCTTCCCGACTTTCGGCAACCCGGTGGTGCTTCCTACTCTCGGTCCGGCCGAACATCGCGGTGGATGTCAAAGCCACTATTGCTGAAAGTTATCGGAATTTTCCTTTTTCAGGCCGCTAATCTGGGGCTTGGCGCCTTTCTCATCGGGATTGCCCTGAATCTCGGACAATCGCAGACATTTGCAGGCCTTGTCGTAGGGCTTGGGTTGGCTGCGGGTGTTCCAGGATCGCTGATCATGATCTGGTTGAGCCGCAGACTGGGCTGGCGGCCGGTGGTGCCGGCCTTGTTGATCGCGGGTCTGGTCAAGCTAGGGGTGTTGGTCGGGACGACGCCTGCCGGCTTCGCATTGGGTGTAACCGCGATCTACCTGACCATGGCCGTTGCTCTGCCCTATGTGCTGGCAGCATGCGCGACGAGCGGCGAAGATGGGTACGGCACCGTGCTTGGCGGCTTCGCCTCGAAATTGGGGCTCGCCTGCGGCCCCGTCGCTTCGGGATTTCTGTTTGCGCAAAGCCCAGGCATCCTCGTGATCGCCTCCACCGTTACTGTTGTGATCGCCGCTGCGGCCTTCGCAATGTCGTTCCGGCTGGAAAGCTTGCGCGGAGCAGAGGCGGGAACAGGGCCGTCTCCTTTAAAGAAATGGGCTGGCAGTCGATAGGCGCAAGACATAAGACGGCAGAGGGTGGCACCCCATGAACGCTGCTGATTTGTGAGCTGCGGCAGGGCACAGCTTCCGTTTCCCACGGGTGCGCAACAAGTACGCTCCGATTGGCCCGTGGCGGAATGACGGCGATAAAAGCTCCGGATGCGGAGAAGTCGGGCGAAAGAAGCCTTGCATTGGCCAATGAGTCCATCGGCTGCGACTCCGATTTTATCTCGTTCCCGGCGCAAATCCCCCGGCACGGACCTGCCGAGAGCCGGCTGAAGGCGTGCGTCCAGCCGGCACTGTGAAATCTTCGACCGAGTTGCAACCAACCCGGAAGATGTTCGACCTATTCATGCGTATAGTGTCGGGCCTCAAGCCGCCTTGCTACCCTTCGTGCAGAATCTTTTTGCATCGATCACGACGGGTTCCGATAACCATGACCGACCAGATTTCCACCGGGAACAACGCTTCGGCTGTGCCCACGCCGCCACCCTCCCCCGTCATGGCGACGATCCGGCGTGTGACCATCCCCTTCCTTGCGATTGTCATTGTCGGATCGGCGGTTGCTTCCGTCATCATCGACTGGGATAGCTGGATCGCTGGCGCGGCACATCAGTCGACCGACGATGCGATCGTCAACGCCGATATTTCAACGCTCAGCGCGCAGATCAGCGGGACCATTAAGAGCGTCCCGGTCGCTGATTATCAGAAGGTCACCAAGGGCACGCTGCTCGCCGAAATCGACCCTCGCACCTATCAAGCGGCGGTCGCGGTTGCATCGGCTAATCTTGCATCGGCAAACGCCACCCTCGCCAACCTTGCCAATCAGATCGATCTGCAGAAGGCCGTGATCGATGCCGCCGAGGCACAGCATGTCTCTGCTCTTGCGCAACAGACACAAGCGGATGAGGAATATCGCCGCCAGACGGATCTGGGCGGCGCAACGACCCAGCAAGCAGTCCAACAGGCCGAAGCTGCCGCCGTCCAAGCGGCAGCCTCCGTACGGTCCACCGCGGCTGCAACCTCACAGCAACAGGCACAGCTGAAAGTGCTTCAAGGCCAGCAACCGCTCTTGCGCGCTCAGGTGGAAGCGGCACAGGGCAACCTTGATACGGCGAAGATCAACGAGGGCTATACCCGGATCTACGCCCCCTTCGACGGAATGCTCGGCAAACGCCTCGTCCACGAGGGAGATTTCGTCACCGCCGGCACAGGCATTTTCTCCGAAGTCCCGCTCCCGAACGTCTATGTGACGGCGAATTTCAAGGAAACACAGCTGTCCCGGATGGCAGCTGGCGACAAGGCGGAAATCAGGGTCGACACCTTCCCCGGCCAGATCTTGCGCGGTACGGTGGTCGACCTGTCACCGGCAAGCGGCTCGATCTTCGCTCTCCTGCCTCCGGACAACGCGACCGGGAACTATACCAAGGTCGTTCAGCGCATACCCGTGAAAATCGCCATAGACGCGGACCAGCCATTGCTGACCGAACTTCGCCCGGGCATGTCGGCGATCGTCACCATCGACACACCGGGTGAAGCAGGCCGATGACGACCGCCATTCGCTCGTTCGGTCCGGTCACGCACGGCACGACGGCCAGCCGGCCACTGCTGATCGTCGCTGCTCTGCTCCTTGCCTCATTCGTGGTCGGCTTCGACACCCGCGTCTTTGCGGTCGGCCTGCCGGACCTTCGGGCCGCCTATTCGCTGAGCGTCGACGAAGCATCGTGGCTGAGCACGATCGCTAACGCGCCTCAGATCCTGATCGCGTCGGGTGTTGCCTGGCTCGCCACGGTTTTCGGCGTCCGGCTGATCATGATCCCGGCGGCTCTCGTCTATGCCATCGTTTCGCTTGAAATCCCGATGGTCAACGACGGCCCCCTGCTCTTCGTTCTGCATGCGATCAGAGGCCTCCTGTTGGGGGTTTTCATTCCCACGACGATTATGGTGATCTTCCGCAACCTCGACAAACGCTACTGGCTGGTCGGGATCGCCATCTACGCGTTGCGGGCTCCGTTGTCGCAGAATCTCGGTTTCGTCCTTGTCGGCGTTTACGGCGACTATCTCGGCTGGCAATGGATGTATTGGCAGGATGTGATCGTTGCACCATTGATCGCGCTCCTGCTCTTCATCGCCGCCCCGAAGGAAGAGATCAATTTCGGCCTTCTGAAGCAGGCGGATTGGGGTGGGATGATGTTGCTCGGCTCGTCGATGACAATGCTGTATATCGGGCTGGATCAGGGAAACCGACTCGATTGGTTTGCGTCGGGGACGATCATCGCGCTTTTGGCGGGTGGATTTATCCTCGCGGTGGGCTTCTTGATCAACGAAAGCATGGTCGACCATCCCTGGGCGCATTTCAGCGTGATCATGAGCCGGAACATCGGACTCGGCTATGCCATTATCGTCTGCTACGCGCTTTCAAGCGCAGGCGCCTCCATCGCTATTCCCGGCTTCCTGCAGAATGTAATCGGACTGCGGCCGATCTCGATCTCGACCCTATACCTCGTCGGGGCCGTGATCCCGGTATTTCTGTTTATCACCGTGGCGCTGCTGCTGTTGCGCCGTTTCGATGCGCGTTTGTGTATCGTCATCGGCCTGGCGCTGATGGCGCTCGGTTCACAGCTCGGATCGAAGCTGACGATCGCCTGGGCGCCATGGAATTTCTTTCCGACCATCATCTTCCAGACGGCGGGGCAATCCTTTGCTTTCTTTGCCACGGTTGTCTATCTGATCGGAAATTCGGACCCGTCTCGTTCCACTGCGGTGTCCGCTTATATTCAGGTCGTACGGCTTGGAAGCGTCGAACTTGCGACAAGCGCTCTCGCGACGCTGCAACGGCACCGCGAACAGTATCACTCAGACATTTTAAACGGGCCGGTAGCCGCGACATCACAACAGCTCCACGTTTTGCTGAGCAAGCTGCAGCACGTTTTCGGTACGGGCACGCGCGCTCACGTTGAAAGCCTCTCGACGGTCGCCGGCAAGATCCGGAGCCAGGCGATGGTCCTTGCCTATAGCGATCTGTTCGTTCTGTCCTGTTCGGCGGCAATATTCGGCCTGCTGATTGCGGCCTTCATGGTTTCCATGCCCTATGGGCCGCTTCACCCCGAATTCCAACATCAGGCGCAAGGGGACACGAAACCCGACGATCGGGTTTGAAGTGATCTCGGGGCACCTTTCCCATGACACGCCCTGCGTCGCCGCGTGCGACAGGCTTGAGCGCATTTCATCCGCAATTCCACAAGGAGGTTCAAAGTACGAAGAGGCGGGTCATCCAGTCCAGCGAGATGAAACCGGCGTATGCCGTACCTATGCTTGAGTATAGCTTCGGATACCTGCGCGCGCTGCTAGTCTTACAAGAGACCAATGGCGGAGACTCCCGATGACGAAGAAGCGCCCGGACGGCATCAAGGCATATAATGAACCGGCAGGTGGCTGGGGGGCCCTGAAGGCCGTCGCAGAAACGCTCGCCAGACAGCAGGTTATCGCTCAGGGCACGGCGACCCTGTTGAAGGCGAACCAGCCGGAAGGTTTCGATTGTCCCGGCTGCGCCTGGCCAGACCCAAAGCATACGTCATCCTTCGAGTTCTGTGAGAACGGCGCCAAGGCGATCACCTGGGAATCCACCGCCAAGCGCGTCAGCCCCGATTTCTTTGCGAACCATACGGTGGCAGAGCTCTGGAAATGGACCGATCACGAGCTGGAGAACGAGGGGCGCCTGACGCACCCGATGATCTATGATGCCAAGAGCGACCGCTACCAGCCGATCGAATGGGACGAAGCCTTTGCCCTTATCGGCAAGGAGCTGAACGCCCTCGAAAGCCCGCATCAGGCCGAATTCTACACGTCTGGCCGTGCCTCAAACGAGGCGGCTTTCGTGTATCAGGTCTTCGTGCGTGCCTTCGGCACCAACAATTTCCCGGACTGCTCCAACATGTGCCACGAGGCGACCAGTGTCGGGCTGCCGGAATCGATTGGTGTCGGCAAGGGAACGGTCACACTCGAGGACTTCAACCATTGCGACGCGATCTTCAGCTTCGGGCACAATCCGGGCACCAACCATCCGCGCATGATGACGACGCTGCACGAGGCCTCCCGCCGAGGCACGCCGATCGTCGTCTTCAATCCGTTCAAGGAACGGGCGCTCGAGAAATTCGCCGCCCCCCAGGATCCGATCGAAATGGCGACCTTCTCCTCGACCGAGATCGCATCCGCCTATCATCAGGTCCGCACCGGCGGCGACCTCGCCGCGCTCAAGGGCATGATGAAGCTGATATTCGAACGGGATGCCGCGGATCTCGCCAAGGGCGGAGCCGGCGTCCTCGACCGCGCCTTCATCGCTGAACATACGCTCGGCATCGACGAGTTGCGCCGTGATGTCGAAGAGACAAGCTGGGACGATATTCTCCACTATTCCGGCCTGTCGCGTGCTTCGATTGAAAGCGCTGTCGACGTCTATTTGAAGGCCAAGAATGTCATCCTCTGCTACGGCATGGGGCTGACCCAGCATGCGAATGGCACGCATAACGTTCAGCAAGCCGCCAATCTCCTGATGCTGCGCGGCAATCTCGGACGCGAGGGCGCCGGTATCTCCCCGATTCGAGGCCATTCGAACGTCCAGGGCGACCGTACAGTCGGGATCACGGAAATCCCCAATGCCGCGCTTCTCGATGGCATGGAACGCGCTTTTGGCTTCCGTCCGACGGGCGAAAAGGGCCACAATGCAATCGAGGCGATCGAAGCGATCGCTGAAGGCCGCTCAAAGGCCCTGATCTGCCTCGGCGGCAATCTGGCGGTCGCGATGTCGGACCCGACGGTGACGTTCCCAGGCATGCGCAAGCTTGATCTCGCGGTTCACATTTCAACAAAGCTCAACCGGTCTCACTTGTTGACCGGAAAAACTTGCATCGTTCTACCGTGCCTCGGTCGAACCGATCTCGACACGCAGGCATCCGGTCCGCAATCGGTGACGGTCGAGGACTCCATGTCGATGGTCCATGCCTCGCGTGGCTTCCTCAATCCGCCGAGCCCTTTCCTCAAGTCCGAACCCGCCATCCTGGCCGGCATCGCCCAGGCAACACTCGGGGATCGGTATGGAATCGACTGGGCGGGCATGATCGAAAATTACGATCGGATCCGCGACAAGATCGAAATCGTCTTCCCCGACTTCAAGGACTTCAACAAGCGGGTGCGCGTACGCGGCGGCTTCCGGCTCAATGTTCCAGCCTCCCATCGTGAATGGCACACGGCCACGGGCAAAGCGAACTTTCTCATCTCCTGCGGCCTGGACGAGGATCCGAGGCTGAAGGACCCCGAGACGCTGGTCATGGCAACGATGCGCAGCCACGACCAGTACAATACGACGGTCTACGGCCTGGACGACCGGTATCGCGGCGTCTTCGGTCGGCGCGACATCATCTTCATCAGTGCTGCAGATCTCAAGGCGCGCGGCCTGGAGGATGGCGATCTCATCGATGTCCATGCAGTTACGACAGGCCCTGAACGCTCGGTCCGCGGATATACCGCAGTCGCCTACGATCTTCCCCAGGGTTCGGTCGGCGGATACTATCCGGAAATGAATGCCATCGTTGCGCTCAGTCACTACGATCACAGATCAGGGACGCCCGCCTACAAGGGCGTTCCAGTCAAGATCGTGCGTTCGCAGGTAGCGTGAGAAGGCGAAGCGGCCTTGACATGACATGAGGCGATGGAACGATTATCTGCATGTGCCGTCATCGGGGAGGAAAGGCCGCGTTCATGCGTAATATTGCAAGGACGCGCTCTTCGCGAGCAACACCGTTTCATACCATTGCCACACCTCAGAGGTATAATATTCACACTCGACTACGCCCGGAGCGTCGCTCTGGAATGTAGGTTCTTGCAACCCTAGCAGGGTAAGATAATATAGTATTACGCGAAGTTCTCGCGCACGCCTGTATCCTTCGGGTCCGCTTCCACGATCACCGTGTTGCGGCCTGGATCATTGCATAACCGATCACGCCAAGCAGATCTGTTTGCATCGACAGCCTGCCGCTGAATCCGGCGAGACACCCTATCTGAAATTTTCGAGGCCGATCTTCCCGATGGGAAGTTGGCTTCCATCAGACGAACAACGCATCGGCTCGCATCATTGGGGGGAACAATGGGCAAACTGACGAGAGCGCATGCATGGTGTAATGGCGAGGTTGCCTATGTCGCATGGGCGGCCGACGGTCCGATCGCCGGCTGCATCGGCTTCATGGTGACCAGGGTCCATGAGACCGGACAGGATGCCGGCACAAAACGAATTCTGCCAACCTGGATCGCTTTCACCGACCAATCCAATCCCGATTGGCTGGAGCAGGACAGTTCGGTCTGGCCAATTCAGCAATATCAGTGGCGAGACCTGACGCTGAGACGATCACGCAACACCGCCGAGGTCCAGCCGATAGACTTCAAGGTCCATTACGAGGTGGTCCCGGTCGGTTTGGCTGGTAAGGCAGAAGACAAGTTGCCGCCTTCGGCGACCGCACCTTACCTCGATGAACAGGGCAAGCCGCGTTACGTCGGACCACAAAAAGCGCTGTTCGCGCTGGGACCAGCGATTTCGACGCCGACAATCGATGTCACCCATGATTTTCCATCCGGAGGCTCGATCAAGGCGACCTTCACGAACGGAATTCTTTCAACCCAGAATCTTTTGCGCCAGCTCGAAGAGATCCAGGGCAAGAAACCGCAGGCGGTAGCCGCCGGCCCGATCGACAATGGCAAGGCCAAGGGTATCTTGGCGACGCTCAAGAAACATATCCCGATCAAGAACGACAAGATCCGTCTCTTCCTGACCGCCGACGTTTTGAGTTTCCTTTTGCATCTGATCGACCGGACAGAGCAGTCCGCGACCGGCGAACTGTATCTGGCGCTCTATGAGCTTCATGACCCCGAGTTGATCGACCGCCTGGAAGCCCTCGTCAAGAAAGGCAAAGCTCGCGTCATCCTCTCCACGGCGAGCTCAGCTGATGTGAATCCGAAGGGCGCGCCGCCTCCGAAGCAGCCGATTGTGTGGGACGTGGAAAACTACCCTGCACGTCTGCGCCTGCATGCGGCCAACAGCTCGAACGTCCACGACCGTCTTTTCAATAATGACGATCATATCGGTCACAACAAGTTCGCAGTCTTCGTCGAAAACGGCAAACCTCAAACCGTTATGACAGGCAGCACCAACTGGACCGAAACCGGCCTCTGCACGCAGTCGAACAACGTGATCCTGCTTGATGACGAGGCGATTGCCCAGCGATATCTGGGTTTCTGGAACGACCTTCTGGCCGACCAACAGCCCGCAGGAGTGCCGCTGACCGCAAAGGCAGGCAGAAAAACCGCAACAGGATTTGCCGCAAACAAAGCGGTGCAGTCAGATACGCTTCGATCCGCCAACGCGAAACTCAAGCCGGAGATCGCCGTTGCCGGCGGGTCGAAAGTCGAGATCTTCTTCTCTCCGAACACCAAGGAACCAACCAAGGATAAAAATTCACCGACGCCAATTGATCTCGCCCGAGTGTATTCGCTCATGGAGCACGCAAGCAATGCAATCTTCTTCCTGACGTTTTATCCCGGTGTTCGAGGCGAGCAGAATATCGTCGGCACTGCGGCCGATCTGGCGGCGAAACGGCCCGAGCTCCTCGTGCAGGGGGCAATCAGCAATCCGAAAGCTCTGCCACCGGCCAAAACCGGCACGCCAACCACCTACAAGACACCCTCCGGGGAAGAGAAGAAACTTCCGCAACCATCCATCTGGTGGCCAGGGGGCGATGATAGCCGGGTTGCGATGATCCGTGCCTCCGCGGTGACAATCCGAACGGGAGACCTTCGTCCTGAGCTTCTCAGCGCAGGCCATGCAATCATCCACGACAAGATCATTGTCATCGATCCATTGCATCCGACCAATTGCACGGTGATCACCGGCAGCCACAATCTCGGATACAAAGCATCCTACCAGAATGACGAGAACTTACTCATCATCCGCGGCAACCAGGCGCTCGCGATCGCTTACGCCGTTCATGTCCTCGACACCTATGATCACTATGTCATGCGCGCGAGGTTGGAGGACGAAAGACGCAAGGCGCTGATTGCGACTGGAAAAGAACCGGTTTCCAACTCCGGGGGCTTCCTTCGCCTGAATGATCAGTGGCAGTCACGCTGGTTCGCTCCCGGCGGCCCGCCGTCCAGCCGCAACTACTTCCTTGGCATTTGACGAGGGGAGATCGGACGAGCTTGAAACTACTCCGCCCGCCGATGCCGTCGACGAGCCAGGTTCGATATTGCAGCCCCTTGCATCAGCAACATCGAGCGCCGGGGAATTGCCGGGAAAGAATCCGGGAGATTGTGTTCCGGCACGACAACGCGACGCGGCGTTACATCGACTTCCTCGCATTCAGGTTTAGATCCCGCTACACCTAAGTATAGTGGTTCTCAAAACGTTCCAGCGCTACTTTGAGCATTGCCTCCCCGTCCGAAGGCGAACGGCCCTCCCGGTCGTTCAGCTTCGATGTCCTCCCCTCCATCGAAGTCGGCGGACCCGGTCCGTCCAAGACCGTCCCCTTGTCCAAGGGGACGGTCTTTTCCACATTAAGGCACGGCGCAGTATATCGCCGGCCGGGCGTCAGCTCGGTCGATCGGATCGTTGGGGATACATTTCGCTTGAAATTACCGGACGTCAGCGGCCAGATTTCAACTGAAACGGGAGGGAACGCCGTCTCATTATTTTGACGATCAAGTGAGAATGTCACAGGCAGTGAGTGACAATTGGTCAATCTGAACTTCCTGTGCACGACTAAAGGCGGTACGAGGCATCGTCCGATCGAGATTTCAAAAGGCGTGATCTCTCACGCCTCTGGCGTCGCTATTACCGGTCGTCTTCGCCGGGTCCCAAAACGCATGTGGGCACGTAGCAGTTCTCGAGATTTGGAACCAGGCGGGACTGGAGCTCTTCGCCTGGATCGCATTTGCTGTCTGAACTTACATAGCGGATATAAAGGTCCAACTCCGGCTGCCGCCTATCGCTATAGTGATACAAATAGGCTCCGTCCGAGTTGATCGCCTGCTTTAGCCCGGCACACGTTTGGCCAGCGAACGCCGCCGGCGCCAACCCTACTGTTGCGATGATCACGATTGCAACACGCGATGCAGCCGAAATGGCCGTCATGGAAAGGCTTCGGTCATGACTGTGGTGATTGTAGGTCATCTCTCAATATCCTTCGTTGATTGACGAGATAACAGTAGGACAGATTGAGTAATCGCCACTATCGAACATTCGTTTATGCCACGCTAGACCATGGTATTATAGTATAGTTTCACTATATGACCGAGATGGTGTCGCCCCGGCGCAAGCCCGGCGACCTGCCGAGCTGCAAGCTCGCAGCGCAGCCAATACCCGGCGATTCCGCGCATAGTTGAATGAGAGCGGTTCGGAGATTCGGTGAAAAACTGAAGTGCTCTACCAGCCATCGCTCGATCTACAATTTGGGCGTCAGCATGTCGAAACGATCCCGGATCGTGGAACAGGTGTCGCCGCCCAATCGTGCTATAGCGTCGATCGTTCCGGGATCAACGTGCAGTCGGTTGTCGACCGCCCCCTCACGATAATGGGCATAGACGATCTCGCCCATGATGATCTGGCGCGACTTGCCGAGCTCCAGCGTCACATGTCGTTTGCATTCAAACGATGCCGGCGCTTCGGCGATCCAAGGTGATGCGACTTTCGTGCCGGGCATGGCCGTCAGTCCGGCCTGCTGCAACTCATCGACGCCACGCGGATATTTGGCCCCGCAAACATGCATGGCCTCGGCAATCGCGAAGGAGACGATGTTGACTGTGAAGACCTCGGTCATTCGGATATTGTGGCCCGTGTCCTTGAACGACATGTCCGGATTGTTCTCGACGCCAAGCGCAAGGATCGGCGGATCGGCGGACAGGCAATTGAAGAAACTGAACGGCGCGGCATTGATGCGACCATTTTCGTCCACCGTGGTCACAAGCGCGATCGGTCGCGGGATGATCGTGCCGATCATTAGCTTGTAACGATCATGGGCGCTCAACGTTGTGAAGTCGAACGAGACCACCCCGCCGTTTGCAGGTTTCTCAGCAGAAATTGCCGACATGTTCAGTGTCCTCTTATTCGGGCAGCATAGGGCGCGAGCAGATCGCAGATGTCCCGTTGCGGTTTCGCTAATCCTGACGGAAGCTGTGAAGGCGGATGTTGCTCAGAAGCAATGGCCGCGGCGATCGCGGCTTGTACCACCAAGACTGAACACATCACAGCTGGAGCGACGATCGCGACGTATCGCACCACGGTCGTCCCGGCGCCAGTTGTTTCATTAGTATATCTTTGAACGGTCTACAGTCGTTATTGCCTCTTCCAGCGCCAGAGCGGCCCCCAGCAATCGTTCATCGTGGTTCTTGGGAGCCGACAGCAGGAAGCCGACCGGCATGCCTGCTTCACCCGTGCCGCAAGGCAGGGAGACGCCGCACCAATCGAGGAAATTGCCGATTGCCGTGTTGCGCAGCGTTCTGCCATTGATCTTTACGAACAGCTCGTCATCGGCTTCCAGGGGGCCAAGCGCTGGCGCAACATGGGCAACCGTCGGATAGGCGACGAACTCGTTCGGCCCAAGCGTTGCGGCAACCTCCTTCACCAATTGCTCGCGCACCTTGAGCGTTTCCAGATAGCCGACCAGCGTCGTCTTCTCTCCAAGGCGTGTCCGCGCGACGACACGCCGATCCATGGAAGCGGCTTCCGGTCCTGCCAGACGGCGGTGATGCAGCACGAAGGCCTCGGCAGTAACCAGCGGCCCATACTCGGCCATCAGCTCAAAGAGCCTTTCGAAAGCTGGAAAGGCAACTCGCCGGATCTTAACACCAGCGGCACTCAATCTTGCCAGTGTCGCCTCGAAAGCTGCAAGAACACCATCCTGCGCATCATCCATGACGATATTTGTCGGGACCACGATGGAAAGCCCGGCGGCTTCGGCGTGCTCCACCTCGGGGACAAAGCGCCCACGCATTGCGGCATCGATCCAGATCGCATCCTGGACGCTGCGGCACAGCGGACCGAGCGAGTCGAGGCTCGTCGACAGCGGAAAGACCCCGCCCATGCTGTAGCGGCCATGGCTTGCCTTATAGCCGACAAGGCCGTTGAAAGCAGCCGGTATGCGCACCGAGCCGCCCGTGTCCGTGCCGATCGCGACCGGCACGAGACCTGCCGCAACCGCGACGGCAGACCCCGAGGACGAACCGCCCGGAATCCGCGCGGCGTCTGTTGCCAGCGGGTTTAGCGGCGTGCCGTAATGCGGATTGAGGCCGAGGCCGGAAAAGGCGAACTCGCTCATATTGACCCGGCCGACGGCGATCATGCCGGCAGCCTTCAACGCCTTGACGACCTCGGCATCGCCCTGAGCGGGCTCTGCATCCGCAAGCACGATCGACCCGGCCGTGGTCGGCAGGCCGGCGATTGCAAACAAATCCTTCCAGGCGACCGGAATACCATCCAGCAGCCCGCGCGAACGCCCCTCACGCAGCCGTCGGGACGAAGCCGCCGCCTCTTCCTTCGCGCGCGTTTCCAACAGTCGTGTGAAGATCGCCTGATCCTTGTAGGTCCGGATCGCGTCGAGGGTCTCCTCGGCCAGCGCGACCGGATCGAGACTGCCGGACTGGATCAGGACCGAGAGCTGCGCGATCGATTTGCCGAGATGTGTCTGCGTCATAGTCCCTGCTCTCCTTCTCAGCCGACTAGCTGCATCCAGCGGCGAACGAGATAATTGTGCTCATCCATTGTCGTATTCCAGACGGCAATGCAATTGGCACGCTGCCAATAGGATCCACCGCTGCGTACGGAATCTTTTTTGATCCGGATCTGACCGTCGGGACCGGGCAGGTCTTCCGTCGCTGCGGCACCTTCATACCAGTAGTCCCATTCAGCCTGCGTCATGAACTGGCGCGAGCGCTGCGGCGTCGAAATGTAATAGCCCTGCCGCGCCACGACGGCACCCGGCCAGCCCGATATCCACCAGTTCAGATAATCGTAGGCGACATCGAGAAGACGACCGCTCAAGTGTTTCGAAAGGCACAAGCCGCCATGCCAGGCGCGATAGCCTTCGGCGGGCACCGCCTGCTCGACCGGCACGCCCTTCGAGTTCAGGATACCGATGCCGGGCGACCACATGCTCTGGACGCTGGTCTCGCCAGCGATCATCAGCCGTGCCGCATCCTCGGCGGTCTTCCAGAAATCCCGGAAGAAGCCGGCCTTCTTGCGCTCCTCCAGGAGATCGATCAGCTGGTCGATCTCCTGAATGGACATATTGCCGATATCGTCGAAGGACATGAGGCCGGCCGCCTGCGCCGCCAGTGCCGCATCGAAGATGCCAATGGCAGGCTCGTCCACCAGCGCCACCCTGCCCGCCCAGCGCTCGTCGAAAAGCGCGCCCCAGGAATGCATCCCGATGCTATTGGGTGCCAGATCGGTCCGATAGGCGAAACTATCGAAATTATGCGTCGTCGGCAGCATCGAGATGAAGCGTGACGGCGTGTCGCCGAGAGCGAGGTTCGGCTGCACGAAGAGCTTTTTCGCCGGCACATCGCCAAGTCCCATTCGCGGATTGGGGCCGATATGGCCGGTCTTCGTGAGATCATTGACCTCATCCCAAAGCACGATGCGCTGGGTGTCCACAGGCTGGATTGCGCGCCAATGCCAGACGATATCGAGATTGTGGAAGCACTGGTCGTAGATATCGTAGGTTTCCGGCTCGCGGGCCGCCTTGTACTGCGTTGTCAGGAAGTCGTTATTGTCGAAGGTGACATCGATGCCGAGATCGTCCTGCGCGCGCAGGCGCAGTTCCTCGAGCAGCGAAATCGCGGTGCCGAGCACACGCAGGCGCGGCCGGCCCTTCAGATGCAGGGCGGGAGCGGACATGCTTTTAGCGACGGATTCATGCTTGTTCATAAAGACACCGATTGTCTCATCGCGCCGCAGCGATCGGGTAAGGCGCGGCAGGTACGTGCGCCAGTGTGAAGGCTTCGAAAGAGCGTTTCAAGAGAGTGCCGTCGAGCCCATCCAGGATGAAGACCAGCCGCGAAATGCGGTCTTCCGAGGGCCATCCATCCATATGCACCGGCGTGTGAACCAGATGCTGGACACCATGAACCGCAACCGGGCGCTCCTCGCCGCTGAGATTGAGGATGCCCTTTACCCGCAACACACGCTCCCCATGGCGATTGAGGAGCATGGTCAGCCAGAGCCCGAAAGCGGTCCAATCGACAGGCCTGTCTATGACGAGCGAAATCGAGGAAATGGCGGCCTGATGCGGAGTGCCGTCCGATGAGACGAGCTGCACCGGGTCCTCGCAGTAAAAACCGCTTTGCGATAGACTGCTTGTTGAGACGTTGCTCCGGGCCGCGACGAGCGAGGAGAGATCGAGATCCGGATCGGCCGCGATCAGGATCGGGGCATCGGGATTGAGCGTTCGAAGGCGAGCTTGGAGGTCGTCTTCGCTACGATCCACCTCAAGATCCGTCTTGGTGACGATCAACCGGTCCGCAATCGCCGCCTGCCTGTTGGATTCGATATAGGTGTCAAGCTGGTGCAGCCCATTCACCGCGTCGACGGTCGTAATGACGTTGCCGGCGCAGAAGTGATGACGAAGGACCGGATCGGCCTTTATCGTCGAGAGCACGGGGAAAGGATCGGCAAGGCCGGTGCTTTCGATGATGACGCGCTGGAATGGTGGCAGCAGCCCGCGCTCGCGGCGGGAGTAGAGTTCCTTGAGTGCTGTGGCAAGGTCGTCTCGCACCGTGCAGCAGACGCAGCCGGAGCGCAGCAGCACCATCTCGCCCTCGACGCTTTCGACGCTTTCGACGAGATCATGGTCCAGCCCGATCTCGCCAAATTCGTTGATGAGCACGGCGGTATCGGCGAAGGCCGCATCCGCCAGGATGCGCTTGAGCAGTGTCGTCTTGCCGGAACCGAGAAAGCCAGTCAAAAGATTGACCGGCAGAAAGCCACCCACCTCAATCGACATGCCGCGCCTCCATCCGGGCGATGAAGGTGACGTCGAGCGGATCGCAAGGCCGGCCGACGAGCCTTTCGGCCGCCGGCCAGAGATGACCGAGATCCTCGATGACCTCGCTCCTGCCCGTTCTGGTCGACAAGACGAAGGATGCGCCCTGCCAATCGGAGAGGACAAGGCCGAAGCCCGAGAGCATCTCATTGGCGGCGCGCACGCGCTCGGCACGCTCACGCCGCCGGTCAAAGCTGGCATGATTGCGCGTGAACACACCTGGCCGTGCCGCGGCATCCGTCCAATGCTCATTGCCGCCGAGCACGCCACACAGTGAACACATGGCAATCGCCTCCAACCTGATGCTTCGATACTTCAGCCTAGCCGGCTATTTCTTGCGCGGAAAGCGGACTGCGAAATCGTCGGCAATCTCATTCATCGTAACGAACTTGACGCCGGGATGCTTGACCATATGCGCATAGAGCCGCTCCAGCATCATCAGCACCTGCGGCCGGCCGGCGACGTCGGGATGGATGGTGATCGGGAAGACGGCATAATCCATCTCGCGATAGACCCAGTCGAACTGGTCACGCCACATCTGCTCGATGTGATGCGGATTGACGAAGCCATGACTGTTCGGTGATTTCTTGATGAACATCATCGGCGGCAGGTCGTCGAGGTACCACGAGGCCGGGATTTCGATCAGATCGGTCTCCTGGCCGCGTTTCAGCGGCACCATCCAGTCCGACGGCTTGCGGGAATAGTCGATCTTCGTCCAACTATCACCGACACGAACATAATAGGGCGTGAAGTCATTGTGCATCAGCGAGTGATCGTACTTGATGCCGCGCTCCAGAAGCAGCTCGTTCGTCACGTTGGAGAATTCCCACCACGGTGCGACGTAACCGGTCGGGCGCTTGCCGGACAGCTTGGTGACCAGCTCGATGCACTTGTCGAGGATTTCCGTCTCCTGCTCGCGCGTCATGGCGATCGGATTTTCATGGCTATAGCCGTGGATGCCGATTTCATGGCCGGCATCGGCCACAGCCTGCATCTGCTCGGGAAAGGTCTCGATGGAGTGGCCGGGAATGAACCAAGTCGTCTTGATGCCGAAGCGCTCGAAGAGCTTCACTAGCCGCGGGCTGCCGACTTCGCCGGCAAAAAGGCCGCGCGAGATATCATCGGGCGAATCCTCGCCGCCATAAGAGCCGAGCCAGCCGGCCACGGCATCAACGTCGACGCCAAAACTGCACAAGATTTCCTTCGCCATGGGATGACCTCCTTCAATTTGAGTTTTCTGTAATCAGTGAGCCGGGATGACGGTCGCGTCGGCCGGATCCCAGGTAAGCATGACCTCGGCGCCTAAGGGAAAGGCGCCGGACCGGTATTTGTCGACATGGGCTTCCAGCGCCAGGCCTCGGCCGTCGGGCAGGCTGATGCCGATCTGCGAGATATGGCCGACCACGTCGAAGCGCTCGACACGTGCGCCGACCACATTGCCGCCGAAAGTTCGGGCGAGATTTTCGCGCGCCGAGCCGCCCGCCGCATGAACCTCGATCGCCTCCGAGGGGATGACGATGTTGACCTTGCTGGAGGGGCCGCCATTGGCACAGCCCGACAGCGTGCCGAAGGATGTCGAGACAAAAGTGTTGTCGGCCTGTGTGCCGGCAACTTCACCTTCGAAGATGGTGTTGCGGCCGATGAACTGCGCCACGAAAGGCGTATTCGGACGCGTATAAAGCTGAGCCGGCGGACTGATCTGCTCCACCCTGCCCTGGTTCATGACGACGATGCGGTCGGACAGCGCCAGCGCCTCCGACTGGGCATGCGTGACGAAGACGAAGGTCACGCCGAGCTTCTTCTGCAGCAGCTTCAACTCATTCTGGATCGCCTTGCGCAGATTGGCATCCAAAGCACCCAGCGGCTCGTCGAGAAGCAGCACATCCGGCTCGACCACGAGGCCGCGGGCAAGCGCGATGCGCTGGCGCTGGCCGCCGGAAAGCTTGTCCGGCTTGCGCTCGGCTATATCCTCCAGCCCGAGGGTCGCGAGAATACGATCGACCCGGGCATCCCGTTCGGCCTTCGCCATGCCCTTGACCTCAAGACCGTATCCAACATTGCGCCGCACGGTCATATGCGGGAACAAAGCATAGTTCTGGAAGATCATCGATGTCGGCCGCTTCTGCGGCCGGACATCGTTCATGCGCTCGCCCTTGATCATCATGTCGCCAGAGGAAATGCTTTCAAAGCCTGCGATCATACGGAGCGTCGTCGTCTTGCCGCAGCCCGACGGGCCGAGGAAGGCGATGAACTCGCCCTTTTTGATCGATAGGTTGAAGTCGATGACGGCGGGCGTGCCATTGTCATAGACCTTGCCGACATCGATGAGTTCCAAATCATATATCACGAGAGATCTCCGGGCGTGGAGGAGGAGGCGGACATCGCCTCCCCGCGCGGCATAGGATGGCTGGCAGCAGCCATCGGATCAGGCATTGAGGAATTCATCCCATTTCTGGACGAGATGGTCGTATTCGTCCGGCCACTGGTGCCAGTAGGCGACGTTCTTGGCACGCTCCACCAGCGAGCCGCCGTCGCGCAGGTCGCCTTCCTTGATGCCGCGCTCGGCGGCGCCGACCCACGGCTTGCCCTCGTACCAGAAGGCATATTTGTCCGGCGCCATGACCTTCTGAATATTGGTCGACGGCGAATAATAGCCCTGTTCGGAAACGGTGATGCCGGGCTCGCCCGAAAGCCAGTAATCGGCATAGGCGATCACGGCTTCCTTGTTCGGCGTGCCAGCGATCATCGACGGGCCGATCGCCCAGCCGCGATAGCCTTCCTTCGGGACGGCATATTTGCACGCCTTGCCCTGAGCCTTGACCGCCATGACGGCCGGCTGCCAGGCGTCGCAGACGACCATCTCGCCCGATGCCATCAGATTGACCAGCTCGCCGAAGTCACCCCACAGCGCGCGGAACTGCCCGTCTTTCTTCTTGGAAACGAGGAACTTCGCCGCTTCGTCGATTTCGGCCGTGCTCGGATTGCCGGGATTCTTGACGTTCAGAAGGCCAAGCGTGTTCATCGCCATGATCGCCTGACCGAAAGCGATCAGCGGATCGGTGTTGAGGCCGGACTTGCCCTTGAACTTCGGATCGAAGATCGCCGCCCAGGTATTGGCTTCCTCGGCGGAGAGAACGTCCGGATTGTAGCCGATGGAATCATAATTATAGACCGCCGGCACCATGTTCAGCGTGGTCTTGGCATCATCGGCCCAGATCTGGCCGACGATCTGCTGCTTCGGCTCCCACTTGTCGGAAGGCGTGGTGAAGGTGTCGCGGATATTGGCCCAGTTCTTCAAGGAAGCGGCCGGAACCGGCTCGACATTGTTGGTCATGACGATCGACGGCAGGCGCTCGCCGATGATCTCCCAGCAATCGTAATCCTTGGAGCCGGAAAGGATCTTGGTTTGTGCATCCGGGAAGGTCGCTGCCGTGCCGGAGGTCTGCCCGACGCCGCTTGCCTTGCGAAAATTGTCGAGAATACGCTCCTGAACGGTGACCGAAAGGCCGATGGTGCGCAGCTGCTCCTTGGCAAGGTTGGCGGCTTGCGCGTAGGCCGCCCGCGACGACAGGAACGGCGTGCCGCCACCGATCGCGAGCGCCATCACGCCGGCGGAATGCTTCAACAGAGAGCGTCTGTTCATTTCCATTTTGGACATTTCTGTTCTCCAGTGCTGATTGCTGTTCCCTTGGCCCTTGCTGGACCTCTTTATTGCCGTATCGCCCTTCACCCGGTCGTTGCCGGGACGATGACGATCAGTACCGCCCCACGAGGAGGCCACCGTCCACGACCAGAACCTGGCCGGTCATGTATCTCGCGTCCTTCGAGGCGAGGAATGCGATCACGTCGGCGATGTCTTCCGGCTCGCCGAGCCGGCCCATCGGGATGAACTCGGCCGCCTTCTCCGCGCCGGCGGGGCCGAGCGAATTTTCTTCCGAAAGAAGCTGGGCGGTGCGGATATAGCCCGGTGCAATGCCGTTGACCCTGATGCCGTCCTTCGCCAGCTCGACGGCGAGCCCGCGCACCAGTCCGACGACCCCGGATTTCGCCGCCGAATAATGGACATGCTCGTCCCAGCCATAGGCGACGCCCATGATCGAGGAGAGTGCGACGATGCTGCCCGATCCGCGGGCTCGCATGCCCGGTACGGCGGCACGCACCAGCTTGAAGATGCCCTTCAGGTCGACATCCATGGTCAGGTCCCACTTGTCATCGGTGAGCTTGTCGAGGGGCGTGCGATGGGCGATGCCGGCATTGGCGACGATGACGTCGATCTTGCCGAAGCGTGCCTCGACATTGGCGACAAGCCGGTTCGCGGTATCCGTCGAGCGGACGTCGTAGAGATGGAATTCGGCAGAGCCGCCAGCGGCGAGAATATCGCGAACGGTCTGCTCGCCTTCCTTCTCGAGGATGTCGGTGACGACGACATGGTCGCCGAGCGCTGCAAATGCCTTTGCTGTCGCCTGGCCGATACCGATGCCCGCCCCCGTGACGATGACGATCCGCTTTTCCACACTGTCCATCTGCTTGTCTCCCTCAGAGCATCACATCGCCGGAATTCGGCCCGAGCGTCTGGCCGACGAAAAGGCTCGCTGCCGGCGAGGCCAGAAACGCCACGGTCGCCGCCACCTCTTCCGGTTCGCCGAAGCGGCCGAGCGGCAATTCGCGCTTCTTGCGTTCGCGCCATTCTTCGGAAAGACCGCGCACCAGCGGCGTGTTGATTGGTCCCGGCGCTACGGCGTTGACCCGCACCCCGCGGCTGGAAACCTCACGGGCAAGTGCCTTGGTCATGCCGATAATCGCGGCCTTGGCGCCGGAATAATGAACCAGCTCGATGCCGCCGATCTGCCCCAGTTGGGAGGCGACGTTGACGATCACGCCCTCGCCGCGTGCCAGCATCGACGGCATGACGGCCTTGGTCATCAGGAAGGTGCCGCGCACATGCACCGCAAACATCCGGTCGAAATCCTCCAGATCGAGGTTCTCGAATGCCGCCTGATGCGCAATGCCGGCATTGTTGACGAGAAGGGCGACGTCGCCGTGCGAGCCCTTGGCAGCCGCATGGATCGCCGCCACATCCTCCGGCCGCGCCACATCACCGGCGACCGCCGCCGCCGCACCGCCCGCCTTGGTGATTTCCGAGGCGACAGCCTCGGCCCGCTCGCCCGAGAGATCGTTGACCAGAACCGCACAGCCGTCGGCGGCAAGGCGCAGCGCAATGGCGCGCCCGATCCCGGAGCCGGCACCGGTGACGATGGCAGAGAGGGGGGCGGAGATCAGGGCGGAAGCCTTCTCAGCCATCATGCATCCTCCTGAATGCGGACACGCTTGGCGCGCCTGACCGACAGACCCATCAGGATCGCGTAGGTGCCGAGGAGCGCGAAGGAAAACAGCGTCGTCAGCACCCCGAAGGCGAAGACGTTCGGATGTACCTCGACGGAGAAGGTGCCGTAGATCGCAAGCGGCAGCGTCAGCTCGCGGCCGGAGGCAAACAGGGTGCGCGAGAACTCGTCATAGGAGAGCGTGAAGGCGAAGAGCATGGCCGAAAGCACGCCCGGGAAGATCAGCGGAAACGTGATCTTGCGGAAGGTGCGCGCCGGCGTGACGCCGAGCGACCATGAGGCCTCCTCCATGCTCGGATCGAACCTATTGAAAATGGCGAGCATGACGAGGAAGGCGAAGGGGAAGGTGTAGACGACGTGCAGGACGAAGGCGGTGCTCCACCAGTGACGGTCGATGCCGAAGGCATTGGCGACAAGCGCCATGCCGAGGCCGACGAGCACGCCCGGGACCATCATGCCGAGAACGATCAGATAGAACGCGACGCCCGAACCGCGGAACTTACGGCGAAAGGCCTGGGCAGACATGACGCCGAGCACCGTCGAGACGATCATGGTCATCAGCGCTAGAAAAAGCGAGCGGATCAGCGCCTGGTCGATCGGCAGGGGCGCGATACGCGACGGCGGCGTCAGGCCGAAGAGATGCCGGTACCAGTAGGTGGACCATTCGATGATCGGAAATTGCGGACCGCCCTCCGGTCCGGTCTGGAACGACAGGATCGCCAGGACGACGAGCGGTCCGTAGAGGAAGATCAAGAATAGGGTCGTATAGACGCCCAGGCCAAGCTTGATGCCGCCGGCATTCATGATCAGAGCTCCTTTCTGAGGTCGACGACCTTGAGCAGGGCTGCGACAACAGCGCCCATGACGATCGTCAGGACAACGCCTGCGACCGCGGCAAAGGCCCATTTCAGCGAGCCGACCTGGGTGACGATGATGTTGCCGAGCAGATTGACCTTGCGGCCGGACAGGGCAGCGGACGTTGCGAACTCACCGAGAACCATGACGGAGACGAAGATCGCGCCGACGACCACGCCCGGCATGGACAACGGCAGTATGATGGTGCGGAAGATGCGCCAGAAGCCGGCACCGAGATCCTGCGCTGCCTCGATGACCGAGGCGTCGATGCGGCCCATCATGAAGGCGATCGGCCCGACCATGAAGACGCAGTAGATCTGCGTCATGCCGATGATGACGGACAGTTCCGAAAACAGCAGCACCTCTATCGGCTGCTGCACGATGCCGAGCTTCATCAGGATCATATTGATGGCGCCTTCGGTGCCGAGCATCGGCCGCCAGGCGAGCACACGGATCAGGAAGGAGGTCCAGAACGGGATGACGCAGAGCACGAGCAACACGGTCTGCAGCGTCTTGTTCTTGATGAGAAGCCCGACGAAGAGCGCCGCCGGATAGCCGACGACGAGCGTCGATACCAGCACCAGAAGCCAGATGCGGATCGTCGTCCAGAGCGCGCCGAGATAGGTGGGGCTCGTCAGGAAGCTGACCCAGCTCTGCAAGGTCAGCGTCGGCTCGATCTTGAAGGTCGTCTGCGTCCAGAAGGAAACATAGACCATCATCAGCATCGGCAGGACGAGGAAGGCAATCATCCAGATCATGCCCGGCGCCAGAAGCCAGAATGTCTTGCTCGATCTCCGGCGCACGGTTGCGCCTTGCTGCACGGCTTCCTCGCTTGTCGCAGCCATGGTCATGTCTCGCTCTCCTTGGAAGGGCCGGCGGAAGGGTTGGAAAAAGTCACATCAGCCGAAGACAAGGGCATCCTCCTTCTTCCAGACGAGCGCATAGCGATCCTTTTCGACAAAGGCCGGCGGGCGGGCATGGCTCAGATGGGATTCGACCTCGAAGACCTGCCCGTCATCGAGCGCGAAGAAGGAATTGACCGCCGCACCGGAATATTCGCTGGCGATGAAATCACCCTCGATGCGCACCTCGTCATTCGATAGCGCGGCATCGCGGGCGCGGATCGAAATACGGTCGTAGCGGATCGCATAGGCCGGTTGCAGGGCTTTCCTGCGCGATGCATTCAGTGGAAACCGGCCCGCCGGTGCGACGAAAGCATCGTTGGCGATATCGCCGGTAAAGAGGTTGTAGCAATTGAGAAAGCGGGCGACCGAGGCCGTTGCCGGGCTATTGTAGACCACATCCGAGGCGGCCGCCTGCGCGATGCGGCCGCGATCGAGCACGAGGACCAGATCCCCCATCGCCAAGGCTTCGCTCTCGCTGCCGGTGACATGCAGGAAGGTCACGCCGCAGCGTTCGCGGATGATCTTGAGTTCGCTGCGCATACGGCCGCGCAGATTGGCGTCGAGCGCGCCGAGCGGCTCGTCCAGCAGCACCATCTTCGGCTCCGTCACCAATGTGCGTGCCAGAGCGACGCGTTGGCGCTGTCCGCCCGAGATCTGCGTGACGGCGCGGTCGTCCAATCCCTTGAGGCCGACCAGCGACAGCATGTCCTGAACCCGCTTTGCCAGCACGCGCGCATCCGTCACCGGATCGACCTTGCGATTGCGCAGGCCGAAGGCAACGTTCTCGGCAACGGAAAGATGCGGAAACAGAGCGAAGTTCTGAAAAACGAAGCCGATGCCGCGATCATGCGGCTCGACGCCATCAAGCCGTTTGCCATGGAAGAGGATCGAGCCGGCATCCGGCTCCTCGAAGCCGGCGATGACGCGCAGCAGCGTCGTCTTGCCCGAGCCGCTCGGGCCTAGCAGCGAGATATAGGCATTGTCGGGCAGAGAGAAATCTATCCTGTCCAACGCGGGCGCCGCGCCATAGGACTTGGTGACTTGGCTGAGCTGAAGAACGGTCGACACCGAATTCCCACCAGTTTCAAGGCAAGGACCATCCTTCGGGCAGAGCTCCGCCTTCGCCTGGATCGCATCGATCCGGACGTTCAGACGTCGACCTGCGTTCGCGCATGATCACATGCGCGTCAAAGAGATGTTCCTTGGCGTTTCAAAGAGTTCCACCTGCGGCGCTTCTAACGAGCGCCTTGATGTTGGGAGCATTACATAAATGATTTTTGTATTCAATAGACTTTTTCTGAAAAATCCGAACCCGATGTCACAAATGATTGAGGGGCGACTGGCGGAGGCAGCGATATCGGCGAGCATCCTTGTCTTACGCGTAGAATTGGCGGCAAAACAGCTATCGCGGCCGCCACAGCGTAACGCGCCGCACCCGATATCATTCAGCAAATAGGCGCCAACCGGGGCGCTAGGCGTCAACAATCAGCGAAAAGAGATTCACTGCATTTGTGAGTCGAAAATATATTTTGTATTCAATAGTCATTTATTTTTGCGCTATGTTAGAGTTACAAAACGCGTAAGAGTGAGGCATCAGAACGACGTGAGTCCATTGCATCAGATGACCGAAAACCGTGCGCGCCCCAATGCACAAAAGCGCTACGAGATCGCCGAGGATGTTCTGCGTGGCAATATCGAGGACCACACGCTGCCGCAGGGCGTGGTGCTGCTCGAAGGACCAATCGCCGATATCCTGCAGATTTCGCGCGCGCCCGTGCAAAGGGCGCTGCAGACGCTGGAGAGCGAAGGACTGGTGCATCGCTTCAACGGACGCGGCTATCTCGTCGGTCCAGCCGGCCAGGGCATCGAGCCGAAGCGCACCGATATCAAGACCCTCGGCCTGACCATTCCGCGCCATGCGGACGAGGCTTTGCAGAGCCGCGCCTCCTGGGAGCGCATCTACAATACCGTCGAGGCCGACGTCGCCGGCTGCGTCGTCTTCGGCCAGTACCGCATCATCGAGATCGAGCTTGCCGATCACTTCAACGTCAGCCGCACCGTCGTCCGCGATGTGCTGACGCGGCTGCGCGAGCGTGGCCTCGTGCGCAAAAACCAATCGTCCCACTGGATCGCCGGCCCGCTGACGGCACAGATGATCAAGGATCATTACGGTCTGCGCGGCATGTTGGAGCCGCAGGCACTGGTCGCCGGAGCCAACCGTGTCGATCGGGAGCGACTGGGCGATCTGTTCCAGCGCCTCTCCGAGCTGGAGCGCCACGAACCGGCGGATCATCTTGCAACGATCGAAGCGATCCAGGCGGACTTCATCGAGATTTGCATCCTTGCGACGCCGAACGAGCGGCTGAAGGAATCCATCCGCAATAACCTGCTGCCTGTCACGGCAACGGAGCGATTGCTGCGGCGCCTCGGTCTGCCCGGCGACCCCGCCATCATTACGGAGCTCCGCCTGATCGCGGAACTGCTGCTGCGCGGCGCCGTCAAGGCGGCGGCGGCGATGATGGAGAACCATCTCGAAGCCTCGGTCGATCGCACGATCGCGCAAATGAAGATCGTCGCGATCATCCCCGGTCCCGGCGTGACGGCCGCCTACCTGACCCGCGTTCTCGAGTGAGATGCAGGCGACCCCTGACCTATTCCATCTGTGCCGGAAACGAGGCATCGAAGGGGCAGCCATCCGCTTGATCCCTTACGCCAGAGCAGCGCGAAGGCGCGCAAGCAATGCCTGCCGGTCCGCCCGCGCCGCCAGCGCCTGATCCATGGAGACCTGCACGAATTGCGTCGGCGTATGCGGCTGCAGTTGGGCGATCAGATCCATGTCGGCCGAGATCACCGTTCCCAGCATGAAATAACCGCCGCCGGAGACGGCATCGCGATGCAGGATGATCGGCTCGGTTCCGCCCGGCACTTGGATCGAGCCATAGGGATAGCAGCTGTCGACGATATTCGACGGATCCGAGCCTGCACCGAAGGGCTGCTTGCGCTCAACGAATTCGAGCTTGCGGCCGCCGCGGAAGCGATACCCCATGCGATCGGCCTCCGGCGCCACCTTCCATTGGTCGGCAAAGAAATTGCTCTTTGTCTGTTCGGTCAACCGGTCCCAATAGAGCCCGGGCAAAACCCGGAGCTCGGCCGGGGTATCCGGCTTGCGTCGTAGTTCCTCTGCAATGGATCTGCCCGCGCTATCCAGGGAGCCGAAACCAACGGGAAGCTCATCTCCGGCAGCGATCGGCCTGCCGTTGAAACCGCCGAGGGCGCCGATCACATAGGTCGATCGGCTACCCAGCGCTTCGGGAACATCGATGCCGCCCGATACCGCGATGCAGATCCGCGCACCGGACTTCAGAAAGTCGAAACTTACGGTCTGCCCTGCCCTGACCTTGAGCGCCGTCCATCCCGGCTGGAGCTCGCCGCCGATCCTGACGGGCATGTCGGCGCCGGTCACGGCAATCAGCGCATCGTCGAGAAATTCGAGCTTGGGACCCATAAAGACGGCCTCAAGCCCGGCCGCACCCTCATCATTGCCGACGAGAAGATTTGCCGCCCGCATGGCGTAACGATCCATAGCGCCGCCGATGGGAATGCCGAGATGGAAATAGCCGGGCCGTCCGAGATCCTGAACGGTTGTGGAAAGGCCGTGATGAAGAACCTTAATGGCCATGCAGCGCGCCCTCCAGCTTGGCGTTGTAGCCGTCGATATCGGCCTGGTATTGCCTGAGATCGAAACTGACCTCGCGGATCGGCGGAGCGAAGCGACCCTTGTCGACATCCTCGACCGCCTGGTCGTAGCCGTCGCGATCGATCGGCCGGAACTTCACGACGTCGCCCGGACGGAAGAACACCATGAAATCGCGGAGATAGCTCGTCGATTGCGCGGGATCGAAGATCGGCATCGGCGTGATGCCGAACATCTGGTAGCCGCCTGCCCCACGCACCGAATAGATGCAGCCGAAGCAGCCGCCGTGGCCCACAGTCAGCCGCGGGGTATCGGTTCGCGGGCGCAGATATTTCGGCACCTCGATCTGCCGCTGCCGCTCCACCATCTGATACATGAACGGCAGGCCGGCAACGAAGCCGACCATCGAGACGAACCAGGGCGAGCCGGCATGAGCCGAAATGAAGTCCTCGACCGTATCATAGCCATTGATCCTGGCAGCGTAGTCGAGATCGGTCCCCGTCGGCTCCTGATGCCGCTCGCGGAAGCGCATCAGCGTCTCATGTGTCCAGGGATCATTGTAGAAAACAGGGATTTCGACGATGCGGGTGGTAATGACGGGCTCGGCCTTTTCGGCGGCGCCCTCGATCGCCTTGACCTCGCGCAAGAGATCGTTCGGCTTGATTATGTCGGGATCGAACTTGATCTGAAAGGAGGCGTTGGCAGGGCAGATTTCGGTCACGCCCTTAATCGCGCTCTCGCGTATCCCCTTGGTCATCGACAGGCTCTTGAAGAAGGCTTCGAGGGACATCTCGTCGCTGCATTCGACGAAGAGATGCTCGTCACCTCCGAACGTAAAGCGACCAGGCATCAGGCAACCTCCGCCGATACGCCGTTAACCGCTGAAAAATCGGTCTCCAGCCAGGTTTCGAGAAAACGCGTGTGGAATGCGCCCTTGCGCACCGACGGGTCGCGGGCGAGCGCAAGATGCAGAGGGATCGTCGTCGGCAAGCCTTCGATCGTCAGACTTGAAAGGGCGGCGAGCAGCCTGTCGAGGCAAGCATCGCGATCGTCTGCCCAAACGATCAGCTTGCCGAGCAGAGAGTCGTAGAAAGGTGGCACGGTATAGCCGGCATAGAGCATCGTATCGAAACGGATGCCCTCGCCTTCCGGAATGGAAAGCCGCGTCACGGTTCCCGGCGCCGGCAGAAAGCCCTTGGTCGGGTCCTCGGCATTGATCCGGCATTCGATGGCGTGACCGCGTGCCCGAATATCGGACTGCGCCAGCGACAAGGGAGCGCCACTCGCCACCTTGAACATTTCCTGCACCAGATCGATGCCGGTAATCATTTCGGTTACCGGATGCTCGACCTGGATGCGGGTATTCACCTCGATGAAATAGAACTGCCTGCGATCCTCATCGTAGAGATATTCGACCGTGCCCGCGCCGCGATAACCGACTTCGGTGGCAAGGGCCACGGCGCTGGCGCAAAGGCGTTGCCTGATGTCATCAGGAAGAAGAAAAGCCTGCGCTTCCTCCCACACCTTCTGACGCCGCCGCTGCAGCGAGCACTCACGTTCGAAACAATGGACGAAATTCCGTCCGTCGCCGAAAATCTGCACCTCGATATGGCGGGCGCGGGTGATGACCTTCTCCATGTAGAGGCCGCCATCGCCGAAAGCGGCCGCCGCCTCTGCAGAGGCAAGCGGAAACTGCTCCCTGAGCTCGGCGAGCGACTGCACGATACGTATGCCACGTCCACCGCCGCCGGCTGCCGCCTTGATCATGACGGGAAAGCCGATGCGTTCGGCAATCGCCTCGGCAGCCGCAATGTCGGCCACGCGGCCGTCGCTTCCCGGCACCGTCGGGACGCCGGCCCGTTTCGCAATCTCGCGGGCTGCCACCTTGTCGCCGAGCAGCCGGATGGCCTCGCCGCTCGGCCCGATGAAGATCATGCCCGCCGCCTCGACGGCATCGGCGAAATCTCCGTTTTCGGACAGGAACCCATAGCCCGGATGAACGGCATCCACGCCCGCCGACCGCGCCGCCGAGACGATGGCTTCGATGTTCAAATAGGATTTCTTAGGGGCCGGCGAGCCGATGTTGATCGCCTCGTCCGCCAGTTTGACCGCCAACATGTCGGCATCAGCGGCACTATGAACCTGCACGGTGCGGATGCCGAGCGCTTTAGCGGCCTTTATGATCCTGACGGCGATCTCGCCGCGATTGGCGACCAGCACAGAGCGGATCGTCATGGGTCCACCTCCGCGATGACCTGGCCGGCCATGACGGGCTCTTCATTGTCGACGAGGAAGGTGATGTTCTTGCCGTCGAGCCCGGCCGAGATCTGCTGAAAGGTTTTCATGACTTCGATAAGCCCGATCGTATCGCTCGCAGCAACGGCATCGCCCTCGGCTTTGAAGGGCGGTGTATCCGGAGAAGAGGCTCTGTAGAAAGTTCCCGGAAGGGGTGATCTGATCTCAAGCTTGTTCATGGGACCTCCGCGCTGCGTCGCTGTTCAAAATCTGCGAAACGGGTGCAATCCTGATACCCTCGGCAATGAGCGCTTCGCGCATGTGGCGCACGATATCGAGCGCACCCAAAGTATCGGAATGGAAACAGATGGAATCGAAGGCGATCGGAATATCAACACCGTTGACGGTGCGCACGACGCCTTCGGTGCAAGCTCTCACGACCTTGCGGGCAATTGCCTTGGGATCGGGGCGACCCGCATCCCTGGTAAAGACGATCCAGCCCGCGTCGCCGTAGTCGCGATCGGCGTAGAACTCGCGGACAACAGGCTGGCCGGCCTCTTCAGCGGCGAGGCAGGTCGCCGAACCGTCCATGCAGAAGACGAACATGTTTGGCGCTGCCGTGCGCATATATTGTATGAATATCTGCGAGAGATCCGTGTTCGCCGCCAGTTCCATATAAAGGGCGCCATGCGGCTTCACGTGCTGGACGGGCACGCCATGGCGTCTGGCGAACTCCCGCAGCGCACCGACCTGATAGATCAGATCGTTGACGATCTCGCGGCTGGTGCCGTTGATCTTGCGTCGTCCGAAGCCCTGGAGATCGTTGTAGCCTGGATGAGCCCCGACGCCGACACCGTGGGCGGCGGCGATCCGCACGGTCTCATCCATCAGATTGGGATCGCCGGCATGAAAGCCGGTCGCGATATTGGCCGAACTGATGAGCGAGATAAGCTCCTCGTCATGCGCGTCGCCGATCCGCCAGCGGCCAAAGGCCTCCCCCATGTCGCAATTAATATCGACAGCTTCCTTCATGCATTTCCTCAGATATATGCGGTCCGATCAGGAGCGGTATGAGGACGCTAGAGAGAAAGGCGCCTCTTGAAAAATACAATTTTCAAAGCATCATTATCTGATAAATTGATATCAGAGCTTAAAATGGCGCCAGAAATTATATAAATTTATCAATATGATATAGATCGTGCGCAAATTTAAATCGAAAAGCCGCACGTTTTAAGTCTCGTAAATCTGATTCAGTACAGCAATTTGCAGATAAATCGATGGGGGAGACATCATGGGCCTGAGCCTACGGCAGCTTCGCTACTTCGTCGCAACGGCCGAATATGGGCAGATCTCGCATGCGGCCGTAAACCTGTCGATCTCACAATCTGCCGTCACCGCTGCGATCAAGGATCTCGAATTGACGGTGGGCGTGTCGCTGTTCAACCGCACGCCGCAAGGCATGGAACTGACGACGGCCGGACGACAATTCCTGTCCCACGCCTATGAAATTCTGGCCAAGGTCGATGAGGCGACCCATCTCAATCTCGTCAGCAGCGATATCGAGGGAGAGCTTGTCGTTGCCGCCACCTATACCGTCATCGGCTATTTCCTGCCGCTTCACATCGAGCGCATCCGCCGTCTCTATCCGAAACTGAAAATCCAGCTCTACGAGGTCAATCGCGAATCGATCGAGGAGGGTCTGCTCAGCAATCGTTACGACATTTCGGTGCTGCTGACGTCGAACATCCTCAATCCGATGCTGGCGACCGAAACGCTTCTAAGCTCGGTGAGACGCCTCTGGCTTCCGGCGGGTCACGACCTGCAGCGCCGCGCCGGCATCGGCCTGCGCGAGATCGCCGAAGAGCCCTACATCATGCTGACGGTCGATGAAGCGGCCCATTCCTCCCTACGATACTGGAGCCAAAGCTCCTATCAGCCCAAGGTGCTTCTGCGCACCAGTTCGATCGAGGCTGTCAGGTCGATGGTGGCAAATGGGCTCGGCGTCGCCATCCTCTCGGATATGGTGCATCGTCCCTGGTCGCTCGAGGGGCGCCGCATCGAGACCGTGAACATCCAGGATCCGGTTCCGCCGATGGATGTCGGTCTGGCCTGGCGGGCCAACGTCGAATTCAGCCCGCCAATGCTTGCCTTCCGCCGTTATTTCCAACAGGCCTACAGCCTGCCCGGAACGAACGCATAAATACATGAGGTCGATGGACTTCATAAGTTCGATCCCGGCGTTATATGCCTGAGGTCGGCGAGCATCGTCCACCGGCAGGGCTATTGATAACTAAGGGGATCCTTTGCGGTTAGCCGAAAGACTGCGACGCAAGGGCAAATACGATCGGAGAACCTGTGTTCGGGCTCCCATAAGCGGCCCTCTCAGACGAAACCATTGTTGTCACCGTATCGAAGACGGACATGCCGCTTTGCTGAACGAAACCGGCGAATGGGCCGGTACCGAAATGGGTATCGAGCCGGAGAAAACTGCCGACATGCGCGACGACATGCGGATGAACGACGGAAATCGCATCTTCCTCGCAATAAGCAACGACGGGACCAACCACATGACCGCGGCCGAAGCGGCGGCGCATGGAATAAGCCATCAATTTTTCGCCGTCATAAAGGCCATAGCAGATGGAGCTTTCAAACAATCGTTGAAGGTGCTGGTGGCGCGGAGCGCCGAAAGCGGGCTCGTCCAGGGCCGCAACCACATCCAGATCGCCGCGCTCGAGCCGCCGCAGCTGAAGCCCCGGCTTGATACTGTCGATCTTGGGCACGGATAGAACCTCACCCTGACACTGGAAGACCGTCTGTTGCGGCATGAACCCGAGTGTTGCGCACATCCGGCGTGCCGCTCTTGTCGCGTTGAGCCTTAATCGTTCCTGATGACATTCGGCCAGCATCCGGGTGACAAGCCACTCGGCCGTGCCATTCGTCTGCAGACGCGGCGCGGTGATCAGCATGCCGAACGTGGCGAAATTCTCTCCGTGTGGAAACCACATGGTCGAGCCCGAAACCCTGCCGATTTCGTCAAGCGCCACGAAGCCGCGGCCGACATCCCGTAGATGCTGCCAGTCCTGCGATCGATGCGGCCATCCGACCGACATCGAGAGAGCTTGAAGTTGAGACAGAGAGACTTCTGAGATGTCGGCAAAGCGCAGTTCGAATGCATCGACATGCAGTTTTTCGGGTACTTTTGTATCCATTCGTAATCCAGCCGCCATTCGATCTTCCTGCTGCTTATTCGCGCAAGCCGGCATCATGTTTGGCGAGCTTAGCCGAGACCGCGCGAAACATTTCACTGCGTATGCAAACACCGGCGCAAGAATTGACCGTATGCGCCGCGCTTTCGGCAGGTATTCCTCTGGCGGAGGCTTACCCTTCCTTTGATCGAAACCTCCCTTGCACGGGCGAGGACGGCAATCGGAGATTGGCAACAGCAATGCAGGCAGCGGACATTCTGGCAAGACTGGTAGGCTTCGATTCCATCGTCGGGACGCCGAATGCTGAAATCGTGCAGTGGATCAGCACCTACCTGAAGTCCTTCGGCGCCACGGTTGATATTCTCGCTGGCCCCGAGGGTGACCGGTCGAACCTTTTTGCCACCATCGGTCCCCGCGGCGAACCGGGTTATGTCCTCTCCGGTCACATGGATGTGGTGCCGGCCAACGAGGCGGGATGGGAGAGCAACCCCTTCGTGCTGCGGCCCGATGGAGAGAGACTGTATGGCCGCGGCACCAGCGACATGAAAGGCTTTCTGGCCGCATCTCTGGCGGCTGTGCCGATGCTCGCGGCAAGCACTCTCCTCCGGCCGATACATCTAGCCTTTTCCTATGACGAAGAAGCAGGTTGCCGCGGCGTACCGCATCTCATTGCGCGCCTGCCGGAGCTTTGCGAGACGCCGCTCGGCGTCATCGTCGGAGAACCCAGCAACATGCGGGCCATCCTCGCACACAAGGGGAAATCAGCCGCCCGCATCATCCTGAAAGGACGCTCCGGTCACTCCTCGCGGCCCGACCTCGGTCTCAACGCAATCCATGCCGCCGCAGACGTTTTGCAGGCCGCCGTTTCGGCCGCGCATTCTCTTGCCCGGGGGCCATTCGAAGCGGAGTTCGAGCCGCCTTATTCATCGATCTCGGTCGGCACCATTCACGGCGGGCAAGCCCTCAATATCATTCCGGATCTCTGCACGCTCGAAGTCGAAGCGCGGGCAATTTCCGGTGCAGACCCGGCAGCACTGCTCCTGCCGGTGCACGAGGCCGCTGCCGCACTTGAGCGTCGAGGTTTTCAGATCCAATGGGAGGAGTTGAGTTCCTATCCTGCCCTTTCCCTTCCGCAGACAGCTCCCCTTGCCGGTCTGCTGACGGAGCTGATAGGCACAGAGCCGCTGGCAGCTGTTAGTTATGGCACCGAAGCCGGACTTTACCAGCGCGCCGGCCTTGAGGCGATCATTTGCGGTCCTGGCGACATCGCTCGCGCGCACAAACCGAACGAATTCATCCTCACGCACGAACTCACCTCCTGCCAGGCCATGATCGAGGCTCTCGGCCGTCGTTGCATGGTGTGATGGGACAAAGCCGAAGGATAGAAGCCCATGACGTTCCTCTTCAATTCGGATGCCCGTCGAGGTCATATCTTCCAGGAAGCTTTCGCCCGCGAGCTGCCGGATCTCGCCTTCTCCATGGATCCGACGTCCGTCGACCCTGACGCCGTGCGCTATTTGATCACCTGGACGGTTCCGGACGACTTGCCGCGCTACCGCAATCTCGAAGTTCTGTTTTCAATCGGCGCCGGTATCGACCAGTTCGATACGGCCCATGTCCCCGATCACGTAAAAGTCGTGCGGATGGTCGAAGACGGCATTACCCGCATGATGCAGGAATATGTGACGCTTGGCGTCCTCGCGCTCCACCGCAATCTGCCCTCCTATCTCAGCCAGCAGCGCCGTCAGGTCTGGAATGCCTTGCCACAGGTTCAGGCGGCCGAACGCCGCATCGGTGTGCTGGGGCTCGGGAGCCTTGGCCAGGCCGTGCTCCAAAGATTGAAGCCGTTCGGCTTTGTGCTTTCCGGCTGGAGCCGCAGCCAACACGAACTGGAAGGCGTTGCCTGCTTTGCCGGCGAAGCAGGACTCCAGGCCATGCTCTCCACGACCGATATCCTGATCTGCCTTCTGCCGCTGACCGACGAAACCCGTGGCTTTCTCAATGCCGATCTCTTCGAGAAACTGCCGCGGGGCGCAGGTCTCGTGCATGTCGGCCGTGGACCGCAGCTCATTTCGGAAGACCTTCTGGATGCGCTCAACAGCGGTCGGCTTGCCGGCGCCGTGATCGATGTCACCGATCCCGAACCGCTGCCGGCCGGACATCCATTCTGGAGCCACGACCGCATACTTCTGACGCCGCATGTTGCAAGCGTCACTCAGCCCCATAGCGCAGCACGCGCCGTCATCGACAATATCAAGCGAATCCGCGCGGGCTTGGACCCGTTTGGCCTCGTCGACCGACGCCGCGGCTACTGATCGCCAACCCGAAAGGAACCCAATGTCCCTCCTCAAGACAATTGATCCCAACCCCTCCTTTGCGCCGCGTGAAAACACTGTCGCTGCCGAGCGGCTGATTTCGGGCGATCCGAAACTCAAGACCTGGGCGCAGGACGTTGCCCGCAACGAGACGGTGCACACCGGCGTATGGGAGGCCACACCCGGTGTCAGCCGTTCGATCAAGGGTGAAACCTTCGAATTCTGCCATATTCTCTCCGGCGTCGTCGAATTGACGCCGGAAGGCGGCGCGCCCGTCGTCTATAGAGCCGGCGACAGCTTCGTCATGAAACCGGGCTTCGTCGGAATCTGGAAGACGATCGAAACGGTCCGGAAGATCTACGTGACCGTCACCCCTTGATATCCCCAGCACGGCGCGGTTTCCGAGCGCGCTGTGCAGCCTTGCCAAAGAATACGCTGCCCGATCATCTCAAAACGGCGTTTTCCGCCGTGGCAGCCGACGCGATCGGATCAAGGTACTTCGCCGATCCTATAGCATCTCGGTAAATTGACCGGAGGTATCATTATGGACCTGAGCTTCGATCCCGACAGTCTTTCGCTTCCTGTCGGCCATTTCATCGGCGGGAACTTCAGGGCTGCGAGTGGTGTCATTCCGATGCATCGCCCCTCCGATGGGAAGGCCTTTGCGGAGTGCCCAATCGCGGACGCTTCCGTTGTCGACCAGGCAGTTCAGGCGGCCAAGACCGCGCTGAAGCAAAGCAATTGGGGCGGCGTCCGCCCGCGCGAGCGCCTGAACGTCCTGCATCGGTGGGCCGATCTCATCGAAGAGGAAGCCGAAACGCTGGCGAGGCTGGAGGCTGTCGCGTCGACGCGACCCGTCGGCCAGCTTGTCGAGGGCGATATCGCGATTTCGGCGGAGCAGATCCGCTTCTTCGCCGAATTCGCCGACAAGGAAGGCGGCGACCTCGTGCCGACCGACGACGGCAATATCGGCATGATCATGACGGAGCCCTATGGGGTGGTGGGTGCCATCACGCCCTGGAATTTTCCGATCAACATGGCTGCATGGAAACTTGGCCCGGCGCTGGCTGCCGGAAATGCCGTCGTCCTGAAGCCGTCGGAAATGACGCCGTTTTCATCGATCTATCTGGCAGAGCTCGCCGTGCGCGCCGGCCTTCCCGCCGGGCTGATCAATGTGGTGCTGGGTGACGGCGTGACGACCGGCAACGCGATCACCGGCCATCCCGAAATCGCCAAGATCAGCTTTACCGGTTCGACCCGGGCCGGATCGGCCATCATGGAGAACATTGCCCGGACGGGCATAAAGCCGATGACGCTGGAGCTCGGCGGCAAGAGCCCGCAGATCGTCTTTGCCGATGCGGACCTCGACAAGGCGGCCGCGGCCATCACGGCCAGTATTGTCGGCAATGCCGGCCAGGCCTGCGTCGCCGGATCGCGTCTCATCGTCGAGAAAAATATAGCGGCCGCACTGATCGACGCCATCCGGAAGCGGATGAAGGGCGTTGCTCCCGGTCCCACCTGGGATGCAGCGAGCCGCTACTCCCCCATCATCTCGGAGAAGCAGAGACAGCGTATCGATGCGATCGTCTCCGCCACCATCGAAGCCGGCGCAGAATGCCTTGCCGGTGGCACGCGCATGGACGCACCGGGCTATTTCTACAGCCCGACGCTGATGGCCGGAGTCGATCAGAATTCTCCAGCAATCGTCGAGGAGATCTTCGGTCCGGTGCTGACGCTCCAGACATTCGAGCACGAAGAGGAAGCCCTGCAGCTTGCCGACCATCCGAGCTACGGGCTCGCCGCAGGCCTCTTTACCCGCGACCTCTCACGGGCCATCCGGTTGACCCGCCGCCTGCAAGCCGGAACCATTTGGGTCAACCGCTATAGTCGCTCACGTGACCACATCCTGCCGACCGGCGGTTACAAGCAGTCGGGTATCGGCAAGGATCTCGGCCGCGAGGCATTCCAGGCCAATCGCAAGAGCAAGAGCGTTTTGATCAGTCTTTGAGGGACGAGGAACATGAAAACCTACAAGATCGCATTGATCCCGGGTGATGGCATCGGTCGCGACATGACCGCCGCTGCCTGGTCGGTTCTGCAAAAGGCAGCCGGCAACAGCGGCTTTCTGCTCGACGACACTGAATTTCCTTGGTCCTGTGCCTTCTACAAGGAAACCGGCGTGATGATGCCCGCAGATGGCATCGCAACGCTGCGCGGTTTCGATGCCATCCTGCTTGGAGCCGTCGGCTGGCCGGCCGAAGTGCCGGATGCGGTATCCCTGCACGGGCTGCTGCTGCCGATCCGCAAGAACTTCGTGCAATATGCTAATATCCGCCCGCACAGGCTGCTGCCGGGTGTCCAGGGACCGCTCAAGGCATCGGCTTTCGACATTCTCTGCATCCGCGAAAACACCGAGGGCGAATATTCCGGCGCGGGCGGCCGCATCCATCAAGGTACATCAGACGAAGTCGCGGTCGAGACTTCGATCTTCACCCGCAAGGGCGTCGAGCGCATTCTGCGCTTCGCCTTCGAACAGGCGAGAGCCAGGCGCGGTAAGCTCGCTTCGGTGACGAAATCCAATGCCCAGAAGCATTCGATGGTCTTCTGGGACGAAGTCACGCGGCAGCTCGCGCAAGATTATCCGGACGTCGAGGTCACGAGCTATCACATCGACGCCATGGCCGCCCGCATGGTGATGGCGCCGGAAACCCTCGACGTCGTCGTCGCATCCAATCTCTTCGGCGATATCCTCACGGATCTCGGCGCAGCAATCCAGGGCGGCCTCGGTTTCGCGGCGTCGGCCAATATCAACCCGGAGCGGAACGCTCCGTCGATGTTCGAACCCGTGCATGGGTCCGCGCCTGACATCGCCCATCTCGGCATCGCCAACCCGATCGCAACGGTATGGTCCGGTGCCATGATGCTCGAACATCTGGGCGAGCAGGATGCGGCAAATGCCGTCATGGCGGCGATCGAAGCGACAACTGCAAGCGGCATCGGCACGGTTCCGGGCAAAGATCGGACCGATGCCATCACGACCGCGCTGCTCGCCGCAATCTGAAGTCCCACCGAGGATATGAACATGCAAAATTTGAAAATGCCATCCCTGTTCCGCCAGCAGGCGCTGATCGGTGGCGATTGGCTTTCCGCCCCTTCGGGCAAGACCGTTGCCGTGATCGATCCGGCGACACAGGCCACCATCGGAACGGTGCCGGATATCGGCAGCGATGAAACCCGGGCGGCAATCGAGGCGGCCGAGGCGGCCTATGGTCCCTGGAAGAAGCGCACGCACGCCGAGCGCGCGGCGCGGCTGGAGGCCTGGCATGATCTGATGCTCGAGCATATCGATGATCTCGCGCTGATCCTGACGACCGAACAGGGCAAGCCGCTCGACGAAGCCCGTGGCGAAATCCGTTACGGCGCGTCCTTCGTCAAATGGTTTGCCGAGGAAGCCCGCCGCATCGGCGGCCAAACCATCCCCTCGCCGACCCCTGACCGCCGCATTCTCGTGTTGAAAGAGCCCGTCGGCGTTTGCGGCATCATTACCCCCTGGAATTTCCCGAATGCGATGATTACGCGTAAGCTCGCGCCGGCGCTTGCGGCCGGCTGCACGGTCGTGGTGAAGCCTTCCGAATTCACCCCCTACTCGGCGCTGGCGCTCGGCGTGCTTGCAGAAATGGCTGGGATTCCGGCTGGAGTCATCAATATCGTTACCGGCATGCCCTCCGAGATCGGGGCCGAGATTCTTGCCAATGCGACGGTACGCAAGATTTCCTTCACCGGCTCCACCCCCGTCGGTTCGCTGCTGATGCGCGGCGCCGCGCCCAGTATCAAGCGGCTTTCCCTCGAGCTCGGCGGCAACGCTCCCTTCATCGTCTTCGACGACGCCGATCTCGACCTTGCCGTCGAGGGTGCGATCGTCTCCAAGTTCCGCAATGGCGGCCAGACCTGCGTCTGCGCCAACCGCATCCTGGTCCAGGCAGGCGTCTACGATGCTTTCGCCAAGAAGCTCGCCGCCCGCGTCGATGCCATGAAGGTCGGGCCGGGCACCGAAGCCGGCGTTGCGATCGGTCCGATGATCAACGAGGCGGCTATCGCCAAGATCAACCGCCATGTCGAAGACGCGCTTTCGAAGGGCGCAACGATCGTGACGACCAAGCGGGATCTGCCGGCCGGCCCGCAATATACCGCGCCGATCGTCCTGACCGGGGCTACCACCGCCATGCAGCTCGCCGCCGAGGAGACCTTCGGACCGGTTGCGCCGCTCTTCCGCTTCGAGACGGAGGAAGAGGCGATCACTGTTGCCAACGGCACGCCCTACGGGCTTGCGGCCTATTTCTACACCGAAAGCCTGAAGCGCGCATGGCGGGTGGGCGAAGCGCTCGAATTCGGCATGGTCGGCCTCAATACCGGTCTAATCTCCACGGAGGTCGCACCGTTCGGCGGCGTCAAGCAATCGGGCCTCGGGCGCGAAGGCTCGCAGCTCGGCATTGAGGAATATCTGGAAACAAAGGCCTTCCACATCGGTGGCCTTAACTGAGGTGTGGCGTCTCAGATCGGAAAAGGGGTCGCAAGCGCGGCCCCTCTTTTTATGCTGCCGATTTCGTTGAGGCCCGCCGCCTGCTTATATCACTGAAATCTGTCGAGCGTTTTGTAATACAGACCGACCAAGGGCAGAAACCAGGGCTTGCCGAAATGGCCGGGAACGGCCGGCCAATCGAGTCCCTTGAGCGGATTGCGGTCGGGTCTTCCGAGAATCGCATCCGCAATGGTCATCCCAAGATGCGTGGAAAGCTGCGCGCCGTGGCCTGAATAGCCCATGGCGTACCAGATACCGTCATGATAGCCGGCACGCGGATAGCGATCCTTGGTGATATCGACGAGACCGCCCCAGCAATAGTCGATCTCGACCTCGGCGAGTTGGGGAAATATGCGGGCGAGGCTTTCACGAAGGATCGCGCCGCTCCTGGCGTCGGAACGCTGGTCCGATGTTGCGGAGAAGCGAGCCCGCCCTCCGAAGATCAGCCGGTTATCCGGTGACAGGCGCCAGTAGTTGCCGATATTCATCGTGTTCACGCAAGTGCGATTGCCGGGCATTGCCGAGGTAACTTCCGCGTCCGTCAAGGGCCGGGTCGCGACGATGAAACTGCCGACCGCCATGATGCGACGGCGGAAGTAACCGAAATTGGCTGTCGTATAGGCGCCGGTCGCAATCATGACCTGGTCTGCCGTCACGGTGCCTTTGCCGGTCTTCAGCACGTGCCTGCCACCAGAATGGCTACGCTCCGTCACGGCAGCGCCTTCCACGATGACCGCTCCGCGTCGCTTGGCAGCCTCTGCCAATCCGACAACATAGCGACCCATATGCATCATGGCGCTCTTCTTCGACAGCATCGCGCCATGAAACGGCGAACCGATCTCATTCTTGAGATCGGCGGCGGACAGCAGCGCGGTATCGGGATCGACCTCGGCATGCACCGCTTCGAAATTCCTGGCGAGCCCTTCGAAATGCTGTGGCTTGGAGGCAAGCTTCAGCTTGCCCGCGCGGCGGAAATTGCAGTCGATCCCTTCTTCCGCGATAATCGCTTCGAGCGTGTCGATCGAAGCATCCAGTGCGCGATAGAGGGCGATCGCCCGCTCCTTGCCCAACTCCGCCTTTGCCGCGATGTAACTATGCGCCAGGCCATTGTTCAGATGACCGCCATTGCGACCGGAAGCGCCGAAGCCGACGATCTCAGCCTCCAGAACAAGGACCTTCGCACCCGCCATGGCAAGCTGCCGGGCGGCGCCAAGCCCGGTGAAGCCGCCGCCCACCACGACGACGTCGTAGTGCCCTTCGACAGGGCCGACCGCCGCACCCGCAAAGCGGGGCGCCGTGTCGTGCCAATAAGAGGAATATTTCATCTGGCTGCCCTTTCTCAGAGCCCCACGACGCCCGGCAGACCGGAAATGTCGGCGATTTCGACATAGCCGTAATAGGGATTGGCCGGCTCGTGACCGCGGTTGACCCAGACCTTGTTCTTGATGCCGAGATCATGAGCCGACATGAGGTCGTAGCGGAAGGAGGACGAGCAGTGCAGAATGTCTTCCGGGCTGCAGCTCAGCATGTCGAACATGTATTCGAAGGCCTGGAAGCGCGGCTTATAGGCATTGGCCTGCTCGGCCGTATAGACGGCGTGGAAGGGCGCGCCGAGCTTTGCGACATTCGACATGATCTGACTGTTCATCGCATTCGACAGGATGACGAGCGGAATTTCCTTCGCCACTTTGGCAAGGCCTGCCGGAACGTCCGCATGCGGTCCCCAGGTGGGAACGCGCTCATAAACCATCCTGGCGTCTTCCTCCCTGAAGGCAACGCCGTTGCGCTTGCACGTCCGCTCGAGCGAATTGTGCACGACATCCGCATAAGGCTTCCAGTCACCCATGATCTCGTCGAGCCGGTAGGCAGCGAAATTCTTGATGAACTGCAACATGGCCGGCTCATCGAGACGATCGCCATAGAGGTCCCGGGCAGCTTCCGCCATCTGGAAATTGGTCAGCGTGCCATAGCAATCGAAGGTGATATATTTCGGCCGGAAGGTGGTCATGCGCTTCGTCCTTACGTGCTGCCCCTCGAGGCGATTGGTGGAGAACACGATAATAGGATTGCTTTCGGCACTGGAGCCTACTGATTTTGCGAGGTTCGGAGCAGAAAGTTTCGTATAGGGGCGCCCGTTTGGCATTTGCTTGCAAGAACCGCCAATGAGAACGCCTTCCGCCTACACTTTCGCGACCGCCGTTAGCGAGGTGACGGCATAAGATGCGGCAAGGGCGAGCCGCAACGGCGAAAGATACCGTCAAGGACATCGCCTTCAGATAATCTTCCGGCCCCGACGCTCCGACACTTGGACAAAAGAAATTCGAGGAGCGCCATGCGGGAGCGACAGATAGAAATCAGACCTTTCCGTTCCGAACATTTGGATGCAGCTGTCCGCCTGTCGCAGGAGGCCGGCTGGCCTCATCGCCTGGAGGACTGGAAAGTCGCCCTCGACCTGAGCAAAGGTGTCGTTGCGATCGCCGCTGATGACGAGGTCGTCGGCACCACGCTCCTGACACCTTACGAAACGGACTGCGCGACGATCAACATGGTGATTGTCTCTGCAAGCATGCGCGGACGCGGTCTGGGACGCCGTCTCATGGAGGCCGCTTTGGCTCTGGCGGATGGCCGCCCCTTACGCCTCACCGCGACCTCCGATGGCCTACCCCTCTATGAAAAGCTGGGGTTTCGCCAGACCGGCGCCGTCGTTCAGCACCAAGGCCTCGTCGCGGCGGTCGCGAAACCGGCAAACACCGAAGTGGCGACCAAGGCCGATATCCCGGCAATCACAGCGCTCGACCGCGAGGCTTTCGGCGCCGATCGCTCCGCGCTGATTGCGCGATTAGCGGATCTGGGCGAATTCGCGATTATCCGCCGTGACGGCAAAGTCGCAGCCTACGCCTGTCTTCGTTCCTTCGGCCGGGGCGAGGTCGTGGGACCTGTCGTCGCACCGGATATCGAAGACGCGAAATCGCTCCTGTCCCACTTCATGAGCCGGAAAACCGGCGCATTCCTGCGCGTCGACACCGGCGCGGAAACTGGTCTCGGACCGTGGCTCGCCAGCCATTCGCTTGTCCATGTCGGAGGCGGCATCGCCATGGCGAGCCCCATTATCAACCGCAGCAATCCCTCGACAGTCACCATTTTCGCCCTCGCCAACCAGGCGTTCGGCTGATCCGGAGAAGACCATGTACAGCAATTCCCTCATCGAGCTCGATCGCGCCCATCTGGTGCATCCGGTCGCCTCCTATCGCGGCCATGAGCAGCAAGGCGTGCGGGTGCTTTCATCCGCCAAGGGAGCGACGATCACCGATGCTCAAGGCCGTCAGCTGATAGATGGCTTCGCGGGTCTTTGGTGCGTCAACGCCGGCTACGGTCATGAAACGATCGTGGAGGCTGCGGCTCGCCAGATGCGCGAGCTTCCCTATGCGACAGCCTATTTCGGCCTTGGCAGCGAATCGGCCATCCGCCTTGCCGCCGAGCTAGCCGAACGAGCCCCCGGCGACCTCAACCATATCTATTTCACGCTGGGCGGTTCTGACGCCATCGACAGTACCGTCCGCTTCATCCGGTACTACTGGTTTGCGCGCGGCCAACCGCAACGCGATCAGTTCATCTCGATCGAGCAGGGCTATCACGGCTCTTCGACGGTCGGCGCCGGGCTGACCGCCCTTCCCAACTTCCATGCCGGCTTCGGCGTTCCGCTCGACTGGCAGCACAAAATTCCGTCGCCCTATCCTTATCGCAATCCCGTCGGGCAGGATGCGAACGCCATCATCCAAGCGTCTCTCGCGGCACTCAGGGCGAAGGTCGACGCGATTGGAGCAAACCGTATCGCCGCCTTCTATGCCGAACCGATCCAGGGTTCGGGCGGGGTGATCGTCCCGCCGAAAGGATGGATGAAGGCCATGCGAGACCTCTGCAAGGAACTCGACATTCTTTTCGTCGCAGACGAAGTGATCACCGGCTTCGGCCGGACGGGACCGCTTTTTGCCTGTTCCGAAGACGAGATCGTTCCAGATTTCATAACAACGGCGAAGGGGCTCACCTCCGGCTATGTTCCGATGGGCGCAGTCTTCATGGCGGATCACGTCTATCAGGTCATTGCCGATGGGGCGGGAGCTTCCGCCGTGGGGCACGGTTACACCTATTCCGCCCATCCCGTCAGCGCGGCCGTCGGGCTGGAAGTCTTGAAACTCTATGAAGGCGGGCTGCTCGAAAACGGCATAAAGGCCGGCGCGAGGCTGATGGCGGGCCTCGAGAGCCTGAGAGATCATCCCCTGGTGGGCGATGTCCGCGGGCGCGGCATGCTGGCTGCGATCGAGCTGGTGGTGGACAAGGCGGCAAAAACGCCGCTGCCGGCGGAGGCACAGCCTTCACGCCGGATTTTCGACCGGGCTTGGGAAAACGGCCTGGTGGTCCGCGCCTTCGCCAATGGAGTGCTGGGGTATGCTCCGCCGCTTTGCTGCACGGACGCCGACATCGACGCGATCATCGAACGAACGGAAAGGACGCTTGATCAGACGCTCGAAGATCCCGACGTCCGTCGGGCGCTCAAGGATTGAGCCCGCCAAGGCAAGGATCGATATACCGCGCGCAGGCGTTTTTCAGAATTTTGTGCCGCATCACTGGTCCGATTCGGCGCAATCGGCGCGGTCGAAGTGCCAAACTTATTCTTAATGAAGGTCCATCCCGGCAAATTCGGGCGCGTCAGAAAACAAGTGGACCTCGGAACAGCATAATCTTCCGCAAGGCAGGCGCCCGGCGCCTCCGACAAGCAGACTGGGGTAAGACATGACCAAGTCATTGGCAGAATTCAAATATATGAGCTTCGATGTTGTCGGAACGCTGATCGACTTCGAAGGCGGACTGAAAACCTGCCTCAGCGAAATTGCAGCTGAAGCGAAGGTGACGATCGACGGCGAGGAGGCGCTGGCGCTCTATCGCGCCGCGCGCTACGCCGACGATGCCGATTTGTTTCCCGACGATCTCGTGCGTGTCTATCTCGCCATCGCCCCAAAACTCGGTTTGCCGGCCGAAGAGGCCTATGGTCGGCGCCTGCGCGATTCCGCCAGGCAGTGGAAAGCCTTTCCCGACAGCGCGGAAGCCTTGGCGCAGCTGGCCAGCAAATATCGGCTGATCGCCATGACGAACGCCCGCCGCTGGGCCTTCGAACATTTTTCGGCAGAACTGGGGCATCCGTTCCACGCTGCCTTCACCGCCGACGACACAGGCACCGAAAAGCCCGATCCGGCCTTCTTTCACAAGGTCTTCGACTTCGTGGGCGGCGAGAATGCCAGCAAGCACGATATTCTTCACGTGGCGCAGAGCCAGTACCACGATATCGGCGTATCCCGGCAATTGGGGATAACGAATTGCTGGATCCAGCGCCGTCACGCGCAGGCCGGATATGGCGGCACGATCGAACCGGCCGAATTCACCACGCCGGATTTCCACTTCAAATCCATGGCCGAGCTTGCCCAAGCGGTGAAAGCGCTGGAGGCGGCATGATCAGCCGTCATCCTCGTCGCATCCAATAAGAAAAACAGACTGCCAACCAGAAAAAGGGGAATGACATGAACGACAAGATCATGAACTGGACTGCCTCGGATGACGCAATGGTCGAGAACGCCATTCGTCGAGGCGCCACCCGCCGCGAACTTCTCACCATGCTTCTGGCAGGCGGCGTCGCCATGTCGGCGGGCGGTCTGGTGCTCGGCCGGGCATCGAATGCCGTCGCGGCAACACCCAAATCCGGAGGCAATCTGAAAGCAGCCGGCTGGTCGTCCTCGACCGCCGATACGCTCGATCCCGCCAAGGCATCGCTGTCGACGGACTATGTGCGCTGTTGCTCGCTCTACAATCGCCTGACCTTCATCGATAAAGCCGGCGTGACGCAGATGGAGCTCGCCGAAAGCATCGAAAGCAAGGACGCCAAGACCTGGACAGTCAAGCTGCGCAAGGGCGTGACATTCCACGACGGCAAGGAGCTGACGGCCGATGATGTCGTCTTCTCGCTCAAGCGCCATCTCGATCCCGGTGTCGGCTCGAAAGTCGCCAAGATCGCCGCGCAGATGACCGGCTTCAAGGCTGTCGACAAGTCGACGGTCGAAATCACGCTCGCCGACCCGAATGCCGACCTGCCGACCATTCTCGCCCTGCATCACTTCATGATCGTCGCCAACGGCACGACCGATTTCTCCAAGGGCAATGGTACCGGAGCCTTCGTTCTCCAAACCTTCGACCCGGGCAATCGCTCGGTCGTGGTGAAGAACAAGAACTACTGGAAGTCCGGACAGCCTTATCTCGACTCGTTCGAATTCTTTGCGATCAGCGATGATAATGCCCGCGTCAATGCGCTGCTTTCGGGCGACATCCACTACGCCGCTTCGATCAATCCACGCGCCATGAAGCTGATCGACGGCCAGTCGGGCTTTACGCTGTCGAAGACCACGAGCGGCAATTATACCAATCTCAACATGCGCCTCGACATGACGCCGGGCAACAAGAAGGACTTCGTCGATGGCATGAAGTCGCTCGTCAATCGCGAGCAGATCGTCAAGTCGGCCCTGCGCGGCCTCGGCGAGGTTGCCAATGACCAGCCCGTTTCCCCCGCCAATATCTATCACAACAACGATCTGAAGCCGAAGGCCTTTGATCCGGACAAGGCGAAGTTCCATTTCCAGAAGGCCGGCGTGCTCGGACAATCCATTCCGGTGATAGCCTCCGACGCTGCAACCTCGTCGATCGACATGGCGATGATCATCCAGGCGGCCGGCGCCAATATCGGCATGAAGCTCGACGTTCAGCGCGTTCCCTCCGACGGCTATTGGGATAATTACTGGCTGAAGGCGCCGATCCACTTCGGCAACATCAATCCGCGCCCGACGCCCGACATCCTGTTTTCGCTCCTCTATGCCTCGAACGCGCCCTGGAATGAGAGCCAGTACAAGTCGGAAAAATTCGACAAGATGCTCATCGAAGCGCGCGGCTTGCTCGATCAGGCCAAGCGCAAACAGATCTACGCCGAAATGCAGGTGATGATCGCGGAAGAAGCCGGTACCATCATCCCGGCCTATATCTCGAATGTGGATGCGTTTTCGAGCAAGGTGCACGGATTGGAAGCCAACCCGCTCGGTGGCATGATGGGTTACGCAATGGCGGAGTATCTGTGGCTCGATGCCTAGCGGCCGCTGAACCTCCCTGGACGGCGCAAAGTCGTCCAGGGACCTCCGTCTCGCAAACGCCGTTCGTTTCGTAGATCGCCGCAGGAGCATTGCCTTTGAGATCCGAGGTCTCCATTCTTATCCTAAACCGGCTCTTCATCGCGCTCATCACCTTGCTGATCGTGTCATTCGCCGTCTTCTTCGCAACGAGCATGCTGCCGGGAGACACGGCCTCCATCCTGCTCGGCCAGGCGGCGACGCCTGAAGCGGTCGCCGGCCTGCGCAAGGCAATGCATCTCGACGAGCCGGCGATCCTGCGGTTCCTGGAATGGCTGCTGGGCCTGGTAAAGGGCGATCTCGGCACGTCCTACGCAAACAATATGCCCGTTGCGGAGCTGATTGGCCGCCGCCTGCTGGCAACACTGGAGCTTGCCGCCATCACGACGCTCGTCTCGGTGCCGCTTGCACTTCTGCTTGGCATTACTTCGGCCATGCTTCGCGGCTCCTATTACGATCGGATCGTCACGATCATTTCCATCGGCGTCATATCGGTGCCCGAATTCATGGTCGCAACGCTTGCGGTGCTGTTATTCGCCGTCTATCTGCGCTGGCTGCCGGCGCTCTCCTCCATCAGCGAGGCGCATACGGTCTTCGATCTTGTGAAGATCTACGCCATGCCCGTCATCACGCTCACCTTCGTCATCTCAGCCCAAATGATCCGCATGACCAGGGCGGCTCTGATCGAGACGCTGAAGACGCCTTATGTGGAAATGGCCCTGCTGAAGGGCGCCTCGCGCGGCCGCATGGTGTTCAGGCACGCATTGCCGAATGCGCTGGGGCCGATCGTCAACGCAGTCGCGCTGTCGCTCTCCTATCTCGTCGGCGGCGTGATCATCGTCGAAACTATCTTCAACTATCCGGGCATCGCCAAATTGATGGTAGACGCCGTCGCGACCCGCGATCTCCCGCTCATCCAGAGCTGCGCGATGATCTTCTGCCTTGGTTATCTCATGCTGATCACCATGGCCGATATCGTCGCAATCCTCTCAAATCCGAGGCTGCGATGACCACGAACAGCTTGGCTTCCCATACCCCATCCCTTCTCGGCTACAATGTCAGCCTTGTTGGCATCGTAGCTTTTGCCATCATCCTTGGCTGGACGATTGTCGCCCTGTTCGCGCCCTATATCATCCCCTATTCGGTCGGCGATATCGTCGATACCGACTATTTCGGCCCTATAAGCGGACAACTGTGGCTCGGCTCGGACTATCTCGGCCGTGACATGTTCTCGCGCGTTTTGATGGGTGCGCGCTATACGGTCGGCATTTCATTGGCCGCGGTGGCGCTCTGCTGTTTTTGCGGCGTGACGCTGGGCATGATCGCCGCGGTTGTCGGTGGATGGTTCGACACGATCCTGAGCCGGTTTCTTGACGCCTTGAACTCGATTCCAAGCAAGCTTTTCGGCCTGGTCGTCGTCGCCGCCGTCGGCTCGTCCATTCCGGTGCTGATCATCACGCTCGCCGTCATCTATACGCCCGGCGCCTATCGCTTTGCCCGCGCGCTCGCGGTCAATATCAACACGATGGATTTCATCACGGTTGCCCGCACCCGCGGCGAGCGGGTCGGCTACATCATCGGTTCGGAAATTCTGCCGAACATTATCCGTCCCGTTCTGGCGGATTTCGGTTTACGCTTCGTCTTCGTCGTTCTCCTGTTGTCCGGTCTTTCCTTCCTCGGCCTCGGCCTGCAGCCGCCCTATGCCGACTGGGGAGCCCTGGTTCGCGAAAATATCGGCGGCCTGCCCTTCGCAGCACCTGCCGTGATCGTGCCCTCCTTTGCCATTGCCAGCCTCACCATCAGCGTCAACCTGCTGATCGACAACCTGCCGCGCAAGATCAGGGACAGGAGCGCATGACGATGGACAATCTGGTTGAAATCAGAAATCTGAGAGTCGAAGCCAAGACCGACTCCGGTCGCATCGTCGAGATCATCAAGGGCGTCAGTTTCAATATCGCCAAGGGCGAGATTGTCGCGCTCATCGGCGAAAGCGGCTCGGGCAAGACGACGATCGCGCTGACGCTCATGGGGCATGCGCGCGAGGGCTGTCGCATCTCCGGCGGTACGATCCAGGTCGATGGACAGGACATGGCCGCCCTTTCCGAAAACGAACGCTCGAAGGTCCGCGGCACAACAGTCGCCTATATTCCGCAAAGTGCCGCAGCCGCTTTCAACCCGGCGACGAAGATCATGGAGCAGGTGATCGAGGTCACTCGCATCCACCGGCTGATGCCGCCCGAACAGGCGCGCCGGCGCGCGATCGAGCTCTTCCGTGCGTTATCGCTGCCGAACCCGGAAACCATCGGCGAGCGATATCCGCATCAGGTCTCGGGAGGCCAGTTGCAGCGGTTGGCCGCAGCCATGGCTCTGATCGGCGAACCGAAGCTTGTCATTTTCGATGAGCCGACGACCGCGCTCGACGTGACGACGCAGATCGATGTGCTGAAGGCATTCAAGTCGGTCATCCGCACCGGCGATATTGCCGGCGTCTATGTGTCACACGATCTGGCGGTCGTCGCCCAGATCGCCGATCGCATTGCTGTGCTCAAGGGCGGCGAAATCCAGGAGCTGGCGAAAACCGAAGCGGTCCTGACGCAGCCGAGCCATCCCTATACGCGTGAGTTGCTGGCCGCCTTCGAGCCGAAACAGACTGCTCGCGACAGCAAAACAAGCGGGGCGACTGCATCCGTGCTCAGGATCGACAATCTGGTGGCAGGCTATGGCGATATGCAGCCCAACGGCCTGCCGGCGGTTTGTGCGGTTCAATCCGTAAGCCTCGAAGTGGAGAAAGGCAGAAATCTGGGCATCATCGGTGAATCCGGATGCGGAAAGTCGACACTGGCGCGTGCAATCGCCGGCATATTGCCGGCGGTATCAGGCACTATCGGCTTTAATGGCAGCGAGATGAACCGTGCCGCAAAGTTGCGCTCGCGCGATCAATTGCGGGAAATGCAGATCGTCTTTCAATATGCCGACACCGCACTCAACCCGGCAAAGTCGATCGCCGATATTCTCGAGCGGCCCCTGGCCTTCTACCATGGTATGGACCGCAGGACTCGAGCGGCCAAGGTCGATGAGTTGCTCGATATGGTGCGATTGCCCCGAGCGCTTCGCTATCGCTATCCGTCGGAATTGTCGGGCGGACAGAAGCAGCGCGTGAATTTCGCTCGCGCGCTCGCAGCCGAGCCGCGCCTGATCATTTGCGATGAAATCACATCGGCGCTCGATACGGTGGTCGCGGCGGCAATCATCGACCTGCTCAAGGAACTGCAGCGTGAACTGCATTTGTCCTACATCTTCATCAGCCACGATCTATCGGTGGTCGAAGCAATCTGCGACGAGATCGTCGTGATGTATGGCGGCAAGAAAGTTGAGCAGATCACGCGCGAGGCGGCAGATGCGCCCCGCCATCCCTATTCCCAGCTGCTGTTCGGATCTGTTCCCAAGCTTGATCCGACCTGGCTCGACAATCTCGTTCAGGACCCGGAACTCAAGCGCGAATATGGCCATGGCTAGCCGATACAGCCTGGAAATACCGTTGGACACCGCTACATGGGAAACAGGCTGGTCAGGGGCATATGCGCCTTGACGATCGGCGACTTGAGCACCACGAAGCTGAAATACTTGTCGATGCCGATATCCAGGTCGGTCAGGCGCTCCATGATCGTCTGATATTCCCCGATACCTGCCGTCACGAACTTCAGCATATAATCATAGCCACCTGAGACGAGGTGGCATTCGATGACCTGATCGACCTTCTCCACTGCCGAAAGAAAACGCGCGAAGTCGATCTGCCGGTGGTTCTTGAGCGTGACTTCCGTAAAGACTGTCAGCGTCTGACCCAGCTTACCGATATTGATCTGGGCAGAATATCCCTCGATATAGCCTTCCTGCTGCAGTTTCTTGACCCGCATCAGACAGGGGCTTGGCGACAGGTTGACCAGTTCCGCCAATTCGACATTGGTGATGCGTCCGTTCTTCTGAAGTTCGTACAGGATCTTGATGTCGATACGGTCGAGCTTCATCGGCAAATCTTTCCCATATGAGGCAGCATTTTATGCCGCGAATTCTCCAAGATCGAGCATAACACCATGGTTCGTCTTGTCTATTTCATTCTGTACGACTACAGCCGGCACAATCAGCCGCTTGGTTCGTCATGAGCAGAATCTTATGCCGAATGGCGTAGTTGTGCGGCAGCTTCATGTCCGATCATTTCGCTATGCTGTCGGCTCGATAGGAGACCCGCATCCATGCCCGCACCGCTTACCCTTGTCGAAAACACTCCCGAATTGCCGACGTCCGCCGATGTCGTCGTCATCGGGGCTGGGATTGTCGGCGTTTTTACCGCCTATTATCTGGCAAAGCGGGGCCTCAAAGTCGTTCTCCTCGAAAAAGGCCGCGTCGGCGCCGAGCAGTCCAGCCGCAACTGGGGTTGGTGCAGGCAGCAGAACCGCGACGCTCGCGAGCTGCCGATGGCGACGAAAAGCCTCGAGCTCTGGGACCAATTCGCCGCAGAAACGGAAGAGGACACCGGCTTTCGTCGCTGCGGCCTCTTCTATCTGAGCAATAGCGAGGAAGAACTCGCCGGATGGGCACGCTGGCGTGACTTTGCGCGCAGCGTCGGTGTGACCACTCATATGCTCGATAGCGCTGAAGCCAGCGAGCGCGGCAAGGCGACCGGCCGCATCTGGAAAGGCGGCGTCTTTTCTCCCACGGATGGTATTGCCGATCCGGCCAACGCTGCACCGGCGGTCGCTCGCGCCCTGATGAAGCGGGGGGGCTGTCTGCGCCAGAATTGCGCGGCTCGCGGCATAGAGACCGAAGGCGGAAAGCTCTCCGCCGTCGTGACCGAAGAAGGCACGATCAGGACGAGGATTGCCATCCTGTCCGGCGGCGCCTGGGCATCATCCTTCTGCCGACAGCTTGGCGTCCGTTTCCCGCAGGCGTCGATCCGCTCGTCGATCCTTTCGGTCAGCGCCGGCGCCGGCGACCTCCCGGACGCTCTGCATACCGCACATGTTTCCGTCACCCGCAGAGGCGACGGCGGCCATACGCTCGCGATCAGCGGGCGTGGCCGCGTCGATCCCACGCCGCAGACCATGCGCTTCGGGGCACAGTTTCTGCCGATGTTCATTCGCCGATGGCGCGCGCTTTCCCTGGGCGGGTTCGAGGGCTTTCGCAGCGGCCACGAAAACCTGTCGCGCTGGCGCCTGGATCGGCCAACGCCGATGGAGCGGATGCGCATCCTCGATCCGGCGGTCGACAGAAACACGATCCGGCTCACCTATGACCGCGCGGTCGAATTGCTGCCTGCCATCGCAAACCGACGCATTACCGCAAGCTGGGCCGGCTACATCGATTCGACCCCGGACGGCGTGCCCGGCATAGGCGAGATCGCTGCCATTCCAGGCTTCGTGCTGGCCGCCGGTTTCAGCGGCCATGGCTTCGGCATCGGTCCTGGAGCCGGCCACCTGATCGCCGATATCGTCACCGGTGCCACGCCGATAGTCGACCCGAAACCCTATCACCCCGACCGCTTCCTGCAGTCCGCATGGGGCAAGGTGGCCGACTTCTGAAAAGGACCGCCCGTGCTAGACTTCGCCGGCAACCGAACCAGACACTACGGATTTTCCTGATGCAGGCCCGTCAGCTCGAAGTCTTCTGCATGCTCATGCGATCGGGAACGGTGACCGGCGCCGCCGCCATGCTCAACATCACGCAGCCGGCGCTGAGCCAGATCCTGCTGCATGCGGAAGACCAGCTGGGGTTCAAACTCTTCAATCGCGTGCGCGGCAAGCTGGTCCCCACCCGCGAGGCCGAAGAACTGTATCCGGAAGCAGAGCGCATCTTTTCCGAGCTCGGGGCGCTTCGGCGCCGAACGACCGACATGCGCTTCGGGCGGACGGGGCTGATCCGGATCGCCGCAACAACGCCGCCAGCCATGTCGATCGTTCCCAAGGCGCTTCTCGCCTTCAGAACGACCTATCCGGATATCGTCGTCCGATCGCTGATCGCACCGCTGATCAATGTCGTGGATATGATCCGCAATGGCGATGCTCCGCTCGGCATCGTCATGAACAACATTGCGCGGCCCGGCATCGATGTCGAAACGCTCGGATATGCCGAACTCATCTGCATCGTACCGGAGGGACACCATCTTGCCCCGCGCGACAGCATCACATTCGCCGATCTTCAGAACGAGACGCTGATCTCCTACCGCGCTGATACCTTCCCCGGCCAACTGCTTGCCAATGCCGCAGCCTCGGAAAACCAGGCGTTCAATCCCGCAATCGAGATCGATATCTCCATCACCGCCTTGCCTTTTGTCCGCAACGGCTTTGGTGTCGCGATCGTGGATGGTCTGCTGCCGTGGGAACAGTTTCCGGGCCTTGTGCGCCGGCCGCTTCTGCCGCGAAAGACCGTCCCGATCGCGCTGCTGACCAGCCGGGACCGTCCCCTGACGGGCAGCCACCTGACGATGCGCGACTATCTGCGCCAGGCCTGCGCCGGGGCGCTGAAGGATGGCGAAGCCGTGCCGGAGTAAAATCGCGTCGGCATAGCCGAACCGAGCTTGGTCACGTGTCGTCGTCCATCCAGGATCCGATCGGCAGCGGACGAACAGGCGCCTGCTCGCGCAGGCGACCGACCTCGCAAACCGGGATTCCCGCACGCTCCGCAATCAATTCGGCGCCGGTGAGCTGACAAAACCGTCCCTGGCATCGTCCCATACCCACGCGCACCATTGACTTCACCCGGTTTGCCTCACCTCCGGCATAGTCGACGCTCTCACGCAGATCGCCGGCGCTGATGCCTTCGCAGCGGCAGACTATCGTTTCATCGGGAATGGATCGGACCATGCCGGCGGGCCAGGGAAAGGCGCGGGCGATGGCGCGAGCAAAGCGTTCGTAGCGGGCAAGCCGCCGGAGATCCCGTGCCGGATTTGGATAGGGCAATCCCATATCGGCAAGGCAGGCGCTCGCGGCAAGCCGCCCTGCAACTTCCGCGCCATCGGCGCCAAGAATCCGCAAGCCGTCACCGGCAAGATAGACGCCATCGGCAGATCGGCCCATCCGATCCGCCTGCGGCAGCCATTGGGCCCAGCCCGGATCGTAATCGAAACTGCATTGGGCTAGGCCTGCAAGCTGCGTTTCGGCTCTCAGGTGCCAGCCAATGCCGACCGCATCGCATTCGATATGATGGTCGCACCCGCCGGCATCCCGCCAACGAACGGCCACCGGGCCGCCTTTGTCGCTGACGATTTCCGTCAGCGACACCCCTGCGCGATATAGGCGGCCGAGTTTCGCCCGCATCGCCAGACCCCGCAAGACCAGGACCGGCCTTGCCATCATGCCCGGAAGCGCAAGGATCTGGTTTCGAACAGAAGAGGTATCGAGAACGGCCGCAACATTTGCCCCGGCCTTCAAAAGCTGGAACGCAACGAGGGTCAGCAGAGGCCCGGAGCCCGCTAGAACAATCCTTCGCCCCATGGCGACCCCTTGTGCCTTCAGCGCGATCTGCATTGCACCGAGACTATAGACGCCGGGAGCTTGCCAGCCCGGCAGCGGCACCAGCCGGTCGGTCGCGCCGGTTGCGAGTATCAGCCTGTTATAGGCGAATTCCCGGCGGCCGGCGGGCGTCAGCACCTGCAGCATATTGTCGGCGAGCGCCATCGCTGAACTTCGAGCATAATATTCGACCTCGCCGCGAGCCACCATGCGATCGAAGACAGAGTGAAGGGCAAGGGCTTTGCCGGCTTCCGATCCATAGAGCTGCTGGGCTGACCGCGTAAAGCTCTCCGGGGGACGGCGATATATCTGGCCGCCGGCCCTCATTCCCTCATCGATGACGACGGGCCGGATACCGGCTGCCATAAGAAGCTCGGCTGCGCGTATGCCCGCCGGACCGGCGCCGACAATTACCGTTACTTTCCGTTCACCCGCCATCGTCATGGCCAGCCTCCGGGCGCTTGTGTCATCAGGGACATGCCATTGCCGACGAAGGTCGAACAGGCGCGCAGGCGGGTTCCATCCTGTTGCCAGACCCAGCAGTCCTGGCAGGCACCCATCAGGCAGAAGCCCGCCCGCCCTTCCGGCCCGAATTCGGATTGCCGAAGAGTGGGAGAAAATATCAGCATGGCCGTCAGTACCGTGTCGCCGGCCAGTGCTTCCCGTTCGATGCCGTCGAGCAGGAAGCGGACAGGCGCACGGCCCTGTTCGGCGAGGCGGACGATGCGCCCCGTTTCTCCAGGCGGACGCGCACCCTTGCTCATTCGGCCGCCTCTTTGATTTGAAGACGAACTTCCGGCATTTCCGGGAACCGGGCGCGAACATCGGCAAAAGCCGCGGCAACGCCTTCACGTCCCGCACGTCCCTTCATTCGGCGGAAAATCTCCGTCTTGGTGAAGAAGCGCCAATGGATGGGAAGACAGGCAAGAATATCGGTGAGCAGGTTGTAGGCTGCGGGTGTCCACTGCGCCTCGTAGCCGTCTCGCTCCGCGCCATAATGGAAATGGGCGGTTGGACTTGTGCGCGATACCCTGAGACGGGACGTTTCGGCTTCGTCCACCTTGCCGTCGCGAATGACCACGCCATAATCCCGCTCGGCCGCTTCCAAGGAAACATAGCCGCGCTCCACATCCCGCAGCACGCGCCAGTCCTCGCGCTCAAGTGGATTTCCGCGGCCGCCGCCCCCGGCCGAACGGATCTCGAGCACATCTCCCGGCTGCAGGACAGCGGTATCGATGTTGCCGAGGCGACGAAAGTCCTCGCGCCCGGGGTTCAATACCATATCGGAGAGCCCTGCCGCCTTGCCGCCGAGCAGCCCCCAGGGGCGGAAGAAGCTGCGGTCGCGGTTGCGGGCCGTGATACGGCTCCCGGGCGCGAACACGCGGAACGCCATTTCGGTCGCGAGCCCCCCACGCCAGCGGCCGGCACCGCCGCTGTCTCTGGCAAGCCCGTATTTGACGAACTCGATCGGTACTTCGGTTTCCGTGATTTCGATCGGCGTATTCTTCAGATAGGCAGCATCGGCGCCCGAACCGTTGGTCCCATCGCGATGCGGCATCCCGCCGCCGCCGCCAACCACCGGATTGACGGCGGCGATCACGCTGCGGCCCGTCCGTTCGTCAGTGGTCATGACGTTGACGATGCAATTGTTGCCGGCCGGCGCGGCAGGCAGCAATTCGGGAACCGCCTGGCAGAAGGCGCCGAAGATCACGGACCGCAGGCGCGCGCAGGTGAGCGAACGCATGCCGACAGCAGCCGGCGATACCGGATTGAGAACGCTCCCCTGCGGCGCGATGCAGGTAAAGGGACGGGTCAGGCCCGTGTTGAGCAGGATCTTGGGGTTCAGCGTGTAGAGAATATAATAGACGCCGACCAGCAGCATGGTGTGGCGCGGATCGCCGCCAGAGGGAACGTTGAGCGACGAGCCGAGCTGCGGATCGGATCCGGTGAAATCGAGGATCGCCTCGTCGCCCCTGATCGTCAACGTCAGCTTCAGGCGGCAAGGATTGGCCTCGACGGAATCCTCGTCGGCATAATCGACGAATTCCCAAGTGCCATCCGGCATTGCCCGCAGGAGATCGCGCGCCTGCGCTTCGGCGTGATCGAGAAGCACGTCTGCGCCTTCGAGAAATGCCTGCTTGCCGAATTTCTCGACCATGGCCAGGATCTTGCGCTCACCGGTGTTGAGCGCCCCGACGAGCGCCTTGATATCGCCGATATTGAGGTCTGGTTTGCGGACATTCGTGGTCATGATTTTCAGGATGTCTTCGTCGAAGATACCTTCATTGACCAGCTTCATCGGCGGAAATCGAATGCCTTCCTGATGGATCTCGGTCAGCGCGCGCGACAGGGAAGCCGGCACGGCACCGCCCATGTCGGTGTTGTGGATATGCCCGCCGGTCCAGGCAATGATCTCGCCGTCATAGAAAACCGGTTTCCAGAGATGCGTGTCCGGCGCATGCGTGGCCACGAAGCAGGAATAGGGATCGTTGGTAAAGGCAACGTCGCCCGGCTTGTAGTCCCCGATCATTTCGATGGCTCGGGTATAGGTAAGCCCGGGATACCATGTCGCGCCGAGGCCCATCGGAACGCCGAAGGTTTCGCCCTTGCGATTGATGAGCATAACGGTGAAATCCTCCGTCTCCTTGACGAAGGCCGAATGGGCCGTCCGCTGCAGCGTATAGGCCATGTTTTCGGCGGCAGCCCTGGTATGGTTGGCAAACACTTGAAGGTTCGAACGGTCGAACATGGGCCACTACTCCGAAAAGGTGAGATGAAGGTTCTGGTGGCGATCGATCGTCACCTGCGTGCCGGCGGGAATGGCGAAGGTCGTATCGTCCTGGGCCACGACGGCAGGGCCGCTGAACCGGCCGCCTGGACGCAGCTGGTCCCGCCGGTATAGTCCGATCCATTCGAACGCCTTGCCGGTATAGACCGGTATTTCGCGCTCCGGTTCGGCCATCCCGGCAATCTCTTCGAGACCGACGGTCGTTTGCAGCGCCGGTCCGGCGCCGATCGCGGACAGACGGAGATTGACGATCTCGATCCTGCCGTCCCGGTCGGCAAAATCATAGAGGCGAGCGTGCATGGCATGGAACGCCTCTTCCATTGCGGCGAGATCGCCTTCCGCCACCCAGGCCGCCCGCAGCGGAACCTCGATTTCAAAGCTTTGGCCGACATAGCGCATGTCGGCGGAAATCCGCAGCTCGGCAGGCCCCTTATGGCCTTGCTTGATGAGCCAGCTTCGCCCTTCATCCGACAGCGCCTCCGAAGAACCGCGCAGCAACGGCAGGGCTTCCGGCGACAGATGCGTGAAGACCGTCTTGATGAAGTCGCCGCGCAGATCCGCGACCAGACCGCCGAGTGCCGAAACCACGCCCGGACGCGGCGGCCCGATGACTTTTGCCATGCGGAATTCGCGAGCCAGGAACGCGCCCAGCATGGGGCCACCGCCACCGAACGGCATGAGGGTAAACTCCCGCAAGTCGACTCCAGCACGCGACGCCAGCTTTTCCACCTCGACGAACATCTCCGAGATCGCGATGTCGAGAATGGCCTGGGACACCTCTTCAACCGAGCGCCCGATACGCTCGGCAAGCGTTGCGACGGCCGCGCGCGCCAGCCCGACATCGATCCGCAACTGACCGTAGGCCATCTCGCTGTGCCCCAGCCAGCCGCAGACCGCCATGGCATCGGTCACGGTCGCTTGCGTGCCGCCCCGGCCATAACAGGCGGGACCAGGCGTCGAACCGGCTGATTCCGGCCCAACCCGCAAGATGCCATGGGCGTCCACGCTGGCAATGGAACCACCGCCGATGCCGATGGAACTGACGGAGACCGAAGGGATGTGAAGCGGAAACTCGCCGATCAGCTCGCCCGTCCCGAATTGCGGCTCGCCATCGATGATCAACGCGAAGTCTGCCGAGGTGCCGCCGATATCGAGGGTAAGAACATGTTTCTCACCGGCAAGGCGCGCCAGCCAGGCGGCGCCGATCACGCCCGAGGCCGTGCCGGAAAGCAGCATCTGAACGCAGGAGCGCTTTCCTTCGGCCGCGTTCATCACGCCGCCATTCGATTTCGTCAACAGGGCCGGCGCCTTCACTCCGCGCGATGCGAGCTTGTCTTCGAGAGCCGTCAGGTAGCCCGAAACCCTCGGATGGACGTAGCCATTGAGGATCGCGGTCGTCGTCCGCTCGTATTCGCGAATGACGGGCCACACCTCCGAGGATGTGAAGACGAAGAGATCGGGTGCGAGCTTTTCGATTTCGTTCTTGACCGCGGTTTCCTGGGCATCGTCGCGCCAGGCATGCAGAAAGGATATGACGATGCCCGCTGCGCCCTTGGCCTTTGCCGCTGCGACCGCGGTGGCAACCACCTTCATATCCGGCGCTTGTACTTCGCTGCCATCGGCCCGCAAGCGAGCGGGGATGCCGAAGATCATGTCCCGTGCGATCAGCTGTTCCGGCCGCGAGCAGAAGAGAGAATAGACGTCAGGCATTCTCAGCCGAGCGAGCTCGATGACATCTTCAAAACCGGCATTCGTCAGGAGCGCAAGCGATACGCCGCGTCTCTGAATGACGGTGTTGATACCGACCGTGGTGCCGTGAACGAAGCGACTGATCGCCTCCGGCGCCAATCCCTCGCGCTCGGCAAGCAACGAAAGCCCGGTCATCAATTCCGCACCCGGATCATCGGGTGTGGTCAGCACTTTCAGCGAAGCAATGCGGCCGGAGCGGCTTTCCAGGGCGCAGAAATCGATGAAGGTGCCACCGATATCGACACCGATCTTCCAGTCCTGCTGCGAAGCCTCTGCTGCTTGCCTTGCCGCATCCGTCATGTCCGTTCCTTTCCTTTGCCTGTGACGAAACTGGCATGGACGGATCGGCAAGGTCCAAGAGCGAAAATGCTAGAGGTCATAAGCCGGACTTATGCTCTGACGATCGGCAAAACCCATAGGCCGGACTTATAGGCGTAGCGTAATCCCGACTTTGACAGCGGCAAGCTGGCTCGGACAAGGTGGAGGTTGTTTTCAGCCTCTGGAGATCCTCGATGGACGCTATCGTGCTGGGCGGCGGGCTCATGGGAGCCGCCTCTGCCTTTTTTCTCGCCCGGCGCGGCGTCCGCGTGACGCTGATCGAACGCAACCGGGTCGGGAGCGGCGCCACGGTGGCGTCATTCGGCAACATCAGGCGAAGCGGCCGATATATTCCGCAATTGCCGCTTGCCCACCGCTCGCTCGCTCTGTGGCGACAGGCCGAGGCCATGCTCGGCCGCGACGTCGAATTCCGCGCGACGGGCCACCTGCGGCTGGTATTTAGCCAGGAAGGACTAGTGGCGATGCGATCCTTCATCGAGGATGCCCGGCCATGGGGACTGGAGCTGGAGGAGCTGACCGCAAAGGAAGTACGGTCGCGCTTTCCTGGTCTTGGTCCTGAGGCGATCGCCGCATCCTTTTCGCCGAACGATGGAAGCGGCAACCCGCGTCTGATCGCACCCGCCTTTGCGAGTGCTGCCCGAAAGCTAGGCGCCAATATCGTCGAAAATGTCGGCATCGGGGCCATCAGAAAACGTGCCTATGGATTTCAGGTCGAAACGTCGAAGGGCTCGCATGAAGCCTCGATGTTGCTGAACACGACGGGTGCCTGGGGTGCGCGGGTCGCGAGCCTGTTCGGAGAGAGGGTTCCGATCGTTGCCAAAGGCCCGCAAATGGGAGTGACCGAACCTCTCCCCCATCGCATTCTCCCGGTCGTCGGTGTATGGGCCCATGATCACGGCGGTGGCTACCTGCGGCAGGTGGAACGAGGCAACATCGTCTTCGGTGGCGGCGCCGAGCGCACCGACGTTTCACTCGATACCGGCCACGCCAGGGCGGACCCGGCGCGCTTGCCGGGCCAGCTTCGTTCTCTGCTGCCGATCTTGCCGGCGCTGAAACAAGTTGCCGTGATACGCACCTGGTCGGGTTGCGAGGGCTATGTCGAGGACGGTCTTCCGGTGATGGGACGGTCATCAACGACACCGGGGCTCTTCCACGCATTCGGTTTTTCCGGCCACGGCTTCCAACTCGGACCCGGTGTTGGCGACGTCATGGCGGAAATCATGGCGACAGGGAAAACAGATATTCCGCTGCAGGACTTTCACATCGAACGCTTCGGCAAGTGGAATTGACTTCCAAGCCGACGCAGTTGACCGTTATTCCCACCGCGGGGTAGATGCCGTCTTCGACCATCGACGCTCGGATTTCGAGGCTCGTCAGGTTCCTTCCAAGTTGAAAGCTCCCTGCGCCGACCTTCAGGCTGCCGCAGGGAGCTTATCGTTCATTACTTCGCGATCTTCTGGTCGAGGAAGCTGCGGATCAACGGCGCCATCTCATCCAGCTTGTCTTCCAGCGCGAAATGTCCGGTGTCGAGCATGTGAATTTCGGCCTCGGGAAGGTCGCGAAGATAAGGATGCGCACCTTTTTCCGGAAAGATCTGGTCGTTCTTGCCCCAGACGATGAGGGTCGGCGGCTTGCGTTCGCGGAAGAATGCCTGGAATTGGGGATAGAGGGGCAGATTGGTGCGATAGTCGTAAAACAGGTCGAGCTGGATATCCTTGTTGCCCGGCCGGTCGAGCAGCGCCTGGTCGTGAACCCAATTGTCGGGGCTGATCCGCGTCAGATCTTTGACACCATCGGTATACTGGAATTTGGTCGTTTCCGGTGCAACGAGAACAGAAAGCGCGTCCCGGTCCTTCTTGGCCCCCGACTTCCAGTAGGTGCGGATCGGGTTCCAGAAATCGCGAATGCCTTCGTCATATGCGTTGCCGTTCTGGACAATCAGTCCGGTGACGCGATCCGGATGCTTGAGCGCCAGCCGGTAGCCGACCGGTGCGCCGTAATCCATGACATACATCGAATACTTGGCGGCACCGAGCTTGGTCAGCAACGTATCGACGATATCGGCATAGTGTCCGAACGAATATTCGAACTTCGTATGATCGGGTGCGTCGCTCTGGCCGAAGCCCGGATAATCAGGGGCGATGACCCGGTAGCGGTCAGCAAGCAGCGGGATCAGGTTGCGGAACATGTGAGACGATGTCGGAAAGCCGTGAAGCAGGACGACGACGGGGCCGTCTGCGGGGCCTGCTTCCCGATAGAACACGTTCACGCCATCGATCTTTACGGAGCGATAGTGGACCGTCGCAGGTACCTGCTGAACGATTGCGGGTTTTTCGGCAAAGGCGATCGTGGCGGAAGCGGGGGCGAAGATGCTGGCGGAAGCGAGAAGCAGGGTGACAAGAGCGCGGGCCATGATGTTTCTCCTCAGTGGGGGTGACAGGCTTATTGCCTGCAGCCAACATCGCTCTTTCACCGGGAGACGAGAATGCATGTAATTGGAAAGAGATTGTTACAGTGACCGATATGAATTCCAGTCGAGGTAGAAGCATTTCCACCGCCGACGATTACGCAGGCTGACTGTCGAAAATTCCTCGACCAGCAGGTCGATGAGCATCCCAACTTGACGCGCGGGATTTTCGCCCGGGCACCTTCGATTGGCGGATCGCTTTCCAACCCCGTTGCCATATAGGGGTCAATTAAGAAGCCTGTTCTCGCGGAGGCTAGCCGAAGCCATATCAACAAATGTCCGGACCTTCGCAGGAGCATGCCGGCCCTCGGGATGCAGTATGTGAATGGGCATGGGCGGTTCTTCATACTCGCTGAGTATGATCTGTAACTCTCCTGCCATGAGTGCGGGTCCAATCTGGTAGTGAAGAACTCTTGTGAGGCCCCATCCCTCTCGTGCTGAATGTATAGCAGCTTCGTTGGTATTGCATTGCAGAACCGGATCAACCGTCACACGCTGATCATCGGCAAACCGCCACTCAGGCGATGCCCAAGCGGCTGTCGATGCAGCAATGCGATGGTCTTTGAGATCGGCTGGCGATTGCGGGACACCGTAGCGCTCGAAATACTTGGGCGAGCCACACATCACGCGGCGAACAGTTCCCACCTTGATAGCGGTAAGGCCTGAATCCGGGAGATGACCAATGCGAATGGCCACGTCGATCCCTTCATCCACGATATTGACAGGCCGATCGACGAAAAGCGTTTTTGCCTTCATCGTGGAGTATGTGTCGAGATAGTGCGTCACGATCGGGAGGACGTACATCTGACCAAATAAAACCGATGCTGTGAGGTAGAGAGTCCCTGTCGGCGTGGCGTACGAACCGCCGGCCGCCGCCTCTGCCTCTGCTATATCGGCCAGTATCCGCCGACAATCGTCAAAATAACGCGCTCCCGCTTCAGTCATCTTCACTGAACGGGTTGTTCGGACGAAAAGACGAGCCCCGATGAGATTTTCCAGAGAAGCGACGGCACGAGTGACAGCTGGAGCGCTCATGAACATCTGGCGAGCGGTATCTGCGAAACTCTCGGTTTCAGCAACCTTCACAAAAATCCGCATCGCCTGCCAACGGTCCATCCGTTCCCCCAAAGCACTTGTGTTTCCAGGACTTTAAGGGCTCGAAACCGAAGCCTCAAGTGGCGTCGCGCCAAACATTAGGGTTCATTGGGTTGGCGTGGATGGCTTGAGCAATGCGTTCTATTTCCGCACAGGCTTCCACGGAAAGGCCAGCGTATAATGCGCGCTGGCGGCTTTCCTGGCGGGCATCCAGCGCAAGCGAGACCGCGATCGAGGTCTTGAAATCGAAGCTGGAGCCTTGCCTAGCAACATCCATCTCGGCGCCGGTCATACCCAAGGCGCGACCGGCTTCCTCCTGTTTGGCGAGTAAGGACGGGCTGGCGCTTGTCGCGGTAAGAGCAAGCTCTATCGAGAGCCTTACCCGTGGATCGATTGACGAGCCGGCCATTTTTCCATCCTCTCGGTCGGCCGCCTAAAAACCAAAATCGCTCAGCCCTGGATGGTCGTCCGGTCGGCGGCCCAGCGGCCAACGAAACTTGCGATCCGCTTCGGCGATTGGGTGCTCGTTGATGCTCGCGTGGCGTTCGCGCATCAGGCCATCCTCGGCAAATTCCCAATTTTCATTGCCATAGGCGCGGAACCACTGGCCGCTGTCGTCGCGATATTCATAGGCATATCGGACTGCGATGCGGTTGCCGGTGAAGGCCCACAGCTCCTTGATGAGGCGATAATCGAGTTCCCTGTTCCACTTGCGGGTCAGGAAGGCCTCGGCCTCAGCGCGGCATTTTGCAAATTCGACGCGGTTACGCCAACGCGTATCGAGCGTATAGGCAAGCGCCACCTTGGCGGGATCACGACTGTTCCAGCCGTCTTCGGCAAGGCGGACCTTTTCGATGGCACTTTGTTCGGTAAATGGTGGGAGTGGCGGACGGGACATTGAATGACTCCTCTGGAGCTGGTGTGAGAAAGGCGCGGAATAAGGGATGGCACAGCTGATGCCGCCCTTACTGTCGTGTCATGCAGCGGGCGGTACGCTGGCCGCAGCAATCCAGGTTTTAAACGGCGAGCTGCAGGCCGCCTTCCTGTTCGGCGGGAACGGCGCAGCAGAGCAGGACTTCATCGGCGCCGATCTTCGCCGTGGGCTTCTTGACGTAGGCGACGGCACCCTTGACGAGCTTGATCCGGCACGTCCCGCAATTGCCTTCCCGGCAACTGAACTCGGGCTCGAGGCCACGCGCCTCGGCAAATTCCAGGAGAGTGCCGGAACCAGGCGTCCACCGAGCTTCTTTCAAGGAATTCGCGAACACGACCGACACCGGTTTTTCCGATGGCTGCGCGCCGGGAGATACAGCAGCGACCTTGGAATCCCCCGTGCGGATCAGCGACGACGGACCGAAGGCTTCAGCCTGGATGCGATCGTCAGCGATGCTGTAGCTTCGCAGCCCGTCGTAAAGGGCCTGCGTGAACTGGGCAGGACCACAGAGATAGAAGTCATAGTCGTTGAAGGGAAGGAATCGCGTCAGCATCGCCATATCGATCCGCCCTGCGGCGTCGAAGTCCCTGCCCTCTTCAGCATCCGTCGTGTCACTGAGGATCCTGATTAATCGCACGACGCCCTTCGCCGCATCGATTAAGTCGGCGATCTCGTTGTCGAACGGTCGATCAGCCTTCGAGCGAGCCGCGTAGAACAGCGTGACCGGACGGATACGCTGCTTGCGAAGCCCTTCGTATACGACGTGCCGAAGCATCGCGAGCAGCGGCGTAATGCCGACGCCTCCTGCAAGAAGAACCGCTGGGCGGATCGAGCGGGCGTCGATGGTGAACTCGCCGGCCGGCGCACGCGCCTCGATGACATCGCCGACGGCAACAGTGTCGTGCAAGAACTGCGACACCCTACCGTCTCGCTTGACGCTGATGCGATAGATACCGTCGGACGGCGCGACCGAGAGCGTGTAAGTCCGAATGGTCGACTTTTCTTGGTCCGGCAGCTTCAGCCGGATCGGGAGGTGTTGACCGGCTTTGTGCGGCAGCAATCCCACCCCGTCATCTGGCTGCAAATGGAAAGATTTGATCGTCGCGCTTTCATCGACGATCGCGGTGATCCTCATTGGCCGCCAGGTTGCGGAAATCTCTGTGGCGTGGAGACGATCGGCCGCTTGCTGCCAGTTCCCTGTCATCAGAGAGCTCGGCGACCAGCCGTCCTTCTGAAAAGCCCATCTCAACGCCAGTGCATTACGGCGACGAACGATACGTGTCGGCTTGAATGCCCAAAGCCGTTCCGCGCCCTGGAAGGCGGCGATCTCGGGTGAATCGAAAATGACTTCGGCATTCCCCGTCATCTGCAGCATGTCGCCCGTTTTGAAATCGACGAAGAGAAGTCCTGCCCTTCCATTGAGAAGGATATTGCCGAGCGTTGCGAAGAAGAGATTGCCGTCGAAATCCGGGATCGTCAGGACACCGTCGTCACCGACACGAACAAAGCCCGTATTCCCGCCGCGATGGGACACGTCCACCTGTCGTCTCTCCTTGCGGTCGGCATAGGAGGCAACGAAGAACGCGTCAGCTCCGCGGATCGTCGCACGGGCCGCCTCGTCCAGTTCGATCAGATCCTCCGACGTGCCTGCAAACGGCTCTCCCGGCTGGCGCTCGAACGAGAAATCCCGCAACTGAATGTAGCGCGGACAATTTCCGAAACTTTGGTCGACATCGACGCGGAAGCCGCCGTCGATCGTTGAAACAAATCCATTCATGCGGTTTCGGCGACGCGTGTGCATCTCTATGCCGAGGAGGCCGATCGGCAGACCATCCGCCATCCCTTCGCTCGCAGGATCACTTGGATCTCTTGTCGCTGCGATCTCGAGCACCACAGGCGACGGTGACGACATGAACCCTGGTTGACCTTCAATGAACGTCGCCCAGGCGTCGCCGCGACTATCGACACTTCCAAGGACGATGAAGGGAAGCTGGGCATAGAAATCGCGGTGCTGGTCCGGCATGAAATCGCGCACGACGCGCTGCCCCACAGAGGCCATCCGCTCCTTCATCCCAAGTTTCTCCTGGATAAAGATCTCGCCTTCATGCCATGTCGGCAACTTCGTGAGGTTCATGGACATCTGCGTTCTCCGGAAACGGGAAAATTCGGGCGCGCCGGCCGGCACACCCGATATTGTTGGGATCATGCGGCAAGGCCGACCGGCGTCCGGGCGAAATCGACAAAGCCGGGAAGGGTTTCGACCCGGTGCAGGAGAGCCTTCACCGCCGGATACCCGGCTAGATCGACATTTCCTTCGGGAGCGCGTGCCACGTAGCTGTAGATCGCGATGTCCGCGATGGTGGGACCCGAGCCGACCAGCCACTCACGGCCTTGGAGGTGATTGTCGATCCGGCCGAGGATGGTATGCGCGCGGCCAATCACTTCTTCCGGATTGAATTTGGCGCCGAACACCGTGACCAGTCTCGCCGCGGCCGGACCGTAAGCGATTTCCCCCGCAGCGACTGAAAGCCACCGCTGAACGTCGGCCGCACCCTTCGCGTCTTCGGGAAGCCATGCAGTCTGACCGCTCTTCTTGGCGAGATAGACCAGGATCGCGTTGGAGTCCGAGATGAAGACATCGCCATCCGCCAGGACGGGAACCTGACCGAACGGGTTCATTTCCAGGAAGTCGGGCTTCTTATGAGCGCCCGATTTGAGATCGACTTCGACGAGTTCGTGGGGGAGCCCAATCAGGGAAAGGAACAGCCGGGCGCGGTGGGAATGTCCCGATAGCGGATGGTGATAGAGTTTCATGTGATCGCTCCTGGATCTTGGGCCGGGTCCATTCCCGATCCGTAATCGCAAGATGCAACGAACGATCAGCAAGCTGAATAATCATGTTTGGCAGTTCACTATTCCACCGCGTGCAATAGTGGTTCCCTCGCTCCGACGTGCATTTCCATGGGAACTCCGCTGCTTCGTAAACCGTAGCGTCCAGCAGATTTATATCCAGATCGCTAAATCAAATGGGATTTCCATCTCGAATGCCTGGAGGGTGGCTGCGCGGCTCGCAATGGGCCCAACGACCGAGGCACCATGCTCTTGAAGGTCATCCACTACGTCATCGCGAGAATGAAATCATCCTCCGCAACGAGCACATGCTTTCCGTCAATCGGGTTACCCAATGCCATTCATGTCCTCCGGAAAACCGGATCACTCACCGACTGCACCATGTTTTGGCGATAGCGCTTCCCTTATTTCGTCTTATGCCGGCGTTTCGTCGCTGGCTTGATCGGCTCTGCCTCAGGCTGCGCCAATCGAAGCGCGCGGAGTTTCTCGGTCTTTTTCTCTCGATCGGCATTTTCGGTGGCCGTGATCTGCTTGGCCGCTGTGTCAGTCGCCGATGCCTTATCCTGAAGAGTTTGCCTACCCTGTTTGAAAAATTTCTCTTTTGTGACGGTCATAATGTTTCCTGGTGATCGATGGCAGGGATATCAGCGCGACTGTGCGACCCTCTTCTTTGGGGCGGGAAGAAGCCCTTCTCGCTGCGCGCGTTTGCGGGCAAACTTGAGACTGCGCCTGATGGCATCGGCCTTTTTTCGAGCGCGCTTTTCCGAAGGCTTCTCGTAAGCTCGACGAGCCTTCATTTCGCGGAAAAGCCCGTCCCGCTGCATCTTCTTCTTCAGGACGCGCAGCGCCTGATCGACGTTGTTATCTCTGACGTCTACTTGCAAGATTGCTCTTTCTGTTATCGTTTTCTGGCGCTGATTGCTATCGAATGAACCCAGCCGGAAGGCTTCGCGCCCGATGGGAAACCGATGTTCGGTGGTAGCGCCGGCGATGCTTCGACATCGATGTCAGTGTGGAGAACGCGTCGTTCGAACTTCTCGCCTTCAAACCGCACTCGATATTGCGCGGCACCGTCTGCTTCCGGTGAGTACGATATGATTTGACACCTCCCGAGAGGGCCGGAGTTCCCAAGAATACCACGTTTCAAGATGATCGTGTCACCAATCCGGTATCGCGGGTTCTGCATGCCGTTCTCCTTTTTAGGCAAAATAAAAGGCCGGGCGTTACCCCGACCTCTCAGCATCATCCGTTCGCACTGCCAGTACATCCGTGGTCAGCGCGTGCGAATGACAAATTCAAGCCGCCTGGAGATTATCGGCGGAGCTCTTGCCGGACCTGCCGTCCTGCACAATGTCGTAGCGGATCTTCTGCCCATCGCTGAGCGAACGCATTCCGGCTCGCTCGACGGCTGAAGCATGCACGAAGACATCCGTGCTGCCGTTGTCGGGTTGAATGAAGCCGAAGCCCTTGGCGGTATTGAACCACTTGACGGTACCAGTGTTCATAACGATTTCCTTTCAAAGCAATCGTTGTTGTTCCCGCGTTACCTTGCGAGATTAGATCGATTTTTTGAGAGGGAATCCGAGGAGGAGCGATAAGCTCCCAGCCGACATCACAAGCAATGGTCGATAGGCAACATATAAGCTCAATTTTTGATTTTACAATGAGAAACTTTTTAAGTGAGAATTGCGTAGGAGTTCTCTCCTTGTCGCAACCAATCGCTGGGACCAGGCAATGACGCCGGTAACAAGGAACATGCAGAAAGCTCTGCGATCAACTGCGGGCACCATTCTAACAGCATGGCATGCCGTCACGGCACCTCGACCTAAGGCTTTTACCGCTGTTCCACAAAAGCAATGCAGACATCGCTGACGAGACCCATATTGCTGCGAACCGAAGTTTTCGAAATACATAAATTAATAATTTATAAAAATTATGAAACTTTTCCAAAGAACCGTGATATCGTGCCCACTCCATAGAAAATAATTATAACAAGGAGCGAACATGAAAAATAGTATTTTATCCAACACACTCCACCGGTTGACACGCATGCTGATTGAAACTTCCGTTTTGGTCGCTGGAACCGCTGCCATTTTGAGCATCAGTCTCCCATCAGTTCACCTTTGGATATGATCATGCTCAAACATCCAAAGCATTTCACCTGCCCAATTCGCGAGAAGACTGAAACAGTCTTCCGGCCGATTACCACCGGGGACGTCGCCAGACGGCTCGAAAAGGCCGAACTTCTTAAAGCCCTGAGGATAGAGCGCGATCGCCCTATACGCCCTCAAACTATCCGCTAAGGAACGCATGAACGGGATAACGGTCCGTATTGCATGCTGCCGCGGCAACGGACGCGGTATGCGCAGTCGTTGGTATGACGCTTGCCATTTAAACCAAACGAAAGTGGTGTGACGTTTGTGCCGCTGGCGGATCACGCAGGCACACGGTTGGAGAAACTGCCGCTCGCGGTCGCATAGGTGCGGCCAGTCAGGGCTCCAACCCATGACCCTCTGCTTAAGCTTCTTGAAGACAACATCAGAAGACATTCGGAAGTTCGCTTAGTCTCTACGACCAGCCGAAACGGCCTCTACTGCGCACCGCATAAGAGAAATTGCGAGGCCCTATTTCAGGAAATAAGAGTGCCAGCGGAGCAAGATGGCAGTCCCAATCAGGATGACAAGGAATGCCGGCGGCAGAAGGACGACACACTGTAGCCAGACGCCGAAGAGCGAGTCCGCTTGCGCATGGTTTGGCTGAGCGGGATCGTAGAGGATCGCCAGCCGGGATCCGGGCGCATATTGCTGAGAGCTTGAACCGACGCCGGATGTGAACGACACCTCCCGGCCATCCGTCGTGCGAAAGGTGAACCTCGGATAGTACATGACCCCGTAGCTGGTATTGCGCTCGATAGCACCCTCGAAGGTGGCCTCAGTCCGTTGCGCCTGCATCACGAAACCCAGGCTGTGCACGAAGGACAGGATGCCAGGCACCAGCAGGAGTAAGCCGATTGCCAGCACGATACGGCCGCCCTTCTGAACACGTACGCGATGCTGATCGTCGATGGTCATCCGGCTCCCTTCCTAGCGAAATTTTACCGCGAAGCGGGTGATGGGCGCCCCAACTCCGATGAATGAAACCATCCATTCACTCCCTTTGCTTGACCAAATCGCCGACTTTTAGCCAGCCGCATCCAGCCGTAGCGAACGCAATGCCTGCGAACTTACATCTGCGATAGAGGGGCACCAGCGCTCCATGCTCGCCTATACCATCATCTCTCTTAATGTGCGTAAATCCAGCGAAAGCGGTAAACCGTGGTTCTGGTCAGCCCCTGGATAACAAGGTCGGTTGCAGGCCAAGGAAAACGCAACGAAATCGCCGCTCGCGCGCGATGGATTCCTAACGGAAAGGTGAGTTGAATGGCGAAATGGGAAGCAAATGACTTCGGCCCTGAAAGCATTGTCCTGGACTCCGACAAGCGGTTGCGAGCGGTCACCGCTGACGAGTTGGGAAATCAGATAGTTCGGATCAATCGGCTTTGCACGATTTTGTCCCGCGTTCTCTCTGCGGCGGAAATAGCCGTGACGGACCGCGAACGCATCTGGACGGAGATTGAAGCGTTTCAGGATCAGAACTTTGAAGCGTACAAGGACCTGCTGGGGCGCGAGGCCACGAGGGGACCTTAAGCAGCTCATCTTTCGATCCCAACTGCTGGAAGTCGGGTGAAGCCGACGAAGGCGGTTTCCGGACTTTCGGCATGAGGATCGGCCGCGACCGCGCGGAAGACAGGCTGCGCCGCAAAGGCGATCATCAATACGGGTGGTGAACGCTGACTGATGTGTGGCTGAGCGGTTTTCAAGGCTCATCGACACGCTGAAGCTCGAAGAAATAGATCCGCTCGTCACCCCTGATCGTCATCGCACCCATGAGCCTCAGCTCATCGAGCCGGCGAAAATAATCGACGATCGGTTGAGCGTCATAGACCATGGCAGCACTTTCGATACCGTCAAACGGCAGGGTTTTCAGGGCTGCGACCGGCCCGTTCGCCCGAAGCCGGCGCTGCAGATAGGAAAACAGGTTCCTCGCCATGCGAGTCCGGCCGAGCTGATCGAGACGCAGAGCCCAATGAAGCGGTATATATTTCGGATCAATTGCCGTGAGACGGTGTTCGCCTGAGCGAAACAGCAAGGCGTCGGCGCGCATATTGGGCATGAAGCGCTTGCCGTACCAGCCGAGATTTTCGAGCACGCCGTCAAATGGATGGTTCGCCGGTATGCCGTGCCCCTTCCACAGGCCGACGAGTTCGCGCGGCGCGATCGGCGGCAAGTGCCGGAATTTCTCAAGCACTGTCTGCTGGTCGTTCACTGGATGGCTTGTCCTTTTCCTTACGCTCTTTGGCCCGCCGCCTGGATCTGGCGTCGCGCCGGGCGATGCGCAACTCGTCAAGAGTTGGCATCCACCAGCCGCGATTGCTCTCGCCTTGATCGGGTGGCGTCCGCGCCGGCCACGTCGTCACCAATTCTTCCAGCGTGCCGCGCCGCCATGATGCCCAGACATAATCCTCGCCATCCGCCGCGGCAAAGTAGAAAGCGGTGACTGACGCCGGATCTGCGAGTTCACCCTCAGTCCTGGTAAAGAAGACGATCCCGATATGCGTGCCGATCGCGCGGTCGAAGGGTGGCGGATCATCAGCAGGGACGGGATATCGCTTCTGCCGGCGCTCCCTCATCCTCCCCTTGGACGCCTCCTCTTCCTCCGTCCCTTTGGTCGCCTCGCGCCTTGCGCGCCGCGCTTCCGGCTCGCTGCGCTTGGCTGCTGCCTCTATGACCGCCCAGCGCTGCCGCAGTTCCGCAAACGAACGGTAAGGCACGGTCCAGAGGCGGCGGTCGGCGTCCCAGCGGGCATGCGGAATCTCGCGGATTTCGTCAAGAACGGCCCGTGAGTAAGGTGTCCGGATCTGGAGGGCCGCGGGTGCCGCCTCCAGGTACCGGCTTTCGATCGGCTCGAAGGCAAAGGCATCCCTGCCCTTCTCGTCCGCGAACCTGTCTGCCTCGGCCTCCATCTCGGCGAACCAGCGGCCGATGCGTTTTTGGGCAGTGCTGCCGGGCACAAACCAGGCATTGAGCCTGTCGTTCCACCGGGCACGCGGGAACGCCTGCCGAAACCGCTCCACCGTCACCCGATCATGCGGCAGGTCCGTGGTTGCGCCCTCGCGCGCGGGTGGTTCGGCCGTATTCTTCGTTGCTTCGTCCATATGGCATCGCCTGAAAATATCCTTGCGGGATCACGCTGCGCGCCGTGTTTTTCCGAGGCGTTTGATCGCCTGTTCAAGCGGTCGCTCGCCGTCGTAATTGTCCTGCCAGGCGGAGCTCTTGACAAGCAGCACCGACCGTTCGGATCGAGATCGGATTTCACTTGAGCCGCGTCAAGGGATCGAGACGATGGCGCCAGGGCGAGCCCACGATGAGAGCGGTGCGATGGCGGCCAATCCGCATTTCTTTTTCAAATGGTTGAATTTTCGCGCCTCCCCTATTCGATCCCAAAAAAGTTGATCCTTCCCGAACATATTCGGCGAAACATTTTCCACAAATATTGAAGAAAAGGAACGACCTGTCTTTCTCTCATGCGCTCGATGATCTAGCCTTTCAAGCGTCGAAGGCAGTTTCGGAACGACTTCGGAACAACTGGCGACGCCAGTTAAACGCGCTGCGAGAAGGTACAAAAATTGAAACAATTCGCTGGAGGCGCACGCGCAGATATCCCTCCTCTGCTTGACTTCTCAAGCGCCGAGTAGCCTGTCCACCCTTCAAAAGCCGAGCCTGCCAGCGCCCGTCCTTGAAAAAGGCTTGCTGACCCGCGAGATCTCCAACCTAAAGCAGTTCAATGAAAGAGCCCATATCCGACCATATTATCAGATCCGCTGGAACGCTTTTTTACCGTGAAGGCATCCGTGCCGTCGGTATCGATCGGATCATCGAAGAGGCGAACGTTGCCAAGGCAACCCTCTATAGACATTTTCCCTCGAAGGACCATCTTGTCGCAGCTTACCTGCGCGAGAGACACGAACGAGTCGTCCGCTCGCTGCACGAGGTTCTGGATACGATGGAGCGTCCACGGAACCAGATCAAGCTAATCTTCGAGCGGTTGCACGAGAAAGCCGATAGCCCGGAATTTCGAGGCTGCGCATTTGCCCTTGCGGTTGCAGAACACGGCGATTCCGATCGTGTCGTCGCAGTGGCACAAACCCATAAGAAAGCGGTCGGCGACATTTTTCGCACTATCGTGTCGAAGGCGGACGTCAAGACCGATCAGATCGCTGCGCATCTTTCCCTTCTCTATGAAGGCGCGCTTGCGACCGTCGCCGTGGCGCGCGATCCGCAGGCTGTTCTCACCGCCCGTGACTGCGCCCTCCTCGCATTCGATGCGGCAGTTTCCTCGACCCCAGCCTTGAAAGCTTAGGCCATGGCAAAGACAATTGACTACTTCTTCGGCATCGGCTCTCCCTGGGCTTATATCGGCCTCGAGCCCTTTGCGGCCCTCGCTGCCCGACACGATGCAACGATCCGCCCTTATGTGATCTCGCTGATCGAGGACAATGGAGCGATCTATTCTCGCAACCGGCCGGAGGCACGGCGCGCCTACTGGACCAAGGATCTGAAACGTTGGGCGGCCCTGCGCGGCAAGGTGCTAAACCTTGAAAATCGCTCAGGCCTTTCCGATCCGACGCCGGCCGGCATGATGGTCATCGCCGCCATCGAAAAAGGCGCCGACTGGCTGAAACTCACCGGCGCCCTTCAGGAGGCTTTCTGGACGCGCGGCGAGGACATCGGCAAGGCCGATGTTCGCCGGGCGATTGCCGATGCAGCAGGATTGGACGCCACAGCGCTCGAAGCTTTTGCTGAGAGCCCTGCGGCTCAATCGATCTGGACATCGAACATCGGGATTGCCAAGGCCGCGGGCGTCTTCGGCTTTCCGACCTTCCGTTTCGAGGATGAACTCTATTGGGGACAGGACAGCCTGCCGTTCCTTGAGCGCCATCTGAACGGCGAAAAGCTGGTTGCCTGATCGCCGTCTTGTCGGACCGGCGCAGCCATGTCTGCGCCGGAACGCGCACTTGATCTCTCCAGGCTGTATTCCGGAGTTCTCCATGTCTCCTTCCCTGCCGGGCTTGCCCATCTCTACCGAGTGGCTGGCTGCACATCTTCACGCCATCGATTTCAAAGGCATCATGAACCCCGGCACGATCCTGCCGGCGTAAGTGCTGCCGATTTTCCACCCTTACCACGGGAGACGGTGCGATGGACGGCTTCAAACCTCACAGCTCTCATTGGGGCGCATTCTATGGACGGCACGAGGGAAACGAGCTCGAAATCCGTCCCCATCCCGACGACCCGCATCCATCTCCGCTGCTCGGCAATCTTCCAGCAATTGCCCGCAGCCCTGCCCGCATCCGGCGCCCTGCCGTCAGACGAGGCTGGCTTGAAGGCAGGCCCGATCATGCGGAAAAGCGCGGAAGCGACGTCTATGTCGAGGTAACGTGGCCAGAGGCGCTCGATCTGGTCGCCAACGAGCTTCGCCGTGTTTACGGCGAGGCCGGACCGCAGGCCGTCTTCGGCGGGTCGTACGGCTGGTCCAGTGCCGGACGATTTCATCACGCCCAAAGCCAGGTTCACCGCTTCCTCAACGTGCTCGGCGGATATGTAAGATCGGTCAATACCTACAGCTCGGGCGCGGCGATGGTCATCATTCCGCATGTGCTCGGCCCCTATGATCATTTCGACCGAAAGAGCGTTACCTGGGAGGCGATCGAGCGCAGCACCGAGCTGATCGTCGCCTTCGGCGGCATGGCGGTCAAGAACACCGATGTCCATGGCGGCGGCATCAGCCGGCATGTTGTGCGCCCTGCGCTGAACGGTGCCCACGCGCGTGGTGCGCGCTTCGTTCTCATAAGCCCGCTCAAGGATGATATTGCCACCGATCTCGATGAGGAATGGCTGCCAGTCATCCCCAGAACCGATGTCGCGCTCATGCTCGCAATCGCCTTCGTTCTCGTCGCCGAGGGGCGGCATGACCGGGAATTTCTCGACCGCTATACGACAGGCTATCCACGCCTCGAGGCTTATCTGCTGGGACGCGAGGATGGCGTCGAGAAGAGCCCGCAATGGGCAGCCGGCATCTGCGGTATCGCCGCCGAGACGATCGTGGGTCTGGCGCGGAGCATGGCGAATGCCCGAACGCTGATCACCGTCAGCCATTCCCTGCAGCGCGCCGATTACGGCGAGCAGCCGGTCTGGATGGGGATCGTGCTGGCGGCCATGCTCGGCCAGATCGGCCTGGATGGCGGCGGCTTTTCCTATTCGCTCGGCGCCCTCGGCAATATCGGCAAGCGCCAGCTTGCAGTGCCCCTGCCGACGCTCAAGCAGTTCCACAATCCAGTGCCGGATTTCATTCCCGTCGCACGGATTGCCGACATGCTGCTGAACCCGGGCGAACCGTTCCACTACAATGGTCAGGCCCTGCATTATCCTGACATCCGCCTGGTCTATTGGGCCGGCGGCAATCCGTTCCATCACCATCAGGATCTCAACAGGCTTCGCCAGGCGTTCAAGAAGCCGGAGACGATTATCGTGCACGAGACGGCTTGGACGTCGTCTGCACGCCACGCCGATATCGTCCTGCCCGCAACCACGACGCTCGAGCGCGACGATATCGGTGCGGCCGACCGCGATCCGATGATGATCGCGATGAAGAAGCTGATCGAGCCGGTCGGCGAAGCACGCTCCGACTACGAGATATTCGCTGATATTGCAGAGCGCCTCGGCAAGCGCGCTGAATTCACCGAAAACCGGTCAAGCCGTGAGTGGCTCGCTTTGCTCTTCGAGACCACGCGAACAGCACTCGCCGCCGCCGGTCATCCCGCGCCGGATTTCGAAACGTTCTGGGAAAAGGGAGAGCTGCTGCTGCCGGTAAGGCCTGACGATGGCGGGCCTGCGCGCGCATTCCGAACCGATCCGGACGTCAATCGGTTGCCGACGCCATCGGGCAGGATCGAAATCTTCTCCGACACGATAGAGAGCTTTGGTTATGACGATTGTCGCGGCCATCCACGTTGGTATGGACCGGACCCGAAGACGGAGGCGGCGGAGGGCCCCTATCCTCTTTATCTTGTCTGCAACCAGCCCCACTCGCGCCTTCACAGCCAGCTGGACTATGGTGACTTCAGTCGTTCCACCAAGATCGGTGGCCGGGAGCCGGTGCGCATGCACCCGGCCGATGCGGCAGAGCGTGGCATTTCGGACCGGGATATCGTCAGGCTGTTCAACGCCCGCGGCAGTTGCCTCGCCGCCGCTGTCATCAGCAGGGATGTAAGCCCGGGTGTCATGCAGCTTGCCACCGGCGCATGGTTCGAGCCCGATAACGCTGAAGCTGCGATGGCCATGTGCGTTCATGGAAATCCGAACATCCTCACCCGTGACGCCGGCACATCGCAGCTTTCCCAAGGCTCGACGGGCCAGCTGACGAAGGTCGAAGTCGAGCGCTTTACCGGTGAACTGCCGCCCGTACGCATTCTCGATGGAATGACGTTTATCGTCGGATAGACCGTCGTCACGCAATCTCGCTCGATGGGCACTCGGCCGGCGGAAATCCTGATCCTCGTGCTTCAGATTGCGCTGACAAAATAATCTACAAATTTGATAGAAAAAGAACAACCAGTCTTTCTCGAAACCGATCCGCTCACATAGGCTCCTGTTCGTCATTAGCCCGGCAACCAAACAGGACTGCTTCATGAACGACCGTTCTCCTCGCCTTCTTCTTTCCCGGCGTCGTCTGCTGACCGCCACCTCTGCGCTGGCATTTGCCGCTCTGGTCGCAACAGCGAATGTAACCCCGGCATTGGCTGAGGACGGCGCGCATGATGGCGGAGATGTCGTCTTCCTGATCGATTCGCTGGGCGACACCTGGATTCCCAACAACAGCGCGATCTCCAGCTTTCAGGGCCATATCTGGGGCCATGTCACCGACAAGCTTCTTTATGTCGATGCCGACGGCAAGGTCAGCCCGTGGATCGCCGAGCGCTGGGAGCAGAACGACAATGCGACGGAATTCACCCTGCATCTCAAGAGCGGCGTGACCTTCTCCGACGGGAGCCCGCTCGATGCAGCAGCCGTCGTTGCCAATCTCGACATCTGGTATGCCGGACGCAAGAGCGAGGGCATCAACCCGATCGGCCTGTTCCCCAAGACCTATGATCATGCCGAAGCCGTCGACGCGACAACCGTGAAGGTCTTCTTCAAGAAGCCGACGCTGGGCTTCATTCCGACGCTCGGCTATCACGGCTCGATCCTTATCTCCCCGAAGACCATCGCATCGCCGGCGAGCAGCCAGGCCGATCTAAGCAAGACCTCCGGCAGCGGCCCCTATGTCGTCGAGTCCTGGAAGGAAGGCGACTACGTCAAGCTTGCCAAGCGCAAGGATTACAACTGGGGTCCTGCCGCGGTCGGCCAGACCGGTCCCGCCCATCTCGATACGATCACCTACAAGCTCGTCTCGGAACCGTCGCTGCGCGTCGCAGCCGTGCAGTCCGGCCAGGCCGACGTTGCCTACAACGCATCGCCGCAGGAGCTCGAGTCTCTCAAGTCGGAAGGCCTCACGGTAGCGACGCCTCGCTATCTCGGCTTCGTCAACGGCTGGGCGATCAACACCAAGCTTGCGCCCTATGACGATGTAAAGGTTCGCCAAGCGCTTCAGGCCGGCATCAATCGCCAGGAGATCATCGACACGGTCTATACGCCCGACTGGAAGCTTGCGACGTCGTTCATCCAGAGCAACGTTCCGGGTGCGACCGACCAGAGTGCGCTGCTTGCCTATAATCCTGAGAAGGCAGAGAAGCTTCTCGACGAGGCAGGCTGGAAGAAGGGAACGGGCGGCATTCGCGTCAAGGATGGCAAGCCGCTGTCGCTGACGCTGAATTCCAACCCCTACCTCGCGACATCGAAATCGATCGACGAACTGATTGCCCAGCAGCTCGGCAAGATCGGCTGGAAGGTCGATATCCGTGCCTATGACGTCGTCACCTTCGGGCAGAAGATAAAGTATGGCGGCGCGGGCGTACCGGCATATGAGGTGACGCGCTCCTTCATCGACGCCGGCACCGTCGCCAGCATCCTGACGAATGCGAACAATGGCGAAAACTGGTTTGCGCTCGACGAGAGCGACAAGACCCTCAACGACCTGCGCGACAAGATCGCCGGCGCCGCCTCCATCGAAGCGCGCAAACCGCTGCTCGACGAACTGCAGAAATACGTCCTCGACCAGGGCTATTTCATTCCGCGGACACAGATCGTCCAGCGCATCTATGTGCAGTCGCCCAAGCTCAAGGGAGCGGTCTACAACGGCGTCGCCTATGCCAGCTACTACACCGCCACGAAAAGCGAATAGTCCGGCCGTTCAACAGACACAGAGGTGATGGGCATGAGAAAAGCCTATTTCGAGTATGCCGGAAAGCGGCTCCTGCAGGCGATCGTCGTGATCCTGTTGTCCTATGTCTTCACCTTTGTCGTCGTCAGTATCCTGCCCGGCGATCCGATTACCAACGTCCTGAACAACCCGCAGAACGGCTTCACCCCGGATGAGATCAAGGAAATCATCGCCGCGCAGGGATTGGACAAGCCGGTCCCCGTGCAGCTCTGGAACGCCTTCTCCGGCTTCGTGACCGGCGATCTCGGTCTGTCGATGCGAACCAACCGGCCGGTGGCGACGCTGATTGCGGAGGTTCTGCCGTCGACACTCGTGCTTGCCTCGGCGGGGCTCGCGGTTGCGCTGTTCCTGGCGGCAATCATCGCCTACGGCACGCAATTTCTGCCCCGGCGGTTTGGCCAGGGACTGCTCCGCGGCTTCCCATCGCTGTTTCTGTCGGTTCCGAACTTCGTGATGGGCCTGGTGCTGATTCATCTCTTCGGTTTTCAGCTCGGCGTCTTTCGCGTCATCCAGCCCGACAGTTTCTGGGCAACGCTTTTCGCGGCGATCGCCCTCGGCATTCCGATCTCGGCACAGATCGCCGAAGTCCTGATTGCCAATCTCGACCATGAATCCAGTCAGGATTATGCCGCCGTCGCACGTGGACGCGGGCTCAGCCAGATGCGTCTCTTCGTCATGCACCTGCTCAAGCCCTCATCGCTTCCGGTCATCACGGTCGTCGCTTTGACGATCGGCGAATTGCTCGGGGGCTCGCTGATCACCGAGACGGTGTTTGGCCGAAACGGGCTCGGCAGCCTGGTGCAGCGGTCGGTCAGCACGCAGGACCTGCCGGTCCTGCAAGCCGTCGTCTCGCTTGCCGCAGTGGTCTTTGTAGTCGTCAACCTGATCGCCGACCTTACCTATCCGCTGCTCGATCCGCGCGTCAAACTTCTCGGCGGGCAGGACCGCCTTCCGACGACCGCCGACGACAGCTCTCTCCCCATCTCCAAGGGGGTGACCCAATGACACTTGCCTCTGTTTCCTCCGCCCCCCGCACGACCGCGCTCAGCCGTCTGACGGGCCTGCGCGTGCCGCCCGTCGTCATCCTTTCGTTCCTGGTCGTTGCTCTGGCGATCGGCTGGTCGTTGGCACCCAGCCTGTTTACCCATTACGATCCGGTGAACGGCACTCCCGCCCAAAAGCTGCTCGGCCCAAGTTCGGCACACTGGTTCGGTACTGACCATCTCGGCCGCGACCTCTATACACGCGTCGTCTATGGCACGGCTTCTTCGGTGGCGAGCGCACTGATTGCAGTCGTCATCGGCGTCGTCGCCGGCGGAATTATCGGACTGCTGGCCGGCTTCTTCGGCGGCTGGGTGGATACGGTCTTTGCCCGTCTCGTCGATGTGTTGCTGGCCATCCCCAAATTCCTGCTGGCGGTCATCGTCGTCACCGCAATCGGTTTCGACACGACCAATGCGGCAATCGCGACGGGCGTCTCAGCCGTTGCGCTGTTTGCCCGGGTGATGCGCTCCGAAGTCATCAAGACCCGACAGGCCACATTCGTCGAATCGTCCTTCCTCCTCGGTGGCTCGCGCTGGCACATTCTATGGCGCCACGTGCTTCCGAACGCATCGCGATCGGTGCTGCCGCTTGCCGTCCTGCAGTTTGGCGATTCCATTCTGGTGATCGCCAGCCTTGCCTTCCTTGGCTACGGCGATCCGCCGCCGGCTTCCGACTGGGGTCTGCTGATCTCGATCGGCAAGGATTACCTCAAATGGCCCTGGCTGGTTTATGCCCCGGCCCTCGTCACGATCGCAACCGTCCTCTCTGTAAACAGGATCAGCCGATGGCTCCGCAAGACAGACTGACCATGCTTTCAAACCGCCCATCGACCCCGCTGCTGCGGGCCGAAGGATTGTCGGTCGCCTACGGCACCCATATGGTCGTCAGCAATGTCGGCTTCGAGCTTGGACGCGGCAAAGGTCTCGCGCTGATCGGCGAATCCGGATCGGGAAAGTCGACCATCGCCCGCGCCGCCCTGCGACTGCTTCCCGCAGCGGGACACGCCACGGGCCGCGTCGAATTCGAGGGCCAGGAGCTCCTGGGGCTTCCGGAGCGCCGCTTCCGTCCATTCAGAGGACGCAGGATCGGCTTCGTGCCGCAGGACCCCGGCAACTCCCTAAACCCGGTCCGCACGATCGGCGCGCAGGCAATGGAAGCGGCCGCACTGCTGGACGAAGCGGACAAGGCACTTCGCAGGGCACTCGTTCTTGAGACATTCGCACAGGTCGGGCTCGACAATCCGCAGCGCGTCTACGACTCCTATCCGCATCAGCTTTCCGGCGGCATGCTCCAGCGCGTGCTGATCGGGCTCGCCGTTCTGCCGCGGCCGTCGCTGCTGATCGCAGACGAGCCGACCTCCGCGCTCGATGTCACGATCCAGAAGCGTATTCTCGACCTGTTGTCGAAGCTGCAGGAGGAACTGCAGATCAGCCTTCTCCTCATCACCCATGACCTGGCGATCGCAGCCGAGCGCGCGGATTCCATCGTGGTCCTCAAGGACGGCATCGTCCAGGAGGCTGGCAGTACCGCTACGATATTTTCCGCGCCGTCCTCCTCCTACGCCAGAAAACTTCACGGCGACGTGCCGGCACTCAACCCGGACCGGTACCGGCCGTTGCGGGAGCCCGGTTTCCGGCATCTTGGCGCGCTGCGTGACAAGACACCGAAGATCGAGGTCAGCGGCGTAACGAAGACCTTCACCGTCGACGGCAAGGTGCTGACCGCCGTCAACGACGTCTCGTTCGACGTTCAGGCGGGAACGACGCATGCGCTGGTCGGTGAATCGGGATCCGGAAAGACAACGGCGATCCGGCTTCTGCTCGGGCTTGAGCAGCCCGACGCCGGGAAGATCGCGGTCGGCGGCGAACAGGTCAACGGTCGCTCACCCGAACAGCTGCGCTCTGTCTGGCGGCACCTGCAGCTCGTCTACCAGAACCCCTTCACATCGCTCGATCCGACCTGGAACATCGAGAGGCTCGTGCGCGAGCCGCTGGACCGCTTCAAGATCGGGACCCATCAGGAGCGGGCGCTTGCGGTGCGCAAGGCGTTTGCGGACGTCGGGCTGGGAGAGCATCTCCTGTCCCGCAAGCCCGCCGCCTTGTCTGGCGGCCAGCGCCAGCGCGTCGCCATTGCCCGCTCGCTTGTCCTGAAACCTGACGTGATCGTGCTTGACGAGCCTACCTCTGCGCTCGACGTCAGCGTTCAGGCCGATATTGTCGAGGTGCTGCTGTCGCTGCAGGTCAAGCTTGGCCTTACCTATATTTTCGTGTCGCATGATCTGGCGCTCGTGCGCCAGCTTGCCCACACGGTCTCGGTCATGCAGCGCGGACGCATCGTCGAGCATGGCACCGTGGGTGAGATCTTCGACACCCCCCGCCAGGCCTATACGCGCTCGCTGCTGGAATCGATCCCTTCGGGTGCTGCACGTTTCACACGCACCCACCCCCCGCAGCACCGGCAGATATTCAACAAGGAAAAGATTGCATGACCGTCATCGCCCCCGCCGCGGCGCCGTCCGCGTCATTCCGTCCGAAGAAGCGGCTTGGCTTCAACACGCGCGTCTCGTTCAACGACGAGACCGGGCCTGCTCACGGCTTGCGGGAGGGCATCGAACTTTTCAAGGCGGCCGAACGCCTGGGCTACCAGTCGGGCTGGGCCTATCAGCGCCATTTCGACCATTATCTGTCCTCGCCGCTCCCCTTCTTTGCCGCAGCCGGCCAGCACACAAGCCATATCGTTCTCGGTTCGGCCGTCATTCCGATGCGCTATCAGGATCCCATCCTGCTGGCGGAAGCCGCAGGCACGACAGATCTCCTGATCGGCGGCCGGCTGGAACTGGCGATCTCGACCGGCTCCAACGCCGCCTTCGATGCGGTCTTCGGCACGGTCGATACCGATGCCCGGACGGAAGCCAAGCGCCGTCAGGCCCGTTTTCTTTCCGCGATCGCAGGCGAAGTTCTGCACACCATCGCAGGACCCGGCCAGGGTGCCGCGGAGGGCAGCCAACTCAGAGTGACGCCGCATAGTCCGACCCTTCGTTCACGCATCAGACAGGGCTCCGCCAGCTTCGGATCGGCGATACAAGCCGCCGAACTCGGCATCGGGCTGATCGCCGGAACCGTACAGCATGACCACGCCGAAGGTGAGAGCTTCGGAGATTATCAGGCGCGCTGCATCGAGGCTTTCCGAGCCACCTGGCGGAGGGAACGGACAAGCGAGCCGCCGCCTGTTGCTGTGGCAGCGTCGATCCTGGTCGGCACCACGCCGGACCTTCGCGAAAAATACGCCGCCTATGATCTCGAGCGTCGCACCCAAGGCATTGCGGCATCGCGGCCGAAGGGCGCGCTTGAGCCGAGCTCGCGGACCAACCAGCCGCCAGGAAGCCAGATCTCACCGGTCTTTCACGGCACGCCGGACCAGGTCATCGAAGCGGTGCTCAGTGATCCCGGCCTTGCCGCGGCCGACGAAGTCGTCCTCTTTCTGCCGCCTGCCTTTGACCTTGCCGAGAACATCCGGCTGCTCACCGATCTTGCTGAAACCGTCGCTCCAAGCCTCGGTTGGTCGCCCGACTGGTAAGGCCGCCGCCCGGCCAGATCTTCCGCGGGAGCGATTAGGGAATATTTTCTATAGTTTCAATGGAAATAGAAAGACCTGTCTTCCTTACTCCTTAGCTGCCGCCTAACTTTGTCCAACATTCGACAATCAGAGGAGCTCCCATGTCCGCGGAATTCATCAGCGTTAGCTTTCCCAACGCCTCGAACGATCTCAATCCCATCCCGGACGCTCCGGTCGATCCCAGCTATCTCGAGCGCTATGCACGCGCGCTCGATGACTACGGCTTCAACTATACGCTGATCCCCTACTCGTCCTCCTCCTTCGACCCATTCACCATTGGCGCCACCGTCCTTGCGCATACGAAGAACATCAAGATCATCGTCGCGCTCAGGCCCAATACCGTCTATCCGACAGTTGCGGCCAAATCGCTTGCCACACTTGACCAGTTGAGCGGCGGGCGCGTGGTCGTCCACTTCATTGCCGGCGGCAGCGATGACGAGCAGGCGCGCGAGGGCGACTTCCTCAACAAGGAGCAGCGCTACGAGCGGCAGGAGGAATATATCCGTATCCTGCGGCTTGCATGGAGCTCAACGGAGCCCTTTGATTTCGACGGCAAATACTACCAGTTCAAGCAGTTTCGCAGTGCCGTTCGCCCGACGCACGGACTGATCCCGATCTCGCTCGGCGGATCATCGGACGCCGCCTACCGCATTGGCGGCTCTCTCTGCGACATCTTCGGACTGTGGGGCGAGCCTCTGGCGGAAACCAAGCAGCAGATCGAGCGGATCTATGCCGAGGCAGCAAAGGCCGGTAGGACCGATCGGCCTCGAATCTGGGTGACCTTCCGCCCGATCGTTGCAGAGACCGACGAACTGGCCTGGGAAAAAGCTCACCGGGTCCTCGATCGCCTTAAGGAAAACCGGGAAAGGGGCCTTCATCGCGCGCCGCCCACCGCCCCTCGCCCCGCCAATGTCGGATCGCAGCGGCTTCTCGACATTGCCGCACGCGGCGACGTCCATGATCGCGCCCTGTGGTATCCGACGGTTACGGCGACCAATGCCTCCGGGGCAACCACCGCGCTTGTCGGATCGCCGCGCACGATTGCCGATTCGATCCTCGACTATATCGATCTCGGCGCCGACCTGATCTCTATCCGCGGCTACGACAACTTCAACGACGCCGTCGACTACGGCCGCTACATCCTGCCGCTGGTGCGCGAGGGCATACGCGAACGGGAAGAGGCAAAGAAGAAGGCCGCGGCCTGATGATCGCCCATGACACGCCTTTCGATCCAGGCCTGCTGAGGGCGACGACGCGTGCTCTTGCGGACGCTGCCCCCGAGGCGGACCGGACGGGGGACTTCCCATGGGTCGGCATCCGTGCGGTTCATCAAAGCGGCCTGCTCGAAAGCACCGTCGCAGCGAGATATGGTGGCGCCGGCGCAACCCTATACGAGGTCGCGACGATTCTCGCGGCGCTCGGCCGGGGTGATCCGTCGGTCGCGCTCATCAGCGCGATGACGATCTTCAACCATCTCGGCCAGGCAACGAAAAGCCATTGGCCGGAGGATCTCTACAAGCGCCTGCTTGCGCAGGCCAAAGAGCATCCGCTGCTGATCAACGCCGCACGCGTCGAGCCCGAGCTCGGCTCGCCCGCCCGCGGCGGCCTGCCGGCGACACTCGCCCGCCGCACCGCCTCCGGCTGGTCGATCACCGGCCGCAAGCGGTTCGTCACCGGTGCCCACGGGCTGACGCATTTTCTGGTCTGGGCGCACACCGATGAAACGCCGGCCCGCGTCGGAACATTTGTCGTGCCGAACAAGCTTCCAGGCATCCGCGTCATCGAGAACTGGAACAGCCTTGGCATGCGCGCCTCCGGCTCCCACGACGTCGACTATACCGACGTCGAGATCCCGCTCGAGAACGTCATCGACCTCGTCGATCCATCCGTTGCACAGCAGGACAATCGCGCGCATGCAGCAATCACGCTGGCACTGACTGCGCTTTATCTCGGGGTGGCCGAGGCCGCTCAGGAAGCATTCATCCACTTTGCCCACGAGCGGGTTCCAACCAACCTTGGCCATCCGATCGCCCGCACGGAACGCTTCGTGACGCTCTCCGGCGAGATCGATCTGCTGGTGTCCGGTGCCCGGCAGATTATTTTCGATGCGCTGAAGGACAAGCATGCCGATGCCGAGAAGCATATAAGGGCCCGGTTGATCGCGGGCCGGCAGCTGCGCGACGCGGTTCAGGTTGCCGTTCGCGGAATCGGCAATCCCGGTCTCGGAAACGAGTTGGGACTGGAGCGCCACTTCCGTGACATTCAGTCGGTGCTCGTCCATGCCCCGCAGGAGGACACATCCATCTCCATCCTCGGGCGCGCAGCTTTCGAACGCTGGAAGAGCGAAAAGGACACGCCTTCGGCTCCTCCGCTCGATTTCACCGTATTGAAAACGGCCTGATCATGACACGCTACATCATCATCGGCGCCGGTGCGGTTGGCGCGAGCCTTGCGGCCGAGTTCGAAACGCACGCCATCCCCTATGTCCTGGTCGGGCGCGGCGCCCAGATCGCACATATTGCCAGGCACGGCCTTTCCTATTGCCGCGCGGCGGAAAACAGGATCGTGCGGCTCAACACCGCCGATACCGCCGCACCGCCGGCGCTCCGGCAAGGCGATATCCTCGTCCTCGCAGTCAAGGTGCAGGATGTCGAGGCCACGACCGAGTTTTGGGCCTGGAGGGATGTCGAGGGGTCAGGTTTCGCATCGGAACTGCCGCTCGTGACGCTGCAGAATGGACTGGCGGCGGAAGATACTGCTCTGCGGCGCTTTGATCGCGTTTATGCGGCCAGTATTCGCATTCCGGCGCGCTACACGGTCACGGGCGAGGTCGTCGTTGGGGGCGAGCCGAATGTCGGCATCGTCGCCCTTGGATGCTACCCTGCGGGGCTCGACGATACGGCCCTGTCGATCGTCGCCGATCTTGCGAAGGCTGGCTATCTTGCCGAAGCGCGTCCGGACATCCGGCGATGGAAGGCTGCCAAGCTGGAGCATAACGTCACCAATGCGGTCGAGCTGTTCGCCGGTTCTCCCGAGCTTCATTCAAAGGCGGCAGCAAGCCTGGCGAAAGAGGCACGCACCGTTCTGGTGGCTGCCGGCTATGATCCGGCCGCACCGTCGGAATGGACGATCGATATTTCGTCCTGGCGCGTCGCACCCGAGAGCGGCATAAAGCCCGGCCAGCAATCGACCTGGCAGAGTTTCACCCGTGGCGCCTCAAGCGAGGTCGATTACCTGAACGGCGAAATCGTCAGGCTCGCGCGCATCCATGGCATAGCGGCTCCTCTCAATGCAGCCTTCCAGCAGGCGGCGGCAAGGCTTGCGCTCGAAGGTCGTCAACCGGGCACGAGGGATATCGCCGAGATCTGCTCCGTCGTTGCCGGTGGGGTGGCGCTTTGATTTGCCCGCGTTCGCCCACTTTTCGGGTGCTTCATGGCACATACATTGCCGACCGCCATCTATGCGTCGGAAAGGGATTTCACTGACTACACCGTCTCGTCAGGACAACTGACCAAACGCATCGAGGAAGCAGTGGGCGAACTGGGCGCTTTCTTTCGCCCGTCAACGGCCAGTCATGCTGCCGCCGAGTGAAACGTTCCTAACGATTGTCGTCGTATTCCTATCTTGGCAGCGAGGATCGCCGCGCATTGAAACATGCCCGGCACATCTCTCCTTCACTGCGACGTGCATTGTCATTTCACCCACGCTTGTTTCAGGCTGGCCGCAAAAGTGAGAGACTGCGGGCTTCAAGTTTTAGAGTTTTCTTCTCAACTGCGCTTCGACCCTGCTCATCGAGGCAGGATGTCGACAGCTCCAGGGCCCAGCGTTTGTCATCCGGCAAGGTAAAATCGCCATCTCCGTCATGGGGGTTGAAAAGGAGTAGAACATCATCCCAGCCCTCTTCGAAGGGCTGCTTACGCGACAGGCGCAGGCCGATCGCCGTATTTGCTTCATCGTCCCATTGCTCATCCGTCTGCTCGCCGCCGCTCGGATTGAGCCAGGTGACGACCAGACCGTCGCGCCAATTTTCTCGTCTGAGGATGGAATGTGCCTGACGCAAGGCGATCAGCCGTTTGACGAAGGTATAAAGCGCTTCAGCGCTGCCATATCGATCGTCCCAATGCAGCCAGCTGAGTTCGTTATCCTGACAGTAGCCATTGTTGTTGCCCATCTGGCTGCGGCCGGATTCATCACCCGCGAGCAGCATCGGCGTACCATGCGATAGAAAGAGGGTCGCGAGAAAATTGCGCTTCTGGCGCTCTCGAACGGTATTGATGGCTTCATCATTCGTCGGACCTTCAGCGCCGTAATTGTAGCTGCGGTTGTCATTATGGCCGTCATTGTTGTCTTCGCCATTGGCCTCATTATGCTTCTCGTTATAGGAGACGAGATCATTGAGCGTGAAGCCGTCATGGGCGGCGATGAAATTGACGCTCGCCCAGGAGCGGCGGCCGCGAAGATCATAAACATCGCCCGACCCTAAGATGCGGGCGGCAAAATCCCTTGTCATGCCGGGTGTGCCCTTCCAGTAATCCCGCACCGTATCGCGATATTTGTCATTCCATTCCGCCCAACCCGGCGGAAATCCCCCAACCTGGTAACCGCCGGGACCAATGTCCCACGGCTCGCCGACAAGTTTGACTTTCGCAAGCACCGGATCCTGGCCGACCGCGTCGAAGAAACCGCTGCGCTGATCGAAACCCTGAGGTTCGCGGCCAAGAATGGTGCCGAGATCGAAACGAAAGCCATCGACATGCATTTCTTCGACCCAATAGCGCAGCGAGTCCGTCACCATTTGCAGCACGCGCGGATGCGACGTGTTGATCGTGTTACCGGTGCCGGTGTCGTTGATGTAGTAGCGGGCTTGGTCCGGCAGGGTGCGGTAATAGGAGAAATTGTCGATGCCTTTGAATGAAAGGGTCGGACCGAGTTCATTGCCCTCCGCGGTATGATTGTAGACGACATCGAGGATGACCTCGATACCGGCATCGTGGAAGGCACGCACCATGTCGCGAAAGCCTTCAAGGCCTTTCGGCCCGTAATACCGAGTTGCCGGCGCGAAGAAGGCAAGGGTGTTGTAGCCCCAATAGTTGCGCAAGCCCTTGTCGAGCAAGTGACTGTCATCGGGAAAGAAATGGATGGGAAGGAGCTCGATCGAGGTGACGCCGAGGCTCTTGATGTAATCGACGACCGCCCCGTGCCCCAGGCCGTCAAAGGTGCCACGCAACGGCTCCGGAATTGCCGGATGCAGCATCGTCATTCCCTTGACGTGCGCCTCATAGAAAATGGTCTCAGGCCACGCGATCGACGGCCTTTTATCCGGCGCTTCATTCTTGAGGTCGACCACACGGCATTTGGGCATTTGTCCGGCGCTGTCGGTCTCGTCGAAGGAAAGATCCTTTTGCTCATCATCCAGACCATAGGCGAACTGGGCTTGCGACCATTCGATGTTGCCGACAAGCTCGCGGGCATAGGGATCGACGAGCAATTTGCTCGCATTGAAGCGATGACCATTTAACGGATCGAACGGGCCATGCACGCGGTAGCCGTACAAGGCACCCGGCTTCAATCCAGGCACATAGCCATGCCAGATTTCATGGGTATATTCCGGCAGAGCGATCCGCTCGATCTCCTGCTTTCCGCTTTCGTCGAAAAGGCAAAGCTCCACCTTTTCCGCATAGGCGCTGAAAAGTGCGAAATTGACACCTCGTCCATCATAATTCGCTCCCAGGCGTGTGTAATCTCCAGGCTCGATCGCATGCCTCTTGCCGCCTTCCGTCATGGAATCCTCGTGATGTTGCTGCGCAGCAGAAACACCCCGTGCAGCGCTTTGTTCCGGCCTTGAAGCTGGACTACACATGTATAGACGCCGGGATCGTCACCGATCTCCCACGAGAAGCGATAGGGAATGATCGGCAAACAGCTGCGCTGCCAGAAGATTGCCGGCTGCAGAAGGCTTATCCGTCAGGAGATCGTATAGCGGCCCCTTGAGCTCTCGCGGCATCGTCACAGCGGTGTCTTTCCAGAAATCCGATGAAGGCATATCGACCAGGCGCGGCACGATCGTAATCGCTATCCCACGCTCATGAACGCGCGCGAAAGCCACGAGATTGGACGCTCGTGGCCCGCTGGTTTCCAAGGGCACATATTCGCCCTCGAGAAAAAGCAAGGGATGTTGATTACGATAGCGTAGCACCTTACGGATGACGTGCCGTTTCAAGGAAGCCGCATCCGACGCGAGGGGACCGGCCGCTTCCGTGTCAGTCCATAGATAGCCGACCGGTCTTCGATTGTCCGGATCGACTAAGCTGAAATCAAGACCCTCGGTACCCTGATAGATATCGGGAATACCGGGAGCCGTGAGCTTGATCAGCAACTGAGCCAGGCTATTGCGGAAACCAAACTCCATGAAAGGGCGCAGCGTCCGGTCGAAATCACGGATGAACTCCCGACTATCCTCCGAAAACGAGGCGGCGGCATAGGCCTGGACCGCATGCTCATAGGAAGGATTTTCATCCATCCAATCCGTCCGGAGCTTGGCTTCTCGGATGGCCTTCAAGGCATAGGCGCAAAACCGTTCCTTCAGTGCGCTCCGATCGGCCCTCTCGATGTCCTGCGGCCAGATGCCGGCAAGCGCCTGGTAAAGCATCCATTCGATATTGGGCTCAGGCGCAGGTCCATCGGCAAGGCTGGAACGAAAAGGAGAATTCATGTTGCGCCACCGCTCGACACCGGCAATCCAGGCATCAGTATCCTGCGTCAGTCCGTAGAGGCGGGCGCGGGCGTCTTCTCCCCGCTTGGTATCATGCGTCGAGGTCGCGGAAAGGCCGCGGCGTTGTCGCCGAAATCGATCGGTCATGAATTGATGAAAGGCCGCCACCGAGCCCGGCGGCGTATGCGGCTCGCCTCCGACCTCGTTCAATGCGATCAGGCGGTTATACCGATAAAACAGCGTGTCCTCGACTGCCTTTGCCATGATCGGACCGCTGAGCTGCTGGAATCTGGCTCGAAACTCCAGAGCTTCGGCTGCAGCAACATCCCCTTTCAGAAGGCGGCCAAGCGCATTAACGGCATCAATGGTCGGCAATCGGCTTCGGACCTTCTCGCAGGCACTCTCGATGACCGCCACGTCATCGGACGATGCAGCTCCCCGATAGCCGTAGGTACGGTAAACCGGGAAGGCGACCAGCAGCTCGCGAAGCGCCGCCGCTATTTCCTCCGTGTCGAAATCGGGAAAAATCGAACATGCCAGGCTCGCCAGACGCCTCGTCTCGTCGGCGAAATTGCGCTCGACCATCAACAGCTTCGCCCTGCGCAAACCTGCGGCAAAGTCGGCATCCTCCTCGCTGACGGACCTGTAGGCTTCATCCAGCTTGCGCAATCCCTCCTCGTTCACGAAGAGATCGGCCATGGCGGCGATGAATTCGTAGCCGGTCGTTCCCGACACCGGCCAATCCGCCGGCAGCGTCTCGCCAGGGGCAAGGATTTTCTCGACTACGATGAACGTGTCCGGGCCGACAGCTTGCCGCAAATGCTCGAGATAACCCTTCGGATCGGCCAGTCCGTCGATATGGTCGACGCGTAATCCTTGGACCTGTCCGGCGCGAACCAATTCGATGATCAGCCGATGCGTGTCGTCGAAGACCCGCGCGTCCTCCACGCGCATTCCGACCAGACCCGCCACCTCGAAGAAGCGCCGATAGCTGAGGTTTTCGGCGGCATCTTTCCAATAGAGCAATTGCCAATGCTGTTCCGCGAGCAGTTTTCTCATCGCGGCCGCATCCCTCGAAAATGCGCGCAACCGCTCCGCATCCATTCCTATGTCCGCTGCCAGCCGCTCGGCACTTTCAGCCGAGAGCGGAAGCAGATTGTCGAAATAGGCCAAATAGATGCGCCCATCCGCAGGCTCGTAGCGAAGATCAAAGTCCGCCCCGGCCAGGCTTTCCTCGAATGGGTGTCCCAGAAGCGGCAAGGTAAGCTTGCGTCGCCAGTCGATATCGAAATGGCCGGCATAGGCACTGCCCGATCCTCGCTGCAACACGTCCCGCCACCACGCGTTTTCCACGGAAGCGGCCATATGGTTGGGAACGATATCGAGGATCAAGCCCATGCTCGCCTGCTGCAAGGCCATGCAGAAAGCATCGAACCGCTCGCGACCGCCAAGCACCGGGTCGATCTCGTTCGCATCCGTGACATCATATCCGTGCGTCGATCCCTTTTTCGCTGCAAGGATCGGCGAGGCATAGACATGGCTGATACCGAGATCTTTCAGATAGGGAACCAGCTCCGTTGCCTTGTCAAAGGTGACATCTCCGCGAAACTGCAGGCGATAGGTGGACGTTAAGACGGTCATGGCTTCCTCGCTGCGTCGGGGGGCTCTGAAGAACGGAACTGAAAGAGATCTGTTCCCACCTCAGGAACCGTTCCCGTCAAGATGTGTTGGAATGCAGGAAAATTTCAGCGTCATCGACGGACAGGGTGTCATGCAGCAAGGCTTCGCATTTGGACCACAAATCAACGAAAATGCGGTCTTGTTCCGCCTGTGGGCGCCCTTGGCGGAGCGCGCGCTCGTCCGCATCGAGCAGCGCGGGGAATGGGCCATGCGGCGGAGCCAGGACGGGTGGCATGCCGTCGAAGTCAAGGATGCGCAGATCGGCGATCGCTATAAGTTCGTGCTGGCCGATGGGTTTGCCGTGCCGGATCCCGCCTCGCGCTTTCAGCCCGAAGACGTTCACGGCCCGAGCGAGCTGATCGATCCAACGTTCGCCTGGCAAACGCAGGGATGGAAGGGACGCCGCTGGGAGGAAATCGTCATCTACGAACTGCATGTCGGCGCCTTCACGGAAGCTGGCACATTTCTGGCGGCCGTCGAAAAGCTCGACCATTTGCAACGCCTCGGTATAACAGCCATTCAACTCATGCCGCTTTCGGATTTTCGCGGCCGATATGGGTGGGGCTACGACGGTGTTTTACCCTATGCGCCGGATAGCAGCTACGGCCGTCCCGAGCATCTAAAAATGCTCGTCGATGCAGCCCATGAGCGTGGCATCTGCGTCTTTCTCGATGTGGTCTACAATCATTTCGGGCCGGACGGGAACTATCTGCCCCGCTACGCGCCGATATTTGGCGACCGGCACGAAAGCGTCTGGGGCAAGGGCCTGAACTACGATGGCGAAGGCAGTCGTTTCATCCGCGATTTCGTCATCGAAAATGCAATCTACTGGCTGAGCGAGTTTCGGATGGATGGTTTGCGGCTCGACGCCGTTCACGCGATGAAGGACGACAGCGATCCGCATATCCTTCTCGAACTTGCCGGTCGCGTCAGAAGCGCCTTCCCTGAACGCTATGTCCATCTGATCGTCGAGAACGAGGATAATGACGCGGCTCTCCTCTCTCGCGGCGAAGACGGTAAGCCGCGCCACTTTACGGCACAGTGGAATGATGACATCCACCACGCTCTTCATGTAGCGGCCACAGGCGAGATCTTCGGCTACTATCAAGACTATGCCGATTGGGGACCACGCCTGAGCCGCGCGCTTGCCGAAGGCTTCGCGTTTCAGGGGGAGCATATGCAGTATCGAGGCCGGCCAAGAGGATCGCCGAGCGCTGGCTTGTCACCATCGGCTTTTATTTCTTTCATCCAGAACCATGACCAGATCGGCAATCGGGCACGCGGCGATCGCATGATTTCCTCCCATCCGATCGAGGCGATAAAGGCCATTGCAGCCATCTATCTTCTCTCGCCGCAGATCCCCATGCTGTTCATGGGTGAGGAATGGGGCGCTGCCGATCCCTTTCCCTTCTTTTGCGACTTCGATGAGGAGCTCAACGCCAAGATCAGGCTTGGCCGCAAGGAGGAACTGAAGCGCCTGCCCGGCTTCGAAGCGGAGGATGTGTGCGACCCGACGGCCGAAGCTACCTTCCGAAGCGCGAAATTGCGCTGGGATAAAATGAATGAGAACCCGGGAATTGGCCACTATTACCGGCAGCTGCTAAGGCTCAGACATGAAATAATCGTGCCGCTCCTTGCTGAAGCGCATAGTTGCCCGGCCACCTATGATCCGGACGCCTCTCCCGTCCGAGTGCGCTGGCAAACGGGGTCCACACACCTTCATTTGGCAGCCAACTTGTCGAACGCGCCAGTCGTTTTGAAAAGACCGACCGAGGGACAAGCATTTTTCTCGTCGGGCAGCACAGCCGACAACCGGCTGGGACCGTGGGCCGTTGTTTGGAGCCTGTCCTGAGCCACGTTCAAGTTGAACGACAAGCTTGCGCCGCTCTTCGAAAACCTTAGAGGTCCGCGAGTTTAGACTTGTAGGCGCTCCGCCTTCTCCAAGGCGTCGAGGATCACTTTGTCGGTAAATGGCTTGCCAACTATTCCGACTGCTCCTTCGAGGCCGTATCCAACCCGTTCGGGGCTGCCGGTCACAAAGATGACTTTTATCCCGAACCGATCCGTCAATCGGCGGGCGAGTCCCGCTCCGCTATGGCCATCGGCCAAGCCGAGATCCACGAAAGCCACCCGTGCCTTTGACGCGTAGGCCAGGGCCTGCTCCGCCGTCATGAAGGGACCTACGACTTCGTGGCCGGCTTCGATAGCAATACGCTCCAATTCGAGTGCCACCAAGGGCTCGTCTTCGACGATCATGATCTTCATTAGCAACCTCCTCGTGCAACAAGAGACAGATCAAATTGGAAGAAAGATGGTGTCCGCTACCCGACAGTTCCGTCGAATGCGCCTCCGCGACACTATTGTCCAACCTCCAAAGACAGCAGACTTTCAGGATTGTTCACCTCCCCTCGTCGCCTCTTCGGGATCAAAGACAAACATCGCCGTTGAAAGGGGCGCGAGATCGAGGAGAAGAGACTGGCGGCGCCCATGCGCAGGAAAATCGCCGGCAACACGATCGCCAGAGCCGATACCTGCTCCGCCATAAACAGGGTCATCGGTATCGAGTATCCGCCGCCAGAGGCCGGAAAAAGGCACGCCTACCCTGTATCCGCCCCGGAAAACCGGAGTGAAATTCGAGACGATCAGAATGGCCGACCGCCGCCCGGCATCAAAACGCAGCATTCCGAAAACCGACTGTTCGGCATCATCTGCAACCGCCCACTCAAAGCCGTCCGGCACGGTATCGCCATGCTGCAAACAGGGAAAATACCCGTAGATCCGGTTCAGATCGCGCACCAGCCGTTGCAGGCCGGCGTGAGACGGTTCATCGAGGAGATCCCATTCCACGGAACTGTCGTGGCTCCATTCCGACCATTGACCGATCTCGCCGCCCATGAAGAGAAGCTTCTTACCGGGGTACCCCCACATGAAGCCGAAAAGAGAGCGGAGATTGGCCATCTTCTGCCACTGATCGCCGGGCATCTTAGCGAGCATCGAGCCCTTTCCATGTACGACTTCGTCATGCGAAAACGGCAGGATGAAGCGCTCGCTATAGGCATAGATCATGCCGAAGGTCATCGAACCATGATGATACTTTCGATAGACTGGGTCGTCGGACATGTAATGGAGCGTGTCGTGCATCCATCCCATATTCCACTTCATGTCGAAGCCGAGCCCACCTTCCGCTACGGGTTTTGTGATGTTCGGAAAAGCGGTCGATTCCTCGGCGATCATCAGTGCATGCGGACAGCGTTCGTGAACGATGCTGTTCAGATGCTTGAAGAACTCGATGGCTTCCAGGTTTTCGCGCCCGCCGTAGCGGTTCGGGATCCATTCGCCTTCCGGGCGGCTATAGTCGCGATAGAGCATGGAGGCGACGGCATCGACGCGCAATCCGTCCACATGATAGCGCTCAAGCCATTCGAGCGCGCTCGCGATCAGGAAGCCTTTGACCTCGTTGCGGCCGAGATTATAGATCAGCGTGTTCCAGTCGCGATGGAAGCCCTCTCGCGGATCTTCGTGCTCATAAAGCGCGGTGCCGTCAAAACGCGCCAATCCCCAGACATCCGTCGGAAAATGCGCCGGCACCCAATCCAGGATGACACCGAGCCCTTCCTGGTGGCAGCGATCGACGAAATATGCGAAATCTTCGGGCGTGCCGTGGCGCCCGGTCGGCGCAAACAGGCCGAGTGGCTGATAGCCCCACGATCCGCCAAAAGGATGCTCCATGATCGGCAACAGCTCGATATGGGTGAAACCCATTTCGCGGACGTAGGGAATGAGCCGCTGCGAGAGTTCGATCCAATCCAGCGCGCGGCCGCCATCTTCCATGTTGCGCAGCCAGGAGCCGGCATGGACCTCATAAATCGAAAGCGCCTTGGCGAAATGATCGGTGCTTCGGCCATTGTCCATCCAGCCATGATCGTTCCAGCGGAAAGGCTCGGCCGAAGCCACCACGGACGCCGTCGATGGCGCCGGCTCCGCGGCCCGCGCGACCGGATCGGCCTTTTGCGGAAGCAGGGTGCCGAAGCGATCGAGAATCTCGAACTTGTAGCGTTCGCCGTCCGTGATATGCGGAATGAATATCTCCCAGACACCTGCCTGCGGCCGGAGCCTCATCGGATGGCGGCGTCCGTCCCAGGCGTTGAAGTCACCGACTACGGACACCCGGCTTGCATTCGGCGCCCAAACCGCAAAGCGCACGCCCGCGACATCGTCGATCGTCATCGGATTGGCGCCGAGAGCTTCGCTGAGATTGTAATGCGTGCCCTGCGAGATCAGGTGGAGATCCAGATCGCCGAGCAACGGCGCGAAGCTGTAGGGGTCGGCCATCACCTGGACCGCATCGGGCCATTGAATTCTCAGATAATAGGCGTTGCGGTCGGCAAGCATCGCGCCGAACAAGCCTGCCGGATGGATGAGATCGGCCAATGCCAGAACGCGATCGCTGTCTCGATCGAGGATTTCAACGCGCAAAGCCCCCGGAAGATAGGCCTTGACGCTGTAGCGGCCGTCCACACCTTGGTGCATGCCGAGGATCGAAAAGGGATCTCCGTGCCTCCCCTCCACCAGGGCATGTATCGAACCCGCATCCACTCCGCTGAGAATGTCGGCAACGTCGCTCATGAGCGGCTCTCCGAAAGTCGGGCTATGATGGCGGCAAGTCCGTTCAGCGGGATCGGTAGCCACTTCGGACGGTTTCGTGCCTCGTAGGCGATCTCATAGGCGGCCTTTTCCAGAAGAAAGATATCGATGATCCGCCGCACCTCGGCGGGCGTTTTCGGCAAATCGGGCGAAGCCGCCAATGCCTCGATATAGGACGTCAGAAAAACGAGCTCCGCATTTTCCGCGAAGCGCTGGATCACCTGTCTGCGGCGGGCATCATGATGATCCGAAATAGCGTCGTTTTCGAGCATGGCGGTTGCCGAGAGATAGTCGAGCGACCGCAGCAGGCCGGCAGCGTCGCGCAGCGGGCTCGTCTTGGCGCGACGCTCGGCGAGATTGCGCGCCGGCTCGCCTTCGAAATCGATGATAACGGCATCGCCTTCGGTCACCAGGATCTGGCCAAGATGGAAATCGCCATGCGCGCGCGTCAGCAAAGTGCCTTTCGCCTGGTCCGCCAGCGCACTGGCAAGCTCGATGATCCTGTCGCGTTCGGCAAGCAGCAAGGATATTTGCTCTGCGATCTCCGGCTCGACATTATCTTCAAGGCCGGTCAGCTTGGAAAAAGCATAGGTGATCTCGCCCGTTACGGTTTTGCGAATGCCGGCGATATCGCGTGTATCCGCACGACGTGGCGCAAAAGCTTCGTCGTCGGTCGGCTGCGCCAGCAAGACATGCAATTCTCCGAGGCGTTCGCCGACCATGGAAATGAAATGCAGAAGAGGCTGCAGCTGCTCATCGGCTGACTCGACTGCAGCCTCGGTGATCACGATCTCGTCAGCGGTGCGGCGCAGATTGGACAGCATCCAATTCCAGGCATCACCCTGGTTACGGATCGCGCCTTGCACGATGATAAGCGTCGATCGGCGACCTTCGCCGTCGGTCCGAGCGACCTCGCCCAGAAGAGGCGCAGTATGCTCATAGCCATGTTCCGTCAAATAGCGCGTCATCTCGACTTCCGGATGGACGCCGACGAAGACATGGCGGATCAGCTTGATCATTGCCAAGTCGCCCACGAGCAACGAGCTGTTGGATTGTTCGGCCGAAAGCCAGCGGATCGGCATATCCTCGGTCAAGGCCAGGCAATCGAGCCGATCGGTACCAATGAATTCGATCATGCCTGTGCGTCCGCTGACCGTCGAGCGGTCGCACAGGCCCTGAAGGATGCCGCGCGCCATCATCTCGACGGCAAATCCATCGGTCAGGAATCCAACCCGCCTGCCCTGCCGGATACGGGCAAGGGAAAGCTGCTGGGCGAGCACGTTGGTCGCCGTATCGTCCCATTCAGCTGCGAGCGGCAATTGATAGCTTTCCACATGATCCGGCAGCACGACCTCGATCTCTCCGAGCACGACGCCGTCGGCAAAGGGTATCGGCGTCGCGGAAACGAGCCTCGCCTCCTGCAGGGCCTGGTCCTTGGCGCCGAACCAACGGCGCTTCGCAAGATAGGCCGGCAGGATATCCCTGCTCAGCACCGCAGTGTGATGCGGCAGCTCGGCAAGCTCCGTCAGGCTGCGCCGGATAACGATCGTCACCAGATCGACAAGTTGCTCGGGCGGTGCCGTGCGCCAGCCTGGTCCGTCGGCGTCGGCATTCAGCTGGAACCAGAAGAAACCATAAGGGGGCAATGTGAGCAGGTAGGTGAGTTGCCCAATCGGCGGGAACGGCGACATGCCCGTCAACTCCACCGGAACCCGCCCTTCGAACTGCTGCAGATCAAGCTCGACCGCCTGGGGAACGCGCGACAGGTTTGCGACGCAAAGAATGACCTCGTCACCATATTCACGCAAATAGGCCAGAATCCGCCGGTTGGCCGGTGTCAGAAAGCGCAATGAGCCTCGGCCGAAGGCGCTGTGGCGGCCGCGCAGCGCCAGCATTCGCCGCGTCCAGTTCAACAGGGAATGCGCGTCCGCCACCTGTGCCTCGACATTCAATGCCTCGAAGCCATAGAGCGGATCGGCAACCGGCGGCAATACGAGCCGTGCCGGATCTGCGCGCGAGAAGCCACCATTGCGATCGGGTGACCATTGCATCGGGGTGCGTACCCCGTCCCGGTCGCCGAGATAAATATTGTCTCCCATGCCGATCTCGTCGCCGTAATAGACGATGGGCGTTCCCGGCATGGACAGCAGCAGCGCATTCATGAGCTCGATACGGCGGCGGTCGCGTTCCATCAATGGCGCCAGCCGCCGGCGGATGCCAAGGTTGATGCGGGCGCGCTTGTCGGAGGCGTAGGTCTCCCACAGATAATCGCGTTCAGCGTCGGTGACCATTTCGAGCGTCAACTCGTCGTGATTTCTGAGGAAGATCGCCCATTGGCAGATTTCGGGGATTTCCGGCGTTTGACGTATGATGTCGGTGATCGGGAAGCGGTCCTCCTTGGCAATCGCCATGTACATGCGCGGCATCAGGGGAAAGTGGAACGCCATGTGGCATTCGTCGCCGTCGCCGAAATATTCTCGCGTGTCCTCCGGCCACTGGTTTGCCTCGGCAAGGAGCAGCACGCCGGAATGTGTCGCATCGAGCGCCGCGCGGATCTGTTTGAGGATCAGATGGGTTTCCGGCAGGTTTTCGTTGTTGGTGCCCTCGCGTTCGACAAGATAGGGGATCGCATCGAGGCGGAAGCCGTCGATGCCGGTCTCAAGCCAGAAGCGCATGACATCGATAATTTCCTTCATAACCAGCGGATTATCGAAATTGAGATCTGGCTGGTGCGAATAGAAGCGGTGCCAGTAATAGGCGCCCGCCGTCGGATCGAATGTCCAGTTCGACTTTTCCGTATCGAGAAAAATGATACGGGTCTCGGAAAATTTCAGGTCGGTGTCCGACCAGACGTAGAAGTCTCGCTCGGGGCTTCCGGCAGGCGATTGCCGCGCGCGCTGGAACCAGGGATGTTGGTCCGAGGTGTGATTGATGACAAGCTCGATAATCACGCGGATATTGTGTTCATGCGCCGCTGCCACGAACTTCCGGAAATCCTCGAGTGTCCCGTAGTCCGGGCTGACGTTGCGATAATCGGCGATATCATAACCGTCGTCGCGCCGAGGCGAGGGAAAGAACGGCAGGAGCCAAATGGCATTCACGCCGAGTGCAGCTATATAGTCGAGCTTCTGGTACAGGCCTTCGAAGTCGCCGATGCCATCGCCATTGGCATCGTAAAATGACTTGATGTGCAGCTGGTAGATGATCGCATCCTTATACCATAGTGGGTCGTCGGCAAGTTTATCGCTCTCGGCCATGTGAACAGTGTCCATCTCAGACCTCCCCTGCCCTGACGCGCCAGATGGCAAAGGGCAAATGAGCTGGATCGAGCCTGATCATCTGCCACTTCCCGGTACGGCTGAATCTTTGGCCACTGACGAGATCCTCGAAAACGATTGTGCCATCGTCTGCCAGGCCGAACCGCCAGAGCGGAAATTCGACATTGCTTTCCTCTATCGCATGCGGATTGAGCGTCACGGCGACAAACAGAACGTTGTGGCGTCCGGCGCTTGCCTTCTCGAAAAACATGACGTTGGGGTTCGACGAGGGCAGAAAGGTCAGGCCGAGATGCGAATGCAGCGCTGAATTATCCCTGCGAATGCGGTTGAGCATCGAGATCTCCGCCTTGATGTTGCCCGGTCGGTCGTAATCCCAGGCGCGGATTTCGTATTTTTCACTATCGGCATATTCCTTGCGCTTGGCATCCGGACGTCCTTCGCAAAGCTCGAAACCGTTATAGACGCCCCAAAGCCCGGACAGTGTGGCGGCCAGCGCGGCCCGGATGAGATAGGCAGAGCGCGGCGCGTTCTGCAGGAAGTCCGGGTTGATGTCGTGCGTGTTGACGAAGAAATGCGGGCGAAAGAATTCTCTGACCTCACTTCGAGTAAGCTCGGTCAGATATTCCTCCAGCTCCGCCCTTGTGTTGCGCCAGGTGAAGTAGGTGTAGGACTGGGAGAAGCCGACCTTTGCCAGCCGGTACATCACCTTCGGTCTTGTGAAGGCTTCCGAAAGGAACACGACCTTCGGATGACGCGCGCGGATGTCGCCGATCATCCACTCCCAGAAGGGAAAAGGCTTGGTATGGGGGTTATCGACGCGAAAGATGTCGACACCTTCCTCGATCCACATTTCGACGATGTCGCGAAGTTCGGCCCAAAGTGCCGGCACCGCCTCCGGCGCGTAAAAATCGACATTGACGATGTCTTCGTATTTCTTCGGTGGATTTTCCGCATAGCGGATCGTGCCGTCGGGGCGCCAGTCGAACCAGCCCGGATGCTCCTTTAGCCACGGATGGTCAGGGGAGGCTTGAATCGCTAAATCGAGCGCAATCTCCAATCCGAACCGCTTGGCTTCCGTAATCAGATGCTCGAAGTCATGGAATCCTCCAAGCAGGGGGTGGATTGCCTCATGCCCGCCATCCTCCGAACCGATTGCGTAAGGACTGCCCGGGTCAGTTGGAGCGGCGATAAGAGAATTGTTCCGGCCCTTGCGGTTGGTATGGCCGATCGGGTGGATCGGCGGGAAGTAAAGCACGTCGAAACCCATATCGCGGATGGCCGGCAAGCGTGCGATGACGTCTTCGAAAGTGCCGTGGCGATTGGGGTCCCCGCTCTGCGAGCGTGGAAATATCTGATACCAGCTTGCAAAGGCCGCCTCGCGTCGTTCGGCTTCGATACCATAGGTCCGCGAGTGCGAGGCAAAGGGACGGCGGTCGGCGAGCGCCATGAGTTCGTTTGTTCGTGTGGCAAGCAGCAATTCAAGCTTGCCTGGCCCATCACGCCTTTCAAGCTCGGCAAGCAGCGCCGCGAGTTCTGTCCTGGTTTCGTCTGTCATCGGTATGCCGTCATCGGCTGCAGCATCCCGGATCAATTCTTCGCCTTCGATCAGCTCCAGCCGCAGATCGAGCCGCGCTTCGCTCTTCTTGAAAAGCTCGTAGCGAAAGATAGCGAAGGGATTTTTCCAGGCTTCGACCTGGAAATCGAAACGCCCGAGGCGATCGAGCAGGAAGAACCCCTGCCATCGATCGTTTTCGGAAAGGACCATTCTCGCTCGGCGCCACTCAAGCTCATCGCGAGCGCGGTAAAGAAGGGCGGCCGACAGCAGATCATGGCCATCGGCAAAGATGTCCGCCTCGACGATCACGGTGTCGCCGACGATGCGCTTGACCGCAAAACGTCCGTCATCCACTTGCGGCGTAATATTTTCGATGGCGATGCGCGGAGAGGCTGTCGCTTCTGCGAGGGACAGCTCCCCTTCGTCAGCCGTAACAATAGAGTGGGCCTGCGTTGTAACGGCACATACGGCACCGGGAGCGATCCTGCGGCCGCCGGACACCTCGATAGGCAGGAAAGGCGAGGCCAAGCGATGCATGATGTCGTCAGGGAGTTCCGCGACACGACGCAGATCTCTGTTGACAGCGAGAAGCCGCGCATGCGCTGCCTCCCGCAATGTGGACCGATCGGCCTGCGCGATCACCGTGACTTGGCTCGTTGTGTCACATTGAAGGAGCACCCATCGGGTGGACGCACGTGGAACGGAATTCAGGTCGCGTATATCGGCCGAGATATCGTAGGCTCCCTCGGCTTTGAGGACACGCAAACCCTTCCCATGACCATATGTCGGATCGAGCGGCAGGGTGGCGCCGAATTCGAATCCCATCGGCACAAGCAATCCGTCGCCGAGTTCGGCTGCAAGATGGAGAGCACGGCGTGATTTTCGCTCGCGGATTTCCCTGCTTTCGGTGCCATGCGCCAGTCGCCTTCCAAACGGCGCTTCCGGAAAGGCAATCTGTGGCCCGAAAGGGAGCTGCAGGCGATATTCCTCGAGGAACCAGCTTTCGCGCAGATCCCACCAAGCAAGCGACGAAAAGGCCCCATCGAACCCGCAGTCTTGCAATTCTGAACGAAAAGCGAAATCAGTTCCCGGGGTATAGGCAAAGAATCTCGTTTCCGGATCGGCGATCTTTGCGCTGGCGATCAATCGTCGCCAACCCTCAGCAGGCAGGCTGTCAAGGCCAATGACCCGATACCCCATGATCCCGCAGGACGCGAAGTCTGCGAGGTGCGTTTCCCATTCGCCGGTCACCTCGCTCGAATATGGCGCGCGGGACTGAGATGGAGAGCCCGGCGATCGCCGGGGGTCGAGAGGGGTCGAGACCCCTGTTCTTACATCGCGCGGCTTTACCGCGAGATCGAGCATAAGCGCTACACCCCGCTCGCGCGCATCTTTTGCCAGGGCGAAAAGACCCTCCTTCACTTCGTCTTCAAGTCTGGCCTCTGCATCCGATCGCTTATAATTCTCTGTGGAGCAAAGACCGGCACTCCTCGTGTCGAGGAAGGGCGGGGCGGAAAGCACGATATCGAAACCGAGCGTGCTTGCATGATCAAAAGCTTCGCTCCATTGGTCTCGCCCAGTTAGGAGCAACGGATTTACATAATAGATCCGCGGATGGCTAAACGCCCCGGCCGACTCGGCTGCAAACGTCATCAGTCTGTTCTCCACGCATCAGGCGGAAATAAATTGTCCCTCCCGGCGATACCAAGACCAACCATCGAACGACTTGCTTGTTCCCTCCAATCGAGCAACTTCCATTTGAACAACCCAGTCATAAAGGCGCATCGTTCCCCATTCAGACGAACGTGCTTTCACTTCAGTTCACAATAGATTGGCTAAAAGCGTTCGCGCGTTTCCTCTTCAGGCCAGCCGTCGCCGTACATTGCCCACAGCAGTCTGCTTTCGACCCTATAGCGTCCCGCGGGTGCGATACGATCTGGGTCATCGAGAGTACATGCTGTCATGCAGAGGAGGTCGTCATCAAACCAATGCAGGAAAAGCAATGATCCACAGACAGGACGTAAGCTGCTCAACAATCGGTGAGGAGCGATGCTGCCCTGGATTGGGGTTGCCGGCTATGCTCAGCGGCTCCATACATGCAGTGCACCGGCATCTGCGAGACTGCGTTTGACGGTGGCGGCCTGGCTTGAGGCGATATCCGCCGAGACCTCGATCTCGCCTGCAAGCAGTGCGTCACCGCGAGCCCCCTCATCATGCGAGGCATCTCCACCCGAGGGCGCTGAACCTGCAGTGTTGCGGTCGCTTGCCGACTGAACGAAAATGTCCGGCCTCGAAATTCCATGCTGCTGAACCAGATGCTCGACGGCAAGATCGGCTGCCTGACGTGTTTGGAAAGTGGCTCTGATCGTTGTGGTGCTGTTGTCCGCCATTGCTGTCTCCTTCCGATGAGGGTCACAGCATCAAAACGCTTTTTCGCCCTTGGAGTTTCCCTAAACTTGTAGTTTCCCTAAGGCCCGCAAGGCATGGGCTTGTTCCAATTCCAAGATCAATTGGAGCGCCAAGGAATATAAAGGGACCAAGCGCGGCTATCTCATCAACCAGAGTACTGAGCGAGGGGTGCTTGACGAAGATCGAAAGATCGCATTCTAAAGTATTACGCGATCACCGCCGGCAATCTGCGAGAGCATGTTTTCAAACTCACCAATTTCCTGGGCCGACACCTCGTGCGCGCGGTCGGGCACGACGTCGCAACGCAAACTCGCTCGTGCCCGCGCGAGACTTTCGGCAGCATCGGCGAAAGCGTCGACAGGGATCCAAGGATCCTTGTCGGACCCGGTCAGATAAACCGGCATGCGATCAAGGTCAGCAAAGGGTCTGTCGCACTCCGTGGTGCCGACTCGGCAGCCGGTAAGATTGACCATGGCACCCCGCCATGGCCCATATTTCATCGCATATTCCAAAGCCAGGCACGCGCCCTGGCTGAAGCCGCCGATCAACAAAGGCGTCGCGTGGCGACGACGGGTCAATTCGTCGGCAATGCCGCGAATATAAGCCAGCGAGCCTTCCAGTTCCTCTCGCGTCGCTGGCGTCAGCCGCTCCGTCGCCCGCGCTCCGTACCAGCTTCTGCCGGCAGCACGCGGCAGCACAAAAGCCACGCCCCACGGCTTAAGCCGACCAATCACCTGCTCGTGCATGTCTTCAGGCGACTGGGTACGCCCATGAATGAAGACGCAGTGGACTTGAGCCTCCTCGGGCGTAGCGCCGAGCAGGAGAGGTTCATGATGCATCGCCATCGCTCCGGCTCAGAAGTTGGCCGGTTCCAGGCCGGCGATCAGCTCTTCGCGACGGTTCTCGAACCACGGCGGGAAGACCAGCGTGGTACCGATCCGGTCGGCCGGTTCGTCAAGCGCCCAGCCGCCCTCGACCGACCAGGCGATCTCGAACAGCGCGCCGCCCGGTGAGCGGACGTAGCAGGACTTGAAATAGTTACGATCCTTCTGGTCGGAAACGTCCGTGAACCCCAAACCCTCCAGATGCGCCTTCAGCTGCAGCTGGTTCTGTTCGTCGCCAGTGTTCAGCGCCAGATGATGAATGGTACCGCCGGCAAGCGTCCAGGTGCCCTGCGGGCTATTTGCTTCATGCAGGATTTCGACCATGCTGTTGGGACCGTTTGCGTTCGGGACGGAGAACATCAGTCCCTCATTGCTGTCAGCCTCCTTTTTCATCGACAGGCCAACTGTCAGGAAGTCATCCATGGCGGTGCGATCGAACACGGCAATCGCCGCGCCGTAAATGCCCTTGATACCGTGCTCCGCCGTGACCCCTTGCGCCTCGTTGACGATGGGCGGCCGGTTGTCTGCAGGGCTTTCGACAAGTTCATGCGGAATGCCGCAAGGGTGTTTGAAGGCCACGCGCGCGATACCGAAGCGCGATATTTTCTCAGCCTCGATACCACGGGCATTGAGCCGCTCGACCCAATAGCCGGACGCGCCGGCAGGGATCGCCTGCTGGATGATCTTCGACTGGTTCGTTCCACGGCGGCCAAAAACGGCGGGCTTGCGGAACGGAAAGGTCGTGATGATCGTCGAAGCCTCGCCGCTGCGGGATCCGTAATAGAGGTGATAGACGGGGATGGTGCCGTCGAACAGCACGGTGCGTTTGACCGAATAAAGGCCAAGCGCTTTGGTATAAAAATCGTAATCCTCTTGCACGCCATCGGTGCAAAGGGTCAAGTGATGATAGCCGCTGACAAGTGCCATCGTTCTCCTCCCGTGAAACAATCGATCGTCCCGGGCCGCGGCCCTCCTCCGCTTTCTCCCCGTCGATTGGCAATCAGGCTCTCAGCCGCTTGCCAACCACTCAACACCTGCAAATATAGCCGATCTAAAACGACTGTTGATGAGATTTTTCATAAATACTATAGCATTTTGCTATGAAGATTGTGGAACATCACCTTGTTCAGCTTGCCGCCGTCATCGAAACCGGAGGCGTGACGGAGGCCGCCGCCATGCTTGGCATGACACAGTCGGCCGTGTCGCGGACCATCTCCATCCTCGAAAAGCGTGTAGGTGAGCCACTGTTCGTTTCCGGGCGCCGGCCGATGCAGCCGACGCCCCTTGGCGAACAGCTTGGCCTGCAAGGCAAGGCGATTCTCGCGTCCTCGCGCAAGGCGATGGAGATCATCCGCAGCTTCAAGTCGGGTTCGTTCGGCCGCGTGCGGATCGGCGGCGTTCCTTTCTTCATGGATGCGGTTGTCTCGCCCATGATCGCCTCGTTCCAGCACGATGAGCCGGGGATCATGGTGCACCAGTCCTACGGCAACTATTCCGACCTTGTAAGCGAGCTCGAATCCGGCCAGATCGATGTCGCGGTTACACCGACGGGCTCCACCGACCTTCGCGCTGACCAGCAGTTCGAACCACTGCTGCCTGCGCGAAACGTGCTGGCCTGCGGTGCGGGCCATCCGCTGATGCGCAAACGCAATCTGGCAACGGAGGACATCCTCAATTATCCATGGGTCGCTCCTCTCCCCGGCTCGCCGCTGGTACTGGACCTGCACAATATTCTGCTCACGCTGGGAATTGAGGAAGTTTCGATCCGTTACGCCGGAGGCTCCCTGATGAGCGTCTTGAACTATCTGGTCGGAACGGACGCCCTGGCAATCCTGCCGCTTTCCGTCGCTCACTCGTTCCGGTGTGAAAACAGGATTAGCGTCATTCCGCTTGACATCCCGCAGCCGCAGCGCGCGCTCGGGATTATGACGAGAACGAAGCCCTATTCAAATCCGGCCGCCCGCAAGCTTATTGGACATCTGCGGCGCGAATTCTCCGAGCTGCGCCGGTCGGTCGAAAAGCACGAGCAGGAAATCCGCTGGGCCCACGGCCCTTTCATGGCCGAGCGTGAATGAAAGGGTCCGGCCCGAGCGGCCGTCGCCGCAATCGGCTGCGTGAGGCCGAAGCACAGGTTGTCGCGCTCCGGCCTTTTCGCGTCGCCGGCAAAGCCTAGCCCGGTTTCGAGGGTGCCAGCACGAAATCGTATTCGACCTCCCAGAACCAGCCCGGAAACTCCAGCTCGTGAGCCCGCGCCGCATCGTCGACGCGTTTGAATTCGGCCAGCAGGCTTTCCTTGACGCCGAAGACGGCGTCGGAGTTGATATAGGGATCGTGGGGGTCGAATATATGTGTCGTCAGCGTCTCGAACCCGTCGGCCTTGAGGATGAAATGCAGGTGGGCCGGGCGATAGGGATGGCGGCCGAGTCCCGCCAGGAGCTTGCCGACCGTACCGTCATCGGGGATCGGATAGAACTTCGGCTTGATCGCCCGGAACCAGTAGCGGCCGTCCTCGCCGGTGCGGAACACGCCGCGCAGATTGAAGTCGGGCTGAATGCCATTCTGCTGCACGTCGTAGAAACCTTCGTCGTTGGCCTGCCAGACGTCGAGCACGGCATTGGCAACGGGTCGGCCGTCGATATCGAGAATGCGGCCATGAATGACCATATCCTCGCCTTTCTGATCGAGGCAGATATTGGCCCCCATCGGCAATTCGGGCGCGTCAGCGACATGGAACGGTCCAAGCACGGTCGATTCCGACGCACCCGACGGCTTGCGGTTGTTGATCGCATCGACAAGCATGGACACGCCGAGCACGTCCGAAAGCAGGATGAACTCCTGCCGCCACTCGTTGCAGAGATGACCGGTCTGGGTCAGGTACATGATCGCCTTGAACCATTCATCCTGCGTCGGCTCGATTTCCTTGACCGCCTCGTGCAGCTTGCGCGTGATGACCTCGATCACCTGCTTCAGCCGCGGATCACGCGCGTTGGCATTGCGCCCGGTGACGACCTCGACGGAGTTCTCCTCCGTGAAAAATCCCTTTTCATGCGTTTCCATAGCGAAAATCTCACAAAGCTAGAACAAAGGACAGCGCGCGACGAAGCTCCGCCACGGGATCCTGCGCGATGGTTTCGCGACGCCAGCAGACATGTTGGTCGGGTCGCACCAGAACGATGCCGCTGTCGCGGACCTCGCGCAGATTGGCCCAGTCGCCGGTCAGATCCTGCCAATGCTGGCGCGGCCCGATGATATGGGCCTCGATGTCGAGGCGAAGCTCACGGCCGAGCAGCTTCGCTGCCTCGACCCAACCGCGGCCGCCAATGCCGGTAAGCACCGTAAAACGGCCCTTGCCGCAAAGATCGAGCGTCGAAGCCTTGGCACCGTCATCGGCAAAGATCCAGGCATGCGGCAGCCGCGCACCCGGCCAGGTGGTCGGCTGGTAGTGCAGCTCCGCATCTTTCTCGAAGGCCGGCTCGGGCTCACCGTCGGCGAGAACGGCATCCGAGCGATAGCGCTGGTTCATTTCGACGCCGTGGGCATCGAATTCATAGACCTTGGCTGCGATCGCCTGACGGATGGCAGCGCGCTGCGTTTCGGCTGCCAGCGTATCGTCGCAGCGCGCATCCATGTTCTGCTGCATTTTCACGGGGTCGATGGAATCGAGCAGGCCAAGCGCCTTGAAGATCGGCCCGAACTCCTCGATCGACTTGTTGGCTCTGGTCACGATCTGCTTGGCGATCGGGGCGCGCTCATGCTGGTAGCTGTCGAGCAAAGCGGGACCAGCCTTGCCTTTCAACACATAACTGAGTTTCCACGCGAGATTGAAAGCATCCTGGATCGACGTATTGGAGCCCAGTCCGTTCGATGGCGGATGCCGATGGGTGGCATCACCCATGCAGAAGACCCGGCCGTTCTGCATCGTCGTTGCATAGAGATTATTGACGGTCCAGGTCGAAACCGACTGGATTTCCACCGCCAGCTCGTGGTCCCCGACGAGGTCGCGCACCACCTTGGTGGCGAAGGCCGTGTCTACATCCGGTGCCGGCTGGTTGATGTCGTATCCCCAGACGATCAGCCATTCATTCCATGGCCGAACCATGCGCACCAAGCCCATGCCGATGCCGCCGACGTCGGCGCCCGGCTGGACGACCCAGTAGAGCACCGAGGGGCGATGGGCGACGTATTTCGAAAGATCGGCTTTAAAGAGAATGTTCATCGATCCGCCGACGCCCATACGGCCCTCGAAGCTGAGCCCTGCATCTTCCGCCACCTTGGAGTTGCCGCCATCGGCGCCAATCAGGTATTTGGACCGGACCGTGAGCTCCGCGCCTGTGAGCCTGTCGCGGCAGGTCGTCGTTACGCCGTCGGCGTCCTGTTCGTGGCGAATATATTCGGTCGACATCCGCGCCTGCGCGCCGCGCGAACATGCCGTCTTGAAGAGCAACGGCTCCATGAAGGTCTGGGGCAGATCGTTCATGTGCGAGGGGGACGACAGCTGATGCTCGGCCCGGCTCACCGGATGCGTTCCCCAACTGCGCATACGCCCGATCTCTTCGCCAGCAAGCGAGGTGCAAAAGACGTTCTGACCCATCAAATCCTGCCCGGTGGCAAAGAGATAGGCCTCGTCCTCGACATCCCTTCCAAGATCGCGCAAAACCTCCATCGTGCGCTGGTTGGTGATATGCGCGCGCGGCGTGTTGGCCAGCCAGCGGTAGCGGTTGATGACCATAGTCTCGACGCCGTAGCTGGCAAGCAGTGCCGCTGAGGCCGAGCCGGCAGGGCCTGTCCCTATGATCAAAACGTCGGTATTGATGTCAGCCATGCGGCCCTCCCTTGATAGTCCTGGTCAATGGTCCACCGGCAAGGATGCGGCGAACGGGAAAAAGTTGAAGTCCGGTGCGCTCGGCAAATAGGCCCCACAGTCCCCGCGGGGCAAACAGCATGACGGCAATGCCGAGAAGGCCGAGAACGAGCAGATACCAAGAGCCGTAATCGGCAAAAAGCTTCTGCAGAATGAAGAAAACGATGACGCCGACGATCGGTCCCTCGATCGTGCCGATGCCGCCAATGACGACGATGAAGATCACATAGGCGGTCCAATCGGTGACCGAGAAGGCGGCATCTGGCGAGATGCGCGCTTTTTGCAGGTAGATGAGCGCGCCGGTCAGGCCCGTGACGAAGGCGGCGGCGAGATAGACGGCAAATTTAATGCGGTTTGGATCGATACCGACCGATCTTGCCGCCTCGCGGTTGTCACGCACGGCGGCAAGCCCCAATCCCTGCTTGGAACGCAATAGCCGATAGGCAAAGCCGATGGCGGCAAACGCCAGCAAAAGCGCCAGCCAATAGCACACCATATCCGCGGCCTGGGCAGGCCGCACACCGAACCATTCGGCAGCAAAGCGGGTACCCGGCAGATCGCGCGTGATACCGGAAGGCAGCGATGTTCCCGTGCCGCCGCCGAGCGCCTTCCACTGCGCCAGGGACAGCCGCGTTACCTCGGCGATCACCCAGGTACCGATCGCGAAATAGGCACCGTGTAACCGGAAGACGAAAAAGGCCGTCGGCACGGAAAGCATCATGGCGGCAAGCCCGCCGAGCACGATCGCGACAACAGGATTGAGCCCGCTGAGGATGACGGCAGCGGACATGACGTAGGCCCCGAAGCCGACGAAGGCCTGCTGGCCGACCGAAACGAGCCCGGCATAGCCGGCAAGCAGGTTCCAGCATTGCGCGAGCGTCAACATCGTCAGGATGAAGAACAGGTCCTGAAGTGCGGCGCGTGGCACGAAAAAGGGAGCGGCAACGCCTGCTGCAACCATTGCAACGATGAGAATCACCGCAAACGACGAGGCGCGGTTGCGCGTCGATACGGTCCAGCTGGGCGGCGGCGCGGGCGAAGCGGAATCGGAGGAAAGCCTGTCATGCACCATCTCAGTCCACCGCCCTTGGAAAAAGCCCGCGCGGGCGGACCAACAGCACAAGAAGAAATGCCACATGGCCCGCAAGGATCTGCCACTCGGGATTGACGGCTGCGCCCATCGTTTGCGCGACGCCGATGATCACGCCGCCGGCGAGCGTACCCCAAAAGGAGCCGAGCCCGCCGATGATGACCGCCTCGAAGGCGTAGATCAGCCGCGCCGGGCCCATCGTTGGGTCGAAATTGGCGCGTGTGCCGAGAAAGAGGGCCGCAATCGTTACCACAACCATCGCAAGGCCCGTCGCGGTCGCGAAGATGCGGTCGGAGCGGATGCCCATCAGGCCCGCCGTGGCGCGATCGTCGGAGGTGGCCCGGAAGGCGCGACCGAGGCTCGTCTTGTAGAAGACGAGGTTGAGCCCAACGATGACGGCAACTGCCGCCAGGAAAGTCAGAAGCGGCATAGTGCCGACACTTACCGGCCCGAATTTGAGAGACGCCGTTTCCAGCGCGCCCACCGAAACGCGGCGGCTATCGGCGGAAAAGCCTTCCAACAGCGCGTTCTGGATAACGACCGAAAGGCCGAAGGTGACAAGCAGCGGCGGCAGTATGTCGTCTCCGATGGTGCGATTGAGCACGAGGAACTGCAGGGCCCAGCCGACCGCATACATCACCGGAACGGCGACGAGCGCCGCAACGAAGGGATTGAGCCCGAGCGCGCTGACCAGCACCAGAAGCAGGAAGGCGGCCAGGACGATAAGATCGCCATGCGCGAGATTGACCAGCCGCATGATGCCGAAAACGAGGCTCAGGCCGGCCGCAAACAGCGCGTACAGACCGCCAAGCAGAATGCCTTGTATGATCGTGTCGAGCCAGTTCATCCCGTATGCACTCCGAAATAGGCAGAATGGATGTCGGTGCGGCTAATTGCGTCCGGTGTTCCGGTCAGCGTCACGCGTCCCTCCATCATGCAATAGAGACGGTCTGCCACCTTGAGTGCCTGGCCGATATCCTGCTCGACGATCACGATGGCTGCGCCCTCGGCGCGGATTTTGGGAAAGGCTGCGTAGATATCGCGGATCACCACCGGTGCCAGGCCCAGGCTGATTTCGTCGCAGAGCAACACCCTCGGATTGGACATCAGCGCCCGGCCGATCGCAACCATCTGCTGCTGGCCGCCCGATAGCGCGGTGCCGGAATTGCCGCGCCTCTCCTTCAAGACCGGAAAGAGCTCGTATATTGTCTCAAGCGTCCACGCCCCTTTGACGCTGCGCCCATATTTGCCGATCAGCAGATTTTCCTCCACCGTCAGCGACGGGAAGAGCCTGCGACCTTCCGGCACCATGGCGACACCGAGCGCCATGACCTCGGGGGCCGGCAGTGCGCCGATCGGCCTGCCATCGAAACTGATCTGGTCGGGCTCGTTGGCGAGCATGCCCGAAATCGAGCGCATCAGCGTGGATTTGCCAGCGCCGTTTGCGCCGATGATCGCCAAAGTCTCACCGGCATCAAGCGTGATGTCGACCCCGAAGAGCGCCTGAAAGTCGCCGTAGAAAGCCGTGAGGCCCCGTGTTTCAAGAAGAGCCATCAGACGTCAATCCCGAGATAGATCTGGCGGACCGCCTGCGATTCCATGATTTCGGCCGGCCTGCCGAGGCCGACCACCTTGCCGAAACTCAGGACGAGAAGACGGCTCACCACGGAGTTGAGGGCATGCAGCACGTGCTCGACCCAGATGATGGCGACACCGGCTCCGTGGATCGTCCGGATCGTCTCCACCAGCTCGCCACATTCGCCCTCCGTGAGGCCGCCGGCGATCTCGTCCAGCAGCAGCACCTTGGGCTCCGTCGCCAACGCCCGCGCAAGTTCGAGGCGTTTGCGCTGGAGGAGGCCGAGACTCCCGGCGGCGTGGTTGGCGCGCGCGATCAGGCCGGTGTTCACCAGAATGTCCGCGCAGCGCTCCGACACCTCCCGCTCGGTCTTTAGCGATCCGTAGGCGGCAGAGACCAGAAGGTTTTCGAAAACGGTCAGCTGCTGGAAGGGCTGCGGGATCTGGAATGTGCGGCCGATCCCTGCCAGGCACCGCGCCATCGGCGGCTGGCGCGTCACGTCTTCGTCGCGATAGATAATCCGCCCCTCATCGACGCGCAGATTGCCGCTGATGAGATTGAACAGGGAGGATTTTCCCGCACCGTTCGGCCCGATGATGCCGAGCGCCTCTCCGCTCTCCAGCGCAAACGACACTCCATCCGCGACCTTCAGGGCGCCGAAGCTCTTCGAAACGTTTTCGAGGGCAAGTATGACCATCGTCTTCCTGATTGGTGCCCGTTTCGTCCTTCGCCGAATCCGGCGCATGACCGCCTCCGGGCCGAACCCGGTCAAGGCATCACGCCGAGGCGATCGGCTCCATCTTGCCGCCTGTCGGAATATTGGGAGCAGTCCTGTTGTCGGTGATGACAAGATCGTAGCCGCCGCCGTCCTTCAATCTCCACTGGCCGCCAACGAGCGGTGTCTTGGCCACGTTCTTCGCGGCAAAAGGCGGGACATTGGCACCGTCCCAGGCGACCGGGCCAACGATCGTGTCCAGCTTGGTCGCTGCGATCGCTTTGACTACAGCCGCGCTGTCCGTCGGGTCCGCCCGCTTCATGACATCGACCGCCAATTCGAAAAGCGCGTGAACGAAGCCGATCGGCTGCGTCCAGGGCCGGCCTGTGGCTTTGGTGAAGCCTGCGGCAAGTTCCGCAGCGCTCTCTCCCGTCAGCGAAGATTTGAACGGATGGCTGGCCGACCACCAGACCTCGCAGGACAGGTTGTGACCACTCTTGCCCAAAGCCTCAAGAGCTTGCGGGAACAGGATGGCCTTGCCGATGGAGGCGATCTTCGGATGGAAACCCTGCTGCTTGGCCTGGTTCCAGAAGGTGGTGAAATCAGGCGGGATCATGACGCCTGTGATGACCTCGCAGTTGCCGGACTTGAAGGCATTGATCTGCGCGGAAAAATCATCGGTCAGGTTCTGGTAGCGACCGGGATCGGCAAGGGTGTAGCCGCCTTTTTCGAGAACCGGCGGGAAACCGACCACTTTATCGCCCCAGGCATTGCCGTCCCCGTCGTTCGGGAAGAGGCCGCCCACCTTCTTGTTGGTTTCCAGCTGCTGCCACATGTTGGTGTAGACAGCGATCACATCCTCCAGGCCCCAGAAGAAATGAAAAGTGCTGCTGAAGGGCTTCCATGATGAGGGGTCGCCTGGATTGGCCTGCTGACCGATGAACCAGGGCTGCCAGGGCGCGGCCGTCGAGATGCAGGGCATCTCTTCCGCTTCGCAGGTGGTGGCGACCGGATTGGTGGTTTCCGGCGTCGATGCGACGAGCACGAGATTGACCTCGTCCTTGACGATCAGCTCCTTGGCGACTTCGGCGGCGCGGTTCGGGTTGGACTGGCTGTCCTTGACTACAATTTCGTAGTTGAGCCCGGCGGCCTTCGTCTTGGCCAGGAAGCCGTCAAGGATGAACTTGTCGGCCTCGGCGAAAGCGGCAAGCGGCCCGGTCTGCGGGCTGACATAACCGAGCTTGATCGCCGCTCCCTTGGCGATCGCGGGCATGGCAAGGCTGGATGTCGCCGCAAGCGCGCCGGTCGCCGCCGCGGTTTTCAGCAGGTCACGTCTCGTAAACATTTTGGTTTCCTCCTCCCAAAGTAAACACAAGCGTTTTAGAGTGGTGGGCGTTCTCCCGCCCAGGCGTCCTGAAGCAGCGTGCGGATCGAGGCTCGGTCGATCGGCCGCGGATTGGCATAAGGGTTGCGCGTGGCGATTTCGGCGGCGCGGTCGAGATCGCTCTCGGTGAGGCCGAAATCCTTCAGCGCCAGCGGCGAGCCGACGGATCTGGCGAAATCGTAGAGCCCCTGGCCCGGCGTGCCGCCGAAAATGCTCCCGATCGGCGCAAGCAGCTCCGGCACTGCGGCGGCATTGAAGCCGATCGTGTGCGGCAGCATGATCGCATGCGTCTCTGCATGCGGCGTGTCGAAACTGCCGCCCAGCGTGTGGCAGATCTTGTGATGCAGCGACATGGAAATCTGTCCAAGCACGGTGCCGCAGAGCCAAGCGCCGTAGAGTGCCTTTTCCCGCGCCTCGGCATCCCGCGGCGTCTTGACGATCACCGGTAATGCCTCGGCAAATGCGCGCATGCCCTCGATCGCCATCATGGTGGTGATGGGGTTGCGATCATCGGCATAAAGACCTTCGGCGGCATGTGCGATGGCGTTGAGGCCGCTGGTGACGCTCATGGTAACAGGCAGGCCAAGCGTCAGTTCGGGGTCATAGATGACCACCTCCGGCACGATCTTCGGGCTGCGAACCGTCGTCTTGATGCCGCCTTCCGTCTGACCGAGGATCGGCGTTACTTCCGAACCGGCATAGGTGGTCGGCACGACGATCTGATGAATGTCGGTACGGTAGGCCATCGCCTTGCCAAGACCGGTGGTCGAGCCGCCGCCAAGCGACACGACGCAATCGGCCTGAACCGCGGCCGCGCGCGCCAGGGCCTGCTCGGTGACGTCGACCGGGGTGTGCATCGTCGCGCCCGCGAACGTGCCCACGGCAAGCGCGCCGAGACGAGCGGCCAGCGCCTCGCCGTCGGCCGCCTGCTGCGGCGTCGTCAGCACCAGCGCGCGGCGGCAGCCTAGCGTCTCGATCCATTGGGCGACGCCGGCGCTCGCTCCGGAAGCAAAGACGACGCGTGTCGAATGCGGTTGATAGGAAAAATCGAGTGTCATGCTGACCTGCGCTCCTCTCGCGCCCGCACCATTACGAAGGTGAAATCGAGCGACCAGCAATTGCCTTTGATCGGCGTCGGGCCTTCAATGCCGCCAACCGGCAGGAAGGTGCCGACCAGTTCCTGTTTGACGCCGAACAATGCGTCCTGTGACAGATGCGGATCGTGCCCATCATAGACGTGGGTACTGATCGTCTCGAAGCCGGGTGCCGTGATAGTAAAATGGAGATGCGCAGGGCGGCGCAGCGGATAGCCGATCGCATGCAGCGTCCGTCCGACCGGTCCGTCGCAGGGCACGGCATAACCACCCGGTCGAACCGTCCTATAGGAAAAGCCGCCATCTATATCAGTGCTGAAAACACCACGCAGATTGAACTCCGGCTGGAGATCCGGCTGCTGGTTCTCGTAAAACCCTTCCGCATTGGCCTGCCATGTCTCGACCTTCGCGCCGACGACGGGATTTCCGTCGAGATCGGTCACGCGGGCATTGACCTGCAACGGCTCGCCAATGCCGTCGAGCGATATATCCGCGCCCGACACAAGCCGCGGGGCATCGGCTCGATAGAACGGGCCGCGCACGGTGTTGGGCGTAGCGCCCTTCGGGCGGCGGGTGTTGATCTCCTCCACCAGCGCCGTCACACCCAGAAGATCGGAGAGCAGCACCCATTCCTGCCGTTTCTGGTCACTTACGTGACCGACTTCGGTCAGAAATTCGATGGCGTGTCGCCAATCCGCATGGGTCGGCCGTGTTTCCTTGATGGCCTGATGGATATGTCCGACCAGCGCGGTGAGGAAGGCCGGCAGCGGGCCGGCGCACTGCGCCAGTCGCTCTGCCACAAGCGCAGCCGAATCCGCTTCTGTAAAAGACATGATCACCATGGCACCTCCTCAACCGTACGTTATCAGCTCCAAACGTAGCAGTTGATGATTTTTCTGCAGTTTAATATACCTTATTGCTATGAAGATGGATGAACGACACCTGATACAGCTTGCCGCCGTCGTGCAGGCCGGTGGAGTGACGGAGGGAGCGGCCCTGCTGGGGCTCACCCAGCCGGCGGTGTCGCGTACCCTTGGCATGCTGGAAAAGCGGCTCGGCGAACCGTTGTTCGTCAAGGGCCGCCGGCCGTTGCAGCCGACCCCACTCGGCAGGGCGCTCGCCGACCACGGTCAAGCCATGCTGGTGGCTGCGCGCAAGGCCTCGTCGCTTGTCGACGGCTTCCGACACGGACGGACGGGCGTGGTGCGCGTCGGCGGCACGCCCTTCTTCATGGATGCGCTGATCTCTGGCATGATCGCCGAGTTCCAGAATGCCACACCGGACGTGCGCATCGAGCAGAGCTACGGCTACCTGCCGGATCTGCGGGCGGCGATCGACGCCGATCGCATCGACCTCGCCATTTGCCCGATCGACGTGCTGGACGAGGGCTCCGGCATGCGCTTCCAGGAACTGCTTCCTGGCCGCAACGTCGTCGCCTGCCGTGTAACGCACCCCCTTCTCCTGAGACGCAAGCTCGCGCCTGCGGAACTCCTCGACTATCCCTGGATTGCACCGCCCACCGGCAGCCCGCTGTTTGCCGATCTGCACAGTCTCGTCCTCTCGCTCGGCGCCACCGAGGCGAAGATCCGTTATTCCGGCGGCTCGCTGGTGAGCGCAATCAACTATCTGAAGGCGAGCGATGCGCTCACCATCCTGCCGCACAGCGTCGTTTTCGCCTATCGCAATGACAAGTCGATCACGGCACTGCCGGTCAATATTCCTCATCCCGAGCGCGCGCTCGGTCTCCTACGGCGCACCGAGGAAATCCGTGTCCCGGCAGTCGAGGCCTTCTGCGCCCATATTCGCAAGAGCTTCGAAGACCTCAGGCACCTGATCAAGCGCCATGAGCAGGCGGTGATCTGGAGCCTGTGACGGCTCATGACGTTCTTCAAAATGTTGCAGAATCGTCCGGCCATAGGAACAACGGCGCCAAGCCGGCATCGGCCATCGGGCGCAGTCCGTGCCAGGCGCGGTTAGCATAGACCAAGGCGTCGTCCCGGCGCTCCTCATGCGCCCCGGGAGAGGCCTCAAGGAGTTCGGCTGAGACCAGACAGGCGCCGGGGAGCGGAAACAGTCCGCGAACCGCTGCCCGGAACCAGAGGCCGACATCCGGATAATAAGGTTCGCCGCTTTCGAACCGCGCCCAGCGCACGTCAGGCCCGAAACGATCCCTGCCGCTGGTGGCGCAGAGCCGGGCAAGCTCCTTGTCGCTGCGGCGCACGAAATGCACGACCACCGTCTGCGCCCGACGCACGGCGTGCGCACTGGAGGAATTATCCGACAGGGAGAAAGCCACCATCGGCGGCGAGGCGCTGATCGAGATCAACGAGCTTACCGTCAGGGCCACCGGCCCGTCACCCGGATCGGCGGTGATGATGGCAACGCCCGCCGGATGGTGGCGGAAGGCCATCGTGAAAGCCTCCGTCACGCCGGCAGCGACCGTCGCCGGAGCTTCACGCTCCTGCTTTCCGGACTGCGCCATCATTTCTTCTCCACCAGGTCGTAGAACTGCCAGACGCGATCGCTCCACAGCCCGCCGATCTCGCGGCCGGCGGCACCGATAATGTTGGTGTTGATCGTGAAATGGTTGGCCGCCACCAGCATCTCGCGGTAGGTGCGCTGCATCACGCCGTCGCGCAGCGACGCACCACCGGCAGCGCGGTAGACGAAGTGGCAGGCATCGACGCCCGCCTCGTGCACTTCCGACTTGGCGAGATGCACGAGGGTGATCTGCCGCGTAGATACCCGGTTCCCCGCCTCGATCGAGGCCTCCACGTCGCGCCAGACCTCAAACAAAAAGGCGCGGGCGGCGCGCGCGCGAGCTTCCGCACGGCCATAATCGAACCAGAATTTATCGCTCTCGCCGAGCATGCCGGCGCGACCGGTTTTGGTCACGGCGAACTTGGCCATTTCATCGAGCATGCGGCGGGATGCGCCGATCGCCCAGCCCGAATGGCCGATGGCAGCCAGCCCGACGACGCCGAGGCTGAAGAATTCCTTCTGGCGCTGCGGCTCGGCGGTCATGATCGGGAAAACCATGTCGTCGGCGATGAAGACATCCTTGGCGTCGTAGTCGATGCTGCCGGTTCCCTGCAGGCCGAGCACGTTCCAATTGCCGAGCAGTCCATGCTCGCCGACCGGCGCATGGGCGCAGAGCACCACGACGTTACCATTCTCATCCTTAGCCGGATGACCGTTGCCGTCGTCGAGCAGGGCGGCGGTATGGGTGAATGTGGCGTGGTGAATACCGCTTGCATAGGACCATTTGCCGTTCAACAGATAGCCGCCATCGACCTTCTTCAGCATGCCGGTCGGCGTGCCCTGGCCCGAAAAGCGGTTGTCGGTGCCACCGCCGAAAAGGCGCGAGATCGCGGTATCGGGCAGGAAGGCGGCTGACATCGCCCCGATGCAGGCATGCACCATCGACACCCAGCCGGCAGCGCCGCTGTGGTAGGTGATGGCCTCGATCAACTGCAGGCCCTGCGTCGGCGACAGCTGTGCGCCGCCGAGTTCTTCAGTCGCGAAGATATGCGACATACGCAGCGGCTTCAGCGCCTCGAAAGTAGGTTCGTTCAGCTTGCCGAGCTTTTCGGTGGCGACAGCATTTTCTTCAAGCACGGGCCCGATCTTGCTGATATGCTCGAGAAGGTGGGCGAAGTTCGTTTTGGTGCCCCAATATGCGGCGCCATGTTTCAAAAGTGCGTTCATCTGTTCCTCCTGACAATCTGGTGTGTTCTCGCGGCAAGCTGTCTCAGCCAGCGAGGAAATCGCCGATGGCGGTCACCACGCGCGGGTCCTCCTGCATGGCGAAATGGCCGACCTCCGGCACTATTAGGGTGCGGGCGTTCGGAATGCGTTTTTCCCAGAGCGGCGCCTGCGACGCGGGCAGCATTCGGTCCTTCTCGCCCCAGACGATCAGTGTCTCGTTCGGGATGCGGGAAAGCCAGCGGCCGAGATTGGGATGGCCCATGCCGTGGGCCTTGACGATGTTGCCAAGCGCCCGCGCCTCCTTTTCGCGAGCGGCAAGGAAGGCGTCGAGCGGCGGGCATTCGGCTCCGCCCGGAAAATAGCGCAAGGCAACGTCGATATTATGCGCGAGATAGCCGGGTAGCGCCTCGGGCGCGATGGCCGACAGGTCGGCGCCAGGATGATCTGGATCGTTGAGGCCAGCCGGCGCATTCAGCACCAGCTTGCCGAAACGCTCGCCTGCGACGACGGCCATTTCGGCAGCCATCCAGCCGCCCATGGAATGGCCGACGAGATGCGGCCGATCGAGGCCAAGGGCGGCGACGAGGCGCAGGTTGTGAACGACGATGTCCTGCATGCCGGCGATATGCGGCGCCTCGCCGCTGTCGCCAAAGCCGGGATGGTGGGGCAAGTAGACGCGGAAGCGATCGGCGAGGCCCCGCGCCCATTCCGTGCCTTCGATGGTGGCGGCGCCGTGCAGCGCGAGCGCGGCGGGGCCCCTGCCGATGACGCGTACAGCGGTCGCAACACCTTCGATGTCGTAATGCACTGTTTCGAAATTCATTCCAATCCTCCTCCTATGCCGTTTCAGCCGACCGCGGGCGTAATCAGCACCTTGCATTGCGTGGTGCGTCGCCTGAGCGTCTCAAATGCCGCTGGCACGGCGGCAAGACCGATCCGACCAGTCACCAGCGCCTGCGGCCGATGGCGGCCAGGGCCGAGCGCCTGCAGCGCCATGTCGAACTCCGCCATGGTGAAGAACACGGCGAAGATCACCTGTATTTCCTTGGAAATCGCCGCGAACGGGTCCCATGTGTCGCCGCCGACGCAGAGGCCAACCGCGACCACCGTGCCATGCACGCGTACCAGCCGGCAGGCGGCATCGATCAATCCGCGTTTGCCGACGCATTCAAAGACGATGTCCGGTGCGCCACCGGTCAATGCGCGAAACTCCTCCGCCAGACCCTCCCCGGAGAGTGCGAAGCCCGTGGCGCCGATTTCGGCGGCACGCTCTGCCTGGTGGCGGTTCAGATCGGCGATGACGACATGGGCAGCTCCCAGCCGCCTGGCCCAGAAGGCGACGAGAAGACCGATGGGGCCTGCACCGAGAATCAGCACGCGGTTGCCCGGCTTCAGCCCCGAACGCATGACCGCATGCAGGCCGACTGCGACCGGTTCGGCCAGAGCCCCCTCCTCGGTCGGCAAATCGTCCGGCAAGCGGCGGCACTGACGGGCAGCGACGGTGACGAATTCGGCATAGCCGCCGCCGATCAGCCGCATCTCGGCGCACCACGCGGGTTCGCCGCGCGAGCAGCTGTCGCAGTGGCCGCAGCCGCGCATCGGTGCGACGGCAACCCGGTCGCCGGTTTTGAAATTCGCGACCTCAGCGCCACCGGTCACCACTTCGCCGGAAATTTCATGGCCGAGGACGCCGCCTCTTTCGAGCGCGAAGGTTTCGGGATCTTCCGTCATGTGCAGGTCGGAGCCGCAAATGCCGCAGGCGGCAACGCGGAGCAATATCTCATCGACGCCGGGCTGCGGCGTTTCGATCGTTTTGACATCGAGCGGTCGTCCGACCGCCTCGAACAGTGCCGCCCTCATCGCGGGCCCTCCAAAAGCGTGCGCCTTGTCGGGAACCAGGAGGCGTTTGTGGCCTTCTGGATCAATCCCCAGAGGCCGCCGCGGGCAAAAAGCGCCATGATGAGGGTGAGTAGCCCGAGGACGACGAGATAGGTGGCGCCGTACTGTCCGAACAGGCGGTCGGCGACAAAATAGACAAGCGCGCCGATCAGCACCCCTTCGAGCGAGCCGAGCCCGCCCACCATGACGATGAAGATCGCCACATTCGCCCAGGTCGGGCTATAGGCGGCCGGTGGCGTTATGCGCAGTTGCGCCATGAAGTAGATGGCACCGGCAAGGCCAGTGCCGACGGCGGCGGCAACCCAGATCAGGAATTTCAGGAGGCCCACATTGACGCCCTGGCTTGCCGCGGCAATCGGATTGTCTCGGACGGCGACCAGCGCCAAGCCATAGCGCGAACGCAACAGCAGATAGCTGCCACCGACGGCGACAAGCAGCATCAGCGCCGCCAGTACCGAAATGCCGATTGCGCGTTCAGTGGGCGTATAGCTGGACATGACACGCAGGCTCATGCCGGCGCCGGCATTGACATAGCTGAAGACCGACGTGGCAAGGCGCATGACTTCCGCCACCACCCAGGTGCCGATGGCGAAATATGGGCCATCGAGCCGATGCAGCAGGCCATAGGTGAGTGCCGCCAGTATCGCCGGTGCGATGACCGACAAAGGCACGGCGAGGAAGGGGCTTAAGCCCCAAAGCTGCGCCATGATGAACATTGCATAGGCGGCCGTACCGACGAAGGCCTGCTGGCCGACGGAGACGAGGCCACCATAACCAGCGAGCAGGTTCCACATCTGCGCGACGGTGATGTAGCAGCACAGTTCAACGACATCGCGGATGAGACCTTGGCTTGCCCAGAGCGGCATCGAAGCGACAGCCGCGAGCAGCGCGACGCTGATAACGAGTGCAATCAGGCTCGAGCGCGTCTGGCGCTGTACGCGCACGGCGGGCCGAGGGACGGCATCGGTCAAACGGGCGGCGAAGGCATTGGTCACGGCTTCAACCCCTTCCTAGGAAGCCCTGGGGACGTAGGGCGAGGATGATCAGAAAAACGAGGTGGCCGGCGAGGATGCCGAAGCCGGGGTCGATGCGGAATCCCACCGACTGGCTGACCCCGAGCGCCATCGCTCCGAGGAAGGCGCCCCAGATCGAGCCCATGCCGCCGATGATGACAGCCTCGAAGGCGTAGATCAGCTGGAAGGCCCCGTCGGCAGGCGCCACGGTCGAACGCAACGACTGGAAGACCGCGGCAAATCCGAGGATCGCGACAGCGATTGCCGTTGCCCCGGTATAGACCGTCTTCGGGTTGACACCTGTCAGCGCCGCGGCTTCCACATCGGCCGAAGCTGCGCGCAGGGCACGGCCAAAGCGTGTCGAGCGCAACGCGACATCGAGGCCGCCGGTCAGCACGGTCGCCGTCAGAAGCACGATCACTGGCAAGACGCCGACGAAGAGCGGCCCGAGTTGGAAGGAGGCATGCACGATGTCGCCGCCGCCTAGCGAGCGGGTGTCGGCCGACCATATCTGCAGCATGGCGTTCTGCAGGGCGATTGAGAGCCCGAAGGTGGCGATCAGCGAGGGAAGCGGATCGGCGCCGACGACGCGGTTGAGGATGAGTCGCTGCAGGATGACGCCGATGATGGCCCCAAGCACCACGAGGATCACCAGCACCGACCACGGGCCGAGCGAGAATGTGGTAGCCAGGCTGATGCCGATCAGCGCCAGGAGGATCACCAGGTCGCCATGGGTGATGTTGACGACGCGCATGACGCCGAACATCAGCGCCATGCCGAGCGCGTATTGGGCATAAAGACCGCCGAGAAGAATGCCCTGGACAAAGCCGTCAAGCCACAGCATGGGCCCCTCCGAAATACGCTTCGCCAATCGCTTCGCGCGAGATATCAGTTGATCGGCCGGTAAGGCTGACGCGGCCTTCGAGCATGCAGTAGAGCCGGTTCGACGAGGAGCGGGCGAGCCCGACGTCCTGCTCCACCAACACGATCGCCGTACCTGTTTCACAGATCGACGGCAGCGCCTGGTAGATTTCCTTCACCACCTTCGGCGCGAGACCCAGGCTGATTTCGTCGCAAAGAAGTACGCGCGGCTGGCTGAGCAGCGCCCTGCCGATCGCCACCATCTGCTGCTGCCCACCGGACAGGGACTGCACAGGCACGGCCTGCTTTTCCTTCAGGACCGGAAAGAGCGCGAACAGGCGCTCCAGCGTCCAGCCATTGGCGGCGGATTTGCCGGCATGGTCGATAGCGACGCGCAGATTGTCGATGACAGACATGCCGACAAAGAGGCGACGGCCCTCGGGCACGATCGCCACGCCATCGGCCACCATCCGGTGCGGCTTGGCGCCGCCGACCGGCCGTCCCTCGAGCTGCACCATGCCCGGCGCAACGCTCAGAAGGCCCATGATCGATTTCAGAAGCGTCGACTTGCCGGCACCGTTTGCCCCGATCAGGGCGACGACCTCGCCCGCGGCAATCTCGAAGTCGATACCGTAAAGAGCCTGAAAATCGCCGTAGCGGGCGACCAGTCCGTGTGTGGAAAGCAGTGCTGCGCTCATGCCTCGACCCCCATATAGACCCTTCGCACCTCCGGACTTTGGATGACTTCGGCCGGCACACCTTCTGCGATCTTTTCCCCGAAATTGAGCACCAGCATGCGGTCGGCGACGGCGAGCAGCGCGTGCAGCACATGTTCGATCCAGACGATGGTGATCCCACTGTCGCGGATGCGGCGAATAAGCGAGACGAGCGCCCTGCCCTCGTCGTCGGTGAGCCCGCCGGCAATCTCATCGAGCAACAGGAGCTTTGGCGATGAGGCAAGAGCACGCGCCAGTTCCAGCCGCTTACGGTCGAGCAGCGTCAGCGAGCCGGCCGAACGGTTCGCCTTGTCGGACAACTCGCAGGCCTTGAGGATCTCTGCGCAGCGCTGATAGCTCTCGGCATCCTTGGTGCCGCTGCCGAAAAAGGCGGCGACGAGGAGGTTTTCGAAGGTCGTCATACCGACATAGGGACGCGGGATCTGGTAGGTCCGGCCGATGCCGATTTTGCAGCGGCGATAGGGCGGCTGCCCAACGAGTTTCTGGCCGTCAAAGACCAACTCACCGCGATCGACACGCATGTCGCCGCTGATCAGGTTGAATAGGGTTGTCTTGCCGGCACCATTCGGGCCGACAATGCCCAGAACCTCGCCAGCGCCGACCGTAAAACTCACCTCGTGCAGGACCTTGAGAGCCCCGAACGATTTGCTGAGGTCGCGTGCCTCGAGTAGTACGTCGTTTTCCATGCTCCTCCACCCCGGCCTTTTAATGCCGGCGGCGCGTTTTGAGCGCGCCCTTCGATCCTCCGTCCGATCCGCCCCGGCCCGATCGCATCAAGCAGGGGCGGTATCTCGCTTTGCCTTGGCTTCACGCCTTGTTCAGGCAGTCCGCCAGGGCAGCGGCACGATCTTGCGCTCCGGCTGGAAGAGCTTGTTGACGGTATTGTCGACGATCTTCAGATCATACGGCCATTTGTCGCCCTTGACCCATTGCCCGCCGAAAATCGGCGAGGTCGCCACGTTCTGATGCGGTCCCTTGGCGAAATTGACTGGGCCGATCAACGTTTGCATGTTGGTGGCGACAACCGCCTCGAGATTGGCGATGCGGTCGAGCGGGTTCTTGGAGCGCTTGAGAACGTCGATCGCCACTTCGAGGATGGCATGGCTGTAGCCGAGCGGCTGCGTCCACTGCTTCTTCTTTTCCGCTTCCCACTGGTCGGCAAGATCGCGGCTCACCTGACCGGTCAGCGTCGACTTGAAGGGAAAGGCGGGGGTCCACCAGACTTCCGAAGACATGCCCTCGCCGAGCGAGCCCATGGCTTCCACGCCCGAGGCGAAGAGCAATGCAGCCGCGACCGTGATCGCCTTTGGCTTATAGCCCTGCTGGGCGCACTGGTTGACGAAGGTCTTCAGATCGGCCGGATAGGCAATACCGCCGATGATATCGCAGTCGGCTTGCTTGAAAGCCGTGATCTGCGCCGAAAAATCGTTGGTGCGCGGCTGGAAGAAGCCGGGAACGACGATCTCGAAGCCGGCTTTCTTGGTGGGGGCAGGCAGGCCATAATCCATGTTGCCCCATGTTTCACCATCGGCGTTCTGCGGAAATAGCATGCCGACCTTGCGGTTGCTGTCCAGCGTGTTCCAGAGGCCGACATAGGTGTTCAGCGCTTCGTCCAGGCCCCAGAAGAAGTGATAGGTCCATTTGAACGGCTTGTCCTTGCCTCCACGCGGGAAGATGACCGCCTGCCAAGGCGCGCCCGTCGAAATGCAGGGGCATTCGTTGAGTTCGGCCTGGTCGGCAGCAGGGCTTACCGTATCGGTCGTCGACGCCGGCAGCAGCAGGTGAACGCCCTCATTGAGAATGAGATCGCCGGCGACTTCCGCCGACTTGTTGGGGTCCGACTGGCTGTCGCGGATCAGGAATTCGACATCGTAGTGGCCGGCCGCCGTCTCCAGACCATTCTTGAGCTGCGCCTTGACCTTTTCCAGAGCCCAGCCGTCGGTCTCACCGAAAAGGGCAAGAGGCCCGGTCGCCGGCGTGATGAAGCCGACCTTGATCGTTCCAGCCGATTGCGCGCGGGCAATCGTCGGCGCACCGAGTGCCGAGGCGGCAAGGCCGGCGCCTATTCCCTTCAGCACCGTGCGGCGAGAAGGCATCGACAAACTGCTTTTCGATTCCATTCTTTTATCCTCCCTCTGAAGCTCATTCGCCGGCTGCGATTCCTCCTCCCGCATCCGGCGAAGTTCATTTATTTGATGCGGTGCATCGAACCTCCGTCGATGACAATCTGGCTGCCCGTGACGTAGGACGAGCAAGGCGACGCGAGATAGAGAGCAAGCCCCTTGATGTCCTCGGGATCGCCAATCCGCCCGATCAGCGATTGCTGTTCGAAGGCCTTGCGATCCGCCGGTATCCGCAGCCTGCCGCCGGCGATGTTGGTCATGAAGGGACCAGGCGAGATGCAATTGATGAGAATGCCGAATTGGCCCAATTCCATCGCCATCTGGCGTACGAAATGGTCTACGCCGGCCTTGGCTGGCATGTAGGGCGTGCCGACGATCGCCTCATTGATCTGGGCAGCGATCGACGAGGTGACGATGATACGACCGCCTCCTGTCGCTTTCATGTGCCGGGCCGCATGCTTGACGGTTGTGTAGACCGAAGAGAGATTGACCTCGATCACTCGATCCCAGTGATGATCGTCGAGAACATCGATGGCGCCGCCTTGGAGCCGCTCACCTGTCGTCGACAGGAAGCCAGGCCCAGCATCGATGCCCGCATTTGCAAAGACGATGTCGATCCGTCCCTGACGCTCTGCTACTGCGTCGAAAGCCGCCGCCATGGCCGGCCGATCCGAAACATCGATCTCCAGACCGCAAACGTCAGCTCCATGTCGGGCGATTTCCGCCACGACACGGTCGAGATTTTCGCCATCCATGTCGAAAATGCAGACACGAGCACCGTTATCCGCCATCACTTCCGCATAGGCGCGCCCTATGCCGCTCGCACCGCCGGTCACGATGACCGATTTGCCGCGAACGTCGAACATATCCTGCAAGCTCGTCATTTTTCCTCCCGTGCCGTCGAGGATGGTATGCCCGAGCCTCGGCCCGAACTTCCTCCATTCTGCCTTGCCCTCCCCGACGCAGCAGATTTGGTTCATTAGGACGAGAAATCCCGACTGCCTGTCAAACACCGCCGGCGGGCAATCAGAAGAAGTTCTGCGGGCAAACTCCAACAGATTGAAACAGAACCATATTTTTTAAGGAGCCCGCCCCCAGCTTGCGGACCCACCAGGGCGATAGTTTGCTGAAATAATGAAATTGCTTTATGAAATCATCAAACGGCCATCCGTGAAGGATTGCCGAACCGCGTGCTGCGCGGAAGAGGTCTTGATGCAGGGATTGATCGAATCTTCTAAGATGCTGGATCGAGGCGGCAATCCGACCGTCCGGCAGCTTCTCTCCAGCCTGGTCTTCAATCCGAATGACGGAACGATCCAGCTGAATGGCGCGCGCATCGTCATGCAGCGCGCGTCCGCCCTTTCCGATCTGAGGCGGGAGCTGGTGGGCTTGCTCGGCGAGAAGGAGGCACGCATCTTCCTTTTGCGCCTGGGCTTCATGTCCGGCCGCTCGGACGCACGCTTCGTACGCGCCGGCTGGCCAAATCTTGACATAGGTGACGCCTTCACGGCCGGAACGCGGCTGCACACCTTCAGCGGCGTGGTGCGTGTCGAAACCGTCTTCAACTCCTACGACTTCCGCAAGAAGCGATTTTCTGCCGAGTTCCTTTGGCGCGACAGCGTCGAAGCCGCGGAGTTCAGTAAGACGCGACTGGCATCCGAACCCGTCTGCTGGACGCAGCTTGGTTACGCCTCGGGTTATGCCAGCGAGTTCTTTGATACGCTGATCGTGTACAAGGAGATCGAATGCGCGGCGCAGGGCCACAGCCATTGCCGGGTGGTCGGAAAGCCAGCCGATGGCTGGGGCCGCAACGATCCAGAGGTGATGCTTTTCCGCGAGCGTATCGATGTTGCCGATGACATCAGCCGCGCTCCCGCCTCGCGCGGCAACGCCGCGCGCGCGACCGACACGTCCTTCTCCAGCCTCGACAACCTCATCCTGCTGCCGGTCCGCGACAGGCTCGATCGCTTGGCGGCCACGACCCTGCCCGTGCTGATAACTGGTGCGCCGGGAACGGGACGCGGTAGTGCCGCGCGCTATCTGCATCGAAGGTCTGCAGTCCCCACGGCAGATCTACGGCGCCTAGTTGGGATGCAAGTCGACCTTGCGCTTTGCGCCGAGGTCGCACGGCCGATTAAGGCAAGCCGCCGGACATCCCATTGCGAGATGATCGTCATCGACGCTGTCGAAACTATACCTCACGACGTCCAGCGCCACTTCGCCCGCGCAATCGAGGAAGGCATCGCGACAGGCGGGCCTCGCATCGTCGCGGTCGCTGACCAGCGCTTTGCGACGAAGGAGCAAGGCTCTCTAAAAGAACTTTTTTCGGTTCTCTCGCCGATAACCGTTCGCATGCCGACATTGAGCGAAAGAGAAGGCGAGCGAGTGGCGCTGGCGCGATCGATGTTGCCGGTGCTTGCGGCTCGAATGAACATCGAGCCTCTCCGCTTCGAAGCGGCGGCGGAGGAATTGATCGAGGCAGAACGCTGGCCAGGAAACCTGCGCCAGATGCGTAACGTACTTGTCGCCGCGCTCGACACAAAGACCACCAACACAACGATTTCCGCTGCGCTGATCGAAGCTCAGCTGACACGCTTTCCAGTCAGTTCGGAGAGCGACAGCCGCGAACACGGGGGAACGCCGACCGATCCCCATCAATTGTTAGAATCCGAAGGATTTTCTCTCAGTACTCTTGAACAGGCGCTATACACGGCGGCTATGGAACGGGCGCAGGGAAATCTTTCTGCCGCCGCTCGCATGCTTGGACTGACCCGAGCCCAGCTTGCATACCGCGTAGAAAATGGGCTGCAACGAAAACCACAGGGGAGGAAGAGCTGATAGGATACCGGCCCGATCGCCTGAAACACAAGGTATCGAACATTTCGGACCGAGGCCCTTATACAAGATCTGGACTCGCATTTCTGTTCTTCAACCTAGAACCCGATGGGAATTACGAATCGGCAACTGGATCGATCCGGAGAATGGATTCGTCCTTCGATACAGGGCGCTTAGGCAAGCGTATCATCGGCGGCCAACGGCCATCGATTTCCTTCTACGCCTTCCTTCCAGCCTTATCCGGCTTACGCCCTGTGGCCCACCCCCTCATGGTGCCGGCGGATCGGCAGCAAGTCGATCCTGATCACGGACTCCAGCAAGCCCTCGGCTTCCGCCCGGCGCCAATAGCACGACCCGATGGCGAGCAGGCCGAGGATAATGAAATAGAGCGAGCCGATATTGCCCATGGTCTCGCGAAGCAAGAAATAGATCGCCACGCCAATGATCGGGCCTTCGAGCGCGCCGATACCTCCGAGAATGACGGCGAAGAGGATGATCGCCCTTGCCGCTTGCCTTGAAATCTGGCTAGAGGACGACGCGTCCTCCCATCGCGGCCGACCGTTTGACGGCCTCAATGACTTTCAATGTCTCCAAGCCTTCGCGGCCGCTGACTAAAGGAGCTTCCTCGCCCCGAATGACGCTGCAGAACTGACGGATCTGCATGACAAGCGGATCTTCGTTTTCGAATGCGGCTCTATCGCGCTCAAATGCCTCCGTCCAGCTTCGCTTTTCGGCATTGCTCCATATGTCCAGCGACGGCACGGCCAGAGATCCGTGTGTTCCGCCGATCATGTAGCAAATCTCCTGAGTTTTCGGGTAGGCGGGATTTTCTCCTGTCGTCATCTCCCAACTCCACGGCGCCACAACGGAATCGGACACGGAAGCAGTACCGAGAACACCACTTTTGAATTCGATGAGGATAACAGCGGTTTCCTCGACGGCATTGCTTCGCGCTGCGTTGGATTCACGGGCCTGCACGGCGTGTATATCGCCGCAAAGGAAACGGAGATTGTCGATGTCGTGAATTAGGTTAAGGAAGACCGGCCCTGCCCCGCGCTCTCGCCGCCAGGGAATGTCAAAGTACTCGTCCGGCTTGAACAGCCAGAACATCGCATTCACGATCAGGATCCGACCGAGCGTCCCGCTGTCGATGATCTCTTTTGCTTTCTGCATCATCGGATTATGCCGGCGGTGATGTCCCGTCAGGAGCGCCACACCTTTTGCTTCAGCCATTCGCACAAGCTTCTCGCCTGCCGCGATATCGTCCGCGATGGGCTTTTCGATCAGCGCCGGGACGCCCGCCTCCACGGCTTCCAACCCATTTTGAACATGCACCTGGTTCGGCGTCGCGACGATGACTCCGTCGGGACGCTCGGAATTCATCATGTCGGCAAAACTGGGGAACCATCTGACACCAGCCTCACCGGCGATCGCTTGGCCGACTGGCGTGGGATCCACAACTGCCGTCAGCTCTGCAGCCGGCTCTTCCAGCACGTGCTTGATGTGACGCTTGCCGATCAGCCCCGCCCCAAGAACTGCCAGCTTGACCCGGTTCGCCATCGCTATCAGTCCTTTTTCTCAGCCTTGAGCATGGTCGCAACTCTGCGGATGCCGAGTTGATAGCCTTCGGTGCCGAGACCAGCGATGACGCCGTCGGCCCGATGAGACACGAAGGAATGATGGCGAAAACTCTCACGCTTGTGGACGTTGGAGATATGGATCTCGATGACGGGACCTTCAAAGGTATTCAGTGCGTCGAGGATAGCGAGCGAAGTGTGAGTGAACGCGGCCGGGTTGATGACAATGCCAGCGCCGTCCTCGCGCGCCTGGTGAATCCAGTCGATGATCTCGTATTCGCGGTTGCTTTGATGGAAACGGATCTCGTGTCCCAGCTCCGACGCCAACTTTCGGCAGTCCGCCTCGACGTCAGCCAATGTCTCGTGCCCGTAGATATGTGGCTGGCGCTTGCCGAGGAGGTTGAGGTTTGGTCCGTTGAGAACGTAGATGAGGCTCATTGCATTTGTCCTTGTTGAGCGTTGCCGGGATCAGGCGAACGCTATGTCCTGAAACGCGAAGTTTGGATCGGATTCGTAGAGATCTGCGCGAAGGCCAAGCCGGCCGGCTTCCAGTGCGGAAGCCGCGACGTCGCGCGCAGCTTCGAGCACCGATTTCAGCAGTTCTCGCTTGACCTCCGGAGGGCGGCCTGGGGCCATGCGTACGATTATCTGCACAAAGTGGTTATCGGGATGCTCGTCGCCGACGCAGGAGATGGTGGCTTCTCTGGCGAAGGTGCGGACCACGGTTGGCTTGACCAGCCCTCCGTCGCGGACCCGGCGATGAACCGCGCGGGTCAGTTCGTCGATGGCGACGCGTTCCGCTGCGCCTCGGCTGTAGTCGATGATGATATGCGGCATGGAGTAATCCCCCCGATCACGCTGTCACTCGGCACAGCTCATCGAAATGGCGCGACATTCGTTCCGTGTCGGGTGACAGGCCTGTGAAAAGCTCGAAAGCTGCGGCCGCTTGAAACACGGTCATTCCGCCGCCTGGAAGCGTCCGGCACCCCTTCTGCTTTGCCAACGCAAGGAGCTCGGTCACCAACGGCATATAGACGATATCGGCCACCCAGTGACGATGCCCTATCCAATCTGGATCTATCGGAAGCCCAGGATGGCTTGGCATACCAGTCGGCGTGGCGTGGATCAGGCCATCTGCGGTGGCGAGGGCGGCGCGCACGTCTCTGATCGGCCTTGCGACCTCTCCTGAAAACCTCTTGTTGAGCTGATCGGCGAGAGTAGAGGCCCGGCGCTCGTCTTGATCAAAAATCGAGAGGCTTTCTATGCCGAGTTTCACGGCAGCGTGCGCGACGGCCACCCCAGCGCCACCGGCGCCAAGCAGAACAGCATGAGCCTTCGCGACGTCGGGCAAGCCGCGCTCGAAATTCTTGTAAAAGCCATACCAGTCGGTGTTGTGTCCGATCCGCTCGCCATTCTGAAGCACGACCGTGTTCACGGCTCCAAGCATCTCGGCATCTTCGGACAGGCGCGTCAGGTGAGGCAGCACGGTCTGTTTGCACGGATGGGTGATGTTGGTTCCCGCAAAGCCGCGGCTTTCCAGCTCGTTCAGGAGATCCGGCAGCGCGGAAGGAGGCAATCCGCGCACTGCCAAGTCCACGAGTTCGTACTCATAATCAAGCCCCAGGTGGCGGCCTTCCGTTTCATGGAGCGCCGGCGACTTTGACATCTGGATGTCGGCGCCGATGAGGCCGACCAGGAATTTGCTGTTGTCCATGTCTTTGCCCGATCAGTGATGCGCAAGGATTTCGCCGAGAAATGCCCTTGTCCGGTCATGCTTGGGGTTCTTGAAGAAGGTTTCGGGCTCCGCCTCCTCGATGATCTCTCCGGAAGCCATGAAGATGACCCTGTCAGCGACTTGCCGGGCGAAGCCCATTTCATGGGTCACGCAGATCATCGTCATGCCGTCTCTTGCGAGGCCGATCATGGTGTCGAGAACCTCCTTGACCATTTCGGGATCCAAGGCGGAGGTGGGCTCGTCGAAAAGCATCGCCTTCGGCTCCATGCATAGGGCACGCGCGATGGCGACGCGCTGCTGCTGTCCGCCGCTGAGTTGCGCCGGATATTTTTCCGCCTGATCGAGGATGCGGACGCGCTCGAGATACTTTCGCGCCAACTTCTCTGCGTCGGCCCGGCTTGCGCCCCGCACTCTCATGGGCGCAAGCGCGCAGTTTTGCAGCACGGTCATGTGCGGGAAGAGATTGAAGTTCTGGAAAACCATTCCGACTTCGCGTCGAATGGCGTCGACCGCCTTGGTGGTGCCGTCCAGCAGTTGACCTTCCACCACGATCTTGCCGCCCTGAATCAATTCAAGCGCGTTGATGCAACGGATCAAGGTGGACTTGCCGGAACCGGACGGTCCGCAAAGGACGATCTTCTCTCCCTTGCAAACCGACAGATTGATGTTCTTCAGGGCGTGGAAGGCGCCGTACCATTTCTCCACTTTATCAAGGGATATCAAGGTCGACTGGTCGTTGGGGGAATTGAGCACGGCGCCCTCCATTTATGCTTTACTTGACCGTAAACGGGATGTTGGGGATGGATTCAGGGAACTTGGGAAGATCGATTGCCATCCACTTCTTGGTGATGGCCGCGAGTTCGCCGTTGCCTTTGATCTTGTCGAGGAAGGCATTGACGGTCTCGTTCCAGTCCTTCTCGCCGAGTCGCGTTCCCACGCCGTTGTAAGTCGTCAGGAAGTCGATCTTTCGTTCATACGTGCCGGCACTGGCCGCATCGAGCCTCTGCCCATAGAACTGATTGCCGCCCACTGCCTTTACCTGTCCGGAGATCAGGGCCTGGATGGTGGCCGCGTCATCGTCGAAGCGGCGAATGGTGGCCGTCGATCCGACCGCGTCGGTTACGGCCTTGTCCTGCGAGCTGGACTTCGGTACGCCTATTTCCCAACCAGCCAGGTCGGCCGGCGATTTCACGGTGTCGGCTTTGGCGGCATAAAGCGAAATCGTGTTGGCCGCATAAGGTTTGCTGTACTGGATCGACTTGGCGCGCTCTTCCGTCATCGCCATCGTGGCGAAGAGAATATCGACCTTGCCGGTCGTCAGCGCGGGAATACGGTTCGCTACCGCGAGCGGTTGGAACTGGACTTTCACGCCGAGTTCCTTGGCAAACAGCGTTGCCACGTCGGCGTCAAAGCCGTCCTGTTTGCCGCTCGAGTTCACAAAGCCCCAAGGCGCGTTGTCGCCCTGGATGCCGACGACCAGCGTTCCCTTCGACTTGATCTCCTCGACAGATGCCGCGGTCGCTGTCGCAGCGCCGACGACGGCGAAGGTAGCGGTCGCCAGCGCTAGACCGAGAAATTTCCTACGATTGGTATTCATTGCACTTTCCTCCTCTTGTGCTGTTTACTTCTCCCGAAGCAGGCTTAGCGGGCGGCTTTTGCCATCCGTTTCTCAAGGCCGCTTCCGACATGGGAAAGAGGCCAGCAAATTACGAAGTAGATTATCCCGACGATCCCGAAGACGAGCAGCGGGCGGTAGGTCTGGTTCGATATGATCTGGCCAGCCCGGGTCAGCTCGATGAAGCCCACGATCGCTGCGAGCGACGTCCCCTTGATGAGCTGCACAAGAAAGCCGATGGTCGCAGGCATCGAGATCTTCAAGGCCTGAGGCAGAACCACGTCCTTCATTCGGGAGACGTAATGCAGGCCAAGAGCGTTAGCGGCTTCGGTCTGCCCTTTGGGAACGGCTTCAATCGAGCCACGCCATATCTCGCCGAGGAAGGCGCTCGCGTGAAGAGTGAACGCGATCGCGACAGCGACCCAGGCGTTGACGTCGATGCCGAGAAGGGCGACGCCGTAATAGACGACAAAGAGCTGCATCAGGAGCGGCGTGCCTTGGAAGAGCGCGATGTAGCCAGATGATGCAAGCCGGGCGAACCGATGCTTCGACGTGCGCACAAGCGCAATCAAAATGCCGAACACGCCGCCGCCAATGAAACCGATAATTGCCAGCAATACGGTCCACTTCAGACCCTGCAGCATGAAGAACAGCTCGTTTTCGCCGATGGGACCCATAAGCGCCTCCTATCGAGTCGGATAATTGAAATAGGAACGGGAGATCAGGGCGAAGATTCCCATCATCAGGCTCGAGATCACCAGGTACATTCCGGTCACGGTGAAGTAGACTTCGAAGCTTCGGAACGTATCTGACTCGATGCGTTGCGCCGCGGATGTCAGCTCATATGCGGCGATCGAGGTGCACACCGACGTGGTCAAGGTCAGCATCACGAATTGGCTCGTCAAAGACGGGTAGATTGCTCGCAGTGCCGGCTTGAGAACGATGAGCCGGAAGACGTCGGCCTTGTGCAGCCCGAGCGCAAAACCAGCTTCGATCTGTCCCTTGTTGATGCTCTCAACGCCGCCGCGGATGATCTCGATGGCGTAGGCGCCTCCGTTGATCCCCAGCGCGATGATCGCGGTGACCGTCGGGTTCAGGCGGATGCCCATCAGCGGAAGGGCGAAGTAGATAAAGAAGATCTGCACAAGGAACGGCGTGTTGCGGACGACTTCGACGAACGCGATCACGGGAGCACGAACCCACGCGTCCTTCGAGGTTCTTGCTGCAACGCCCAAGATTCCGATCACGAGAGCGAGCAGCATCCCCGCGAAGGCGAGACCCAGCGTTCCAAGCGAACCCCAAAACAATTCCGGGGCGCGGTCGAAGACCGCGCCAAAATCAAACTTGTAACCCATATATTGGCCTCCTCCACTCGGCGCGGCTTTCGCCTCGCCGGCGCCGGGATCACTGATCCGGCTTAAATACTCGTAAGGCTCCTTCGAACAGGCGTTTCAAATGCTCCTCCGCGTCTGCCGAGCCTGAAAGAGGTACTTCGACCGAGATCGATGCGGCCCCGTCGGCTATTTCAACCAGTTCACCCAACGGCAATTCGCCCTCGCCGGGAGCAAGGCGCTTGCCTCGGGCCTCCGCGATCATGGCCTCGGGGGTGCTCGGAGCGGGTCCGGCGACGTCGCACAACTGGACGTGCTTGACCCTGTCGATCTCGGCGCGCAGCGACGTCAACGTTCCGCCGTTCCTGAAGAAATGCACTCCATCAACGAGTGCGCCGGCATTGGGCGCGCCGCTCGATTTCAGGAGATTGACGCTGTCAGCGAAGCTTCGGACCGTCCGCCAACCCATGTTCTCGATATCAACAGCCAATCCATAGCCGCTTGCAAGGCCGCAGAATTCGGTGAAGTTCGACTGCAGCCTGCTCTGTTCCGGATCGTCGCCACACACGCTCAGACGCTTGGCTCCGATGTTGGCAGCCACAGCCACTATGGGTTCCAGAGACGAGGCGTTGAACGAGGGATCGATGACAAAGAACTCGATATCGAAGACCTCGAGCGCTTCACCGCGCAATACCGCTTTCAACTCTTCCGCAGCGCGACCGCCGACCGGCAGCTCGTAGTAGGGCGCTCCAGGAAACGCGGGATTCAGCCTCAGTCCAATCCTGGAGAAGCCCGCCGCCGCCGCGGCCTTCGCAAAATCGCTCGGCATCAGGGAGATGGCGGAGAAGTGCGCAACGCCAATCTTCTGTTCCGATCTTGATCCAGACGCCACCATCACACGATCCCTTTCGTCGCGAGGTGGTTTCGAAGGTTCGTCCCCGTGCGGTGGATGTGCTGTCGCAGTTTCTCGCAGGCGTATTCCATATCCCGCGCGACCGCTCCTTGCGCGATCTCGCTGTGCTCCTGTCCGACGTTCCGGTCGCCGGAAGTCCTGATGAGGAAGACCCGGCGATATCGGTCGTTCAGGTTGAGCAAGAGGCCGCAGAAATGCAACAGAAGCGGCTTGCCGCAACCGGAAATGAGCGTGAGATGGAATTCCCGGTGAAGCGTTTCCCATTGCTCTAGCGTCTCCGGCCGTGAGGCATCTCGTTCCGTGCGGTTCAGGCGATGGAGCGAGCGCATTATATTGCCCTCCCACTCGACATCGCCGATGCGCATGGATTCCCGCAGCGCGAAGACTTCGAGCTCTTCGCGCAGCGTCGTGATTTCTTCCAGATTCGCCAGCGAGATCGGCGCTACGCGATAGCCACGGTTGTCCTGAAACTCCACCAGGCCGTCGGAAATCAGGCGTGCAAGCCCCTCCCTCAGAGGGCTTAAACTGACATTGAACGTACGGCGCGCCTTGTCGAGATTGATCTTGCTGCCGGCCTCCAGCTCGCCAGAGATGATCGCCTCGCGCAGCCGCGACGCCAACTGGCTTCCGATGGTGTTCTTGCCATCATCGGCAAAACCCGCGGACCCCGTCTCCTCGTCTGTCAGTGGCACAGAGGCGCTGTCGTCGCTCGAGCTCATCCCTGCTCCCTGGCAATTTCGATCAACTGTCGATGATCGATATGATAAACGATTATTTGTGTCAACGAAAAACGTAATCAGGGCCGTTATGGCAGCTGCGATCCGTATATTTAGTGAATTTAAGTAAGTATTTTCAGATATTTAATATCATGTCCAGCCAATTCCTCCTCATTCGAAGGGAAAAGCCGTCGTAACATTCATTGACAGATAATCGATTATTCTAAATAGTCAGAGCCATTGGGAGGTAGCCCTATGGCCATAAAAACCGAAAGCGAGTTGACGCCTGCCGTCCTCGCGGCGATGAACAAAACCGAGGATCCACGTCTGCGAGAAATCCTCGTCGCAATGGTAAAGCATCTCCATGCATTCGTGCGGGAGGTAAGATTGTCCGAAGTCGAGTTCCGCGAAGCTACGGCGATACTCAACGAGATCGGACAACTGCAGACGGACAGCCACAACGAGTTTGTTCTCATGGCCGGATCTCTCGGCGTATCCTCGCTGGTTTGCCTTTTGAACAACGGCGACGGTGGCCAGACGGAGACGTCGCAGTCTCTTCTCGGCCCGTTCTGGCGCCTGAACTCTCCCCGTGTCGAAAACGGCGGTACGATCATCCGCTCCGACACGCCGGGCACGCCACTCTATGTCCGCGCCAGGGTAATAGACCGGGACGGCAGGCCGATCGCGGGTGCGGAGGTCGACGTCTGGCATGCTTCTCCCGTTGGGCTCTATGAAAATCAGGATCCCGATCAGGCTGAGATGAATCTTCGGGGCAAGTTCACCACGGATGCCGACGGCCGCTTCTGGTTCAGCACCGTGAAGATGGTCGGATACCCGATCCCGGTCGACGGCGTCGTCGGCCGATTGCTAAAGGCGCAGGGACGTCACCCGTACCGACCAGCGCATCTTCACGCCCTGATCTTCAAGCAGGGATACAAGACGCTGATTTCCCAGGTCTTCGATCCAAGCGATCCGCACATCGATTCCGACGTTCAGTTTGGAGTGACGGCAGCCCTGACTGGCGACTTCGTCCGCCATGACGAACCGCATCCGTCCGAGCCGGGCGTCTACGGCCCCTGGTTCTCACTCGACTACACTTACGTCATGGAGCCCGGCGAAGCCGTGCTGCCGCGTCCACCCATCAAATGACCAACGACAGAGCCGAACCGATGATCACAGAACAGGAACGCCGAGAGGCGGCCAACGCCCTTCTGAAGGCGGAAACCGAGCGCAAGCCAATCGTTCAACCGAGCAAGACCTACCCCGGTCTGGAGCTTGAAGATGCCTATAAAATTCAAGCGCTCTGGGCGGAGGCTCGGACTGCTAGGGGTGCTCGGGTCGTCGGTCACAAGATCGGCCTTACGTCGCGCGCGATGCAGATGGCATCCAAGATGACCGAGCCCGACTATGGCGTCATCCTCGACGACGCCCTCTACAACGACGGAGCGCAGATCAAGGCGGACCTCTTTATCAAGCCCCGCCTCGAAGTCGAGCTCGCTTTTGTGATGGGCGAGGATCTCGAAGGCCCCGGTACGCGGATCTACGACGTGATGAGGGCGACTGAATTCGTCGTCCCGGCTCTCGAGATCATCGACTATCGCACCGAGGTTCCGAGGGCGATCACCGACACGATCGCCGACAATGCCGCTTTTGGGGCGATCATTGTAGGAGGTCGCATCATTCGACCGATGGACATCGACATCCGCTGGGTGGGAGCCACCCTCTCGAAGAACGGCATCATCGAGGAATCCGGTGTTTCTGCAGCGATCATGGGCCATCCGGCAGCCGGGATCGCGTGGTTGGTAAACAAGCTCCATGCGGTGGGCGCCGGTTTGAAAAAGGGGCAGATCGTGCTGGCCGGCTCCTTCACCCGCCCGGTGGATATAGCCCGAGGCGACGTGATCCAGGCCGACTACGGCCCCGTCGGCTCAATCGGCGTCTCGTTCGTGTGAGGATCTAATGGAACTCCCCGTCAACAGGTTCAAGCGAAAACTCCTGGCCGGTCAAAGTCAGATCGGATTGTGGTGTGGCCTCCCGGGCAGCTATGCAGCGGAAATCGTCGCACCATCCGGTTTCGACTGGTTGCTTTTCGATACCGAGCATTCTCCCAGCGATGTCCTCACTGTGCTTCCACAGCTGCAGGCGGTCGCGCCATACGACGTCGCCCCGGTGGTGCGCCCGGCCTTCAACGACCCCGTATTGATCAAGCGCTTTCTGGATATCGGTGCCCAGACGCTTCTCATTCCCTATGTGCAGAATGAACAGGAGGCGAAGGCGGCCGTGGCCGCCGCGCGCTACGCACCGCGAGGCATTCGCGGCGTCTCCGCCCTCACCCGCGCCACCCGTTTCGGGCGCGTGCCGAACTACGCGCAGACCGCCGAACAGGAGATCTGCCTCTTGCTGCAGATCGAGACACGAGAGGCGCTCGATCAGCTTGAAGCCATTGCAGGGGTCGACGGAGTAGACGGGATCTTCATCGGTCCGGCGGACCTCGCCGCCAGCCTCGGCTATCCCGGCCAACCGGGACATCCCGAGGTAGTTTCGGCAATCGAGAATGCGATCGAGCGCTTGAAAGCCGTCGGTAAGCCGTCGGGCATCCTGACGCCTGACGAGAAGTTTGCGGCTCGCTGCATTTCGCAGGGAACGCTGTTCACGGCAGTCGGCGTCGATGTTGCCCTCCTTGCCAGAGGATCGGAAGCACTTGCGTCCAGGTTTTCGCGCTAGAGCCGGATGTCGTGCGAAAACCGCCTACACTTTCGGCATCACGCTCTAGGGAGACATAGCATGTTCGCTTTGGAACAGGTTCGGTCGGAGATAGCGCCGACTGGAACCATTAGAGCTGCGGTTAATATGTCGAACGCAGCTTTGATTCGCTGGGATGAAAACGCAGGCGCCTTAGTAGGCCCTAGTGCGGAAATTGCGGGTAGGATCGCCCACGAACTTGATCGCGAGCTTTCGCTGATACCATACGGATCGGCCGCAGATATTCTTTCCGCCGCGGACGGCGACGAGTGGGACATCGCCTTCATCGCGTCTGACCCATCGAGAACCGATCGCTTCAGCTTCTCGCCTCCCTACATCTCGGTCGAGGCCACCTATCTGGTTCCAGTGGCGTCACCCTGCCGAACGGCGGACGAGCTCGATTCCAAGGGAATTCGCATCGCTTCCGCGCGTAGCGCAGCCTATACAAAGCAGCTTGAGCGAATACTCAAGCGAGCCACGGTACTGCATGTCGACAGCCCCGCGGCCGCCCTCGATTTTCTCGCCAACCGAGAATGCGACGCGGCGGCCGGACTGACCGAATTCCTCTTCAATGCCTCGGAGCGGACGAAAGGCTTCCGGGTGGTAGATGGGGTATTTTCGCGAATTCCCCAGACAATCGCGGTGCGCAAACGGGCCACTAGTGCCTCGCACTTCTTCGCTGACTTCGTGCGGCGGCTCGGCGGCGCGGATATCGGGGGAGAAAAAGGCAGCATCAGTGAAGGACTTCCCTGAGGCCTGCCGTAGATGCGTAACGCCAATTTCGCTCGTCCTAAGGAAAGAAGGCACCTATCCGAGCCGGCTTAAGCCGAATCCCTTCCATAAGGCCTGAGGCAGAGCAGTTCGCCAGTCTATCACTTACCAGGTAAGGAGAGGACGGGAAGAGCCATAGGAACCCGTTGCCGACCCGCTTGGTGCTAACTGGTTGTCCCGCTGGACTCTCTCTGCCCATCGCCGACGGTCGGCCGCCTTGTCTTTGGCGGGATCTGCCGACTTGCTCAAGGCCGCACGACCGGATTGCCCGCCGGTTCCGCCGATCGTCGAGCAGGAAGCACAGAAAACGGCGGGAACAATAATCATAACACCTAAGGCAACCGCCCTCGTGAACCCATAATAGATCGGCGGCATGGACATCCCTAATGCTCCCTTTGACCATCTGTAACGAAGAGAGATGTTATGCGATTTCACATCGGGCGAAAACTAGGGGCTGTTCGGACCGCCTGACGGAAGGCTCCCGTCGCCTGGCCACGCAAGTTCTCCGGCATTTGGATGACCGCGTCCGTTGGTAAGAGATAGCGCCGTCCCGATACTCCCTAGGCATTGCGCGACAGAGAGTGGCCCCACCGGCGATCATCAAGCACGGCATGAGACGCATTTCTTTTGCCTACCATCGCGACGGAATAGAAAAGTGAATCCCAGAGAAGCGCACGCCGGAGCACACACTTTCTAGAAAAAAGATAAGGATACTCTAGTTTGGCGTAACCTTGTTTCGGAGAGCATGATGAAGATCACAAGACGAGCTTTCACTGCGGTCGTGGCCGGTGCAATCGCGGCACCGCTGGTGGATATTCGAATGGCGAACGCGGCTGACAAGGTCCTGCGTATCGGCTATCAAAGATATGGAACACTGGTGCTTCTCAAGGGCAAAGGAACGCTGGAAAAGAAACTCGGAGCGATCAACTACAAGGTTGAATGGGCAGAGTTTCCTGGCGGTCCCCAGCTCCTTGAAGCGCTGAATGCGGGTGCTGTCGATTTCGGATCGACCGGCGAAACTCCGCCGATTTTCGCCCAGGCCGCGAACGCTCCGCTCGTCTACATTGCGCATGAGCCGCCTGCCCCGCGAGGCGAAGCCATTCTTGTCCAGAAAGATAGCCCCATAAAGTCCGTTGCAGACTTGAAGGGTAAGAAAGTCGCCCTCAACAAAGGATCGAACGTGCACTATCTGCTCGTGAAAGCCCTTGAAGAAGCTGGCTTGACCTATAAGGACGTGGAGCCATCCTTTCTCGCACCAGCAGACGGCCGCGCGGCCTTCGAAAGGGGCGCAGTCGATGCATGGGTCATATGGGATCCCTTTCAAGCAGCGGCGGAAGTGGCGCTTGAGGCGCGAGAGCTTAGAAACGGTGAGGGCATCGTTCCCAATCACCAGTTCTATCTCGGCACCAACGCGCTGGTCGACAATCACGCCGGGGCCGTTGACGTCCTGATCGAGGCTATTTCCGAGATTGACGCATGGACCAAGTCCGACACCGCGGCGGCTGCCGCGGAACTATCCCCGTCGGTCGGCATCCCGCAACCTGTCCTCGTGAAAGCGCTGGAGCGTCAATCCTATGGCATCAGCAGCCTCGACGAGTCCGTCGTGGCACAACAGCAAGCCATCGCTGACGCCTTTTTCGAACTCAAGCTCATCCCCAAGAAGGTGACGGTCGCAGACGCTGTACGCAGGAACAAGGCATAGCGCCGTCTTCAAGGCCCCGATAGTCGTTCAAGCGAGAAGGTTGGTCGCCGTCTCGCTTGACGTTCAAGCAAGCCATCTCTCGCTCTGCGGCATTACGCTGTGTTGATTTCCATCTGAAAAGGACCGATTGCGCGTTTCGCACCAATTCATACGGATCCTTTTAATTTCGTGGAATCCTTTTACCCGCCGCAATCTCATTGATGGCGCCAACTGTTGTAGTTTGGGATGAAGCCGGCAATCCGCTGAGGACGTAGAGGTCAGCAAGCCTCGGTCTAAACTCAGCCACTGGGCAAAGTCTCCGGCCATTCCTGCGAGCCATGAAGGACGCGAAGGGCACGAACTGCAGTCTCCGTAATGACATATGCCGCGATATAGGGCGTTCCGTTGATCACCAGTTCGCGCGTCTCTGCAATTCTTCCAATCCGGCCGCTTGCGGGAAAGTCGATCAAGCGGCGAGTGGCAGCCATCATCCTTTCGTCGATCATGACAGCGGCTGAAGGATTATCTGCCTCTATATATGTGAATATGGCGTCGCGATCCAATAGAGCGAACGCAGACCGCGTCAGCTTCACGATTTGCGGGCGTCCACTTTGAGACGCGCGGTCGATCGGCGCTCAGCGAAATGTGCCTCGACCTCATCATCCGAAATGTCACGACGAGTGTCGTTCAGCGCTTCCAGCACCTTTGTGCGAAACCAACTGTCGTGAGCTTCGCTGCCCGAAAAGAGTTCAAGTGGCAACGCACCTTCATTAGCCGTCCGGGTGAGTAGGATGCGCACCGCGTCCGATACCGTTAGCCCCATGCTCTCAAGGACGGCGGAGGCTCGATCCCGAACGTCAGCATCGATGCGTGTTTGGACAAGTGCGTTTGCAGCCATGGTTATCTCCACATTCAACAAAAATGTAATGCATTTGAATGACAAAATCCATAGCGAGGTTTGGACCCTCACGGGGCGTTGTTACGTTGTCTGCGGCCTAAACGCTTGGCGCGATAGTTGCAGGGGATGGGCAGCTCTTATTCGTCCGAGCCGCCGTGAAGATTGGATCGTCAATCATGCCGCTCCAGGAAACTTGAAACCGTCTTCAGGCAAAGATCCTTCTCTTCGACATGCGGCATATGGCTTGAATTTTCAAAGAGCACCCACTCGCAACCCCTTACGCCATCGACATAGGGCTTGACCACCAGCGGCGTCGCCTCGTCATATTTGCCCGAGATCAGCAAGGTCGGCGCCTCGATGAGGGCAAGCCTGTCTTCGATCGTCCAATCCTTCATCGTGCCGATGACGTGAAACTCCGTCGGGCCGTTCATGTTGCGGTAAACGGTATTGTCTTCGTCCATGGTGGCGAATGTGCGGGCAACCTCCTCCGGCCAGGGCACGACGCGACAGACATGGCGATCGTAGAAGACGCGGGAGGCGGCGATATATTCCGGATCGGTGATCGTGCCGGCCCGTTCGTGCCTTAGCAGCGTGTCCTGCACCTCCTGCGGCAGCTCCTCGCGAAGACGGTTCGCTTCCGCGACCCAGGTGTGCATGTTGGCCGGCGAATTGGCGATCACCAGCGCCTTCAGCCCCTTCGGTCGACGCACCGCATGTTCGGCACCCAGCATGCCGCCCCAGGACTGACCGAGAAAGGCGTAGCGATCCTGAATGCCGAGATGCTTCAGCAGTGTATCCAGCTCATCCAGGAAAAGCGCCGGCGTCCAGAAGTCGGGACCCTTGTCGAGCAGGCGCGTGGACTTGCCGTTGCCGAGTTGATCATAGTGGACGACGGCGCGGCCATCGATTTCGGCAATGCCTTTGAAGCTGTCGACATAGTCATGAGTGCAGCCCGGTCCGCCATGGGCGACGACGAGCGGCAGCCTGCCGGAATCGAGCGATCCGGTGATGCGGTACCATGTCCGGTATTCGCGAAAGGGCAGAAAGGCTTCCTGCGTCGGGGTTGCGGCCACGTGTCTCTCCATCTCCAGGCTTCGACGGAGCAGACCATAACGCGACCGAAACGGGTGCGGCAGCTATCAGAAGTTATAGGATGGTTGCGCTTCCAGCAGCCGATAATGCGTGGCGCGGACGACCGCCTGCGTGCGGTTCTTGGCGCCCAGCTTCTTTGCCGCGGCGTTCAAATGCATGACGACCGTCGGCACCGAGCGATCGATGATGCGGGAAATCTCCTTGGCGGAATAGCCCTCGGCGGAATAGCGCAAGCACTCCCTCTCGCGCTCCGTCAGCCGGATCTTGCCGACGCTCAGCGCTGCGGTATCGAAGAGCGAATAGGCCGTCTCGTGAAAGACATGCGCCAGCAGGTTGAAATCGGCAATGTAGCGCAGGGCATCGCGCTCGAACTCCTTGTTGGCACCGAAGCGAATTCCGGTGACGGTCGCATAGTCGCCGCGCGGCATGTGCACCGGCACGGTGACGCCTGTCGACATGTCGCGCTCGCTCAGGTAGCGCGCAACGGGAACCGTATCCTCGCTCATGAAACGCTTGATCAGCGTATCGGCATCGGGATCATAATTCCAGAAGAACGGCGCCGAAGTGCGTAGCGCCACCTGCTGCACGGGATCAATGCGGAAATAGCCGCGATCGAACCAGTATTCATACATGTCGTCGGAGATGTTCCTGAGCTTCAGAAGCGAAGGGATCATGATCTTGCCGTCGAGGTCATAGGGCACCGGCGAATAGTCGTAGATCAAGGCCTCGAACCCGATTGCCTTCATGCCCTCGAAGATATGGTCGATGCGGCCGTCCAGCGTCTGATGCGCCGTGAATTGGCGCCTGATGGTTCCGATTTGATCGAACATGCAGCGGTTCCCGTCTGTGCCTGCGCCCCAACCTATCACTTCTTATAGCTGGTGCCGAGCGCGGTTTAAGGTAAAAATTTAGCCATGCTCAAATATTGAGCAAGCAGAATCTTTCGCCGGAGTTGTCAATGTGGCGTGAAATTGAGCCCGAGGCGCGGCATGTCGTCGAGGTCGATGGCTACAAGGTGGTCGCCTACAGCTTTGGCAGCGGACCGGAAACGGTCTTCTGCCTGAACGGCGGCCCTGGCCTGCCCTGCGACTATCTGCGCGAGGCACACTCCTGCCTGATCGATAGGGGATACAGGGTCGTTGCCTTCGACCAGCTCGGCACCGGCGCCTCAGACCGCCCGGCCGACAAGGGTTTATGGACCATCGGCCGTTACGTGGAGGAGACTGAAACCGTCCGCAAGGCACTCGGTCTCGGTAAAGTCCACATGCTCGGTCACTCCTGGGGCGGCTGGCTGGCAATCGACTACGCGCTGACCTATCCCGAGAACCTCAAGACGCTGATCCTCGAAGATACCGTCGCCGACATGCCGCATCTGATTTCCGAACTGGAGCGGCTGCGCGCGGCACTCGGGCCGGAAACGGTCGCCATGATGCAAAAGCACGAGGCACAGGGCACCTATAATCACCCCGAATATCTCGCCGCCGTCACCATCCTCAACTACCGCCATGTCTGCCGCCTGCCGGAATGGCCGGCACCTGTCCGCCGTTCGCTCGACGATTGGAACATGGGTCCCTATGAGACCATGCAAGGGCCGAACGAATTTCTCTATATCGGCAATCTCAAGGATTGGAACCGCATTCCGGACCTTCCGCAGCTTACGATGCCGGTGCTGATCACCGCGGGCGAACATGACGAGTTGACGCCGGCCTGTGCGCTCAGGATGAAACTTGCCTTGAAGGATGCCGAACTCAAGGTCTTCGCCAACGCCAGCCACATGCCTTTCTATGAGAACCCGCAGGACTACTATCCGGCACTTCTCGACTTCCTGTCGCGGCATAGGGCAAGCTGATGCAAGTTAAGGTGATCCAATCCCATCGACGACAAGGGGGCGATCGCCGCTATGCATCGCTATAAATTCGTATTGACGCGACCGCTGCAGTTCCTGCCTGTCCTTTTCGGCATCAGCGTCATCACCTTCGTTCTGGTCCGCCTCATTCCCGGCGATCCCGCGCGCAATATCCTCGGCACGCGCGCCACCCCGGTCGCACTTGCCAGCATTCGCGCGCAATACGGCCTCGATCAGCCGATGTGGCTGCAATATTTCTATTTCATCAAGAATCTCGGCAATGGCGAGATGGGCAAATCGATCCTCTACAAGATCGACGTGCTGCCGCTGATTTCGACCCGGATCGAGCCGACCGTCGCGCTGGTCGTCTCGAGCGTCATCCTGTCGATCCTGATTGCCGTGCCGATGTCGGCGATTGCCGCGCGCAATGTCGGCCGCGCACCGGATCACATCGTGCGCGTCGTCTCGACTTTCGGCATCGGCTTTCCGCCCTTCTGGCTGGGGCTGATGCTAATCATCCTGTTCAGCGTCCAACTCGGGATGCTGCCGGTCTCGGGCTATGGCTCCACCATCGGCGAGAAGATCGCCCATCTCATCCTGCCGGCCCTGACGGTTGCGCTGTCGCTTTCGACCGTGCTCACCCGCAGCCTGCGGGCAGCAATGATCGAAGCGCTGAAATCGGATGTGGCGACGGCGGCCCGTGCCCGCGGCATGCCGGAAGGCATCGTCTTCTGGCGGCATGTCGTGCCGAACTCGCTGGTGCCGACGATCAACCTGCTCGCCGTCAATATCGGCTGGCTGATCGGCGGCACGGTCGTCGTCGAGAGCGTCTTTGCCTTGCCCGGCATGGGCCAATTGCTGGTGCGCGCCATCTTCTCGCGCGATTACATGGTCGTCGAGGGTGTTGCGATGGTATTTGCCTGCGCCACGGTGCTGGTCAACTTCCTCGCCGATATCGTCACGGTCGCCGTCGATCCGCGGGTGAAGCTATGAGCATCGACACGACAGCGACGGCCTCCCCTGGCTGGAACAGGTTTTTGGGGAAGCACCTGACGCTGACGCTCGGCGGCGGCATCCTTCTGTTTTTCCTTCTTCTGGCAATCTTGGCGCCACTTGTCGCGCCCTATGACCCGATCTTCCAGAATGCCGACATGCGCCTGCAGGCGCCGTCGTTCCTGCATCTGTTCGGCACGGATAATTTCGGACGAGACATTCTTTCGCGCGTCATCTGGGGTACGCGCATCGATCTGCAGATCGCCGTCATCGGCGTGCTCTTCCCGTTTCTGATCGGCACTACGGTCGGCACCATCGCCGGCTTCTTCGGCGGCATTGTCGACGCGCTCTTCATGCGCATCGTCGATATCATCCTCGCCTTCCCGTTCCTGGTGCTGATGCTGTCGATCATCGCCATTCTGGGGCCGGGGCTGAGCAGCTTCTATATAGCCATGGCCTTGGTCGGCTGGGTCTCCTACGCGCGCCTGATCCGCGCGCAGATGCTGGTGCTGAAAGGCAGCGATTATGCCGTCGCCGCCGTTAGCCTCGGCTTCAGCCGGCCCAGGATCATGTTCCGCCACCTGCTGCCGAACGCCATTGCAGGCTCGATCGTCTTTTCCATGTCGGATGCCGTGCTGGTGCTGCTGAGCGGTGCAGCCGTCAGCTATCTCGGCCTCGGCGTTCAGCCACCGCTTGCCGAATGGGGCGTCATGGTGGCGGAAGGCCAAAGCTTCATCACCACGGCCTGGTGGATCACGCTGTTTCCCGGCCTTTCCATCGTGTGCCTCGCCTTCGGCTTCAGTATGCTGGGCGATGCGCTCGGCGAACTGCTCGGAGTGCATGAATGAGCGAGCCCGTCCTCTCCGTCCGCGACCTCGTGGTCAAGGCCCGTCTCGACAACGGCGCCCGCACGCTGATCGACGGCGTCTCGCTCGATCTTGGCAGGGGCGAGATACTTGGCCTTGTCGGCGAGAGCGGCTCGGGCAAGAGCCTCCTGTGCCGTTCGCTGGTGCGGCTGCTGCCCTCATCGCTTCTGAAAATCGACAGCGGTTCCATCCGTCTCGAAGGACGGGAACTCACGGAAATCAGCGATGCCGAGATGCTTGGGGTGCGTGGCGGCGAGATCGGCATGATCTTCCAGAATCCGACAAGCCATCTCGATCCCGTCATGCGCATCGGCGACCAGATCGCCGAAGGCATCCGCTACCATCAAGGTCTCAAGGCACGCGAGGTGCGCACAGCCGCGACCGAGATCCTTGAGCAGGTCGGCTTTCCTGATCCCAAAAGACAGTATGACAGCTATCCGCACGAGTTTTCCGGCGGGATGCGCCAGCGTGCCATGATCGGTGTCGCACTCTCCTGCAGCCCTAATATCCTGATCGCCGACGAGCCGACGACGGCGCTCGATGTCACCATCCAGGCGCAGATCCTGCGGCTCCTGATCGACATTCGCGACAAGCGCGGGCTTTCGATCATCCTCATTACCCATGATCTCGGCATCGTCGCCCAGACGTGCGACAGGATCGCCGTCATGCGCAGCGGCCGGTTGCTCGAACAGGGTCCCAAAAGGACGATCCTCAGCCGGCCTGAAAATCCCTATACGATCGATCTGATCAACAGCCATCCTTCCCTGCCCGACGAAGCTGCAACGCAATCGGAGCCAGCCAGGCCGAAAACGTCAGCCAAGCCGCTGCTCGAAATCGATGACCTGTGTGTCGACTTCAGGGTCGGCGGCGGTTTCTATAGGGGCAGCGGCGCAAAGACGGTCAGCGCTGTTTCCGGCGTCAGCCTGCAGGTTAAGCCTGGCGAAACCATCGGCATTGTCGGCGAATCCGGCAGCGGCAAGAGCACGCTTGCCCGCGCCGTTCTCGGCCTCACCCCGATCTCCTCCGGCCATGTCACCTTCGACGGTGTCGACCTCACTCAGCAGAAGAGCGCTGGCCTCGCAAAGCTCCGGCGCGAAACCGCCATGGTCTTCCAGGACCCGTTCAACGCGCTGAACCCTCGGCTGACGATCGGCCAGACGCTTGCCGAAGTGCTGAAAGTCCATGGCAAGGTCGCGAAGGCAGACATTCCCGCACGCATCGGCGAGTTGCTCGATCTCGTCGGGCTTGAACGCGAATTCGCCGATCGAAAGCCGCGCAGCATGAGCGGTGGCCAATGCCAGCGCGCCGGCATTGCAAGGGCGCTTGCAGTCAATCCGAAGCTCATCATCGCTGACGAATGCGTCGCAGCGCTCGATGTCACCATCCAGGCGCAGATCATCGATCTCTTCCGTGAACTGACGCGCCGGATGAACCTGACCTTGATCTTCATCGCTCATGACCTCGCGATCGTCCGCGATCTCTGTGAGCGGACCGTGGTTATGTATCGCGGCGAGATCGTCGAGGAAGGCCGCTCGCAGGAGATCTTCTCTCGCCCGAAGCATGCCTATACCGCAGCGCTCATTGCAGCCATTCCCGATATCGATCCGGACAAGCCCTTGCACGGCGAACGCGATGCGGCAGCCGCAGGGCAGACCCAATCAGCCAAACGCATGCGATAACAACGAAGGGAACGAATTCATGATCAACAAATGGAAGACAATCGGGCTTGCCGCCATCCTGGCCGGCCTGACGCTGAGTGCGAGCTATGCCGAAGCCGCCGGCGTGCTGACCATCGGCCGCCGTGAGGATTCGACGACGTTCGATCCGATCAAGACGGCGCAGAATATCGACAACTGGGTGTTCTCCAACGTTTACGACGTGCTGGTGCGCGTCGACAAGACGGGCACGAAGCTGGAGCCGGGTCTTGCGGAGAGCTGGACGACCTCGGATGACGGCTTGACCTATGTCTTCAAGATTCGCGACGCGAAATTTTCCGATGGCTCGCCGCTGACGGCTGATGATGCAGCTTTCAGCCTGCTGCGTATCCGCGACGACAAGGCATCGCTCTGGAGCGACTCATACAAGGTGATCGATACCGCCGTCGCGACTGATCCGCACACGCTGACGATCAAGCTCAAGCATGCATCGGCGCCTTTCCTGTCGACGCTGGCGTTGCCGAACGCATCGGTCATCTCGAAGGCCGGGATGGAATCGATGGGGCCGGATGCCTATGCGGAAAAGCCGATCGGCTCGGGCGCCTTCTCCGTCGAGGAGTGGCGCCGCGGCGATCGCATCATCCTGAAGAAGAACCCGAATTTCTGGCAGGCCGACCGCGTCAAGCTCGACGGCGTCGAATGGATCTCGGTACCGGACGACAATACCCGCATGCTGAACGTGCAGGCCGGCCAGCTGGACGCCGCCATTTTCGTACCGTTCTCGCGCGTCGAAGAGCTGAAAAAGGATCCAAACCTCAGCGTGCTGATCGATCCTTCCACGCGTGAGGATCATCTGCTGATCAACCATGCCCATGGCGACCTCGGCAAGAAGGAAGTCCGCCAAGCCCTCGACATGGCAATCGACAAGAAGGCGATCGTCGATGCCGTTACCTTCCATCAGGGTACGGTCGCCAATTCCTACATTCCAAAGGGCGCCTTGTATTACTATGCGGATAATCCGCTACGCCCCTACGATCCGGAAAAGGCCAAGCAGATGCTTTCGGCAGCCGGCGTTTCCGACCTGACGCTGAATTACCTCATCCGCGCTGGCGATGAAGTGGATGAGCAGACGGCGGTCCTGGTGCAGCAGCAGCTCGCCAAGGCCGGCATTACAGCCAAGTTGCAGAAGGTGGATCCCAGCCAGGAATGGGACATGACCGTTGCTGGCGACTATGACATCTCGGTCAACTACTGGACCAACGATATCCTCGACCCAGACCAGAAGACGACCTTCGTCCTCGGTCACGATTCCAACAACAACTATATGACCAACTATAAGAATGATGCGGTAAAGGATCTCGTCGCCAAAGCGCGGCAGGAGCTGGACCCGAAGAAGCGCGAGCAGATGTATATCGACTTGCAGAAGATGGCGAAGGACGACGTCAACTGGATCGATCTCTACTACAGCCCTTATATCAACGTCGCGCGCAAGAACATCGATAACTTCCATCAGAATCCGCTCGGCCGCTTCTTCCTGGAGGACACCGTCAAGAATTGACATCTCAACGTCGAATCCCAAGCTCCGCTGTCGAAAGGCAGCGGAGCACTTTTTGTGCGCGATTGGTGTTGCTTCGGGGTGCCAAATACATGTTTCACCTGGTGATCCTCGACTTTTAATTCCAACAAAGTCGCGCAGAAAAGCATCTTGGCTACAGGCGCAGCAGCGTTGCCGTGTCACACCACAATGGCAATAGCACACACTCGGCCTGCATCGCTCTGCTTTGGGAAGCATTGGTAAACCGTAGTTCTCGAAAGAGATCCCATAGGCATCGATCTATTTGAATTTCATTCACAAAGCTGATTTTTGGAGAGGATGATAAATCGACGGGAACCACGATGCCGGGAAAGCTTCAGAGGGAGATTTTGGATATGTTGGCGCGTGGAGCCTCGGTCGTGGAGGCCGGAAACTACATCTGCGCTCATGCCGAACGACTCGCTCCCGGTGTGCTTTGTTCGATTGTCACCGTTGACCACCACGGCTTTTTGCATCCGCTTGCCGGGAACAGCATATCCAAGAACTACTGCGACGCTCTCGATGGAATAAAAATCGGACCAGGCGTCGGCTCGTGCGGCACGGCTGCTTTTGTGCGTCGCCCGATTGCAGTCAAGGATATTTTTTCCGATCCGCTTTGGGTTCCCTATCGAGCGCTTGCCGATATTCTTGCAAGCGAGCACGACGTCAGAGCTTGTTGGTCGAGCCCCATCCTCCAGAGCGATGGCCGCGTGCTCGGAGCCTTTGGATTTTACTATAAGCAGAATCGAGGACCCAGCCAGGAGGAACAAATGATTGTCGCTGAATGCGTCGATCTTTGTTCGCTGGTATTGGAGCGCGAGCATATAAAGGCCGAAAATCAACGTCTGGCCTATTTCGATCCGCTCACCGGACTTGGCAATCGCGCCAACTTCCTGAGAACGCTTGAGACTGTGGCGGATCGTTCCGCCGGACCCATAGCAATCCTGTTGGTGGATATCGATCATCTCGGTCGGCTGAACGACGCCTTTGGCCATGCGGCTGGAGACAAGTTGATCATTAAGGTCGCCCGTATGATCGCAGCGATCTGTGGGCCCGAGGCCGTCTTCAGAGTGGATGCGGATGAGTTCGCGATCGTCATTAAAGAAAACCCGGATGCAGAGCTCTCGAGGATTTCCGGGGAAATTTTGCGCTCGATGGAGCAGCGATCAGACTGGGCCGGGGAGCATGACACTCCGATCTCTATAAGCTGTGGCGGTGCGGTATCGGATCCATCCCGCCCCTTCGACGTACCAACCTTTCTGCAACAGGCAAATCTGGCGCTGCAACATGCCAAGCAGACGGGGCGCGGAAGCTTCAGTCTGTACACAGACGACCTCGCCGCAGCCCTTATGCAGCGGTTTCGGACCCTGCAATCCGTGAGAAGCGCATTGGCTGAAAATCGGATTGAGGCGCACTATCAGCCGATCGTCAGACTGGATACGCGAGAAATCGTAGGCCTGGAAGCTCTTTGCCGCGTTCGCACAAGAGAGGGAGACATTATCTCGGGTGGTATGTTCATGGACGCGCTGCAGGATATTTCCATGGGATATCTGTTGACGGAGCGGATGCTGGAGCAGGTTGCCGGTGACGTGAGATATTGGCTCGATGAGGCAATTCTGCCTCAATTTGTCAGCGTGAATGTCTCCATGGCGGATTTCGACCAAAGAAATCTATGCGCGCGCGTCAAAGGCATATTTTCTCGTCACAACGTCCCCCTTAAATCTATCGTGATCGAGGTTACTGAACCGGTCTACATGGATGAAAGGAACCGCTACGTCGCTCAGGCAATCGAGGAACTGCGCACTGCAGGATTACTTGTAGCTTTGGATGACTTCGGAACGGGCTACGCGTCTCTGACCCACCTCCTCGAGTTCCCCGTGGACGTGATCAAGATCGATAAAAGTTTTGTAGACCGAATATTGGATGACCGTGGCGAAACCATAATCAAGGCTCTGCTTGATATGGCGACCGGGCTCGGCGTACGGATAGTCGCGGAAGGTGTAGAGACTACAAAACAAGCACGCAATCTCGCGCGTTTGGGATGTTCATTTGCACAAGGGTATTTGTTCGGTCGCGCCGCCGACCGTCATAAAACCACGGAGCGATTACGGGCTGGGATGGCGAAGCGAGCAAGGTACATCACCGACCAACGCGCGCTCGGCAGCTGAAAGACCGCCAGCAAGTCTTCGACTTCCGCAGGCTCAAAGAGAACGGAAATAGAGCCGCACGATGCGGGCGATGATCTCGGCTGGCTATCTGCAAGCCGTGTTTCCTGCCCGCTGATCGTTTCGAGCAAATCATCCCCTGGCCGCTCATCATCCCGGTGAATGGATGAATTTTCTGCGACAGCAGCGAACGATTTGCTCTTGATGAGATTCATCCATGATATCAATCTGTGCAAACTTGGGATCGCGCAGGTTGCAATGTGGGACCCTGGGTCATTTTTCATCATGCACAGGCGGAACGGGAATCCTTGTTCAATCTTCACACATTTGGTCGCCTTCACCTCACGAACGATCTTGGCGATCTGTCGTTTCCAGACAAAGGCTTGTTGGCGATATGCTATCTGCTCGATACCAAACAGTTCGAGGCCAGCCGAACCGATATTGCGACCTTGCTATGGAGCGGTGAAGACCGCGCCGGACTGCTGGCCAATATGCGTCAAACCATCGCCCGCATCAAAAGCCGTCAGCGCGAACTTGGCGTCGACTTTCTGACCTTTACACCAACAACCGTCCGCGTTGAGGTCGAAACCCTGACCTCAGATCTGTCATTGTTCGACATCGCGGAGAACAATGAGCCCGTGCAGACACTGTATCGCTTGGCCGAGACCGTGAAGGGCGACTTTTTAGAAGGTTTCGAGCCGGTCAATACGCTGCTCGATGTCTGGGTGGAACAGAAGCGCGAAGCCATTTCCCATCAGTTTCTGCGCGTCTTCAAGCGGGCATTGGCGCCGATATCCGCGGCGGATGCGGACATGACGATCCGCAAGCTGGCCCTGCAGGTCTTCCGGCTACATCCGCACGACGAGGAGGTGCAGGCGTTTCTTCTCGAGTCGGGTGTCCACGATGGCCCACAGGATGGATCGGCTCTGCCCTTTGCCGCCAACGCACGTGCTGTCCGTTCGGATACCGAGACGGAATCGCTCTCCCTGCAACTCGCCAGTCGCATGTTCAACAAGCAGTTTGCGCAAGCCCGCGATTCGCTTCTGGCACGTCCTCCGCCCGTCGTCCCGCCCTATGGCGAGCGAAAACTGGATGCGCCGCGGTTGGCATTGCTGCCGCCGCAGAACGACAGCGAGAGTATCGTCGCAACGCTTGTCGCTGCTTCATTGATCGAGGATATCACCATCGGCTTTTGCAGCCTGAAGAGCGTTCGGGTGATTGCCCCGCACACCGCCGGACAGTTTTCCCGCGATCCAAACAAGGCGGCGGTCTTCGAGCGGCATGGTATCTCCTACATACTGGATACCCGCATCAGCTACGGCCAGGAGGTATCGCTCTTCGCGCAGCTGATCTTCTTTGCCAATGACGAAATCATCTGGGCCGAACGCTTCAGCCTTGATTCGTCGAATCTTACGCTACATAGGCGCGAACTCTCGAAGCGAATTGCGTTGATCGTTGCCTCTCACATCGAGCGCGATAGTCTGTCGCGCGCCTATTACGAAGCAAGCCCCGATGCCTATCACCGCTATCTTGTGGGACAGCGCCATCTGAAGGAACTGACCCTGCCCAATTTGCGCAGGGCGCGGCGGGAGTTCCGCGCCGCGTTACAGAAGAACCCACACTTCGCGCCGGCGCTCAGCGGCTTAGCGCGCACCTATACCAAGGAATGGCTGCTGACGATGCGAGGTGACGAGCAGCTGTTGGCCTCGGCTGCGGAGTTTTCCACCAAGGCGATTTCCGCCGGTGAGGACCTTGCGGGCGGCTACCGTGAACTGGGGATCGTAAAGTTGGCGCAAGGCGATATCGATGAGAGTGTCAACGCGCTGAATCTTGCCGAAACTCTGAGCCCTCATTACGCTGACATCATCGCGGATTATGCCGATACGCTGGTGCATGCCTCACGGCCGGCCGATGCGCTGAAAAAGATCGCCAATGCAATTGATCTCAATCCATTGGCTCCCGATACCTATCTCTGGACGGCCGCCGGCGCCAACTATTGTCTCTACCAATTCGAGACGGCATTATCCTATATCGCCATGATGCGTGATAGCGGCCTGGCCGATCGGCTGTCGGCCGCCTGCTGGGCAATGCTCGGCGATATGAAAAAAGCACGATCCTTTGTTCGCAATGTAAGAGCGACCATTCCCGATTTCGATGTGGACAAATGGCTATCCATGATCGTGCTGAAGGAACAGTGGCAGAAAGACCTGTACCGCGAAGGGCTGCGCAAGGCAGGATTTTGAAACACCAAAGCAAAAAGGAAGACAGACTTATGGCACGAATTGTTATTATCGGACTTCCAGACGAAAAGGGTTTATGGGTGGCTGACATCGATGCGGGAACGATTACCCCGTTGCAGACACCTGTCTCCGGCGCGCTCAAGGAAGCAGACGACCTCCGCGCTGGCGGCGCAGTGATCGTGAAGAATGTCAGTCTCGCAGTCGGCGTGAGCAGCACCAAAGCTGTTGCCGGCGGTTTCCTCGAGGGCTAGCCGCTACCAACATGTCGATGGCGGCGTGGTTCGCGCCATCGACAATCAATTTGCTGGCTGTGTTTTCCGGGAAACTCTAAGGGCTTGCCGACTGACCGGCCGCACTTATGAAAGGATTGCGCTTCAGCGCGGCAAGCACGGCCCATGCCGTCGCTCCGACATGGGGAAGGCGGAAATACTTGAAATCAACGGATGCGGAGTCCGGTCCAACCTTCAGGCCGGTCGACAGCTCAGCGTTGACCGTGGCATAGAGCAGCCCGTCGGGGGCAATTTGCCTGGAAATCGTTTCGAACAAAGGTTCGGCCTCTTCCGCCCTGCCGCTCAGACGAAACACGAGGGCGGCCTGGGCAGTGCCCTCAAGCCAGATGCCATCGCGGTCATTGTTGAAGTCGAAACCACCATCAACGCCATGATTGCGTTTCGTCCATTCCAGGACCCGCGCGCGCCTGAATGCGTAGGCCGGCACGGCGATGAGCGGCCACAGTTCTGCGTCGAGACCCGACATTGACGTATTCGGCGCGTCGCTGTAGGGCAGACTACCGACGAAAAAGCGGCCGTCGTCGAAATCCCACATGGCCTCCAGAAACGCGTGCGCTTTCTCGGCGTGACGCGTCCAGCCGCCCATGGGATCGAGCGCGGCAAGCCAGCGATCCGCCGCATAGACATCGAGATTATGTTCCGTGGATTTCCAGCCTATGCGTTCTGAGGGCTCCTGGCCGAAGAAGCCCCCGAAATAGCCAGGCGCCTGCGGATCTGCGGTGCTGCGATGGATCCAGTTCATGATCGTTCGGGCGGCATTCAGGTAGGGCGCTCGGCCGGTCTGCTCGTAGGCGGTCAGCAGTGCCAGCGCGCCCCAGGCCGTGCTGCCCGTCGCGCTGCCGACCTGGTAGTCGTCTTCAATCCAGGACTTGCTGACGGAGCTCCAATAGCCCGGAAGCAGCATGCTGCCGTTATCCTGAACCGGGCCGGCGCGATAGGCGTTTCGCAGCCGTCCATCGTGATAAAATCGATCCGCCTTCAGAGCGAGCACCAGGGCATCGGCGACGCGGCCCGCTTCCGGTTTTCGGCCGCAGGCATATAGCGCCATCACCGCCAGTGCGTTGTCATAGGTGAAGCCGGCATTTTCAAGCGCAGGATGGAGCGGCGAAGCATTGTCCGGCGGTTCGTAGCTGCGGAAGACGAAAGGTTGCGCCGGCTCGCCGCTCATATGCGCAACGAGACCGGCGCAAAGCCTGGCGGCGAGTTGAACATGCCGTTCCTCGCCGGCCCAGGCCGCGTGTATCCAGTATGCGAGGACGGCGGCGGTCAGAAAGGCCCTGATAGAGATTCGCATATATCACCCCGGGTCTCTCGAATTGCCCTGCGCACCCTCAAGAGAAGGCGCGCGACAAGAGCATCTGCATCGATTTGCGCAAGTCGCCCCGTTCCGCGACGTTGTCAGGCGCGCTCCTGAAAAGCAGTCGCAGGATGGCATTGTGCTGCTCCGGCGTCGGCATAAGGCAGAAGGCCGTCGACGATGGCGTCGCTCTGGCTGCGGAGGGAATCCAGCCGATTTCCGGGATGAATACCGCCTCGTCCTTTGCACCGGCCGGGCCATGCTCAGCCAACGTCGCGCCTTCTGTGGACAGGGCCATTATCGTCACGTCACCGATCTGTCCGTTGGCCCGGTGCCTCCCGCCAATCCTGACTTCGATCGGCTCTTCCTGGCCGAAACGCGGCAGCTCGATGCAGCAAAGCAGGCTCGTGAACGCAATGATCATCGCCACTGACGACCAGACGAGATTGAGGCACTCGCGTGCGGAAAATTCGACGGGCGCATCCCAACCATAGACGACCCTAACGACAGACAGCGCCGACATGGCCGCTACGAAGCCGAAAAACAGCGCCGTTGGGCGGTGAACGCGGATCGCGGACCTGTCCCCTCCCTTCTCCGTCACTTTGAAAGGGCGGCCAAACGGTTTGCGGATCGCCTGGAACAGGGTGATCGTGATCGGCACGGCCGTCAGGGCATGGGTGACCTCGGTGAAGAGCGGCAGCGTGCGCCTTTCGGAAATCCACGTCGAATAGGTCCAGACCAGGAAGAGCGAGCTGAGGCCGTATTTCATGAAAAGCAGTTCATCGGCCTGCAGCGCAGAAACGCCGGTCAGCCAATAGACGGACGGCGCCAGCAAAAGGCAGAGGATGAAAGGCTTCGACAGCCAGCAGAACAGCCCGTGCAGATAATGCAGACGCTGCACAAGCGTGAAATTGCCGCGCCAGAGCGGCCCGTTGCGCAGCAGGCCGATCTGGATTGTGCCGAGGCACCAGCGGGTCCTTTGCGTAATGTATTCGGGAATGCCTTCGGCCGACAGGCCGACGCTCAACTTCTCGTTCAGCCAGCGCGTCACATAGCCCCGCTCCAGCAGCCGGTAGGTGAGCAGCATGTCCTCGGACAACGCATCATGCGGAAAGCCGCCGATCTCGTTGACGGCGGCACGGCGCACGACGAAGCTGGTACCGACGCAGAACGCGCATCCCACGGCATCCTTGGCCGGCTGGAAGGTGTCGAAGAAGACGCGCTGGTCATCGACGAAGGAGCGCCGGATGCCGAGATTGTGCTGGATCGGATCGCTGTTGAAATAAAATTGCGGCGTCTGCACGACGGCGACCTTCCCGTCCCTGAAAAGACCGATGACGCGATTCAGGAAATTTGCCTGAGGGGCGAAATCCGCATCGAGAACCATGATGAAATCGGAAATCTCGGCGAGTGCGTTCGTATGGTTCAAGGCATTGTTCAGATTGCCGGCCTTGGCATGCTTGTTATCCGGGCGCGTCAGGTAATTCACACCGACGCGTGCGCAATAGTCGCGCACTTCCGGGCGACGGGTGTCGTCGCAGACGAAAACCCGAAGCCTGCGGTAGCTCATCGCCTGAGCGGATATGACCGATTTTTCCAGGACATTCAGCGGCTCGTTATAGGTGCAGATGAACACGTCGACGGAAGGGATGTCCGCCGTGGCCGCCAGTTCCTTTTCACCGCGATCGGCCTCCTTCGTCCAGTCGGTCGTTCTCAGAAGGATCAGGATCGAACCGATGGCGTAAAGCACCGACACCGCCTCGAAGAGGAAGTAAACATAGTTCCAGAGCACTTCGGCAGAAAGCTCGAAGGGCGGAAGCGTGTCCAGGGCGCGCCACGAGAGGTAAAGCCCGAGCGACAAGAGCATGAGTAGACTGAATGCCGCCCGCTCGAACGGTCTCTTCGGGTTCGCGAGCATTGCGAACAGCATCGCGCAAGCGGCGATGACGAGATCGAAGATCAGAACGCTGAATAAATCGTCGTCGGAACTAAAGAACACGATCCGTTTCTCCCTGACCTCAGCCTGGATGCGATCCGTCACGGGCTACCGGGCGCCGCGGCGGCTTGCGTCAGCTTTTCACAGGCGCAGCTCTCATTCGCTCGTTGAGGAGCTCGACGGCATGCGCATCGGCACGCCGAGGCTGGGGATAGAGAATTCCCCAGCTGACGCGCACGTCCCGAGGGCCCTTTGTAACGCGCCCCTCCGGATTCAGCGCACCGAAGCGTTCGGCCGACCGCCGGACGAGCCCGGTTAGATCCGTTTCGGCGGCGGAGGGCCATTGCGCGGCGGATGCCCGGGCTATGCCGATGAGCGAGGTCGATGCCTCGCGTATATAATGCTGCGTTTTCTGAAGCCATTCCTGGGGCATCGTGACGTCGACCCACGTGCCCACGGAGCAGAACCGGCCGCCTCGCAAGTCTGCCGTGCCGGTCTCTGTCAGCCGGATGTATGCATAGAGTTCGCGACGCTCCGTCGGCGGGAAAGGAACGGCATAATCGAGATCCACCCTGTCGGTCGTACGAGGAACCAGCCGCTCTACGACGCCGCTTGCCGCTTGCGCCCAGCCTTCGGCATTGACATCAACCCTCGATCCCACGGCGAGGGCTTGCGCCTGCCGCTCGGAAAAGATTGCGACGACAAAAGCGTCGCGGCAATCGAGCGTTTCCGCGAGCGTGTCGCCGGCCGTGACCTCGCGTCCGGAAGCAGCCACCGGCTTGTAAAGCTGGCTCGTCGAGGGAACGTGCAAATCGGCCCGCGCCAGTCTGTCGACCCGCAACGCCTCCGTCGCCACCAGCGAGCCAAGCTCGGTCTCCTTCGTGCGCATCGTCGCAATCTGTAACTTGAGCTGCAGGAGGTCGGCCTTGCGCGTACGGATTTCCTGCTGCAGATTTTGCAGCGACTGCAGGTCGGCGCCGACATAGACACCCTGGCGGGCAAAATCGAGTTCCGAGGCAAGCTTGGCGACGGCGAGCTTGGCGGCTTCGAGCTTGGTGTCTTCCAGACGAACCATATCGGCGACCTCGGCTTCGCTGCCGGCGGCAATCCCCCGAGCCATGAGCCTGAGCTTGCGCGCCGCCTCGGCTTTCGCGATGCGGGACGAGTAGGTCACCATCTCCAGAGCCGCCTCGGCGGCCTTGAGATCCGCAGTGATCCTGACGAGGAGTGCCGCCTGCTGGCCTGAAAGGTCGCTTTCAAGATCGCCGATACGCTGGGCATAGTCGCTGACGATCGAATTCTTCTGTTCCATCTCGTTGCGCAGTGCGGCCAGCTGAACCTTCAGGCCGATCAAGGTCGAATTGTCGACGCGATCGTTCTCGACCGTTATTTCGCCGGCCGCGCCGAGCGAGGTCACCTTTCCACTGATCGGCGTTGTCAGCGGCACGAGCGGCGCGTTGATCACAGCGCGAGTAGAAGTCGACGTGAAGAGTGGAGGGAATGCGGATGAGGCAAATACTGTCCCCATGACACCAAGTACAGCGTAAGAAGCCAATCTTACCGATGCATCATTATTTCCGCTATCTTTGCTTTTTCGAAAGGAAAACATAGCCACCGATCCTTTGATGAATGCGCTATATTCTTCCTCCCGAAAGAATGCATGGATCGTTGCACGGTTTTTTGTGCGCCGCAATATCGCTAAGATTGTGCTACGGGGGTGGTCCGCAGGTGCCCAATAATTGACCAGCGATCCGAAGGGGCCATCTCCGAATTGGGATCAGCCTCTGCCTCCATCCCACTATAATAGCAGCCGTTATACCTACTGCGGCAAGAATCGAAGCCCGTCGCATACACGTGAAATATGTGGCATTATTTGTGCATCTTTGGCTCTCGGACCTCGGCGAAACCGGCCATTCGCAAGTTATGCGATCATTTATTTCGCTAAATGCTACCATCGTATGATCTGCAGCTTCGAAACTCATCATAAAGAGGTAGATGAAACGCAGCGCCGGCGCGGATTCCTCTACGCCTTCCGCTTCCGGCATTACTCCAAAAGGATGATCGGATCGGTAAGCTCCGGACCAAGAGATTCGGATAGCTGAAAAACAGAGATGCAACGTTGCAGGCTGCCAACCGATCGGAATCCCTGCATCACCCGCTGTCGTTTTCTCAGCGGCAGATGGGAATTTCCGCACGATTATTCGGGCCCTTGTGTGATCAGCGTTCGACGGTAGGCATCAAGTCCCGCCTTGCCGCTCTGGATGAGCGCAGGTTGTCGATGACGAGGCCGTCGGCGACGAGTCTTGCTTCTTCAGCAGTCTGACACGCTGTGTCGCGGCAAGTGGAACACGCTGTTCACGGCATCAACCCCCAGCGCCCTTCGCGACCGCGCGATAGCGAACAAATGACGGCTGAGTTCGTTTTGACGCCTATGTGCAAAGCTCGAAGAATCTTTATCGACCCATCTCGCGCCCGGTTCCAATCTTCAGGAGACAATCCATGACCATTTACAAATTCGCAATTGCCGATGCGGTGTTTGAACGCTCGCCGGGACAGGAAGGTGACATTTTCACAGGCAACCTGCTCGACCAGCGCCACGGCGGTCCAATCACCGTCGGGTTCGGGCGCTACGGGCCAAATCAAGTTCTCGAAGAAACCATGGCCGTACATGACACGATGATTGTCCTGGAAGGAAGTATAACTGTGTCAGACACGCATCGATCGCTGACAGCTGGGCCAGGCGAGATCATTGCAATGCAGAAAGGCGACAAGGTGACCATTCGCTCGCATGAGAGCGGTGCCGTAACCGCCTATGTGACATATCCTCATTGGCAGCAGCCGGAACCCACATCGAGCCCAACATGACTTGGCCGACCGGCCGGGCGATGCCGCATGGAGGGTTTTCGGGGTCCCCGGAAGATATGGAGCCGGCGGCAGAGGTCGTCCGTTTTGTCACTGAGCGTCTGACGACATCCGTTCGCTGACGGCAAACGCCTTGGTTAGCCGGTGGAACAGCTATACCGGAAAGCCTGAGCGAGCCGGTGAAGGTTGCGGTCTTCCAATGCCGGTGCGCAATCGCTGATGGCAACGTTCTCCGCACAGAGACCGGCCGCGCAGCCGAGATATTTTCGTGCTCAGTCCGTCCGGCGGGCCATCGATTCGCTGGATCGATGGCCTCTTCGTCTCACCATCAGGAAGCCGATCGGCCGCTACGGTTATGCGCGATAGATGTTAGCGGGATGGCGGCTTGGTAGCCTGTCGCCTTCGCCGAAGATTTTTTGTCGTAAAGAGCCGTCAGCATAATGGGTCTTATAGAGGCCTCGATCCTGCAAGGCAGGCACCACATGTTCGACAAAGTCTTCATAACTCTCAGGAACGACTGTCCGGGTCAGATTGAACCCATCGATCTCCCCTTCCTCGATCCAAGCTCCCAGCTCGTCGGCGATTTTCGAACCGTCGCCGACGATCGCCGGATAGCGGCCACCGATGGCGAGTTCGGCGAGAAGCTGACGTTTCGTCCAGCCGCGCTGCTTGGCAAGCTGGGTCGCCGACTGAATGGCGTTGGACGTCCCGTAGACGATCTGCTCGTCGAGATCGTATTTGGAAAAGTCGATCCCCGTGCTCGCCGAGAAATGGGCAAGGCCAGCCTCCGGATTCGCATACCGAAGATATCCGGCGTGCCTGTCTTCGGCTTCCCTCTGCGTCGCACCCGTAACGACAGTCGCCCCGACGAAGATCTTGATATCGTCGGGGCGTCGCCCGACGTCGACGGCTTCTTGACGAAGTGCCCTGGCGGCGGTTCGGGCGGCAGCCTTGTCCGTTGCCGTGATGAAGACGCACTCGGCGTGTCGGGCTGCGAACTGGCGTCCCCTGCCCGATGTGCCTGCCTGGTAGAGAACCGGCGTCCTCTGCCGAGACGGCTCGCTCAGGTGGTAGCCATGCGATCGATAAAATGCGCCGTCATGCGCTATCGGCCGGATCTTGCCGGGATCCGCGAATATGCGGTTGTCTTTGTCGAGTAACACCGCATTGTCGTCCCAACTGCCCTCCCAAAGCTTGTAGAGCACCTCCAGATACTCGTCGGCCCTGTCGTAGCGACTGTCGTGCTCGGCCTGTGCGTCTTGGCCGAGCGCTCTTGCCGCACTGTCGAGATAGCCGGTCACGATGTTCCATCCAACCCTGCCGTCCGTCAGATGGTCGAGCGTCGACATGCGCCTGGCGAAGAGATAGGGCGCGTCGGAGTTGACGTTTACGGTGACGCCAAAGCCCAGATTTTTCGTCGCGGCGGCCATGGCCGAGACCAGCAAGAGAGGATCGTTCACCGGTAGCTGGATCGACTCCCTTACCGTCAGATCGGTCGAACCCTGGTATATGTCGTAGACGCCGATGATATCGGCGAGAAAAACGCCGTCGAACAGCCCGCGTTCCAGTGTCTGGGCAAGCGACGTCCAGTAGTCGAGCGTCTTGTAGCGGTGCGACTGATCGCGTGGATGAGCCCACAGGCCGTGATTGATGTGGCCGACGGAGTTCATGTTGAATGCATTCAGCAGGATTTGCTTTTTCCCAGGCAAGGTGTCTCTCCGCCTCAGTCTGTTTTCAGATTGCGCCGTGGCGCGGCGGTAGCTTTCCGCCCAGATAGTAGCTTCCGATCGCCTGATACTTCCAGCGAACCGGATCATGCAGGGTGTGGGTTCGCACGTTGCGCCAGTAGCGATCGAGGTTGTCTTCCGAGAGGGTAGATGACGTGCCCGAGAGTTCGAACAGCTTGGTCCCGGCCAGCAGTCCCGCCTTCGTCGACAGGATCTTCGCCTCCGCGACCGCAATCGATGCTGCTGCGACAGTCTCCTCCGTCATATCGCGTTGTGCGGCGTCGACGAGTGCTGCAGCCCGCCCAAGCAGGGCCTCAGCAGCACGAAGCCGCAACTTGACTTCGCCGGCGCCGTAGAGCGTCAGGGGGTCGTCGACGGCACGCTCGACCTTGGCGTCGATCCACGGCCGCGACCGCTCCTTGATGAACCGGAGCATCTCGCGATAGGCGCCTTGCCCGATCCCAAGATCGATCGCGGCATGCATGAGCTGTGCCTGCGGACCGATCGTCGTCGGTCGGTCGAACGACGCCTGGAACGGGACGATCCACTCAGGTTCGACCTGCACATGCTCGAATTCCACCGAACCACTGCCAGTGACGCGCTGGCCGAAGCCGTCCCAATCGTCGGTGATGGTGACGCCGGGGGCGTTCCGAGGAATGAAGACCAGATAACTCGTCCGCTTTCCGTCTTCATCCGCAACGGCCAGAGTCGGAATCCAGTGCGCATAGAGCGCACCTGTGCAGTAGAACTTGTGTCCCTCGACGACGGCGCCTCTGCCGTCACCTACCAGCCTTGTACGGCGCGTGAAGTCACGCTGTCCGACTTCCGCAAGAGCGTTGCCGAACCGGTCTCCCGCAAGAACACGGTCATAGAAGAAGCGCTTCTGCTCCTCGCTGCCGCCGACCCGAAGCACCTCGAGCGCGTAGTAATGGTTCTGCGGGATCTGCGAGAGCGAGCCGTCGGCCGCGCCGATGATGGCGATGACCTGTGCGAGGGTTCGGTTGCTGACACCCGGCCCGCCATAAGCCCGGGGCACGGTGATGCCCCAGAGACCGCTGACGGTGAACGCCTCCAGCTCGTTCCATGGCAGCAACCGGTCGCGGTCGCGATCCGACGCGCCGACCGCGAACTCGTCAGCAAGCAGGGTTGCCACTTCGATTGCCTCTTCATCGCCGGCAATGGACGCAGGGCGTCGTGGGCTGGGTGCTACGGAAGATACAGATGCTGCGTTCGTCATCGGCGCCTCAATTCCACTGGTGTCTGGCGGGGTAAGCGCCGGTCAGCTCGTACTTGCCGATAAGGTGGTATTTCCATCGGACGGGATCGTGGAGCGTATGGACACGGGCGTTTCGCCAGTGACGACCAAGATTATGCGCCTCCCGCGTCGCGGACGAACCCGCGAGGTCGAAAAGCTGCTCGGTCGCGGCGAGCGCGATCTCTGTGGTGAGGATCTTGGCCTCGGCGACCGCGACGGACGCCATAGCGCTCGAGGCGTCCGTGACTTTGTCTCTTGCAATACGGTCGATCTTCTCAGCAGCATCGTAAAGCACCGCCTGCGCCGCGTGGAGGTCCGTGTAGAGACTGCCGACCGCGTGAATGATGGTCGGATCGTCGATCGCCGAGGAGACGCCGGAGTCGACCCATGGTCTTGCGCGATCACGCACGAAGGCAACGGCATCGCCGACGGCCGCCGCTGCGATTCCCGAATCGATGGAAGCCTGTACGAGCTGTGAGATCGGTCCGGCAAGCCCAGGACGATCGGCATAGGACCAGACGGGGAAGACGAGTTCCGGGTCGATCGGGACATCGGCGAATTCGACGGAGCCACTGGCCGTCGTGCGCTGCCCGAACGACGACCAGTCATCGATGACGGCCACTCCGGGCGCATCGTAGGAGGCCCAGACCTGGACGGCTCGTCCTTCTTCGTCGACCGCCCTCGTTGGTATCCAGTGAGCGAAGATCGCCCCTGTCGAATAAAAGCGACGGCCGGTCAGTCGAAGGCCGTCTGGCGTCGACCGCAACAATGTCGTGCTGACGGCGACCGACTTCGTCTTCTTCTCCGGCCCCGCGTTTCCGATGCGGAATCCCTTGTTGAGGACGTCGCCAAAGATTCGAGCCTTCTGGGCGTCGGAGCCCACGTCCTTCAGCAGTGCGAGCACGCCGAACTGGTTCTGCGGGATCTGGCCGAGGGCAGGATCAGCGCGACAGAGGATCTCGAACACCTTCGCCAGTGTGACGTTCGACACGTCGGCCCCGCCGAACGCCTTCGGGATGGTGATCCCACCCAAGCCGCTCGCCGTGTACTCGTCGATCTCGGCCCAAGGCAGAAGCCTCTTGGCATCACGCTCGGAGGCGCCGACCACGAAGCGCTCCGCCAAACGCGCGGCGACGTCCAAGGCCTCCTGATCGTCCCTGATGAGATGCGGCCGCGCGGGCGGCGATGGACGACGTCCGACTATGTCGGGAGCATGCGAACGCTGGTCAGTCATATCGTATCGAACTTCCACATCATCGGGCGCGCAGATAGCGGACAGCGCTGTCACCGGCAAATTGCACCAGGCAGACCAACGCGATCAGGACGACGATCACGGCCGCCATGACGGTCGTATCGAAGCGTTGGTAGCCATAACGGATGGCCATGTCCCCCAAACCACCCGCACCGACCGCGCCCGCCATGGCAGAAGCGCCAATGACGCTGACGAGCGTGATCGTAAAACCGCCGATGATGCTGGGCAGCGCTTCAGGAATCAGCACATGCCGGACGATGTGCCACCGCCGGCACCCGATCGCCTGCGCCGCTTCGATGAGGCCGGGATCGACTTCGCGAAGACTGACCTCGGCAATTCTGGCGAAGAATGGGGTGGCACTGATGGACAAGGGCACCGCAGCCGCCCAGACCCCGATGGTCGTCCCCGTGATCAGCCGGGTGAGCGGCAGCAGCGCGACGAGCAGTACGATGAACGGCGTGGCGCGAAAGCCGTTGATGATCGCTGCCAGCACGCGCTGCGTTTTCGGAGCCTCGATCAGCCCGCCGGGCTGGGCAAGCACCAGAAACACGGCAAGTGGAATGCCTGCCGCAAAGGCGATCAGCGAGGAGACACCGACCATCACAATCGTGTCGAGCAACGCCTGCCACAGGCGTTCATACATCATCGCCGACATAACCTAATATCCTGACTTGATGAGCGAGATTTTCCAGACCCCTCGGCACCGTCGTTGTCGCCCCCTTGACGGAAATGAGCAGGCGACCATTCACATGTCCCTGAATGCGGTCGAGCGCACTCTGCAGGACCCGCGTCGATGCACCGAGAGCATCGGCGATCGCTGCGACATCTGGCTCCAAGCCGCCCTGTCCGGTATAAGACAGTTCCATGATCGTCCGCCGCGTCTCCCGATCCGGCTGAGCGCGGAGTCGACTTTGGACATCTTCGGGGATGTCGCGGTTCAATGGTTGAAGCAATGCCCGCGTTGCCGGATGGGTCGGATTTCCGAAGACTTGCCAGACAGGGCCGGCTTCGGCAACGCTTCCCTCGTCGAGAACCAGAACCTGGTCACAGATCTCACGGATGACGCTCATCTCATGCGTGATGAGAATGATCGTCAGATTGAGCCGGCGGTTGATGTCCTTGAGAAGCGCAAGTATCGAAAGAGTCGTTTCCGGATCGAGTGCGGACGTGGCCTCGTCGCAGAGCAGGATCTCCGGCCGGTGAACCAGTGCCCTCGCGATGCCAACGCGCTGCTTCTGTCCGCCCGACAGCCGTGACGGGTAGGTCTTTTCCTTGCCCTCAAGCCCGACGAGCGACAGAACCTCCGCGACCCTCTCCTCGATTTGGCGCTTCGGAACGCCCGCAACGACCAGCGGGAACGCGACATTGCCCCAGACGGACTTCGACGACAGGAGATTGAAGTGCTGGAAGATCATTCCGATCCTGCGGCGAAGCCCAACAAGCCCGTTTTCGTCGAGCGACGAGACATCGACGCCATCCACCGTCACGCGTCCGCCGGTCGGCCGTTCCAGACGGTTGATCGTGCGAAGAAGGCTCGATTTGCCTGCGCCGCTCCGACCGATGATGCCGTAGATCGATCCGGCAGGCACGTCGATGGAAATGCCGCGAAGCGCGTGCACCTCGCCTGCCGACGACTTGTAGCGCTTCTCGACATCAGCAAACGAGACGGTGCCGACATTTTGTCCCGGAAGAGCTCGCTCCGCCGGGACTGTTGCGATTGCCGGAGCCTCCGGCTTGTCGCCTTCCGCTTCTGAAAAGCGTCGTGCCGTTGCGTTCAATGTACCCATGGCAGTGTATAGAGCTTGGGGTCCGAGGCGAACGCCTTGTCGATGGCACCCTTCACGGCGTCCGATTTCTGATAGAGATCAACCAGTTCCTTGATGCCAGCATCATCGACCTTCGCCGACTGCACTGCGAAGACGATTGCGAACTGCTTGTCGTCAACGCCGGAATAGAGCAATCCCGAGCTCGGATTGAACGCCTTCGACGCGACGATGAAGTGCGGGTAGCCCTGCGCGAGATCGACGTCTGCGGTCACGCGGGAGAGCTGCGGCCCTTCGACCTCTTTGAACGTGAGGTGCTTCGGATTGTCGGTGATGTCGTCAAGCGTCCCCTTGAATCCGACGCCATCCTTGAGCTTAAGGAGGCCCGCCTTCTGCAGGAGAAGAAGTCCACGTCCCTGGTTCACGGGATCGTTGGCGATCGCGACGGTACCTTTGTCCGGGATCTCGTCGAAGCTCTTATGCTTGAGGGAATAGAGGCCGATATTTGCAAGCACACCGATGCCGGCGCTCTTGAAATCATATCCTCGTTCCTTGATGGCATTGTTCAGGAATGGCTGATGCTGGAAATAGTTCACGTCGATGTCGCCTGACTGCAGGGCGATGTTCGGCGTGGTCCAGTCGGTGAATTCGACGACCTGGATGTCGAGCCCCTTCGCCTTCGCCTCGGGGACCAGTGCCTCGATGGAGTCGGCATAAACCCCTGGGACGACGCCCACCTTGATCGTTTCGGCGCTAACGCTGCCCGCCAAAGTCAATGCCGCGAGCGCGACGATTCCTGCAATATACTTTCTCATGGATGTCCTCAGTTGATTTGGCCCGAAGCTATTGTCCATGAAAGCAGTAGACAAAGCAGATTTTACCGACAGGGAACGCAGTCTGGGAATAATTTTTCAGCACAGCAACAGAACCAGACGACAAAGCGGCCAGGTTCGCTTATGCGAGCCTTCCCGCGATTGTCAGCCAAAACCTTAATCCAAGCTGTTCCGTGATGAACCGCGCGCTTGGGGCAATCTGCTGGAGCTGCGCGTTTACGCTGAAATACCTGTCGGCGCCTCGTTATTGATAGCGGTCGAAAGAACTTTCGGCTGAGCTTGGCGTCACCTATCTTGATCCCGGTTCGCATTTTGCATCATGCGCGGGGCGGCGACGTAACCTTCCACTGCCTAAGCCGGCCCATTTGCGGATTCAACTCAGGGTAAGTGTGATTCTTGTCGCGAGCCTGTCCTTGCGCGCCCATGTGTTCCCAGCGGCAATCAACACCAACCTACCAAACTGTATAGATGCGTGACGACATCTTTCACATTACCGTTTGCCTACCAAGTCGCATCGCTCCCGTTTCAGTGGACCGGAGCAAATATGGAACCAGCTGACGCATCGATCCAGGCCGAATGAACTAGCTGAGCCTTCGATTGTCGACCAACGCCGATCGGCCTTCCGGCACCAATGTCGGGAGACCCACGGCTGCGTCTCATCAAGCCGGAGAACGAGGAATATGGAAAACGAAAGACATGACAAGCGCGGCGCATTCACAGGGTTGGTCCGGCAAGCAAGAGCCGGGGCGGCGTTGGCAGCATTCATCGTCGCCGGGGCATTTCTCGCGGACACGCTTTTCACCAGTATCTCAGACGCCGCGGACCAACCGTCGTCTTCCACCTCAGCGGTCCCGGTCGAACTTGCGAAGGTCACGATCGAAGACTTTCCCGTTTATCTCAGCGGACTGGGAACGGTCCAGCCCTTCAACACCGTCGCGGTGAAGACCCGCATCGACGGCCAATTGCAGAAGGTCTTTTTCACGGAGGGCCAGACTGTCAAAGAGGGCGATCTCCTCGCTCTGATCGATCCCAGACCCTTCCAAGCGGCTGTGGACCAAGCCGCCGCGAAAATCCAACAGGATGAAGCTGATATCGAGAACGCTCAGTATCTGCTCGCCAAAGACCAAAAGCTCATCAAGCAAGGCGTATCAACCGACGAAACGGTCGAGACCCAACAAAGCCAAGTAAACCAGCTTCTTGCGCAGCTCGCCCAGGACAAGGCGGCAAAGGAGGCTGCTGACGTCTCCCTTTCCTACACGGAAATTCGCTCGCCCATCACGGGGAGAACGGGGATCCGGCTCATCGATGCCGGCAATCAGGTTCACGCCTCGGACGCGACTGGGATTGTCACGGTAACCCAGACCCAGCCCATTTCCGTTGTCTCGACGCTCCGAGAGCAGGACTTGCCTGGAGTTCTGACGGCAATGAGCCAGGGCGCCGTTCAGGTATCCGCACTCCCGAGCGACAGCTCGATGGTGCTCGATAACGGAGTGCTAGCCCTCATCGACAATCAGATTGATGCTGACAACGGCACGGTGAAGCTCAAGTCGACGTTCCCCAACGTCAACGGAACGCTGTGGCCCGGCCAGTTTGTCATCCTGCGCGTTCTCCAGAATACCCTTAAGAACGCAACCACCATCCCATCGTCTGCGCTGCAACGCGGCCCTGATGGCTTTTACGTTTACGTTGTCGGCGCGGATAACAAGGCTGAGGAACGCAAGGTGCAACCGGGGCCCATCAACGGTGGGCGCGCGGTCGTCGTCTCCGGCCTCGCAGGCACCGAGCGGGTCATCAGCGACGGCCAGTACAGGGTGAAGAACGGCTCTCTTGTCTCGGCAGCCGTGACAACGCAGCTATCAAACAACGTCGGCAAGGGGAACTGATCGATGTCGATTTCTTCCTGGTTCATAAAGAAACCGATTGCAACCTCATTGCTGATGGTTGGCCTGTTTACCCTGGGGGTCGTGGCATATCCATTGCTGCCGATCGCCCCGCTTCCGCAAGTCGACTTCCCGACGATCCAGGTATCGACCCAGCTTCCGGGAGCCGACCCCAAAACCATCGCGTCGTCCGTGACACAGCCGCTCGAACGCCAGTTCGGGCAGATACCTGGTGTCGCCCAGATGACGTCCAGCAGCACGCTGGGCAGCAGCGCGATAACGCTTCAGTTCGACCTATCGAGAAACATCGATAGCGCCGCCCAGGATGTTCAGACAGCGATCAATGCCGCATCGGGACAACTCCCATCCGGGCTCCCCTCCCCGCCGACCTACCGCAAGGTAAACCCGGCTGATCCGCCGATTATGATTCTGGCCCTTACCTCAGACACGCTTCCGCTCACCAAGGTCGACGATTTCGCCGAGAACGTGCTTGCCCAGCACATCAGCCAACTAAATGGGGTCTCGCAGGTCCTTGTCTTCGGTCAGCAAAAGCCGGCGGTGCGAATACAGGTCGATCCTGGAAAGATCGCTTCCTTGGGGATCTCCATGGAAGATGTCCGAAGCGCGGTGAGCACTATCACAACCGACGCTCCGAAAGGTAGCATCCAAGGTGCGGACCGGACTTACACCATCTACGACAACGACCAGCTATTGGACGCAGCGCCCTGGAATGACGCGATCATCGCCTACAAGAATGGCGGGCCGATACGAGTTCGCGACATCGGCGAAGCGGTCGATGGCGCTGAGAACAATCAGCTTGCGGCATGGGCCAACGGAAAACCGGCGATCATCCTGCCGATTTTCAAACTGCCCGGCGCGAACGTTATCGACACTGTCGATCATATCAAGGAAATCCTACCCCAGTTGCAGGCGATCGCTCCGGCGGCGCTGAATGTGTCGATCCTCAGCGACCGGACTGTTACCATTCGCGCGTCTGTCTTGGATGTCGAAAAAACACTTCTGATTACGATTGTGCTGGTTGTTGTCGTCATCTTTGTTTTTCTTCGCAACTTCTGGGGAACTGTCATACCCAGTGTTACCGTTCCCCTCGCGCTGATGGCAACGCTCGCGCTGATGTACGTCGCCGGGTTCAGTCTCGACAATCTGTCGCTTATGGGACTGAGTATTGCTGTCGGTTTTGTCGTCGACGACGCAATCGTCATGGTCGAGAATATTCACCGGCACATGGAGATGGGAAAAAGCCCTTTTCAGGCGGCACTAGACGGCTCGGCCGAGATTGGTTTCACAATCATTTCCATCAGCCTTTCTCTCGTCGCCGTGTTCATCCCGCTTCTATTGATGGGCGGTATCGTCGGCGAACTGTTCCGTGAATTCGCAATCACTGTAACAATGACCATTGCCGTCTCGGCAGTCGTTTCATTGACAATTACCCCAATGATGAGTTCCCGGTTCCTGAAAGCAGACAAGGCTGACGGCCATGGGCGGCTCTATCTGCTTTTCGAGGACGCATTCGACCGTATGCTGTCCGGCTACGAATACACGCTCGATAAGGCATTGCGTCATCATCGTGTGACGTTTGCTTTTTTCCTCCTGTCCCTTGCCGCGACAGGCTATGTCTTCGTAGAGATACCAAAGGGGTTCTTTCCAATCCAGGACACGGGTCTGATCACCGGGGTGCTTGAAGCCTCACAGGACATTTCGTTCGCGAAAATGTCCGCGCTCCAAGTAGAGGCTGGAAAGATCGTCCAAAGCGATCCTGCCGTCGCGAGCACCAGCATGCAGGTCGGTGGAGGTTCTGGCTCCACGGTCAACATGAGCCGGATGTTCATCACCCTGAAGCCTCTCGATCAGCGAGATGCTTCCGCGTCGCAGGTGATCGACAGGCTTCGGCCCCGGTTGCAAGAACTTGAGGGCGCTCAGCTCTTCCTGCAGTCCGCGCAGGACATCAATATTGGCGGCAGAAGTTCTGCGACACAGTTTCAATACACGCTGCAGGACGGTGATCCCGCCGAACTCAATGAGTGGGCCGGCAAGCTTCTCGCAAAGTTCCGGTCGCTACCCGAAATCACAGACGTCGCCACAGACCAGCAGAACGCCGGCACGACGGTTACCCTCGCGATCGATCGCGATAAGGCCTCCCGCTATGGGATCGCTCCGCAGCTTATCGACAACATCCTCTATGACGCTTTCGGACAGCGACAAGTCACCCAGTACTTCACCGATTTGAACAGCTATCATGTCATCTTGGAGATTGCTCCCGCTCTTGGTGGCTCGCCATCATCGATTGATGACCTATATGTCAAATCGCCATTGACTGGTGAGCAGGTCCCCCTGAATGCCCTTGTAAAGCAAACGACCGAGCCGACCGCAGTCCTGGCAGTCAACCATCAAAGTCAGTTTCCATCCGTGACCTTGTCGTTCAATCTGTCGAGTGGGATCGCTCTCAGCCAGGCCGTCTCTGCCATCCAAGCTGCAGAGAAGCAAATGGGAACGCCTGCCACATTGATTGGCTCGTTTCAAGGCAACGCCCAGGCGTTCCAGTCGTCCCTGGCGTCCGAGCCGTTGCTCGTGCTTGCAGCGATCGCCGTAATCTATCTTATCCTTGGCGTCCTGTACGAGAGCTACTTCCACCCTCTTACCATCCTGTCGACGTTGCCGTCTGCCGGCTTGGGTGCATTGTTGATGCTGTGGATTTTCGGTTTCGGATTCACCGTAATTGCCCTTATCGGGGTTATCCTTCTGATCGGTATCGTGAAGAAGAACGGCATCATGATCGTCGATTTCGCGGTGGAAGACCAAAGAAACAACGACTCATCACCCGAAGAAGCGATCCGGAAAGCTTGTCTTCTGCGCTTCCGTCCCATCATTATGACGACGAGCGCCGCCTTGCTTGCCGGTATTCCCTTGATGCTCGGCCATGGAACCGGCTCCGAGCTTCGTCAACCGCTGGGATACTCGATTGTAGGCGGTCTCGTGATCAGCCAGATCATGACGCTATACACGACACCGGTCGTTTACCTCTACCTCGAACGACTAAGCAGGATGGTCAGTGCGAAAGATCGAGCTGCAGAAGCCGCTCAATCCCACTGAGTCGAGGGACGGCATCTTGCGGTAATCGCCGGCGGGCGCGTTGTATTGCGCCCGTCGATATCTGCGTTGAGCATGGTGTCGTCGAGACACGAAGCCGGGCGACATCACTTTCGGCTTCGCCGTCATGTCCTGTGACCCCTATGGGCTGGCGGTCACCTGGACCCCAAATCGCTAACGATGTTCGACAAAAGCAACGCTGGCATCGCTGACGATGGCGACATGCGAATAGGCTGCCTGCCTGGCCGCCTGAGCGTTTGCGCGCATGATTGCTGTGACGATGATGTCGTGCTCATCGAAGGACTTGGCGAGACGTCCGGGAAGGCGGAATTGTGCGCGACGGAAGGGGGCAAGCCGGGCGCGCGTTTGCGTCACCAGCTCGAGAATATGGTCGTTATGCGCGCCGCGATAGAGCTGGTTGTGAAATTCGACATTGTATGTGGCATAATCTTCCTCGGCGCCGGCACGCACCAGCCGGGCGGAAGCGTGATGTTGGCGCTCGAGGGTGCGACGTTCATCGACGGTCATTCGTTCCGCCGATAAGCGCGCGCAAATGGCTTCGAGCTCCGCCATTGCCTCAAACATCGAATGCAGATAGGCACCACTAACGTTCGTCACAACAGCGCTACGGTTCGGTTCACGGCCAACGAGACCCATCGCGCCAAGTTCGCGTAACGCTTCGCGAACCGGGGTTCGTGATACCTCGAAGCGGGCCGCGAGTGTAATTTCGTCAAGCTTCTCGCCAGGCAAGAGCGCTCCCGTTACGATCATATCGGCCATCGCCCGCACCATCTGTTCGACGGTCGTTCCTGGCCTCACAACTTCCTTACGCTTGATCTGCTTCACAGAAATAGGCGAATCCTCAGTTCGTGCATACAGATGTATGCGCGAACGACCCAAAGTCAATCGTCAATTTAATCTGTTGTTTTTCAATGATATTTTTCAACAGAAAACCTCAATCATATCACTCGTCGCGGCGTGCCTTTCAATTTAAAGACTAAAAAAAGTGCATTGCTCATTTTAGGGCATTATTTCAAGAAAATCTGCATACACTTTTTGCTCTCGAGATCTCCATTGGATTTTAGCGCAATAATATCATTAGCTTAACATCTGGCATGGTGATTGCATACACTTTCATGTGATCCTTTCTACGAACCGGGCTCCAGCCCCAAGGAGCATTCCCATGACCAGACTCCTTCACATGAATCGCCGCAACTTTCTCCGGGCTTCGGCTGCAGGCGCACTCACCAGTGTCGCGCCGGGCCTTCTGTCATCTCGCGCCTACGCCCAGACCGCCCTCACCGTCGGCTTCATCTATGTCGGCCCAAAAGATGATTATGGCTACAACCAGGCCCATGCCGAAGGCGCTGCCGTCGTCAAGGCGCTCCCTGGCGTCACGGTAGTCGAAGAAGAAAACGTCCCCGAGACCGTCGACGTTCAAAAAACGATGGAATCGATGATCAATCTTGACGGCGCCACGCTGATCTTCCCGACGTCATTCGGCTATTTCGATCCGCATATGCTGGCCATGGCCGCGAAATATCCCAACATCCAGTTCCGCCATTGCGGCGGCCTCTGGCAGGCCGGTAAGAACCCGGACAATACCGGTTCCTATTTCGGTTACATTTTCCAGGGCCAGTATCTGAACGGCGTGACTGCCGGTTATACCACGAAGAGCAAGAAGATCGGCTTTGTTGCAGCCAAGCCGATCCCGCAGGTTCTGCAAAACATCAACGCCTTTCTGCTCGGTGCGCGCTCCGTCGATCCGGCCATCACCTGCCAGGTGATCTTCACGGGCGAATGGTCACTGGCCGTCAAGGAGGCCGAGGCCACCAACGCGCTGATCGACCAGGGGGCGGATGTCATCACCTGCCATGTTGACAGCCCGAAGGTCGTCGTCGAAACCGCCGCCGGCCGCGGTGCCTTCGTCTGCGGCTATCACGCCAACCAGAGCCCCCTTGCTCCGGCGAAGTATCTGACTGGCGCGGAGTGGGCCTGGGGGAATGTGTACTCCGACTTCGTCAAGAAGGCACAGGCCGGCGGAAAGCTCGGCAATTTCGTTCGCGGCGGCCTGAAGGATGGCTTCGTCAAGATGAGCCCGCTCGGCCCTGGTGTGTCCGATGAACCCCGCAAGAAATTCGAGGCGACGCTTGCCGAGATGATGGCGGGAAAATTCTCGGTCTTCAAAGGCCCGATCAAGGACAATAAGGGCAATGTCGTCATCACCGCGGACAAGAGCTTCGCCGAGGACGCAATCGAACTCGAAAGCATGAACTATCTCGTCGAAGGCGTTGTCGGTTCCACGGCCTGATTATCGAGGGAGAACCGTCATGACGGTTGAAGTCAACGAGCCCGCATTGTCCATCGCTCAGCTGAGGCGGGCGCAGCTACGCCCGGCCCTCGAATGGCTGGCGCGACGAGCCGAGCCTGTGGTGATCACGCTTGGCGCAATCCTGGTCGGCCTCGCACTGTTCTCCCTCTTCATCCTGGCGGTCGGCAAATCGCCGGCCGACCTCTTTCGCTTCATGTATGCCGGCGGCTTCGGCAGCTGGTTTTCCATCCAGAACAGCTTGAGCCGCGCCTCCCCCTTGCTACTCACGGCGCTTTGCGTTGCGCTGCCGGCAAGGCTTGGCCTCGTCATCATCGGTGGTGAAGGCGCCGTCGTCCTCGGCGGCGTGGCGGCCGCGGCAATCGCACTGCCGGTCGTCGGCCTGTTGTCGCCGATCATCGTTCTTGTCCTCATGGCGTTTGCTGCCATGACAATCGGCGGCATCTGGATCGGTCTTGCCGGCTTCCTTCGCCACTATCGCGGCGTCAACGAAACCATCTCCTCACTGCTGCTCGCCTATATAGCCATCGCCTTGATGAACCAGTTCGTCGAAGGGCCGCTGCGCGATCCGGCAAGCCTCAACAAGCCCTCCACCAAGCCACTGCCACACGACTACATGCTCGGCAATATTCCAGGCATGGACGTGCATTGGGGCCTCGTCATCGGCATTATCGCCTGTGTTGTCTCGTGGATATTGCTCGAGATGACCAGCTACGGTTTCGCCGCTCGCATCGCTGGCGGCAATGTTCGCGCCGCGCAGATCCAGGGCTTGCCCGTGGGGCGGCTGATTGCCGGTTTCACGGCAATTGCCGGCAGCTTCGCCGGCCTTGCCGGCATGATCGAGGTCGCCGCGGTCCAGGGCAGCGCCAATGCTTCGCTTGCCGCCGGGTATGGTTACACCGGCATCCTTGTCGCTTTTCTGGCGCGTCACAATCCGCTTGCGATCATCCCGGTCGCCATCCTTCTCGGCGGCATCGATGCGTCCGGCGGCCTGATCCAGCGCCGCATGGACCTGCCCGACGCAACCGTCCTCGTTCTGCAGGGTACGCTCTTCATCGTCATCCTCTTTGGCGAAACCTTCTATGGCCGCTTCAAGATCTTCAATCCCGACCTCTGGAAAAGGAGCGCATGATGGACGATACCGCAATCGGTCTCTGGGGCGTGCCGCTCGCCATCCTCGCCGGCGCGATCCGCGTCTCGACACCCTTCATCTTCGTCAGCCTCGGCGAGACGATCACCGAACGTTCCGGCCGCATCAATCTCGGCCTTGAAGGTACGCTCGTTTTCGGAGCCATGACCGCCTATGCCTTCGCCGTCATGAGCGGCTCCCCCTGGCTCGGCGTGCTCGCCGCGATGGCAACCGGGGCGATCTTCGGCGCTGTGCACGGCTGGATCTGCAAATGGCCGAAGGTCAACGACATTGCCATCGGCATCGCCATGATGCAGTTCGGCCTCGGTCTCGCCTTCTTTCTCGGCAAGTCTTTCATCCAGCCTGTCGCGCCACACCTGCCGGCGATCCCCTTCGGTTTCTGGTCAAACCTGCAGCCGGTACAGGCAGCCTTGAACATCAATATCCTTTTTATTCTCGGTGCAGCTCTCGCCCTCGTCCTCTGGTGGGCATTCAGGAACACCAGGATCGGCCTCATGCTGCGCGTCGTGGGCGACAGCACGGACGCGGCACGCGCCATGGGCATTGACCCTGATCGTGTCCGGCTGCTGGCAACCGCGCTCGGCGGTTCGCTGGCTGCGATCGGCGGCGCCTATCTATCGCTCTACTATCCAGGTTCCTGGAACGAGCGCATCTCCTCCGGACAGGGCCTGATGGCCGTGGCATTGGTGATCTTTGCGCGCTGGAACCCGATCGGCTGCTTTGTCGCCGCACTTCTCTTCGGCGGCGCCGGCGCGCTTGGCCCAGCTTTGCAATCCGTCGGCGTGACGCAGGGATATTATCTTTTCTACGCCGCTCCGTACGTGTTGACGCTCGTCATCATGATCATCACCTCCTCGCCCACCCGTGCGCTTAGCGGCGCTCCCGGCGCGCTTTCGCTTACCAAATAGGAAGATCAGCCATGAACAGTCTCGCAGCCGCAGCCATCGGGCAGAAACTGACTTATATCGACGCCGATCCCTATCCCTGGCCCTATAACGGCGCCCTCAGACCGGACAACACAGCGCTCATCATCATCGACATGCAGACGGATTTCTGCGGGCCCGGCGGCTATGTCGATCACATGGGCTACGACCTTTCGCTGGTCCAGGCGCCGATCGAGCCGATCAAGGCCGTCCTGTCTGCCATGCGTACAAAGGGCTATCACATCATCCACACGCGAGAGGGTCATCGACCTGACCTCGCCGACTTGCCGGCCAACAAGCGATGGCGCTCGCAACGCATCGGCGCCGGCATCGGCGACAGCGGCCCCTGCGGCCGTATCCTCGTGCGTGGAGAACCCGGCTGGGACATCATTCCCGAGCTTTATCCGATCGAAGGCGAGGCAATCATCGACAAGCCGGGCAAAGGCTCTTTCTGCGCGACCGACCTTGAGCTGATTCTCAACCAAAAGCGCATCGAAAACATCATCCTGACCGGGATTACGACCGACGTCTGCGTCTCCACCACCATGCGCGAGGCGAATGACCGGGGCTTCGAATGCCTGCTGCTGGAGGATTGCTGCGGCGCGACCGATTACGGCAATCACCTTGCCGCCATCAAGATGGTGAAGATGCAGGGCGGCGTTTTCGGCTCGGTCTCCAATTCCAAGGCCTTGATCGAGGCATTGCCCTGATGCCTTCACTACGCGCCCACGTCTATCGCGTCGCCGCGCAAGGACCGGACGATACCTCCGGCGTCGAAGCGCTTCTTGCCGACGGTCTGGCGGCCAAGAATGTCGTGGCTATACTCGGCAAGACCGAGGGCAATGGCTGCGTTAACGATTTCAGCCGCGGCTATGCTACCCGCAGCTTCGAAACACTCTTTCGACAGCACGGTGCCGATGACGTCTCGTTCGTCATGTCCGGGGGGACGGAGGGGGCGCTCTCGCCGCACTGGACGGTGTTCGCGCGACAAGTGGTCGATGCGCCGGCCGAACGCGCACTGGCGATCGGGGTTGCGCGCACGCCTTCGCTGCCATCCCAACATCTCGGGCGGCGCGAACAGGTTCTGCTTGTGGCCGAAGCTGTGCGCGTAGCGATGCGCGATGCAGGCATCGACGACCCAAGCGACGTCCATTTCGTCCAGATAAAATGCCCGCTCCTCACGCTCAGCCGCATCAGCGCGGCTGAAGCCGAGGGAAAGACACTCGCCACCCGCGATACATTGAAATCGATGAGCCTGTCGCGCGGCGCATCGGCGCTCGGCGTGGCGGTCGCGCTGGGCGAGGTTGACGAAGGAGTGCTCCGCGACACCGACATCTGTCACAGCCATGAACTCTTCTCGCGCCGCGCCTCCGCCTCGGCCGGCGTTGAATTGACGGATCACGAAATCATCGTGCTCGGCATGAGCGATCGATGGTCGGGGCCGCTGGCGATCGACCACGCGGTGATGCGTGATGCCGTCGATGTAGCGGCCGTGCGCGAGGCATATGAGCGCCTGCCTGCCAACAGCCGCCTCGCTGCCGTTCTCGCCAAGGCCGAACCGGATCCCACCGGAAAGATTCGTGGCAAGCGCCACACGATGCTGGACGACTCCGATATCTCAGGCACGCGCCATGCGCGCGCCTTCGTTGGCGGCGTGCTCGCCGGCCTCTTCGGCATCACGGATCTCTACGTCTCCGGCGGCGCCGAACATCAAGGGCCTCCCGGCGGTGGTCCCGTCGCCATCATTGTCGAAAAGGAGCATTGAGGTGAGCATAATTCGCGATACCCCTCTTCCCAAAGCCGGCAAGGCGGTCGGCATCGAGACGCACGACATGACCATGCGTTTCGGTAGCTTCACAGCACTGGACCAGGTATCCGTGAGTATTCCTGCAGGTAGCTTCCACGCGCTGCTCGGCGAAAACGGCGCGGGGAAATCGACGCTCGTCAAATGCATCATGGGTTTCTATCACCAGACCTCAGGTTCCCTGTCTGTGGACGGCCACGAGGTGGCGGTCGCCTCCCCGAAGGATGCAGCTACTTATGGTCTCGGCATGGTTTACCAGCATTTCACGTTGGTGCCGTCGCTGACAGGTGCGGAAAATCTCGTCATCAGCCGTGCCGAAGTACCCGCTATTATCAACTGGGCAAGAGAGCGTAAGGCGCTCGCCGCCTTCATGGAGCGGATGCCCTTCAAGATCCCGCTCGACCGGCGGGTCAGCGAGCTTGCCGCCGGCGAAAAGCAGAAGCTCGAAATCGTCAAGCAGCTTTATCTTGGCCGCAGCTTCCTCGTGCTTGACGAACCAACCTCCGTGCTGACGCCGGCGGAGGCAGATGAGATGCTCGGCCTGGTGAGGGGCATGACCGAACGCGGCGAGCTAACCGTTTTGATGATCAGCCACAAATTCCATGAGGTGACGAAATTCGCCGATGCGGTCTCGATCCTGCGACGTGGCAAGCTTGTCGGTGGCGGCAAGGTCGGCGAACTCTCAACGGCGGATATGGCGGCGATGATGATCGGCGACATCAAGCTTGCCGAACTCGACACGCGCGTTCCTGTCACTGATACGGCCAAGCCGGTATTGCAGGTGGACCAGGTCAGGGCGCCCGACCGCTCCGGCCTGAAGACGATCGAGATCGACAAGCTGACGGTGCGTTCCGGCGAGATTGTCGGCATCGCGGGCATTTCCGGCAATGGCCAGAAAGAACTCACGGAAATTCTCGCCGGGCAGCGGCCTACCGAGGCTGGAGCAATCAGCGTCAACGGCGAGATCTACGGTGCGACGCGGCCCGAGACACGAAAGAACAACGTCCGCTTCATTCCGGAAGAGCCGCTGCAGAATGCCTGTGCGCCACGCATGACCGTCAGTGAGAATCTCGCCTTCCGCACCTTCGACCTGACGGAGACCGGCACTGAGGCGATCTGGCTAAACAAAGGCCGGATGAAGAAGCGCGCGACATCGCTGATTTCCGACTTCAAGGTGAAGACGGCATCATCGTCCTCGCCGATCGCGGCCCTTTCCGGCGGCAATGTTCAGCGTGCCGTGCTGGCGCGGGAGCTGACGGGTTACGTTGATCTGTTGATCGTCTCCAATCCCTGCTTCGGCCTCGATTTTTCCGCCGTCGCCGAAATCCGTGCCCGTATCATGCGTGCCCGTAACGCCGGGGCGGCTGTGCTGCTTTTTTCGGAGGATCTCGACGAACTTCTGGAAATGTCGGATCGCATCATGGTGATCTCCGAAGGCAGGCTCGTCTACGAAACACCGGCGCAGACCGCCGATATCTCGGTGATTGGCGCACATATGGCAGGACATCACGGATGACGGATATCAAGGCTCAACCGTTCCCCTTTCCGCTGCAACGCGAGGTCGTGGCATTGATCGTCATCGACATGCAGCGCGATTTTGCCGAGCCCGGTGGCTTCGGCGCCAGCCTCGGCAATGATGTCAGCCGCATCACGAAGATCATCCCCGACGTCAAGCGGCTGATTGCCGGTTTCCGTTCAGCAGGCCTGCCAGTGATCCATACGATGGAATGCCACAGACCTGACCTTTCCGACCTGCCGCCTGCCAAGCGCGATCGCGGCAATCCCTCGCTCAGGATCGGCGATCTCGGACCGATGGGCCGCATCCTGATTGCCGGCGAGCCTGGTACCGCGATCCTTCCCGAGCTTACACCCATCGATGGCGAGATCGTCATCGAAAAGCCTGGCAAGGGCGCCTTTTATGCCACCGAACTCGGCGATATCCTGAAGAGCAAAGGCATCAAACAGCTCGTCTTCGCCGGCGTCACCACGGAGGTTTGCGTCCAGACCACCATGCGCGAGGCCAACGACCGCGGCTATGAATGCCTGCTCGCCGAAGAAGCAACCGAAAGCTATTTCCCCGAATTCAAGTCTGCCGCGATCGCGATGATCCGAGCACAGGGCGCTATCGTCGGCTGGACAACGCATATCGATGACATTCTGGAGGCCATCAACCATGCCTGAAACGACGCGCGAACTGTTGACGGCCGGTGGCTGGAAAGAACTGGAATTCGGCCCCTTCCGACCTGACGTGACGATCCACTGGATCCGTCCCTTCGAAGGCGACCAGCCGGGCGTGGCACTGCTGAAATACGAGCCCGGAGCTTCGGTGCCGCGCCATCGCCACGAAGGGCTCGAAACCATCCTGGTGCTCGAGGGCACCCAATCCGACGAGGCCGGCGACTACGGCAGGGGCAGCTATGTGGTGAATGCTGCCGGCACCGAACATTCAGTCTGGAGTGACACCGGTTGCGTCGTGCTCATCCAATGGGACCGGCCGGTCAGAATATTGGAAGAGGAAACTGCGTGATCAGTCCCGCCTTCGACATTTCGTCCCTACATGCCTTCTACGCAGGCGGCGGCACCGTTGCTGCGATCGTAGAGGCCGTTTTTGCTCGCATTGTCGACGTCGACGATCCCGGCATCTTCCTGCACCTTGCCGACAGAAAGAGCCTGTTTGAACAAGCGGCGGCTCTCGGAACTTTTGACCCCACGACAAAACCGCTCTGGGGCATTCCCTTTGCCGTAAAGGACAATATCGACGTGGCCGGCATGCCGACGACCGCTTCGTGCCCCGACTACGCCTATATGCCTGATACCGATGCCACCGTTGTTCGCCTATTAAAAGAGGCCGGCGCTCTGGTAATCGGCAAGACTAATCTCGATCAATTCGCAACTGGCCTCGTCGGTGTCCGCACTCCGTATCCGGTTCCGCGCAATGCCATGGATGCCGATTTGGTGCCAGGCGGATCGAGCTCCGGTTCAGCCGTGGCAACGGCGCAGGGCATCGTCAGCTTCGCGCTCGGCACGGATACTGCCGGATCCGGTCGTATTCCAGCCGGCCTCAACAATATCGTCGGCATGAAACCCAGCCTCGGCGCATTGTCGACAAGCGGTGTCATTCCCGCCTGCCGCACGCTGGATTGCGTTTCAATCTTCGCGCTGACGGTCGACGACGCCTGGCGGGTGTTCGAGGTTGCCGCATGTCACGATGCCGAGGATGCCTATTCGAAAACCATTCCGGCCAATGGTTTTGGGCAAGCGCCGCCGGTCCTGACCATCGGCGTGCCCGCCAAAGCCGACCGGCTGTTCTTCGGTGACGCCGTCATGGAAGCGGCCTATGACGATGCCTTGCGCATGTTGACGAAACTGGGGCATCGCCTGGTGGAAGTACCGTTTGGCGATTTCTACAAGGTGGCAAACCTGCTTTATGAAGGCGCCTGGGTGGCGGAGCGCTATGCGGCGGTCAAGGATTTCTTCGACGCCAGGGAGGTAAGTTTCCATCCCGTCACGCGCGGGATTTATGGCGGCGCCAAACAGCTTTCGGCCGCGGATGCCTTCAAGGGCCTCTATGCGCTGCAGGCCCTGAAACAGAAGGTTGCTCCACTGATCGCATCGGTTGATCTCTTCTGCGTACCGACCGCGCCGACACATTACACACGTGCCGACCTCGAGGCCGAACCGATCCGCGAAAATTCGCGTCTCGGCACTTACACCAACTTCGTCAATCTGCTCGACATGTGCGGCATCGCCGTGCCGGCGGGCATACGCAGCGATGGTCGTCCAGCCAGCGTGACCCTGCTGACAACTTCAGGACGCGACGGCCTCACGGCTTCGCTTGCCCGTGACATTCACGCAAGCAGCGGCTTGACGCTCGGCGCAACCGGATGGCTGCAGCCGAAGCCGAACGATACGATCAGCGTTGACGAAGCCGGGCTGATCGACATCGCGGTCGTCGGTGCCCATCTCTCCGGCATGCCGCTGAACGCACAACTCCTTGCTCTCGACAGCCGCTTTCTGCGGAAAGCACGAACATCGGATTGCTATCGGCTTTATGTCTTGCCGGGGCAGATGCCGGCAAAGCCGGGGCTTATCCGTGTTCCACAGGCGACAGGCGGTCAAATCGATGTCGAAATCTGGCAAATGACGCCGGCCGCGTTCGGCCAATTCGTTGAGGCCATCCCCTCACCCCTCAGCATCGGTACGCTTTTTTTATCGGATGGTACGTCGACCAAGGGATTTCTGGTCGAAGCCGCCGCCGTCGCCGACGCGGCGGATATCACGCATTATGGCGGATGGCGCGCTTATGTCGCTGCGACGGTGTAAGGCTTCGAAGAAGCGCTGATAGTGCGCCGCTGCGCATCTAAAGAAATCTTTACCGTGAGCGGATCACAACCAAAATCGATCAAGCGGGTTCAGCGCATGCACGATCTTTTTCTGCAGATCCATTTTTCAGATAAAGACCAAGATAGACCAGTGGCTTACGCAGAACCCCATTTATGCAAAGATACGGTGTGACAACGAGCCGCCCGATACGCTCGTTGCCATCCCTACTGGGTTTCGTCATCGTGCCGCCAGCCCTGTCTTCTAAATTTTCTTCACCTTCGCTTATGTACCGCTCGTCGGCGTTGCACTGGGATGGACATTGCTGGGAGAGCTTCCGGAGACGGCGGCTTGCCTAGGCATGGCGGAAGGCCATGCCAATTCACGGTACCTGTTCCTGGGCCGAATTCTCCTGTAAGCGGTGGCCTTGACCGGAATGGAACCCGCGACCACCGGGTCATTCGACGCCTTCAATGACGGTTCGCGGTCGCTCCAAAAACGAACCCCTCAAAAATGCAAACGCTTCCTATTGACGATAGGAGTATATGCTCCTATTTTCATGCATATAAGAGCATATGCTCTCATTAGCGAAGGAGCGAGATTATGAGTGAGGCTGAGGTACTTGTAAGCGGAGCAACCGGACGGACCGGCGGTGCCGCGATCAATGAATTACTTAAGATGGGCAAGTCGGTGCGCGCCTATGTGCGTTCGGACGATGAGCGGGCGACGGCCCTTAGGCAGCGGGGGGTTGATATCGCCATCGGCGACTTCACTCATATAGACAACATCCGTGCCGCCATGGAAGGTGTCCGATCAGCCTATTTCCTTCATCCCATCTCACCGGGCATCCTTGGCGCTGCCGCCTACTTTGCACAAGCAGCAAAAGAGGCCGGCGTGACTGGAATCGTCAACATGTCGCAGATTTCGGCGCGTCGTGAATCGACGAGCCATGCGGCGCAGGACCATTGGATTTCCGAGCGGGTCTTCGACTGGTCCGGTGTTCCGACGACGCATCTCCGCCCGACCTTCTTTGCCGACTGGCTCGTCTATCCGCATTTTGCAAAGGAGATATGGGCCAGGAAAAAGATCGAGTTTCCGTTTGCCGATGGGCGCCATGCACCGATCGCGACCGATGACCAAGGGCGGGTGATCGCGCATCTTTTGGCAAATCCGCAGGGGCATGAAGGCAAGATTTATCCCCTCCATGGACCGATCGAGATGAACCATACCGAGATCGCCGCCGCCATGAGCGAAGTGCTTGGCGCAAAGATCGACTATGCGCCGACGTCGATCGATGTGTTCAAGGACAAGATGGAAAATCTCTACAAGTTTCCGCCTTTCCTCGTGCAGCACCTGGTCGAAGTCGCCCAGAACTATCGCGATGGCATCTTTGCGGGCACGAACGATGCCGTTGAGAAAATCACCGGAACGCCAGCACTCTCGGTCCAGCAATTCATCGCCAACAATCGTGCCGCCTTTGCGTGAGCAACGTCGAGGTAAGGAGTTTGAACAATGTCGAATATTCAGGGCGAGCGTCATCCGTTTCTGGACGACCTGACTGCGGACGCGGAGCTGACCAGTTCCGTGCTGCGAGGTCCCGTCGTCGGACGCGACGAGATCAAGCTGGCCGTCAACGCGGTCGGGACCTTCTACGCTTCGCAGGACCCCACGTTCCTCGAGACCGTCGGCGCGCGCCTTTTTCTTGAATACGAGGCGGTTCTGACAAGCGGGGAGAGGCTGAACGCCACCGTCGTCGTCGATCGCAACTCGGATGGTTCGGTGCCACGCGTCAGTGTGCGGATGAGCCCGCTTGGTGCTGTGTTGTCTCTTGCCGCCAATCTTCGCGAGGCACTGTCCGGCCAGTTGCCGGAAGACCTTTTTCTTTAAACCAGACGCCCGCAGGCGGGTATCGATACCGGATGCCCTGACCCGTGGCTTTAGAGAGGTAATTTGTCATGGATGTCACCAACGCCACCGTCTTCATCACCGGAGCTAATCGCGGCCTGGGCCTCGCCTTCGCACGCGAAGCCCGTCGTCGCGGAGCAAAGAAGGTCTATGCCGGCATGCGCAATACGAACGGCTTCGGCGAACCAAGCATCATCCCCGTCCGGATCGATGTCACGGATAAGGCATCGGTCGCCGCAGCAGCGGAACTGGCGACGGATACCGATCTGCTGATCAATAACGCGGGCATCGCTACCCTTATCGACGGGCCTCTGGCAAACGATATCGAAGAGCAGTCGCAGCGTCTATTTGATACCAACTATTATGGCGTCGTCCGCGTCACGCAGGCTTTCGAGCCGATCCTGTCGGCCAAGCCGCGTGCTGCCATCATCAACGTGCTATCCGACATCGTGTGGCTCCCGCGGCCCGTTTTGACACCCTATGCTGCATCAAAGGCGGCGGCATGGAGCTTCACGAACCAGCTTCGCTTTCACCTTCAAGATCGTAACATCCAGGTTCTCGGTCTGCATGTGGGTTTCGTGGATACCGACCTGACCAATGGCATCGATGTGCCAAAAGCGAGCCCGGGGGATGTGGTGCACCAAACCTATGAAGCGCTCGCCGCCGGCAAGAGCGAGGTCATGGCTGACCAGGGAACAGTACTGCTGAAGAGCACACTCGCTGCCGAGGTACCCGGCTATATCATGCCGCCGCCAGGATTGTTCTAAGCGCTGAGATGGTGGAGAAACGCCAAGCCGCGAGCTATGTGATGCGAAGACCTTGGACTTTACGCCATACGGCCCGCGGACGACAGTTAGGATTCGAAAGGAAAGCGACATGTTGTCGGCGAACCAACCGCTTGGAATCGATCAATGCAATTGCTCCGCAATGAGAAAGGCGAGCCGACAGATCACGCGGTTCTATGATGCCCATCTTGAGCCGGTCGGGCTGCGTATCACGCAGTTCCTGACCCTGGCTGCTCTCGACGAAGCTGGCGGTGCCGCTGTCAACGCGCTCGCGGAACGGCTCGATATCGAGCGGACGGCGATGGGAAAGATGGTTGGCTTCCTGGAGCGCGACGGTTTCGTCATGATCAAGCCATCACCCGCAGACGGTCGAGTTCGTATCATTGAACTCACGGACGAAGGCCGACGCTTGCATGAGAGAGCGGCTCCTCTTTGGCAGGATGCGCAGCGAGAATTCGAGCGACTAAATGGTACCACCAAGGTTGCAACGCTCCGGCACAGCCTGAAAGAGATCGTCGTCGGTGACTTGCCGGCTGTCTCATCCGGAGACTGAGCCTTCGGAAGAGACCCGCCACCTTTCATCAGGCGCCATTATGTCGGAGGGGCAGGAGCCTCTGCGCTATCCATCGCGGCTCGATGCGCTGCAGCGAACTCCGACAGCGAACGGAAGTGACCGGCAACTTTCGGAGGATTATCAGCCTGTTTAGTCGCTCCTTGGCCTTCCATCCCAAATCGCCGATCAATCCACACGCTGTTCAGGCCCATTTGCGTGGCCGGTACATGGTCGTGGTATAAACTTTGCGCTACATGCAGGAGCTCGGCTTTTTCAACACCTAGATCTTGCTGCAGCCGCGAGAAAAGAAACCGGAAGTTCTTCGGATCCGGCTTGTAACTGCCAATATCTTCGGCCGTGTAGACGGCGTCAAAGGAAACACCGAGCTTACGTCTCGAGGCGCTGAAGCCTTGGAGATCCACATTGGAAAGCACAATCAGATAGTAGTGTTGTTTTAGATAGGCGAGCGCTTTCGCTGAATCTGGGAACGCCGGCCAATCTGGCACCGAGGCGCCGAATCGTTCGTGCAAATCGGAGTGTACAGTTAAACCCCAATGCCGAGCGAGCCTTGCATGAACCACCGCCAAGAGCGTGGCGTAGTTTAGGGATGGTGTCTCGGCTTCCTGTGCCGTCTCAATCTCCCCATAAGTTTCCAGTGCCTCCTTGCGCCCGATTTCACGGCCTCCGGTGCTCAACAATGGCTGCAGGGCGTTCCAGATGCCTGTCTCCCAGTCAATCAGCGTTCCATAGACATCGAAGGACAGGGCCTTAAAACGGGTCAAATCCATATTGTTCATCCTCTCGCGCGGGTCTTCGTAGCGCTACGATAGCGATGGATGCCGGAGAAGAGATGTGCCGGGACTCTGAAAGATCACGCCAAAACTCTGATTTTCACATCAGGAACGCTCCGCACTGCTGGCGACGCGGAATGCGCCTGGCGACATACCAAAACGTCCCTTGAATAGACGGCTGAACGCTGAGACATTCTCATAACCGGCGGCATAGGCAATTTCAGAGATGCTATCGCGCGTGAAGATCAGCCGCTCCACCGCTGCATCAAGCCGTTGGTCTATTTCATACTGTCTGGGAGAACGACCGGTCGCCGCCTTGAACAACGCATGAAAATGGCTCTGGCTAAGGCCTGCCTCGCGCGCCATGGCACCGACGACTGCCTTGCCGTTGCGAGTACCGAGATTGGCCGCAATGCACTCGATCCTGCTCGACGCCTTCGATTGCGGTTTCGGAACCGGCGTCGGACGGATAAGATGCAAGCCGCTTAATGCCAACATTGCGGCATCATACGCACAACGCCCATCCGCATCGATTTCAGCACCGATCTGACGGAAGATGCGCCAAAGCCAGGGCTGCACGTGTGAGACGAAGGGGCCATCTCCTCTCAGCAGAGCCGGCGCGTCTTGCCCTTCGTCTTCCCGAAGTTCGACATCAGCGACTAACAGGTTGCAATCACCGCTTGGTACGAAATCGTGGGAATATCCCTTAGGGATGACGGCGACTGTCCGCCCTGTGACGATGCCCGATGCCCCCTCCATTGCGACCTTCATCACCCCCTGCAGAGGGACGAGGACTTGCACGTGGTCGTGATAATGGCAGCCGCGACCATGATAACGCCTGACCTCGAGATTAATGTTCAAGACTCTCTCCATGACTCTGCCGTTACCGCGGAGGAAATAGTCAAACTAGCGGTAAGGCAAACGAATAGGCCCAATGTTCTTTCTCCACCTCCGGAGACGCATTATCCGTCGCTATCATGGCACGAGGCCCATGGCAGTACGCACGCCTATCTCATTTCGTCGGGGGAGTTCGTGCCGTCAGCTTGTTTCCGTCAGGGTCGCGAAGATACGCAACGAATGCTCCGTTCGGACGCTCCGTAGGCGGGCTCTCGATCGCCGTGCCGCCATGCTCAGTACCGGCGGCATGCCACGCGCGAACATGGTCGGGGGTCGCGGCGGCTATCCCGATCGTCCCGCCGTTGGCAGCGGTCGCCGGCTTACCGTCGATCGGTGTCGTGATCATCAGCCGGCCCCCCTCGTGCTCGTAGATCAGCCGGCCTCTCGCGTCCATTTCACCGGGCTTGCCCCCCAATGCAACGAAGGTGGCGTCGTAGAAACGTCTGGCGCGCTCCAAGTCGTTGCTGCCGATCATGACGTGCGTGAACATGCTTCATCTCCTGTGGGGGTTTTTTGTAAGGACATTCCCTGAGGTTTAACGCTCGAAGTTCTTCAAATATTGGGCCGGCGATGCGCCGAGCGCTTTCTTGAACATAGTAATGAACGCAGACACGGATTCATACCCGAGGTCACCCGAAACCCGCTGCACCGTCGCCCCGGCTGCAAGGCTTCGGATTGCGATGATCAATTGCAACTGCTGTCGCCACCGGCCGAAGGTCAAGCCAGTCTCCCGCTGAACAAGACGAGCGAGGGAATTCTCGCTCATTGCCACTCGCTTTGCCCATTGTGCCATCGTACTTCGGTCAGACGGGCTATCGACCAACGCCGATGCGATGCGGTCGAGGCGAGGTTCATCTGTCAGTGGTAAGTGCAGATGTTCCACCGGCATCTGTGACAAAGCCGATAGAAGCAGCGTCGTGATTGTATCGGCATTAGCCGTCGCGATTGGGGATCCGTCAGCCATCTCGATGATGAGCTCTCTGACAAGCGGAGAAAGCGAAAGCGTGCAGCATCGGTCCGGCAGATCGGCGGCGCCTGGCTCGATGAACAGAAAGAACAGACGCGCATTGGCGGTCGCCACGTTGCTGTGCAGCATCCCTGCCGGAACCCAGACGCCGCAATGCGGCGGCACCATCCACATCCCGCTCGGAACACGACATGTCACTCCTCCCCGCGACGCCATGACGAGCTGCCCCTTTCGATGGTGATGCTCGGGTGCCTCGCGTTCGTTCTGCGACACGTCGATCCTCACGGCGTGCGCTCGCGCGGTCGACTTCTCGAGATCCTGGTCGGCGAGGGCTTCAGAAAGGGATAACCGCGCCTGGTGGGATTTAGCGATCATGTGAGAGTATATCTAAATTCATCGAACGGCTTTGTCGATAGAGTCATCCGAAAGAGTTCGGAGAATGACGATGGCAGTTCAAGAGCGCGACCCTCACTGGTGGCTTGATGTTTTACCGAGTGGAATTCGACGCCTTTGGAAGCGCTATGGCAGGCCTTCCATCTTGCCTCGACAATGTGCGCGTGTCGGATCCGGCCGCATAGTCAATGCGCGAAAGGCCATGAAAGCCTTCCTTGTGAAGGTCCGCGGGTTACTTTGCCGCTCGTCACCGGCCGCTGCCGCAGTTTCGTGTGCAGATCCGCTTGAAGCCTATATGCATGCCTGCATTGTGGCTCCGTTCTTTTGCTACGTCCCGCCTTCCATCTACGGACTGACTGCCTCCGATGATGAACGGGGCATCGCCCAGGTCGATTCTCACCCGGGAGATGATGTGAGAGCGCTCGATCGGCTGTCACCGCCGAAAACCTGATCTTTTCATTGAAGACATTTCTGGCGGCCATGCTTGCCTGAAAGCAGCGGGTTTCGTTGACGCCGGTGACAAAGGGAGAAGTGCCTTGCACCTCGACGCTCGCCGATAAGCTGAACTCAAGCGACCACTGCCAAGCCCGGGGAAGCGCGCAAGCGGGCTATGTCGCGCGCCGGCGGCTCTCCAAAGTGGCGGCGATATTCGCGAGTGAACTGCGACGGACTTTCGTAACCTACGCGGAAGGCGGCGGTCGTGGCGTCGATGCCCTGGACCAGCATCAGGCTGCGCGCGTCCTGCAGCCTGAGCTGCTTCTGGAATTGCAGCGGCGTCATCGCCGTCACGGCGCGAAAATGCTCGTGCAGGCTCGACGGGCTCATGCCTACTTCCGTGGCAAGCCGCTCGATGCTGAACCGTTCCCGGAAGTTCTGCCCGATCCAGGCAATAGCGCGGCCGACCTGGGCCACCCGACCCTGGCTGGAGGTGATGTTGCGCATCCTGGCGCCGTCCGGGCCGGCGAGCAGACGATAGAGAATTTCCTGCTCGGCAAGCGGCGCGAGCACAGGCAGCGCGGCCGGATCATCGAGCAGGCGCAGCAGGCGTAGGACCGCGTCGAGCAGATCGGTGCCAGCTTCGGACACCGTCTTGCCCATAGGCGGGGATGGCACTCCCGGCGGCGGCGGTACGCGCGACGCCAACTCGCCCAGCATGACCGGATCGAAATCGAGATACAGGCAGAGATAGGGGTTGTCGGGCGTCGCCTCGACCACATGCCCTATCACCGGCAGGTCGTAGGTCACGATTCCATAGCGTCCCGGTGCATATTGGAACACGTGGTCGCCCAGCGTGACCTCCTTGTATCCCTGCGCGACGAGGCACAGTTGCGGCCGGTAAACATTCGGCATCGGCATCGTCACCGTGGAGGATCGAACAAGTGTCACGCGTTCGATGGGGGTAGCGCGAAAGCCATCCCTCGAGATGTGTCGGGCAATTATAGTCGAGATTTCGGTCAGTATTTCCATGGATGGGACCATCGCACGCGCGCAGCGGGACGGCAATGCGAACCGCGGCTTCTGGAGGATTGGGCAGTAATTCCGGGGCATCAGGCTAACGTTTCCGCGCCACCGCGCATCACAATGTCAGGGCGTCTGGGTCACAGCATACCTGGCCGCGGAACAAGTATGGAGCAAACATGACAATCGATAATCTGAAGACCCCAACCGTCGCACTCGGCACCTGGGCCTGGGGCGACAGCGGCGAGACCGGCAACGGCTACTTCGGCAGCAGCCTCACCCAGGCTGGCCTGGAAGAGGTCGCGGACAGGGCACATGCGGCCGGGTTCACCCTATGGGACACCGCCATCGTGTACGGCATGGGCCGTTCAGAAACCGTGCTCGGGGAGGTACTGAAGCGCTACGCCCGCAGCGGCTATCAGCTCTCCACGAAATTCAACCCGCGGATCGCGGCAACCGGCGACGATCCCGTAGCGGACATGCTGGAGCGAAGCCTGGCCAACCTCGGCACCGACTACATCGACCTCTACTGGATTCACAATCCAGCCGATGTGCCGCGGTGGACTCCGCATCTGATTCCATTGCTGAAAAGCGGGAAAGTCAAACATGTCGGCGTCTCGAATCACAATCTGCGCGAAATCAAGCTCGCCGACCAGATCCTGGGCGAAGCCGGATTCCGGGTCGAAGCCATCCAGAACCACTATAGCCTCCTCTACCGCAGCTGTGAGCATACTGGCATCCTGGACTACTGCCGCGACCAGGGCATCCCGTTCTTCGCCTATATGGTGCTCGAACAGGGCGCCCTGACCGGCAAGTACAGCCTGGAGACCCCGCTGCCGGAAGGCAGTAGCCGCGCGAAGATCTACAACGGCATGCTGGCTCAGCTGAAGCCCCTGACGGACAAGCTCGCCTCGATCGGAGAGAAGCAGCGTGCGGCAGCGCCCGATATCGCGACGGCATGGGCCATCGCCAAGGGCACGACGCCGATCATCGGCGTCACCAAACCCCATCATGTCGATGGCCTGGTCCGAGCCAGCGGCATCACCCTCACCGGCGACGACATTGCAGAACTGGAAACCCTTGCTGACGCCGCTAACGTGAATACGCGCGGCTTCTGGGAACAGGAGATGTAGGTCCGCGGCTCCGCTGTCCGAAGATTTCGGAGCCGCTCCGAAAGGCGCACGTCGCTCGCGCTGAAGAGGCCTCAGTGCGAGCGGCCTGCACAAGGTGCTGCGATCGGTGGCAGCATGATCTATTCAGCCGCCACCACGTGCCTGCTCTTCAGCACTGCCACCGAAAGGAGGAACACGATGGCCGCGCAGATAGCGATGACGACCACCATCGGTCTCGCCGTACCGTCCATGAACATGCCACTGACGCCGACCACCAGCGCCGATGTCATGAACTGGACGGTCCCCATCATCGCCGAGGCCGTGCCAGCGATGCGACCATGATGTTCAAGCGCCAGTACCGCCGCATTCGGCACGATCATTCCAAGGAAAGCGTAGCCCGCAAACAGGAAGGCCGCCATGATGTCGAGGTGATCGACTCCACCGGCCATCAGGACAGCCAGCGCCACCATCGTCAGCGCATAACCAGAAACCGCGCCGCGGATTACCTTGCGCAAACCAATCCGGCGGGCAAGCCAGCCGTTCATCTGCGACATGCCGATGAAGCCAATGGCGTTCACCGAAAAGACCACGCTGTAAAAGCTCGGAGAGAGCCCGTAATGGCCGATGAGCACGAAGGAGGAGTTGGCGACATAGATCATGTAGCTCGACATGCCGAAGGAGGCCATCAGCACCAGACCGAGATAATACGGGTCCCTAAGGAGTGTTCCATAGGCTTTCAATGCCCCGCCGAGGCTGCTTTCACTGCGCGCCGCAACCGGACGGGTCTCCTCAAGGAAAAAGCGACCCGCGACGAAGCCGACAGCGCCGGCGAAGACCATGACCCAAAAGATCAGCCGCCAGTTCCCGAACACTGTCACGATGCTGCCCGCGAGCGGCGCCAGGATGGGTGAGATACTGAAGACCAGCATAAGCCGCGACATCAGTTGCGCGGCGGCGGCCCCCGTATGCAGGTCGCGCACGATGGCGCGGGCAATCACGACGCCGGCACAGGCGCCGGTGCCTTGGATGAAACGGAAGGCGACCAGCCAGCTGATATCGCTGGAGAGCGCGCAGCCGATCGCGCCGAGGATGTAGAGCGCCAGGCCGACATACAGAGGACGCTTGCGGCCAAACATGTCCGACAGTGGCCCATAGACAATCTGCGACACGGCCATGGCGGCGAAGAAGGAAATCAGGCTCGCTTGAACTGCATGGCTGTCAGCGTGAAGATCCAGACTGATCGTCGGCAACGCAGGTAGATACATGTCGAGGGCAAAGAGACCCACGGCTGAAAGAAGGCCAAGGACGATGGCGTGGTGGGAGCCGCCGGCTCCAGGGGATGAAACGGAATCCTTGCTTTGCACGGAAAAAACCTTTCCCGCACACCATTCCCCGGACGAAGCAAAGTCTCATACAAAAAGCATGTGACGGGGATTGAGTGGGCGATTATAGATGGGACGGCGGAAAGACGGAGATGGTTCCAACGCATAGCTCGTCATTCCTGTAAAATATTTTGGACAGTATTGTCCAATTGGTCAAGTCCTATATGGTGGTGTCATGAAAACTTCGCCCGCAGTGGCTTCTTCCGAGACAGAGAGTCCGCCCGCCACCAGCAAACGTCAGGCAATCCTCAACGCGGCCGCCGACGTTTTTGCCGAGGACGGGTTTGCGGCCGCGAGCATCGATGCCATCGCGGCAAGAGCCGGCGTGTCGCGTCAGACGGTGTACAATCAACTCGGCGACAAGGATAATCTGTTCAAGGTTGTGGTTGCGGAGATCACCGAGAAATCGAGCGCAGGTTTCTTTCGGGTGTTGGACACATTTCCTGTCGCACCTGTCGATCTCGAAAAGGAACTGGCTGAATTTTCAGCGCTTCTCCTGCGCAAAGCGGTTTGCGATCCGAATGGCCGCTGGCTGCGCAAGCTCGTCGAAACCGAGGGCAGCAGATTTCCCGAACTGTTTGAGACCTGGAAGGAATACGGACCCGGCAAGAAATATCCCGCCATCGCGGCTCGCCTGGCGCAGCTCGCACTGGCAGGTCATCTGGACATAGAGGATCCGGCACTTGCCGCGCGTCAGTATATGGCGCTGCTCGCAACAGATCTGCGGATCAACCAGCAGATCGGCCGCCCGACGCCAGAGGAAGAAGTCGACCGTATGGCAAGGGAGGCAACGAAGACCTTCCTGCGCGCATTCGGCAAGCGCTGACGGCATCGCGGCCGCAGTATCGTGGCATCGCAGCGCAATGTCGGAGAAGAAGTCGGCGCGCTGATTTCAGGTCTCGGCTTCGAGATCGTGTCTGTGACAGCAGCCTCCGCTCGCCGGGTCGCCGACGCTTATCGTCGATGCGGCAAAGGCTTTCATCCAGCTGCGCTGAACCATGGCGATTGCTTTTCCTATGAAGTCGCAAAAGAGCATGATTGTCCGCTGCTTTATGTTGGCGAGGATTTCGTGCGGACTGACGTGCGCCCAGCTCTTTAGCAGCTCTATCAATGGGGATGGGATTAGACTTCGTGCTGGCAAGCATCGCGATGTTGCAGATCAGCCGGCAGCGAGTCAGCCAAGGGGCGCCGCTAGGTCCGAGCGTTAATTTCGATGCAGATCCCCGAATCTGGCAAAACTCATTCCGTCAACGTGATGTAGTGGGTGTCAGAACTTCCGCGATATTTGCGCTTGCAATCTCCGTTGACCAAACCCGGCAAGCCGTATATGAGTGAGACAGGTCTGTATCACATAGAGCTTCGCCATGCCGCTCCGAGCCGACGCTGCCGAAAAGCGCCAACACATCGTTGAAACCGCCTACCGCCTTTTCAAACGCGACGGCTTCCATGCCACCGGCATAGACAAGATCATCGCCGAGGCCGAGGTCGCCAAGATGACCATGTATCGGCACTTTCCGAGCAAGGACGGGCTGATCGTCGAGGTTCTGGACTGGCGCGCGGAACGGTTCAAGCGGCAGCTCGACCGGCTGTCGGAAGCGGCGATGACGCCGCACGAAAAGATCACAGCGGTTTTTGACTGGCACGAACGCTGGTTCGATAGTTCCAATTTTCACGGTTGTCTGTTCCAGCACGCCCTTGCCGAGTTCGGGGAGCCAGCCCATGCCGTGTTCGAAGCGGTCACGCGACAAAAGCACGATCTGCGACAGCGGCTCCGAGACATTCTGGCGCAATCTCTACCGCCTGATCGCGCCGAGCACGTTGCAACAACGCTGTTCATGCTGATCGAAGGTGCAACGGTGCTCGCCCATATGGGGCAAGGCAAAGCCGCGATCGTCAGCGCCCGAAGGGCTGCGGCCGATGTTCTAGCGTCAGCGGGACTGGCTCAATGAGCGCGGTTATCATCGGCCTTGCCCTGTTCGCCGCGATCCTGCACGCGGCATGGAACGCCTTCTTGCGCAACGGCGGCGATCGGCTGTGGACCGTGACAGTCATGAGCTTCGCCAGCACGATTTTCGCGCTCCCGTTCCTATTCATCTACCCTATACCGGCGCCGGGCGCCTGGCTTTACATCGTTCTTTCGGCGGTTCTTCAGGTTGGATACAGCGTTTTCCTCGTTGCGGCCTATCGTAACGGCGAGTTGGGACAGGTCTATCCGATCGTGCGAGGAACCGTGCCATTGCTGGTGACATCAGGCGGCTTCATCATCACTGGCGACGAGCTCAATCTCTACCAGATTGCCGGCGTCGTCCTTGTGGCCGCGGGAATTATGAGCTTGGCGCTAGGGAAAGGGCGAGCCTCTACCTCGTCCATTTTATTCGCGCTGGCGACGGGTGCGATCATCGCCGCCTATGCGACCGTCGATTCCATCGGAGTGCGGCAAACCGGACGAAGCGGGGCCTACACGGCTTGGGTGCTTGTCCTCTATGGAGCATTTCTGCCGATGGCGTTTATCTTCCTGCGTCGGCGGCTCGTGGTCGATTTTCGTGCAGCCGACACATGGAAGGCGCTTGGGGGCGGGCTGGTCGCGATGGTCGCCTATGGCGTCGTGGTTGCGGCCTTTGGCCTCGGGCCGGCCGGCCCAATCACGGCGCTGCGGGAAACGAGTGTTGTATTTGCTGTTCTGATTGGCTGGATGTTTCTCGGTGAAGCCCTGACCGCTCGGCGTACTCTCGCCTGCATCATTGTTGCTGCCGGCGCAATCCTGCTTGGGCGTTGAATCCCGTCGCGAGATTCCCCCACACCGTCCAAAAATACCGATTGGATTTGGGAGTGGCGAACCGGCTCTTCGAGTTATCCTGTTTGGGCGCTACGCTGTCGGACAGGTCCTCCTCAGCACTTGCCGTTGCTGCCCTGCAGAAATGCCCCTCCCCGGCCACCGAAATCGTTAGTTGCCGTAACTTCGCGAACTGTCCTTTCCATATGTGCGACATAGCAACGATTGCCACTTGCAATGTTTATAAAAATGTATTTCACTAAACATATTGCTAAACATGAGGATTGAGGAATTCATGTAGGCATTCTCTGACATTGGTGGACTTGCGTGGTCGGCGGGGAGCCGGCCTTTGGTTCTGGGAGGAACTCATGCAGAAGACATTGAAAGCCCTTCTCGGGCTGGGCTCGGCGTTTGCCATGTCGCTGGCGCTGCCCAATATTGCAAAAGCCGATCAATTGACGCTGTGCTGGGCCGCCTGGGATCCTGCAAACGCACTCGTCGAGCTGTCGAAAGACTTCACCGCCAAGACCGGAACGGAAATGAAATTCGAGTTTGTCCCATGGACGAGCTATGCGGATCGTTTCCTCAACGAATTGAATTCGCATGGAAAGCTCTGCGATCTGATCATCGGCGACAGCCAGTGGATCGGCGGATCGGCGGAAAACGGCCACTACGTCAAACTCAACGACTTCTTCGACAAGGAAGGCATCAAGATGGATGACTTCGTGCCGGCGACGGTCGTCGGTTACTCGGAATGGCCGAAGAACACCCCGAACTACTGGGCGTTGCCTGCCATGGGGGACGTGGTTGGCTGGACTTACCGCAAAGACTGGTTCGAGCGGCCGGAACTGCAGAAGGAATTCAAGGAGAAGTATGGTCGGGATCTCGCAGCCCCGAAGACTTACGATGAGCTGAAGCAGATCGCCGAATTCTTCCAAAAGCGTCAGATCGACGGCAAGACCGTCTACGGCGCTTCGATCTACACCGAGCGCGGCTCTGAAGGCATCACGATGGGCGTGACCAACGTGCTCTATGACTGGGGCTTCCAATACGACAACCCGGACAAACCCTATGAAATGAATGGCTTCGTGAATTCTCCGGATGCGGTAAAAGGCCTGGAATTTTACAAGTCGCTCTATGATTGCTGCACGCCGCCCGGCAGCTCCAACGTTTATATGGTGGAGTCCGCCGATGCCTTCAAATCCGGCCAAGTCGCGATGCAGATGAACTTCGCCTTCACCTGGCCGGGTCTCTACAAGGACGAAAAGGTCGGCGGCGACAGGATCGGTTTCTTCCCCAATCCAGCTGAAAAGAAGCATTTCGCACAGCTTGGCGGACAGGGCATCTCGGTTGTCTCCTATTCCAACAAGAGGGACGCCGCTCTGCAATACATCAAGTGGTTCGCCCAGCCTGACGTCCAGGCCAAATGGTGGAAACTCGGCGGCTACTCCTGCCTGAAATCGGTCGTGAACGCCCCGGACTTCGCGTCCAGCCAGCCCTATGCCCAGGCGTTCCTCGACTCGATGGCAATCGTGAAGGATTTCTGGGCCGAGCCGAGCTACGCAACCCTTCTCCAGGACATGCAGAAGCGTGTCCATAACTATGTCGTGGCCGGCAACGGCACCGCTAAAGAGGCGCTCGATGGCCTCGTGAAGGATTGGAGCGAGGTCTTCAAGGACGACGGCAAGATCTAGTGTCCGCCTGGACGCACAGCATCCTTACCCGAATGGCGGCCCGGATCGCCAAGACTGCCGGGCCGTCACGTGTCTCACTTACGCAAGGACCAGGTGATACCTTGAATATTTCCTCTTCCTCCATGGTCGAAAAGGCAGCGGACGCAACGGCAAGGGCGACGCCCACATCGGTCGCTCGCCGTGTCCGCGGCCTATCCGATCGAGCGATTGCCTGGGTGTTTATCGCCCCAACCATCATCCTTCTTCTTGCCATCGACATCTTCCCGCTCATCTGGGCAATCTATCTCTCATTCACGAATTATCGCGCCAACCGTCCCAATGCGCCGGTCCAGAATGTCGGATTGAGCAATTACGAGCGCGTCCTGACCGATCCTGATATCTGGCAGGCTATGCAGACGACAGCGCACTTCGTGTTCTGGACGATCCTACTGCAGACGGTGATCGGCTTTACGCTCGCTTATCTCATCGACCGCAAGTTTCGTGGTCACGCGTTCTGGACGACGCTGATCCTGATCCCGATGATGCTGTCTCCGGCCGTCGTCGGCAATTTCTGGCGCTTCCTCTATGAACCGCAGATCGGTCTCTTCGCCTACGCCGTTTCCCTCGTCACCGGCATCCCGACGGCCAATATCCAGATGCTCGGTAGCGTCTCGCTTGCTCCCTGGGCAATCATCATCGTCGATACCTGGATGTGGACGCCTTACGTCATGCTGATCTGCTTGGCAGGCCTGCGTTCCATCCCCGACTACATCTACGAGGCTGCCGAGGTCGACCGCGCCTCCGCGTGGCGGCAATTCTGGTCGATCACCGTGCCGATGGCGCTGCCCTTCATCATGCTTGCCGTGCTTTTCCGCGGCATCGAAAATTTCAAGATGTTCGACATGGTCACGCTGTTGACGGGAGGCGGTCCGGGTTCGACGACGGAGGTTGCCTCCATCACATTGAAACGCGCCGCCTTCGAGAGCTGGGCGACGGGAAGGGCATCGGCTTTCGCCATCGTCCTCTTCGTCGCCGTTTTCGGCCTCGCCAACATTTACGTCAAGGCACTGAACAAGGTGAAGCAGCGATGAGTTCTGTCACCTCAGCCCATTCGGTCGTCGAGCCGAGCCCGACCAGTAAGCGCATCGCCGGCGCCATCGTGATCCTCTATGCCCTGATCACCATGATACCCCTGGTCTGGATCTTTCTGACCAGCATCAAATCACCGCCTGATTCCATCAGCTATCCGCCAAAGATCGTCTTCTCTCCGACGCTGGAGGGTTATTGCAACCTCCTGACGACGAGAACGCGGCAAACGCCGGAATATATCTCCGCACTGCCCGCACCAACCGGCACCTGCGACGAGGTCACCCGCAAGCGGAACATGGTGATTGCAGGGCCCTCGAATTTTCTGCCGCGCTTTGGCAATTCGCTGGTGATTGCCTTCGGCTCGACGTTCCTCGCCGTTTCGCTGGGAACGTTGGCCGCCTACGGCTTCTCGCGCTTCAGGGTTCCGCTTGCCGACGACCTTCTGTTCTTCATCCTGTCAACGCGCATGATGCCGCCTATCGCGGTCGCAATTCCAATTTATCTGATGTACCGCGAGCTCGGTCTTTCCGACACGGCAGTCGGCATGATCTTGCTTTATACCGCGGTCAACGTCTCGCTCGCGGTCTGGCTGCTCAAGGGTTTCATCGACGAGATCCCACGGGAATATGAGGAAGCCGCAATGATCGACGGCTACACTCGCCTGCAGGCCTTCTGGAAAGTCGTCTTGCCGCAGGCAACCACAGGCATTGCCGCCACGGCGATCTTCTGCCTGATCTTTGCCTGGAATGAATATGCCTTCGCGGCATTGTTGACCTCGGGCGAGGCCCAGACGGCACCGCCATTCATTCCGACCATCATCGGCGAAGGTGGCCAGGACTGGCCTGCTGTCGCGGCAGGAACGACGATCTTCCTGATCCCGATCCTCCTCTTCACGATTCTCCTGCGCAAGCAGCTCTTGCGTGGCATCACCTTTGGAGCGGTCCGCAAATGACGCATCTCATCGAAACACCGCCGCCATCCAGGCGGAAGCGTCCCCTCTTTCTGCGCCGCGGCCCGATGGAGAACATCGCGACCACGCTGATCGCGATCGGCTTCCTCATGCTATTCCAACCCTTCCTGCTGGTACTCTACAGCTACTCGCTGGTGACCCTGCTTGCCGGCACGGCCATGTTCATCATCGTCTCGAAGTTTCCGGAGTGAGCCATGGCAGAGATCAGAATAGAAAATCTGCGTAAGCAATTCGGCGGCTTCGTCGCGGTCCAGGATTCAAGCTTCACCATCCACGACGGAGAATTCCTGGCACTGCTCGGCCCGTCCGGCTGTGGCAAGACGACGACGCTTCGCATGATCGCCGGACTTGAACTGCCGACCAGCGGCAAGATCTACCTTGATGGCGAGGACGTCACTTTCAATCGTGCCAGCGCCCGCGATATTGCCTTCGTCTTCCAGCTTTTTGCGCTCTATCCGCATATGAACGTGCGCAAGAATATCGGCTTTCCGCTGCTTTCGCAGGGCATGCCGAAGGCCGAGATCCGAAAGCGCGTCGAGGAAACCGCGCGGCTGCTGCAGATCGATCATATCCTGAACCGCTCCGTCTCCGGACTTGCCGGCGGCGATCGGCAGCGCGTGGCTCTCGGTCGTGCGATCGTACGCCGTCCGAAGTGCTTCCTGATGGATGAACCGCTTGGCACGCTCGACGCGGAATTCCGCGAAGTGATGGTCCATGAGCTGCGTGAACTCCATAACCGCATCCATGCAACGACGGTCTACGTAACGCATGATCAGCACGAAGCCATGGCAATGGCCGACAAGATCGCGGTCATGAACCATGGTGTCATCGAGCAATTCGGCACGCCGCAGGAAATCTACAGCAAGCCAGCCACGATGTATGTCGCTGACTTCATCGGCTCGCCGCCGATGAATTTTATGCGCTTCACCTCCGGCCTTCATAGCGGGGCGAGATCGGTCTCAGTTAACGGCGTCGATGTCAGCATTCCCGAAGTGTACCAGGACTTGGCCGAAGCCGAATTGGCGCTGGGCGTCAGGCCGGAACATATCCGCTTCAGCGATGCCTCTCCTTTGCGCGGAGCGGTCTACGGCAGCGAATATCTCGGAACCAATCAGGTCGTGGCAATCGAGACATCGAGCGGCGTCATCAAAGCGCGCGTTCCTGCGAACCGCAACTTTCGCATCGGCGAGACGGTTGGTCTTGAGTTCAACCCGGCCAAGCTCGCGCTGTTCGACTGCAAATCGGGCCGCGCAGTTGCTTCGGCACTCTACTCGGAGGTTGAACATGGCTGACGTTGTTCTCAAGGATCTTAACAAGCGTTTCGGCGATACACAGGCTCTGGTTGATTTGGACCTCTCGATCCGTGACGGTGAATTCGTCGTTCTGCTTGGGCCAACGGGCGCCGGGAAGACGACCACCCTGCGCCTTATTGCCGGCCTGGAGCGCCCTGACAGCGGACGCATCGAAATCGGCGGCCGCAACGTCGCGGGCGAAGCTCCCGCCGACAGGGACGTCGCGTTCGTCTTCCAGCAATATTCGCTCTATCCGCACATGACGGTCTACGACAATCTCGCCTTTCCGCTGCGAGCGCCGGCGCGCAAGCTTTCAAGCGAAGAGGTCGACCGCCGGGTCCGGGAAATTGCGCGCATGGTCAGGATCGACCACAAGCTCGAGAACCGTTCGACCCGTCTGTCGGGTGGCGAAATGCAGCGTGTTGCGATCGGCAGGGCGCTGGTGCGTCGTCCCGCGATCTATCTCATGGACGAGCCGCTTTCTTCGCTCGACGCAAAGCTGCGTGCGGAGCTTCGTCTGGAACTGAAGCGCATCCAGAAAGAGCTTGGCTCGACCCTCCTCTATGTAACCCATGACCAGGTCGAAGCCATGACGATGGCGGATCGGATCGGCATCGTTGCACAAGGACGGCTGCTGCAGGTCGGAACGCCGCGTGAAATTTATGGCAATCCGGCCAGTCTTCATGTCGCGGCACGTCTCGGCCAACCGCACATCAACCTCTTGCCACCTGGTCTTCTCGGTGGCGCCAATCCTCCGCCTGGAACCAAGACGATCGGCGCGCGAACCGAGCATCTCGATATCATCCCCGATCAGAACGCCAATGCCGAAATAGACTGGATCGAGCATCTGGGCGATCAGAACCACCTGCATATCAGGGTGGGCGACCACAAGCTCGTCACGCTTGCCGATCCATATCTTGCGATCCGGCCGGGTGATCGAATTAGCCTGTCGCTGCGCGATCCGCTCTATTTCGATGCCAGCGGCCAGCGGCTTGGATGGACAGCAGAACGAAACTGACATAGTGGCATAAACGACGGATCTCACTCCATGAAACATTTCTTCAATCGCCGGGAAACCATCGTCACCGAAGCCCTGGATGGCTTGCTCTTGACGAGCGACCCTGCCCGTCTGGCCCGTCTGGACACCTTTCCCGAGATCAAGGTGATTCTCCGCGCGGACTGGGATAGATCCAGGGTTGCTATCATCTCCGGCGGCGGCGCCGGGCACGAGCCCTCGCATGCAGGCTTCGTCGGCAGGGGCATGCTCACAGCAGCGGTATCGGGCGAAATCTTTGCCTCGCCGAGTGTCGATGCGGTGCTGACTGCAATCCGTGCCGTAACGGGTCCAAAGGGTACGCTGCTCATCGTCAAAAACTACACAGGTGACCGCCTGAACTTCGGCCTTGCCGCCGAGAAGGCGCGTGCCGAAGGCTTCGACGTCGAGATGGTGATTGTCGCCGACGATATTGCAATCCCTGGCATCAACCAGCCGCGTGGCGTTGCCGGTACGCTGTTCGTGCACAAGATCGCAGGCTACCACGCCGAGGCGGGCGCTGATCTCAAAACGGTGGCGGAGCAGGCAACCGCCGCAGCGGGCGACATCGTCTCGCTTGGCATGTCCCTGTCGACCTGCAGTGCACCGGGTCAGACGCATGAGGACCGGCTTGGCGCTAACGAGGGAGAACTCGGCCTCGGAATCCACGGCGAGCCAGGGGTCGAGCGCATCGCCCTGCAGCCGGTTGCCGACCTTGTCGCCACGATGGCCGAGCGGCTGGCCGCCGAGCTGGACAGTTCGCAGAATCATGCATTGCTGGTCAACAACCTCGGCGCCGTGCCGCCGCTTGAGATGGGCGTGATAGCCAATGCCGTATTGTCGTCTCCCCTAAGGCGCTGCGTGCGGCTTATCATCGGGCCCGCGCCAATGATGACCGCGCTCAACATGAATGGCTTTTCGCTGTCGCTGATCCGGCTGGACGCTACCCGTGAAGCCGCCCTGAAGGCCGCCGTCGCTCCGCACGCCTGGCCGCCCGCGACCGAACGGCATGAGATCGCTATCATTCCTGCCCCTCAAAGGGCGCTTGCGCAGAACGAAGCGAGGGTGGCCAGCGATGACAGGCAGAGCCGTCTTCTCCTGACGACGCTTTGCGAACATCTGATTTCCCTCGAGGAAGAGCTCAATCGCCTGGATGGCCGCGTCGGTGACGGTGATACCGGCTCTACGGTCGCGCAGGGTGCCCGCAGCATTCTTTCCCGCATGGACAAGCTGCCGCTGAAGGATCCCGCCGCCACGATGGCCTCGATCGGCGAGATCCTGAGCACGAGCATGGGCGGCTCCAGCGGCGTGCTGCTATCGATCTTCTTCACCGCCGCATCCAAGGCTATGGCCGAAAAGAAAGATATCGCTGCTGCCCTGCTTGCGGGACTAAATCGGATGACGTTCTATGGAGGAGCTGGCGTCGGCGATCGCACAATGGTCGACGCGCTGGCTCCGGCTTTGGCCGCTCTGACATCGGGAGATCTCGCGGCCGCGGCAAGGGCAGCCGCAGCAGGTGCGGAGGCGACAAAGGCGATGCGGAAGGCAAAAGCCGGACGGGCTTCCTATGTCGGCGAGAAGGATCTGGAGGGAGTGCCTGATCCAGGTGCCGTGGCGGTGGCAGGTGTATTCGAAATGGTGGCATCGCTGGCATGAGCGCGCGCAGGGAGGATATTGGGTGCAGGCAGAACCGGCTGTTCTCATGGGATTGATCGAAGCTTGCCGCGCGACGATCGCGGCAAACAGCGACCATCTCTGCGGGCTCGATCGTGCGATCGGTGATGGCGATCACGGGACGAACATGCGGCGCGGCTGCGAGGCGGTGAGCGCGGAAGAAGCCTCCGTATCGCGTCTTCCCTTGCCGGACGCGCTTGAAAAAATTGGCCTGACGCTCGTAATGAACATAGGAGGAGCGGCAGGTCCTCTTTACGGAACGCTGCTGATGGAGATAGGCCGCGAGCTCCGCGCACTCGACGACAAACAGGATTTCCCCTCGGTGCTGAAGCAGGCGATTGACGCAGTCGCGCGTCGCGGGCGCTCGCATGCTGGGGACAAGACCCTTCTCGATGTCCTGTATCCGGTCCAGGATGCACTCGCACGCCGCGTGCCTTTGACGGATATTGCGCGGCAGGCCGCACTTTCCGCCGAACTGACTGCTGCAATGAAGGCCATGCGCGGACGCGCCTCCTATCTTGGAGACAGGTCAATCGGCCATGTCGATCCAGGTGCTTCGAGTTGTGCGCTTCTGACCGTCGCGATCTGCCGTTACCTTGAGGAGTACCGTCCGGCATGAATGGGAAAACACCTAACGTTGGGATTGTGATCGTTTCCCACTCGCCGCTTGTCGCGCGCGGGACCGCCGACATGGTGCGGCAGATGGTCGGCGATAGCGTGCCGCTTGCCTGGTCCGGCGGCAACCGTGATGGCGAGCTCGGCACGGATGCCGGCGGCATTCTCAAGGCCATCGAGGAAGCCTGGTCGGAAGCGGGCGTCGCCGTCTTCGTCGACCTGGGTGGGGCCGAGACGAACAGCGAGATGGCTATCGAGATGCTCGGTCTGCCACGATCGGAAAAGGTATCGATCTGCAACGCCCCCGTTGTGGAGGGGGCCGTCATCGCAGCGGCCGAGGCCTCTGGTGGCGCACCGCTCAGCAGGGTGGTTGCAACGGCAGAGGAGCTTTCGGCTTGATGAGTGGCGGATTGCGCATAGGAAGCCGGGAGGCCGGGCAGGTGCAGACCAGTTGTCAGACTGAGGTCGAGGTGAAGCATGGTGTGGGATTGCACGCTCGGCCTTCAGTCACGTTCACGCGCCTGGCAAAATCGTTCCCTTGCTCGATCGAAGTCGCGGTCAATGGCAGCGACATCTGGCTGAACGGCAAGAGCATCATCAAGATCATGGGTGCAAGGATCCGCAAGGGTTCGCTCCTCAAGATCCGCGCCGATGGAATCCTCGCTGAAGAAGCGATCCGTGCATTGAAGGAGCTCGTCGAGCGCAACTTCGATGAGGAAAAGAGGCATGGCCGCACCGTTTAGATTGAAAGCCACCAGCGCTTCGCCAGGCGTTGCCACCGGGCCAGCCTATATCGCTGAGCCGCTGGCCGCCGCCGCGTCGCCGCCGTCAAGCCTTTCCGGACATGCTGAACTCGGCGATGCGATCAAGACGGCTATCCGCGAGCTGCAGAACCTTGCTGCCGGAACAGATCCCCAGAGCAGCGATATCATCGAGTTTCAGGTCGAGGTCCTTCAGGACCCGACGTTGACGGAGATGGCCGGTGCGCGGATCGATGCGGGCGAGAACGTCGCATTCGCATGGGTCGGGACACTCGACGGATACATCCGTGAACTGGAATGCTCGGAAGAGGAACAAATGCGGGCGCGCGCCGTCGACATCGTCGACATCAAGAACCGCGTCCTGTCGGTCCTCACGGGAACGCAGCTCGACGACTTTCCAGCCGGATCCATCTATGTCGGAAGGGACATGGAACCCAGCCGCTTTCTCGCCCATGACTGGTCGGCAGGTGGCGGTATCGCTCTTTATGCCGGCAGCGCCGTCGGCCATGTCGCCCTGCTTGCCAGATCCCGGTCTATTCCAATGGTAATCGGCGCCGGCCAATTCACGACAGAAGGGGGACAGCATATCGGGGTTGACGGTGATTCAGGTGTCGTCGTGCTTCAGGCAGCTCAGGAAAACGCAACGCCGGCTCAGGTCAACCATCCCGTGACGAGCACGCCATCGCCAACCGACAACGGCAGTCTGCGCACGGCAGACGGTTCGCAGGTACTATTGTCCGTCAACGTCAACGCTCCCGATGAAGTCGACTCGATCCTTGCCGCTACAACTGCCGGCATCGGGTTGATGCGCTCGGAATTCACAGTGACGTCACTTGGTGACGCTGCAAACGAAGAAAAACAATTCGCGATCTACCGCCGGCTCCTCGATTGGGCGGATGGCCGAGCGGTAACGATCCGCATGTTGGATATCGGCGGCGACAAGCCGCTCGCCGGCCTCACCAAAGCGTCTTCGTTGCGAGGCGTCCGCCTTCTCCTTGCCCGGCCGGAAATTGCGAGCGTTCAAGCCCGCGCGCTCCTGCGCGCAGCCGTCTTCGGCAATTTACGCGTCATGCTGCCGATGGTGACTTTTCCGTCCGATGTCGACGATATCAGACAAATCTTTCGCGAAGAATCTAATGAGCTCGCGCGCAGGGGCGTGCCGCACAGGATCCCGCCGATCGGGATGATGGTGGAGGTTCCGGCTGCGGCGCTCATGCTCGACCGGTTCGAAAGCGCAGACTTCTTTTCGTTCGGTACGAACGACCTTGCGCAATACCTCGTCGCTTCGGCACGCGAGGATGCCGACTTCGCTGTCTATCAAGACCGCGCCGTGCCGGCGGTGCTGCGCGTGCTGTCGCAGGCCGTGAAGCTTGCCAGGGCCAAACCAGTCAGCATCTGCGGCGACATGGCCGGCGATCCATCCCGGACTGCAGATCTTCTTGCCGCAGGCATATATCATTTTTCCGTGGCGCCCACTCGACTTCCCGCGATAAGATCGGCAATCGTCGGTCTGAATGCCGATGGGACAAAGGCAGCCGGAGAATAAGATGGCGCGCGAAGATACCGAAGACGCCATTATCGCCTACAAGTCCATTCTGGCGCAAATCATCGACAACCGACCATCCGGAACACGCCAGCGGCTGGCCACGGAACTGGGAAAACATCGAAGCTTCGTCACGCAGATCACAAGCCCGGCCTACGCGACACCACTTCCTGCCCGGCATCTCGCGACGATCTTCCGGGTATGCCATTTCAGCGGCGCCGAACAGGAGCGTTTTCTGCACGCTTACCAGGCCGCCCATCCTGGCAAACTGCCGGAGCTTAGCGCCTCGGAAAAGCTGCGGCATCTTTCGCTGATGGTCCCTGATTTCGGCGACGAGCGACGCAATCGGCTGCTGGAGGAGGCAATCGCAGATCTGGTGCTGAAGATCGCCGCGCTTTCCGGACCGCCCGAGTGAACAGGGGATTGCGCATGGGGCAAAGAGACTGAGATGATCATCGCCTTGGGAGGGGCTCGATGAAGAAATTCATGAACACGGCGGAGTCCATGGTCGCTGAAAGCATCGAAGGCTTCGTGCGTGCCCATGAAGAATTCGTTGCGTTTGGCGCCGACCGCAAATTCATACGCCGTCGCCGCTTGGTTCCCGGCAAGGTCGCAATCATCTCCGGCGGCGGGGCGGGCCACGAGCCAATGCACATCGGCTTTGTCGGTCGCGGAATGCTCGATGCCGCCTGTGTCGGGCATGTTTTCACATCTCCGACGCCGAGCCAGATCATCAGCGCGATCGAGGAAACGGACACTGGCGCCGGTTGCCTGCTGGTCGTGAAAAACTATGACGGCGACGTGATGAACTTTGAGATGGCGGCAGAGATGGCGGCCGGCCGGCACAGCATCGAAATGGTTCTTGCCTGCGACGACATCGAAACGGTGAGAGCCGGCGACGGCCGTGGACGGCGCGGCGTTGCCGGCACGGTTATCACAGAAAGGCTTCTTGGTGCCGCGGCTGAGCAGGGTGCATCGCTCGCACAGCTGAAAGCCATCGGCGACAGCCTCTCGCCGCGCATTCGGTCGATGGGCGTTGCCCTGACCGGTGTGACCGTGCCGCACACGCAGCGCAAGACGTTCACGCTCGGATCGAACGAGATAGAAATGGGCGTCGGGATTCACGGGGAGCCGGGCCATTCAAGGCAGCCCTTTGCCAAGGCCGACGCCATCGTCAGACGTCTATGCGAGGCAATCGTCGACGACATCAGGCAAGCCACGGACAAAGGACTGTTGCTCGTCAACGGACTTGGCGGCACTCCACCAGCCGAACTCTATCTCGCCTACAATATTGCTCACAACTTCATGGTCGAGCACGGCCTGCGGATCGAGCGCTCGCTTGTCGGCACTTATGCCACGTCGCTCGACATGCAGGGCCTTTCCGTCACGCTCGCTTTCCTGAGCGACGACGAGTTTTCTCTGTGGGATTCGCCCGTTTCAACCGCTGCGTTGCGCTGGGGCTGCTAAGTGCCTACACGACTGCAGAGGTATCCTGTGTGTGCAAGGCCCGCATGTTTCTGGAAAAATCGGATCGGCCAATGCCGATGCTCGAAATTGAAATCGTGATGGATCGACTCCTCTTCCTTCAGTGAAGGATCATGATATTCGATGACCTCGGAAGGGCGGGCCATCCCACAGTCAACGGCCCGCATGTCTTCCGACGGTCTGCTGCTACACTTCACGTATGGCAGCAGGAACTGTCTTTGATTTTGTCGGGCGACAGCCGATTGTCGACACTGTGCCCGTTTGCCTCCGGCGGCAGGTCCATGGCTATGTTGGAGGCGAAGAAACCGTTCGGTTTCAGCGTGAAGCCGGCATATTCCACCGGCATGATCGGAAAATCTTCGGGCTTGCAGACGTGGGTATGACCGAAGGAATGCCAGAGCACGACATCCGCATTGTCGATTTCGCGGTTCTGCTTGACATAGCTCGGCAGACCGTCGCCGCCGGCATGCACGTTCGGATAATCGCCGCTCGCATATTTCTCCCTGGCATCGAAGGCGGTGACCCAGATGTGTTTCTTGGCAAAGCCGCCGCGCTGGGCAACGGTGGACTCCGGCTGGGCAAGCATGACCGGCGACGGCATGACGACAATCTTGTAGCCCGGTGCCTTGCCGACGCTGTTTTGAATATTGGGGTTGGAAACTTTCCAATAGCGACCGGTCTCACCATTGGCGAGCGCGGGTGAATCCAGTTCACGCTTCAGCACACGCGTCCTGGTGTCGAACACATTGCCATAGGGATTGTCTTCGCCCCAGGGACGGGGCACGAAATCATGCTCCGTCACAGTATTGCCGCCGCCATCGATATCCATGTGCAGGCGCGCATTGAAGAAATGCTGGTGGGTCGGGCCGCCGAGATTATCATCGACCATGCCACCCCAGGGATAGGTCTCGCCGGTCGCCACCGCCGCCGTCTGGATGATACCCGTGAGCTTGGCCTCGAGCTGGATCGTGCCGTCCTGGTAAAGATACCAGTAGAAGCCGTAGTCGTAATTGCCGACGGTCGCGAAGAACGAAATGACCAGACGGCGCGACCGGCGCACTTCAAAAATGCCGTTGCGGAACTCATAGTGCTTCCAGAGAATGCCATAATCTTCCTCATGCATGCAGATGGCGTTCTTCATGGTGAAGGGCTGGCCGAGATCGTCTGCCGCCGGTACGTCGAAATAGTGAATATGGCCAAGGCAGTCGCAGCCGAGCTCAAGGCTATTGGCCAACCGGCCCAGGCCATATTCCCCGGCATCGAAGGCGCTTTTCCAATAGTGGTTCGCGGTCGGATCGGCATAGGGCACGACCATTTCGGTAACACTGGCCCGGAACACGACCGGTCGCAGCCTGCCCTCCATCCGCAGGCCCGCATCAATATCGATTGAGCGCGCCCGCGCGAATGGCTTGCTTACCCTGCCGTCAGGATCTTAGGCATGAGTTCGGACAAGCCGAATTGGTCGAGAAGATCGGCTTGACGCCGCTCCTGCCCGGCCAGCACCTGCTCGACGCCCTTATGCTGGCCATCGACATAGACGCGATAGGGCCGTTCATTGTGCGGCATCGCCAGAGCGTCGCGCAATGCTTCGCCGACCGCGGAAACATCGAGCGATCCGCCATGCTTCGCATCGAGCGCCTCCAGCTTGGCACCGAGCGTTGCGGCGCGTGCCGGCAGATCACCGTATTGAGCCTGGATCGACGGATAAGCGGGCTGGTTGGCATGCGCGAAATGCTCGGTTCCGGCGGTGAAGGCCCCGGGCACGAGGATGATGGTGTCGATCCCGAACGGACGCGCTTCCATTCCCATCACTTCGGCGATCGCCTCACCGGCTGCCTTGGCGGCGGCATAGGGACCGAGGAAGGGTTCGGCGAGATGGGCCGTCGTGCTGCCGGTGTAGGCCAGCGTGCCGTATCCCTGACGGCGCATGACAGGAAGGGCGGCACGGTTCATGCGCAACCAAGACGTGGCGCAAGTATCGAAAATCCGCTGCAACTGATCGGGATCGAACGCTTCGGTTATGCCCGTCATCAACATCCCGGCGTTGTTGACGACCACGTCGATGCGGCCCTGTTCGACCAGCACCAGGTCAACCGCCGCCCGGCAACTTGCCTCCGACAGCACGTCGAGATCGACCACATGAAGGTCCAGGCCGTCTCGCTTTGCAAGTTCCCGGATGGTAGCGGCGCGCTGCTCGCCTTCAGGACGCGCGAGCCGCAGGCTCGCATAGACACAATGGCCGGCGCGCGCGAGGACCACGGCGATGGCGTTGCCGATACCCGAACCGGCTCCCGTGACAAGAATGATCTGCCTATCCATGATTTCACTCTCTTACGCGATGCCGCCATTGGCGCGAAGCACCTGGCCGTTGACCCATCCCGCTTCCCTCGACGCGAGGAAAGCGACCACTTCCGCAATGTCGTCGGGCTGACCGAGCCGGTTCAGGGGAGCCATCGACGCCATGCGGTCGACCAGTTCCTGCGGTTTGCCGCGTAGGAACAGTTCCGTCTCGACAGGACCCGGCGCAACGGCGTTGACGGTGATGCCCCGCCCGCCCAGTTCTTTGGCGACGACGCGCACCATGCCTTCCACCGCGCCTTTGGTGGCATTGTAAATACTGTAGCCCGGCGCGTTGAGCGCCAGCGTCGTGCTGGAGAAACCGATCAGGCGGCCGTTATCGCGTACCCGATTGGCGGCCTCGCGAAAGGCGTTGAAGGTCCCACGCACATTGACGGTGAAATGACGATCGAAATCTTCATCCGTCACGTTCGCCAAGGGCGAAGGCGTCATCACGCCCGCGCAGGCGACCAGGACATCGATCCCGCCAAACTGCTGCTGCGCGCCGTCGAACAGCGCCTTGACCTGCTCGGCTGATGCCACATCCGCCTTGATGGCGATGGCCTCGCCGCCGATCGTCTCAATCTGTGATAAGACCACTGCCGCATCATCGGCCGAACGGGCATAGTTGACGACAACCGCGAAGCCGCGGCGCGCCAGGGCGACGGACGCCGCGCGGCCGATGCCGCGAGAGCCGCCAGTTACAATAGCAACTTGCATGATGAACTCCACTTACTTGCTTGAAAGCAGAGTTAGGGGATCGGTCGATATATTCCCAATCGATACTTGTTATATCAATACATCTGATTGGTGAATGGAGGAAGCGAGCTCGACGAGCAGATCGCGCATCCAGCGCTGCACCGGGTGAACCTCATTCCGACGGTGCCAAGACATGACGAACGAGACCGGAGGCAACGATAATGGCGGAGGCAGCAGCATAAGCTCGTTCCTGAAGCCGGAGCGGGTGACCACGCCTTCCATAATGGTCGCAATCAGGTCCGACCGGGCGACCATCAACGGTGCGGCGTACATCTGCGGGAGAGACACGGCGATGCGGCGACGCTGCCCGCTTGCCGCCAGCGCCGCGTCGACCTGTCCAAATCGCTCGCCTTCTGGTGAGATCAGCAGATGGGACAGGCTCAGAAAAGTCCGTAGGTCGAGAGGGCGACTTGCCATGGGGTGCGAGCGTCGTAGAACGCAGACAAAGCGTTCCTCGAACAGAGGACAACTGATGATGCGGCCCCCTGGCGTCTGACGGGGCGGCACGCCGATCGTCAGATCAGCTTCGCCTGCGTCAAGCAGGGAGATGGCATCGTCGCGGTGCGTAAAGGCATTGATGCGAAGCGTAATCCCCGGCGCCCGCTCTCGCAGCACATCGACAAGCTGGGGCAGCAGAACAAAAGCCGGGTGATCCGATAGTGCGAGGGTGAAGGATTGCGATGAGCTGACGGGATCGAAGGTCTGCGTATAGTCGAGCGCTCGTCCGATCTCCGCCAAGGCGCGCGAGAGTGGCTCCGCCAGTTCGGTTGCACGCTGGGTTGGCTGCAGTCCCGCCGGGCTTCGGACGAAGAGGTCGTCCTGAAACAGCGCCCGTAGGCGCGCGAGAGCCGCGCTCATGGCCGGCTGAGTTCGACCGATCCGCTTGCCAGCGCGCGTCACGCTGCGCTCGGCCATCAACGCGTCGAAGGCCACGAGCAAATTAAGGTCTGTGCCATTCAAATCCATAGAACGGATACTACCACATACAGATTATCGATTTCAATGATGGAGCCAGACCGGGTAGATGAATTCACGTCAACGAGACGGAGTTTACCATGACCCAGCAAGCAGCCACCCAAAGCACGCTGTCGGAGCAGGATCGCAAGGCGATCGAAACGCTCTACAGCGCTTTTTCCAACAACCCCGATGCACTCGACAACGCTGTTACCGAGGATTGGCAGGACATCCCGCTGGCTCCCGGTCAGGACCCGGGCCGTGAGGCGATGAAGCCAATGATCCGCGCCTTCAATGCTGCCTTCCCCGATGCCCGTATCACCATTCACGAGCTCATCGGCGTTGCCGGCAAGGCCGCGGTTCGTGCCGAGATCACTGGCACGCACAAGGGCGAGTGGTTTGGCGTCAAGCCAACCGGCAAGGCGTTCGTGCTGCCGATCCACGAATTCCATCATGTCGAGAACGGCCGTATCACCAAGACCTGGCACATGGAAGACTGGTTCGGCTGGCTGCACCAAATGGGCGCAATAGGCGCCGGACAGGAGTAAGGTCGATGAAGGCGTTTCGGATCAACAGCTACGGTGCCGACCCCGCTTTCGTGTCGGTGGACACTCCCAAGCCTAAGGCCGGCGAAGCGCTGGTCAAGGTGGTGTCGGCGAGCATCAACCCGCTCGATAACAAGCTCCAGCAGGGCTACATGGACGCGTTCTTCCCGCTGAGCTTCTCCTACACGATCGGCACCGACCTCGCCGGCACGGTGGAGAGCTTCGGTGAAGGCAATGGCGGTTTCACAATCGGTGAGCGGGTCGTGGCCCGCACGGCGCCGACTGCCGGTGGCGCGATCGCCGAATATGCGATCGTTCCAGTCGATCAGCTCGTCCGCATTCCCGCAGGCGTGTCGTTCGAAGATGCGGCCGGCGTTCCCACCGCAGCGGGCACCGCCTGGCAGGCGCTGTTCGAAGTCGCCAAACTCAAGTCTGGCCAGACCGTGCTCATCCATGCCGGCGCCGGCGGCGTTGGCAGCTTCGCCATCCAGTTCGCCCGGGCCGCTGGGGCGCGGGTTATCACCACCGCCTCGGGTGACGGCATCGCCATTGCCGAGCGGCTGGGCGCTGACCAGGTGATCGACTACACGACCGAGGATTTCACCCGCCATGTTTCCGACGTCGACGTGGTGATCGACACGATCGGCGGCGACACCCAGGCGCGTTCGTTCGACGTGCTGCGCCCGGGCGGGTTCCTCGCCACCACGGTTTCGCCGCCCGACGAGGCGCTGGCCAAGGCGCACGGCGTGTCGGCAGCCTTCGTCTTCCATTCCTCGGATGCTGGCCGCCTTGCCACCGTCATCGATAAGGTCGCCGGCGGTGTGCAGGTTCTGACCGACCGGGTGATCGATCTGAACGATGCGACGGCGGGCTTCGCCCGGCAGGCATCGGGCCGCGCCCGCGGCAAGATCATTGTCCGCGCCTGAGCTGAAGGTCGCCCGGCTCTTCCTAAAACAGAGCCGGGCGGCGACGCCGTTTCGTGAGCGGCATTTGCGATGGCGTTGCATCCATAGTCGCATCCAGGCGACCGCCCTTCATCAAGATCAGCCGGAGCAAAGAGAGATGGATTTTAAGACGATCAAGAATCCAGTCGTTCGAACAGAGCTGTATGAGCAGCAGCTTCCGGGACCGGATGGCAAGAACGAGCGCGTTCACCGTTCACCCGCCATGTCGGACTGGCGCTGGGCGCCACGTGCAGCAACTCGTTTCTGCTCCTGAAGGCGTTCCAGCGGCCCGTCCGGCCTCTGAGTAAAGCCGCGAACTGCAGCGAACTGATCCGGCACTTCATCTGAAGGGGGCGAAGAAGATGACGACCACGGCCGGAAGCGGTGCGAAGCGCCGAAATCCGTTTCTCGCCTTGCCTGCGCCCATATTCACTGGGCGACAATTCATCGCCCGCTCGAAGGCCGTGCCGAAGGACTTTTCGGACTCATAACCAAGCGCCAACCCGATCTCAGCAAGCGACTGACGCGTCGAGGTCAGCCTGTCTGCCGCCTGCATTATGCGCCAGCGAGTCAGATAGTGCATCGGCGACAGGCCAACCCTTTCCTTGAAGGTCACCGCAAAGGCGGTGCGCGACATCCCTGCCTCACTTCCGGTCCCGTCAATCTTTCAGCCCGATCTCTTGACGGGGGCGACGGCTCCGAAAGAAGAGTCAATGCCACGGGTGATGGCACCCGATCGATTCGGACCATCGTTTGCGTCAAAACAACCAAATTGAGAGCCGAGCATGAGTTCCGCCGACATCCAGTTACTTCTTACCGCAATCGGAGGCGTCATCTTTCTTGTCGCCCTTATTGTCTCGAAACTGCGTTTTCATCCGCTGCTAGCACTTATGATAACGTCGATTGCGGTTGGTCTGATCACGGGGATGCGAGGCGAAAAGGTAGTCAAATCGATAGAAACCGGCGCGGGTAACACTTTGGGAGCAGTAGGTATAGTCGTTGCCCTCGGCGCGATGCTCGGGAAGATTCTCGCTGATTCAGGGATCACGAATAGCATTGCCGAAATAATTATAAACCGGACCTCGACCAAATATCTTCCTTGGGCGATGGCGGGTGCCGCGTTCGTTATCGGCATACCCATGTTCTTCGAAGTCGGCCTCGTGATCTTGCTTCCTTTGATTTTCAGCGTTGCCCGGAAACTTGACGGCTCGAAGAGCATCGTGGGGTCGCCTTACGTCTATATCGGCGTGCCAGTCATCGCCGCGCTCGCAGCCATGCACGGTATGGTGCCGCCACACCCCGGCCCACTGACCGCCATAGCTGCGCTGCATACCAATGTCGGTGCGACAATGCTTTATGGCTTTATCGCGGCGATTGCCGCTATCGTGCTTGGCGGCCCGGTCTATGGCGCGTTCATCACGTCGAAGCTCAAAGTTCACCCCGACGAAGCGCTAATAGACCAATTTGCGGCCACTGCGGCAGGCCAGACAACCTCCCATGATGATCCTCCGAGCATCGGGATCAGCCTACTGACCGCGTTGCTTCCCGCCATTCTGATGCTTCTGCACGCCGTCGCAGAGCTCATTTTCCCCAAGGGATCCACGCTCGAGGTGATCACGGGATTCGTTGGCGATCCAGCAATCGCCATGCTGATCGGCGTCCTGTTCGCCACCGGCGTTTTGATTTTTGCCCGCGGCGGCGACACCGAAAAACTTCGAAACGCGATGTCCGCAAGCGTAAAAGCCATCGCGAACGTGCTGCTAATCATCGCTGGTGGTGGAGCATTTCAGCGCGTGCTGACCGACGCTAAGGTTGGCGATGCAATCATGCACCTTAGTCAGCAATTTTCGCTGTCGCCCTTGGTTCTCGGTTGGATAATTTCAATGCTGTTGTCAGTCTCGACCGGATCGGCAACCGTTGGGATTGTCGGCGCGTCCGGTCTTTTGGCACCGCTTGCAGGAGCCGGAAACCTGAACGTTCCATTACTGGCGTTATCGATCGGATGCGGATCGCTGTTCTTCAATTATGCCAATCATGCAGGGTTCTGGCTCGTCAAGGAGTCCTTTGGCATGTCCATGAGCGAAGCAACGTGGACCATCTCGGTCATCCAATCGATCGTTTCAGTCGTGGGACTTTTGATGGTTCTTCTGATGAACTTCGCTCCTGCCCTCTCCTGAGGTAAGAAGGCGGGCAATGTCGGCGGCGATATTAACCCGCTTCAGGAAATCTTGCGCAGCAGCTCGGCCAGCATGGCGCGTTCGGCTGGCGACAGTGTCGAGAGCGTCTCTTCCGAAATATCGTGCGCAACGGGAAGATTGCGGGCGACGGCCGCCTCGCCTTCTTCCGTCAGCGTCAAGACAAGGCGTCTGGCGTCGGTCGTATCCGGCGCTGTGCGGATCAGGTTGCGCTTCGCCAACCGGTCGACAACGCCCTTAATAGTCGCCACATCCATCGCTGTCTCGCGCCCGAGATTGACCTGCGAGCAGGGCTGCAAATCGCGCAGCTTCACCAGCGCCGCCCACTGCGTGGTGGTCAGCTTCTCATTCATCCGACTGGTAAAGATCGCCACGTGCCGCTGGTTCGCCTGCCGCAGAAGATAGCCGATCTGCTCGGCAAGGGTATAGGTCGCTTCAGCAGCTTTGCTCGCCTGGCGCTCCGGCTGACCCGGCAGCTTCTGATCTCCGTTCTGCATCAAATTATCCTTTGGTAAGAGCGCCGCTCGCCGCGGCGCTATCCAGGGCACTCAAGATCGCCTCGGTCGACAACAACAATATCTGCTCGGGCATGCGCGGAGCGAGCTGCTCGATCACGGCACGATGCGCGGCATTGTCGCTGCTTCCCACAGCATCGGTAACGATCACGACGCGATAATTGAGATCTATGGCATGCAGAACGCTGGAATAGACGCAGACATCGGTTTCTGCCCCAGAGAAGATCAGGGTGCGAACACCCTTACTCTGCAGCCGCGCATGAATCGTCTCGTTCGAGAAGATCGAATAGCCGGGCTTGTCGAAGACTTGTGTTGCCGGAGCAATCTCCTTCAGCGGTTCCATCAACTCATGCAGGGCCGGATCGTGATGATCGCCCGTCAGAACAGACCAGCGCTCGTAATAAGGCTTCCAGCATCCCGGCGCCTCGTCCGCCGAAGCCGGCACGATGAAGCGGGCATAAAGCGTCTCGGACGGCATGCGCCGGCAGAGTGCGACGACATTCCCAAGAATGTCCTGCATCGCAGGCGCGTGCCACACGGTTGTTTCGGCGAAGAGCCGCTGCATGTCGATGACCACATGACAGAAGCCATCCAGGATCGTCTCGATCTCCATCCTATTCGACCAGCGCGACGGTGTGTTCGGGTGCCCAAGACAGCGTGACGTTCTCGCCCTCGCGCAGAAGATTGCCGTCACGATTCTGCGAGAACAGCTTCAGTTCTCGGCCCTGATTGGTCACCAAATGATAGGAGAGGACCGGACCGGCATAGATCACCGTCTTGATCTGCGCCGAGATCTGGTTCTTGCCATCGCCCGACGGCGACATCTTTTCGGGACGCACCGCGAGCGTCACTTTCTTTCCGGCGGAGGGCAGTGTGCCGGCGACCTCGACCATGCCGCCGTCTTCGAGGCGGACGCCGCCATTTTCGACGATGCCGGGGAGGAAGTTCGAGTCACCAAGGAACTCAGCCGCAAACCGTGTGCGCGGCCGCTCGTAGACGGTCGCGGGTTCGCCGATCTGAACGATCTTGCCTTTGTCCAGGATCGCCACCTTGTCCGAGAGCGTCAGCGCCTCCTCCTGATCATGCGTAACGAAGATCGTCGTCAGCCCGCTTTCGCGCTGGATGCGCAAGAGCTCGACCTGCATTTCCTGGCGCAGCCTGCGGTCGAGCGCGGAGAGCGGCTCGTCCAGCAGAAGCACGCTCGGCTTGATAACGATGGCGCGAGCAAGAGCGACGCGCTGCTGCTGCCCGCCGGACAGTTGCTTCGGATAGCGGTCGCCGAAGCCCGGCAGACGCACCATTTCAAGCGCACGCTCGACTTCCTTGCGGGCGACCTCGCCACGGATGCCGCGGCGCTCCAGACCGAAGGAGACGTTCTGCGCGATCGTCATATGCGGGAAGAGCGCGTAGGACTGGAACATCATGCCGATATTGCGGTGCCAGACCGGAACATTGGTGACATCCCGATCGCCGATCACCACACTGCCCTGATCGGCGGTGATGAAGCCGGCGATAATGCGCAGCAGCGTCGTCTTGCCGGAGCCCGAGGGGCCGAGCAGACTGGTGAAGGAGCCTTCGGCGAATTCCGTCGAAATATCGGACAGGACAGGCGTCGCACCATAGCTCTTGGCAACCGACTTTACATTAACGTGGGTCACGATTTTCTCCGGGTTTTGCGAAGCGTGCAAAGATGAGGATTGCGGCCATGGAGCCGAGCAGCAGGATGGTTGAGATCGCGTTGATCTCCGGGGTGAAGCCCTTGCGGATCGCCGAATAGATCTGCACTGGCAGCGTCGTGTAACCCGGCGTCGCCAGGAAGTACGAAATCACGAACTGATCGAGCGAGACGGCGAAGGCGAAGAGCGCAGCGCCCAGAATGCTCGGGAAGAGCAGCGGCAGCGTCACCGAATAGAAAGCATGGATCGGAGTCGATCCAAGGCTCATCGCGGCCTCTTCCAAATCTGCGCGGATGGTCTTGAAGCCCGTCCCGACTACTATCACCACATAGGGGATGGCGAGCGCCACATGGCCGATAATCAGCGCATGCATGCCGCGGCCAATGCCACTCCAGTAGAAGAAGATGAGCATTGCCGTGCCGGTGATCAGCCACGGAATGGCGATCGGCGGCAGGAGCAGCAGTTGCAGCAGGCTGCGTCCGCGAAAGGTGCGGCGCGATAGGGCCACCGAGGCCACGGTTCCGAGCGTGGTTGCGACCACCGCGGTGATCACGGCTATAATGATGCTGTTCATGCCCGAGGTCAGCAGGCCGGTATTGCCCATCAGGGCCACGTACCAGCGGGTCGAGAAGCTGAAGGGCAGTTGGTAAAGCGGCGATTCATTGAAGCCCATCGCCATCATCACGATGATCGGCGTGTAGAGAAACGCCAGGATCGCAAAGAGATAGAAACGTCCGAGTGTTTTCATTCCAGCACCTATGCGACCGATCCACGCTTCAACACGCCAGAGAACGTGGCGAAGATCGCCAGAACCACGGCCAGAAGCGTGAAGGAAAGTGAGGCTCCGAGCGGCCAGTTGAATGCCTGCGTGAACTGGTCCTCAATGACCGTTCCCATCGTCACCCCAACGCGGCCGCCGAGAATGCGGGGCTCCATGAACGAACCGATGACGGGAACGAAAGTGAGGACGGCACCGGAGATCAGGCCGGGCGCAGCCATCGGAAGAAGGATCTTGTAGAGCACGACCCACCAGCGGGCGCCGAGACTGAAGGCTGCCTCGATGATCGCGTCATCGATGGTCGAAAGCGCAATGTAACAGGTCAGGATCATATAGGGCAGATAGCCGTGCACCAGACCGACCACGATCGCCGGGCGCGTGTAGAGGAAGCCGATCGAACCGGCCTCCGGCGCGATCATGTGCAATATGTAGTCGAGGAACCCGCCTTCGCGCAGCACCATGGTCCAGGAGAAGACGCGCACCAGACCGTTCGTCCAGAACGGCAGAAGGATGAGGATCAGCAGCACCTCCTTCGTCCTGCCGATCGTTGCGCGGGCAAGTGCGAGAGCAGCAAAGAAGCCGAGCACGGCGCAAAAGAACGTCGTCCAGAACCCGATCAGTAGCGAGCTGATCCCGACGCCGACCAGATAGGGCTGATCGATGAAGGCGCGATACTGCTTCAGCGTAAAGATGATCGGCTTGTTGCCGAGCGGCGTCGCCGTCATGAAGGAGAAAGTGAACATCGCCAGCAGCGGAATGAATACCGCCAGCGTCAGCCAGCCATAGGTCGGCAAAAGCAGCGCACCTGTCGTCACCCACGACGGAAGCCGTCGCGATTGTGTTGTGTTCAGCGCAGCCGCTGAGGGTTCTTGAGCGTTAAGTGTGGCCATCCAGCCGTCCCTCCGCGATCCGCAGCGGCCTTTACGTCGCTGCAGCGGTCAAATCCAAATTGAAGGTCATTTGCCGGCCGCGTCATGCCGCAGCACAGGCCTTTCGCGCCAATACAGGCACGCATTACCCGCTAAGCGGCTGCTCGCATTATTGTCCCAGCTTGCTTCATATGCTCACCCTCGAGTTATTCTTTCTTGTTTTGTGTACAAATGATTTCAGCAGTCCCGCTTGTTGTCAAGCGCACTTTTTCGCGTGGCGCTTACACACTGTTTTCCTTGCCAAATAGCCAAAGTTAGCACGGCGCAGGCGGCTAGCCTCTCGTCGCTGAATACGCTGAATATGCGAGGATGTCGGTATATCGACGCAAAAAGCGCGGAAGGCGCCAGAAAGCGGCGCTTGACAAGAAACAAAACTAGGAACACGTTATTTGTACACGAACGTTTTCGCAGAGGCCCCTAGGACCGCTGCGGCGGAAATATCGTGAGTTATAGTTCGTTGCGGATGTTCGAAGGATGCGGGGAGGCATCGCCGCAGTCGCTTGCGCAGCCGCAGACAAAAAATCCAAAAAACTATCGACAAGGGGTAACAGAAATGAACTTCACCCGCAGACAAACCCTCGGCCTAATGGGCACTGCAGCGGTTGCCGCCACAACCGGACTGTCACTTTCGCCGCGCGCGGCGCACGCCGCCGGCAAGATCACCGTTCTCAACTGGCAGGGCTACGGCACGGACGAAGCCTGGGCGCTGAAGGCCTTCAAGGAAAAGACCGGGATTGAAGTCGTTCACGACTACTTCAGCTCCGAGCCGGAAATGCTGACGAAGCTGCGCACCAATCCGGGCGCATACGACGTGGTGCTGATCAACAGCGCCCGCTCGCAGCAGGCCGCAGGCGAAGGCCTGCTGACGCCGCTCGATTTTTCGAAGATCCCGAATTCTGCCGGCCTTTCTCCGGAACTGAGGAACCATGCCAACCTGCAGCTCGACGGCAAGACCAACGGCGTCGCCTGGGTCTGGGGCATCACCTCACTCGCGATCGCCGAGGGCTCGCCGAAACCGGACAGCTATGCCGCACTCGGCGCGCCCGAGCATAAGGGTAAGGTGGCTCTGTTCGATGACGCCGTGACGGCCGTCGCCATCGGCGCGCTGCTCTCCGGCCAGGACATCAACAACCCGACCGATCTCGCCGCCGTCGGCGAAAAGCTCAAGGCCTTCAAGCAGAACGTCAAGCTTCTCTGGTCGAGCGAAGACCAGTGGAACAAGTCCTTCGCTGCGAAGGAATTCGACCTGTCTGTCTACTGGTCCGGTGCGACGGTCCGCTCGAAGCGCAACAGCCACCTCCCCGTCGATTTCGTTGTTCCGAAGGAAGGCGGCATCGGCTGGCTTGACAGCCTCTCCATCCCGGCTTCAGCTCCGGATCCACAAGCCGCGGCAACCTTCATCAACTACATGATCGACCCGGACTTCTATGTCGAATGGGCAACCAAGATCGGCGCTCCCGCCTCGGCCAATGGCGCCGCCATGGAAAAGCTGCCGACCGACGACTTGAACCGCCAGATCCACAAGCCCGAATACCTGAAGACCATGGCGATCCAATCCGCCCTCCCGGACGACCGCCGCGAAAGCTTCAACAATCTGTGGCAGGAAGTGAAGGCGTTCTACGCCAGCTAATGCAAGAAGCTACCCGGTACCGTCAGGCGCCGGGTAGCTCGTTTGATTGCGACGTGGAATAGCGGGCAAAGCCCAGCACAATGCGCGTCAAGCGCGGGCAGCTCAGCCGAGATCTGCAGCCTCCCCCGTCTCCGGATCGACATCGGCAATCTTTCGCAACAGATAGAGCAAAGCAACCTGCTCGGCCGGATTGAGTGGCCCCATGGTCTTCTCGGTAATGGAACGGGCGCGCGGATACATTTGCTCGAGGATCGCCTCGCCCGCCGGCGTGAGAGAAACGATCACCTTCCGCCCATCATGGGCATCCCGCGAGATCTCGATCATGTTCTTCGATTTGAGGCGATCGATGATGCCACGGATCGTCGCCTGATCGACGGCGGTCGCCTTGACGAGTTCGCCCTGCGAAATCGGGCCGTTGTCGCGGAGCGCGCAGAGCGTCACAAACTGGACTGAGGTCAGCGAAGGGTCAACGGCGTTGTCCTGGAAAATTGCCAAGTGGCGCTGATAGGCCTTGCGCAGCAGATGTCCCACCTGCTCGGTTACCTGATAGCCAGCCTGTGTGTCTGTTTTCGTGATGTCGTTATTGTCTGCCATGCTCTTGGCGCTCGCTTCTATTGATGCTTCTAATCCTTCAAAATGCAGCCAACCGCAAGCCGCATGGATTGTAATATAATGGAGGCAGACAGGCGATTCTTGCCGCGCAATGCATTGCGGCGGGCATGATGCCCGCCGCAGTTGGTTGTTTTCCTATTCTAGAACCATGTTCCTGGATTCTGCATTGATGAACGCCACGCAGACAGCGGCAAGCAACAGCAGAGCCGAGATGACGCCGAGTGCGAGGCCGAAGTTCGAGGTCATGATCGGAGCCACGATGGATGGCGCCAAAAGCCCGCCGAAACGCGCGACCGATCCTGAAAGGCCCATGCCGCTGGCACGCAGCGTGGTCGGATAAATTTCCGGCGTGAAGGCGTAGATAGCCCCCCAAGTACCCAGCAGCGCAAAGCTGAGCAAGAGCGTCGCGGTCACGACGATCTCGACCGATTGGCCAAGCGCGTATCCGAGAGTGCCGACGGCGCTCAGGATCAGGAAGCCGACGAGGGTCGGCTTGCGCCCCCATTTCTCGACGCCGTAGGCCGCCAGCGCATAACCCGGAAGCTGGGCGATTGCGAGAACGACCAGAAACAGCTGTCCGCGCATGAAGCCCATGCCTCCGGCGGCCAGTCGAACGGGCAGATATACGAAGACACCGTAGTAGGACACCGAGATCAGCATCCATGCCAGCATGAGGAAAACGGTTCGGCGGCGAAGCTCAGGTGACAGAAGGGCAGCAATCGACTTGTGCTGTGACTTCTGCGGCTTCAGGGGCGGGATCTCTACCGTGTTTCCATTTGAGATCGCGACGCGCTTGAGCACCTTGCGAGCCTCTTCCGAACGCCCCTGCTGATTGAGATAGAGCGGAGATTCCGACACATAGAAGCGAAGGATGACACCGATCAGTGCCGGCAGGCCGGTCACGAAGAAGATCGTACGCCAGGCTTCGCCACCCTGCGAACCGGCAACAAGCGCAAGAAGCGCCAAAGCCACTGTGCCAACGGCCCAGAAACCTTCGAGCAGCACCAGCCAACGGCCGCGGCGGTCGGAGGGAAGGAATTCAGCCATCATGGCGTAATCCACCGGGAGAGTTCCGCCGACTCCGAGGCCTGTCAGGAAGCGCGCGACGAGCAGCCATTGCAAATCCGGCGCGAAGGCGGATGCCACGCCGCAAATCGCATCGAGAATGATTGCGATGAACAGCACGGGCCGGCGGCCGATCCGGTCCGCAAGACGCCCGAAGACAAAGGCCCCAACGAGCATGCCCAGAAAGAAGAGAGTTCCGGTCTGCAATGCCTGTGGAACGGTGATGCCGAAGCTTCCTGCGATGGATGGTGCGGTGAAGCCGATGGCCAACACCTGCATGGCGTCGGCCGCCCAGACGAGGCCGAAAATAGTGAAAAGTCGCTTCTGAAAACGCCCGACGCCAGCCGCGCGGATGCCTTCTTCCACTGTGATTGAAGTTTGCATTTTAACCCCTCATTCGTTGATTTTTATTGGATTTGCATCGAGAACGGTGATCTTCGCCACCTTGAGGCCGCGGATCGAGGCGCACGCGCTCAGTCATTCCGGTTGCGATATATGCGACCGGAATGCAAAGAACGATTTGGATTGCCGAAAACGGCGACTTCGATCAGCCGAATTTGGCCTGCATTTCCTTGACCGCGATGTCGCCGTTGAGAACCATTGGTTCGTCGTCGAGGAAGAGCGAGCAATTGCGCATGGGAATATCCAGATGGCAGGCGGTGTCGTTCGGGCCGCCGAGCTCGTTATTAGGCCCAGTAGAGAACATCACGTTGCCATAGAAGGAGCGCGCTTCCATGCCCATGCCGCCAGGGAATTCGCCCGGCGCCATGCGATGCCACTTGGCGTTCTGGTTGAGGCCCCAGCCGACATGGCTCATGCCCATGCCGCGCGGGTCGTTGAAACCGGCCATGTAGGACTTGACAAGTTCAGCATCGAGACCGCCGCGAATGTCGGTGATCCAGCCATTTTCGATCGTGTAGATGATTGGATCGCGGACATACATGTTCTGCGGCAGCAGGATATCGCCGGGAGCAACGACGATCGTACCATCGACGCCGTCATCGTCACCGCCGGTGAAGACGAAGCCCGACGGCCAGTGGTCCCAGCGGCCCGGTTCATCGGTGCAGGCATACTCGGTGATCGCGGGATAGGTGTTGAGCTTGTAGGTGACGTCGGTGCCATGCTCGGAGGTGATGCGCATCACCTTGGCCTTGGACAGAAGCTCGCCGGCGAATTCGACACGCTCGCGCAGCTCCTTCGTCGGCAGCATACGGGCGAGAACTTCCGGCGGCTCGACCGCCGTCAGGATGCGCGTGCCGGATGCCTGGATCGCCATCTGTTCCGGGCTGAAGAGCAGGAAGATGCAATCGATGACCATGTCTGCGGCCTTGAGCGCTTCCACCGCATCCGGCATCGCCGCCAGTCCGGTCTGGCCGACGGCCCAGGCACCCGCCGGCGGGACCGGCGGCAAACGCATGTGGTACATCTTTGCGCCGAGACGCATGCCCGCCGCCATGAAGGCATCGGCATAATCGAGGCGCTCGTTACCCTGGGTCAGGACGATAAGCTTTTCGCCCTCGTGAACGCCTGACATCTTCAACTGATGCAGGCAGATTTCCGTGAAGCTAAACTGATCCATGCTTGTTCCCTTATAGTGCTTGAGGACTGCTATGCGCCGTATCGTTACGGAAGTCAGACTTTGGCCTTGGCGATTTCGGCAATCGCCTCCGCCTTCACGACGACATCGCCATATTTGCTGTCGATATCGAAAAGGTTCGCATTGTGAGGATCGGGATGACGGTCGCCGACGCAGTCGCGAACGACGATGGCTCGGAAACCGTGCTGAACCGCATCCACTGCACTGGCGCGAATGCATCCGCTGGTCGAGCAGCCCGCCATGATGACGGTGTCGATCCCCAGCGCATGGAGATGCGAGGCCAGGCTGGTTCCAAAGAAGGCGCTGGCATATTGCTTGACGATCACCAGCTCGTTCTTGGCGGGCTCAACCTCGTCGCAGAACTCCGCAAGCACATTGCCTTCAACCATGGCCTTCATGACCGGGGACTTCTTCACCCACATGCCGCCATCGGCGCAATTGTCCGCAAGATAGAGGATGCGGGTGTGGATGACCGGGATGCCGGCCTTGCGGGCGGCTTCGATGAGTTCCGGCGTCTGTGCCACAGCATCGACGACGCCGGGCGCATAGAGAGGTGCGCTCTCGATCGTGTAGGCTTTCAGAAAGTCGATGACGAGCAGCGCGGGAGAACGGCCGAAGCCGATCCTGTTACCCCACACCCCTTGGTAATTCGCTTCGGCCGTCTCCATCGCAGAGCTCCCTAGTATGCGCCAGACAGAAGCGCGCCCGCACCGGGCACGACGGGTTCAAGACCTAGCGACTTTAGCATGAAGTAGGTGGTGGCAACGGCAGCCGTGACGACAGGCTTGCCCGTCATCGCCTCGACCTTGGCGATAGCCGCCAGCGACGGCATCTGCACGCAGGCCGAAAGCACGATCACGTCGACATCGGTCAGATCAAGACCGGCAACGATTTCAGGCAGGTTCTGCGGATCGTGGCGGCCAACGGCCAGATTGTCCGGAATTTCGAGTGCGCGCCAGTCGCCGACTTCGAAACCTTCGTTTCGGATGTAGTCGACGACCAGTTCGGTAAGCGGCTTCATGTAGGGCGCTACCACGGCGATCCGCTTCGCCTTCATCACTTTCAGCGCTTCGACGAGAGCACCGGCGCTGGTAACCACAGGCGTGTTGGCGCCGTTCTCGACCGTGCGTCCCCGAAGACGCGTCTCGGATTCGCGGTGATATCCGTGCCCCATCGCCATGATCGCGACCAGGCAGGCGTAACCAAGAACATCGACCTGCGCATCGGACAGCTCGATGGCGCAGCGATCGGATTCTGCGTCCATCGCCGCCAGCTCGTCCTTCTTGACCGTCTTCATCCGCATGCGGCTGGAGTGGAAGGTGAAACGCTCCGGACGGATCGACTGCCTTGCGAGCAGCATCGCAGGAATTTCCGTCTCCATCGTCGTGTTGGAGCTCGGCACGATTTGACCAATACGATAGACCTTTTGCACGGCTTGTCCTTTTGCAATGCGTTCAAGAGAGCGATGACGCGGCTGCCCGCGTCATGGAAATGTCACTGAATCAGGAAGTCGCCGAGCGCGGCGAAGAAGCCTTCAAAGTCATCCCAGGGAATCATGTGGCCGGCATTCTCGACACGGGTGATCTGTAGCGAGGGATTAAGCCCCTTGATCTCTTCTTCGTCGGCAGCCTGGATCACGCCGCCGCGGCCAGCGATCATCAGCATCGCCGGAACTGCCAGGCTGGCGAAATCGGGCAGGATGTCGATATCGTGGAAATCGTTGAACGCCTTGATGATCCCGGGCGCATAGCACGTGTGGAGCCATTCGGCGCGCAGCTGCAGCTGCTCTTCCGTCCAAGTCGGGCAAAACGCCTTCATCGCCTCGGCATCCATGCCCTTCTCGGCTATTGCGATCGAATCCGTATACCAGGGCAGCTTGCTCGGATACGGGCGGCGCCCGGGACCGGAAACCGGCGGATCGATCAACGCGAGACGGCTGAAGGCACCTGGCGCGCGGTTGGAAGCCCGCATCGCGATGCGCGCGCCCATCGAATGACCGAGGATGGCGGGCTGGGTCAGTCGAAGCTCGCTGGCGAAAGCGATCACATCATCAGCCATTGCGTCGAGGCCATAATCAAGATCGGGACCGGTCGAGGAGAGACCACGGCCGCGAACGTCGAGGACGTAAACGTCGTGGCGCAGCGCCAGGATTTCGGCAACGAAGCCCCAGGTGATCGCCGGCGACGTGATGCCGGGAACCAGCACGACCATCGGCCCTTTGCCGCCGTAGCGCAGATAGTGCTGGCGGACGCCATTGGCGAAGACGTTCGCGCCATAGAGGAACCGGCTGCTCATGCTGCATTCTCCGTACGCAGCGGTTCGGCGTAGACGTCATAACCATAGACCCAGGATGGATCCTCCTGCGTCAGCAGAAACGTGTTGGCGTTGGAGACCGACTGCACCCGCGTCGCCCGGTCGCGCCGGTTGACTTCATAGAGCTTGAAGGCAGTCGCGTAATCCGAGATCCCTGTTTCCAACAGGCAACGGGTGAGCATCGCGGCATCTTCGATCGCCATCGCCGCACCCTGCGCCATGTGCGGCTTCATCGGATGGCACGCATCGCCGAGCATAACAAGCCGGCCCTGGCTCCAGATCGGCAACGGATTGCGGTTGAAAAGCGGCCACTTGGTCACTGTCTCAGTGCTGTCGATCAGCGCCTCGATGACGGGGTGATAGCCGGGGAACGCCGCATGCATTTCCTCGCGGCTGCTGTCGACGAATGCCGTTTCAAATTCCCAAGCCTCGTGGGGAACGCCGGTCACGTAGTAATACTCGTCCTTCCGGCCGGTAGTGAAATAGACCATCATGTGACGGTCCGGCCCCCACCACTTCACACAGTCCTCGAATTCAAGATCGTACTTCTTGAGGCGCTCGGCATTGATCAGCGCGCGATGTCCGACCCATCCGCTATAATTGGGCCTTTCGAAGCCGAGCAACGTCTCGCGAACCTTCGAATTGATGCCATCCGCACCGATGACGATATCGGCGCGCGCCGAAGTCCCATCCTCGAACGTCATATAGACGTCGCTGCCGGTGTCTTCGATCGTCGCCAGCCTCTTGCCGAAGTGAAGCGTGCCTTCCTTCAGCGTGTCGCACTGCAGCGCCTGCAGGTCACCGCGGTGGACGGTGCAATAGGTGTGGCCATAACCTTCCAGCGGGATGCGGGAGAGATACTCGCCGGAGATGCCGTCGCGGCTCAGCCAGAATTTCGGCGCGCTGCTGATCGACACGACCTTTTCGGCAACGCCGATGCGCTCGAAGATCTTGAGCACGTTCGGGCCCATATGAATCCCAGCACCGAGACGCGAGAAGGTTGGCGCCTGTTCGTAGACATCGACATCAAAGCCTGAATGCTGGAGCAGGGACCCTGCGACAGCGCCGCCAAGGCCGGCACCGATAATGGCAATCTTCTGTTTTCCCATAAGCAGCAGTCCCCTTTTTCTGGCTGATATCGCATCGCCATCAGTTTCAGGCAGATTAAGCGTATACACTATTTATTGCAAGCGAGATTTCGGCGACCCGATGTTCTTCGCTATCAACGTGCGCAGCGTAGCACGTAGAAACTAAGGCGGACGACCCGTTGACAGCCGACCCATCTTAAATCAGTGTATACGCTATTAAATAAAAAGGGAACGCGCTCCTTTGCGATATCGGTTGATCCCGATGCAAAGGCTGCGAATATCATGCGGGCGAAAGCTCGCTATGGAGACTGGGATGCCAGATCTGGCAGTCGTTTTTGCCACCATCGCCCTCCCCGACCGGTGTACCGATTGGCATGCCGCGGGAGTGATCCTCACGTGAGCGCATCGTCGATATCGATCCGAGTGAACAACACGCAACAAATTGTCTGTTGTGATCCGAAGACCCCATTACTGTATGTTTTGCGCAACGACCTTGCCCTGAACGGCCCGAAATTCGGTTGCGGGCTTGGCGAATGCGGCGCCTGCGCCGTGCTGATCGACGGTCGCGCCGTCCGTTCCTGCGTCGTGCCGGTCGCCGCCGTCCAGAGCCGCAGCGTCGTGACGCTCGAAGGTCTGGGGAACGGCGACGCACCGCATCCGGTGCAGCAGGCTTTTATCGACGAGAATGCTGCCCAATGCGGCTATTGCCTGAACGGAATGATCATCACGGTTGCCGCGCTCGCACTGCGCGAGCCACATGCCAACGACGACGAGATCAAGCATGCGCTTGAACACAACCTCTGCCGCTGCGGCACGCACCGTGAAATCCTTGCCGCCGCCAAGCGCGCCCTGATGCTCTCGAAAGCCGCACATTCGCCGGATAGCCAGAGCGAACAGCCAGCAGACAGAAAAGCAGATCAAGGAGAGCCGAATGCTTAGCGTTCATTTCAAGACGCAGACCGGCCCCCTGTTTCTGGTCGTCCAGGACGATGGCCATGTCGTTGCCTTCAATGGCCATGTCGACCTCGGCACCGGGATCCGCACCTCGCTGGCGCAGATTGTTGCCGAAGAACTGGATGTGGCATTCGAGCGTGTCGAGATGGTGCTCGGCAGCACCGTCGGCGGACTGGATCAGGGCGCTACGATTGCCAGCGAAACCATCCAGGTCACCGCCATTCCACTGCGTCAGGCAGCGGCGACAGCCCGGCGCTTCCTGCTGGCGCGGGCGCGCACCGTTCTCGGTCTCGAGGATGAGAACCTGACGATCGAGGACGGCGTCATCTCCTGTCACGGCGAACGGAACGCCTCGATCAGCTATGCCGAACTCGTCGACGGCCTCGACGAGCATCTGACACATGATCCCGATGCCGCTCTGAAGAGCATCGCCGAGTACCGGCTGGTCGGCAAATCGCGTTCCCGCGTCGATATCCCGCTGAAAGCGGTCGGCGCCTGGACTTTCGTGCACGACGTCCGTGTCGCCGGCATGCTGCATGGCCGCGTCATCCGGCCGCCCTATGCCGGCTATGACCATGGCGTCCAAGTCGGTTCGAGCCTCGTCTCCGTGGACGAAACCTCGGTCGCCCATATCGACGGTCTCGTCGCCGTTGTCGTCGTTGGCGATTTCGTCGGCGTCGTTGCAACCCGGGAAGAAAACGCGATTGCCGCGATGAACGCGCTGAAGGTCGAATGGCTCGTGCCCGAACGACGGCCGGACCTCAACCGGCCGGAGATCGCGCTGCGCGCCAACCCCTCCACGCCCCGCCAGCTGATCGACCGCGGCAATGTCGATCTGGCGCTGGAAGGCATGCCTTCCGCGATGAATCGCACCTATGTCTGGCCCTACCAGATGCATGGCTCGATCGGCCCGTCATGCGCCGTCGCGCATTTCGAGGACGATCACCTGACAGTCTGGTCGGGAACGCAGAACCCCTATCCGATGCGGCGCGATCTCGCGATGCTGATGGAAATCCCGGAAGAACAGATCATTATCGAGCGTCTCGAGGCCGCAGGTTGCTACGGCAGAAACTGCGCCGACGACGTGACGGCGGATGCCGCTCTTCTCTCGCGCGCAGTCGGCGCACCCGTTCGCGTACAGCTGACCCGCGACCAGGAACATGCCTGGGAGCCGAAGGGAGCAGCACAGGTCATGGACGTTCGCGGCGGCCTCGATACCGAAGGCGGACCGGCAGCCTATGATTTCGAGACGCGCTACCCGTCCAATCTCTCACCGACACTTGCCCTGATCCTGACCGGCAAGGTCGCTCCGGTGGCAGATGTCGTGCAGATGGGCGATCGAACCGCAATCCCGCCCTATGCCTATGGCAACCTCCGGGTAACGGTTCACGACATGCCGCCGATTGCGCGTGCCTCATGGTTCCGCGGTGTCTCGGCGATGCCGAACACCTTCGCGCATGAATGCTATATCGACGAACTGGCCGCTGCCGCTGAGGTCGATCCGATCGAATACCGTCTTCGTTACCTGCCGGATCAGCGCGCCAGCGAACTCGTCCGCGCCGTCGCCGAACGGGCAAAATGGCAACCGCACACGACCTGGGGCACCTTAGGGGGCGAAGGCGATCTCCTTTATGGCCGCGGCTTCGCCTATGCCGTCTATGTCCACGGGAAATTCCCGGGTACGGCTGCCGCATGGGCGGCCTGGGTCGCCGATGTGGCGGTCAACAGGAAGACCGGCGAGATCGCCGTTACCAAGGTCACCTGCGGGCAGGATGCCGGCCTGATGATCAATCCGGATGGCGTGCGCCACCAGATCCATGGCAATGTCATCCAGTCGACAAGCCGCGTCCTCAAGGAAAGGGTCGAGTTCTCCGATACGGCCGTGCTCTCCAAGGAATGGGGCGGCTACCCGATCATCACCTTCCCCGAGGTGCCCGACATTGATGTGCTGATGCTCGACCGGCCGCACGACCCACCGCTCGGCGTCGGCGAGTCGGCATCGGTCCCGAGTGCGGCGGCAATTGCCAATGCCGTCTATGACGCCACGGGCGTCCGCTTCCGCGAATTGCCGCTGACGCCGGAAGCTGTCCTTGCAGGACTGGGCAATGTCACCTCCAAGCAGGCCGATCCTCCCAAGCAGGCCCGCAAATGGTGGCAATTCTCGCTCGGCACGGCAGGCATTGCTGCCGTTGCCGGCGGGCTTCTCCAGTTGCTGTCGCCGTGGCAGCCCAGCATCGCACAGATCAGTCGTCCGGATGCTGGCGTCTTCTCCGCCTCGACCATCGAGCGCGGGAAGCTTGCCGCGGCGATCGGGGCCTGCAATGTCTGCCACGTCTCGAACGACGGTCGCGCCTTTGGCGGCGGCCGGGCGCTGGAAACGCCGTTCGGTACGATCTATGCGAGCAACATCAGCCCCGATGTCACTGCGGGCATCGGCGCCTGGTCCTATCCGGCCTTCGAAAGAGCAATGCGCAACGGGGTGAGCCGCGACGGCCACCGCCTCTATCCGGCGCATCCCTACACATCCTTCGCAGGCGCCGAGGACGCGGACCTGCAGGCCCTCTATGCCTATCTCATGAGCCAGCCGCCGGTGGAGACGAAGGCACCGGAGACAAAACTCTCCTTCCCCTTCAACATCCGCCCATTGATGGCGGGCTGGAATGCGCTCTTCCATCAGCGCAGCGGGACGCAGTTTCAGCCGGACAAGGATGCTGTCTGGAACAGAGGAGCCTATCTCGTAGAAACACTGGGCCACTGTTCGGCCTGCCACTCGCCACGCAACGCGCTTGGCGCCGAAATGTCGGGCAGGTCCCACCTTGCGGGCGGCTATGCAGACGGCTGGCATGCGCCGGCGCTCGATGGTTCCGGTAAGTCGCCGGTGCAATGGACCGAAGCCTCGCTCTACGACTATCTCCGCAAGGGCAATGCCGCCCACCATGGCAGCGCCCTTGGACCGATGGGCCATGTCGTCAAGGCGCTGGAGCCGCTGCCTGATGAGGATATCCGGGCGATGGCAACCTATCTCGCCAGCCTGAACAAGCGGGAAACTCCGGCCGATCCGGCAGCTGCTGCCGCCGAAGCAATCGCCAAAGCCACCGCTGCCGAACAGACGGCCTTTGCCGCATCTCCCCGTGGCCAGCGAATCTTCGAAGGCGCCTGTGCCACCTGTCACAGCAGCAGCACCGCGCTGACCTCGCTTGCGCTGAACTCCAATCTATACGCAGGGACTCCCGATAACATCATCCAGGCCATCCTCGGCGGCGCGGAAGCGCCAGCGGAGATGAAGGCTCGGAATTCGCCGGAAACGATGTCGATGCCTGCCTTCAAGGAGACGCTGAGCGACAGCTCCATGGAAGATCTCGTCACCTACCTACGTGCCCGCTTCGCGCCCGACGAGCCCGCATGGACCGATATCACCGGCAGCCTTGCCAGAGCACGCGCTTCCGGACATTGAGAATACCGATGCCGCCACGCCAGGACATATCGACCGATCAGAGCTTCCAGTCGCCCGGCCCGGAATTCCGCCCGGCCGCCTACTGGTTTTGGCATTCGATCCCCTCCGGCGCGGTGACACGGGAACAGCTTGCGGACTTCGTCGCCAAGGGTTTCGGCCGGATCTACATTCAGGCCAGACTGGCAATGCCGAGGGAGGATTACCTCTCCAGAGCGTTCGTCGCCGCTTACCGAGATGCGGTGGAGGTAGCAAGCGAACTTGGTCTGCGCGTCGGCATCTATGACGACTATAACTGGATCAGCGGCCAGGCGGCCGGACGCACCGTGCAAGGCCGTGACGAGCTTCGCGAACGGCATCTGTTCTGGTGCGAGACGCCAGGTGCGACCGGTGAGATCAGCGGCATCGTCACGTCCTGGACAGCGGGAATGGGCCAGGACATTCTCGATTGGCAATATGACGAGGGGCGTCCCGCCTGGTGTGACTGGCAGATCGAGGCTGTTGCCCTCCACCCCTCGGAGGCTGTCGCATCCACGGGCGAAGCCTTGGTATTTTCCGGTTCCGTTGAGATTACCGGCACCAGTGACGACGATTGCGCATTCCGGATCTCAGGTGACGTCCCAGCCGGTTTCAAGGTTACGGTCTTCGTCAGCGCCCGCAGCCGCACCTCGCGCATCATCAATTATCTGCTGCCCGAGGCCGCCGAGGCCTTCATCACCCATGGTGTGGAACCATTGATATCGGCGCTCGACGGTCTCCTGCCCGATCCAGTCGATCAGATTTTCTACGACCAACCGGCTGCTGGCTTTTACAGCTGGAAACAGAAGAGCGGAAATCTGGAAAACAGCCTGCCATTTTCGGCTGCCTTTGCCAGCTCGCTCGCCAATCATACCGGCCGGCCGCTTGCCATTTCACTGCTTTCGCTGGTGGGCGATATCGGCCCGGAGACAGCGGTCATCCGCGCCAAGGCCTATGCGGCCCTGTCGCAGCAGATGAACGAAGCCTTCTTCGGCACGTTGCGCGCCTGGGCGGAGAAAAAGCACCTGCTGCTGACCGGCCACGAAATCCTGCCGCATGTCGGCAGTTTCGATCTCAACGGCACCTTCAAGGGCATCGACCCGCGCATCGCGCCAGCCGTCGATTTTTTCGGCATCGACGCTTACCGCCATCTGACGGCGGCGGACGCCAACAATTTCATACCGCAGCTTTCGCCGAAACTCGCGGATTCGGTTGCGCGCGCAAACGGGCGCGGCCGCTGCATGTTGGAGACCTACGCGACCGCCGAACGCACCACGCTTCGAGCCGCCGGCCAATGGGAGCTGACGCTCGAAACCCTGCGTGCGCACCTGATCCGCATGCATTTCATGGGCATGCGCCAGTCGATCTGGCACGGGCTCTACTTGTCGGCCGGAACCGCCGAGCCGCGCCCTTTCGTCAATCCGCGTTTCGACTTTGCGCCCGGCATCAATTTCGAGCCTTGGTGGTCGTTCCACGACCTACTCGCCGACGAGACCGCAAGGCTCTCAGCCTTCATCGAGCCCGCGCGCCCGCTGACGCGCGTTGCTATTTTCTATCCGCTCCACACTGCGCTGGCGGAAGGTCCAAGACATGAGCATGCGGATCATGTCGGCGCCTGGTGCAGAGCGCTTCTGGAAAAGCGCATCGATTTCCTCTTCGTTTCCGAGGAAGCTGTTGGTAAGGCCGCGATCGACGGTTCGCTGATCACGATCAGCGGCCAGACCTTCGATGCCGTCATCTTGCCTGCCATCACGACGATTGGCGGCCTGGAGGCCATCCACGTTCTCGAACGTTTCACCGTTGCGGGAGGTATCGTTTGGTCATCCGGTGGCAGCGACCATTTCGTGCCGCTTGACGGCGAATGTTCAATCGACAATCCTTCGTCAAGGAGCCTCGCCCGACTGCCCACCAGCAATGACGTCGAGGCGCTTCTATCGGCCTTCGCCCCGCGCGGACCGATCCTGCTGACGGATCCCGCGCCGACGTTCTGGCGCTGGATCGGCGAGGATACGGCGGGCTGGCGACTGGCGCTGTTCAACGACAGCGTCGCGCCCACAACGGAAGACTTCGCGCTGAATACGTGCTTTGACATCGCATCATGGGATTGCGCCACCGCCACGGAAACACGTCACGGCACATCATCTGATCTGTCGATCAGCCTTGAACCCCATGAACTACTCTGCTTGCGGCTTGTCCCGAGCCAGGAGCCCGCAAGCAAGCTAGTCCTCTCGCCGCAGGCACCCAATCGCACGGAGCGGGCCGGCGTTGCCCTTGCAGAGCAGTGGAAGCTGCGCTTCGAGGGAAATTCCGAACCGATCGATATCCGCGTCGATCGCGGCTGGGATGCGCAGGGGTTTGACGCAGTGTCAGGCACGGCAATCTATGTGCGGACGATTACCACAGGCGATGCCGGGCGCTACCAGCTGCAGCTGCCCATCGTCCATACCGCCGCCAGCGTCAGCATCGATGGCCGCCCGGCGGGAAGACGCGGCTGGCGCCCCTACCGCTTCGATCTGGGGCCACTTGAGCCGGGCGATCATCGTCTGGAAATTTCGGTCTCCTCCACGGCGGCAAATGCCTATTATGCCAGTACGCCGTTCAAGGGCGGCAAGGACGATCCCGCAGGGCTCGGCGCGCCTCCCATCCTTTTCTTTTCAGGACTGTAAGACATGCCTCAGCACACGACCATTCCCCTCAATCGCGCCTGGAATACCTGGAGCGACCGGCCGGCCGAGATGGTCTTCCTGCCGCTCGGCGTGCGCCTGACGCCGGTGCTCTATTCAAGCCGTAGCCGGACGACCTCCGCGATCGAGCCCCGTCACGACACGGTTCGCCTCGGGCGGCACGAGCTCGATGGTTCGGAAGTCTCGCTTGAGACCGAGCATACCGGCACCACCCTCTCCTTTCACTGGAGCAAGCCTGATCCCTTCGTGGTTACCGGCGGCTGGAGGGCACAGGCCTCCGCTGAGTGGGGGCTCCGCTTCTGGGTGACGCTGGCGATCTCCGCCGACGGCGCCACGGTCACCTACGACGCGGCAGCGGGCGCCGCCCTCATCAAGATCGGCCAGCGCTTCGTGGCCGTGGTCAGCGCCGAAAGTCCGGTGCAGGTGACCGGCCATGACAGCATTGCCGATCTGAGGCAGGATTTCGAGGCGAACGGCTATTTCTATCTCGCCAGCCGCAGCAATGCGGCGCCCGTCATCGGACTGCGTTTCAACCTCGAAATGATGCGCGACGGCAGCTATGCGGCGGCCGTCGCCGACCGCGCCGATCTTGCCATCGAGAAGGCACGGGCCGCCCTTGCCAGGAAGGCAGCGCCCGCGGCCGATCAGACAGACAGCTTCCTCGCTGCGGTTCGCGATATCGTCGGCTGGAACACGATCTGGGACGAGACCAACAACCGGCCCTACACCGCCGTCACCCGCATCTGGAACCTCGGCAAGTTCGCCGTCTGGTACAATGACCAGACCTATGCCGCGCTTCTCTCCGGCCTGTTCGACATGGACATCGCCCGCGAAAACCTCGCGGCCGCCTTTGCCGGCGTGACGCCGCAGGGCAACGTCGCCTGCATCGTCACATCGAATGACGCATGGGTCGACCGCACGCAGCCGCCGCTGGGCTCGCTCGTTCTCTGGGATCTCTATCAACGCAGCGGCGAGCGCTCGATCGTCGAGGCGAGCTACGACGTCGTCGCCCGCGCTCATCGTTGGTGGTGGGATAACCGTGATCCGGATCGCCGCGGGATGATTTCCTGCGGCACATCCGATGTCGGTGAGTCACTCTACAAGGGCACCGCCTTCGGAGCCCGCAACGAAACCGGCATGGACAATTCGGCCACCCATGATGAAGCGGTCTACGACCCGAATACGCGCTCCCTCTCAACCTTTGATCTCGGCCTGAACTGCGTCGTCGCACTCGATGCCGAAATGCTCGCCAAGCTCGCCGCCGTTCTCGGCAAGACTGTCGAAGTCGAAGAGTTCGAGGCTATCGCCGCCGGGCTGCGCCAGCGGATCAGTGAAGAACTCTGGGACGACAAGCGCAAGATCTTCGCCAACCGCCAGCGTTCCGGCGCCTTCGTCAAGTCGCTCTCGCCCACCAGCTTCTATCCGCTGCTCTGTGGCGCCGCGAGCGACGAACAGGCCCGCCACCTGATGGTTCATCTTCAGGACGACAGCCTCTTTGCCGGTGAGTTCGGTCTTCCGAACGCCACCCGCAACGATCCGGCTTACGCAGAAAATGTCTATTGGCGCGGCCGCATCTGGCCGAATGTCAACTATCTCGTCTGGCTTGGCCTGAAGCGCTACGGCCTTGAACCGCAAGCGCAGAGGCTAAGAGCACAGTCACAGGAGCTTTTCCTCAAGTCCTGGGAAGGGAAGCGGATCGCGGCCGAGAACTACAATTCGCAGACCGGCGAGGCGATGGATCAGGGGGATACCGATCCCTTCTATATCTGGGCAGGCCTGTTGCCGCTCATGGCGATGTCCGATGTCGTCGATGTCGACCCTTGGGATGGTTGGGCGATCAGCAACCGACAGCGAGATGCAAACTTGGGCACGATCGTCTCTCCGGCGGGACCGATGAGCGTTCGGATTGCAGACGGCCGCCTATTGCTCTCGATAAACGGCAAGCTTTTTCTCGAGACCAGCCTCCCCCTTCGACTTTCCGGCCTATCGATCGCGCCGGGTCACGTTCGTATGACGATTTCGCCGGTTGACCCAGGCGGTGTCCTTATCTTTCCTGCGCTCGATGCAGATGACGTCATGGGCATATATCTCGATCGCATCGCAATCCCTTCCGAGCGGGTGGATGGTCCTCTCACCATAGCCATCGCCGCCTCTTCGGAAGCACGCAAATTGGAAATTTTCGTTGGAGCCGATACAAGCCGGATTTAACACTCGATATCAAGCCCGATTGTCGTAATATCGTCCATGGTGGGTGGCTCCTCTCTTGATGCCGTCGGAGGGCGCCATCCACCACATCAACTTAACGAAACTCGGACATCGATATGCGCTGACGGGTCATAACGAACCGTACTCTGCTCTATCGTAGCCACTGCTTTCCCGCCGAAATTATCGTCCACGCCGTCTGGCTCTCTTTCCGATTCCCTCTGAGCCTGCGGATGGTTGAGGGCATGATGGCGGCATGCGGGATCATCGTTTCGCATCAGACGATCCGGTCATGGGTTGAGAAATTCGGACGTGCCTTTGCCACGAAATCCGCCGCCGTTCAGCCGGCCGGCTCAATCTACCCATCAACCGTTCAAAAACGAAAACCCCGTTTTTCTACCGTGAGTTCATCTAAGCAAGTTATTTTTTTGTTTAAATTTAGAATCTAATCTTAGCATCTGGGATGCATGTAGCGTTCGGTGATGCGCAGGAAGCGCAGGAATTGTTGCCGATGTGACGCCAGTCTTCGCGACGGGCACGACAGCAACTCAGCGCGGTGGGTATCGATGAAGAACATGAAAATCTCGCTCCAGCTGTTTTTGCTGGTTGGAGCCATGATAACGACTTTCGCAGGCCTGACATTTCTCCAGATTCGGTCCTCAACGACGGCCATCTACCATGAGCGCTATGAAATGCTGCGCACGCAAGTGGAAACGGCTATCTCCGTATTGAAGGACTATCAAAGCCGGGTCGAGAAAGGCCAATTGTCGCTTGATGAAGCCAAGAAGCAGGCTTATGGCCAGCTCAACAAGATGACCTTCGAGCCGGACGGATATTTCTACGGATACGACTACAATGTCGTGCTGGTCTTTCATCCGACCTCGCCGAGTGTCGGCCAAAGCAACAAAGGCGTGAAGGACGCCAACGGCTTTGCCTATCGCGACGAACTCGTTCGGCTGGGCCGGGCCGGCGGCGGCTATGTCGAGTTCATCGGCCCGAAGCCGGGCAAGGACCCGAATGACCGAAGCTACTCCAAAGCAAGTTATGCCAAGGTCTTCGAACCTTGGCAGATCGTCATCATTACCGGGCTTTATACGGACGATCTGAAAGAAGATATTCGCAATTCGACCATCAAGATAGTCGGTGGCTCCGCGCTTGCGTTCCTGCTGGCGATTGCCGCGGCCTATTTCATCATCCGAGGTATTTCGCGTCCGCTCAATGCCATCCACGATGCGCTGAATGCCGTGGCCGATGAAGACGTCACCTTGGACATTCCCCACACCGACATGGGCAACGAAGTGGGCAAGATGGCGCGTGCGACCAAGGCTCTGCAGGAGAAAGTGCGCGAGCGCCACACTATGCTGGCACGGCAGGAAGAGCAGCAGCGCGAACTGGACGCCGAGCGCCAGCGCAATCTTGATGCTCAGCGCAAGGAAGCCGAAGAGCAAGCGCATGTGGTCGCCACCATCGGCGCCTCGCTCGAGCAGCTCTCTGTCGGCGACCTCACGGTTCGCTGCGCCGATCTGGGTCCAAAGTACGAGGGCCTGCGCCACAACTTCAACGACGCCCTTTCCCGCCTCGAACAGGCCATGAGCCGCGTCAACCTGAAAGGCACCGACATCAGTGTTTCCAAGGAAGAGATCCGTCGCGCTTCCAACGAGCTTGCGCAACGCACCGAGCGTCAGGCCGCCAATCTGGAGGAGACCTCGGCAGCTCTCGATGAGCTGACGGTGGCGGTTCGCCAGACGGCGGAAGGTGCCAGGGAAGCTGCAAGCCGCGTGGCATCCGTCAGTCAGGAAGCGCGCCAGAGTGACGGTATTGTCGAGCAGGCGATCGCCGCCATGAGCGGTATCGAGCAATCGGCCACCGAGATCACCAAGATCATTGGCGTCATCGACGAGATCGCCTTCCAGACCAACCTGCTGGCCCTCAATGCGGGCGTGGAAGCGGCGCGCGCCGGCGACAGCGGCAAGGGCTTTGCGGTCGTCGCCCAGGAGGTGCGCGAACTTGCTCAACGCTCTGCCGCGGCCGCCAAGGAAATTAAGGAGCAGATCGCCCGCTCCACCGGGCAGGTTGAACAGGGCGTGCAAATGGTCGGTAAGACCGGCGAGGCATTGAAGCGGATTTCCAGCCAGATCACCGCCGCCGACGATATCGTCTCGAAAATCGCGCACAGCGCTCAGGAGCAGGATTCGACCCTGCGCTCGATTTCCTCTGCGCTCAACCAGCTCGACACCGCCACCCAGCAGAACGCCGCCATGGCGGAAGAAACCACCGCTTCGGCAGAAGTTCTCGCCAACGATACTGGCGACCTGCTGGATCTTATCCGAGGCTTCCGCACCAACAGCTCTGCAAGCGAACTACATAGAATAGGCCATCAGATGCGACGGGCAGGCTGAACAGGCCCTACCACGCAGCTCAACCTAGTCATGACCTCCACCAGAGGTGGAGGTTTGAAACGCTGCGCTTGAACTGCTAGAAGCGGTATTGTTAGCGCTTAGTAGCTACGATTGAAGAGGTCGGCAAAGTCGGAAGCTTTGTCGGCCTTTTCCTGATTACGGATATATTGTCTGACGACCTGCTCATTGTAGCCCTTCAGCGCGTGGGGGATTGATCCCCCCGAAATTGCGGCCCGGAACAAAGCTTTCGCATGGCCGTTCGTTCTTATGATGAGCGAAAGAGGAAAGGCCAAGCCCGGTGGCGATTAATCCAAGTCCACCAAGGCACAGGAACGCAAACGCCAATCACATCGCTCGACATTACGCCCGAAATCAATGGAGGAATAGGTCATGGATCATAGCAACCACATACGACTGACCGAAGAAGAACTCACACAAGCCAATCTGGAAGGCGCATCGATCTATGATGCCGATGACCACAAGGTTGGTACGGTTGACCACGTACATGGAGCCGGCGTCGGCAGCAGCGTCGTGATCGACGTTGGCGGTTTCCTTGGTATCGGTGCAAAGCCGGTGTCCGTTCGAGGGACCGATCTCGATTTCATGCGCGACGAAAGCGGCGAGATCCATGGCGTGACTTCCTGGACCAAGGATCAGCTGAAGGCAATGCCCGAGCATCGCGATTAAACACTGGAAGGGAGCTTCCGCATGGGGAAGCTCCCCTTTGAACCGAGATTTCCATACGCGAGAAATATCCAAGCGCGCCGGACACATTTGCTGCACCGAGCAGAACGAGAATGGTGCGCGGCGATAGTAGCTCCCATTTTTCGTCACACGGTGACGTGATTTAAACGTCGATCGCGACGGCCGTGCCTCGTTCGTCCGCTTCCCTCATTCGTCGGTTTCAATGTCCGCTTTCTTCGGCCCGCAGCTGATCGATGGCATCCAATGCCTCGTCTGCCGACCATCCAGCACGTAGAGCCGCGGCGACGAGGCGGACTTCTACCTCCTGCTCCAGTTTGAGAAAAGAAATCTCAAGCGCTTCTTTTGCCGTGAGGACATGATCATCATGGGGAACGACGTCAGGAATTCTTGCAGTCTTTGCCACGGCACTCTCCGTCAAATTGAGGGACAGTTTTCAATGGTTCCAATTCCGCGCTGGGCAGAATCGTTCTGTTTCAGCGTTTGTCCGGATTAAAAGATGTCTCGCTTGAATAAATTACTCCGAAGCTCCCCAAATGTTCCCAACAGACAACTCGGCGTCTAATATAAGCTCCGAGATTGATGAAGCCTACGAGCGGGCGGCAACGAAATGGCGATCTCCGACGTTCGCAGCCTCCTTGCCGATCATCGGAAACCGATCGGTCCTATCGCGCCCTCCCCGCGTGAGGATCCGAACGCGGCCGGGTTCAACGCGAATTCAGCCATGGTGGTTTTCCTTCGATGGTAAGGCCTCGTTCTCATCCTCAAAGAGTGTAACGAACTCATCGTCCGTGCGGGGGCCGAACAAAACGCAAGGCGATCTCGGACGATGCGCAAAAACCGCGATCGGCAGAAACCCTTCCGGGATCTCCTCCTCAAACCATCGGTCACCGGCTTCGATGCACGCAATCCGCCCTCAAGACGAAGGATAGACGAGCAATCGCTTCCAGCGCTTTGACACGGGTCAGCCATGGCGCACCGTCCAACTTTTTACCTTTTTTTATCCCAGGTCCGACGACCGGCAATGCTAGTCCTTTTCCAGAGGCGCTGATGTGGATCGGCACCCATTCTTGAAGAGGGAAAGCATCATGAAAAAACATCTTCTCATTACTGTCGCACTTCTTATGGCCATCTCTCCCGTAGCTGCCGAAGCCCGCTGCGTGCCGAACGACGCTGTCATCGCCGCAAAGGCTGTTCCCCTCATTCAGTACAAAAACACGATCATCGACGGTGTGAAGGTCTTCTACCGTGAAGCCGGCCCGAAGGACGCACCGGTCCTCCTTCTCCTGCACGGATTTCCCACCTCGTCACATATGTTCCGCAACCTCATTCCACTGCTCGCGGACCGTTACCACGTGATCGCACCGGACTATCCCGGTTATGGCCAGAGTGACGCACCCGATCACACCAAGTTTTCCTACACATTCGCGAACCTGACCAACATCGTCGACAAGCTGACCGAAAAGGTCGGAGCCGATCGATACAGCATGTACGTCATGGATTACGGCGCACCGATCGGATACCGCCTGGCGCTGAAACATCCGGAGCGGGTCGAAACCCTGATCGTGCAGAACGGCAATGCCTATACCGAAGGCCTCGCCGCATTCTGGGACCCGATCAAGGCCTACTGGGCCGAAAAGACGCCGGAACGTCGGGAAGCACTCGCCGGCCTGGTTACGCTCGAAACGACAAAGTTCCAGTATACCGACGGTATGGGCGATGTGGCACATATCAGCCCCGACAACTGGGTCATCGATCAGGCCCTGCTCGATCGACCTGGCAACAAGGATATCCAACTCGATCTCCTGGGCGATTACGGCAGCAACGTACCGCTTTATCCCCAGTTCCAGGCCTTCTTCCGCGATCATCAGCCGCCGACGCTGATCGTGTGGGGCAAGAACGACAAGATCTTCCCCGAGTCCGGCGCGCATCCCTATCTTCGCGATCTTCCGAACGCCGAGATGCACATACTCGACAGCGGCCATTTCGCTCTTGAGGACAAGCTCGACGTGATGGCGCCGCTCATCCGCGACTTCCTGGACCGCAAGGTTTGCAACTGATCCCTAGCTAATTCATAGCGCGGGGCCACCGGCCCCCGCGGCATCCGCCGTCACGTCGTCGGCGCAGTTTCTGCCGTATTAGTCAGCCGCTTCCAGGCGCTCAACGATGATCCGCTCTTCCGGGATTTTTATCAGCATCGCGAGATCGCGCCCGAAACCTGACCCAGCAGCTCAATCCCAAAGAAGGATAATGATCATGTATAATAGCAAATCCAAGCCAAGCGTGCTTCCGACGGGTGGCGGCGCGGCCCTGATCGATCCCTCCGACACCCTGATCCTGCTGCTCGATCAGCAATTGGGACTTTTTCAGACAGTCAAGGACATATGCGTCTCCGACCTGCGCCGGAATGTAGAGGTGATCTCTAGGCTCGCCACGCTCCTGAGCATCCCTGTCATCACCACGGCGTCGGAACCTGCGGGCATCAATGGTCCGCTGATACCCGAAATTCACGAACTGGCTCCGCATGCGGTCTATGTGCCACGCAAGGGGGAAGTGAACGCATGGGACAATGACGATTTCGTCGCAACGGTCCGCGCGGCCGGCCGAAACACTCTCATCATGGCAGGCGTCTGGACCAGCGTCTGCGTGATGTTCCCGGCGCTCGACGCGCGCGCCGCTGGCTATGACGTCTATGCGGTGCTCGATGCGTCGGGTGATCCGAGCGAAATGGCATCGCGTATTTCCCTTGGCCGTTTCGTTCAAGGCGGTGTCAAGCCGACATCGACCAACGCATTGGTATCCGAGCTTCACCGGACCTGGGCGCGACCGGAAGCTGCCGAACTCGGCAAGCTCTATGGACTCGTCGCTCCCAACTATGCTGCTGTGGCCGAAAGCTTTGCACGTGCGCAGCAGGCCGCGAGAGGGGCAATCTAGCACCGTATGCTTCCGACGCCCTTCGAGCCGACAACACGATGAGGATTCACTGATATGACGTATGGTTTTATGGATATCGCAATCACTCCTTCAGTTCGCAGGGCGCAGGCGGAAATGGGAGCGGATCGTCTGTGGTCCGACTTCACGGGACACCGCGAATTCGACCGATTTTCCGTAAGGGAAACCGCATTCATCGCACAGCGCGACAGCTTCTACATGGCCACGGTTTCCGAGACGGGCTGGCCCTATGTCCAGCACCGCGGCGGGCCTAAAGGCTTTCTCAAAGTGCTTGACGACCGCACGCTTGCCTTCCTCGATTACCGTGGCAATCGCCAGTATATCAGCACCGGTAATCTCGCGGAAAATGACCGGACGTGCCTGTTCCTGATGGACTATCCCGCCCGCACGCGCCTGAAGATTTATGCCCGCACCGAAAAGCTGGCGCTCGAGGCGGATCCAGTGTTCACGGCGAGCATCACCGACGGTGATTACCGAGCCAAGGCCGAACGAATTTTCAAGCTCAAGCTTGAGGCGTTCGACTGGAATTGTCCGCAGCACATCGAGCCACGATATACGGAAGCCGAATTTCTCGCGGCCTCACAATATCTGATCGACAAGGTTACCCAGCTCGAGCAGGAAAATGCGTCGCTTCGCGAGCGAGTTGACGTGCGCACAAAAGATTGAGGCGCCAAGATCAGCGCACATCCATCGCGGCCATGGCAAGGCGGGTGCGTCTGGTCGCGGCGCCTGCCCCCATGGCAACGGCACTATCCAAGGACTTCTGGAAATAGCGCACTGCATGGTGTGGGCGGGCGTTTCCGGCCTCAATCATTCCCGCAACGCGCCAGAGATCAGGATGCCACCATCGTTCCTCACGTATCCCGATTTCGCCAAGTACGGCGCGCAGGCTGTTTTCGGCAAGTTGCATCTCGCCGGCGGCTATATAGGCCTCAGCCAACAGGCTGCGGTAGAATGGGACGCGAGCACGCCAGCTTCCCCGCAGCAATCCAGTAATGCTGTCCTGCATCAAGGTGAAACCTGCTTTGTCACCTCGAGCCGACTGGATGGCGCCGGCGAAAAACGTGGCTGTCCCCTCGTAAATGCCGACGCTCTCACGGCGGCTGACGTCGGCCAGCTGCAGCTGAAGCTGCGAAGCGGTTTCGAGATTGCCGTCCACGAAAGCAATCGGCAACCCCGCCAGAGAGATCGCATTGCCAAGGGAAATCATGTGGTCAAGATCGACAGCACGTTCGATCGCCAGACTGGCTAGATCGGAGGCGCGATCAGAATCACCCCGTAACCAGGACACGAGCGCCAGAGATAGGCGTATGCCGGCCGGCAAGTCGACCTGGAACCTGGATAGCCCATAACCTTCTTTCACGTGTCCCCAATCATTCATCAGCGCCTCCAGATGGGCTGATGCCGAATCCAGTTCACCTGCGTAGATCTGGATATGCGCCAACAGTCGCTTCCCGTCAGGCGCGGTCGCCCAGTCCAAACCCTTTGCCGCTGCAAAATCGTTCATGCTGCGTAGCGCCGTACGCGGCCGGCCAGAATAGGCCAGAAAGACGGCCTGTCCGCAGACCGCGCGTACCTGAAACTCGGCATCGCGCGACCCGTTCGCATGAAAAATGCTCTCGCGCCAAGCGTCGTCGGTTTGCGGGTGCATATGGCGCGCAAGTGTCATGGCCCAGGCCCGTGCGGTCGACAGCTTTGTTCGCCCCGACGATGCAAGCCCTACCAGGGCAGTGCTGTTCGAGCTTGCAAGATCGATGGCCTCCAGCATCTCTCTGAAAGCGGAAAGCTCTTGCCAAAGCGGCAATGCAGCGACCACCAGTTCGGCACCCAATGCGGCGTCGCCTGCAGGATCGAACGCCCAGCCGATCGCAGAACGCACGTCATCGATCTGCCTCCGATACTTCCCGAGCCATTCACGAGACGTCTGCGATGACCATTCCCGTTCAGCAAACTGCAGTTTGTCCCTTGTTCGAACGGCGAATTGGCGTCTTGCCTTCCCCCTATGGAGTGAACCTAACAGACGTCGCGCGGCATAGGTGCCAGTGCTTTCGGCAAGCCTATAGTACATAGTGGAACCATCATACTCCGCCGAAACAAGCGATTTGGCCACAAGCTGTGACAGTGCATCCCGCCCGGTCATAGGCTCGAGCGCGCCGGCAGAATACATGGCCTCCACGTCGTCAGTGCTAAACCGACCTGAAAACACCGAAAGCAGACCGAGCAATACAGCCTCGCGGTCAGGAAGAAGCCGATAGCTCCAGTCGAGGGTCGCCTCCAGAGATTGGTGGCGCAAGGGTGCATCCCTCGCTCCCCGATTCATGGTATCGAAGCCATCCTTGAAGAGGTCATCGAGCGCCGAGGGTGCAAGGGCACTGGCGGTGCCGGCGGCCAGTTCGATGGCTAGTGCCAACCCGTCCAGGCGTGTGCAGATCGAAACGACGCTTCGGACATAATCGTCGGAAGGCTCGAGGTTGCCTGAACCGCACGCCTTTGAAATGAACAGCTGGATCGCGGGAAACTGCAGCGCGTCGCCGGTGGAAAGCGCCGTCGTCTGGTCCGGATAAGCGAGTCCGGTGAGGAAATGGATCTGCTCGTGCCGCGTCCGTAGTGGCTCGCGGCTGGTTGCAATGATACGGGCAGCAGGAAGTTCCGCTGATATCCGCTCGACAACTGTTGCCGCCATCGCAATGACGTGCTCACAATTGTCTACAACTAGAATTAACTTGTTACTGCGAAGGACTTCGATCACACCTGCAATAGGATCGTCAAATCCGAGGGAGACACCGAAAGCGGACGCGATCGCCGGCACCACAAATCGCGGATCGCTGAGTGTAGAGAGGTCCGCAAAGGCAACGGCCTCGCCTGCCCCACCGGATTGCTGAGCAACCGCGACCGCAAGAGACGTTTTTCCGGCTCCGCCCGGCCCAACAATGGTGACATAACCCGGTTGATCCAGCTTCTCGGAGATTTGTCGGATCGCGTCTTCGCGGCCGAGAAGCTGCCGCGCTCGAGGAGCAGCGATATGGTGACTTGTGCTTGAAACGACTTGCCGTGCTGGCGCCGGGCGGTCGATTTCCAAGGCGGCGACGAACTTGTACCCCCGCCCTGTGATGGTTGTGATGTACTCCGTGACAGGATCGAGTTCAGCCAGCGAACGTCGGAGATTGCCGACATTGACCTTCAAGTTATGGTCGTGAACAATGTAGTCAGGCCACACATGCGCGAACAGATCGGCTTTGCTGACCACCTCGCCAGCCCGCGCTACGAGCAGCGTCAGTATATCGAAACCTCGCCCGCCGAGGGGAACAGGCTTCCCCTTGTGCAGGAGGGCTTGGGCCTCGGGCAGCAACCGGAAATCGCCGAACTGATAGGCGGTTTGCTTCGGCAAAGCACTGCCGTCATTCGTCACTACGACCTCACATACCCGTAAAAAGCTAGACTTTACACCGCACTAGCCTATTTGCAAGCCGTACGGAGAGATCGTCGCAAACTCGCGCAATGCGGGTCGCAACGAGATTTATGGCTTTCTCAAATCAGATATAAGAGAGACCTGCCGATGGCATAGGGTGCAATTGCTCGACACTTGCCATTTGACGATTGAGACCCATGTGCAGGAAATTGCAGCTGCTATTTCCCGTCCTGAAGCGAATGATCCCCTTATCCCGCCCCAGCGAGGTTTCTGGCTTAGGAGCACTCTCTTGAATCCTTGTTCTTCTGATCACCCCTGCCCTACGATGGAAGATGCCATTGAGGCCAAGGCGTTCATTGATCTGCATCAGGCCTCCCATGGGCGATTGCCGGATGAGGAACGATTCGAGTGCGTTTCCATCAATGGCGGATGCACGATCTCACTTCCACGCGCGCCTGCCATCGGCCTCAATCGCATCCTCGGTCTCACGGCGCCGGAAAACCTCGACGAAGCATACACTTGGATGCGCAAAAAGGAGGGGAATCGATTTTTGCAGGTCAACATCGACACTGCGTCCGACGAGTTGAGACATTGGATCCAGTCGAAAGGATTGGTCCCGCATGGTCCTGGGTGGGCAAAACTGGGGCGAAACGCACACGCTATGTCTCTTCCACCGGCAGGACCTGTAAAAACACGCAAAGTTTTGCGCGATGAAGCCGAGGCATTCGGCGCTATGATGTGCGCCGGGTTTGGTTTTCCCGAAAGCCTCACCGCGCTATGGGCCGCAATCGTTGGAAGAGACGGATGGTCGTGCTTCTTCGCGTTGGACGGAGAAACACCCGTTGGAACTGGAACAATGTTTGTTTCAGGATCTTTTGCCTGGCTCGGCGGGGGAACGACGGTTCCGAGCTTTCGAAACCGGGGTGCGCAGAAAGCCTTGATTCACGCTCGCTTACAAGAAGGCACGGTCCGTGGCGTGTCGACTTTCGTGGTCGAAACCGAGGTCCCCTCGCCTGAAAAGGCCAACATTTCGAACGCCAACCTGGCAAAAATGGGATTCGTGCATCTCTATAACCGCAGCAACTTCATTCTGTGACGATGTCTGGCGCGGGCAACGCACTCCAATTTGCAATCATTGAGGTCGGGATTATCTCCGTGGTGCCAGCTTTGCTCTTGATCGTGCGGCCGGTTTCGACGGTTTCGGTGGCGTCCGCGGCAGAAAGTTGAAGGTCTCCGGTGGTCGGATTGTTCATGTCGTTTGAGCATGAGTTGACGCGAGCGCATCATGCGCGGCGGCAATATCCGCGCTGCCGCTGCTGTCGCAGCGGTCGCAGATGTCCTTCAGCTCCGCCAGGGCCAATACAGGATCGCCGATCTCCTTCGCAAGCTTGACGCGGCTCGTTGCCGCGCGCAGAGCAAATCCGATTGCGCCACTCTCACGACCCAGGTCTATCGCATCTCGAAGGTGCCGCATCGCGCCGTTTGCATCTCCATCCCGCCAGCATACCAGACCCTGAAGGTGCAGTAATTCGGCGTCGCACCATCGGTCTCCGCGCTGCCGACTGTAGTTCACGCCCTCATCGATACTCTGGCGAGCAACCGTGACTTGATCGTGCGAAAGCGCCGCGTGAGCGAGCATCACGTACCGTAGGGGTAAATGGATGAGAAAATTGCACTCGCGAATGGCGGCTATTGCATCCCTCAACCGTTGAACCGCCTCCGCGTCTCCGCGTGCGGCATCAATCGCCGCCTGATGAAAGCGGGCGAATGGCGGCCAGGTGTCGATCTGGCGGGACTTCAGGCGCTCGGCCAGCAGCGATGCTCGTTCCTGCGCTAAATCAATTCGCCCGCACAGCAAGGCTATTGGCGTGGCCGCGACTGCAAGCGAATGCGCGCAAGACAAGTCGTGGTTCAAAGTCAGCGCGGCGTTCAATGCTTCCTCCGCAATCTCAAGTGCACGCCGATGCTGGCCGACCACCCAAGTGGACAACGAAAGATGATTTCGGAAATTGACGAACCTGTCGATCTGGAATCTCGAGGTCTGACCGCCATTGCCGAAAGTCGCATGCTCACGAGCCAGACGCTCGAGACCCGCATGCCCGGATCTGATGTTCCCTTGATAGAATTCGCACGTAAACAACTCCCGATCGGCATTGGGAGCCGCGGAATAATCGCCTACGGACGCCATGAAGCGGCGGAGATCGGCAATCGTCTCAAACGCCCTTTGATGAAAGCCCATGGCGGTCTGCACCATTGCCAGGCCCATCTTGGTTCGAAGACAGTGTTCCACGCTTCCGGCTTCCAAAGCGAGCTTGAAACCCCTCGTCCAAGTTACCTCGAGTTCATCACCGAAAGGATAGCGATAACAAAGATTCCAACCATGGGCCGCGACCAGCTTCATGCGGAGCAGAAGGTGATCACCGGGCAGGTCGTCCAGCACGGACAGCGCGCTTTCGACCCGTGACCCGCTTTCCACCATCGTCGAGAATTCTACCCAGAACGGCAAAGCGGCAACGGTTAGCCGCACCCCAAGTTCGGCCTGTCCTTCCGAGCGATAAGCCCAATCGATCATGCGACGGAGGTCCGCGCTCCAGCCGCCATAGAGCGCCATCCAGTCTTCGCGCGGCCGCCACGTCCATTCTTTTTCTGCTCTTTCGAACAACGCGAGAATGAAGCGGCCATATGCGATCATCGCGACCTGTTGCTCGCCCTGCGCAATCAGCCGTTCGTTGGCGAAAGCTCGTGTACTGTCGAGCAACCGGTATCGGCGACGCCTCCCCGTGTAGTTGACCGACACCATGGATTTGGCCGCGAGGGCTTCCAGCCACGCGGTGACATCCTGCTCATCCGCCAGATATCCGAAGGCGTCGATGGCATCATCGAGCGCAAAGGTGCCGCCAAAAAGCGAAAGATGACGGAGTAGCCGCGCCTCGCTCTCCGAAAGCAGCCGGTAACTCCAGCTGAGCGTCGCCGTCAGCGTCTTGTGTCGGGACATGCCATTTCCGCGTGATGCCAACGCTTCGAAGTCACGCTCAAGCATTTGCAGCAGCCCTGCGGGACCGCTTTCCTTGAGTTGCGGAGCCGCCAGTTCGATCGCCAGCGCAATACCGTCGAGACGCCGGCTCAAACTCGCGAGCGCCGGGACATCCGCGTCCTTCAGTCGATAGCCATGCGCCTCTGCACGCCGAACCAGCAATTCGATCGCCGAAAAGGCCATTGCCGACCCGGCATCCAGAAACGCGTCCTCGGGCGGACACAGAGGGGGAAGCCGATGGACCGTCTCGAACCTGCATCGTAATGGCTCGCGGCTTGTCGCGATGATATTCAGCCTGTGCAATGCGTGGTTCAGATGATCGGTTATGCCGGCTACGGTCGCTAAGACGTGCTCGCAATTATCGAGGACCAGAAGCTGGTTCTGGTCGCGCAACGCGTCAACGAGACCTTCCCGCGCATCGATCGGCTGGCTTTCGATGCCGAGCGCGCGGCTGATGGCCAGGACGACAAGCTGTCCATTCTCGATCGCAGCCAGGTCAACGAAGCACACGGCTTGCGCCTCGGTGTCACCGATGTTTCTTGCGGCTGCGATAGCGATGCTGGTCTTGCCGACGCCGGCAGGGCCGACGATCGTCAGCAGCCGGGTTTGGCGCAGCGCCTCGACAATTCCCGCCAGCGCATCGGCGCGTCCGACCAGCGGCTTTGACGGCGGAAGCGCCCCGTCAATCTCCTTGATCGACGCGGGAAGCGTTGCCTCCCGTGGACCCAGCACCGTCAGCGGCGCAATGAAGCGATACCCCCGGCCCGGGACGGTCGCTATGCAGGGAACATCAATGCCGTTGGCCTGCAGCGCGCGGCGCAGAGCAGCAATGTTGACCTTGAGGTTGCTTTCCTCGACGAAAAGGTTGGGCCACGCCGCGTTAAGGAGTTCGTTCTTGTTGACGACCTGGCCTGGCCGGCGCACAAGCGCGTGAAGCAAATCCATGGCGCGCGATCCGAGGCGGATCGGAATATCGCCGCAAAGCAGCGATTGCCGAGCGGGCGTGAAACGGCAGTTGCCGAAGCAATAGGTCGTGGCATCGATCGCATCAGCCCCTTCCACTATCCCCCCTTCGCGGCGGCAATTGCGAGGGCGCAATGCGTCGCAGATGCGCGCTCTGACGACGACAGGCCGCCGAATGAATTTCGGGCTATTCCGAGCCTAATAGCCTTATACCAGCAAATTCACCTTTTTTAACCGACCATGTCGGTGCCGCGATGATATCAAGGTGGCGGGCCGATCAGGTGAAGGAAATCCCGCGGGGTTTGCGCAGGTCCGACTTTATTCAGCAGGTTTGAGCTTCCGGTGGTCATTGTTGGCCATGATTGTTTGTGCCTGGATCCGGATTAATCGAGGAACATAGGGCATGCCCCGCACGCTCAGCACACTGACATTATCGGACGCCAAGCAGATGCTTGAGGCGGGTGAGGCAAAGGCGGCCAACCTTGGCATTCCCTACAACATCGCCGTGGTCGATGCAGGTGGCGCGCTGATCGCATTCGCGCGTCAGGACGGCGCGCTCGAAGGGAGCATCGATCTTGCCATCGGTAAGGCGAAGACGGCACGAATGTTCAACAAGACGACTGAATTTCTCGCTGAACTGGCACAGCCCGGAGGGCCGCTGTTCGGGATAGAGCAGAGCAATGGCGGTCATGTCGTGATTTTCGGCGGCGGTTTGCCCGTCACGATCGACGACCAGATCGTCGGTGCCGTCGGGACCAGCGCCGGTTCGATCGAGCAGGACATCGCGGTCGCCGAAGCGGCGGTCGCTGCGATCACTACGAATCCAACATCGTGAAGGACCAGTGATGAAAGCTGCGCGCATTCTAGAATACAAGAGGCCCCTCGTCCTCGGGGACATCAAGGTTCCGGACATTCAGCCCGACGAGATTCTCGTGAAGGTCGCCGCCTGCGGCATGTGCCGTTCGGACGTGCTGCTGATCGATGGCTTTTTTCAGGGCTATGGCGATATTCCGCCCCCCGTTATTCCTGGCCATGAGATTACCGGCACGGTCGATAAGATCGGCGGCGTCGTGGCCAAGGCCGCAGGGCTTGAGGAAGGCGACCATGTGGTTGTGTCCCCCGGCTGGGGCGATGGCGTCTGCAAGCATTGCCAAGTCGGCAACACGCACATCTGCCCGAATGTCCGCTGGCCAGGCTTTGGTCCTTATGGCGGCTTTGCCGAGTATATCCCCGTACCGGCGCGTTATGCGATCAAGGTCGCCAAGCATCTCAAGTTCGAGCAGCTTGCACCACTGACGGACGCCGGGCTAACTCCGTACCGCGGGCTTAAGAAGATCCGCGATGCCGGCGGGCTCGGACCCGACCGGGTGATCGGCGTATTCGGCATCGGTGGCCTTGGCGCTTATGCCGTCCAATATGCCAAGCTGCTGGGCGCAGGCGGCCCTGTCGTCGCCGTCGCGAGGAACGAGGAGAAACTCCAGGTCGCGAAGAAATATGGCGCCGACCACATCATCGCGCTCGAAGGCAAGTCCTCCGACGATGTGGGAAAGGAGCTTAAGAAGGCGACCGGCCAGGACAAGTTCGACGCGATCATCGACTGCGCGGGTGCTACGGAAATGATGCAGCTCGCCTTCTCACGTCTCGCGATCGGCGGGCATTATGTCGATGTCGGCTTCATCGGCGACCGGATCAACATTCCGTTGTTCCCACGCGTCCACGGGGAGCAGACTTTTCACGGCTCTTTCTGGGGAAACAATGCTGATCTCATCGAGGTCATGGCACTCGCGGCAGAGGGCAAGATCCAGCACACGATCAAGATGATCTCCTTCAACGATATCAACGAATATATCGATCTCATGCGGGACAATAAGATCGTCGGTCGGGCGGTCGTCACATTCTGACAGCATGGATCGCGACAATAAAGTCGAGCCACATGTTTGGGAGATGATCATGACCCAGCATGTCCTGTTCATCGTTACCAACGCAGCTAATCGATCCCCAAAGTCGCAAGACCGGCTTCTTCTTTGCAGAGATCGCCCATCCTTTCGACGTGCTGGATGACGCCGGCTTCGCGATTGAACTCGCCTCGCCCGCCGACCGATGGCCCCTACGGCGCGTTTGACGATAACGACCCTGCCAAGAAGGCGTTCTTCGAGAGCAAGGCCTTTCGCCGGTTCAATCGTAGCCGCAAACTCTCCGAGGTGGATGCCGGCGACTACGATGCCATTCTAGTGCCCGGCGGCCTCGGACCTACGGTCGACATCCAGCGCAATGCGGAGGTCCAGCAGGCGATCGTGCGGGCCTGGACGACCGGAAAGCTCGTGACCACCGTTTGCCACGGCCCCTTTGCTCTGCTTGGCGTCGATCTCGGTGACGGCACGCCGTTCGTGCGCGGAGCGCGATGCTTTGCGGCTCGTTTTCGCGAAACTGTGTCCGATTCCAGGAGACAGATGTAGACGCATCGATCATCAAGGGAACGCCCGTTCAAGCACACATATGTGGCTTTATAAATCTTGACATTTTTTATCATGTTACTTAGCGGTAGTTGTGCCGATGGCCGCAGTTCGTGGGATCAGGCGCCGACTGATTAGGGGATTTTTACATGAAGTTTATGTTAGGCTGCACAGTCGCTATGAGCGCTGTGGCAAGCGGTGCCGCATATGGGCAGGATGCCACGCAATTGGCGCCAATAGTGATTACCGGGACAAAAAACGCCACGTCCACGATCGGAACTCTGCCGGAAGAGTATGCAGGCGGTCAGGTCGCGAAGGGGGCACGATTGGGGGCGCTGGGAAACCGGGATTTCATGGAAACCCCCTTTAACGTGACTGGCTATACATCCGAGTTAATCGAAGACAAGGGTGCCCAGACCGTGGGCGAGTTAATGGACAACGATCCGTCTGTCAGAAACACGCACTCCTCTGGCGGCCTGTTGGATTCGTTCTACATCCGGGGCTTTCCGGTCGGCGAAGGCAACGCCGGCGAAATCGCATTTGACGGGATTTACGGTATCGCTCCCACCTACCGTGTTTTCACCGACTATGCCGAGCGGGTCGAGGTGCTGAAGGGTCCGACAGCTTTCCTGTACGGCATTTCTCCCAACAGCGCTGTCGGCGGCACGATCAATATCGTTCCGAAGCGAGCGCTCGATAAGGATTTGACGCGGCTGACGACAGACTACGCTTCCGATTTTCAGGGCGGTACCCATGTCGACGTGTCGCGCCGGTTCGGCGATGAACGGCAATTCGGTATTCGTTTGAACGGCAGCGTCCATGGGGGTGACACGCCGATCGATGATCAGACACGGGACTTTTACATCGGAGCCTTGGCTCTCGATTATCAGGGGGAAAATCTCCGAGCCACGCTCGACGTGATCGGACAGCGCGAAACTCTCGACGCACCTCAGCGTCCCTTCCTTCAAACGACAGGACTGGTCGTGCCCGACGCACCCGACGGATCGCTCAATGTCCAGGAACCGTGGGAGTGGTCGAAGAGTGCGGACCGCTCGGTCCTGGGCAGGGTCGAATATGACCTGACCGACGATATCACCTGGTTTGGCGCTTTAGGCGGCGGCAATTCTCACGTGCATCGCCTTTTTGGCCTGCCCACCATCCTGAACTCGGCGGGCGACGTCAGCATCACGCCACAGAATGCGATTTTCGACGTCGACAGACTGACGGCAGAAACGGGTATTCGCACCAAGTTCGACACAGGGCCGATCTCCCACACGATGACCCTGCAAGCGAGCTATCTCCACCAGAGCCTTAATCGTGCGATCGTTTCAGGCACTGCTCAGCTGAGCAATATGTACGACCCTGTGCGTCGCATAGAACAATTCGTAGCCGATCCACGTTCCGTGCCGAAGGTTTCGGAGGCCAGACTGTCCGGCATCGGCCTTTCGGATACGTTGTCGATGCTGGACGAGCGTGTACAGCTCACGCTTGGTGGCCGCTTCCAGCAGATCGACTCGAAGAATTTCAATGCAGTAACAGGTGCCGTGTCGTCGTCCTCGGATGAAGACGCCGTCACGCCGCTCGTTGGCCTTGTTGTCCGCCCCTGGGAAAAGGTTTCCTTCTATGCCAATTACGCTCAGGGCCTGAGCATAGGCGATACGGCTCCCACCACGGCCATCAATGCGGGCGAAACGCTCGCTCCATACAAGACGACCCAATACGAGATCGGCACCAAGATCGACTTCGGACAGATCGCCATGACCGTAAGCGCATTCCAGATCGAGAAGCCCTTCGGCCAGTTGGAACCAGGCGGCGGCGGCCAGGTCTTCACCGCTGGTGGGGAACAGCGCAACCGCGGCGTTGAATTCAACGTCTTTGGCGAGGTGACGGATGATCTGCGCTTGCTTGGCGGTCTGGTGCTGATGGATGGCGAACTGACGAATACGTCGAGCGCTTCGACCCGTGACAAGCGCCCGGTCGGCGTACCCAAGATCCAGGCCAATATCGGAGCCGAATGGGACGCGTCTTTCCTGGAAGGCCTGACGCTGACGGCCAATGTCATTCAAACCGGCGAACAATATATCAACACGACGAACACGCTGAAGATCCCTTCCTGGACGCGGCTTGACCTCGGCGCGCGCTACAAGACGGAAATCGAAACGAGGCCCGTCACATTCCGGGCCTCCGTCGAAAACGTGTTCGATAAGGACTACTGGTCCGGTGTCGCAAGCTTCAGCACGATCGCCCAGGGTGCGCCACGCACCTTCAAGGTATCGATGACCACGGACTTCTGAGGCGGCCGACAGCAGCCAAGGCAGGCTTCACACTGCATCATCTACGATCAGGTGAAGCTTGCCTTGAGAACATCTCTCGAGACGGCTTTTCACCCGAAATGCCGTCTCGAGATTCGCGGGCGTCAGCACTTGGGCAACGGAGCCGAATGCATGCAGCGTTCCATGCGCAAGGATGGCGATCTTGTCGGCGAACTTCATCGCCAGGTTCAGGTCATGGACCGCGATGATGACGAGCAGGCCCTTTTCCTTTGCCAGCGACCTGACATGCCTCATGACATCGAACTGACGATGGAGGTCAAGGGCACTCGTCGGCTCGTCGAGAAGCAGGACGGTCGGAGCGCGGACGACGCATTGTGCAAGTGCTACGAGCTGGCGCTGACCGCCGCTCAGTTCCGAAACATATTCGGACCCAAGATCGGCGATTTGCAGGGCAGCGAGTGCCTGCTCGACCTCATGGAGATCTGCATCGGCAAGCTTCCAGCCACTCGTCTGCTTGCGTGCCAACAGCACGGCTTCGAAGACGGTCAGCGCCGCTCCGCTCACCTGATCCTGCGGCATGTAGGCGATCGCTGTTTCGCGATCGTCAACACCTGTCAGGCGACATTCTCCAGCACCCGGAAGGATGCCGGCTATACGGCGCAGAAGCGTTGATTTGCCGGCTGCATTAGATCCGATCAGCGCGATGATTTCTCCTCCGTGGCATGGAGGCAACGATACGTCGCTGAGGACGGTTCGCGCGCCGTAGACCGCTCCGAGCGCTTCAGTGCTGAGGACTACCACGTTTCGCGGCCTCCCTTCAGGATAAGATAAAAGAAGACCGGCAGGCCGATGACGGCGGTAATGACCCCGATCGGCAAGACCGCGCCCGGCACGAGAATTTTCGCGGCTGTGGAACTTGATGACATGATCAGGGCTCCGATCATGGCGCTGGCAGGCAGCAAATGCCGCTGATCCTCGCCGACGAGCATCCGCGCAATATGTGGCGCAACAAGTCCGACAAAGCCGATCGTTCCGACGAAAGCCACCGGCATGGCCGACAGAAGCGATATCAGAACGAGCGTTTCCAGCCGAAGGCGACGAACCGGGATTCCGAAGGATGCCGCTCGCGCCTCTCCAAGACGAAGAGCCGTCAATTGCCAGCGCCGATAAACAAAGATGGGAATGGTGAGAACCAGGACGGCGACCGTTACGGCGAGCTTTGGCCAGGTTGCCTTGGTCAGGCTGCCCATCGTCCAGAAGACGATAGCGGCGACCGCCTGGTCATTTGCAAAATACTGGACGATCGCCAATGCGGTATTGAAACTGAACACCAGCGCGATACCAAGCAGGACGATCGTCTGGACCGAGCTTCCCCGCCGCAATCCCACGGAATGGATGACGAGGGCGGATCCGAGCGCCATGATGAAGGCGTTGACGGCAACGATATAGTCGCCAGCGACCGGTATGAAGGACAGGCCGAAAGCAAGAGCGAGCGCCGCGCCGAAGCTTGCTGCCGATGAAATGCCAAGCGTGAACGGGCTCGCGAGCGGATTATTGAGCACCGTCTGCATCTGGACACCGGCGGTTGCAAGCGCCATTCCGACGACCACAGCCATGAGGGCTGACGGCATCCGGATGGACCAGATGACGACGCGCATCTGGGGCTGCGCATCCGCGGGCATAAGTACGGTCTTCAGCACATCATCCAGTCCATACCAGGCCGGACCGGTGGCAATATCGGCGAGAAGCACGAGGATCGCTGCGGCAAGCAGCAGACAAAGCACGACATATTTTCTGAGGCTCGCGAGGCGATAGCGGCCGACCGCATTGATGTGGCTGACGGTTGTCATGGTTTCGGTCACTGTGCTTGAGTATCGAGGCTGACGGCATAGCCGGGCTGATAGGCGATCGGCAGAAAGCGCCTATGATATTCGGCGAACGTCTTATCCGGGTCTAGATCGGCGAAGAGATCGGGATGGAGCCATTTTGCGATCCATTGGACGGCGATGAATTCATAGGGGCTGTTGTAGAATTGATGCCAGATGGCGTGGAAATTGCGTTTTGTCTGTGCCGTCGTCCCGGCATAAGCATCCCGCATCGTGAACCATTCCAGCTTCTTCCTCGAGGCATTCAGATCTGCATTCGGGCCGACAGGAATCCAGCGGCCACCGGGCACGTAAGCCTGCCAGTCGGCGCTGGTGACAATCACATGATCGGGATTGGAGACGACCACCTGCTCGGGGCTCAGCTGCCCGAATGTCGAGGGCAGAAAGTCACTGCCGATATTGTGTCCGCCGGCCAGATCGACATATTTGCCGAAATTCTCCGCGCCGAATGACAGGCAGCAGTCTTCCGTATATCCGCCGATGCGCTCGATGAAAACCTTCGGGCGCTCCGGCTTCGCCCTGGCAAGCACATCCTCGACCCGAGCCATCGCCTCCCTGCGGAATGCGATCACCTCTTCTGCCTGCGCCTCGCGTCCCATGATCTTGCCGAGCAGCCGGATAGTCGGATCGGTATTCTGAAGCGGATAGTGCCTGAAATCGATGTACAGGACCGGTATGTCGAGCGATGCAAGTTTCCCGATATATTGAGCGTCTTCATTGGCCTGTTTGGCTTCGAGGTTGAGAAGAACCACGTCGGGCTTCTTCACGATCGCCGATTCGATATCGATCAGGCTTCCTTCATTTCCCTTGAAGGTCGGCAATTTCGCAAGCTCGGGGAATTTTTCGAGATACTGGTTGTAGGTCGCGGGATCGGCTTCGATCAGATCGTTGCGCCACGCGACGATGCGCTCCAGCGGATTCTCTCGGTCAAGCGATGCGATCAGATAGAGTTGCCTGCCCTCCCCGAGCAGCATCCGGGAGACGGGCACCTTAACCTGCACGTCCCGCCCGGCGATATCCTTGACAGTCACGGTCGTTTGCGCGGCCGCGCCATTTTCGGCGCGGGCAGAAAGAGCCGTAAGCGGCGTCAATAACAGGATTATCGCAAACGCGTAGAGGCGAAGGCAGGTCACAGGGTATCTCCAACAGGTGAGCGCGAGCGTGCCGACAGCCACAGGCCGAGGGCAGTAAGGAGGGATGCCGCATAAAGCAGCGACACGAGAGGGTAAACGCTTGTAAGCCCGAATATCTGGGCAGTGCCCGTTCCGACGGCTATCCCCGCCACGGATGCGATCTGCTGCCAGGACTGGGCAGCGCCCAATACCGAACCCTGACGTCCATCGGCCGTGGCTGCAGACATGAGGGCCACGAGGACGGGGGTCGTTCCGCCGAGCAGTCCGCCCCAGAACAGATAGATCAGGGCAAAATATTCAACCGAGCGCGTGAGGCCGGCTAGACCGGTCAGCAATGCGCATCCGCCGGCAATCAGGACTATCCAGCCAAGGATGAAGCTTGCCGGACGGTCGTTGAAAAATTGCGCCCAAAGCGGCGCCGCCACGACAAACCCGAGCGCCAGAAGGCCGTAGCTGAAACCCGTGACCCAGTGAGGGGCTTGAAAGACCTCAGCCATGTACAGCGCAAAGGGCACCTGCAAAACCATTCGGCTGGCGAGCATCATTCCCGTCAGCGCCATAAGGCCCCGGACGGGTGCGGTAGCTTGCCCCGTGAATGCTTGATTCTGGCGGGCTTGGGCTCGATCGGCTCTGCTCGCCTCTGCCACGGGTCGCGGCAAGATCACATAGGCGGCGGCGGCACAGATACCGCAGATGAGACCGGCCGTCAGGTTGATCGTCGTGAAGGAGGATACGTCGAGGATGAGACCGCCGAGAAAGGCGCCACCCAGCGACCCCACATTGGTCGCCACCTGAAGCCAGGTCAAAAGCACGCCGCGATTGCGGCCGCCGGTAATCTGGATGCCATAGGCCTGGGCCGGCGCGATATAGCCGGCGCAACATCCCTGCAGAAACCGCAGGAACAGGATCAGCCAGACGTCCTGGGCGAAGGAAACGAGGATCTGGGTGATCGCAAGCCCGACAAGCGCTCTGACCATCATCAGGCGGTTGCCGTACCGATCACCCATCCTTCCCCATAGCGCGCTTGTCAGAGAGACGCCGATCATCGGGCACACATAGACGCCGATTCCAGCCAGCGCGAAGATTCCCCCTGACGATGATAGTTCCTCGATGCGCAGTGGCCAGAACGGACCGCTCATCTCCATGGCTCCCATGGAGATGAACTGCAGGCCGAAGAGAATAGCAAAGACCGGCCCGAAGCCTCGTATAACCGCAAAAGTCCCCGTCATGGCGTCTTCGTGAGCGGGTTCGGCAGTTGATGCTCCAGACGATAGTCGCGATATCGCTCGAGATGCATGCGCAAGACGGAACGGGTCGGCCAGGGGCGATCGAGAAACGCGTCCCGCTCTTCCAGCCAGAATTCTTCCGACAGCATGCGGGGTCGTACCCGGTCAAACGCTTCTTCCGTCTTCTGCCTCAGGATCGCCCATGCTTCGCTGAGCCCGAAATGTTCGTCCAGGCAAAGCGCCACTTCATGAAGATGGCAGACGAAGCAGGCATCGATAACGAACGAGCGAACAAGGGAGATGTCATCGTTGAAGGTAGTCGGCAGGATGCCGGGTCGGCTGAACGGCTTCAGCGAATATCCCCGCGCCTCGAACAGCGGGGCGAAACTGCGGCCATCGCCGAAGTCGCGAATGAGCAGGCGCCGCGGGCGTCCGGATGGATCGAAGAGGACGGTACTATTCTGCTGGTGAGCTTCGAAGGCGATGCCATACGACAGGTACATGGCGATCGTCGGCCTGAGAACGACCCCGGCATAGATGCGGAAGAACTCAGCGGCCGCTCGACCATCATCGCCCATGCGTGCGATCAGTTCGCAGATTAGCGGCCGGCCATCGACGGGACTTGCGGCAAGTAGCGCGGCCACGGTGACGGGCATCAGATCGTCTTTTCGCGCGATGCCCTCGGCCTCGCGATAGACGACGGAGAGGAAACGGCCCGGATGTTCGTCGCCCGTTTCGGGATGGTGGAGGATAGCCCCCAGCTCCTCGCGGAAGAACTCCAGTTCGCCTCCAATGGCTTCATCGGCAGCGAGAATGTCGGACATCAAGGTGCTGAGCCTCGGACCCATGTGAATGGACTTCGCCTGCAGGGTCCGCATCTCGCTCGTCATCCAGATCGCAACCGGCAGTTTGACAAACGGCCTTGCTTCTTCCAGGTTCGGCAGCATCGTGCGAAAGGACATGGAGGGGATTGTGACAATCTCCGGTCCATCGATCACAAGCACGCCGGAAGCGATCTCGTCAGCAAATTCCCGGCGGACAAAGTGATCGAGGTGCCAGGCATGGATCGGCAGGGGCAGCCAGTCCTCAGGCGTTTGCCCCCGTTCCGTTAACGCCTTGACCCAGGCATCCCATGGCTCCGGGAAATTGTGGCGGAACCAGCCGTTATAGCTGTCGACATGGGGCATCGTCTCTACATAGGCCCAATCCTGCCGCAGGGCGGCGATACGCAGATTGACGCGCGCGCCGAACTCCGGCGACAGCGCCTCGACCTCCTGCGCCGAAAGGCCGGGCTTCGATTTCCAGGTCGGGTAAAAGGGATGTCCCTCCAGGGATCCCCACTGGTCGAGCATCATGGCGGCCTGATGCACGGGACGCGTATGGCGCAGGTAGGCAATGAGACCAGTGTCGCCACCGGCCGCTATTTCCCGGCTGAGCGAGCCAATCCAGTCCTGCCGGTGACGACGGATCAGCGCATCGTTCTCGATGCTGTTGTCGATGTCGGCGAGCAGGCGCGCAATCCCGTCCGCGGCAGGTGCGACCGACCAGTCCGATGAGACTTCGGCAATCAGGTCGGCTGGTTCTTCCAGCCGCCGTCGCCTGCCGCTGTCATCGATGATTTCGATGGCACCACGGGTCAGCATCGTATTCGCCGGCAGCCGCCGCAGGTCTTCGAAATGGAGAACTTTTCTCGCAGACCATAGCGGAAGCCATGCCTGTTTGCCGTCTTCGGACCAAAGCAAGGCGTCGGGATTGAGGATGCGCTCGGCGAGCAGGCATCGCACCAGCCGTGCCAGGGCATTATGTCTTGCCTGTTGGCGGAATTGCGGGTCGATCGCATCTCTCGCATAGGACGGGACGATAGTTTCATTCATCCGATTGCCTCCGCCCACGTCACGGGAACAAAATTCAGAGGAGGTTGCGGCAGATTGCCGTGATAGGCGCGCGCCCAATGGTAGGTCGTTTCGATCGCGGGCACCGGCACATCCAGCCGCTTGGCTATTTCCAGGAGGAGCGCCTGACCGAAGGCAATGTCTTCATGAAAGGCGCGACTTTCCCGATCGATCACCAGGCCCGGTCCATCCGGATTGGCAACGAGCGGCGCGCGGATTCCTGCGTAGGCGCTGTTGGTTCTCAGCAGGGAATACATTGTGCTGTCATCGCCGATCTGGTCGCCATAGGCCTCGATCAGCTCCTGACGAAGCGGCTTTATGCTTCCCAGGTCAACCTTGAGCCGCCTTTCGGCGGCATGTTTGAGCGCCTGATTTTCGGCATCGCACGCTTCCAGCATTTCTGCGCCGGTGCGCGGGCAATCGCTCCACCAGCAGATCGGCTCTTCGAAGGGAAGCGCCTCCCATCGAGCGCCAGGACCGACAAGCCCGTAGAGGACAGCCGGATGCATCAATGCATTGCCTGGGGTCAGCGTGATCTCGAGATAGTCGTCGAGGATGCCGACCGGCGCTTCATAGAGCCGGGCGAGCAGATCCGACAACTCTTCCTTCGCGTCCGCCGCCTCGCGACGATGAAGCGCCGCATATAGCTGCGCCTTTGCGCCACCCATGCGCACTTCGCTGCCCGCAACGAGATTATAGGCGGTATGGGGAACGTCCTTCATCCCCCAGATCACGATATTCTCGCGTTCGCCGAACGCAGTCTCGGCCAGCCAGTCGAACCCGCAAAATCCCGGAATGGCTCCGACGAAGACCCGCTTACTGTCAGGCAGATGGGGCGCGATCTGCTGCAGGAGCGCCGGACGCGCCTGCGCAGGCTGCGTCACGACGACCAGATCCGCATCGGCGAGTGCCGTCCGCGGATCGGTGCCAACATGGTCGATCCGTCCCTTCAGAGCACCGCCCTCGGGCAAATTCACCCGCCAGACCTGTTCTCCGCCCGACCATTTGTCGGCAAGCTCGGCCGACGACGTCAGAACGGATACGTCCACGCCGTCGCGCTGTTTGAACAGGACGGCATTCAGATGGCCGGTTCGCCCGGCCCCGCATATCGTGACCTTCATGCCGCGCGTGCCTGCCCGGAAAGCCACGCATCGAGCTCAGCGGCAATCGACGGGTCGAACAGGCCGCGTTTTGCCATCCATTCGTCGTCGAAGACCGAACCGAGATATTTCTCCCCTCCGTCGGCTACGGTCGTCACGACGGTCCCCCGCAACTTGCCGGAAGCGATGAATTCGAGAGCCTTGTAGATCGCCCCGCCTGTCGACCCTCCGACCAGCAGTGCCTTACGGCGTGCGATATAACGGGCCGTTTCGAATGCCTGCTGATCGGTAACCTGTACGCCCTCGTCAATGCAGCTGTAGTCGAGGACCTTGCCGACTTCGTCGCCGGCCGGCGTGCCCGTTCCGGACTGATAATAAGGATGTCCGGGTTGTCCGAACACGATGGAGCCCGCGGGTTCCACCGCGATCGTGCGGATCGTGGGCAAGCGCTGCTTCAGCCGCTGCGAAATTCCCGTCATCGACCCGCCGGTGCCGACGCATCCCACAAATGCATCGATGCCGTCGGGAAGCTGCTCCATCAGTTCATCAACATACTCGGCATAACCCTCAGGATTGGCAGGATTGTCGGACTGGTTCATGAACATGGCGCCTGGCAATTGCGCGCCGAGCTGCGCTGCCAGTCTCTGCCGGGCGACGACGGCGACTTCATCTTCCCTGAAGTCCCCTTCGACATAACGGATTTCGGCGCCGATCGCCCGCATCATGCGGATTTTATCAGGCGCGGCATGATGGTCCACGACGGCAATGAAATTCAACCCGAACTCGACCGCCGCCAGCGCCAGGCCGATACCGGTATTTCCCGAGGAGGATTCGACGATTGTTCCTCCCGGAGCAAGCCGGCCGTCCTGTAAGGCGGCCACGACCATGCTGCGCGCCATACGATCCTTCATGGAACCGCCGGGATTGTTCTTTTCTATCTTCAACACGAGGATGGTATCTCGGCTCGGTATCTCGATTGACATGACCGGGGTGCGCCCGATCAATTGCGTCACATTCGTAGGAAGCATGGTGTCCTCTCCTAGTTATCGGGATAGATCGACAGTTGACCGGCTGCGCTCTTTGTTACGCACAACCGCTTGGGCATCGGGTGGCGATGAAACTCGTTTTCGAGGAGATCCATCTGATAGCCGCCGGTATTGGCCCAGACGAGAAGGTCTCCGGCCTCCGGAATCTGGGAAAAGCCGAGCCAGCGGTTGCTCAGGACGTCTTCATCGAGGCAGCTATGTCCCGCTATGTAGCCCCGGAATGGCTCATCCGCCCGAGCCCGGTCGTTCTGACGCAGCAGGACCGGATCCACCATGAATTCAGACGCAAACCAGGTCTCGCAGGCACTGAAACTGCTGCCTTCGACGAAGATGACACCATCTCCACCGCCGAGATCCTTCACGCGTGTAATACGGAAAGCTGAAATTGCCGCCTGGTCGACAAGGGACCGCCCCGGCTCCATCGCGAGCGTCAGTTCGCGCTGCTTGAGATAGTCCTCGATCGTCAGGCCCGACGACAGTTGCGCATCCAGGAAGCAGGAAAGCCACGCCGCCGCAGATTGCGGACCGCCATAGGGATAAAAGGAAGCCGGAACCTTCCCCGTACGGTAATCATCGGCGCGCTGGCGCAGCAGATGCTCTTCCCATGCCACCTCAGACACATATTGGATCGGCAATCCGCCGCCGATATCGATCATTTTGGGAGAAAGCCCGATTGCGCGTGCTTCCTCCATCAGCTTGGCAGCCTCTTCAAACGCTACCGCACGATCTTGCCAGCGATATCCGCTGAGATGGAAATGTATGCCGTCGAAGCGGAAACGATCATCGGCGGCGATGCGCGACAGGCAGGCTCGCACCGTCTCGCCAGCCATGCCAAAACGGCTTTTCTCGTGGCCTTTCGGCTGCAGTCGCAAAAGGACGGGCTGCTCGACCCCATCGGTTGGCAGGCGCTTCGATACGTCGGTCAGTTCCTCCGGACTATCCACGCAGATGAGAGCCCCGATGCGCACGAGTTCGTCATGAAATTGCGCGGTTTTCGCAGGGCCGGTCGCCACAATGCCACTGCCCCAAGCTCCGAGCTTTACGGCATCACGAAGCTCGTAAACGCTCGACACATCGATACCTGCGCCTGCTTCGAGTGCGGCCCGCATCAGGCCCGAGGATTTATTGACTTTCGCACCATAGTAGATCGCGTATCCGACGCCCCGTTCATCGAAAACGCGGCGCAGGCCTTCGACGTTTGCGTTGAGTTCCGACGGAAGCACGAGGTGAAGCGGAGACCCGTATTCTTCGGTCCATTTGTGCAGGGACGCGCTCGAGGTCAGAATGTCGGCAGCAAGAGGAGAGAGAATTGGAGACAGCTCGGGCCCCGTGATCGGGTCGATGTGGGACGTCATCCGGCAAGCCTCTCCGAATTGTCGAGGGGCTCATACCACTGTCGAAGATCCTCGAGCTTCACGTCGCACGCTGGCAGATCATCCAGGAAAATGTGGCGTGTGGTCTTGATCGGAAATTTTTGCCGGCTGCAGGCCATGTCATAAATATCGGCTGGCGTGATCGTCTCACCGGCCCGCCAGGCTTCGACGCGTACGCTCCGGTAGTCGAGGAGAAAGGTTGGCACGGCGGCCAGCCCAAGCCGGAACGCCACTTCCAGACGGTGATGGCCGTCCATCACGAAGAGCGCGTCCTTCTCCACCATGATCGGCACTGTCCAGCGGCCGATCGTGGAGATAAGGCCATGAACTTCATCGACCCTGCCTGCATCTGTCTCCTCGGTGGGAATCAACTTATGCGGGGGCAGCAGATGGAATTTCATTGTTTCACCCAGCGTTCGTTTCGTATTTGACTAAGAGCGTGTCAAAACTTGATTCTATAACTCATATTATATCGCACCCTTAACGCGATCATGACAAATCTGTCAACGAGGGGTTATTGCTCTGCCTGTCGATTTTTGCTGGGATCCACCGCAAGAGACATCCACCCCAGGACGGCATCGGCATGCACAGCCGTCGAATGCCCGACAGCTGTTTCTGTCGATCCGGACTTGCGGAGAAGCTTTGCCTTGCCTGGTAAATCGTTTGCCAATGACATCGACAGACCCGTCCGGGCCATGCCCGCCGGATTGCCCGCCAAGCGCGGCAGGCACGTGCGCAAACATGAAAAGGAATATAGCAGCGAATCTCATCGCTCTTAGATAGCATTTCATTCGCCTGCTGCGTGCGGCCGGGGGCATTCGTGCATGCAGGCTCGTCAACTCAGACATGACGCGGCGGGCATCATCGTTCTCGTTGCCCGCCCCGATACTCTCGATGGCGCACGCGCACCTAACGTCGTACGAACATCGCTGCTCGCATCGCGACATGAGACACGCCCTGACGAAAGTCACGCTCACTCGGATGGGTGACGGCGGCCCATTCGATCTGGCACGACAGCCGTCGCGGCTGCGGACTGGTCGAACCGTCCGACAACGTCAGCATCGCCGCGACTTCAAGACTGCCTTTTCGCCCGCCTCAGTCATCGTCCTGCCACCTGCGCAGATCCGTCTGGCCATGATAGGCCATGCGGTCGGGCGTGGTGATGAATTCCACAGTCGTGCCCCATGGCATGCGGCAGTAGCAGACCTTGTTTCCAGGACCCTTTTCGGTTGCGTAGGGAATAGCGCGTGGCGCAGTAAGGGGCGTGCCTCCAGCCTTTTCAAAGCGCTCAACCGATCCGTCGATGTCGTCGGTGTAGACACCGAAGTGTGTAATGCCGAAGTCGCTCGCTCGAACCGGCTGGGCTTGTTCGGGACCGTGCATTTCGAAGAGTTCGATGTCCGGTCCGTTTCCGATCTTGACCATCGCCTGCGCACGCACGACCGTTCCAGGGGAAGCGCCAGTGGCCCGCTCGAATTCGGGTCCCTGCCGCGGCGGATCCTGCGGTCCGAATGACTGATAGATCACCTGGCCGCCGAAAGCTTCCACCAGGAACGATTTTGCTGCTTCGATGTCAGGCACCGTGATGCCGATATGATTGACTCCGCGAATGACAGGTGCGGTCATGACAGTTTTCCTTTCTTATTTGATCGATCGAACGCGATCGGGCGCAACTCGCCCGCAATGTCGCGATCCGGCCCACGACGGGGTGGTCGCAGAGTTTCAACTGGTCTTGAGGAAATCGAGCAGAGCGGCCGCCACTTCATCCGGCCGCTCGTCCGCGACATAGTGGCTGCACCGCGCAATCGAGCCGCCCGTCACATTGCTGGCGAACTCCTTGAGCATCGGGACCATATGCGCACCGAAGCGCTGCTCCCCGCCGAGACCTAACACCGGTATCTCGAGTGGTTGCCTTTTGTACTCGAGCGCAGCCGCATGGTCGGCGGCGAGAGTGCGATACCATTCCATGCCGCCGCGCGTGCGGCCAGGAAGGGCCATCGCTTTCGCGTAGATCTCGATGTCCGCCGGATCGAAGGTGCTGTGATCGTAGAACCGCTCCGCCATGAAGCTCGAAACATAGTCATATTCACGGCCATGGATCAGGCGTTCGGGTAGATCCCGGTTCATATGAAAGCCGAAGTGCCAGATCCTTGCAGTCGTCGCCTCCCATTGCGTCCAGCCTGGAAGCGGAACGTCGAGGACGGCCAGGTGGGTGACAGCCTCCCGATAGATGGCGGCCAGCGGCAACGCCACCATTCCGCCAATGTCATGGCCGCACACGGCGTAGTGTTCATGCCCAAGTGCAACCATGACCTCGTGTGCGTCGCGCGCCATCGTCGCCTTGTCATAGCCGTCAAGCGGGCAGTCGGAAAAGCCCGCGCCGCGCAGATCCATGGCCACGACGCTGAAATGCTCGGCCAGCAGCGGCATCACATGGTGCCATTCCCACCACGTTTCCGGCCAGCCGTGAAGCAGAAGGATCGGCGGGCCTGAGCCCCCGGTGACGGCGTTGATCTTGATGCCATTCACCGGCATCAGCTGCTGGGTAAACCCCTTCAAAGTTGCGATCATGATCACTTTCCAATCGAGGTTGACATTCGAACAGAGCTTGCGGCCAGCGCTCAGGGCTGGTCGAAATCGGTCGCGATCGTGATGCCGCGCCAGGCATCGATATCGCGGCGGAAGGAAGCCAGCTTTCGCTCAGCGAGCGAATGCGCGATCGGGCCGAGCGGCAGATGAAGCGGAGCGTTGTCGGCATCGACTGCCTGCAGGATCACCGCGATCGCCTTGTCGGGATCGCCCGCCTGATTGCCGTTGTTGGTTTCGCGATAGTGCTTGCGCGAGCTCGCGGCGTATTCCGGCATTTCGTTGGCCGCTATGGTGATCGAACGGCCAAGGAAATCGGTGCGAAACGGCCCAGGCTCGACGATCAGCACGCGGATGCCGAACGGCTTCAGCTCGCCGGCGAGCGCTTCGGAAATCCCTTCCACGGCAAACTTGGCGGCATTATAATATCCGCCACCGCCGCTGCCGGCGATGCCTGCGCCGGACGACATGTTGACGATCGTTCCGCCCGAACGTCGCAGGACGGGAAGGGCGGCTCTGGTGGTTTCGATCAGACCGAACACGTTCACCTCGAACATCGGCCGATATTCTTCGGGCGTGCCTTCCTCGATCGCGCCGAACAGTCCGTAGCCGGCATTGTTCACGAGCACGTCAAATCCGCCGAATGTCTCGACCGCCTTTGCGACCGAGGCCTTGGCTGCCGCCGCATCCGTCACGTCGAGCGGCAAAGTAATCATGCGGCCGCCAAAAGGCTCAGCCATTTCTCCGATCGTTTTGATATTGCGGGCCGTCGCGATGACCTGATCGCCACGCTGTGCCGCAGCGAGCGCGAGCCGCCGGCCGAAGCCGCTTGAGCAGCCTGTGATGAGCCAAGTTCTCATTGGTTTGTCTCCGAGTTGGTTTCAGACGACGCCATGCTGTCGCCGCCACGAACCGTCATGTCCGCCATGATCGACCAATCCTTCTCGCCAAAGCCCGCCAAGACGGCTTGGTCGAGCCCCTCCCGGACAGCTTCAAGCATCGGGAGCGTGCGTCCGATCTCGTTGCTGGCTTCAGTCGCGAGGCGCATGTCCTTGAGGGCGAGCTTGGCCTTGAAACCGGGCTCGAATGATCGTTCCGTGATCTGCGCGCTGTAGCTCTCATAGGCGCGGCCCGAGAAAAGGGTGCCTAAAATGAGTTCAAAGAAATCCGCGCGCTCGAGTCCGACGCTCTCGGTCAGCACGACACCCTCAGCCATCGCCTCGATAGCCATGGCGATCATCATGTTGCAGGCGAGCTTCGCCGCATTCGCCCGAGCGGGGTTCTCCCCCAACTTCCAGACCTTTTTGCTGAGAGGAGCGAGCAGCGGCTCGATCGCGGCCACTGCATTGGCCTTCCCGGCCGCCAGGATGTTAAGCTGGCCACGCGCCGCTACGTTCGGTCGCCCGAGCACCGGTGCGGACACATAGCCAAGGCCCGCCTCTTCGTGCAGCAGCTCCAGTTCTCGCGCAAAAGCGACCGAGATCGTCGATGTGACAATATGGGTGAGCCCAGGCGCGCTTGCGAGCAGGCCGGCATCGAGGACCACCTCGCGAATGACAGCGTCGTCGGATAGCATTGTGAAGACTGCGTCAGCCTGGAATGCATCCGCCGCGAATTCGACAAGCGTCACCCCGGGGACACTATCCTGGGCGACCTTGCTACGGTTCCAGGCCCGAACATCATGGCCTGCCTTCACCAGATTTATGGCCATTGCCGAACCCATACTGCCGAGACCGATAAATCCGATCTGCATGGTCTATCTCCTGTTGTTCGGATAAGTGCTGGGCGCCGGGTAGTACCCAGGCCGCCGGGCGATCGTCAGACGAGGCCCGCCGATGAGTTGGCCGGTCGCGATGCCGAAGCCACAGGAGTGGCTTCCGCGTATGGGTCACGAAACATCCGCAGCCCTGCGCCTGAACATCAAGGCATCGGCTTCATTTGCTCGCCGCTTCGGCGATGACGTCGGCGACTTCGCGCGGATGCGAGATATAAACCGCATGGCTGGCACCGGGCACCTCGGTGGCCTTCGCGCTTGCCCGCTTGTACATGGACCGCTCCGCCTCGGCGGCGACAGCCATGTCCAGCCCGGCCACGATGCCGTAGCTCGGCTTGGTCTTCCAGGCCGCGTGTTGCGTCTTGGTTCCAAGGATCTTCGCCGAAACCGGCACCTGCGAGTTAGCCATGAAATCCGCCTCGGCCTTGGACAGGTCAGCGGCGAATCCCACCCGGAACTTCGCTGGATCGAACAGTAGGAAGCCGTCAGACGTCGGCTTGAACGCGTCCGCGGTCGGACTCGGCCACTTCTCGAACAGATCGCCGACGCTCTCGCCAACATCCGGGACAATGGCCGCGACATAGACAAGTGCCGAAACGCTCGGGTCGACGCCGGCTTCGGTGATGATCTGACCACCATAGCTGTGACCAACGAGGACGACCGGTCCATTTTGCTGCTCGATAGCGCGGTGAACCGCCTGAACGTCATCCTCCAGCGAAGTGTTCGGTTCCTGGACGACCGTGACTTTCAAGCCCTTGGCGACCAGGCGCTCATAAACGCCCCTCCAGCCGCTGCCATCGACCAACGCGCCATGGACCAAAATTACATTCTGGGCCGGCTGCGCGAAAGCGGACGGCGCGCCGAACACCACTGCAAGAGCCGCAGCACCGAGATAGAGGGACTTGAGAGACATTTGCCGATCCTTCCGAATGACATGAGGTGGTACACGAGAGATGGTCCGATGGACCGATGGTGGGAATCTAGGTGCTTAGATTTGTTCTTTAAGTGACAAAAATGTATTCTCGGCGTTCAGTTTTGTAAGGGTATCGTGATGGAATGGAGTGATGTCAGAATTTTTCTTGCTGTTGCGCGATCCGGCACGCTCGGCGGCGCCGCGCGTTCTCTTCAGACAAGCCATCCGACCGTCGGCAGGCGCCTGCGCGCACTTGAGCAGGCGATCGGCCACACGCTCTTCCAGCGGACTGCGGACGGTCTTGTTCTGACGGAAGAGGGCCACGGGATCATCGCGCTGGCGGAGCAGATGGAAGAAGGCGCGCTGGCCATGGAGCGCCGGCTTGCGGGGCAGGAGCAGAATCTCAAAGGCAGTCTGCGCATTTCATCAGCGGACTGGTTCGGGGCCTACGTACTGCCTCCCATCCTGGCGGATTTTTCCAACGCCTACCCCAATGTCGACGTCGAGATCCTGACCGGCACGCGCCTGTTCAACCTCGCTCAGCGCGAGGCCGACATCGCTTTTCGTATCGTTCCGTTCAACACCGCCGATGTCGTTCAGCGGCGGCTCTTCAGGCTCGAATACGGCGTCTACGTCGCAGAGGAGTCGCCTGATCCCAAATATGGCGACGGGGCTGGTTTCCGGCTCATCACCCACGATACGTCGACCGGGCAGTTTCCCGATATCGCTTGGCTCATCGAGAGCTTCCCCAAAGCGAGACCGGTCCTGCGATCGAATAACCGCAACGTTCAGGGACGTATGTGTCGGCAAGGCGTCGGGATTGCCGTGCTGCCTCGCGTGGTCGGCGATCAGATCGCGGGTATCCGCAGACTGGAACTGCCGACGCAGCCACCGGCGCGAGACATCTGGATGGGATATCACCGGGATCTACGACGTCTTCAGCGGCTTCGTGCGTTCATCTCGACCGTATCGGACCATCTCGTGAATGCGACCGCATGACGAGCGGCCCGGAGATGATCAAGACTGCCCAAAAAATAGGGCGATCGCTCCCGGCTTGCGATTGAGGTATCCGCGCCTGTCGGCGAAATGGTGTGACCGACGCCCGGCTCGACCTCGAGTTCGACTTCGAAACCCGTGGCGCCAAGCTAGGCTGCAGCGAGTGTCGAAGCCATCGGGGTATCGTCGTGTCGTTCTGTCCATCCACAAGTAAGACCGGAATATCTTTGCTCACTGGAGATATCGTCTGCGGCGGAAGGAGCCCGGCAAACGAAACCACGAGGCAAGGGACCGTCATGGTGGAGGTGAAGCGAGCAGCCCGGTATCTTACAGCGACGGTCTTCGGCTCGCTACTTCCTGAGCTCTCGTCGCCACTATCTTCTGGTCTAAATATACCTCGGCTAAATTGAGTTCAAGTGAACGCATCGATGCTCTTTGGGGGGTCGAACTCTCAACCTGCAATTTCTAGCACGCAATCACTGCTTTTCATGATGTATGCCACCAAAAATGGCTTTTCATCATGAAACATGGCACATCGAAGCTTGGCGCCAGCGGAGATAGTAACGTGTTGTCGAGACTTCCAGATGTCGGCTCACGAGCCAATGAGACCGTTGGATCGCAGCGTGCAGCCGGATTCTGGACGCTGATCGGTCTGCCGTTATCTCATACGCATAGCCGGAAGAAGCGGCAGTATGTGGACGAGAGGACGGAACATACCTCGGCACATTTGCAGAAAATAGCTTTGCGGCATTGCAATAGCTGATAACGCACCGCAATATAGCTGTCACAAATCTGTGCAGTTGGGGTTCCGTGCCATGAGGATTTGTATTTATAAATCGGAAAGAGCACCTGAGCTCACCCTCTTATTGCGAGAAGGATTGCCTCTCCCGCTCGACACCAAGATAGACAAATGGACTAAAATCAAGGTGGTCACCGATCGGGAAATGAGAGCAGACCTTCTGATTGAGATTGGTGGCGCCGGATATGCATTAGTCCGGCTTGGTGCGACTAGACGACATTAGGCGGTAGCATCCATCTTGCTGTCGCGCTATCATCAAAAAACCGTGGCACCGCGGGACGTTGCCTGCTGGAAAGACGCACACTTGGCACTCACCAGCCGACCGGCAGCAAATCCGCCGGCGCAGATGCGGGAGATTGTCCGCGCACGCCTAGCCAGTTTCGAATAGCGTCGGCGATTTCAATACGTCCGTAGAGCTCTAGCAGGGTGTTAAAGAAGTCCATTTTCGGGCGGCGAAGTCAGCTTCATCACCGTTATGGAAACAGATTTGTCCGACGACGGAGCCGTCTGATTGGATTTCGGCCCATCCGTTGCCTTGGGCTTCGTCCATTTCGTCACTGCCTTGCCAGGAGAAGGCGACGTGATTGCCGTCGCGCGCACCGAAGATCTGCCCGGTGACGCAGCCAAAGGCGAATTCGCCGGAGCCGTCGGCGGCGAACTCGATGTAAGCGGGCTCCATCATGTCGGGATAGTCCTCGACATAGTCGGGCATCGCGACGATCCGCCAACGGCCGGCGAGGCTCATATCTGCACCGCCAGCAGCTTGGGCAAGCGGATCAGATTATAGGCCGCTAGGTTCAGGGTGAAGGCCGCGCCCACACGGGCGCATCCTCGTAGCTTGACCTTGGCCATGCCGGCCGATGACTTGATCCAACCAAACACTTCTTCGATCCGCTTGCGGCAGCGCTGGCTGGCTTCATAACCCGGATGGCGCTTCGTGCGGCCATCGATCGCCGTCACGCGAGGCTTGCCGGTTTTACTCAGATGGCCGTCGACGGCGATGTGCGGCGTGACCTTGTGCTCACGCAGGTCCTTGATGAACTGGCGTACGTCATAGGCCTTGTCGGCCTCCAGTGTGATGCGCCGCCGCGATGGCCGACGCTCCAACATGGCAAGCGCAGCTTCGCGCTCGGCTTTGCCCGTGGCCTGGGTGACGCCGCCATCCACGGCCAGCCCGTGACGGTTCTCCATCAGCGCATGGCCCATGTAGCACAGCTTCGCCGGCTGACCGTCGCCCTTCTTGTAGAGCCGCGCCTGCGGGTCGCTCGTGCTCTGGTGCGTATCGTTGGAGCGCTTTTCCTTGTGGAAGCCGCGCTTGGCGTTGCGGCCAGCGCCATCCGGATCATTATCGCCGCCGTCCTTGCGGCGGAAGCTCTTGATCGAAGCCCAGGCCTCGATCAGCGTCCCATCCACCGAGAAGTGATCCGACGACAACAGCCGCTTCACCCTTGGCTGCGCCAGCACCGCACGCAGAAACTTTGCCGCGATCTCACCTTCCAACAGCCGATCCCGGTTCTTGGTGAAACTCGAGTGATCCCAGGTCGGCTCGTCAACGCCGAGCCCCGCGAACCAGCGAAACAGAAGATCGAACTCCATGCGCTCCATCAACTGGCGCTCCGAGCGAATGCCGTAGAAGGCCTGCAGCAGCATCGCACGCAGCACGCGTTCCGGCGCGATCGAGGGTCGGCCGAGCCCAGCCGGATAAAGCACCGCGAAATTGCCATCCATCTCCGCAAGAGCCGCGTTCACGATCTCCCGGATCACTCGTAGCGGATGATCGCGCCGAACCCGCGCCTCAAGGTCCACATACGAAAACAGCGAGCCTGTCCGTTCGTCCAATCCGCGCATCCACCATCCCCAAATCACCCCGATACAGTGAATCACACCCAAACACGCTACGCCACAGACTTCTTCAACAGCCTGCTAGACCGCCGTATTGACCTCATGCTCCCATGCGATATCTTCGAAACGATCTCGGTCGTGTCATAGTGGCAGCATCTCTAAGCTGGACAATCGTTATTGGCGGTGTGGGATTCGAACCCATCGCATGAATCCGGTTAGCATCGGCACGGGCCGCATTCCGGGCACCATCCCTCCGGGCTTATCCCGTCTTGCCCATCCGCCCCGCCGTTGCCCTTCTAACAAGCGTGCTACCGCGATTCAATCGGAAGTCCAGAAACACCCGCCCGATCACGCTGTCCGACGCGTCCTTATTCGCAATATTCGGGCATCGATTGGCACTGGCTGAAAGGTGCGTACCGGACGATGCAGATGCGTGTGGGAAGATTTTGCGTATCACTGACGAGGCGGTCGACAATTGGATTACGGGCAAGACTGAAATCGAATTCGTCGCTGCGACCCGCCACATATGGAGTTTACACCGCCGCCGCCGTCGCTTACGGGAATGCCAACCATCGGGATTAAGGGGACCGGCGATGTTGATCACGCAAAGCGACTATAATCGGATTTACCGGGTCATCAACAGCCTGTTAATCAACGAAAACGCCGATCCGGCGACGGCTTCGATGTACTTCAGCACCTTCGGGGCCTTCATCTTGGAACACCACTTCAAGGTCAAGGCAAAGGCAAAAAGCGGATTGGCAGCTTACAATCTTGATGGAAAGTACATCCTGTTCGCAGACCAGCGCGACGATGGGTACGTCTCCGGCGCTGGGGAGAACTTCCATTGCTGGGTCGAGGCTGACGATTGGGCGATCGATTTCATGGCCCCTGCATTCTCACAGAGCATGCCGGATTTGGTGATACCACCGAAGATGTTTCAGCGGCCGCTCTCATCCATGCGCCCGTCCATCAATGATTTGAGCCAGTCCGGCGACTTCTTCTATCGTTCCGAACCTGATGCAACGAGCCGACGTTTCGCAGATTGGCGCAAGAATCCGATGATTGGAGACCTTGCCAGCCTCGCCGCGAACTGGTTTCGAAAATCTCCCAGGAAGATGCAGGCAGCGATCACGGTGCGGCATCAGGATGGCAAATCCAGCGCCGTACCGCTCATTTGCAACTCGCTTGTTGGTGCTTGGTAATCGTCGCACGACCATGTCCGCTCACAATCGGAATATACCCCCGCTCCCCTTGAATTTGCTTGCGCACGGTGGCTGCATGATCCAGTGCCCATCGCCCACATATTACGGCAGCAACGGGTTGGTTCTGGAGGCCATAGATCATGCGCTTGAATCAAGTGACGGTAACGATGTCTGACCTCGATGCGGGCTGGAACTTCTATTGCACTCTTGGCCTCAAGCCCGTCGTCGATGCACGTCCCCGCTATGCTCGTTTCTTATGCCCGGACGGCGACAGCACATTCTCACTGCATGAAAGCAAGAGCAACGGTGGTGGGACAACGGTGTATTTTGAATGTGACAATTTGGACGAAACGGTTAGCCAGCTGGAGAAGAAAGGACCTCAATTCACAAGCCCGCCGGAAGATAAAAGTTGGCTCTAGCGGGAAGCCGAGCTGTTTGATCCCGGCGGCAATCGCGTCCTGCTGTATTTTGCCGGGCAAAATCGCGTTAACCCGCCATGGCGTGTCAAATAGCTTGTTTTGGGAAGATCGACCTGATTATCCTTCATAGGAAGAGAGCATTCGAGATGACACGGCGAATTTTGGCGAAAATCAAACAAGCGGCATAACGTCAACAGATTGATGGCGCTTCCAGGCATTCGAAAATGGTCATGAAACACCGACACCAGTCTGCCTGGCAGTTCCTTTTACTGCCCCTGCGGCTCATCATCGCTGCGCTCGTCATCATCAGCGAGATCGCCCGGCCTGTTTATCGGCCACTCGTGAACTGGTTTGCTTCGCTTTCCATCGTAAAGCACTTTGGCGAGTTTGTCGGTTCATTGCCACGAGGCGTTATACTCGTTCTCTTTGTCGTTCCGCTCGCGATTGCCGAACCTCTAAAGATCTACGCATTGGTCGTGATCGCCCGGGGCCATGTGATCTCCGGACTGGTCATAATCGCACTGGCCTATCTGATGAGCTTTCTCCTGGTTGAGCGCCTGTTCCACGGGGGCCGTGACAAGCTTCTGACCTACGGCTGGCTCAAATGGATTATGGATCGCGTCGAGATCGTTCGAAACTGGATGGCTGAGGTGAAGGAGAGCGTCATGGCCTCTGTACACAATTGGCTTGGGCACCCCGGAAATCGATAGACCAAAGGTGGTGGAAGCCAGACTACGTGGAGATCGCCTTGACCGATAGTGACTGCTCAACAACGGAATGCTAGCTCGGACAGCACCGGCTGCTTCACTGCCGTGCATGAGGTAATGAGGTAACAACAAACGGATTCTAGGGCAGCTATTGCGGTCGTGGCGTCACGGAAAGACTCGGATCGTTAAGGTTTGTCTGGGTGCACTGTTGCGATGACGAAGTCTTCGCGTAAGTCATTGAGGCCGCTGCTCGCCGTCGAGCTCGCGCAAACCCAACAACTATATTAGATTTGCGGAAATGTTATAGGACGCCTCAAGTGAAGCAGATCGATATTGACGTGCTACGGGTAATTTCCTCCAGATTGGATTAGAGTCCGGCCTGATTAAGGACGGACGAATGAAGAAGAAGAAGAGATTTACGGAAGAGCAGATCATTGCGGTGCTTAAGGAGAAGGAGGCAGGCGTGAATGACGCCGCTTCGACCGGTCTACGCTGCGATAGCCTCATCTCCCGGTGCGAAGATATTCGTCAAATGAAGGAAGCAAATCATTCCCGATGGGTGCGTGATGATCCCCTCGCAACAGGATCGATCGATGGACCCGATGACGTCGGGGGGCGGCTGAAGTTGATCCGCAGTGACGGAGAGCATGTCGGTCACCCGGTCTACAACAAGTCCCATCGGCTTTCCGTGCACCTCCACCACCACGATCGCACTGCGCTCGGTCGTCTCGCCTGGCCGCATCCCAAGTTTGCGGGCCAGATCGATCGTCGGAATGACGGTCCCGCGCAAGTTGATCACGCCGAGAACTTCATCGGACGTGTGTGGCAGTGGCGTCGAGGCCGCCCATCCGCGAATTTCGCGAACGGACGTCGTCTCAATGCAGAATGTCTGCTCGCCAAGCTGGAATGCAATGATGTCCAGTGTCGTTTGACCGTTCATATTGGTGCTCAAGCCCGTCATCAGAACTCCTCCCAGCTGTCGCCGCCCTTAACGGCGGCGTTGCCTTGGAACGCATGCACGACCTTGGCCGTCATCTGACGCACCGGATTGCCAGCCGCGCGAGGTATGGCAGATGCAGCTCTCGGAGCCGAACGCTGGGATTGCGCCCCGCCGATATTGAACTGGGACAGAAGTTGGAACAGGGCGTCAGCTTCCTTGGCGAGACCGTGAGCGGCTGCAGATGTTTCCTCGACCATAGCAGCGTTCTGTTGCGTGCCCTGGTCCATCGTGTTGACGGCCGTATTGATTTCTTTCAGACCTGTCGCTTGCTCGCGGGAGGCGTCCACGATCGCCCCGACGTTGCTGTCGACATGGACAACCTGCCCGACTATCTCCTCCAGGGCCTTGCCGGTTTCGCCGACGAGAGCAACACCGTTCTTGACATGACCGTTGGACGTACCGATCAGATCCTTGATCTCCTTCGCGGCCTTGGCAGAGCGTTGGGCAAGCTCCCGAACCTCTTGTGCGACAACCGCAAAGCCCTTGCCAGCGTCGCCGGCGCGAGCGGCTTCAACACCCGCATTCAAGGCCAGCAGATTTGTCTGGAACGCGATCTCGTCGATCACACCAATAATATTGGCGATCTCCGATGCCGAGGCTTCGATCTTACCCATTGCTTCAACCGCCTGTCGAACCACGAGGCCCGAGCGTTCGGCATTCTCCTTCGTCCTGCGCACGAGCTGGCCAGCTTCCTGAGCCCGATTGCTCGAGCCAGACACGGTAGTAGTGATCTCCTCGAGAGCAGCGGCCGTCTCCTCGACGGAAGCAGCCTGCTGCTCCGTGCGGCGGGAGAGATCATCGGAAGCGGTTCGGATTTCCTGCGAGGCGGCGGCAATGGCCGCGGCATTCTGCGATACCGTTTCCATGGCCGAGCGGAGTTTGGAGGCAGCGCTGTTGAAATCCAACCGGAGCTTCTCCAGCGTCGGCAAGAAGGGCGTGCTGAGCTGCTGGGTAAGATCGCCGTCGGCAAGTCCTTGCAGAGCGGATGCGAGCTGGTCGACGTTTTCGACACGTTTCGTGACATCCGTCGCGAACTTGACGACCTTGAAGACCTTGCCGTTCATGTCAAAGATCGGATTGTACGAGGCTTGGATGTAGACCTTCTTTCCGCCCTTGCCCAGCCGCATGAACTCATCGGCAACAAACTCTCCTCCCGCCAACCGGGTCCAGAATTTGCGGTAGTCGTCGCTGTTGATGTAGGCGGATTCGCAGAAGATCGAGTGATGCTTTCCCTTGATTTCCGACAGCTGGTATCCGAGAGTGTTGAGAAAGTTCTCGTTGGCCGTCAGAATTTCGCCCGCAGGTGTGAACTCAATCACGGCCTGAGCGCGCGACAGCGCATCCAGTTTTCCAGCATCCTCGGCACTCTTCAGCTTTTGGGGGGTAATGTCAGTTGCAAACTTGACGACCTTGTAGGGCTTACCGCCCTTGAAGACCGGGTTGTAGGAGCCCTCGATCCAGATTTCCTTGCCGCCCTTGCCAATGCGCTTGTATTGACGCTGGTCAAACTTGCCAGCAGCCAGATCGCTCCAGAACTGGCGGTATTCGGCGCTCGCGGCCTCGGCTGGATCGACAAACATCCGATGATGCTGGCCCACGATTTCGCTCAGCTCATAACCGAGCGCCGCGCAAAAGTTCGCATTGGCGGACAGAATTTTTCCCGTGAGATCGAACTCGATGATCGCTTGCGACTTGCTCATTGCAGCGAGCACGGCCCCGGCGTCGGACGAGAAACCCAAAGACATAATACCCAAGATGCGCTCCATGTCTGCCGAGGGCTCGTGTCCGCCGATTAGGTTCAGTCGGACTTAGAAACCGTGGCTTTCGGTTACAGGTCAGCCGGCTGATCGATATTGTGACAACCCTTCCTCCCGGCGCCCCTATTTTTAGGGTCAAACACCCAACGAAACCTTAATTTCGGTGGCGCACATGAGCATTCGCTCGGCAAGTGTACATTTTGCTCAAGTCCAACCCCCTCAAGGTTGTAAAGCGCGTTCGAAGGCCGCCTCGCCGAGGCAGCAAACGCGATCACACCACTTTCGTCGAATCGTAAGCTAGGAAATTAGTCCGCGTCGGATCGCCTCAGCGATCGCGTGAACGCGATTGTCCGCACCGAGCTTCCGAATCGCGGCCTTCATGTAGCTATTGACGGTATCAGGTGTATAACCGCTCGCTGCGGCGATCTCGTCCGTCGTCTTGCCGAGGCTTGCAAATCTTAGGCACCTGATCTCGCCCTCGATCAGTTTCAGGGTCTGCGCCGAGAACTTGTCCATGATAGGTCGGGTCAGCACACGGTGCGTGATCTCGGCGATCTCGCCCAGGAATGCGATTTCTTCCTGTGAGAAAGGTGTTGAACGAGAGAAGGTGACAGCGCCGAACACTACATCACCGCGTCGGATAGGAAAAAGTGTACGATTGAGCACACCGAAAGTCCTGGCGAGATATTGCAGCCTCTGGGGAGGAGGTGTCTCAGCATAGACGTCCTCCTCAACGACCACATTCGCGGACGACAGCGATGCAATCACGAAAGGATCGGATTTCAGAAGGTCATCGCCATAATAGGCGTCAAGAAAGGCTGGCGGAACATCCGTGTCGATCGAGTGTCCGCTCCCGAACCGGTAGCCATCGAGGTCCAGGCCTGACACCGCAAAGAAATCAAATGGAACCGCTCCGCGCAGCTTCTCAATAAAAGGATGCGATACAACCTGCCGACGGGTGGGCAGCGACCTCAGGTCGGGTACTTCATCTAGAGGGTTGCTGAGAGCGAGGGCGCGGGAGAACGGCAATCTTCAAATCTCCAACCAAGTTCAGACATCAGGTTCTGGGGCTTAAATATTAAGAATGTGTAAGTTCGCAACCCAAAGCTTTATCCGGTGTAGCGTTTACGACTACCGCGCCACGGTTCGCAGGACTAGTCTAGCTACGCCCCGGTCTTCGAGAATGTCCGTGACTGTTGAATTGCAGGATGATTTAACTCACTTTTCATTTCGCATTGACCCACAATATCCGGGCTATCATTTTGTCGGCAAACGCCATTTAACGGTCCGATTGGACCACCGCGAAATGAAAAAGTGGGTCAAATTCTCGCGATAATAAATACTGTGGCTTCAAACCTGCAGAAATCTGGACCAGGAATGACGTGGTTCGTCAACGGTATAAGAGAAAGCCGGTTGATCCAGGCAAGTTCGGCTGAAGGTTCCGCTCCAGCTCTGTTCGAGGGCTGTGATAGGCCCCACGATTGTTAAATTGCAGTATGATTTAAGTGAATTGTACAACGTGGTGCCGGTGAGGACGCAGTTCCTCGGCCAGCGAACTATCTCGGAGGCGTCAGTCAAACCAGGATTGTAAACGGAAGGCGCGCGCGCGGCGAGAAGCGGCACGGCCCGCCCGAGGACAAATTCTTTGAAATGTGGCGGCGCCTGATGATCGATGAAATCTGGTTCTTTGCCATAATGCTCGCAGAGCAGAAATTCGTCCGGCCTATCGACCGACTGGTGGGCCACAAAGCTGGGGCAACCTGCTTCAGCTCGGCAGTAAGGTACGAACTGTCGAAGGATGCCCAATCATACCGATCGGGGTTTCATCCTCGTCAATAAGCCCTTTATTCGCAATATCCGTGGGTATCGCTCGCCGGCTCGATCGAAAGCTTCTCATCAGTCAACCAAGGCGTTAAATTCACGCCGATCATTTTCGTCGGATAGGCCATGACGTCTCAGCTGGACATGTTTTCGGAGAATGCTCAGCCCGTTCACAGAACGTCGGCGCCAAGCCTGCGCGCACGGCCAGCCGGATCAGCGCCTGACGAGACTGAGATGGTGCGGATCCTGCAAGCAACCGGCCGCTACCAAATCCTGAGAAAACTCGAAGCTCGGCCCATTGCTGCTGCTCCCAGGCCGGGCTATCCGCTTCGGGCTGTCATCCTCGACACCGAGACCACAGGGCTCGATGCCAGAAAGGACGAGATCATCGAAATCGGCCTGATCGGCTTCACTTTCAATGAGGACGGCGAGATCGGCGATATCACCGGTGTCTATGGCGGACTGCAGCAACCGAGCATTCCGATCCCGGCCGACGTCACCCGGCTGACCGGCATCACCGACGCCATGGTCCTCGGCCAGATGATCGACTTGGCGGCCATGCGCGCGCTCATCGAGCCCGCCGATCTCGTCATTGCCCACAATGCCGGCTTCGATCGCCCGTTCTGCGAAGCCTTCTCCTCGATCTTTGCCCGCAAGGCATGGGCTTGTTCCAATTCCGAGATCGATTGGAGCGCCAGGGGATATGAGGGAACCAAGCTTGGCTATCTCATCAACCAGAGTGGCTATTTTCATGTCGGGCACCGGGCGGTCGATGATTGCTTTGCGCTGCTGGAGGTGCTGGCGCTCGCTCAGGGCGATAACGATCAAACACCTTTCGCCGAGCTCTATCAGGCAAGCCTGCGTTCCCGCGTTCGCATCTTCGCGGAAAACTCACCCTTCGACCTCAAGGACCGGCTGAAGGAACGGGGCTATCGCTGGTCCGATGGCAGTGACGGCCGGCCGAAAGCGTGGTGGATCGAGATCGCAGAAGAGGCCATGGACGATGAGCTTCAGTTCCTGCGAAACGAAATCTACCACTGGGAGGATGCCGACCCGCCGATCCAGCGTTTGTCGGCATTCGACCGGTTCAGGGGGCGAAGATAATTCCTTTTGCTCTTGAAGGGAGTTGAACTTCTGCCCGGCTATTTCGTCGCGCGTCAAGGCCAGAAATTCTCTCCCTTTTCGGTTGTCGAGCGTAGTTCTCGACGATCCTTGGTTATGGCTCCAGACCTCTTTACCCGGCCTCCCCTTGTAATCCAGTATTTCAGCACGACTTAGATGGTAGTGACGGCTTGTCTTCAGGGCGCTGTCACCAAGGGTGCAGAACCTTGCCCCAACAAAGGAGGATGTGATGTCTTCCAATCCAGCAGCATCGCATATCGAACCCGCCGGCTTCAAGTTGGTCAGGGAAGTCTTAAGGTCCGCCGGCCTCCGGGGATTTCGGTCGGACGCGACTTCCGACATGAAACGTGACGCCTCACTCTTTCTCTCAACCGAGTTCCGCTGGGGTGTGAGGACAAAATCGGCTCTCCCGAGTTCTCTCGCCAACCGGAAACAGTCGTCGACGCGAGCAAGCCTTGATCCCCAATTCAAGAGTAGCGCTATTGACCGGTGGCAAGATGAGGGTGGGCGCTGATGGGCATCTCCTTCCCAAACGAAGCTCGTAGTTTTGACGACAGAAATCGCTGTGTCCGTTTCACCGGATACGACGGGATGTTCGAGATCAAATTCTATCTGGCGACCGAAGTCTTGGCCTGCGAGAAATCGCATCGAAATGCCAGCGAGGCAGACTACCTGACGGCGTTCGATGCATTGCGGCCAAGAATTCTGAAAGCTGCGACCTCTGCTTATTCAAAAGCTCGATCCAGCGCCATCACGCTAGATCTCGCGCATTTTCGTTGAGCATACCGTGATGCTGAAAGGATACAGGAGCTTAGAACAAAAACGAGATAGGTATTGCAAAACCAAAAATTGAGCTTATATGTTGTTTATCGACCAATGCTTGTGACGTCGTTCCAGAGCTTTATGCTCCCGTTGGATTTCCTCTCAAATAATCGATCTAATCCCGCAAGGCATCGCGGGAACCACAACGATTGCTTTGAAAGGAAATCGTTATGAACACTGGTACTGTAAAGTGGTTTAACTCCACCAAAGGCTTCGGCTTCATTCAGCCTGACAATGGCAGCACGGATGTGTTCGTGCACGTGTCTGCCGTCGAGCGCTCCGGCATGCGTTCACTTTCGGATGGTCAGAAGATTACTTATGACATCGTCCAGGACCGCAAGTCCGGCAAGAACTCTGCCGACAACCTTCAGGCGGCGTAATAAGGTCATTCGCACCGTTGACCACGGATGTACTGGCAGCAAAGCTGAATGACTGTGAGAGGTCGGGTTCATGCCCGGCCTTTTGTTTTTCTCGCGAGAGAGATTGGCACCCCCACCGGCTATGCCCCAGTGACAGCATTGTACCTGTACCATCCGGAAGGATGGGTCTGGTTTCAACCGCTGCAACATCTAGCCCGAGCGGCCCGCAGGCAGAAATGACAATAGCCTGCCCAAACGGCGAGGCAGGCATGTGGCAGACGCAATAGCCGTATCATAGGCATCGCTGTCTTTCCGATGGCTTTACCCAACCGAGAGGAGGACGCGATGTCTTCCAACGAGTATTCCGGCTACGTTTCACAAAATCTGGCTCGTTCGAGTCCATTCGGATATCATGAACAAGCGACCCTTCGCGCGCTTCTCGAAACCGTGGTCACCCGAGCCGCTCAGCGAATCCTGCCCGCGGCGATGAGTGCCTTTCCAAATTTCGGCATCGACGGAAAAACCCACATGCGGACGATACTTCAAGGCAGGACACTCCTCCCAGTTTAGCAAATTTGCTTCGAGACAAACGCCGACCCAAATCACTCCAGCTCAAACAGCGCCGACATTTATCCGGGCGCCAGAGGATAAACCCATGGCCAAAGGCCAAACGCGTAGCAACCGCGAGATCCGTAAACCGAAAAAAGACAAATCCGCAGCAGCGGCACCCGCGCCATCTGGCGCGCAGGTCAAGCTCACGGGCGGCCATACGGCGAGCTTCAGCAAGAAATAGCTCGGCGTTGTCACGCCAATACCATCGCAAAGGGCGCGATAACGCGCTCATTATTCGAGGACAAAATGACAAGCTACACCACCCGAAAATCCGCAGAAGCGCTGTTTCGTGCACCTGCCGCCGAAGCCGGTTCCAGTGCCGAAAAGCTCTTCAACCTTCGAAAAGGGATGCAGCTGCGCCAGCGCCAACTGCGCGATAGCGAACGGACCGTCCGAGATGCCGCCCGTCGCCTCCGTCATCCTGTCGCAACCGCGAGGGCGCAAATGTGACCCGGTTCGACTATACGGGCGGAGCTGGACTTTACGCCGGCAAGTCGAAAGCTGGAATAAGCGGCCCTCGCTATCGGCGGTTCGAGACAGCTGCCGAGGCCCTCCGTTTCGCAATAGAAGACATGCCACGCAGTCAGCAGCGTGGGTCTATGTTGGAAATTGACGAGGCGCGTTTCGATCAGAACCAGATCCGTGCGCTCTACGACGCGCCAGATTACCCGCTTTCGCGTCGACTCGGCTGATTGTGTTTCGGCGTGCAAATTTGACCCCCTTGGCGGGGTAATCGGCATCCAATTTTGACCCCCCTCAGATTTCATCTGACCATCCGGCTTTTGGCGGCGGATGGAGCGGGAGTTGAAGCGAGTGGATACGATTGCGCGTGTTCGACGGGCCTTCCATGTGCAGGGCTGGTCAGTGAAGAAGATCGTCCGGGAACTCCATGTATCGCGCAACACGGTTCGCAAGATACTGCGCTCCGACGAGACCGATTTTACCTATGAACGGGAGCGGCAACCGCTGCCAAGGATCGGAGCGTGGAAGGCCGAGATCGAGCGGTTTTTGACAGCCAATGAGGGCAAGCCGTCACGCGAACGGCTGACGCTGATCCGGATTTACGAGGAGGTTCGGGCACTCGGCTACGATGGCAGTTATGACGCGATCCGGCGATATGCCAAGACCTGGGCGAAGAACCGGGGAGCCGTGACGGCGGAAGCCTATGTGCCGCTCTACTATGCGCCAGGTGAGGCTTACCAGTTCGACTGGAGCCACGAGATCATTCTGATCAACGGCGTAACGACGACCGTGAAGCTCGCGCATGAGCTCTGGCGTCCTGATCGAAGGTGCAATCATGAAAACCGCCTGAAGCGGGAAGCGCCCGTGAAAAACAAATTCCAATCCTCAGGGCCTGATCAGCCCTGACGGATCCAGGTGAACGGACCGGGATTCCTTTTGGCTTCAACCGCCGATCTTGAGATTGGTCCCGTTCTCCTGAACCCGCGCTCGCGAAAGCGGGAAATTGGTGTCTGCCGCCAAAGAGCGGCGACCGCATGTGAGGTTGTACAGGCTCGAGAACCGGGCAGGTAATTGCCATGGGCTCAGACCGTGGATCCCACTCACCAAGGAGAAATTCGATGCCACTCGAATGAACAATTGACAAAAAACCTGATGTGAGGGACACGAACGTGTGACCAGTTATTTACGTGGTCAGCGAAATCGATTTGTCATTGCTCCATGACCGGGCGATTGTGAGCAAAATGCTCATTTGCGCAGCCTCACAGCGGCAATGACGTGTGGCGTCAGGAACGCGGCAATCTCTGTGATGACATCCTTCAGATCGCCGGGTTCATGTGCAACGCTTTCAACGAATGCGTGCCATTGCCGTTGCTTTTCCTGGTCCTTGACAAAGGCGTCCGTCAGGGCGTCGGGTATCTCCGGGGGATCGGTGTTTCTCGACGTTCGAAAGTCGCTTTGATCGCACACGCCATTCTGTCATCATCGAAATCGAATGACCTGTTGAGAATCCAGATATCGTAAAAGTCCTTCATGCGGCTGTTTGCACGCCCCAGCATGACCATCGCCTGGAACTTTTCGGCAATGACCGTCTCCCGCGCATAGGCTCTGAGCCGGGCCATCGGAAAACGAGCATAGAAGGATAATCTAGCGTCTCCGCCCCAGGCTCGAGCGCATCGCCAAATCCGATGTCGATCGTCAGGGTAATCCGCGCGCCACTGATCAAGGCCACGACCCGCAACCTGAGCCCGCCATATTCCAGCCCTCACGAATGCGACATTCGCATCACTGAAGGCATCTCGAAATCAGCATATTGACATTTGTCGAAAACGATTCGAATTTTGTCAAATCTAATACGGAGCGATGATCAACTGCGTCGTCGTCGAAGCTCGTTCCGGCCTGAGGAATGCGGAGGAGAAAGTGGAATTCCTGCTCGAAGTGAAGGGGCTGAAAAAGTCCTTTGGCGGCGTCGCCGCATTGCGCGATGGGCGCTTTCAGCTGCGTCCCGGCTCCGTCCACGCCTTGTGCGGGGGCAACGGTGCGGGCAAGTCGACGTTCCTCAAGATTCTGATGGGCATTCACAAGCGCGATGCCGGCTCCATTCGCCGCCGCGGCAAGGATGTGGATTACACAAGCCCTGCCGAAGCGCTCGCGGCCGGCATTGCCATCATCGAGCAGGAGCTCAGCCCCATCCCGCACATGACGGTTGCGGAGAACATCTATCTCGGCCGCGAGCCATCGGCGCGCTTTGGCGGCATCGATTTCAAGACAATGAACCGCAACGCGCAGGCGCTCCTCGACCGACTGCAGTTCAACATCCGCGCCACGCAATTCATGATGAACCTCTCGGTCGCGCAAGTTCAGCTGGTCGAGATCGCCAAGGCGCTCAGCCACGATGCCGAGGTGATCTTCATGGACGAGCCCACCTCCGCGATCGGCGAGAAGGAAGCGCAGCAGCTGTTTGCGACCATTGAGCGGCTGAAGGCTGAAGGCAAAGGCGTTGTCTACGTCTCGCACCGTCTGTCCGAAATCTTCCAGATCGCCGATTCCTACACGGCCTTTCGCGACGGGTCCTATGTCGGCAGCGGCGCGCTTGCCAATATCGACCGGCCGGGCCTCATCCGCCTGATCGTCGGCCGCGAGCTTGGCGAAGAATACATCAAGACCAACGTCCCGACGGTAACGCCGGGGCTGGAAGTCGCCGGGCTTACAGCAGAGGGCAAAGTCAACGACATCTCGTTTACCGCTCACAAGGGGGAGATTTTCGGCATTTACGGCCTGATGGGATCCGGCCGTACCGAGATCTTCAACTGCATCTTCGGCATCGATGCCGTCAGCAACGGCCAGATCAAGCTTGCTGGCGAGCCCATAACCGTGCGCAAACCGGCCGAAGCCATGCAGCATGGCATCGCCTTCGTCACCGAAGATCGCAAGCTGACCGGCCTCAACCTGATCGATAGCGTTCGCAACAATATCTGCCTTGCGAGCCTACCCGAAATGAGCCCCAATTTTTCGATGGATCGCCGGGCCGAGGCCAACGCCAGCCGGGACATGATCCAGCGCTTCGGCATCAAGGCTGCACGCGACAGCATGCCGGTCTCCGGCCTTTCGGGCGGCAATCAGCAAAAGGTGGTGCTCGGCAAATGGTTTCTGCGCAAGCCGAAAGTGCTGCTGCTCGATGAGCCGACGCGCGGCGTCGATGTCGGCGCCAAGCGCGAGATCTATCGCATCATCTGCGACTTCGCCGCCGAAGGCGGCACCGTGATCATGATCTCATCCGAAATAGACGAGGTTCTCGGCATGTCGGACCGCATCCTGGTGATGCGCCAGGGACGGTCTGCCGGAATTCTCAAGAGGGAGGAGGCCGACGCGCAATCGCTCGTGCATCTGTCGACCTGAACACAGCAGGCACGAAGCTCAAAAGAACGCGTCCGGCAACAAGAGGTATTTGCAATGTCCGCCACTGACAATAATCCGTCCAATTCCTGGTTCGGCTCGGACCGGCGCCGATTGATCATTCAGGAATACGGGATCTTTCTCGCCTTCCTTCTGCTCGCAGCTGTCCTCTCCGTTTCGAACCAATACTTCCTGACGGCCGGCAACATCTCCAACGTGCTGCTGCAGACCTCGATCAACGGGGTGCTGGCAATCGGCATGACATTCGTCATCCTGACGCGCGGCATCGATCTTTCCGTCGGCTCCGTGGTCGCACTCACAGGCATCGTCAGCGCCAGTTTCGCGACGACCTCGGCGACGGCCGGGATCATCGGTGCACCCTACCCGCCTTATGTCGCACTCGTCGTCGGCCTGCTGGTCGGTGTCGCCTGTGGCGCCGTGGTCGGCCTTATTGTCTCGCGCTTTGCCGTTCCCGCTTTTGTCGCAACGCTCGGCATGCTCTCTGCCGCCCGCGGCCTGACGCTGATCTATGGCGGCGGCAAGCCGGTTCCAGCTCTCACGCCTGACTTCCGCTGGATCGGCACCGGCAGCATCCTGTCCATCCCAATGCCGGTCGTTCTGCTTGCCATCGTCTTCATCATCGCCTGGTGGGTCCTGAACCGCACCCGCTTCGGCCGCTATATCTATGCTGTCGGCGGCAATCCGCATGCAGCCGTTACCTCCGGTATCAACGTCAGCAAGCTGCGCTTCCTCGTTTACGTCATTTCCGGTGGCCTCTCCGGTCTGGCAGGCATGATCCTTGCGGCGCGCACCGGCTCCGCTCTGCCACAGGCCGGCATCGCCTATGAGTTGGACGCGATTGCAGCCGTCGTCATTGGCGGCACCAGCCTTTCCGGCGGCGTCGGCCGCATCACGGGCACGCTGATCGGCGCGCTGATCATCGGTGTCATGAACAACGGCCTCGATCTCATGGGCATCCAGTCCTACTACCAGCAGGTCCTCAAGGGCGCGCTCATCGTCGGCGCCGTCATGCTCGACCAAAAGAGAAACCTGGGCGGCTGAGCCCGAAGACATTCCAGTGTCCACACTCGGAAAACCCAACGGCTCGTCAAGACGACGGCCGGACTTTCAACGGAGGAGACCTATAATGAAGAAATTATTGATTGCTCTTGCTGCAGCGACAGCAATTCTGGCCTCACCTGTCCTCGCCCAGGACAAGAAGCTGAAAATCGGCGCGGCTCCCTACGGCCTGAATGCCGAATTCATGCAGATCTGGTCGGCAGCGCTAAAGGAACACCCCGCCGTCAAGAATGGCGATGTCGATCTGACCATCTTCGACGGCCGCTATGACGCGCTCGTGCAGCAGGAGCAGGTCAACACGATGATCACGCAGAAGTTCGACGCGATCATCTTTGTACCGATCGATATCGAGGCCGCAGCAACCGCCGTACAGGCCGCCCATGACGCCGGTATCCCCGTCGTCGGCTCGAACACCCGCGTCAATTCCGATCTGCTGACTGCTTATGTCGGTTCCGACGACACGATCTCCGGCTACATGGAGGCCAAGAGCGTCCTCGACAAGATCGGCTGCAAGGGCAATGTCGTCATCCTCGAAGGCCCGATCGGTCAGTCCGCTCAGATCTCGCGCCTCGAAGGCAACAAGAAGGCGCTTGCCGAGTGCCCGAATGTGAAGGTGCTGGAAGACCAGACCGCCAACTGGTCGCGTGCCGAAGCCCAGACCCTCATGGAAAACTGGCTGACCTCTCATCCCGGCCAGATCAACGGCGTCATCGGCCAGAACGACGAGATGGCGCTCGGCGCGATCGAAGCGATCAAGGCTGCCAAGCTGAACGTCAAAGACTTCGCCATTGCCGGTATCGACGGCATCACCGATGCGCTCCATGCCGTCAAGGCTGGTACGATGACCTCGATCCTGCAGGACGCCAGCGCGCAGGCTCAGGGCGCCCTCGATCTGGCAATCTTTGCCGCCAAGAAGGGCAACTACAAGCCGGAATCCAAGATCTGGGAACAGTATCCGGCCATGCCGTTCAACGACGGCAAGGACAAGAACTACAATGTTCCGTGGACCCCGGTAACGGCCGAGAACGTCGACAAGCTGCTCGAAACCCGCAAGTAAGATCAATGTGGCGGGGCGAACCATCGCCTCGCCACACCCCGAAAACAGAGGCTTGAAAAAGATGACCGAGACATCCCCAGACATTGATTTGAACTTCCCGCTTTCAGGCAAGACGGCGCTCGTCACAGGCGGCGGCTCCGGCATCGGTGCTGCGGTCGCGGCTGCATTCGCCTCCAAGGGCGCGAAGGTCGCGGTTCTCGATATCAATGTCGACATGGCGAAGACCAAGGCATCAGAAATCGGCGGCGGCGCTGAAGCATTCGTCTGCGACGTGTCCGATCCGGCCTCGGTCAGCAAGGCCGTCAGCGATGTCGTATCGCATTTCGGCGGCATCGATATCGCCGTCAACAGCGCCGGCGTCGTCTTCCTTGCTCCCGCCGAGGATCTGCCGCTCGACTATTGGGACAAGACGATCAACATCAACCTCAAGGGAACGTTCCTGGTCACACAGGCTGTCGGTCGCGCGATGATCGCCGCCGGCAAGGGTGGCAAGATCGTTAATCTCGCCTCGCAAGCCGGCACGGTCGCCATCGAAGAGCATGTGGCATACTGCGCCTCCAAGTTCGGCGTGATCGGCATGTCCAAGACCTTTGCCGCCGAATGGGGCAAACACGGCATCAACGTCAACACCATCTCGCCGACCATCGTGCTGACCGAGCTCGGCAAGAAGGCCTGGGCCGGTGAAAAAGGCGAAGCCGCCAAGAAGCGCATCCCGACGGGCCGTTTCGCCTTCCCGCAGGAGATTGCAGCCGCGGCTGTTTTCCTCTCCTCGTCCGGCGCGGACATGATCAACGGCGCCGATCTGCTGATCGACGGCGGCTACACCATTCTTTGAGCGCAAGCGCTCGACAATTTCGACAGGAGAGACCATGCAGCGGTTCATCAACAATCCCGATGAAGTCGTTGAAGATACTGTAAAAGGCTTCATCAAAGCGCATTCGGATATCGTTCGTCTGGCAGACAATCCGCGCGTCGTCGTCGCCAAGGATGCGCCGTATGCCGGCAAGGTCGGCGTGGTCACCGGCGGTGGCTCCGGCCATGAGCCGGCCTTCATCGGCTATACCGGTAAGAATATGCTGGATGCGGTCGCAGTCGGCGAGCTCTTTTCGTCCCCAACGGCCAAGAGCTTCCACGACGCCATCCGCGAGGCCAATGGTGGCCGTGGTGTTATCTGCCTTTACGGCAACTATGCCGGCGACAACATGAACGTGAAGATGGCGACGAAGCTTGCCGCCAAGGACGGCATCGAAGTCGCGACCGTCGTCGCCAACGACGATGTCTGCTCGGCACCACCGGAGGAGCGCGAGAAGCGCCGCGGCGTGGCCGGCGAAATCTTCATGTGGAAGATCGGCGGCGCCAAGGCTTCCAAGGGTGCGAACCTGGAGGAAGTACGCGTGACCGCGCAAAGGGCGATCGACAATTGCCGCTCCGTCGGTATCGGCCTTGGTCCCTGCACCCTGCCCGCCGTCGGTCATTCGAATTTCCAGATCGAACCCGGCACGATGGAAGTCGGCATCGGCCATCACGGCGAACCCGGCGTTCGCGTCGAGCCGCTGAAGACGGCAGCGGAGATAGCCGAGGATATGTGCCAGATCGTGCTCGATGATCATAATCTGGCCACTGGAACGGAAGTGGCCGTCCTCGTGTCTGGCCTCGGCGCGACACCGGTCAACGAGCTCTACATCCTCAACGACACGATCGAGACGAAGATCTCCGAACGGGGATTGAATATCTACAGGACCTATATTGGCAACTACTTCACGTCGCTCGAAATGGTCGGCGCGACGCTGACCGTGATGGCACTCGACGAGGAGCTGAAAGAGCTTCTGGACGTCGAGGTCGAGTGCACGACGCTGCTCTGAGGGGGACGCACGCATGCAGACATTCAACAATGCAACATCGGGTGATATCGTCTTGGCGATGGCCGATCGCATCGTCGAGAACCGCGCCTATCTCAGCGAGATCGACGGCAAGATCGGCGACGGCGACCATGGCGTCAACATGGCCAAGGGCTTCGCAATGGCCGCGGAACGCCTGAAGGGCAAGAACCAGTCGCTGTCAGTCTCGCTCGATACGCTGGGCACGGTGCTGATGACCGAGATCGGCGGCTCCATGGGCCCGCTCTACGGCGTCATGTTCACCGAGATTGCCGAAAAGCTCAACGGCATCGAGGCCATCGATAGCGCAGCCTATAGCAGGGCGCTGCATGCCGGGCTTGAAGGTATCCAGTCGATCGGTTCCGCCAAAGTCGGCGACAAGACGCTTTTGGACACGCTGGTTCCGGCAATCGAGGCGTTCGATGCTGCGAATGCAGCCGGCAAATCCTTTGCGGAGGCGCTCGATGCTCTGGTTGCTGCAGCCGAGGTCGGCCGCGACTCCACCCTCAATCTCGTTGCCAAGATCGGCCGCGCCAGCCGGTTGGGCGAGCGCTCGCTCGGCGTTCTCGACGCCGGTGCGACTTCCTGCGCTATCATCCTGAAGGAACTTTCGCTCTGCGCTCGCGCACGACTGCAATAACAGGGCTCTCCCAAGGCTGCGCGATCCCGTGCTCCACCACGGGGTCGCGCGCCGCCCTTCCTCAAGAAGAAGCATTTGCAAACATGCGTCATTGCTTTCATCTTCTGGCGAAAACGGGAAACAGTGAATCATCATGACAGGCAAGGCATCTTCGGCCGGCAAGAACAGTGCAAGCAAGGCGGGCGTGCCGGATGCGACCGATAGCATGCCGTTGCGCTATGGCGACGACCCCTATGTCTGGGCCTGCTGGCTCTATTACGAAGATGGCAAGACCCAAGGCGACATCGCCGAGATTATGGGCATTTCGCGGGCGACCGTGAACAGCTATCTCGCCGATGCCCGCAGCCGCGGCATCGTCAATATCTCACTCGAGCCCTCTCGCCTGAGTTCGCTCTCCATCGCTCAAGAACTCAAGCGCCATTTCGGCCTGCACGACTGTCTCGTGGTGCCTAGCGACGACGGTTCGCGGCCGCTTATCGACCGCCTCGGAACCGCCGGTGCGCAGGCCATCGCCCGCCTACTGAAATCCGGCGATACGCTTGCCGTTGCCTGGGGCCGCACGGTTCTCGCGGTCGCGGAGCAAGCCAATGTGCCGAACCTGCAGGATGTTACCATCGTCCAGGCAACCGGTGGCACCCGTGCACTCTTTGCCTACACGCCGGAACTCTGTGCCAGTGCCTTTGCCAATGTGACAGGCGGCAGGCTGATCAATATCACGGCCCCTGCGATCGTTTCGGCGCCTGAAGTTCGGGAGATCTTGTTGCGCGAACCATTGGTCGAGGATCAATTTGCTACCCTTGCCAAAGCCAACAAAGCTATCTTCGGCGTGGCGTCGTTGCGGCCGAACTCGACGGTTCACAGCAGCGGTTTCTTCGAGTCCGTCTCCCTGCAGGATTATCTGGCCAAGAATGCTGTTGGCGTTCTTGCCGGCCGTTTCATCGACACCAAGGGTCTGCCGGTTGCAGGGCCGCTCGACGACCGCACCATCGGCATATCCCTCGACATGCTGAAATCCATCGGGCTACGCATCGCCGTCGCCGGCGGCTTCGACAAGGTGCCCGCAATTCTCGCCGCCTTGCGCGGCGGCTATATCAACGTGCTGATTACCGATGCAGCCACCGGGCGCGGCATTCTGAATGCCGATGGTGTCACCGAGTTCGATCAGAAAGCCCAGCAGCGTCCGAAAACCGACAACAGCATTGCCCTGCCCAGCAGCTATCGAACGCATATCAAGAAATTCCTCAACAATCCCGACGATGTCGTCGACGAGATGCTGGAAGGCATCGTCAAGGCACATGCCTCGCATATCACGCCGATCAAGGGATCGAACCGCGCGCTGATGGCGCGAACCGGCCCGAGGCTGGGAAAGGTCGGCCTGGTGATTGGCGGCGGTACCGGGCACGAGCCTAGCTTTCTTGGCTATGTCGGCAAGGGGCTTGCCGATGCCGTTGCCATCGGCAACATCTTTTCCTCGCCTCCGCCGACGCCAATCCTCGAATGTGCCAAGGCGTCTTCCGGCGGCGAAGGCGTACTTTTTGTCTACGGCAACTATGCCGGCGACGTCATGAACTTCGAGATGGCCGCCGAAATGGCGCAGGAGCAGAAAATCGACGTCCGCACGGTGCTGACCACAGACGATATCTCCTCCTCGCCGATCGAGGATCGCGAGGGACGACGCGGCGTCGCCGGCAACTTCTTCATCTTCAAGATAGCCGGCGCCGCCTGCGACAAGGGTCTGTCGCTCGACGCATGCGAGACGGTGACGCGCAAGGCCAATGATCGGACTTTCACGATGGGTGTCGCACTCGAGCCCTGCTCGCTGCCGCAGACCCGACGCCACAACTTCGAAATCGGACCTGACGATATCGAATTTGGCATGGGCATTCACGGCGAACGCGGTGTCACCCGCGAGAAGATGATGAGCGCCGACGAGATCACCGATCGGGTGATGGACCGGATATTCTCCGAAATGAAGCCGGTTGCAGGCGATCGAGTGGCGGTGCTCATCAATTCTTTCGGCGCAACGCCGCTGATGGAGCTCTATATTCTGTTCCGGCGCGTCGAACAGAGGCTGAGCGCGAAGGACATCAAGATCGAGGCAAACTGGGTGGGACATTATTGCACGTCGCTGGATATGGTCGGCGCCTCCATATCCATCCTGCATCTCGATCAGGAACTGACTGACATGCTCTACCATCCGTGCGACACCTTCGCGCTGAAGGTCGGATGAAGCTATAAAAATGTGCCCGGCGACAACAGACATGGCCGGGACCGGGAGGAAGACGATGTCGGAAGAAGCCGCCCGATGCCTGGGCACCATGTTTCAGCGCATATCGATCGCGATCAATGCCGAAAAAGATCGCCTCTCGGAGCTGGATGGCGCAATTGGCGACGCCGATCACGGCATCACCATGTCTCTCGGCTTCATGGCGGTGAACGCGGAGCTCGCAAAGCTCGATCTTGCGCAGGCGTTACCCTCCGAAATCTTCTCCGCGGCAGCCTCCGCCTTTCTGGATGCCGTCGGCGCATCGACCGGCCCGCTCTATGCCACCGCCTTCCGCCGCGCTTCGCAGTCATTGAAGGCGGACGAATCCTTATCGCTCGCCTGCCAGGCAATGATCGTCGACGAGATGCGGGCCGGTATCCAGCAGCGCGGCAAAGGTCAGCGTGGCGACAAGACCATGCTCGACGCCTGGATCCCCGCTGCCGAGGCCGCAATCCACGCCAAGGCGAATTCGCACGATGCTATGACGATGTGGAATTCGATCGTTGACGCTGCCGAAGCTGGAGCTAATTCGACAAGCTCCATGGTGGCCGCCCGCGGTCGGGCCGCTCGGCTGGGAGAGCGATCCCTTGGGCATATCGATCCCGGCGCGGCTTCGGCCGTTATCATTCTGCGTGCGATGCGCGATACGTTTGAAGCAAGCTGAGCTTAGCACTAAGCAGCTGTAGAAGCCACCAAATCGCCCCGGCTTCGACAAGCTATCGCGATGCAACCAGCAATGCAAGCATTGCACTGCTGCTCTGGCTGCCGGCCCCTCGTCGGTGGGATTGTTCTTGTACTGATCGGCCATGACAAGCGCTTGGAACGAGTACCTATCTCGCGTTGCGAACGATCCCGCGGGCCCCAAAGGGGTCGACAGCGGCAAGGCTACAACCTCAGCGGCCTTGGTGGAACGTCAATCATTATTCGGTGGCGCAATATTGCCGACGCGACGGTGAATGACTGCCACGAGCGGGATCTTGCCCAGGTTAGAAGTAGTGGCGACGAGCTGCGCGGCGCTCCCGATAGCCAACAAAACTATAAGAGCTGGCGATATTGCCAGATATCACCAGCCCTTGGAACATAGTCAGCCGATTGGAATGCCTGAGCTACCGCATCTAAACGCTTGCGATCAGACCGCCGTCGATCCTCAGAACACTTCCGGTAACATAAGATGCACGCGTGCTCGCCAGGAAGGTGACGACATCGGCATATTCCTGCGGATCGCCGTAGCGGCCGACTGGAATGGAGGCGGTGCTTTGCGCCGAGACATCTTCTACCGAGCGGCCTTCGCGCTTGGCCCTCTGCTCATCCAGGAAGGTGATGCGCTGAGTGGCGATGCGGCCAGGCAGCACGATATTGACCGTCACGCCGTCGCGGCCGACCTCGCCTGCAAGGGTCTTCGACCAACCGACCAAGGACATGCGCAACGCGTTCGAAAGTCCGAGGTTCGGGATCGGCGCGACAACGCCCGACGAGGTCGAGGTAATGATCCGCCCCCACTTCTTCTCGCGCATCTTCGGCAGCACGGCATCGCTAATCGCAATGACCGACAGCACCATGCTATCGAAATGCTTACGCCAGCTTTCGGCATTCTGGCCAGAAACGAGCGTCGGGGGCGGGCCGCCGGTGATATTGACGAGGACGTCGACCGATCCGAACCGGGCTTCGATCGTCGAGAGGTTCGAGGTGATGATGCTGAGGTCGGCAAGATCCCAGGCGATCGCCACAGCGCTGCCACCACTTGCTTCGATCTCCGCGACCGCCTTTTCAGCCGCTTCCTTGTTGATATCGGCGACAGCGACATGGCTCCCTTCGGCGGCCAATGTCTTGGCAATTGCGCCGCCGAGGCCACCGCCTGCGCCGAGGACGAGCGCAGTTTTTTCCTTCAGTCCTAGATCCATGCGTGTTTCCTTTCATTTTCCGGCACACAACCGGTTTGCTTTGCAGGTCAGCCGGCCATCCAACCGCCGTCTACCATGAGGTTGATGCCGGTCATGTAGCTCGACATGTCGCTTGCCAGGAACAGAGCTGCGCCGGCAACATCTTCCGGGGCGCCGAGACGCGGCCAGGGCGTGCGGCGGCGCGAATAGTCGAGTGCATCGGAATCATTGGCGACACCAGGCTTGCCGGTGACGATCTTACCCGGCGCAATCGCATTGCAGATGATCAGGTCGTCGGCATGATCCACCGCGATCTGCCGCGTCATCTGCACGATGCCGCCCTTGCTGACGCCATAGGGAAAATCGCCGGGGCAAGCGACCATGCCATGCTGCGAGGAAATGTTGATAATGCGCCCGCGCACCTCGCCGACTGGTTCCTGTGCGACGAATTGTTGCGCGGCGCGCTTGCAGCAATAGAAGAAGCCGGTGAGGTTGACGCCGATGACGCGCGCCCATTGCTCCGGCGTCGTCTCCAGCAAATTGGTCGATGTGTAGATTGCCGCATTGTTGACCATCACGTCGAGTCGCCCGAAATGGCGGGCAGTCTCGCCGACCAGATGATCGACAGCATCCCAGTTAGAAATATCCGTCTTTACGAAAAGAGCATTGCCGCCGGTAGCGCGGATGCGCTCCAGCGTTGTTTCGCCACCCTCGATCGGCGTCTCAATCATGTCGGCGATGACGATGAAGGCACCTTCGGTGGCGTAGCGCAACGCGATGGCGCGCCCGAGGCCGGAGCTGGCACCAGTGACGATGGCAATTCTGTTCTGGAGCATGGGCATCGGCTGGTCCTCAGGCTTCACGGGTGACGACACTGCCGCGTCTCTCGGCGATGATCTTTCCATCGCGAACGATCTCCTGACCTTTCAGAAACACCCGGGTCAGCATACCCGGTACGTTCCAGCCATCGAATGGCGTATAGGCGGCGCGCGAGACCTGATCGGCATTTGTGATCCGGCTCGGCTGGCGCCGGTCGAGCACCACGATATCGGCATCGAAGCCAGTCGCTATCGCGCCTTTTGAACGACCTAAGCCGAAACGTCCAGCGGGGTTGAAAGAACATATGCGCACAAGATCGCTGAGCCCGATGACCCGTTCTTCGACTAGCCGTAACATGGTCATAAGCAGGGTTTGAAGCCCCGGCATTCCACCCGGAATATCTGCGAACGCGGCATAAGTAGCTGCCTTCTCGGCGGGGCTGTGCGGCGCGTGATCAGTGGCCACGATATCAATCAGGTCCTCGGAAAGGGCGGCTCGCAGCGCTTCGACGTCGGCCGGCGCCCTGAAAGGCGGCGAGCCTTTTAGGTTTGCGCCCGACCTCTCGTAGTCGGCGGCGGTGAAAAAGACATTCTGCGGCGTCGTCTCGACCGTCGCATCAGCCATGTCCCGCAGTCGCCGCCATGTGGAGATGCCAAGCGCCGAATTGACTTGGCGCACATGGATGCGGGCATTCGTGCCCGCCGCCGCCAGAATGGCGCGGACGACGCCCGATGCCTCAGCCAGAGCCGGCCGGCTTTCGAGAAATGCCGCGATATCCCCGGTACGATTGCGTAAGCTGCTGCCGACCAAGATCGATTGGTCGCCTGGCGAAATGCCGATGAGTGTATCGCTTTCGGCAAGGCGACTGACGATCCGCGAGACGGCATCCATGCCGTCGAATAGGAAGGCGTCAGGCACATCGGCCGTGAATAGCTCCAGCGAAACCGGTCGCAAATCCAGCAATCGATCCAGGGGGGCGGTCTCACGGCTGAGGGCAACCTGAAAGCCGACATCCACATGGATCCTTCCCCTAGCCATCTCCATCTTGGCGGTAAGCTGGTCGGCCGTCGCGGTCCAGGGATCATCGGTCGGCATGTCGAGCACGGTTGTTACACCGCCCAAGGCAGCGCTACGCGTCCCGCTGTCGAAATCTTCCTTATGCGTGAGCCCCGGTTCGCGCAGGTGGACATGGCCATCGACCAGACCGGGCAGAAGATAGCAGCCTTCGGCATTCACGATGCTGCGGGCTTCGACCGCCTCGCCGGGCGAGAGGATTGTCGCGATCCGGCCGTCGCAGATGACGACGTCACCCCTTACCTCGCCGCTCGCATTGACGATGGTCGCGCCTGATATGATTGTATCGAACATACCGCTCATCCCGATCACTCGTCAGCAGAGGCCCGGCAGGCGCGGTTCTTCGTGGGTCACCACCTCTATCAGCGCGGCTTGACCTGCACCGACCCTCCCAAGGGCACGCAGAAGCGCCGGACGAAGGCCCGCCGGCGACGTCACACACTCGCCATAGCCGCCCAGCGCTTCCGCGATCGGCGCATAGGCACCCGACATACGGTTTGCTCCGTATTTCTGAGTGGCGATCGGCATGCTGGCGGCGTAGCCGCCGAGCACGTTGTTGCGCATGACGACGGTCAGGATCGGCAGGTTGCAACGGATCGCAGTCTCGAAATCAATCCCGACCATGCCGAAGGCCGCCTCGCCCATCAGGTTGACGACCGTCGCCTCTGGTCGCGCCAGCTTGGCACCGAGCGCAAAGCCGAGGCCGCTGCCAAGCTGCGTGGTCTTGCCCCAGCCGATATAGCTGCCAGGCACGGTCGCCTCATAGAAGGGGCTGAACTGATCGCGCGGATTGCCGGCATCATGGGTCATGACCGTCTTTGCCGGATCGACCGCGCGCATGATTTCCCAGACGACGCGATAGGGAGAAATCGGCTCGCTCTCCGCTGTCAGGAGCGGCATCCATCGCTCGATGAAGGCGGCGCGCACAGCGCGGATTTCCTCTTCCATTTCAGTGCGTGCCGGAACATCAAGACGCCCCTCGCCAACCAGCGAAATCATTTGCCGGAGCACGGAGCGGGCGTCACCGACCACGCCCTGCGCGATCGCATAATCCTTGCCGAGATCGCCCTCGTCGATCGTCACCTGCAGCAGCACCTTGTCCTTGGCGATCGGCAGGATGTAGTGCGAGCGAGTCAGGCTGGTGCCGAGCGCGAGCACGACATCGGCCTTGTCCAGGAAATGATCGACCGTCGCCGGCCGCGCGCGTCCGGCCGTGCCGAGCGCCAGCGGATGGTTTTCCGCAAAGCCGCTCTTGCCGTTTGGCGTCGTCATGACCGGGATGCGGAACAGCTCGGCAAATTCCACGAGCTCCTGCGAAGCCGAGGCGGTAAGCACGCCCTGCCCCGCGAAGACGACGGGGTTCTTGGCCGCCAGCAGCATCACCACCAGTTCGGCGATCTCGCCGCTATCGGCCTGCGGCACGCTGCGCCTCGGCTTCAGATAAGGATTGGCGGAAGGCGCATGCCGCTCGGCCAGCAGATCGACGGGCAGCTCCAACAGAACCGGCGCCGGACGGCCGTTGCGAACGCGGGAAATTGCCGAATGCATCAGCTTCGGCAGATGCTCGACGCGCGTCACCGCCTCGCACCATTTCGTCACATGGCGAAAGTTGCGGCTCGCCTCGAAATTCGGTGCCACTGCCTCAGACCCGCGCGGATAGCCCGTCGGCAGGAAGAGGATTGGCGCACGGTCGTTGAAGGCTTGCGCGATACCACCGAAGGCGCTCTCTGCACCGGGGCCGTATTGCACAGTGACGACGGCAAGTTCGCGGCCGGCCGTGGTGCGCGCATAGCCCTCGGCGATATTCACGGCGACGCGGGGCGTGCGGGTGATGACGGGGGGAATGTCGAGATGAGCACACGCGTCGAATAGTTCGCTGTTCGGGAAGCCTATAATGTGCTTCACGCCCTCCTGCTTCAGGATGGAGGCCACGACATCCGCGCCGCTCATGTCCTTGCCCCACATGGCCCGTTCTTCCCTCGTTTCCCTCGATGGCTCAATGCCGCTCTCGATCCCGTCACGCATCGCGGCCGAAGGCCTCGTGGTTCTCGAGCCAGTGGCGAGCAATATCCTCACGGCGCATGAAGCCAGCGCCCGGCGTCTTCTGGACATGTTCGATGACATCGCGCAGGCCCGATGCGCGGTTCGGCTGACCCATCCAGCGCGCATGAACGCCGATCGTCAGCATGCGGCCACCGGTCTCATCCGCCTCCCCCATCATGTAGTCGATGGCGGAGCGGCAATCCTCGGCAAAGTCACGCGGATTGCTATAGCCGGGCGCAATCAGATAGCGGCTGTCGTTCAATGTCTTGGAATAGGGGACGACGAGCAGACGCGTGCCGTCGTGATCGATGAAATAGGGAAGGTCGTCGTTGCAGGGATCAGAATAATAGAGGAAACCGCCCTCTTTCGCGATGAGATCGCGGGTGTTGACGCTCGGGAAGGACCGGCAATTCCACCCCATCGGGCGGCGACCGGTCAGCTTCTTGTAGAGAGCGACCGCATCGTGCAGTTGGCGCTCCTCGTCCTTGCGCTCGATGGTCGAATATTCGCTCCAGCGCAGGCCGTGGCCGAGCAGGTCATGGCCGCGGGCGTTCATCCATTCGGTGACGGCTGGGTTCTTTTCAAGCGCGACGGCGCAGGCTGACACGGTGATCGGGACTTTGTAGCGATCGAAGAGGCGCGCAAGCCGCCAGACACCGGCGCGGCTGCCATATTCGAAATGCGTCTCGGTGCCGAGATCGCGCACCGGCGGGCTGTTTGGAATATTGTACTCGCCCCAATTGTCGTTGCGGCCGTCCTCCAGCCAGGAATATTCCGAGCCTTCCTCGTAGTTCAGCACCAGGTTGATCGCGAGCTTGACGCCACCGGGCCAGCTTATGAAGGGCGGCTTCGGGCCATAGCCGATAAAATCGCGCGCCTGGCGTTCCGTGTTTTCGGGTTTGACGGGTGCCGACATTATTTCGTCTCCCCGGATGCGCCTTCATTCGCGACGATCCAGTCCATGTAGTCGTGGAAGGCTTCCCTGGCGGGGCGCGGGCGCCAGTCCGTGTCGCGCTCGATGCGGGCGAGATCATATTCGCCCCACATGCCGTCCTTCAGCGTCGCGTCCTGGATGACATTGGCGGTGTCGTGTGGGCTGACCTCGACCTTCAAATCAGGCACGCGCTCCCGCGCCCATTCGATGATGTCGCCTGTGGTCGAGGTGCGACCGCTGCCGATATTGTAGTGGCGATAGCGAAGCCGCGGCGCCGTCAGCAGTGCCACGACGGCATTGCCGACGTCGGCGGAATGGACGTAGTCACCGACTGATTCCAGGCTGTTTGGCCGGATTACCTCACCTGCCAGGGCCATATGCGCCACCTTGTTCGGAACATGGCGGAAATTGCGGCTCTCGGTCGCCCGGTCCATCGTTCCGTAAACCGAGGCGAGACGGACGCTGAGCGCAGATAGGCTGAAGAGATCGGCATAGCGGTTGACCACCATTTCGGAGGCGAATTTGGAGATGCCGTAAAGCGTCAGCGGCGCGACATAGCCGTCTTCCGGCAGGGGTTCGCCGGCCCAGTCCGGCCCGTGATGACGATAGACCGAGCCGGAGCTGACATAGATGAAGCGCTTGACGGAGGGGCGGCTGCGCGCCCATTCGAGCATGTGAACGGTGCCCATCAGATTGACATCGACGATCCTGGCTGGCTCCTCGGCCTCCGGCTGACGCTTGGCCTCGGCAGCGCTGCCGCGCGAGATCGGCGTGATCGTCGCGCCATGCACGATGACGCTGATGCCGTGCTGATCAAGCGCGGCCGACCAGTGCGAAGGGTCGCAGATATCGGCGGTGATGACCGAAAGCCGATCGCGCACCGGCGCAAAATAGCGCTCGGCCATGGCATCGAGGCCGGAGCGATCGAGGATGACGGCGCGGGCCGTGGGATCGCGATCCAGCCAGGTCCGTGCCACGACGCTCATGACGAAGCCTGTGCCGCCTGTGACGAGAAGGGTCATTTCAAAATCCAATCCAGATCATTGCATTCATGGGTTCAGCGCACCGCATAGCCGCCATCGACGAGCAGGTCTGTGCCCGTCACGAAGGAGGCGTCGGCCGAGAGCAGGAAGGCGGTCGCGGCCGCAATCTCGTCGGGCTGGGCGATCCGGCCGAGCAGATGCGCCGGGCCGAGTTGCCGGTCGGCGGCTTCGAGATCCGGCCAGCGCTGCAGAAGCCGCTGCGTTGCGACCGCGCCCGGCGACAGGCTGTTCACCCGGATGCCCTCACCCGCATGATCGATCGCCATGGCCTTGGCGAGGTGGACGAGACCTGCCTTGGCGGCGCAATAGGCGACGGCCTTGCCGGTTGCGACATGCGCGAATTGCGAGGCGATCAGGACCACGGAACCGCCGCCACCAGAAATCATCAGGGGCAATGCGAACTTCGATGCCAGGAAAGCCCCCGTCAGGCTGACATCGAGCTCGCGGCGCCATTGCTGCTCGCTGAGATCGACCACCGTCCCATCCAGAGATGGCGCAGCGGCATTGTGAACCAGGCCGTCCAACCGGCCGAACCGGCCGCGGACCGTATCAAGCGCGCGCTCCATCGAACGCCCGTCGGTGACGTCGCAGCGCACGGCAAGCGCGCGCGAGCCGAGTTCCTCGGCCAGATTGGCGGCGGCATCCTCCGCATGGTCGGCGCAGACAACGCTGCCGCCCTCGGCAAGGCAGCGCCGCGCGATGGCCGCGCCGATGCCGCTGGCGGCACCCGTGATCAGGATGACCTTGCCGGCAAGTCGGGCAGTCATGGGATCGGAGTCCGAGGTCATGACGCCAGCACCCTGGAAAGCCCCTGCTGCGGCGGGAAGGGACGCAGGCGCGGGATGAACTGGCCGCGGCCGGGCTGCGACAGAACCTCGCCGTCGTTCCAGACGAGCTCGCCCCGCGAGATCGTCATGACCGGCCAGCCGCGCACCGTCTGCCCCTCATAAGGGGTGTGATCGGTCGCGTGATGCAGCATGTCGTTGTTGATGGTGACGAGGCGATCCGGGTCCCAGATGGCGATATCGGCATCCGAGCCGACAGCGATCAGGCCCTTGCGCGGATAGAGGCCGAAGAGGCGCGCCGGCGCAGCAGAAGTCAGATCAACAAACTTCTGCAGCGACATGCGTCCGCCGTTGACGCCTGCCGAAAATAGCAGCGCCAGACGTGTCTCGATACCGGGGATGCCGTTCGGGATGCGGTTGAAGGGTGTGTCCGGCCCGCCGGCGATCTTGTCCGCGTAATTCCATGGCGAATGGTCGGATGAGAAGACCTCAAGCGTGCCGTCGAGAATGCCGCGCCAGATCTCCGGCTGGTGCGACTTGTCGCGTGGCGGCGGCGTGCACACGCATTTTGAGCCGGAGAGATCATGTGTGTCGATGTCTTCGGCCGAGAGGAAGAGATATTGCGGGCAAGTTTCGGCATAGATCGGCAGGCCTCGCGCCTTGGCGCGGCGGATTTCCTCGACTGCACCGCCGGCGGCGACATGGCTGACAAGGATCGGCGTTTCGACCAGTTCCGACAGGCTGATGGCGCGATAGGTCGCTTCGCGGTCGCCAATCTCCGAATGGGTCTTCTCGTGATAGCGCAGCTGCGTCTTGCGGGCGGCGATGAATTTTTCCGTTAGCCAGCGTATGCAGGCGTCGTTTTCCGCATGAACCATGACCATCGCGCCATGCGAGCGGGCGAGATCCAGTACGTTAAGAACCTCGTAGTCGTCGAGCTTCAACCCGTCATAGGTGAGATAGATCTTCATCGAGGTGCAGCCCTCGGCGATCAGCGCCGGGATTTCGTCGCACAACACCTCGGGCGAGGGATCACCGACGATCAAATGAATCCCATAATCAATATGCGCCTTCGGCCGCGCCCGCTCGTGATAGTCCTCGACAATGTCGCGCAACGATTGGCCGCGCATCTGCATGGCGAAGGGAACGACCGTGGTCGTGCCGCCGCACAGTGCGGAAAGCGTTCCCGTGTTGAAGTCGTCGGCGGTGGCCTTCCCTTCCCAGGGCTGCTGATCCATGTGGCAATGGCTATCGACGCCGCCCGGCAGGACAAGCCTGTCCTCGGCCGAGATCTCGCTCTTGCCCTCGGGCAGACCCTTGGCGATGGCGGCGAATTTGCCATCACGAATGCCGATATCGACTTCGCGTGTCTCATCCGGAAGCACGACGCGGCCGCCGCGAATGACGAGATCGAAGGGAACATCTTTGCTCATTGGTTCACTCCGGAAGCAAGGCCATCGGGCGCCGCCTCCATAATTTGCGTGGCGGCTTTGCGCCGAAGGTTGAAACAGGCGCCGACCGAAACCAGCGCGGCGCCGCTGCCGAGCATGATGAAAAGCGCATAGGGCGCGACGTAGTCCATGAGGCCGGCGGCAATTCCTGGGGTCAGGACATTGCCGATCGAATAGAGCAGCAACAGCCCGCCCGATGCCGACACCATGTGACGACTATCGATCTGCGAATTGGCAAAGGCGATGCCGACGGGATAGATCGTCAGGGCGGTCGCGCCGTAGAGGAAGAAAAGCACGAAGAGCAGCGGCACATAATGGTTCGCGAGCAGGATGACCGCCGCGCAGAGCGCTGCCGCAAGCATGCCCTGTACCAGCAGCATCCAGCGGCGGTCCAAGCGATCCGACAGCCAGCCGACCGGCGTCTGGGCCAGCATGCCGCCCATGCTGAACGCCGTCACCAGCCCAATCGTGGTCGATGCAGGAAGCGCGATCTTCGCGCCATAGAGCGGCGTCAACGCGAAGACGTTCATGTTGGTCATGCCCGCCTGAAAGACGGCGATGATCGTGACCGGGGCCAGAACGGCGAGCTTCCATAGGCCGTAACGCTGATCGGCCGCGGTGACATCTGTCTGCAGGGGGCGAACGGATCGCATCGGCAGTGCCGGCCAGGGACGTCCCACAAACCGGCAATAGAGCGTGCCTGCCGTAATCGTCAGGGCTCCCATCAGGAAGAGGTGCGGCGAATGCGGGCCTGCGGCCTCGACCAGCAGTTGGCCGAAAAGCACGGCGAGCGAGGTCATCATCATGTAAAGCGAGAAATAGGCGCCGCGATTGCGCTCATCGGCATAAAGATTGATCCAGCTCTCCGAGACCACGAAGAGGACGGCCATCGAGAAACCGCTGAGAAAGCGCAGGACAAGCCAGACGGGCGTCGCCGCCGTTGCCATATAGCCGAAGCCGGCAAAGGTCGCGAGGAAGCTGACCACCAGAAATGCGACGCGATGGCCGAGGCGGGCGACAAGAAGACGCGCCACAAGGCAGCCGGCGAGAAATCCGACGGGAAAGCCCGTCAGGAGAAGCTGAACGACGCCAGGATCGATCCCGAGCTGGCTGAGCCTCAGCGAAACCGAGGTCGTCAGCAGGCTGTTTCCGGTGCCGATGACGCAGATCCCTACCATGACAGGCACCAGCGCGCGAAAACGCGGCGCCCTCTTCCAGAAGCTCGCCGCGATGGAGGTCTCGGAGCTCATCCCTCCTCCCCCGTCACCGATGCATAGACCGGCAGTTCGGAGCGCAAACGATCTTTCTCGATATGGCAGGCGATCTGATGCGTCTCAGACATCTGCCGGATCGGCGGCGCGACCGCGTCGCAGATTCCGCCGACCTTGCGATGACAGCGGGTGGCAAAGCGACAGCCTGCCGGCACGTTGACCGGGCTCGGCGTTTCGCCGGTCAGCCGTATCCGCTCACGCGTTGCCTCGTCGAGGTTGGGGCTGCGGATCGCAGAGATCAGCGCTTCGGTATAGGGATGCGTGCCGCCGCCGAAGACTTCTTCGACCGTGCCCTGTTCCATGACCTTGCCGAGATACATCACGACGACCTTGTCGGCGACATGCCGCACCAGCGCCAGATCGTGGCTGATGAAGAGCATCGTCGTGTGCTTTTCCTTCTGGATATCGAGAAGGAGTGTCACCACCGCCGCCTGCACGGAGACATCGAGTGCCGAAACCGGCTCGTCGGCAACGATCAGCGACGGATCGGCGGCAAAGGCGCGGGCGATCGCGATGCGCTGCTTCTGACCACCGGAGAGCTGGTTCGGCTTGCGGTCGGCGACCGCGGGCGACAAGCGCACCATTTCCAGAAGCTCGCGCACGCGCTCCTCGATCGCCGCCTTGCCATTGCGAATGCCGAATTTCTTGATCGAACGGCGGATGGAAAAGGCGGCCGAATGCGAGGGATTGAGCGTGCTGTCCGGATTCTGGAAGATCATCTGGATCGATTGCAGCATGTTGCGCGGTCGCTGCCGCGCCTGCAGCTCGGCAATATTCTCGCCCGCCATGCGGATCGAGCCCGACGTCGCGCTGTCCAAACCGGTAACGATGCGGGCAAGGGTCGATTTTCCGCAGCCGGACTCCCCGACGAGAGCGACGATCTCGGCCTTGCGCACGCCGAAGGAGACGGCCTCGTTGGCCTTGACGGTCTTGTCGGTGCCGATGCGGTAAAGCTTGGTGACGTCGGAGAGCGTGATTGCCTCTTCCTTCGGCGCGACCTGCCCGAGTTCCGCCGGCAGCCTTCCGACAGGCCGTTCCATGTTAGGCCAGCGGACGCAACGGACCAGATGGTCGGCGCCTGCCTCGGTCAGTGCGAGGCCCGGCCTGTCACATAGGCCGGCGGTGAAGCCGGCACAACGAGGCGCGAAGAAGCAGCCTTCCGGCCGCTCCTGCGGCAGCGGAATATGGCCTGGGATGGCGGCGAGCGCGCGGCTGCGCTTGTCGCTGCCGATATTGGGAATGCAGTCGATCAACCCCTGCGTATAGGGGTGGCGCGGCCTGCGGAAGAGATCGCCGGTCTTGCCCTCCTCCACCATCTCACCGGAATACATGATGCCGACGCGGTCGCAGGTTTCGGCGATCAGGCCAAGATTGTGCGAGATGAACAGAAGGCTGGTCGAATAGCGCCGGCGCAACTCGCCGATGAGGTCGATGACGGCCGCTTCGACTGTCACGTCGAGGCCTGTCGTCGGCTCGTCGAGCAGTAGCAGCGAGGGCCGCGCCAGAAGCGCCATGGCAATGACGACGCGCTGTTGCTGGCCGCCGGACAATTGATGCGGATAACGCTTCAGCATGTCGCCGGCATCTGGCAGGCGGACGTCGTCGAGCATGGCAGCGGCCATTTCCATCGCTTCCGCCTTCGTCGAGCCAAGATGCAGCAAGGGCACTTCGGCAAGCTGCGATCCGATCGTCTTGACCGGATTCAGCGCGCTCATAGGGTCCTGATAGACCATGGCGATGCGCCGGCCGCGGATCGCCCGCAGCTGCTTTTCCCTGGCGCCGACGAGTTCGGCGCCATCGAAGCGGATGCTGCCGCCGGCGATCACGCCTGTGTTGCCAAGATAGCCCATGATCGCCATGGCCGTCGTGCTTTTGCCACAGCCGGACTCGCCGACGAGGCCGTAGCTCTCGCCCGGGCGGACGGAGAAAGAGAGATTCGGCACCGCGACCACTGTCTCACTCTTGCCGCGAAACTCGATCCTGAGATCCCTGATATCGAGTAGCGGTGCCAGATCGGTGTTTGAAGCGTCGGGCATGGCGGCGCCTTGCAGGTTGGAGACGGACAGGTTCATGGCTTCCACGCCTCACGCATGCCATCGGCAAGAAGATTGAAACCGAGCACGAGACTGACAAGGGCGGCGGACGGAATGAGCGACATGAGCGGCCAGACATTGAGAACGGTGACGCTCTCCTTGACCATGCCGCCCCAGTCCGGATTCGGTGGCGGCAGACCGAGACCGAGAAAGCCGAGAATGCCGATGGTGATGATCGTATAACCGATGCGCAAGCAGGCATCGACGATGAGCAGGCTGCGACAGTTCGGCAGGAGCTCCACGAGCATGATGTAGAGCGTGCTTTCGGCTCTGAGCTTCGCTGCGGCGATATATTCTTGCTCCTTGAGGCTGAGAACGAGGCCGCGGGTGATGCGACCGATGCCCGGCGACGAGGCGATCGTCGTGGCGATGACGATATTGAGCACCGAGGGCCCGATATTGGCGATCAGGATCACGTAGATCACGAGAACAGGAAAGGCGAGCACGATGTCGGAGAAGCGGCTGATCAGCGCGTCGATCAAGCCGCTGTAGTAACCGGCCACCATGCCCATGGTGATGCCGACGATCATCGCCACAGCGACCGAAAGCGGCGCAACAAAGAGGACGGTGCGCGCACCGAAGATCAGGCGGGAGAGAACGTCTCGGCCGAGAATATCGGTGCCGAGCCAATGCGTGGCTGATGGAAAGGGATTGCCCATCGCCATCACGTCCGAATCCGTCGGAGACGGCAGCGGCAGGATGGGCGCGAGGGCGGCTGCGGCCACCCAGAAGACGACGAGGAACAGGCCGACGATGGCCGTCTTGGAATGAAAGATCCGCATCCAGCTCGGCCTCGCCGCGCGCTTGACACCCGTCACCTTTATCGCGGCAATATTGTCTTGGATTGCCATGGCTTACCTCACCCGGATGCGTGGATCGAGCAGCATGTAGCCGAGGTCGCCGAGCAGCTGCGTCGCGACGGCGACGGCCACGGTGATCAGAGTCGCCGCCTCCAACGTCGCGATATCGCCGAAGAGGCTGGCATCGAGGATCAGCCGGCCAAAGCCCGGATAGGCAAACACAAGCTCGGTGACGACAACACCGCTGATCAGGAAATTGATCTGCAGGAGAAGCACGGTGAAGGGAGCGATCATCGCATTTCGCAGCGCATGGCCGAGAACCATGCGGCGGGTGCTCATGCCCTTTAGCACAGCGGTGCGGATATAGGGCCGCTCCATGACGCCGATCATCGAGACGCGGATCATGCGGGCGACATAGCCGAAATCGTAGATGACGAGCACGGCGACCGGCAGGACGAACTGATAGGGCACCGGCCATCCGCCGTCGCTGTTGAGCGGGCTCGTGCCTGGTAGGATAGGCCAGAGAATGGCGAAGAGCGTTACCAGGAAGACACCCGATGCAAACTCGGGGATGGAGGTGAAGGTGATGCAGATGATCGAGAGCGTTCGATCGAGCACCCCTCCTTCCTTTAGCCCCGACAGGATGCCGAAGATGATCGACAGCGGCACGATGAGCATAAAGGCGAAGCCGGCCAGGATCGCGGTATTGCCCAGTCTGTTCCAGATCACGTCGTTGACTGGCAGCTTGTTCAGCGTCGAATAGCCGAAATTGCCGAAATATTGCGCCCCGCGTGGATCCGTGAAATTGAGGCCCGTGCTTGGATCCTGCAGCGGATCCGGAATGACGCCGACGAGCACGCCGAGCCAGCGACCATAGCGCACGAGCAGCGGATCATTCGCCTTCAGCTTTTCGGTCAGGATATCGACCTGTTGCTGTGTGGCAAAGGGGCCGAGCGATTTTCGCGCCACGCTGCCGGGCGTAAATTCGCAGACAGCAAAGACCAGGAAGGATGCGCAAAGCATGGTGAGCAGCATCATGACCAGCCGTTTGAAAAGGAATTTCGACATTGCACTCAGTCCGGTTTTCTCGCGGGCCTTCAAGGGAATCGCCCGGCGGAAACCGGGCGATCTGGCCGCTCGATCAGGCGGAGATCGCGTATTGGTGCGCGAAGATGTACTGCGAAGGATGGAGCTCGAAGCCCTTGACCTTCTTGTCCATCACGGTCGAGAAGACGCGCCAGAAGGGCTGAACGATCGGCCCGTCATCCTGCATGATCGCCTCGATCTTCGCCATGACCTTGCTGCGTTCCTTCGGATCAAGAATGCCCTCGGCCTGAGTCAGCAGCTGGTCGAATTCCGGATTGGCATAGTGGGATTCGTTCCAGGCGGCGTTCGAGCGATAGGCGAGCGACAGCGTCATGATGGCGAGCGGACGGTGGCCCCAGGCCGTTAGGCTGAAAGGGGCGGAGGTCCAGACTTCCCAATATTGGGCGCTCGGCAGCGACTTGATGTTGATCTTGACGCCGATGTCGGCGAACTGCTGGGCGAGCACCTGTGCCGTGTTGAGCTCCCAGATAGGATCCGGACGCGTGACCATGTCGAATTCGAAGCCGTTGGGATAGCCAGCGTCGGCCAGCAGCTTCTTGGCCTTGGCGATATCGCGCGGATATTTCGGCAACGCCGCATATTCCGGATGCGACGGGGCGACGTGGTGGTCTTCTGCCGGCGTGCCCGCGCCCAACAGGGACGTCTGGATAACCTTGTCGCGATCGATCGCAAAGCGCATGGCCTGACGTACGCGCTTATCCTTGAACTGCTCTACGTCAGGATGCATGCGGGCGACGACGGTCTGCGTCGTCTCTACCTTGTAGACCGCCACATGCGGGAAGTTCTTCATGGAGCTGATCTGCACGGCGTCAGCTTCCGACAGGCCGTCAACCTGCTTGGATGCCATGGCCGCGATGCCTGCCCCTGGATTGTCGCCGAGGTCAACGAATTCGAACGTTGCGAGATAGGGGCCGGTGCCCCAGTAGTCGGTGCGCGCCTTATATTTGGCAGCCTTGCCGACCGTGTATTCCGTCATCTCGAACGGGCCCGTGCCGTTGGCGTCAGGGCCAAAGGAGCCGTTGTCGGCCGGATCGAGGATGAACATCGGGTAGTGATAGAGGTGTTCGGGAACGGCGATCTGCGGCGCGAAGCAGTTGAGGCGAACCGTGTAGTCGTCGACCTTCTCGATCGCATTGTCGGCCCAAAGCTTGCTCGACTTTTTCGGATTGCCCTTGTCGTCCTTCTCGCCACCGTCATATTCCTGGACGAGATAGCCGGTAAAGAGGCCAAGAACAGACGAGCCGACCTTCGGGTCGCTGACACGCTTCAGGTTCCAGACAACGTCGTCGGCGTTGAGCTCACGGCCGCCCATGCGCCACTTGACACCCTTGCGAACATGCAGCGTCCAGGTCTTCAGGTCGTCGCTGACATCCCATTTTTCGAGAAGGTAGGGATGGGTGATGTTGTTGCGGTCGGTGAAGGTCAGGTATTCGCAGACCTGGCGGATGACATTCGACTTCTCGGCGAAGTCAGCCAGATGTGGATCCTTGATTTCCATGCAGCGCATGCCAATGCGCAGGTTGCCGCCCTTCGGCATGTCGTCGGCCTTGGCTTCGCCGAAAGGCTGTGCAAGGCCGGCGAGCGAATAGGCCGCGGCAGCTGAGAGGCCGAGAAGCGTCGACTTGCGCAGGAAGTCCCGGCGGTTGATGCTGCCGTCCGAAAGGTCCTTGATAAGCGTCGGAATATAGGAATGCTGATTCTTGTCCACGAGGATGCTCTCCTAGTTCGTGCAAACTGTTCCCGTTATTGTCTGAATGCGAAGCGGAGCGGGTCTCCCGCCGCTTCGGCCTGCGCGGATCTAATGTCCGTTTTCGCCGTCGAGACCAAATCTAGAGGCAATACGAATGCGACAGAATGCATTCATCCGACATGAAATATGCGCCAGGCGACATATTGCTGCATTGCACCAATAACGATGTCCGTCGATCGGAAAGACAGGCAGAAATTGCAGCTGTGCCGATCAGGCGCGGCGCGTGGCGGCAGGGCTTTCCTTGAAGTGCTGGCGGTAAAATCGGCTGAAATGAGACGGCGATTCGTAGCCGCAGACGCCGGCGATATCGGAGACGCTGAGATCGGTGTGGATCAACAATTCCTTGGCCCGCGCCATGCGCAGGTCGATGTAGAACTGCGACGGGCTTTTGCTGAGATGTGTGCGAAACAATCGCTCCAGCTGGCGCGGCGAGACCTTGACGCTTGCAGCAAGCTCCGCGATTTCGATAGGTTCCGACAAGCTGCTTTCCATCCGACGGATGACGAAACCGAGCTTGGCGTTCCTGATACCAAAACGGTCCTCCGGCACCATGCGCTGAACGTCGTTCTGGCGACGCATGCGGGGATGATTGAACTGGTCGGAAATCTGCTCTGCAAGGTCGCGACCCTCGATCGCGGCGATTAGGTAAAGCATCATGTCCAGCGTGACGGTGCCACCGGAGGACGTAATCAGGCGGCCATCGACGGAGAAGATATCATCCGTCGCCAAGCAATTGGGAAACTCGCTTCGAAACGACGGCAGCGATTCCCAATGTATGGCGCAGCGGCGCCCCTCGAGCAGCCCGGCCCTCGCCAGATAGAATACGGCGGTGCTCACGCCGCCGAGAACACAGCCCTCGGAATAGACGCGGCGTAGCCAGGAAAACAGCGCCGGATCGTAACTCTCAGTGTAATTGACGCCGGCGCAGACGAAGAGAATATCGCATTTCGGAGCCTGCGCCATCGCATAGTCCACTGGGAAGGCCAGCCCGCTGCTCGACCTCGCCTGCTTGCCCTCGGCCGAGATTAGGACCCATTCGAAGGCCTTACGCTTGAGCAGGCGGTTTCCCTGGCGCAATGAATCCAGTGCCGCCGAAAAGGTCATCAGCGGATAATCGGGCGCCAGGAAGAAGCCGATACGCACCGGCCGCTCGCTATGTTTCAGCTGTCCAAAAGAAAAGGATTGTCGCGTCATTTCCCAACCGTATTGCATGCCAAAGCCACCGCCTACAGTCTCGATTGATCAATCATCGCGACAGGTCAGAAACATCCGATCCAAACAGTGAACATAAGCCATATATTGAACGTCCGATCCGGATTGCTGATCAGAACGAACGCCATGCCCAAAAGACAGAATGCCCGCTGTTTTTGTTTCCCAAGGGCATATCGAGTTTCTCTTGCCTAGACTGGTGTGCCGACGCCCAGTAGGGCTTCCTTCTCATTCACCGACAGGCTCGTCAGCCGATAGAGGATAAAGCCTGACTTTTCGGAATGGATGCTCGCCAGCGTCTCGCCGAAGACGGTTTTGATTTCGCCCAACAGTTCACCTGCTACCACCGGCTCTCCCAAATCCTTATTCGGGTACCAGAGGCCGGTGACCGATGCTGTCGGCACCCACATGGTCACGACGTCGAGACTCGTGGTTGGTGCCTCGCCGGGCAGCATGCCAATATGCTGCATGACGCGGCGGATGCCATCAGTCATCTGTGTCACGGTCTCTTCGCCCCAAAGGCCGTTGCCGCTGACTTCAGGTAGGATGCTTGGGATGCCGAGCTTGTGAGACGCATCGACCGTGTAACCGGACCCACCGGCCGCAACGGCAACCTTGATGCCGAAGACGGCGGCAAGCGCTTGCGATTTCTTGCAGCCTGCCGGAAAGACCGTAAACGGTGCCAGCCCCTCGTCGAGATCGCCGCCGTGGCAGTCGATATAAGCATCTGCTTTCGGAAATACTTCAGTTACCAGCCAGTGTGCCAGTTGCTCGCTCGTCGTTCCGTCGGGCTTACCCGGAAACATGCGGTTCAGATTTTTGTCGTCCTGCGGCATGACATAGATCTTGCGACGGCGGAAGGCCTCGACATTCAGAATTGGCAGCACGATGAGTGTGCCCTTGATCTCCTCCGGGCTCGTCTTCATCATTTGGACGGCTGCCTCAATGGAGAAAAATTCCGAACCGTGAACGCCGGCGGTCACGAGCAGGCATGGCCCCTCCTCCGCCCCCTCGATGATCGCGAAGGGGATTTCCAGCTCGTTGGTCGGACGGACATGGCCGAATTCCGACCGCGGCTTTCCGGTACGTAGCGCAGGCAAGGATGTCATCGAAATATCCTCCGTCGAAAGGCCATCGGCGCGCTTCTTCGTCTTGGTGTCGTTCAGGCTGAAGTAGCAAGCCGCCTCAGCAGCATCGTCCATGCCCGCATGCCCAGCTTGAAATTGCCAAGCCGGAGGAATTCGTTCGGCGCATGGTAGTCCTCGTCCGCCGTCGAGAAGGAGAAGAAGATCGAGGGACTGCCGAGATAGTTGCGAAAGGCGCTTCCAATGGGGATCGTCGCGCCCATGGCGACGCGCAAGGGTTTTGCGCCTAGCAATTCGCCAAGAACCTCTTCGGAAATCTTCAACGCCGGCAGGTCGGGATCGACGAATTCGGCCTCGCTGCCCGGCCCATGGCGATGGATCTCGAGCTGGAAACCCTTCGGCAGATGCTCATGCAGATGGCGGCTAATGGCGGCGATCACTGCATCCGGCTTCTGCCCGGCAATGAGGCGGCAGGTGATCTTCGCGCTGGCCGTATTCGGAATGACCGTTTTGGTGCCCTTGCCTTGATAACCGCCCCAGATCCCGTTGAATTCCAGGGTCGGCTCCAGCCATTGGCGGATCAGCAGCTCGCGGCCGTTGTCGATCGGTTCACCGCCGGCAACCCCGATCTCCCGATAGTAGGCGGCGCTATCGAATTGCGATGCCTCGATTGCCGTGACAATCTTCGGATCGGGCGGTGTGGCTCCATCGAGAAAGCCCTCGACGCTAACGCGCCCATCCGGACCGTGCATGGTTGCGAGCAGGCCGGCAAGGGCTGCGATCGGGTTCGGCGCACTGCCACCGTGGCGGCCAGAATGCAGGTCCTTGGCGGCACCGGTGATGGCAATATCGAGAGCAGCCAATCCACGGCTTGCCACCGTAATCGATGGCTTGTCAGGGCGCCACATGGCGCCATCGGCAGAAAGCACAAGATCGCAGCCGAGCTTATCGCGGTATTTTTCGAGCGTATGCGCGAAATGCGGGCTGCCGGATTCCTCCTCGCCCTCGATCAACACTTTGAGATTGACCGGCAACCGACCTTCGACGCGCATGAAGGCCTCAGCAACGATGATCGGGATTAGCAGCGGTCCCTTGTCGTCGGAGACGCCACGTGCATAGAGCCTGCCATCGCGTTCGTCCGGTTCGAAAGGCGGCGTCATCCACTTCTCAAGCGGATGCGGCGGCTGGACATCATAATGACCGTAGACGAGATAGGTCGGCAGGACCGGATCAGAGAGGATCTCGCCATAGACGGCCGGATGACCACCGCTATCAAGCATCTCGACGGCCGAGAAGCCTGCCTTGCGCAAGCGATCTCCCACGAATGCCGCAGCCTGTCGCATACCCTCCGCAAAGGCGGGATCGGTGCTGACGCTCGGAATGCGGCAGAAAGCCTTGAGATCGTCGAGAGCGGCTGGATAGTTGTCTTCCAGATAGGTCTCGACGCTCATTTGCCGCCGTCCACGCTGATGACCTGACCGGATATCCACCCGGCATAGTCGGAAGCAAAAAACATCACCATCGCGGCGATATCTTCGGGCAGGCCGAGGCGCTTCAGCGCGATATTGTGCAGAAGCCGCGCCTGACCTTCTTCGCCCATCGCTTCCCACTGGCGTTCGGTCGTCGGGTTGGAGCGCACGAAGCCCGGCGCCACATTGTTGACGGTGATGCCCCATGGCCCGAGCTCATGAGCAAGCTGGCGGGTGAGGCCGATCTGGCCTGCCTTGGCGCTGGCGTAGGCCTGGATGCCGGTCAGCGAAATGCCGAGGCCGGCGCCGCTCGAAATGTTGACAATCCGGCCCGTCTTGCGCCGTTTCATCGCGGGGGCCACTGCCTGCGCCATGAAGAAGGCGCCCGACAGATTGACATCGAAGATCGTCTGCCAGTCGCTCTCGGAAATGTCCTCGATTGGCCGGCCCACCTGCCCGCGTACGCCGCCGGCATTGTTGACGAGGATATCGACCTCGCCGAAGGCCGGCACCAGCGCCTGTACGTCGGCGCGGTTACCGACGTCGAGCACATGCGCCGTCGCCTTCTCACCACAGAGTTTGACGGTTTCCGCCAGTCCGGCCGCATTCACATCGCAGACATGGACACGCGCATCGCGGCTTGCAAAACCTTGAGCGATCGTCCGGCCGAAACCATGAGCAGCCCCTGTGACGATCACCACCTTTCCATCGAAGGAGATATTCATGCGACCCTCGCAAGCTCTTCGATATTGGCCATGGCAAGGGGCCGTTTGCCGTCCTCAATCTCATGGATCATGGAAATGACGCGCGCTGCGAGCGGTGTAGGAACCCGCAATTCCTGGCCGATCTCGACCACCGGCAACACTTGCGCATCGACTTCGGTCTTTCGCTTGCGCACCGCCAGGTCACGCCAGATGCCGGAGTGCGACTTGACGGATTTTCGGTTGTGGACCGACATATCGTCAAAGGACTTGTTGGTCTGCTCCGACGTCGCCAACGGACCGAAAGCCGAAGGGTCGAAGCCGTCAAAGGCTTCCGGCTTGATATTGTTGATTGCCGCTACCGTCGCGACTTCAAGTGCCAGCCTGCGCAGAACCGGCCTGGCGATCGGATTGTCGAGCACATCGGCAATGCTGTCATTCGTCAGCGCAGTGCCGAAGAGCAACGCGCCATAGATCAGCTTGCCCCAGAGAAAACCCCAGATGTTGTTGGTGATCAGGGCTTTCGGTTCGAACTGCTTCATCAGGTCGTAAATGTATTCGGTACGAGTGGTGAAGCGTCCGTCAAGCTCGCCGATGACGACGGCACCGTGGCCGCTATATTGGACGACGCCGGGCTCGATATAATCCGCTCCGAAATTGACGAAGCAGCCGATGACCCTGTGCTCGCCGACGATTTGGGAGATGACGCGCTCGTTTAGACCGTTTTGCGCCGACACCACGTAGCCGTCCGAGGCAAGATGCTCGGCAAGCATATGTGCCGCGTCTTCGGTATGATGAGCCTTCACGCAGAGGAAGGTGCGCGCATATGTACCCTCCAGCTCCTCCGGCAGATAGGCCCTGGCCTGCACCACATCCTCGAAAATCGGGCCGACGATCGTCAGGCCCTTCTCGTTGATGGCATCGACGTGTTCCCTCACATTATCGACGAAGATCACCTCGTTGCCAGCGCGGATGAAGGCGGCACCCAACGTACCGCCGATCGCACCGGCGCCCCAGATCAGGATCGGGTCGCTCATGCCCAGCCTCCTTCGAGAAGCGCACGGGTTTCCTCGACAGCCACATCCCAGATCGCCTGCATCTCCTCATCCGGTCGCTCGTAATAGCCGCCGAAGTTGCCATCGCCGAGATACGCCTTGACGGCGTCCGGCGACATGACGCGCATACGGGCGAGATCGATCATTGGCTTCCGCTGCGTCGGCTGCTTGATGCCCTGGAGACGGGTCCAGGGGAAGTTTTCCATCCATGACGCATGCGACGCGAGCGTGTCGATCTCCTGCACCTTGGCGAAGGTCTTCGGCGCATTCCACCAGTTGTGGAACTTCACCGCCGTATCCGGATTATCGGCCATCCATTCGATCGCCATGCTTCCGGCCGGCTGATTGCCACCATGGCCGTTGACGACCAGTATACGGCGGAAGCCCTGCCGTCTAAGACCGTCGAGAATATCGCGAACCAGGCTGATGTAGGTTTCCTGGCGGATGCTGATCGTGCCGGGATAGGAGAGGAAATAGGGGGTAATCCCATAGGCCACGACCGGGAAGACCGGAATGCGGAGGGGGGCAGCAGCATCGGCCGCCACTTTCTCCGACAGAATTGAATCAACCGAGAGCGACAGGCCGGCGTGCTGCTCGGTGCTGCCGAGCGGCAGGATCGCCCGGTCATCGGTTTTCAGATAGGCTTCGATCTGCTGCCAGTTTGCCTCAGATACTCTCATCTCGTCTGCCTTTGCTAGACCTTTGCATCAATCTCGTTTTGCTTGGGATTTTCCTCGCCTCTGGGCGAGGCTCCGTCTGCCCGGATGATCGGCACGATCACCCGTTCGATATCGCCGGTGTCCGGCGCGTGGCGGTATTCGATTGCCTGAACTCCAGCAGGCAGGAGCTCCATCACGCGTTCCGCACCCGATGCGAAGATCACGACGGAAACATTGGCGAGCAATGGCTCCAGCGCCGGCGCCTCCAACGTGGTGGCGGTAATTTCGCTGACATGCGGTGCAAAACGCTGCACACCGCTTTTCATGATCGGTAAAAAATCTGGAAAACGCGAGACAACGGCGATCGAGGCCAGTGAATCGAGAGAAGCAAGCGCCCTGCGCGTCTCCTCCGATGGCGTAAAGCTGATGGTCACCACCTTGGTATTCGGCACCAGAGTGGCGACCTCGCGATGGCGGTTGGCAAATGTAATGGCAAGATCGGCGGAATTGGCGCGCGCCTTGGCTGCCGGATTGCGTTCGATCGCCGAAACAGTGAGCGGCTCGACCGTCACCTCGCGCCCGAGGCGAGCAGCAATGAAACGGGCATAGCTTGCCGTCGCATCCTGAAAGATGCCGATCATGACGATCCGCAGCCGCGGCCCGATACTGTCACGATAAAAGGCACGAGCATTGACAAGCGATACCAGATCCGATGAGCGAATGCCGAGCCGTAGGCTTTCATCGATCAGGTGGTCGATCTGGCGGTGCAGCTCCGTGACATCGGCCCGTCCCGCAAGCCGCGCCTGATGGCTGTCGCTGACGAAAGTGCCGGAACCGGGACGCGTATCGATGAGGCCAGCAGCCTTCAGATCGGCATAGACCTGACTGACCGTCATCGGCGCAACACCCACCTTATCGGCGAGCTCGCGGACGGAAGGAAGTGCCTCTCCCGGAGCCAGCTCACCGCAGGCGATACCATATTCAATGAGGCCATGAAGCTGCGTGCGCAATGGCACAGGCAGATCCCGGTCGATGAAAAAATCCATGAAACCCGTTCGGTACGATCTGTTATAGGACACTATAACGATTATTGTGAAATCGACGCGCTTGCAAGTCAAGCGCCTTGAACGTTGCGCGCAAAATTAGGTTGACAGGCCATTTTTCGCATGAAATCGTTATAGCCAACAAGAACAGTTAATTTTATAAAAGGGGAATGATATGAAAACGATCGCTCGTGCGGCCGTAGCCGCTGTAGTTTTACTCGGCACCAGTGTTTCAGCATTCGCCCTGGAGCGGGGCGGCACGCTGGTCTACGGCCGTTACGCCGACAGCCTTTTTCTGGATCCGGTCCTGAACGATGCCAATGTCGACATCTGGATCCTATCCAACCTTTACGACACTCTGCTCCTGCCGACCGACGATGGCAAGGGCGTACAGCCGGGCCTCGCCAGTGACTATAAGCTCGCCGACGACGGCAAGAGTGTAACGCTCACTCTGCGGGACGGCATCAAGTTTTCCGATGGTTCACCGATCACCCCCGCCGACGTCGCCTGGTCTTTGAAGCGCGCTGCCAAGAAGGGCAACGGCATCTGGGGCTTCATGATCGAGTCCATCGATGACGTGACCACCGAGGGCGACAAAACCGTCACCATCAAACTCAAGCACCCGGACCCCGCCATCCTCGCCGCGCTGACGGTGTTCAACACCGGCATCATGCCGGAAAAGGCCTTTGAGGCTTCGCCAGGTGCTACCGATCAAGAAAAAGCCAAGGCCTTCGGCGAGCATCCGATCGGTTCCGGTCCTTTCGTGCTGAAATCGTGGAATCGCGGCTCCAGCATGAAACTGGCGCGCAACGAATATTATTGGGGTAAGGGCGAGGACGGCAAACCGTTACCCTATCTTGACGGCATCGACTTCGAGCTGATCCCCGACGATGCGACCCGTATCCTCAAACTCACTTCCGGTGAGATCGATGGGGCCGAGTTCATTCCCTATGCCCGCGTTGACGAACTGAAGTCGGCGGACAATCTCAATATGGAACTTTACCCTTCGACCCGCGTCGAATACATCACGCTAAACGTGCGCCCGCAGCTCGGCGGCAAGGACAATCCTCTGTCCAACGCCAAAGTTCGTCAGGCGATGAATTATGCCGTCAATAAGGATGCGATCATCCAGATTGTCACCCATGGCGTCGGCACGCCGCAGACCTCCTATATGTCGACGGCGACGCCGCTGCATGTCGGGGACAAGCCGCTTTATCCCTACGACCTTGAAAAGGCGAAGAGCCTGATGAAGGAGGCCGGCTTCGAAAAGGGGTTCTCGACCAGTATCCTGGTCCTCGCGGGCAATCAGGATGAAATCGGTATCTCCACTGCCCTGCAGCAGATGTGGGCGCAGATCGGCATCAAGCTGGAACTGCAGCAGGTCGATAACCCGACCCGCACCCAGCAATATCGCGACGGTACTTTCGTGATGCGCAATGCCGCCTGGACGGACGACATCGCCGATCCGAACGAAATCACCTCCTACTTCGTCTATTCCAAGACGATCGACGCCCTACACACTGGCTGGAAGAGCGACGAGGCCGACAAGCTCTTCGAAGACTCCCAGAAGGAGATGGATCCGAAAAAGCGCGCCGAGCAGTATGCGAAGATGCAGGCCATCTACAACACCGAGGGACCGACCGTGCCTCTTTATGAGACGCCCTACCCGGTTGCGCTCAGCAAGAAGGTTCACGGCTTCCTTCAGATCCCGCTTGGCAACAACATCTTCGCCAAGACCTGGAAAGACAAGTAATCCCGAACGAGCCTGCTGCGCGGGCCTTCCACGAGGCCTGCGGCCTTTTTTCGATTGCGGTATCGGCCCGAAAATCGAGACCAATTTTCGGAAAGCTAATGCGTAGTTTCAAAGAGTTAGTGTGTCCGAATGGACACCCGGCGTTCTAAAGGGAAGACCGGGAGCGACTATTGCCCCTTTTCAGTTTCATAATTCGGCGCGTGCTTCAGATGATCCCGACGGTGATCTTCATTCTCATCGTCACATTCGTGCTGGTGCGCCTGCTGCCGGGTGACCCCGCCAGTGCCATGCTCGGGGACCGAGCCATCGACGCGGATGTGGAGCGCATTAACAGGCAGCTCGGGCTCGACAAGCCCGTCCCGATACAGTTCCTTTATTACGTCGAGCGCATTCTGACCGGCGACCTTGGCAATTCCATCGGCTTGAAGGTTTCCGTCATGTCGCTGATCCTGCAACGGCTTCCAGTGACGCTGATGCTGACCATGATGTCGGCCCTGATCGCCCTCGTTCTTGCCGTGCCGCTTGCCTTCGTCGCCGCGCTGAAGCGCGAACGGCTTCCCGACAGCATCATTCGCGGGACATTTCAGGTCGGCCTGTCCATGCCGGTCTTCTATGTCGGCATCGTGCTTCTGACGGTATTTGCCGCTCAGCTGAAAATCTTCCCGGTCGGCGGCTACGGCGACACTTTCGGTGATCGGATCTATCATCTCTTCCTGCCGGCCCTGACCCTGGCATTGAGTTTTGCCGCAGTGCTCATGCGCAATCTGCGCTCCTCCATTATCGGTGTGATGAATGCCGAATATGTCGATTTTGCCACGGCCAAGGGGCTGCGCTCGCGCGTCATCCTCATGCGCCATGTTTTACGCAATGCGCTAATTTCCACGGTGACGCTGTTCGGCCTCCAGACGGGCACGCTGTTCGGCGGCGCCGTCATCACGGAAACGGTCTTTGCCGTTCCCGGCGCCGGCCGCCTGCTGATCGAGAGCATCTACGGCCGCGATTATCCGGTCCTGCAGGGTCTGACCATCGCCCTTGCGATCCTCGTCTCACTGACCTTCCTCGTCACCGATATCGTGCAGGCCTGGCTCGATCCGAGGATTGCCCGATGATAGGTATCGCAGCCAAGGCCGCTCGCTCCGCTTCGCGCTTGCGCAGGCCGCCCCGCTCCTTGATTTGGGGCGGCATCATTCTCGGTCTCAGCCTGGTCATCGCTATCTGGCCTTCGCTGATTGCGCCCTATGATCCGACGACGTTCGATTATAATGCGCTTTTGAAACCTCCGAGCTGGGCGCATCCTTTCGGTACCGACAGTTTCGGCCGCGACGTGCTTTCGCGCGTCATTCACGCCTACACGATCGATATGCAGATCGCGATCTTCGCAACGATCGGCCCCTTCATCTTCGGCACGATTGTCGGTGCCTTCGTCGGCTATGCCGGCGGCATCTGGGAATCGATCTTCGGGCGCATCGTCGATGCGACGATTACCTTTCCGTTTCTGGTGCTCGTCATCGCCATCGTCTCGGTGCTCGGCCCCGGTCTCGGCAACATGTATGTCGCCGTCGGCGTCGTCGGCTGGGTCTTCTATGCGCGTCTCGTCGCATCCGAAATCAAGGTGCAAAAACGGCTCGATTATGCCGATGCGGGCAAGGTCATGGGCTATGCGCCGCTGCGCATCATCTTTCGCCACCTGCTGCCCAATGCGATCACCCCGGCGATCGTCTACTGGATGACCGACATGGCGCTCGCTATCTTGCTCGGCTCAAGCCTTGGTTATCTCGGTCTCGGCGCCCAGCCTCCGGCAGCCGAATGGGGTGTGCAGATCGCGGATGGCAAGAATTTCATGAATACGGCCTGGTGGATCTCCGTCTTTCCGGGCGTCGCGATCGTGCTGACCGGCCTTGGTTTCAGCCTGGCGGGTGATGGCGTCGCGGAACTGTTGAGGGTCAAACGATGATGGGCATGCCGAACGACAAAGGCGGGCTGATCGTGCGCGGCCTGACGACGACCTTCGATACGCCGCGTGGACAGGCGATCGCGGCCGCCGATGTGGATTTCGATGTGGCGCCAGGCGAAGTTGTCGGCCTTGTCGGCGAATCCGGCTCCGGCAAGAGCGTGACGCTGCGCTCCATCATGCGGTTGATCCGCGAACCAGGACAGGTGAGCGGACGTGTCGAATGGCGCGGCCGCGATCTCGTCGCCATGCCGGCCGAAGAACTGCGCAAGGTTCGTGGCGGCGAGATCGCGATGATCTTCCAGGAACCGATGACAGCGCTGAATCCGGTGCTGCCGGTCGGCATGCAGATCGAGGAAAACCTCGCCGCCCACACGGCGCTGAACGCGAGAGAACGCAGGGCCCGCGCGCTTGAGCTGATGAACATCGTCGGCATCCCCGCCGCCGAACGGCGGCTGCAGCAATATCCGCACCAGTTTTCGGGCGGCATGCGCCAACGCGCCATGATCGCTATCGCGCTTGCCTGCTCGCCGAAGCTGCTGCTCGCCGACGAGCCGACGACAGCGCTTGACGTCACGATCCAGGATCAGATCCTCAAATTGCTGCTCGATCTGCGCGATCGATTGTCGATGAGTGTCGTTCTCGTCACCCACGACCTCGGCGTGGTCGCCGCGACCTGCGACCGCATGGCGGTCATGTATGCCGGCCGTATCGTCGAGACCGGAACGGTTGCGGATGTCTTCGGCAAGCCGCGCCATCCCTACACGCGCGGCCTGCTGGGATCGGTGCCGCGCTCCGGCACGTCGCGAACCGTGCTTCAGTCGATCGAGGGCACGCCGCCGAGCCTCACCAATCTGCCGGAAGGATGCGCTTTCCATCCGCGCTGCAAGTTTGCAACCGAACACTGTCTGAAAGAGCGGCCGGTATTGGAGACCGTGACTCCCCACGGCCGGATGGTTGCCTGTTTCCACCATGACCTCGTGGCGACGGCGGAGGCAATCATTTGAACGCGAACCTTCCCATTCTTTCGATCGATGGCGTCTCGAAACATTTTGCCGGTCCTTATTCGCTGGCGCGCCGCCTTCAAGGAAAACCGCCGCTCGCAGTCCACGCGCTGCGCGACGTCTCGCTTCAGATCCATCGCGGTGAAACACTTGGCATCGTCGGAGAATCCGGCTGCGGAAAATCGACTTTGGCACGCTGTCTGGTGCGTCTGCATGAGCCGGATGGCGGAGCGATCCGTTTCGAGGGCAAGGATATCGGCACATTCCGCCGCGGCGAACGGCGCGCCTTCAACCGGCGCGTCCAAATGATCTTTCAGGATCCCTACGGTTCGCTCAACCCCCGCATGACCGTTTCGCAGATCCTCGGAGAAGCGCTCTCCGTCCATAAGATGCGCCCTGCCGCCGAAATCGACCATCGCATTGCCGAACTGCTTGAACTTGTACGCCTGCCGCAGGACGCCGCCGCGCGCTATCCCCACGAGTTTTCCGGCGGCCAGCGCCAGCGCATCGGCATTGCGCGAGCGCTTGCCGTGGAGCCCGATGTCATCGTTGCAGACGAGCTGGTGTCGGCGCTCGATGTCTCGGTGCAGGCCCAGGTCGTCAATCTACTCCTGCGACTTCAGGAGCAATTGCACCTCACCGTCATCTTTGTCGCTCACGACCTTCGGCTGGTACGCCACATCTCGCATCGCGTGGCTGTCATGTATCTCGGGCAGGTGGTGGAAGTGAATACGTCGGAAGGTCTCTTCACCGCCCCGCGTCACCCCTATTCCAAAGCGCTGCTCGATGCCGCACCGGAACTCGATCCGTCGCGTCGCAACCGCATGGTCGCGGCGCGGGGCGAACTGCCAAGCCCACTGGCGGTGCCGCCGGGATGCGCCTTCGCCAGCCGCTGTCCGCATGCCTTCGACCGCTGCAGGGTCGAGCGACCACTTCTGACGCCGCGCGGTCACGGCCAGCTTGCCGCCTGCCACCTTCAAGATTTTGGGGCGCCGACGCCCTGACAGGATGAGATGACCATGAGCTTTGCCGCTTTCGAAACCGACATCGCCAGGATCAATGATATCCTTTGCGCCGTGAACCTGCTCACCTGGGATGCACGCACCATGATGCCGCCAGGCGGCGTCGATGCACGTGGCAAGCAGATAGCTACACTGGTCGGCCTTGCCCATGACCTTGCCACGAGCGACAAGCTGCAGCGCGCCATCGAAGGCGCGCGTTCGGAATTGTCCGGCGCCGATACCGCCGACCCACGCCGTCTCGCGGTTGAGCAGGCAGCCGAAGCCATCGGCACACTTTCGCGTATTTCCCCCTGTCTCGTCAGCGCCGCGGCCGAACTGAAGACCGTCGCGCAATCCACCTGGACCAAGGCCCGCGCCACCAACGATTTTGCCGCCTTTGCACCACTTCTGGAACGCACGATGGAGATGCAGCGTGAGATCGCTGCCGACATCGGCTATGAAGAGCATCCCTACGATGCGCTGGTCGCAACTTACGAGCCGGGCATGAGCTGGTCACGGCTGCGCGGCATCTATGACGAGCTGCGCGATGGCCTTCTGCCCCTGCTCGCACAGTCGAAAGAGGCCAACGTGCGGTCAGAAATTCTCGATCGCGCCTATCCGGTCGACAAGCAGCGCGCCTTCTCCAGTCTCATTTCAGCCCGCTTCGGCTATGATTTCAATCGTGGGCGCCTCGACGACACCGTCCATCCGTTCGAGATTTCCTTCACACGTTCCGACGTGCGCATCACCGGCCGCTTTCGTGAAACCTGGCTGCCCGGCGGCCTCTTCGCAGTCTGGCACGAGGCAGGTCACGGCATCTATGAGCAGGGCATATCTGAAGCCTTCAGCCGTTCCACCTTCACCACCGATTTCGTAAATCTCCACGCGGTCGGCGGCACCAGTTTTGGCACACATGAATCGCAGTCTCGCCTCTGGGAAAACCGCGTCGGCCGCTCCCGCCGTTTCTGGGAACTCAACTTCGCCGATCTGCAGAGGGTCTTCCCCGACCAGCTAAGCGACGTCACTCCGGAGGATTTCTGGCGGGCGGTCAACGCTGCACGTCCAGGGTTCATCCGTGTCGAGGCCGACGAATTGACCTACGACTTGCACATCATTCTGCGCTCGGAGATCGAGGCGGGACTGATAGCGGGCGAAATCCGTGTTGCTGATCTGCCCGAGATCTGGCGCGAAAAGATGAGGGCCTATCTCGGCCTCGATGTGCCGAACGATACACTCGGCGTGCTGCAGGATGTTCACTGGTCGTCAGGCATGGTCGGCTCCTTCCCCACCTATACGATCGGCAACATCATGTCCTCGCAGTTCTTCGCCGCCGCCCGCAAGGAGACAGCAATCGAGCGTGGATTGGAAGACGGCGATTACCTCCCGCTGAAGACCTGGCTGAACGAGAATGTCCATCAATACGGACGGTCGAAAAGACCGAGCCAGTTGCTGGTGGACGCGACGGGCGAAGACCTTTCCGTCGCGTCCTATGTCAGCGACCTGAAACTCAAGGTAGAAGACCTCACCGCTTGATTGGGCAAGGTCACTCACCGACCGCAAGCTGGCCTTAGAAAGATCTAGCCAGAGTTTCGCGGCTCGCAAAATCGGCGAATGCCTTTCAGACGACGCCTACAGCAGATATTACAGGCCGCACATGAAGTTGCGCATAAGCACACGAGTAACTATGGCCGTTCTGTCTGCGCGTCATAGAGTGGCGTGTACTCAATACAACGGCTTCAATTTTCATGCACGCGATGTCTGAAATTCGGCAAAGCTTTGCCCGCCGCGGGGCCGCCCTTCCGGGGGCGGCCCGTCGAAAACCTCGAGAAAGCAAGTTTTCCTAGGTGCCAGGCACGATACCGAATGTTCAAGTGCAATCGCCAGATTGCATTTGTCATTAGCGCTTGCGGTCACACTTATCGCCTGTGCCGGTTTCACCTCGTGTTGCCTTGCGGACTGGCCCGCGGCCAGCGGTAAAGCGGTACTTCTATCGAGGTGAAGCCTAGCGCGCTGGTGATCTGCGCGGGCCTGCCCAAGAAGAAAAGGGCGCCCGATCGCGGCCGCCACGGATGTTTATGCCGGAGGCGGTCTGCTCGGCAGTCCATGACTCATGGCCGAGGGAGTGGAGGAATGCTCCCGGCCATGCGCCTCTTTTGAGTTGCCTGGGCGTGGTCATCGTCTGCCACCTCCGCTGGCGATCAGGGTTTCGCGCGCGGTGCGGAATGCATCCTGCAGTGACTTGTGGTTATGGAGGCCTTCGAGGGCATAAAAGTTGAGAAACTGACGCCCGGCGAACAGCTTGCGGTCGACAGGGCTGAGGGCTGCTTCGTCACAGATCTCTCGCCAGTGTTCGGCGATGGTCTTGATCTGGTGCTCGATCAGCGCGGCGGCTTCCGTTTCTTTCAGGTGATAGTCAGGCGCGGCAGCGAGCAAGGTGGCGAGCGTGCTGGCGCGCCTCTCACCCTTGATCAGCATGGCCTGCGTGGCTTCGTTGCCAGTGCGGCCTTGCGGACAGATGTCATAGGCGGGTGTCAGGGTCAGCGCCTTGCCATCCCAGAAGGCGGCATGGTTGCGAGCATGGTCGTCGGTGTTCCCGCACAGCACGTTGAAGCAAATCCGCCCGTACAGCTCCTTGAGCGTATCCTTGGGGTCGGTGAAGCGGTGGCGGATCAGCTCGGCAAGGTCTTCGTATGAGGCATAGCGGGCCATCATCTCATCAAGGCCCAGCATGGTTAGGCCCGAGACCATGGCGTGCCGCGTCCAGCCGTTCTTGGTGCGGCTGCGGTCGAAGCGCTCGATCAGCAGCACGTCCTTTTGCGCGGCACGGGTCATTGCTACGGACGCGGCGTTGAGCCCGGAGGCGGTCGCAAGCCTCATGGCGATGAATTCGGCCTTCACGACGCTGTAGGTGTCGTTGGTGGCCGAGAATTTGGCGATGAACTTCTTCGTGTCGTCATCGATCAGCGCCTTGGGGCGCGCGCCGCCGATCGAGGTGCCGTGATTGAGTGCCTGGTCGAGTACCGGAATAAGTGGGACGCCCTTTTCAACGAGTTCGGCCGCTTCGAGGAGTTGGTCAAGCGAGGCTTGCGCGGCAAGGCGGGGAACATACTCTGTGGCCGATGCCTGGAAATCGAGGGCGCCAATCCGGTCGGAGCCCGACTGGAGCAGAAAGGTCAGCTCGTTGATGTCAGGCACGCCGGCAGCGTCGGGCTTTTTGCCCGTCAGCCTGTTAATGATGACTCGGCGGCCCCAGGCGTCCGGCGAGGCGTCGCGAATGCAGCTCGCCATCGACAGGCCACTGATCGGGGGGATCGTGCCCTCTTGAAGCGGCAGTTCCGGCTCATAGAGGGAAATCGCGTTCTTACGGCGCCGATAGCTGGAGCCATAGGTGAAGAGCAGGCGCTCGCCGTCCTGATCGAGGCGGCCCGCGACCACCGGTTCCGTCGCCCCCGGCAGCCACATCCAGACAAAGGCTTCGGTGGCATCCGCCTTAGAAGTCATCATCGACCTCCTTCACACTGTGGCGGACGCTTTTGGGCAGAAGGGTCAGTTTTTCGTCCAGGCGGGCGTTGTGCATCTGCAGGGCGCGCTCGTCATAGTCGAACAGGCGTACACCGACGATTGAAGCGACCTCGAAGACGATACCGATCTCGGGGCTGGGTGCGCCCTTTTCGATGCTGGATAGGGTCGTGCGACTGATGCCGGCGCGGTCGGCCAGTTCCTGCGCGGTCAGGCCGCGCTCGGCGCGGCCGACGCGGATCAGCTTGCCGAGCATGGTGAGGGCTTGGCGCGTGATTCTTGAATAGCTTCTCTGACGGGGCACGATATATCTCGCTTCGTTCATTTGAGTGGACATGAAGTCCTCTGACGTCCAGAATTCTGTACAGTATGACATCAACCTTACATCCGGGCAAGTTTTGTTCATTTGATTGGTCATAGTGGGGGCTCGCGGCCAGAATTTTATACACCGCGAGTATAGGCCATAGTAGGTCAAAGGGAGCTCCGTGTCGGCCGGCGAGTGTGTCGAAATCATTGTCAACCTCGCACGGATGAACAAGGTCCGGGATATCGACACGATCAACGACACCATCACTGTCGAGGCGGGATGCCTGCTCGCTGCGATTCAGGCCGAAGCGGCGAAAGCGATGCGCCTCTTCCCTTTGCGCATTGCCTCCGAGGGGAGTTGCCAGATCGGCGGCAACCTTGCCACCAATGCCGGCGGCAGCAATGTCATACGCTATGGCAATACCCGAGACTTGGTTCTCGGCCTGGAAGTCGTGTTGGCGGATGGGCGGATATGGAATGGGTTGCGTGGACTGCGTAAGGACAATATGGGGTACGACCTGAAGCAGCTCTTCATTGGCAGCGAGGGTACACTCGGCATCATCACCGGCGCCGTGCTGAAGCTGTTTGCGAAGCCTGCCTCTATCGCCACAGCTGTCTGCGCCGTGCCGTCGGTCCAAGCGGCACTGGAGCTGCTGGCCCTGTCCAAGCAGCGGACCGGTGGGCAGATAACGGCTTTCGAGCTCATGCCGCGCAATGGTCTGGAGCTCGCCTTTAAGCATTTTCCGGCGTACCGCATGTCTTTGGACAGGCTGCACGATTGGCAACTGCTCATCGAGTTCTCCTCAATCGACGAGGCCGTCTCTCAGCAGGAACGGATCGAAGCCACGCTCTCCGAGGCCCATGCATCCGGCCTAATCGTCGATGCGGCCATCGCTGCCTCCATCGAACAAAGCAGAAGCTTCTGGGCAATTCGCGAAGCATTGGCGGAAGCCGACATGAAGGAGGGGCCGACGATCCAGGGGGATATTTCCGTTCCGATCTCAGTAATACCCCACTTCCTTGACAGCTGCTCGAGCGAGATCACAAAGGCGGTCGACGGCGCCCGGATCGTTGCCTTCGGCCATCTTGGCGACGGCAATATCCATTTAGGGATCGTTGCACCGGAAAGAATCCCGGCCGAGGAGTTTCTAGCCAGATCGGAGGAAATTGAGGGCATCATCTGCGATCAAGCCCACCGATTCGGCGGTTCCGTCGCCGCTGAACACGGTCTTGCAAGCATGAAGACCGATGCGTTCCTCAAATATCGCGGCGACATCGAGCAGGATCTCATGTTGGCGATCAAGCATAGCCTCGACCCTCATAACATGATGAATCCAGGCAAAGTGCTAAAAGCGAGACCGGTTAAGCTTTCCACGGGGTGAGTTCTGCACGGTCGTTGGTGAGGCGGAAAGCGGGTGTTGATTACCGCCTATGGGAACGACTGCGAGTCTTGCTGCCGGGAATGGATGATCTTGGGCTGGCTGTGCCGCGCCGTGGATCCAGACGGGTATGTCCCGGATGAAATCGTTCAGGTTCGTCGCAACACCAAGGCAGCCAAGCGATTGCTGGTCCGTTTGCTGAAGAAACAGGGCTTGGCGCCCAAACACATCATCACCGACAAGCTGCGATCCTTTACGGCGCCGCCCGGCGTCAGGTCATGCCCGCCGTCGAGCATCGCTCTCATAAAGGCCTGAACAACAGGGCCGAGAATTCACGTCTACCATTTCGGAAGCGAGAACGAACCCGGCAAGGATTTCGGTCGATCGGCGCGTCTAAAGTTCGCCAATTCAGGCATAAAGCCCTGCCCCGTGGGCTGCCCGGTCCAGCTCCTCGCGAAAATCAGGATGCGCCAGCGCAATCAATGCCTTTGCTCGCTCGGCCACCGACTTGCCCTTGAGGTTCGCCCATCCATATTCGGTGACGATGATATGGGTGTCGTTGCGCGATGTGGTCACCGGCCCGGTGAGCGCCGGAACAATGCGCGAAAGCGTGCCCTTTGCCGCGGTGGAATGACAGGCGATGATCGACCGTCCGCCCCGCGACGCATAGGCGCCACGCACGAAATCGACCTGGCCGCCGGATGCACTGAATTGCCTGCCATTCACGAATTCCGAATTGCACGCCCCGTTCAGATCGACCTGCAGCGTCGCATTGACCGACACCGCCCGGTCGTTCTGAGAAATGACGAAAGGATTGTTCACATAGTCGACCGGATGGGCTTCGATGTCCGGATTGTCGTGCAGGAGGTCGTAAAGCGATTGATCTCCCAGCGCGAAGGTGAAGATCGACCGCCCGACATGCGTCTGCTTGCGGCTATTGTCGACCACACCCGCCTTAAGCAGATCGGCGAGGCCTACCGTCATCATTTCCGTATGGATACCGAGATGACGATGATGCAAAAGGCGTGAGCACACCGCATCCGGCAACGCGCCGATGCCCATTTGCAGGCAATCGCCGTCTTCCACCAAGCCTGCGACGATCGCGCCGATGGTATCGTCTACCTCATTGCTTGGAGCTGCCGGCAGTATCGGCAGGCTGACGTCATTTTCGACCAGCGCCGTCACGCTCGATATGGGGATCATGCAATCGCCCCGAACATAGGGCATATTTGCGTTGACTTCGAGGATCAGCCGAATTCCCGGCTTGCGCGATACGGTGAGCGCATAATCTGTACTGACGCCGAGGCTGAAATTACCATCCGCATCCATCGGCGCGACCGTTGCGATCAGCGTATCCACCCCGACATGCTCGACCAGCGAGCGCGGCACCTGGCTGAAATGGCAGGGCACCAGGTCGACGGCCGGCAATGCTTCCGCCGATCGCCTCTTGTCGAGCGCACGTTCCACGTCTCCGTGAAAGTAACTTATCGGAATGATCTGGTCACACAGGTCGAAATCGAAGACGCTGGTTCCCGCAACGCCGGTGCAAAGAAGATAATGGAGCCGCAAATTGTCGATGGCTCCCGCCCGAGCCCGTTCAGCAAGGGCCGCAAGAATGGCGGGTGGCTGCCCCGCAGCGATCGGCATCGCGACCTTCGCGACCGACGGAATTAGGTCGACGGCCTCCTTTGCGGATCGCAGCCGTTCGCGATACAGCATCTGATGCGTACCAGTCATTGGGTCCTCCTCCCGATGTCATTCTCAGAAAAAAATCAGCATCGATCTGCATGTTGATGCCCTCCCCGGCATCTATGATCCTTGTGGCTGTTCTCCTCTGCCCAGAACAGCCTTTATCAAAACCGCGTAATGCGTGTTCTGGCAAGACTGGACGAACAGTGATGTGGGAGGGCGGTAACATTCCCGGGATCAAGCGGCATGCCCAGCTCGGCATGGAAACCCGCAGCCTTTCTCACACCATTGTTCGCCAAGTCGGCCATTTTCGCAGTTTGGGGCCGGCCAGGCCGACCTCACAAGGCGCGCCGCGACAGGTATAAACCACAAGAGATCAGGCACCAGGCGACTAGGCTCGTCACCGAAAGGCTCTCGGACAGCAACGTCACCGCGACGATAAGGCTGACGATGGGATTTGCAAATTGCAGTGGCGCGAACGACGCGACCCCACCTTTGGCGAGCGCCCAGAACCAGGCCGCAAACCCAATGAGAGTGCAAACCATGATCAGGAAGGCAAGGGCCGCCCAACCGTTCCACGTGACCTCGCCCCCCACCAACGTCGGAAGGGCAGGCAAGGCGATCTCTGCACCGACGAGAATCGACCATGTGGTGGCGGCGAATAATCCGATCCGAGCCGACAGCTGTGCACCCGCGACATAGCCGACGCTCACCGGGACGGTGACGGCGAGAACAATCAGATCGCAGAGCGTTGCGCCCCAGAGCCTTCCCTTCAGCCTGTCGATATGAAGGTCGGGCGTTTATCCCGAGCCGGATACTATACCGATAACAGGTCTCGCTGAATCCAAATGTCTTGCATAACCGCACGATGCTCACAGCGCATTGCGCAACCGTTTTCTCAGCCAGCTCTCGGCGTGGCGAACCGCGGGTGACATCGCGCTAGTGCTCATCCATCTCTCCTCGTTTGGACACGAGGGTCAGTTTCTCATTTCGCCGGGCATCCCAGATCGGCGGGTGGGACGCACCCGCCTGACCTGCAACGGCGGTGGATGACCTAAATGCTCAGGCGGTAGGCACCGTCCCACCGTCGATCACATGCTCGGTTCCCGTGATGGAGGATGCTCGATCGGATGCCAGGAACGCGATCAGGTCAGCGACCTCTCCCGGCTTGGCCGGTCGCCCGAGCGGTATGCCACCGAGCGAGTTCATGATCGTCTCCACAGCTTCGTCGTAGCTGATGCCGGCTTCCTCTGCGATACGCAGGGCAAGACCGTTGGAGCTTGGATCGGCGATCCAACCGGGAGAGACCCGCACTACGCGCACGCCCTTGGGGGAGACCTCCTTGGAGATGCTCTTGCTGTAGGTGTTGAGGGCTCCCTTGGCCGACGCGTAGCCTGTTGTCGCCTGGTGCAGTGGAAGAATCCTCTGGATCGAGGTCACGTGAATGACCACCCCGCTTCCCTGAGCGATCATACCGGGAATGAGAGCGCGGTCCAGTCTGACGGCGGGAAAGAAGTTGAGGTTGAACTCTTTCTGCCACTCCTCGTCGGTTAGCGCCGCAAAGCCGCCTGAAGGGGCCGAGGAGCCCCCCAGCACGTTCACAAGGATGTCGAGCCCGCCGAGCTCTTGGTGAACGGCGTCAACGACAGTCTGGACGCCGTCTACCGCGGCCAGGTCTGCTTCGACGAAGGCCGCGCCGGAGAACTCCGCCGGCTTCTTGCGGGCGGTGGTCAGCACGCGGGCGCCAAACTCCTTGAACAACGCCACGGTAGCAGCGCCCGCACCCGAGGTGCCGCCGGTGATGAGGGCGCGACGGCCCTTGAGGGTAAGAAATGCGCTCATACGGTGATCTCCAGTTCGGCAACCTTGTCGCCTGCAAGCACGAAGATAAATCGCAGGTCGATCGGGCTGCTAGGGAAGTCGCCGATGGCATGGGCCATTACCTCAGTCTTCCCGTTTTCGATGGTGATCAAGAAGGGTTCGACCGTGTAGCTGTACTGCTGGGCCTCATCAGCCGTCCATCCGCGAATGGCCTCGCGTCCCTCGTGGGTCTTGCCTTTATCCTTCACGATGCCGTGCTCGGTGAATGTGGCCGCGATGGTATCGGGGCTGCCTGTCCGGTCTGCGTCGAAATAGTCTTGGATAGCCTTCGGAAGTTTGATGGTCATTCGGTTCTCCTATCCTGAAACAGCCTCTTGCGCTGTGGTTTGACCTCCCTGCGAGATCGACTGACCCCAACTTAGATCACCCTCATTGACGGAATAAGCGGGATGAAAGAGGATGAGACGTTGCGAAAAGGGGGACAATGATCCGATCTGTTCTTGCTGACCTCGATGCCGTCCTCAGCATCGCCCGCCTCGGGTCGTTCAGGGCTGCCGCTCTGGACCTCGGCGTGTCCACGACGGCCTTGAGCAATTCCATCGCAAAGCTCGAACAGCGCCTCGGCATCCGCCTGTTCAACCGGACGACGCGCAGCGTCTCGTTGACCGAGGCGGGCAAGACCTTCGTCGACCGGGTCGGGCCGGCAGTGACCGACATCCAGGACGCCATGCTGGCGGCCCAATCGCTCCAGGAAGTGCCGACGGGCACGTTGCGCATCAACGCGTTTGCCACCGCAGCTCGCGAAGTGATGGAGCCGCTGATCCTCTCGTTCATACAGCGCTATCCCCAGGTTCACGTCGACCTAGTCACCGAGGGACGGATCGTTGATATCGTCGCGGCCGGTTTTGACCTCGGCCTGCGGCCGGCCGATCTCGTCCCGGCCGACATGATCGCTGTGCCTCTGGGCCTGAAGCGCAGCAATGCAGTGGTCGCATCGCCGGAATTCCTTCGCACCCATGGCACACCGACTGTGCCGACTGACCTGTACCGGTTTCGCTGCATCCGCGCGCGTCTTCCCAACAACGCTCTGTTCCGGTGGAAATTCGAAAAGGACGGAAATGCCGTTCAGATCGACGTTCAGGGGTCGATTACGTTGGACGAGTCGAGCCTGGTCAGGATAGCCGCACAGAACGGAGTAGGCCTTGGATACGTTATGGAGGCGGATGTGCGAGAAGACATTGCAGCCGGAAGGCTTGTGCGCGTGCTGGAGGACTGGACGCCATTCCTGGCGCCGCTGGCGCTCTACTACCCCGGAAGGAAGAACCCGCCCGCGGCCTTCACTGCGTTCGTCCAAGCCGCTCGCGATTTTGCAAAGGGGTGATAGCTCTGGCGTATCGCGGTGCCAATGCTATCGGTCGCGAGCACGGTGTGTTCGGCCTAGAGGCGTTCCTGGAGCCGAAAGCCCTCATCGCCTGAGGAGCCGAGGTTAGGCTGGCCGCGTCACGGATTCTGAATTCGGAGGAGAACCTTTCCGACGGGCTTGCCGCTCTCCTGGAACTCGTGTGCTTCGGCCACTTCGTCGAGGGTGTATGTCTGCGCAATCCCGTGGGGCATATGCCCTCGAGGCGGCACAGGCCGAAACCTCGTAGGCCGCCTGCCGCATCGCTGCTTCCGGCATGGTGTAGACATAGACGAAGCGGAACGAGAAACCGCCATCAGCGTCGGGAAGAACGGGATCGTGAGCCTGACCTGCGGCGTTTCCGTCAAATAGGCCTTGACGACCCCGTCGCGCGCCAGACAGGCCACCGCCACGTCAACGTTGGCAGAGCTCTACAATGCGGTCAACCCAGTGGCCGCCGGTCGCCGATCGTACGGCCTGAGAGACGTCCTCCTTGTGCCTGTTGACGATGAGATCTGCCCCGGCCGCACGTGCGACCTCAGCCTGCTCGTCGCGGCCCACGGTCGCCGCCACCCATGCCCAGGCCCATTTCGTAAGGAGGACCGCCGCGTTGCCAACTCTTCATACGCGACAAGCGCCGGCTGGTTCCTCGTGCCCAGGCGATGGCGCTGTTTCGGAATACCGATGCGACCTTTGCCCAGATGGAGCGGATCGCCAAAACAGTGACATCGATCCGGGGCATCGACAGTGACACCATCAGCATCGCGGCACCCTACGTCTTTTCAATGAGACTGCTTCCGGACGTTATCAGGACGTTGCGATCCCGACAGGCCATAACTTCGGTTCAGCTCAGGTCGGAAACTATCGGGAAGTCATCGAACATGTGCTGGAGGGACGCGCGGATATCGGTCTGGGACGACTGCCGCTGGACGACAAGATCTTCGAGTGGTGCCCAATAGCGACGGCGACCAATGTCTACATCTTCCATCGTGGGCACCGGCTCTCGCAGAAAGACGTCATCAGACCTGAGGACCTGATCGGCGAACCCCTCACCTATGTGGAGCCTCAGATGCAGTCGCATCATATGAACGAAAACGCGATGCGCTACATGGGTGCAGAGCCCAACCTGGCGATCCAGTTCGATGTCACTGGGCAGGAAGTCAACTTCGTCGCCGCAGGGCTGGGCATCACAAGCAGCAACACCTTCGCCGCCCGTCAGTTTGCCGCCTTTCCTGTCGAAATCCGCCCTTTGAGCCTAGCGCTCTCTATCACTACGCCATCTTCTGGCAAAAAGGCCGGCGGCTCGGTCCGGTTCTGCAAGATGCCATAGAGATCGCTGTCGCTTGCGCCACGACGGGGAACACTAGCGTGTCATAGGAATCGTTAGCGGTTAATCTCCAGCAGTGACCTTGATGAGATCAGAGTCCTCGAGCACGGCTTAGTCGTTGAAATCCGTCTGCAAGGATAGGTTGAGACAAGCTACGGGTGTCACGATGGGAATGAGCAACCATGGGGATTGACCATGACTTCTGTATACTACAGTTCAACAACTCGATACTCTATCGCTGATCGATCGAATCCGGCCAGTGGTGATGTATATGACAAACTTTCCGACGACGAAGGAGGCGGCAAGGGATCGGATACCTCCGATATGAGGCCAACGATCGATAGCCGTCCATCTGCTTCGGCTAGTATTTTTCAAGGCAAGATCGCCATGACGGCGCTGGATTTGAAGCCGATCAACGTGGCCGAGCTTTCAGAAGACAAATATCAGGAATTCATGGAGGCAAATCAGCGCCACATAGGAGCAAATAAGAAGTACCTGGAAAGTCAGTATACGAAAACGTCCAACCCGAACTACTCAAACGACCCGCGCGTGAAACCATATGCAACGATTACAGTCGCGGACCAAGTTGTTGCAACAATTGATAATCAAGGCGTCGTTAGTACTGAAAGCAACGAGCTCGGTGAGCGAATCAACAAGCTTCTCACCGGACTTAACGAGGATGCGACATCTAGCGGCCCTGCTGCTGCTCAAAACAGGGCGGATAAAATTGCCGAGATGCTAGGTGGACGGATCGTTAAAGCGGGAACGGCAATGACACAAAGCGAGTACGGTATACTAGCAGCATTTGAGCAGCCCACTTCAACGATCGACTACCCAACGATGAAGACCGATCCACTATATGATCAACTTCAAAATCTGTATGCGAAACACGCCAACATCGAACGAGAAAGGGCTGATTATCTCGGTCGGCAGTAGACTCATGAGGCAAGCCGGCGACATACCGTCGGCTTGCCTGCTTTGCAATGGAGATATCAAGCGGTGAGGAGCGTCGTCAGGTCGTAATGCCCGCCCTATCCGTTTGCCGCATACAAAGTTTCAACGACATAGTGGCCGCCGAGAAAGAAGTCTTCGATAATGACAGCATTATCCACGTTGTTGTCGTTGGCATAACCAGCGAGAGAAAAGAACCAGAGTTCATCGCCGAACTGTGAGAACCCGAGATCGGCGTCGGTATATGTGACGAACAGAACGTCATGATCGTATGCCGTATCAGTGCGGGAAGTTCCTGTGTTGGTTATACCGTCATTGATGTAGTCGTTGCCCTGGCCATTGTATTGATACTGATCGTTGCCTGCTCCTCCCCAAAGGCGGTCACTTCCCGCGCCACCATCCATCGTGTCTGTGCCTGCGTCACCAAAGAACTGGTCGTCTCCGGCCTGACCGAATAGGGTATCGTTCCCCGCAACTCCGACAAACACGTCATTTCCCGCACCACCCTCTGCATGATCGTTGCCAGCGTCTCCTGTGAGCCAGTCGTTCCCAGCTCCTCCAAAGAGCTGATCATCGTCTGCTCCGCCGTAGAGAGAGTCGTCGCCAATTCCGCCGTTCAAAATGTCGGTCCCGGCGCCGCCATACAGAGCATCGTTGCCGTTGTAGCCATTGAGGGTGTCGTTACCGTCGCCACCGGAAACGTGTAGTCGAAGCTGAAGGATTAAAGCGTTTTCTGCAATCCCTGATAAATATTTGGTAAATTTGTTCAGCTGTTCGATTCAACCATTGAAATTGCAAAAGAAGCGCATTTGACAATTTAAAGTTTCATCAAAAATTCATTAATGACGTCAGGGGTGAAAGTAAAAATGCGCCGTTTTACGCTTCAACGTATTGGTGCCGTGCATGATGAGCAAACCACCCAAAGCGTCGTTAGTGCCAGATGGAGCTATGTCAACCCACAGAAAAAAGGGCCGGCTGATACCGCGGCCCTTGAGGTGTGAAGGTGAAAACCTCCAGAGGGGAATAGCCGAGAGCGGGTTGGGGAGGAATATCGCTCGTGCACGCACGAAGGCGCTGGCGGATCGTCGAGGCTGTTTTCATCCTCGGTAGGGAGCTGGGAAGATGACGTCCTGGTCCACCAGTACGTTGAATCTATAGCCCGGCCGAATTTGGACCGTCGGTTGAACATTAAGGGTCTTCGAGATCGTCTGTTCCGCGACCCGGCCGAAGCTCTCGGCGAAATTTCGCCGTGCTGCATCCGAGGCCGTATCCTGCGTTGCTAGCGTCGAGCTCTCCGGGACTGACATGTCGATCCCCGCCCCGATGATAGCCACCAGCGCTGCTGAACCGAATGTCCTCCAGAGATGGCGGTCAACCTTGTCCTGAAGGCCCCCATATCCTTCGGCATCTGTGCCGGCCATGCCACCGATCTGCAGGGTGGATCCGTTCGGGAAAATCAGATCCGACCAGACCACGAGAACGCGCTCCTGCCCGAACGATACCTTGGAATCGTAGCGACCGAACAGCTTGGCACCCTGCGGGATGAGGAGGCGATAGCCGGTCGCGCTGTCGTAGACGTTCTGATTGACCTGAGCGGTGATCCGCCCAGGCAGATCGGAGTTAAGGCCGGTAATCAATGTCGCCGGGATGACCGAACCGCGCTTCAATTCATAGGGCGACATCTGCGGCACGACCTGGTTCGGCAGGTAGCCGAGATCCTTGATGTCCTGATTGAAGAAATCCTCCTTCGACGTCTGCCCGTTCTGGTCGACGTTTTGGCCCAGGACGCCGGATTTCATGGCAGCAGCGTAGAGGTCCGAAGTACCGTTCGCAGCGACATTTGCCGGCTGTGGGCCAGTCTCATTAGTGGAGCTCGCTGCCTTCTCGACATCTGAGATGTCGACTTTCAGCGGTGAATCAAGCGCCGTAGCGCGCGCCTGCAAGCGGGCCATCCGCTGGCGCTGAGCCTCGCGGATATATTGTTCATCCTGTTCCCGCTTCAAACGCGCCTTCCACTCTTCTTCCGACTCAGGCCTTGGTCGGCGATCTTGCTGTTCCGCTAGTTGTCGCTCGACGATCGATTCGTGTTTTTCCATTTTCTCTTCGAGGACAGGGCTCGGTTGAAACACCGCCTGTTTCTCTGGCTCGCCGATAATTCCATCCGTTATACCTCGCTTGAGCTGGTCGCCAAAGCTGGTCGCAGGAGTGTTGGAGGCAGGCTCGATGTCGCCACGATGAAAGGAAAGGCCACGCAGCGACAGGCCGGTGACGACTACCCCTGCAAACAAAGCGATGACGATGACGGCTACGATGATCGGCAGGCGGTTGAGCCGTCGCATGCCATTCTGGCCATCGGCTTGGCCTGACGTGCCAAGCTGGAGCGATTGGACCATGTCGACCTCCTTCAGTTGCGCTGAATGATCGAAAGCGGACTGGCCGGCGTGGCGCCAGCCGCCGTTGTCGTATAAGCACGACCGAGAACGATGGAAGGTGTCGACAGACGAGCAAGAACCTGCCCGTCGAAGCCGTCAATTGCATAGGCAAGTTCGACCGGCTTGACGTCCTTTGCAACCTTGCCGTCGGTGACGACCGTGTAGCCCCACCCCTTCAGGGCTGCCTCGAGTGCGGTCGCGAATTCCGAGGTGTCCTTTTCCATCTTGATCGCCGTCGCACCGGCCGAGCCGATCTGCTCGGCGAACCGGCTTGCCATATCGCCAGCAATGGCACTCTCGGCGGCTCCGGTGATGGCGACAGGAGCTGAGCTCGTGGTCAGCGCGTCGTCGGCCGTTTGGCAACTGGAGAGTAGCGCGGCCACGATCAGAAATCCGAAGATCTTACCCATCGATCACCCTCCCCGCCAAATGGTGATCTTCTGCTGCCGCCAGCCGACGCCCGAAACGAGGACCGCCTTGTCGATCGCATAGTCGACGGTCATCATGTCGTTCTTCATCCGATAGTTCACGATCCGGTTTTGACCACCGGAAACGACGAAGAGTACCGGCGCATCCTGGCCCGAGATAGCTCTCGGGAACTGGATGTAGGTCTTCACGCCGTCCGAATAGACCCGCTTCGGCTTCCAGGGTGCGCTGCCGCTCACGGAGAAGGAAAAGTTCAGCTTGTCCGGCGCCGCTCCCGGAATGCCGCCTATCTCGAGCCTCGCATTGATGTCTGCAAGCTTGGTCGAAACATCTTCCGGATATTCGAAGCCGACACGCGCCATGTACTGACTAGGATGGGACTTGAGCTGAATGTGGTAGGTGCGTCGAGATGTCGTGACCACCATCGAGGTCACAAGACCGGGTTCAGACGGCTTGACGATCAGGTGAATCGCCTGGCCTCCGGTGGCGCCTGAGGTCGCTGGTTCCACTTTCCACCGCACGGTGTCGCCGACCAAGACGTCGCGCACGATCTCGCCCCCCTGGAGCTCAATATCGCAGACCTGAAGCGGCGAGCAGACGACGGAGGGCTGGGTCTCGCCGAATAGGAAGATGACTTTGCCATCCGCCCCCGTGGTCACCAGGCCGGACGTTCCCCGCCATTTCCGAGAGATATTCGTGCCCTTCACCTCATTGTTCGTCATGCTTTGCGCCTGCGCACCCGCCACAAAGGCGAGTCCGGCTATGCAGCCAGCGGCCGCGATCAATCCTTTTTTTTGCATTCAGATATCCCTGCCCTTAAAGCTGTGCCGTCCAATCGAAATCCCGGACATAGAGGCCGATCGGATTGAGGCGGATCGTCGCCTCATCCTGTGGCGCGGTCAGCGCGACCGTTGCGATGCCTCGGAACCGCCGTGTCCCGGTTTCTTTGCCCTTCCGGTCCCGCTCGTATTCCGTCCAGTCGATCTGGTAGGTCTGATTTGAAAGGGCCACGATGTTGTTGACCTCAATGGCAACTGTCGAAGATTTCGCCTTCTCGAAAGGCGAATTGCCACGGAACCAGGCGTTGATTTTCTCAGTCGACGGATCGGAGTTGCGAAGAAGGGCGTAAACTCGATCGATGTATTGCTTCTGCACCACGGCATCGGGCGTGATTGAGCGGAAGCTGGTGACGAAATTGCCGAGCGTCGAGCGCACCACGCGCACATCGGCATATTCGATTTGTTCGGGGAAGCCAGCTGTTACTGCGGTTCCAAGCTTATCAACCTCGACAATGTAGGGGACAAGCTTCACTTGGGTGCTAAGATACATTGCGTAGCCGAAGCCGATCACGGCCATCGCCAGGCTAAGGATGCCGACGATCCGCCAAGCGGCGGCCGCCTTTACATAGGAGCCATAGCGTTCGTTCCATTCGAGGCGTGCGGCAAGATACGGATTATCAGGGGCGCGGTTCGCTGCCATTTATCCTTTCCCTCGTGATTACGGTTTTTCATTGCGTTCAGGAAGCGGCTTGGGTCCGCTGTGGCCGCTGCGCTGTTCATCGAGCTTCGCGTTGGCAAGTCCGAGAATGGAGCCGGCATAGGCGCCGGGAGAGCCGATTGCCTTTTCCTTGGCCGCTGAGCCGGCTGCCTGCGCACCCGAACTGAAGCCCGCACCGATGCCGCGAAGTGCTGCACCAGCGACGGAGGAGCCGGCGGCCCGCGCGGCCTGGGCCACCGCGAAGCCGGCGCCGGCAGCGCCCGCGGCGAGGAACCCAGCGCCGGTGGCGAAGGACGCCGCCTGCCCACCATGGTGGATCGTTTCCATGCCGCCGCTGACGGAGGCTCCCTGGACAACGCCTTGAATGATGTTCGGCACATACATGGCGATGATGAAGACTACCACGGAAATGCCGGCGATCGATAAAGTGGTCACGAATTGATCGGACGACGCCGTAGGAGCATTCGCTAGCCCTAAGAGGACCTGCGACCCGATCTTGGCGATCATCACCAGCGCCATCAGCTTCATGCCGACGCCGAAGGCATATATGAGGTAACGGACGGCGAAGTCTTTCGTGTAGGACGAGCCGCCCAACCCCAGCATGATCATGCCGGCGAGCAGACCAACATACATCTCGACCATAACCGATACAAAGATCGCTGCGACAAGGGAAAAGCAAATGACGACAACACCCATCGCAAGTACAGCCGCGATCGCCAACGAATTGTCCTCGAAAACCCCGAATTTCGCCTGTTGTGACATTTGCGAGGCGACTCGGATGCCGGCGTCGAATATTTCGGCGGGTGAAGCAGAACCCCCGCCTGAGCCGATCTGAAAAAGGCTGTCGACCACCGCACGTGCAAACGTCGGGCCTTGCGTGAGAACGAAGCCAAAGAACCCGATGAACATGATCCGCCTTACGAGTTCGGCGAACCAACTATCCAGTGAGGCGGCCTGGATCGCGAGCCAGACCGCAGCGATCCCGATCTCGATCGTCGCGAGGATCCAGAACAGCGATTTCGCCGCATCCGTGATGGTGGTCTCCCATCCCTTCGCAGCAGCTGACACCTGGTTTTCCAGTTCTGTGAGGACCTGTCCCTGCTGTGCGAACGCCGGTGCCGCGCAGGCGAGGCAGACAAGTCCGGCGATCAGGAATGAACGTGCAAAATTCCTCTTCACCATCTTGAACGCATCTCCTGGCCGTCCTTGATTGGTGGCAGCTCCTTGCCGGAGCCGAAGAATTTCTCGCGAAGGGCACGTTGCTCCTCGCTGAGGGCCGGTTTGGCTGTGCCCGTGAAATCAGCAATCAATAGGATCGCAGCGATGGCGGCAAGCAGCAGGCCAATGAGGACGGCGCGGCTCACCAGCGGGGCTCCATTTTCTGACCTTCGGGAATGCTCTTGACCTCAGCATTGAAGAACTTTTCACGCCGCGCCTGAGCCAAATCCTTGTCGGTCTGCTCCGTCTGGAGCCAGGTTCCCATCATCGTTATCTGCTGGGAGACGAGACCGCGAAGCTTCTGCATCTGCGCGACTTGCTGGGCGGCAATTTCATGCCCGACCTGCAACGCCTTCATCTGCCCATCGGCCGTCTCGGACATCGATCTCAACGAGGACATCGTTTCCTCCTCGCTGTCGAATTGCCCGGCCGTCAGGCTCGCCGCTCTCAGGGAGCTGGCAATGGTCTCGCGATTGGTATTTGACCAGGATTGGTAGGTCGAGGAGAATGTGGCATTATCCGGCAAGTTGGTCTTGAGATCGGCATAGCTTTGAAAACGCTGCTGAAGAACGTCGTCGGCGTTGCCCATCGAAAACGCGATGCCCTGCCCCTGGTCGACGATACTGCGCAGCTGCTTGAGATCGCTTTCGACCTGTCCCCAGACATGACCAGGAAGCTGGGCCGTGTTTTGCAGCATGTTCTGGTAGATCTTAAGCTGGTTTTCGATCTGCTCAGCGAGCTGGCTGATCTGCGTCAGCTGATTGTCGACCTGGATGCCCGAACTCTTCATGAGGTCCACGAGTTGCGCATTGTTGGCGAGCTGCGTCCATTCCGTCGCAGCACCGGTGGCGGTCCCCGCCCATGCTGAAGCGGCGGCTCCGATCGTCAGGGTAGCGACTGCCAGGCAGGCGAGCCAACTATTCGGACTTGAGTAGCGATTCGGCATCGTGAACTCCCCTCGTTTCAAGCCAGCGGATTGGCCAATCGCGGCCATGTTCGGATTTCAGTGCGCGGATGCGCTTCAGGTCTTCTTTGCCGGAGGCGCCGACGAAGCTCAGCGCGACCGGCCCAAGTGACATGTCGAAGAGGCGCCGGCCTTCCGGCGTTGCCACGTAATATTCGCGCTTGGCGATCGAGCCTGATACGATCTCGATCTGGCGCTCGTTGAAACCAAGCCGTTCATAAAACTCCCGCGTTCCCGGCTCACGAGCGGCCCCGTTCGGGAGGCAAATCTTGGTCGGGCACGACTCCTTCAGGACATCGATAATCCCGGAGCGCTCGGCGTCCGAGATGGATTGGGTCGCAAGGACCACTGCGCAGTTGGCCTTGCGCAGCACCTTCAGCCATTCGCGGATCTTGTTGCGGAACACGGGATGGCCGAGCATCAGCCAAGCCTCGTCGAGGACGATGAGACTGGGAGACCCGTCCAGGCGCTTCTCGATCCGGCGGAACAGGTAGGTCAGGACCGGGACGAGGTTCCGCTCGCCCATGTTCATGAGCTGCTCGATCTCGAAGGTCTGGAAGGCACCAAGGGTCAACCCGTCTTGCTCCGCATCGAGGAGCTGCCCCATCGGCCCATCGACGGTGTAGTGATGCAGTGCGTCCTTGATCTGGCGCAGCTGCACGCCGCTCACGAAATCCGAAAGCGAACGACCGGAGGCACTCGCCATCAGTCCGATCTGACGGGAGATGGCGTTGCGATGATCGGGCGTGATGGTGACGCCCTGCAGGCCGACCAGCATCTCGATCCATTCCGTCGCCCAGGCCCGATCGGCGTCGCTTGCGAGTTCGGACAAGGGGCAGAAGGCTAAGGCCCTATCGTCTCCTTCGGCGTCGCCGCCAATCTCATAGTGATCGCCGCCAGCTGCGAGCGTCAGCGGCAAAAGCGAGCTTCCTTTGTCAAATGCAAAGATCTGAGCTTGGCTGTATCGCCGGAACTGCGCAGCGATTAGCGCCAGAAGCGTTGACTTGCCGGAGCCGGTTGGTCCGAAAATCAGCGTATGGCCAACATCATCGACATGCAGGTTGAGCCGGAATGGAGTGGAGCCGCTGGCGACCTGCATCAATGGCGGCGAATTCGGTGGATAGAACGGGCATGGGGCGATCGGGTTTCCCGACCACACCGAGTTGAGCGGGATCAAATCCGCGAGGTTTCTCGTGTTGATCAGCGGTTCGCGTATATTGCAGTACCAATTGCCTGGCAGACTGCCGAGAAAGGCGTCGGTCGCGTTGAGCGTTTCGATCCGAGCGCCAAAGCCTTCAGCCTGAATCAGCCGGCGGATTGCTTCAGCCTTTTCCTGCAGCGCCTCGCGATCGCTGTCGAACAGCACGATGACCGGCGTGTAATAGCCGTAGGCAACCAGTTGCGATGAGGCCTGAGCGATGGCATCCTCCGTCTCGGCCACCATCGTCATGGCATCCTGGTCCATCGACCGGCTTTGCGTCTGGAATATCTGGTCGAAGAACGGCCGGACCTTCTGCTGCCATTTCTTGCGTGTGCGCTCGAGTTTTTGCCGCGCCTCCTCCGCATCGAGAAAAATGAAGCGGGACGACCATCTATAGGTCAGCGGCATGAGGTCGAGAATATTGAGAATGCCTGGCCAGCTCTGCGCCGGCAGACCGTCGATCGCCACGACGCCAAGGCAGCGGTTTTCGACCTTCGGTGTCAGGCCGTGCTCAAGTTCGGCCGTCGCGATCCAGTCGACATACATGGGAATATTCGGAAGCCGGATTGGATGGTTCTCGCCGGTAATGCAGAAGCGGACGAACTGAAGCAGGTCGTCATAGCGGGCAACCCGCTCCCCTCCCCCCTCGATCGTCTCACGGGTTTCCATCCGTCTGATCGATAACGTGTTCGCGAAATACTGCTCGACTTCACGGACGGCGTTCTTGAAAACGAACAGCACCGTGTCCGCGTAGGATTTCTTCCGGCTCTCTTCATCCGAATAGATATATTTGCTGAGGGCGGTCTTCCTGGACTCAAGCGGCCGGTAGGTCAGGATGAGGGCGTGCTTGCTCTCGAAATGCCCCTGCTCGCGCTCGAAATGCGCCCGGCGTTCTGCATCGATCGCACGCGTGACCGGATCGGGGAAATGGCAACGATCTTCCGATGGATAGTCGACCGTCGGAATGCGGATGGCCTCGACCTGAATCATCCAGCCACTTCCAAGCTGCGACAGCACTGCATTGATCTGCCGCGACAGGTCGTTGCGTTCGAGGTCGGTTGCGCTTTCCGAATCCGGCCCGGCGAAGTACCAGCCGGCCATCAGGCTCCCGTCCTTCAGTAGGAGCACGCCATTGTCGACGAGGCCAGCATAGGGAACGAGGTCGGCGAAGGATGGACCGGTCGCGCGGAAGCGTTTGAGTGCTGCCATGGCCGTCTCCTCAATACCGGCGCCAAGGTGATGTGGTCGCCTTGTAATAGGGCCTGTAGGAAATATGCCTAATGTAGACCTGCCGCATGAACGGGTCGGACTTCGCCATCGTCCTGAGAAGTCCGACGACGACAATCCAAACTGCAACGCCGAAAAGCGCCGAATAAACGGTCAGCACCACGAAGATCAGGATGACTGCGGCCAGACCGGTGAGCAGCACCAGTTCGCGGTCGGCCCCCAGTAGGAGGTTCGGACGCGAAAGCGCACGGTGGATGCGGTTGCGCTGCAGGCTGGACAGGGAGTCAGCCATGAATCCTCTCCCCCTCTGAGGGCTGTCGGGTCGATGTGAACTGCCCATCAGGCAGTCCAATCGAAGCGCCGGTGGCGCCGAACAGGCCAACGATATTGGTGGCGCCGAGCAGGATGCCGGCGACGAGAACGACATAAACCAGTCGTCGCGCGAAATCGTTGAGCTCGCCGCCGAAGATCAGCATTCCGCCGGCGATGGCCACGGCGGCCAGTGCAATGGCGCCGGCGACCGGACCGGTGATCGATTCCTGGATTTGCTGCAATGGCCCCTCCCACGGCAGGCTGCCGCCGGAACTAGCGAACGCGGGCGCAACGGTGGCAAGAACGAAAGGCATGGCAAGCAGCGCAATGGTGAAACTCACGTTCTTAGGCGACATGGGGTGCTTCCTCTTTCTCGGTGAGCGGGTCGGATTCGATTTCGTATTGGCCGTTGGTGAAGCGCTCGACCTGGATGACGTCGCGAACGCGCCGTCCTCGCGGTGTCCGTTCGATGGAGATGACGAGATCGACTGCTTCGCCGATCACTTCGTGCATCGGCTGCTGGCTCATCTCGGCGGTGAGTTGCTCAAGCCGCCGCAACGCGGATATGGCCGTGTTTGAGTGAATGGTTGCCACGCCGCCCGGGTGGCCAGTGTTCCATGCTTTAAGCAATGTGAGAGCGGCACCGTCACGGACTTCTCCAACAACAATCCGATCGGGACGCAGGCGCATGGTGCTCTTCAAGAGCCTCGCCATGTCGACTGCGTCACTGGTATGAAGAAGAACGACATTCTCGGCCGTGCATTGGATCTCGGCGGTATCTTCCAGAACGACGAGCCGATCCTCCGGTGCGCTCTTAACGATTTCTTCGATCACCGCATTCGCGAGGGTTGTTTTGCCCGAGCCCGTGCCACCGGAAATGACGATGTTCAGCCTGGAGGAGATAGCGCTTCGGATCGTAGAGGCCTGATCCGGTGTCATCACGCCGGAGCGCACATAATCGTCGAGCGGGATCAGACGCGAGGCGCGCCGGCGAATCGTGAAGGCAGGCTTGGTCACCACCGGCGGCAGCAAACCTTCGAACCGATGACCGCCGATCGGGAGCTCGCCTGAGATGATCGGCTGTTGCGTGTCGACTTCCGATTGAAGTGCGTGGGCCACGGTGCCGATCACCATTTCAGCTGCTGCCGACGACATCTCGCCGGCCGGAGCGATACCGTGCCCCAGCCGCTCGATGAAAAGCTTTCCATCTGGATTGAGCATAATCTCGACGACGGTTGCGTCATCCAGCGCTACACAGAGCTGATCGCCGAGCGCTTCTTGAAGTTTGCGGACAAGCCGGGGGTGAGAACGAAGCTGGTTCACCGATTTCTCCTTACGCTGCCTGGCTGCTAGGGGTGAATTCCGAGCGGTAGCTGAAGGGGCGGAGCTTCTGAAACGTCCTGTCATTGGCAGGCAAGATACCGGCTACTGCCATGGTATTACCGATCTTCCTGGGTTCGTCCAAGCGTTGGAGCGGCCAACCGACACGAGCGAGTATTCGCTCGAAGCGGACATCGGTCACCGTAACGATTTCCGCGAAGTTGTTCGCCATGCACCATTCGATAATGCCTGCAAACATGGTCAGGGTCGCTTCATGCACAGAGCCCTCTCCCCTGCCCTCCTTAAGCGCAGTGTTGACGCAAAAGCGGGAGCTTTCGATCATCGCGTTATGCGCATTCAGCTGGCCGTTCGGGAGAAGCGAGGGAAAGACCTCCGTCACCATGGTCGGACCAAGCGCCGGGAGCAGCCTTGCACATCCCGCAACTTGGCCACCGTCAGAAATCGCGAGGACGTAAGTCGGCCCAAGAGCGTCGAATACATCTGACTCGCATCCCGCAGTTACCTTGACGTCCCAGCCTAAGCGACCGGAGAACACATGGGCACGAAGTTTGTGATGGCTGTGGAGGAGGTGTGCCTCTTGGATCGTCCGGGGCGTTGAGAACGCGACAACTCGCATGAACTTCTCCGTCGTTGTTTCTTCTGCGTAGAAATCAGCACAGATTGGAATCGTGCGGCAGTTGTAGAATCCTACAATGCGGCGGTGCGATTCGCGGTCGCTGTATACTCGGGGAAAGTCGGTTCGAGTACGATTTGGCCTCTGATGTGAGCAGACTCTTGCAGGTAGCGTTTTCTGGCCAAAGTTGCCGCCGCCTTCAAACTGTTCCTCGCCACGCCTGCCACGCGGCGAGTAGGGCAGAATGGAGGCGTCAAGGCCGCTCCCAGCGACATGGTCAACGGCTTAGTCTGGAACTGAACATCCTGCGCCGCCCGGACGTCGTTGTGGATCGCAAGCAGTTTGGCCATTGGAATGCGATCTAACCCAATTCCGCAAGCATTTCGGAAAAACCAACATGACATTGCCTGTCGAGCGGGTCGCCACTTTGCGATCTTTGCGCAACGATGATCGGCAGTCCCGACCCGTGATGGATGACCTCGTCCAAGCCCTGCCCTACCACGTGGCGGTTAAACGCCCCTACCGTTCCCGGCGAGTCTTCTGGCTACGTCAGAGCTACCAATAACAAGTGCCGTCCAGCGGCAGACGAACACGGACGGTCGTGAGGTTGAGACGATCCCACCGGGCGACACCCTAGAAATGTTGGAAACAAACTCGTTCCGGGAGTGAGTAGCCGCGTTTACTGCGCCAACCACTGATATTCAGCGATCGAAGCCTTGCCTGATCTCTTGTCGTATAGGCAGATCATATTGACCATCTTCTTGGACTCCGGGTTCTTTTCGCGGAGCAGAATGGCAATCTTTCCGATGACATCATCGAAAACGACTGGTGCGGTCGCCTCGGGAGAGACCATGCGAGATTGACCGATGCAGGTGCCGTTCGCCTTAGCGAAGAGGGCATTCCAAGCGGCGTCGCTCGAGGCATTCGCAAGTGGAGCGAGAGCGAACATGCCAATTGCTGTGGCAATGGTGGTCTTCAGCATCGAGAAATTCCTCATGTCAATCCGAGTCATGCCGTATGCCGGCGATCCGTTGTTCATAACAAACGATGGCAACATGAGGGCTGCATCCTGCCGTCCTCGCTGGTCAGAGTAGCGAACCTGGGTTACATCCCATCCTAGATTCGGTCGAGGCCTCCGTCACCAGCGGAAGGCCGTTTTTATAGGTGTGCCGCAAGGGGATAAATCTATCCAACGCAGCGGTTTCGTCGCTGCGATCACCGCAGCTGCGGCCATATAACCAGTCGCTGAGCGCGATCCGTTCTCAAGCCGCGACGACCCGAAACGAGGGCGCTGGTGCTGAAGTTGCCTGACTTCGATGTCATCGGCATTGAGGGCTCGGCCACGGTCCTTCTCGTTGTTCGGGATTGGCATCGGACCCGTGCCGGACTGCCCTCCTTGTTCGCTGCGATCTGAACCGGCGGTCGGGCGTTTCAAGGCCTGTCGCGCCGAGTGGCGTCCGACCCAGCCTCTCTGCGCGAGGGCAGGCTCGAGCGGATCGCGAGCGCCGATTGCTTCTTCCCCGATATCGGCGCAGTCATTCGGCACGGCGGCAATCAGGCCCACTATCCCCGGTCATGGACTACATCCAGATGCCGCCCTTTGAGGCGTTTCGCGACGCTGCCGGATACACGGCCGTCCTCAGCCATGAGGCGACCCACTAGACGCCGACAGAACATCGCGTGGGACGTGACCTGTCGCGCTATGCCAAGGACCGGACGGAGCGGGCGCGGGAAGAACTCATCGCCGAACTTGGCAGTTGCTTCCTCTGCGCCGACCTCGGTGTCGCGCCGGAGCTCGAGCCGCGGCCGGATCATGCTTCTTATCTGCAGTAGTGGCTCTCGGAGTTGGCCAACGACAAGTGGGCGATCTTTCAGGCGGCAGCGCATGCGAAACGCGCTGTGAGCTTTCTGCATTCCCAGCAGCCGGAAGCGGATGTGAAGACCGCGGCCTGCCGTTCAAGCGTGGTCGTCACCACCGGTGGCGGCCGCGTGGTCCATATCCGCTGCTCCTTGATACCTTGTGCGATGTTAGCACCAAGCCTTCCCAGATCGACGTTTTTGAAGCGTCGAGTTTAGGTTTACGGGACGGTTTGCGTTCAACGATGGACGGCTTGGTCTGCTGACGCATTGATCCTCCAGGTAGCGATTCGCGAGGGCAACGACATCGCACGAGGCGTGGTGGCAAGCCGGCCGATGTTTGCGAAGGGCCCGTTCCCCAATTGAAGCGTCTAACGACGACGGTGCAAGTGCGGCATGGCGCAGGCTAGCATCCCTACCCAAGGCAAATGCGGCGGAACGCCATTGCAATATCCCTTCCGTGAGAGTTTCCGGCAACCCATCTGCGGGCTCGATGAGGCATGTCTGACCGGAGACCGGCTGCGCCTCGATCGTCTTCCCGCAACGACAACTCGCCGATTTCTTACCCCGGAAGGCTGCACCTTCCTCCTCGCCCACTAACAAATCGGCGACTTGCCGCCCTCCATTTCATTGCGGCCCTATCGGGTGCGGTCCGATCGCCACCGGTCTTTGCGACAGCCATCGAGGCCGCGATGGGCGCGGCCCGATACACAAGAAAGGAATACAACAATGGCAACCATCGGTACCTTCACCTCCGCCGAAAACGGCTTCACCGGCTCCATTCGCACTCTCGCCCTCAACATCAAGGCCCGCATCGCCCGGATCGAGAACCCTTCCGACAAGGGCCCGCAGTTCCGCGTCTACGTCGGCAGCGTTGAACTCGGCGCCGCCTGGCAGAAGACCTCCGAGCAAGGCCGCGATTACCTCTCGGTCAAGCTGGACGATCCGAGCTTCCCGGCTCCGATCTACGCAACGCTTGCCGAGGTGGAAGGCGAAGACGGTCTCCAGCTCATCTGGTCCCGCCCAAACCGGGATTGATCGACGTAACGGGGCTCCGCCATCGGCGGAGCCTTTTCCCCTATCCGAATAGCAGCGCGCGATTAACGCGCGTCGAAGCTAGCGAGGATCTTGCGCAATTGCGCGTTCTGCTCGATGAGCTTCTTTGCAAGCTGACGCTGCAAGGTAGCGACTTCCGCATCGAGGTCGGCCATTTCATTCGTGAGTGATCTCGGGCCGGCAGCAGCGGCAGCAGCTTGCTTCAACGCTGTTGCCGTCGTCTCTCATTTGCGGTGGAAAGGGATCATCCTTTTTCCGCGAAGCGAGACGAGTTAGCGGAACGGCCGACCAAACGGTGTGCGAGGCGCGGGGCGCAGTCGGTCCCGCCTCCCCTTCGGGCCACGATGTTGAGGCTCCTGCGGCTGCGCTATTCCCGGCCTCGCACGACGAGAATTCCCGAAATCTCGCCCGACGGGCGAACGCTCGCGCTTATTTCTCCGATACTCTTCATCTTTCTGGATCAGCCCTGCTCACGGCGCTGTGCGCCGATCCGATCGCAAAGGCTTAAGACGGCTTTCCAACCCATGAAGCCGGTTCTCGCCGATGCAGGCCTTCATGTCTTCACGCCGGAACCAAATCGCGCGGCCGCATCGAAGCGGCGGGTTTCCCGCAGTGAACACGATCTGCTCATCGGCGCGCATCTGGAGAACCTCATGCGGCTGGATCAGCGGCCGCGCAGCAAGCTGTTTCGATCGTGTTCGCGACGACCCCTTCGACTGGAAGCTGTGACTGACGTGATCGATTTCGACCGTGGTCATGCCGCATCGTCGCGAGATGTAGTCGGCAGTGTCCGGATCGTTGATCGCCGCGAACGAAATCCAGCTTGCGCTTTCGAACCATTTGCTTGCGGCATCGCGACCGCCATAGGTTTCCCGCATCTGCCCGATCGACTGGTAGATCATGACAAGCGTGATGCCGTACTTTCGGCCGACATCACGCGCCGTCTCCAGAATGCGCATGTAACCCAGTCGCGCCACCTCGTCGAGGAGGAAGAGTGCCCTGCCTTGGACCTTGCCGTCGCGATTGTAGATCGCGTTGAGGAGCGAGCCGATGATGACCCGCGCGAGCCCGGAATGCGTCTCCAATGTCTTCAGGTCGATGTTGATAAACACATCGGTCTTACCGTCTGCAACCGCCTCCGTCGAGAAGGCCGAGCCCGACACGAGTGCCGCATAGTTGGCGTACGACAGCCAGTGTGTTTCCTTGACTGCATTGGCGTAAACGCCGGAGAAGGTTTCCGGCGTCATGTTGACGAAGGCAGCGACGTTCTCTCTCACAAAATCCGAGTTCGAGTTGTCATAGATCGCTTGCAGCCGCTCGCGCAGTTTCGGTTCCGGCTCGGCCAGATTCGAACGGACCTGGCGCAAGGTCTGGTGCTCCTGGTCGGTGTGACCTGACAGGCAGACGTCGGCTATCAGCGCGGTCAACAGCTGAAGTGCGGATGCGCGAAAGAAGTCGTCGCGGACATTACGCGGGCCGCCGCTGTCGCTCATGATCCACGATGCGACCGAAGCGATATCCTCCTCTTTGGTTCTGCCGTACCGCCCAATCCAGTCAAGCGCGTTGAACCCGGTTTCCGGTTCCTTCGGATCGAGTATGCGGATGAAGCGCGCGGCGGATTTGCGGTGTCCATGCACCATCGGCGCGACCTCGTTCGAAGGGTCCAGCACGACAAGGCCGCCCGCCCATTTGAGGGCCGTCGGGATTGTCACGGATGTCGTCTTGAAGCCACCCGAACCGGCGAACACGATGCCGTGCGACGATCCGAACGAACCGTCGAAACACAGCAGCGGTGACTTGCCGCCGGCGCCCCAGGTCTCGGTGTCGTCTGCACCGAACGAGCGCGCTGCCGTGGTATCCTTGTCGACCCGGTAGCGTTCGCCGATGACGATGCCTCCAGCGTCGGGGAAAAGTTTTGCTGCGTTCTGCATTTTCATCCAGTTGGCCTCACCGTGCAGCGCCCGTTGTCCCCGGATGCGCTTCGGCGCGGAGCGCGCGAAGGCGGCATTGCCGATTAGCGCGACCCGCAACGCGAAGCTTCCCACCATCAGTGCCGCGGTCACGCCGATCAGGGTTGCGGGGTCGAGATATGAAATGATGGACTCGCCCGGCGGTACCTGACCGGCGAACGGCATAAGCCGTGCCATCTCGCGTATTGCCGCGATCAGGATCGTTGCCGTGCTTCCCGCAACGACGCCCCAGCCTGCGAACTTAATACCGCTCGCGCCGGCACTCGCGAAGAGAAAAATCACGCCGACGACCGCGGCCGTAACATAGGGAATGGCGATGCCGGCCCGGCCCAATGTCAACCTCGCGGTCTCCGTCTTACCGAAGGCCGAAAGCCACTGCTCGATCCCGGTCATGCCGATGACGGTAAGCATCATCAGCACGATCGGTGCGGCGGCGAGAGCAAGCTTATTCGCTCTCATCGCTAAACGCCTTCACTCCGATCGCGATCAACCGCGCCCGTTCGCCTTCGTCAGACCTCAGACGTGAGCGAAGTTCGATCAATGCTCCGAGCAGCAGCGCGCGTTTCTCGTATCGCAAGCCTACCTTGACGATCAGGCCGCCGAGTTCGATTTTCTCGCGGGTGTCCTTCTTGCGCGCGTCCGATGTCGTTGTTCTCGCCATCCGCTCAAGCCTCGCCATTGCCGCCCTGAGCCGTGCCAGGCGAGACCGCCGCGGTCGATGCACCCGCCGCGCCTCCGCCATCGCCTTTTTTGCCGCCAGTCGCGGCCTCGCTCCCGCCATCCTGGCTTCCTCGGAGGCGCTTCGCGATGTCCTCGAAGGCTACCTGAAGATCGGCTTCGTCGCTCTCGATTTCTCCGAGACCAGCCTTCAAAGCAATGCGGCCGATCCGCTCGGCCTCGCGCGTTTCCGCAGCCTTGAGCTGCTCCTGCAGCTTGGCGATTTCGTCGCGGATTTTCGAGGAAGGTCTCTTCATTTCCGATCGTCTCCTGGCTGAGAAAGCGTGTCTTTGAAAGCCAGTCTTTCGGATGAGGGTGCGCGACGCACTACGGTGAATCCTACAATCGCCAGTGGCGATGCTTTGGGGAATGATCCCGGCCGTTCCGAAGGAGCGGGTTCCAAGGGCGCAATTATACGTCGCTGATGCGACGTGTTGCTGAGAGACCCCGGAAGGGCCGCCGCTCCCGACAAACGCGTCGAATTCATTCGCATTCGGGAGTTTATGCCGTCGTGGCCGTACCTCATTTCTCCGTCAGCATCGTCGCCCGTGGCTCCGGCCGCAGCGCTGTGCTGTCGGCGGCCTATCGCCACTGCGCCAAGATGGACTACGAGCGGGAAGCGCGGACGATCGACTACACCCGCAAGCAAGGCCTCCTGCATGAGGAGTTCGTCATCCCCTCAGACGCACCCGAATGGTTGCGGTCGATGATCGCCGATCGTCCGGTCTCAGGTGCGTCGGAAGCCTTCTGGAACAAGGTCGAGGTTTTCGAGAAGCGATCCGATGCCCAACTCGCCAAGGATGTTACGATCGCGTTGCCCGTCGAACTGACGGCCGAGCAGAATATCGCGCTTGTTCGGGATTTCGTCGAGCGGCACATCACCGCTAACGGAATGGTCGCCGACTGGGTCTATCACGATGCACCGGGCAACCCGCATGTGCATCTGATGACGACGTTGAGGCCGCTCACCGAGGACGGGTTCGGTGCCAAGAAGGTTGCGATTCGCGGGCCGGACGGAAACCCGATCCGCAACGACGCCGGCAAGATCGTCTACGAACTCTGGGCTGGCAGCCTCGACGACTTCAACGTTCTTCGCGATGGCTGGTTCGCCTGCCAAAACCGGCATCTGGCGATGACCGGGCTCGATATTCGCGTCGATGGCCGATCCTTCGAAAAACAGGGTGTCGACGTGGAGCCGACCATCCATGTCGGTGTCGGCGCGACGGCTATCGACCGGAAGGCCGAGCAGGTGAAGATCAAGTCGTCGGCAGGGCCGCCAAAGCTCGAACGGATCGAGCTGCAGGAGAAGCGGCGAAGCGAGAACACACGACGCATCCAGCGCCGGCCGGAGATCGTCCTCGACCTGATCACCCGCGAGAAGAGCGTCTTCGATGCCGAAGACGTTGCGAAGATCCTGCATCGCTATATTGACGATGCCGTCCTTTTCCAAAACCTGATGGTTCGCGTCCTGCAGAGCCCTGAAGCGCTCCGTCTCGAGCGCGAGAGGATCTCGTTCGCGACCGGAACCCGAGTGCCGGCCAGGTACACGACGCGCGAGCTGATCCGGCTTGAAGCAGAGATGGCCAACCGTGCAATCTGGCTCTCAGGGCGATCTTCACATGGCGTTCGGGAAGCAGTGCTCGAGAGGACGTTCGCGCGCCATTCGCGCTTATCGGAGGAGCAGAGGACAGCGATCGAACATGTCGCTGGACCCGAACGGATCGCAGCGATCATAGGCCGTGCCGGCGCCGGCAAGACCACGATGATGACGGCAGCGCGTGAAGCGTGGGAAGCCGCCGGCTATCGTGTCGTGGGTGGCGCACTCGCCGGCAAGGCTGCCGAAGGGCTGGAGAAGGAAGCAGGGATCGCCTCGCGTACGCTTTCATCCTGGGAGCTTCGCTGGAGCCGCGGCCGAAACCAGCTTGACGCAAAGACGGTCTTCGTTCTCGACGAGGCCGGCATGGTGTCGTCGTGGCAGATGGCGCAGCTGGTCGAGACGGTGACCAAGGCCGGCGCCAAGCTTGTCCTGGTTGGTGATCCCGAACAGCTCCAGCCGATCGAAGCCGGCGCCGCGTTCCGGGCGATTGCCGACCGCATAGGTTACTCCGAACTCGAAACCATCTATCGCCAGCGCGAGCAATGGATGCGCGATGCGTCGCTCGACCTCGCCCGCGGCAACATCCGCAAGGCTATCGGTGCCTATACCGTTCATGGCCGAATGATCGGTTTGAGACTGAAGGACGAGACAGCGTATAGGCTTATCGCCGATTGGAGTCGGGACTTCGACCCGACGAAGACGACATTGATCCTCGCCCACCTCCGGCGCGACGTGCGAATGCTCAACGACATGGCGCGGGCCGAGCTCGTCACGCGTGGCATCCTTGGTGAAGGTTTTGCATTCCGCACGGAGGACGGGCACCGCAACTTCGCCATCGGCGACCAGATCGTCTTTCTGAAGAACGAAGGATCGCTCGGCGTCAAGAACGGCATGCTCGGCAAGGTCGTCGAAACCGCTCAAAACCGTATTGTCGCCGAGATCGGCGAGGGCGAGCACCGGCGACAGATTATCGTCGAACAGCGGTTCTACAACAATCTCGACCATGGTTATGCCACCACGATCCATAAGAGCCAGGGCGCTACCGTCGACCGAGTGAAGGTGCTCGCGTCACTCTCGCTTGATCGGCATTTGACCTATGTGGCCATGACCCGTCATCGCGAGGATCTCCGCGTCTATTACGGTACCCGATCTTTTGCTTTGGCCGGCGGCCTGGTCGAGATCCTGTCACGCAGACAAGCCAAGGAAACCACGCTCGACTACGAGAAGGGCAGTCTCTATCGCCAGGCACTGCGTTTTGCCGAAGCCCGCGGCCTCCATATCGTCAATGTCGCCCGAACGGTTGTCCGCGACCGGGTTGAATGGACGATCCGCCAGAAACAGAAACTCGCCGGTCTTGCCCACCGGCTCCTCGCCGTCGGCGTCCAACTCGGCCTCAGTGCCAGCCCCAAACCGACCCAATCCCCAAGCACCAATGAGGTCAGCCCAATGGTTGCCGGCATCACGATATCTACGAAAACGGTCGAGCAAGCGGTTGCCGAAAAGGTCGAAGCCGATCCCGGTCTCAAGAAGCAATGGGAAGACGTCTCGACCCGCTTCCATCTCGTCTATGCGCAGCCGGAAGCCGCCTTCAAGGCCGTCAACGTCGACGCCATACTGAAGGATGGAGCGACCGCCAGATCGACACTGGCGAAGATCGCCGACGAGCCGGAAAGTTTTGGTACCCTCAAGGGGAAGACCGGCCTGCTCACAAGCCGCGCCGACAGGCAGGAACGCGAGTGGGCGGAAGGCAATGTGCCAACCCTGGTGCAGAGTCTCAGCGATTACCTGCGTCAGCGCAGACAGGCGGAACAGCGGTATCAGGCTGATGAAATGGCGGCTCGTCGCAGGGTCGCAATCGACATTCCGGCGCTGTCGCCAGGTGCACGCCAGACGCTCGAGCGGGTGCGCGACGCCATTGATCGAAACGATCTTCCGTCGGCGCTCGAGTTCGCGCTTGCCGATAAAATGGTGAAGGCGGAGCTGGAGGGATTTGCCAAGGCGGTTGCCGAGCGTTTCGGTGAACGGACCTTCCTGCCCCTGGGCGCCAAAGAGGCGAACGGGGAAACCTTTAGGTCGGTCACGGCGGGCATGAACCCAGCTCAGAAGGCGGAGGTCCAATCGGCATGGAGCCTGATGCGTACAGTGCAACAGCTGAACGCCAATGAGCGAACGGTCGAAGCCCTGAAACAGGCCGAGACGCTTCGCCTGAGCAGGACCGAGGGGCTGTCGCTGAAATGAACATTTTTCTTGTTGAAGCATCGTCGTTGAGGCGACCAGGAAAAGCTCTGTCTCTTATCTTGGCGGTAATCACTGCGGCACTTCTCGGCGCGATCGCGGCCGCCTGGCTCGGTGGCTTCCGGCTCAATCTTACGCCCAGCGAGCCACTCGGTCTCTGGCGTATCGTCGAACTCGATCGCCCGGCGGCCGTTGGCGATCTGGTCTTCGTTTGCCCGCCTCGGACGCCAGCCATGCAGGAGGCGCGCAGTCGCGGCTATCTGCGCTCCGGCTTGTGCCCAAGTGGGGTTGCACCTTTGATCAAGATGGTGATGGCCGTTGCGGGACAACGGGTCGACGTCGGCGCCAGTGTGACCGTGGATGGCCGCCCGGTTGCCTCCTCCACCATTGCACAGCGAGATAGGCAGGGACGGTCGCTGACGCCTTTCGGCGGAGGGATCGTGCCAGCGGGCTGCATCTTCCTTCATTCGGCTTTCGCTGGGTCCTTTGACTCCCGCTATTTTGGTCCCGTCCCCGCTTCCGGGATCCTGGGTCTCGCGCAACCGGTATTGACCGATGCGCCATGATTGCTTCCAGCCGGTACCGCTTATCGCAGTTTCGATTGTCGCCGGAATAGTTGGATGGAGTGGTCATATCTTGCTGCTTCCGACCGCACTGGCGTTCCCGATTCTTTGGGCGCGGGCGCAAACGAGATGGGTGGCGGCGCTTGTTTCTGCCGAATACTTTCTTGCGGCGTCACGTGGTCTGCCGCAGGGCGTCGCAACTTTCTATTCGTCGGACCTTTGGCCCGGTCTGTTGCTATGGTTGTGTGCGTCTGTGAGTTTTGTTGGCGTGCATACGGCCCTCTGGACAAAGCGCTCCCGTGTTCGCCCATATCACTATCTTGCTGCGATGGTCCTCATGGCATTTCCACCCCTCGGTATCATCGGCTGGGCACATCCGGTGACGGCGGCCGGCATTCTGTTTCCGGGATGGGGATGGTGGGGACTGGCGGCAACGACAGCCGGCCTCATGGGCCTCGTAACCCGCATGTGGCCGGCTGTCATGATCGCCTTCGCAGGCTTTTGGCTTTGGTCCGCCGCTACCTGGACCGGGCCGCATCTACCCGATGGTTGGCAGGGCGTCGATCTCGAAATGGGGTCATCGCTCGGCCGTGACACCAGCATTCAACGCCACCGTGATCTGATTGCAACGGTGAAGGTTCGTGGAGTTGGTGGCAGCCCAATGATCGTGCTGCCCGAGAGCGCCTTGGGCTTCTGGACGCCGTCGGTCGAACGGCTGTGGGTCAAGGCTCTTGAAGATACGGACGTTACGGCGGTCACTGGGGCTACCACAGTGGATGCGGCTGGCTACGACAACGTGCTCGTTGCCATCTCCGCAACCGACGCCAGGGTCCTCTATCGCGAACGCATGCCGGTGCCGGGCTCGATGTGGCAGCCCTGGCGGACGTGGTTCGGCCAGAGCGGCGGAGCGAGAGCGCACTTCTTCGCAAATCCCATTGTCGATCTTGGGAGTGCGCGAGGCGCGCCGCTGATCTGCTACGAGCAACTGATCGTCTGGCCGGTGCTGCAATCGATGCTCGACGACCCCGACCTGATCATCGCCGTCGGCAACGGATGGTGGACCAGAGGGACGTCTATCGTTGCGATCCAGCACGCTAGCGCCATCGCCTGGGCAAAGCTCTTCGCAAAACCGCTCGTTTTTTCGTTCAACACCTGAAGCCCGAGGAGACGTCATGTTGGATCCTACGTTTATCAAGGAATGCGCCGATCCTTCACTCAGGCCCCCGGTCGTCGAGCAGTTCGTGGCAGCCGCAGGCTCGGAGGATCCCTTCGCCGTCACGGTCAAATCCGGCGGCCGATTGGTCCTCGTGCCGAAGGCGAAGTCGGTCGACGAGGCAATGGCGATCGCGAGGCAATATGTCGGACAGGCCGTCGTTCGCGTCGGCCTGACGCAGCTCCCCGCTGGCGTCGGCTCCAAGGACGCTGCCGACTTGTTACCGGACCTCGTGGAGCCTTGCGAAAACCTTCATAAAGGAACCGCACTGTTCGCCAAGGTTCTAAGGATCGTAGCCAGGTGGTACGGCAACCCCAAGAGCGAAGAGGTTTTCCCGCAGATTTTCGAGGATGCCGTTTATGCCTGGAAAACGGGTGAATTTGAAGGCGTAAGCGTATTCCACGCAGCGGATCCGGGAGGTGCCATAGAACTGCCGCAGCAAAGCGAAGTGAATTCGGTCGATGACGAGGCAGTGGCGACACCGGAAAAGCAATCGGACACGAATGAGGAGGTTGATCGGGCGGGAATTCGGATCGATCTCTCCGGCATTGGCGGAAATTGACGTTATTCCGGCAGCGCATAGCGCGTCAGGATAACGTCACCATCTTCGATGGCAATCTCCACCACTTCATTCACGATCTCTTGGGAATCGGCAAGTTCCTGCAGCACCGCCATGAATAATTCGCGCTGCAAACCCGGCAGGACCTGCGGCACGATGATTACCAGGCCAGCATGCAGCTCCTCTTTCGCGGACAGTTTCCTGAAGTCGCGTGCGTTGTTCGTCACGAACGTGAAATCATCCGCGAGAATGCGGGGCATCAGGTCCCAATCAGTCTCGCCGCTAAGACCAAGCCAATTGACATGAAAGCAGTCGTGGCCGTGTTCTTGCGCCACAGCCACGAGCGAGGTGTGCAGGCATTCATCGATAAGGAATTTCAAGAAGCGGCGCCCGAGGATTTTCAGGAATCAACTTTGGCCAGCGGCAAACGCTTCACCGATTTCACCTTCAATCCCTGTTCCGACAGCTTTTTTGGGCGCCCTCTAGCAGGGTGAGCCGCCGCCCAAATTTCGGCGAGTTCCACCATCCGCGCTGTGACGGAAGGATAGCCCTCGACGATCTCTGCCGTACTGGCACCTTGCTGTCTCATAGCAGCGATCATGCGCACCGGAATTCGAGTTCCGGTGAACACCGGCTCGCCGCCTGCGACGCCCTTCACAGTCTGGATCTTCTGCTCGGCCTCTCGAAGGGCGTCTGCACGCGCGGCCAGCTGCTCCCTCGCCCGCGCTACGTCGACGATCAAATAGTCATCTGCCCTCACCGTATCGGCGTCGGGATTCCGGTCAATTGTCTCGAACAATCGTTTGCGGCGCTCGGCCGTGAGGATCGATCCGACGCCGTACCAGAGCTTGAGGCGCAATAGATCCTCGTCGGTAAGTTCCCGCCCTCCACGTCCTAAATGGGCAGCGATGATCCGCTTGTCGATTGCATTATGCACCGACTTTACTGCAATCTCGCTGAGCGCTGCAGCTTCGGTGGGCGTGTAAGCGCGAGTAGCGGTGGCCATAATCATTCTCCTTGTGGAGAATATATAGTTCAGGCGATATCTATCGTAAAGTCCTGCGACAATTTTCGTCAGTCAGGATCGCGGCTTCACTTCTTTTCCGGCCGCCGTTTCAGCAGATCAGACGCTTCTGTTTCTAAGACTTTTGCCAAGCGATCCACCACGTCGATACTGGCATTGTATATGCTGCGTTCCAGGGAGCTGATGTAGGTTCGGTCAATACCTGCTCGATGCGCGAGTTCTTCTTGCGACAAGCCTTTGGCCAGACGCGCAGCTTTCAAGTTTCGTGCAAGCACCTCTCGAATCTCCATGATCGAGAGAGCAACCTCTTGCAGAGTATTTCACCACGGAGTATACTCGACAAAGCTATTTTGTTCGCAAAATCAAGGCTATGTGGGACGCCAAAGGGTGCGCATGTTGGGCGATGACCCGCAAAAAATCAATTTCCCTTTCGACCTTCAGAAAGTTGGTAATCGACCGCAACCATGCGTGATGCCAGTAAGCCTCGGATATTGGCGACCGCAAAAATAAAGCAGGAGAAGACAGGGATGATTGAGGCCAGCTCATCCGAGGCAGACGAACAGGCCGCGCGTGAATCTCGCTACCGGTCGATGCCAGAGTCGAAGCTGGAAGCGCTGGCTGTTTCCGCGATCCTTGAACACCGCCGCCTTCTTGTCGCGGACGAGGCCGTTTATGAAGAATGGACCCGCGCGTCGGCGGACCCGTCGGTCTCCGACGATGTCCTCGCCAGTCTGCAGGACGAATATCTCGCGCGCCAGAAGAAATCCGAGGCACAACAGCAAGAGCTTTCGGAAATCATCGACATTCTCGGTTATGTCCCTGAGGTTCCGCTCGACGACGAGAAGTGAAGATTAGACCAATCCGTGATCCTTTGCGATTGCGACAAGTTGTGGAACCGTCGCAGCTTCGAGCTTGCGACGCGCGCTATCAAGATAATGCTGCACCGTCCTCGCATTGATCCCCGTCAGGGTGGCGGTTTCTGGAGCGGTTTTGCCTTTCGCGGCCCACATGACACACATGGCTTCCCGGGGAGAAAGCAATCGCTTTGGTGCAAAAATGGTAGAGGCGGCGATGATTTTCAGGCCGTAGTGGACCGCGAGAACTGCATGAATCGCCTTTTGTCGATCCTGAAGTTTCGAAATGTCTGCGGACTGTGCAGAGGACGCAAAGGTCAGCATCATCGTGGAGCCGAAGCTTCCTGCGACGGGTATCGTCACGCCGCTACGAATGCCATGCTTAATTGCCTGGTCTCGAAAGCGCCTGAGTTCAGAGGATCCCCGCGCCGGCCAGTCGTCGGCCCTCCAGCTAAACATGTCCATGCGACGTTTGGCTTCGGTGATAACTGGGTCGATTAACGAATACTGACTTTCGAAATAAACGCCCTGCCATTCCTCCGAATACGAATTGAATGTTCGGATTTGTAGGCCCTCGGTCCGCAGAAACGCGAAACGCTCGAAGCCACATGAATGAGTGAATGTCTTCAGAGCGCTCTTGACCATGCGTTCATCGTGGGCGGTCTCGGTCATGTCGATGAGAGAGCGAAGATCACTATCCATAAAGTTGTCTCCAGTCCGGTTGCGTCAGTCCTCCCTTTCGTCTGTTCGCAAAGTGCCGGGTTCCGCAACGCCAGACTATCTCAGCGACCACGGCCTCCCGCCGTGACTCGCATTTCCCGGTGTTTATGAACAATTTATGATAACGTCATTCGCGCTTAACGGGTACTATTTTTTTTGTTTCGAGCAAGTTCGGCGGTGTCGGAATCAAACTTCGGTTTCGACGTTAGAACACAGAAAGCGGCCGCTCGCGGCTCGGCTCCTTGGCTACGAGGCTCCTTGCATGGTCCCAAGCAACATGAAGTTCAATGCTCGTAACCCCCTGGGGCGCCGGCCTTCCATGTTGCCGCCAGACTTGATGAATCCTCATATTGCTCATGTGTCATCGGCCGACAATTTTGGAGATCGCGTATTCTGACGGATTCGGATGGGGTGCATTCAGACCATAAGCACGTTCGGCCACCAGATCCGACAAGATTTCGAGGATGATCATTGGATAGTGGCGGGCTGGGAATGGGTTTCGTCAAACGCTGCACTGCCCGAGTAAAAGGCTGATGGCGCGGCCGCATGCAGAGGAAATGCGACTGTCATCTGTGCTGAACACACTGGAAAATGCGCGGCAGGCCGATGACTTGCAATTCGTTCTCTCGGAAATCCGCCGCGGATATGGCTTTGCACATGCAACTTTGCTTGTCGTTCGTGCCGGTATTTCTCCCCTTCCCTATCCCTTCTTCTGCACGACCTATCCGCCCGAATGGACGGATATCTATTTACGAAGAAACTATTTCGAAATTGATCCCGTCATCGAGATCAGCCGTACCGGCTTTCTCCCGGTGGACTGGCATGCGTTACGCGCGCAATCCCTAAAGGGCAAAGCCTTCTTGAGGGATGCAAGAGGGTTTGGCGTCGGCAGACATGGCCTCACCATGCCTGTGAGAGGGGCCAACGGAGAGCGTTCCCTTTTTTCGGTAACGTCGGCTGCGAACCGGTCGGACTGGCGGAGACTTCGTGATGCCAGCATCTGGGAACTGCAGGTTCTCTCCCATTATCTGCATGATAAGGCCGTACTTGTCTCCGGTCTTCGGGCAAGCGGCGCTCGCGATATGTTGTCTCGACGCGAGCGGGAGTGCCTGCAGCTTATCGCGCGCGGCGAGATCCCCAAGCAGATTGCCGCTAGACTACAGATTTCCGAAGGGACAATACGGCTTTATCTCCGCCTGGCCAGGCGCAAGCTCGGCGCCAGGACGCTTTACCAAGCGGTCGCCAGGGCGAGTTTCCTGGAGATCATTGATGTGTGAGCCAATGCCATTCGGTGCCAATCCGACAACCTCCGCTTGTCCGTCAATCTGATAAAATCGACCGATTGCAGCGCCATCCCTCTTCGATGACATCTGTGCATTCAAGGAGCCTGCGCTGCAGCAAGCCGTAGTCTTGTCTGGAACCGCGGTCCTATCGCGACGCGGCTGCTCCTTTCGGCCTTACAGGAAGGATTGGATCATGGTGGATAGGCAGACGATTGATGCTTGGCAAAAGGCGCCCCGCCTGAACGCGTTCGCGCCGTTTTTCGAGCGAACCGCACGCGGTCTTGGCGGAATGCCTGACCTTGGCACTCCCGAACCCGACTTATCGCTCCTGGAATTCGATCTCGACTCCATGGTGTTCTGGGACACGCACCGCCGCCTTTGGGGGAATTTCGACAATCATTATTTCGCAAGTATTCCCTATCGCCTGGAAGAGGAGTGCCGAATGGGTGCCGCAATGCTCGCCTTTGCTCTGGGCGCATGGGGACGGAGGCGGCAAGCCGCTGCCGTCTATACGCTCGGGGCGGGAGCTGGCACTCTTGCAAGAGCGCTGGCAAGACTGGGCGACGGAAGGCTGAAAACCCTGTGCTGCAGCCCGACAGACGGCAATCGCAGCAGTTTCTTCGCACGCCGGGGAAGTGAGCATGCCCATTTCCATCACGGTCCATTCTTCGAACTGGACGACGAGCGCTATGCTACCGATGATAATCTTCAACCGTTTCGAGACGGATATGACCTGGTGCTGGAGGATACGACCTTCCAGATGTATGGCCGCGATCGGGAAGCCCAGCTCTCCGTCATAGCCCCGCGGATTCGGGCTGGCGGATTGCTGATACAGGTTCAAAAGCTGATACACCCAGACATCAAGGCCTACTTCGCTCGCGAGCGTCAAAAGGACGAAGACTTCAAGTCACGCTACTTTTCGCAGACGCAGATCGTCGCAAAGAAGCGCGAAGTTCTCGACACGATGGCAGATTATCAAGTCGACCTGGAAACCACGATTTCAGCTCTGAGGGCGTATTTCAGCTGTTCCGTCGTCACCTGGAACAGTGGCAATTTCTACACGATAGTGTCGTCCAATTCGGCCGCTTCCCTGCTAGATTTCGTCAGCTCAATGGTGAAGCCGGCGATTCCGGAAGAGTTTTGCTACGAGCAGCTGCCTCTCGTTTTCGCGCGCGAGACAGCGCCGCCGCTCGATGAGCCTTGGGCATGGCGCGCTGCTCGCCCCGCCGGACGGTTCTGACATCGCCGTTCAAAACAAGGGAACCAGACACGCATGGATGCAAGTTCCAACGGGTGTTTGACTTTGGCGGACCTGAAGAAGGCCTTGTCACACGTGATGCCAGGTCTTGACCAGTTTTGGAACCGAGAGCTCAAGGATTATGCGAGAGCTCTCTACGAAGTCGAGAGCCACCGAGCCGGTTGCGCTATCCGCCGCGATGCGATGATCCGGCTGCAAGCCTGTGTCGAACGAACAGCGCTAAGGTCAGGTGCGGATCGCGCGCAGGCGCGAGAGGCCGCGGAACAATTGACCACGGCGCCGGTCATGCAAACCGGACCGCATTGCCATCTGTTGATAGAGCCCGATGCCTTTTACACACATCTGTTCAGCCTGCTTGGTCTTAGCGCTCGTCGACTTCAATGGCATATCTGGTATGGCGCCTCCACTGTCAAATTCATCGAGAAGGCGAAGAAGGGTCCCGGTTGGCTCAATCTTGAGAACGAACCGATCAATGTGTTCGGTCTTCCGCGAAGCCGAATGGACGCCTATAGCCTATGCGGATCAAACGGTCCCTATCGTTTCCTGCTGTCGGGACGCGAAAGCGGACAAGCGGCCAATCCATCGGTGGAAAGGCTGAAAACGATCCTGCCCAGTGAAGATTTCGCATCGGCCGCCGAGGCGATCAAGGCCGGAAATCAGGCCCTATGGGCGCGGTTTTTTCCGAGGCAGGTTCGGTTGCTTCAGCTTGACGACATCGACGTCGCTGATCTCGTAGCCGATCACCTTGAGGATACGGACTCGTGGCTGTCAAAGTGCATCGGTGGAGATGGCGCATGGGCTTCCGCCATCCTGGAGGCGATCGATGAACTTGACGCCGGGCCATGGGCAGGATGGATCCGCAGGACAACAGACCTCTTCTGGGGGTTGGCTGACGGCAAGATTTTTCCCTTGCGGTTGAAAGATGGCCTCCTTTGGGACGTCAAAGGATCCCGGCCGGACGTACGGTTCAAACCCGCGAGTATCGCCGTGGCGCTCCGGCAACGTAGAATCGTGCCCAGCCTGTTTATGACGTTTCTGGTGATCTCCATCCTGCCTGGAACACGCGTTCTCGGTGGATGTCGTCAGGTCGCCTACTATCCCCTCATGCGTCATGTTCTTGCGACAGCGCTTCAGAAAACAGGTGAAACCAGTTTGTTGCACGCCCTCCGCGCCGACGTCCGTCCAGGCGTATGGGGACATCGCGTGCTGAAGCCGCATAATGGTTCCCCCTTCGCGGACTTGGAGAATGAGACCGTGATGGATCTGCTCGAGCTCTACGGCAAGCAGACGCTTGCCGAGACATGCGGTGATCTCGCGAGTTTTACCGGCGATCCGATTTGGGCGGGGCTGACGGCGCGCATGAAGAGCGAGGAAATTCGCGTTCCGCCGCCAGAGTGGCGGTGGGCACGGTCGTCGTAGCAAACTCCCTTAGAGAAAAACATGCGGCTCCCTCACCCGTCATAACCAGCCTACCCTACTGGAGATGGACATGTCGCCAAACGCACGAAGGCTATTGATTAGGCGCCTGTCAGTCGACGATGTCGAAATCTTCCGCCGCATTCGTCTGGAGGCACTTTCGTGCGACCCGTCCTCATTTGCGAGCGTCCACGACGATTGGGTAGATCTTCCGGACGAGGAGTGGCGTAACCGGTTGAGCGAGCCGGTTTTCGTCGCATTCATCAATAAGGAGCCGGTTGGGATGATGGGCCTGTCGTGTCATCGACCGAGGAAAATGGCGCATCGCGCAACCATCGTGAGTGTCTATCTGCGAAAGAGTGAGCGTGGAACCGGGATCGCTGCCGATCTTCTGGCCGCGGTTTCGGATTACGCAAGACGTCTTGGAATTGCGCAGCTGGAACTCGCGGTCAATGCGGAGAATGCGGTGGCGATGCAGTTCTATCTGCGCCATGGATTTGTCGAGGTCGGCCGAATTCCCGGCGGAGTGCTTGATGGAGGCAGGGAAGTCGACGACATTATCATGGTGTGGCGATTGGGCGGATGAGCGGTTCCCACGCCCGTATCCCAAGTTAGCTACGAGCGATGAAGGCTGGTGCTGTCGAATTCCTGACGAAGCCAGTACGGCACCAGGACTTGCTGGGTGCGGTCACTGCGGCGATCGACAACCGGGTGTCCGCTACACCCTAGTGCCCAGCCCGAGTGCCCTCGTCATCTCGTTCATGATCCCCAGTCGCGCTTCGATTACGGCGATCTTCTCAGGTGTGTCGGCCTGAAGCGCCTCGATGTCGATGAACAATTGCTCGCAGCCGCCGGGAATGACGGTCCCGAACATCTGACCAGGTTCGTCGCTGATGTTTCTCCACGCATGCTGGACATGAGGTGGTAGGACGACCACCGCCCCCGGCGGCGCATCGAATATCTCGCCTCCGCATTCGAAGCGATATAGTCCCTTTATCACTCGGAAGATTTCGGTCTCCCGGGTATGGGTATGAGGCGCTGGCCCCTGTCCCGGTGGGGTGAACGTCTCCCACATGCCAAGGGCTCCCCCGGTCTCGGCGGCGGTGGCGTGGATTACGATCCTCGCTCCAAAAGGAGTCCTTGCTACCCGCGGCTTGTCGGGCAACGAAATGATCGCCTTCCGAGATGACATTCGGCACTCCCCCCTTCGCTCTCGTCGGGCATCCCGTCCCCGACAGCGGCCCCGCAATTAAGCTACTTAAACGTCACTAAGTCCACCCTGAACAAGTCGGCGCTGTTCGGTCGTTGTGCTGTCGCCAATCGACTGCGTAGCCCGTCGGCGCATGAAGATAAACGGGCTGCGAAATCCCACCGCCCTGACTTCTTCGTAGAGCTTTATGCCGCTCTGACCGAGCAATCAGACAACAAGGATCACGCAGCCGATTCCGGCCAACTGCCCCGCAGACGAGAATTCGGCCGCGAAAGCAAGTGCCTACGTTGAACCTCGACCCGGATCTTTTCCTTGTTGCATGGCTCATGTAATTCTGCCCATGCCAAGGCACCATCAGCTACGCGTCAACGGTGCTATTCTGGCCACCCGCCGCGGACTTGACTCTTCTCCAAAATGAGAACATCTATAGAACAAACAAGGCTAATGGCCTGGGTTTACACAAAATTCGAGGAAACGAACCGCCACCCCGGCGGAACGGAGACGTGTGCCATGCAAACGACCGGCTACACCATTACGCCCCACGACGCAGAGGTTTTCAGGGATCTCGTCGCATTCCTTGGCGAGGATGTTTTTGACCAGCGTCGGCGCGACGGAGCAGTCGCCAAATCGGATGCGTTTCAGCGTCGGATTAGCGACGCCAGGAGCGTGCTGAAAGGGCTTGGCGCCTATGACATGGCCAGATTGGAGGAGAACCGCCATGGGTGACGTGATCTATCTGGAAAATGATGCTGACGAAGGCAGTGACGGGCCGAGGCCGAAGGCTGACACCATGACGATCAGCGGCAGCGATGCAATGGCCCTTAGCGAATTCGTGCGCCATGTGAACATTCGTTGTTACGACAAACGCTTCAAGGATCGCGGGATGATGAAATCTCCTGCCCTACGCAGTCATCTCGATCGCGTGCAGCAAATCCTCGACACTCTGCTGGATTACCCCCGCATCGAGCCATTCTATTATTGGTCTCCTCCGAGCGAAATTCCGGCAGATCAGGTGGAACCAGAGCTAATATCGGCCGTGGCGGACCGGACGGAAGTCCACTTCCACTGTGTCGGCATTTACCTCGCTCCGGACGGCATTCATGTTGGTTCGCTGGAAGTCGCCATTGACGACGAGGCCGGCGAGGCCTGCGCAATAGTGAGCGTCAGAGGCATGACGAGCGCAGCAACATGGACGAAGGCCGGCGCAAGCATGGATGAGACCATCGGCATCTTCGTCAACGCCATATCATTCAAAGAAGAGGGCGGCGCTGAGCCCAGCGCATGATAAATGCCCGAGAAAGCTCCGAGCCGGGTAGAGGTGCTGTCAGCGTCAACGTTGCGCGATTACGCGACAGGGGCCTACTACGTCAAAATCGACTGTGCGTTTTGCCAGGTGAAGCGCTTCTACGAGCCGGTGGATCTCCTGCAGCTATGCGGAAACATCTCGGTTCGGCAAATCGCAAAGCAGTTCCGATGCAAGCAATGCAAGAGGAAGGACTATCTGACCGCCCACCTGGTAAGCCCTCCATCGAGAGAGCTCGTCGGTATGAGCGTGCGACGGCTCACGGAGATCAGGATTATTCGCAAGCCGATATGGAAAGACGTGAAAATCTAGCACGTTCATCTCGGCTTTCGCGTTGCCTGCGACTGGCAAGCGGAGCCTTCATGCTCATTTCAGGAAGGCCGCTTAGAGAATGACCGTGCGAACGGATCTGCCCAACCGGATCTTTGCATTCGAGGTTAATTGCTTAGCCTCACAGCCCTGCCTCAGACCCCCCGAGGCAGGGCTAATTGCTAACAAGCAATGGGCCGTCCACATCAGCATACAGGCCGCTTTTCAGAAATGGCGCCATCATCTCGAAGGCTATTCGCGGAAGACAATTCGGCCTCATCGAACGCGTGCCGACGCAATAGCGTGAAAATCGCTTCGTTTACGTCACGTCCGTCGAGGAGGTTGGGATTGTCGCATAGCACATCGATCGTCCGCTGAGCCACACGTCTTGCGATTGCCTCGGATCCGACAAGCTGGCGAGCCCAACGCAATAATGCCTCGCGGAAATTGGGATCATTTGGAATAGATGTGAATTTCCGAAAGGGCATAATACCGCTTCCTCAGTCTTGGAGGCGAGAGCACGTATAAACCCTCAGTCGCCACCGCCTACTTATTCGGTTGGCAACGATACCCCATCTTACCCTTTGCAGACGACGAGTCCATCCATTCTGATGGGCGTCATGAACTCCAAGGCGTAAGTCTCCCCTTGGTCGGGACTTTGGTCGGTATCCGCCAGCAGAGCTCCTGACCGATTACATTTAAAGGTGGGTCGCCGCGCAGCAGCCTTATGCAAATCGAAATGGAACGACCCGCGCACAGCTATCATCGCCGGTGCTGGACAGAAAGGCGCTACGGCTATAGCCATCCTCATCGGGTGGTCGTCCGCGAAACCGTTTGCGAGTAGTCCGCGCGAAAGAACCTGGCTCTGGTTCCTCATGTCCGGCCTAGATATGAATGGTAGTATTCACAAATCTTGCGCACAATGATAGATTGAGTTGCGCAAGTTACTGGACTCCAGTTCACCCCCACTCGCGCGTTCAATAGTGCTCCTGTTGCTGCCCTGTCTGGCCCCACCAGGCAGGGCAATTCATTTCAGACCACTGGGGCCTTGATAGGGCGACAGTTTGATGCGCTCCCGCCCGGCTCGGCCCGACCTAACGTCCGGCTTTTTTTTGCGAAGGCGGCTGTTAAGAGAACCCAGCCGAGACCCTCGTCTTGATCCGTCTTCCGCCTGGTCCTTCCTGCCCGGGGATCCTGCAAAAATCCGTATCCTTGCGATTCCGGAACCACCCGTCCGGGCAGCTTCATTAAACCTTTGGTAGATGTCATCCTGTCAGCCGTCGGATTGGATGCCACCCCCGATCCGGTGAATGCAGGGTCCGACGGCGCTACCCCCAATCAAATGCGTCGTCGGACGCTTCAATGTGACCATCCGCCGTATGATGGCGGTCGCTATTGCCGGGATATCAAAGGGCGTCGCCCGACGACATCTGATGTTTGCGTCACCACTCCGAATACAGGCCTAGGACGGTTTAAACAGCAGCTATACGCGTCCCCTTTCCGGCGTTCACCGACAATTACGCCGTGGGCGCGTTGCTCACTGGACGAAACTTCTAAGGGTGGTGCTGAGTCTCACAGATTTATTGTCCCTTCGCGGAGCTTGCGGTCGCGCTCCGCAAGTTCGAGCTCATCCCCCGGAAACAGCAATGACATGCCGTCGGTGGCTGCTCTCTCCTGCACCTCTTCCACAAAGGGTCGCAGCTTGTCTTCGTACTCCTGGAAGGCGGCGGCATGATCGCCCGGATGGCGCCGAAGAGCGTCGGCCAGCCGCGCCGCGCCGATCAGGGCCATGGATCCTCCCATGCCGGCGACGGGGGAAACGCAGTATCCCGCGTCACCAACTAGCGCCACCCGCCCCTTGGACCAGCGCTGCATCCTGATCTGGTTCGCCCGGTCGAAGTAGAAGTCGCCATCCGTGTCGACGTGAGCGAGCATGGCCGGTACCTTCCATCCGAGCCCGTCGAAGTGATCATGGATGAGGCGGCGCTGCTGCTCCTTGTCGCGATAGTCGTAGACGATCTGGTGATCGGAGCGAAACGCTAGGGCGATGTCGGTGCGATCGTCATAACCATTCAGCATGGCCGTCAGGCCCGGCACGCTGAAGATCTGCGTCTTGTTCGCTGGAAGCATGCCGGACTCCGGCACTACTCGCAGATAGAAGTAGCCACCCATGAAATAGGACGATGAGTCGGAGTCTCCGAACACAAGCTCTCTGGTATTGGAGCGATTGCCGTCGCATCCAAGCACCAGCGCATAGTCGCCCCGCGAGCCATCGCTGAATGTAACTGCGACGCCTGCTGGCCCATCCTCCAATTGGCTCAAGGATCGTCCGAACAATATTTCGACGGAGCCGTCGATCGACTCGAACAGGATGTCGAGCAGATCATTGCGATGGATCTCGTATCGTAGCCCCGATGGATCGTCAGGCCCGGAGGCTGCCGTCAACCCGCCCAAAGTGGCATCCTCCTCGTCCTTGAATTCAAGGTCGCGCGGAGGAAGCGCTTTTGCACGTACCGCTTCCATCATCCCCATGCGGGACAGGATCTCTATCGTCTCGCCCTCGATATCGACCGGGGTGCCGCCTCGCCGCAAACTGCTAGCAAGTTCAATGACCGTCACGCGATAGCCGAGCTTTGTCATCCAATAGGCGGTTGCCAAACCGGCGAAGCTTGCGCCGCTGACCAGCACCGACGGGTGGTCAACATGGGTAGGGGAGAAGACGGAGGTTGACGGATTGACCAAGGAGCCCTCAATATCGAATCTGTGTAAAATATACTCGATACATAAATATACTGCGTATAGAAAGCAAGGCATGTCTGAGTCAGCCATCAAGCGGCGAACGCGAAAGCGCTTGGTAACGCGCCAAACCATCTCCGATGTTGCGACCCGCCTCTTCTTTGAGCGGGGCTTCGACCACGTGACGATCGACGAAATTGCCGCGGCTGCCGACGTGGGGCGAATGACGGTGTTCAACCACTTTCCCCGAAAGGAGGACATGTTCTTCGATCGGGAGCAGGAGATGAGGGACATCGCGTTTGCGGCCATCCAAACGCGTGATGCGGGCACCTCGCCCATTCACGCGTTAGGTGCTTTGGCGCATCGCTTGATTGAGCAGCCTCATCCTTCCTATCCGCTCTTTGGCGGCACATACCTGTTTGTGGAAACGGCGCTCGCCAGCGAATCGCTCAAGGCGCGTGCCCGCCAGATGCGCGACGACTTTGTCCGCGCGCTAGCCGATGTCCTCGCCGATGCCGCCAACCGCTCGCGTGACGATCCTGATGCGCATCTTGCCGCCGGCATGATCGCGTCTGTATGGAGCGTAGCATTCATTCAGGCGCATGTGCTCTTTGGCCGCACGCGCGACACGAACGATGCGAACCGTATTTTCCTGGACCTGATTGATCGAGGGACGGTTGGGGTTGGGGCGGCGCTCGCCGGTACCGCCTATGCCTGATCCGGCAATTGATCCTTTTCGGCTTTAGGCCGATCATTCCCGGCCGGGAGGCTGCTTATGCCAGATCGGGTGAGAACAGCGCACCATATGCGACTATGTCACGATTGAGATATGCAGCGCGTGCCACGGCGTGACGCTCATCTAGTTCCTCTTCAAGGCTCCTCGGCGGGACCATTGATTTTTCCATGCACGCGAGTGATCGGCGAGAGCGCGTGTTCGGAGCAATTGTGTCTGAATTCCCTTACGCTCCTAACCATCCGGAACTCGAGAATCCCTGCGCCTAAGCCATTGATCTGAATTGATTAATTTGCGAGTGAAGGTTCGTATCGGTCGTCATTGCATGGCCTGGAAGGTGACATAGTTCCGCGGCATAGTCATGTCCCCTGCGCGCCAGAAGCGGTCATAGCGACACTGTCAGCGACGATTTCCCATGTTGCCATAGCGTAGCGTGGCTGCCTCAATCTTGTCGCCGTTGGCCGCTGCCCATGAACACAGTGCTTCAAACGGCTCCCGCAGGGAATAGCATCGGCGATCGCCTGGACTTTTGGCACGCCGTCACCGGACAGAAGGAGCTAGCCCTGTGAGCAGCGGCGTGATCCCTGTAATTCATGCCGCGCTACCCCTTGCAGATTTAGCCGTTGCCCGGCACAGTGCACAGCAGGCAGCAGGCCATCACTTTAATTTTGGTGAAAGGTCTGCCCATGCAATCCTCGCTCAGCATCAAGTTTCTTGGTTTGTTCGAAGCGACGGCATCGGGAAACTTTGCCATTGCCATTCTCTTCGTCATCGTGGCAATTCTCCTCACAGCCGAGATCACGAAACACATTGGTGAGTGAAAGAGATTTGCCATGACCACGCGCAACGAGATCTACAATCACATCGCCGAAGCTTTGACCGATCGCATGCCGGAGAGCGGCGAGACTGGGATAGGCATGGAACACAACAAGCTGTTTCTCCGCATGGGCGGCCAGTTGTTCGCCATCACGGGCGAGGAGAAGCAGCAATTCCGAAATATCGCGGATCCGATCAGGGCAGCCAAGAATTTCATGACTACCCTCCCCTACCCATTCAGGAGCGGGTGGTGACCGGCGCGATATGGCTGCACCATGACCCTATATCGCGTCACATACATCTTTATGGGCACGTCCTGGACCAAGAGGGAAACGATTGACGACATCTTACAAGAGTTGGAAGACGACCCGCCGGACTTGCTTATGCAAGCGGTCATCCGTGTCCTTATTAGCAGACGCAAACGCGGTCGGCGCCGATTTGGCGACTACTATGTGCAATGGGAAAAATTATGACAATTCGGGTCGGCGACGTTGTACGCACTAAATCCATCCGGTCGCCGGCAATGCTTGTGATCCAGTGCCGTCTACAGCCCGATGACAGCACTCTCGCTGAACTTCTTTGGTTCGACGCCACATGAACGCGCGCCAACTCAACCTGGACACGGATCTCCTGGAGCACGTCCCGATTCAGGGCTGAATCCGCGTGCGGCTCACGGACAAAATCCTCATTTACCACCAATTCATGGTGAACGGATCAGGAACAGATATGAGGGGTGGCTGGGTTAACTTTGATACGCTTGACTACTTGCAGCAGCTAAGCGATCGGGATCTCGTAATCCGTGTGCAATGGACGCCGCAAAATGATCAGCGTTTCGTGAGCGGGATTCAGATCACAAGCGATATTTCCGACAACGGAAAACTAGTAGAACACGTAAGCGAGCGATGCATTCGTGGAGATTCCACCTGGCTCGCAAAGCCAAAGGGATGGACGATCAACGGCCAGACAGACACCTCACACACCTGCTTCATTAAATTGAAGACTTCCTTGGCAAATGACTTTCAGTTTGCACCTTTTGCCTCAAATACTGAGGATCGATACAATCTCGTCAATAGCGGCTTTAGAGCCTGGAGCGTTGCCAAGCCTCGGCGATGCGTCTCATGGGCAATGAATGCCTTAGAGTGGCTGAGAGATACGTTAGCCTATCCCTTCGAGCGCACTTAGGAGCCATAGGAGCTTCTCTATTTAGCTATTTCCTGATTTCCTCATTTAGACAACCAGCCCCTTAAGCGAGAAACCCCGCGCCATTGAATTCCACAAGGAGTCGTGCCAAACACACAAGCCATGGACGACGGGTGATCGAATGGATTCGCACGAACTCGATGAGCTCTACGGCACATGTAGTGTCAATCGGCGTCCAAAGTTCACCTCTTATTGGCATCCAATTTAGGCCCCTTGCTGTGTAGATCAGCGCTTGGCCTGCCCAGCACTGGCCGGGGTGCAGAGGGTACGCTACGCCCCCGGCTTCTTGAGACGAACACCGACTCCGCCGCCGTTTTCGGGGATAAATTCTATTCCGGCGGTTTCCAAAGCCAGTTGCATGGCCTTTAGATTTGCAGTCGTCACGGAAGGCACTCCGTCTTCGACCTCTGCGCGACTGACTGTCGCGACACCAATTCCCGCAGCTTGCGCAAGGTCCTTTGCACTCCAACGAAGCATTGCTCGCGCCGCGCGCAGTTGCGTGCCGGTGATTTTGTTAAACTCATGTGATTTCGAATTGATCAATCGGATCTCGTGTGCTACGTAAGTGCTACTAGCAGCTGCATCCGGTGCTGGCACACCGCATGCAGCCTGACCACAACCTAAGCTTACGGGAGCTCGGATCATGGCTGATTCCGACAATAGCAGAACTTTGTCTAGGGTCACGCAGGGAGACCTCCATTCCTTCGTGACGGCGTCTTTTCCCACACATCCTGGGCTTGCAGCCCGACTTACGAGCCCCTTGGATATCCAAAATGACGATCTTGCCTTTACCATTTGGGAGCAATGGTGCGTGGCGCGGCACCGGTTGATCGAATCATGTCTGCGGCAGCAGGGGCTCGAACAGAGGCTGTTCGAGATGGTTGGCACGCCATCCGATGCGCCTGAAGCCTGGAAGGCCGCCGACCAGGAGATCGGATATTGCGAAGCGGTCCAGGAAGAGGAACGCGCGGCCGCCATTGAGGACGAGCTGGCCGGAAGGCTGTGGGATACGCCGGCGGAATCGATCTTAGGTGCGACTGTCAAGCTCGATGCCATGCTCTTCAGATGGCAACCATCCGCTTCGAGCGAAGAGTATCCCTGGGCGCAGCTTCGTTCCCTCATCGCCGACTTGCTGAAGATCGACGCGGAGATATCGTCTCGTGGGAGCGTACGTCGTCAGGTGACGGCGGCGATGCAGGGAGCCCTTCACGGCGTTTAGCACCGCGCGTCTGCCGTAGGTCAGGTTCACCGTTTCGATTCCCCCTAGGAAATTATTGGTTTTCGTTCGCCTCCGCTGACGTGGTGATGCCTTTTGTGATCGGAGGATTGCGCTTCGGGGCTGCTTATCGGGAGGGCTGGCGAGGCCAAACGGTGCGAGCCGGATCCCTGAAGAAATCATCTCAACAGACATGCGTGGTGGGATCGCTTCCGCTGCGGCGGCGTCGGCCGCGCCAAAAATCAAAAAAGGGAACTTCATGATGACACTCGGAAATCCATTGCGTCGGCTCATGCTCACCGCGCCGCTGATCCTGCTTACCGCCTGGAGCGTGCTGGCCGGGGTGGCGGGGGCTCAGGAACTGCGGATCGCGACCTCGTACAAGCTGATGACGCTCGATCCGCATTACGCGAACCTCAACGAGAACACGTCGCTGCTCTCCCACATCTACGAACGGCTGGTCTACCAGGATGAGCATCTCGACCTCAGGCCCGAACTCGCGGTCTCCTGGCGCGCCGTCTCTGCCACGCAATGGGAGTTCAAGCTTCGCGACGATGTCCGTTTTCACGACGGCTCGACGTTCACGGCGGACGATGTCGTCTATACGATCGAGCGCATCCGCGATGTCCTGAAGCCACCGAGCGGCGGCTTTCGGTCCTATCTGACCGGGATCAAGTCGGTTGCGGCAAAAGACCCCCTCACCGTGGTCATCGACACGGACGGCAATCTCCCGAACCTGCCGCTGTCCTTCTCCTCGATCTTCGTGATGCACCGGCCGGCGCAGGGCTTCCAGACCACCGAGGAGCTCAATACTGGCCGCCCTGTCGGCACGGGACCTTACAAGTTCGAGAGCTGGAGCTCCGGCGAGACACTGAAGCTCAGCAGAAACGACGACTATTGGGGCGGTAAGCCCACTTGGTCCGCAGTGACGTTCCGGGTCATCGAAAGCCCCGCCGCACGCGTGGCGGCGCTGGCCACCGGCGACGTCGACGTGGCGGACGCCATTCCCGCGCGCGATGTCGCCTCCTTAAAAAATCGCGGCGTCAGGATCGCCAGCATCGGCGCGGCGCGGATCAATTTCCTGCAGTTCGACGTGGGCAGGAATACGCTCCCGGACGTCACGGGAAAGGCCGGCGAACCCATTCCCAACCCCTTCAAGGACCCATCCGTCCGCCGGGCGCTCGCCATGGCGACCGATCGCGGTATCCTCGTCGACAAGATCCTCTCGGGCTATGGCACGGCCGCCGCGCAGGTCTTTCCGGCAGGCCTGCCAGGCACATCGGCCAGGCTGAAGCCTGAGGCTCCGAATTATGAGCAGGCGAAGGCACTGCTTGCGAAGGCAGGCTTTCCGAACGGCTTCAACGTCGTTCTCGCCGGTCCCGCCGGCCGTTATCCTGGCGACGCCGAAAGCCTTCAGGCCATCGCGCAGAGCTGGGCTCGCATCGGCGTCAGCGTCCGGCCGATCGCCTCGCCGTTTTCTGTCTTCAACACCAAGCGGGCGGCGGGCGACTACGCCCTGTGGTATGGCGGCAGTTCGGGCGAAACGGTGGATGTCATCCTCGATGCGCTGCTTGCCTCCCCCAATCCCGGCCGTGGCACCGGAGCCCTGAACTTCGGGCATTATCGTAACGAGGCTTTCGACGCGATGCTCGCCAAGGCGGAAAGCATGCAGGGCGGGCCGGAGCGGAACAAGGCGCTTGCCGCGGCGACAGAATTCGTGATGGCCGACCAGCCGATCATTCCCCTCTATCACTTCCATCACATCGTCGGTTACGGGCCGCGGATCGCCTCCTACGTGATGCATCCCCGTGGCTGGACGACCGCCATGCAGGCGCTGGCAGCGACGGAGTAAGTATCATGGCCCTGGTTTCAGTCGCATTCGGAAGGCTTTCGCAAGCCCTCCTTCTCCTCCTCGCCATGTCGCTGATCGGCTTCATCGGGCTTCACAGCGTCGGCAATCCGGTCTTCAGCATCGTCAATATGGAAACCGCCACGCCCGAGGATATTCAGCGCGCGACGATCGCGCTCGGGCTCGATCAACCGATCTGGCGCCAGTATCTCCTCTTCCTGGACAATGTCGTGCGTGGAAACTTCGGCACGTCCTACATCTATCACCTGCCGGCTTTCGCGCTGATCATAGCGAAGCTTCCCGCGACGCTTGAGCTCGCCTGTGTGGCGATGCTCATCGCGGCTCCGGTCGGCACAGGAGTGGGGCTCCTTGCCGGCCGGAGGAAAGCTACGTCGCTCGATAAGACCATCTTGAGATCGAGCGTGTTCGCGCTGAGCATTCCCTCATTCTGGCTGAGCATGATGCTGATCCTCGTCGGCGCCATCCTGACGGGCTGGTTCCCATCCGGCGGCCGGGGTTCGACTGTGGCCATCCTGGGAGTGGAATGGAGTGTATTCACCGCAAGCGGCTTGTGGCATCTCGCCCTCCCCGCCCTGGCGCTTGCAATCCCGAATATCGCGCTGATCGCCAGGCTGTCGCGCGCGGGCACGATCGAGGTCGAAAACCTGGACTTCACGCGGTTCTGTCGCGCCAAAGGGCTTTCCGCGCGAAGAATACTGCTTCGCCATACGCTTCCCAACATCAGCGTGCCGATCGTGACGATCATAGGCCTGCAGTTCGGCGGCATGCTCGCCTTCGCGGTGGTCGTGGAATCGATTTTCGCATGGCCGGGCGTCGGTAAGCTGCTGATCGATTCCATCCAGCTTCTCGACCGACCGGTGGTGATGGCCACCCTGACCTTCATCGCGGTCGCCTTCGTCGTGCTGAATGCCCTTGTCGACCTGTTTCAGGCCGTGCTCGACCCACGTGTGCGCCTGTCTTCATAAGGTAATCCATCATGAAAGCTGAAATTCTCAAGGCGTTGAAGAGGCGTTCGTATCCGCGGGTCCTGACCGCATCCAACATCCTTCTCGCTGTCTATATTCTCCTCGCCCTCGCCGCACCGGCGATCGCACCGCAAAATCCCTATGATCCGCTGCAGATCTACGGCTGGGAGGCGTCCTCTCCGCCGGGCACATCGGGCAGTGGCGGCTATCTTTACCTGCTCGGGACCGACGGGCTCGGCAGAGATATCGTCAGCTGCATCCTGTATGGGCTGCGCATCAGCCTCATCGTATCGGTCACCAGCGCCGCCATCGCGGCCCTGATCGGACTGACGGCTGGCGTCAGCGCGGCCTATTTCGGCAAGTGGGTTGATATCGCGATCATGCGGCTGGTCGACCTGCAGCTCAGCCTTCCGACGATCCTGATCGCCTTGATCGCCATCGTCACGCTCGGGCCCGGAATGGACCGGATCATCCTGGCCCTGATCATTGCCCAGTGGGCGACCTATGCACGGCTGGCGCGCGGCATCGCGCTGAGTGAGGCGGGCAAGCCTTACATGGATGCCGCGCGCCTGCTGCGGATGCCGACCTCGCGGATCATCTTCCGTCATCTGCTGCCGAACAGCATCGCGCCGGCCGTGACACTGATACCGATCGAGATCGGTCATGCGGTCGCGCTCGAAGCGACACTGTCCTTTCTGGGCCTTGGGGTCCCGCTCGACACGCCTTCCCTCGGCTCCACCGTCGCGAACGGCTTTCAGTATCTCCTGACCGGCCAGTACTGGATAAGCCTTTTTCCCGGTCTCGCCTTGTTCGGGCTGATCGCCAGCATCAATCTGGTCGGCGAGGATATTCGCCGTCGCCTCGATCCAAGGAGCCGCACGGTATGAGCGAAGAGAATGTGAAGACTCCCCTGCTTCGGGTAAGAAACTTTGGCCTTCGTCACCTCTCGGCCTCCGGGCCTGTGACAATCCTGACCAATGTGAGCTTCGAGCTAGATCGTGGTGAGATCCTCGGCATCATCGGCGAGTCGGGAGCGGGAAAATCCACGCTGGGCAATGCCGTACTCGGTCTGCTTGCACCGGAATTCCAGCAAACCGCCGGAACGATCGAATTCGATGGCAAATCCATCGGCGCCATGACGCCGGGCGAGCGCGATGCCCTTCGCGGGCGGCGGATATCGGCGATCTTTCAGGATCATACGTCCTCGCTCGATCCCCTGATGAGCGTCGGGATGCAGGTTGAGGAGACGATCCTGGCGGTGGACCGATCTCTTTCACGATGCCAAGCGCGCGCGCATGCCATCGATCTGCTGGTCCGGGTCGGAATCCCCGACCCGGGGCGGCGATATAGCGACTATCCACATCAGTTCTCCGGCGGCCAAAGGCAGCGGATCGTCATCGCCATCGCGCTTGCCGGTTCTCCCGACATCATCATCGCCGACGAGCCGACATCGGCGCTGGATGCCACCGTCCAGAAACAGATCCTCGGGCTCCTTCGAACCCTCGTCGATGAGACCGGCGTCTCGATCATCCTCGTCACGCACGATATGGGCGTCGTCTCCGAGATCACCGACCGGGTCCTGGTCATGCGGAAGGGTCAGGTGGTCGAGCAGGATCGTACCACCGCCATCCTGGACGCTCCGCGCAACGACTATACGCGAAACCTGCTCGCGGCGGTGCCACGGCTGCGCATTTCCGCGCCAGCTATGAACGCGGACTATGATGGAGAGCATGACCCGTCGTCTGACGTCAACGACCGTCAGGACATGTTTCTCGTCGTTGAAGGTCTTTCGAAGACCTTCTCGCCGGGCTTGGCGTGGCGCCTGGGCCGGAACAGCCCGAAGTTCGCGCTGCGTGACGTCAATATTGAGCTGCGGCGCGGCACGATCACTGGCATTGTCGGTGAGAGTGGCAGCGGCAAGACGACGCTCGGCCGTGTCGTCGCTGGTCTGGACACCGCATCTGCCGGCAGGATCGTCATCGGTGGAAACGAGCATGACATTTCGAAGAATGGTCGGCACAGCGGTCTTCTCGGCCGCGTGCAAATGATCTTTCAGGATCCGGCCATGTCGCTCAATCCCAGGATGACGATCGAGGAGACACTGAGCGAAAGCATCCGGTTTGGCGAAATTTCATGTCACGATGGGGAGCATGACGATCTCGTGACGATGATGGATCGGCTCGGCCTCGCGCGAAACCTGCTAAGCCGGTATCCGCACCAGCTCTCAGGCGGCCAGAAGCAGCGCGCCTGCATCGCGCGAGCCCTGCTGGCAAGGCCGCAAATCATCGTGGCGGACGAACCGACATCGGCTCTCGACGTCTCCGTGCAAGCCGAGATCGTGAGGCTGCTGAACGACACCATCACCGAGCGGGACATAACAATGATCTTCATCTCCCATGATCTGGCCGTCGTGCAGCAGCTCTGCGATTCCCTTTACATCTTCAGGGATGGCCAGGTGGAGGATGCCGGGCCTTGCGACGTCATCTTCTCGCAATCCGGCAACCCCTACACGCGAACGCTCATCAGTGCGCGGCCTCACCGCTTCACCGCCTGAGCTTCGATTTGTTGCGTCGGCTGAGTGCCGGCGCGCTTCAATATTTGGTTTTTTGGTTTTCGGAAATTGGTGGCCTTCGCCACTGCAAAAGGTGACATATGAACAACAGCTTCACATTGGTCGTCACCGGCCAATCGCTCATAAAGCACGATATTCGCGATATCAGCGCTCCAGCCTTCGAGCAGGTTCGCTCGCTGCTTTATGGGGCCGATCTTTCGTTCACTAACTTCGAGGGGACAATCCTTGGACATCACGGCGGTTGGCCGCTCAAGGGCTCGTTCTTCGGATGCAGCGGACCGGCAGTCCTGGATGCTCTCCGATCCATCGGCTTCGGGGCACTTTCGCTGTCGAACAATCATGCCTTTGATCTTGGTCCGCCGGGCGTGCTGTCGACGCTGGAGGAGGTGGAGAAGCGGGGTTTCCTTCACGCCGGTCTCGGCTGCAACGCTCAGGAGGCCTCGCGTCCGGGCGTGGGGACCATCAACGGCCGACGTGTCGCGATCGTCGCAATGGATGGCGGCCCCGGCCCGGATTTCATGTATGCAGCGGATGCGGACAACGGCCGTCCCGAACGCCCCGGCGTGAACCGGCTTGGCCTGTCACAGGTGATCGAAGTGGACGAAGACGCGTTCCGGCGGATCGGCGTGATCCGGGACCGGGTCGGCTACACGGCGATCGATCTTGCCAATGACAGCCAGCCAGACGATCCGCGCCGGCTGGCTCCAGACTGCGAGATCGGTATCGGGCGGGCGGTGTTCACGCGATCCAACAGGTTCGGCCGTGGCGTGAAGATCGATGAGCGCGACATGGCGAGAAATCTCGCGGCTATCGACACTGCCGCGGCCGACGGGTCGCTGGTGGTCGCCTACCTTCACCATCATCACTGGGCCTCGGATTGGTACCAGGTTCCCGAATGGGTTGGCGGCGTTGCCAGGCAATGCATCGATGCCGGCGCCGCCATGTTTGTCAGCCACGGCGCACCGGTTCTCCAGCCACTGGAGATCTATCGCGGCAAGCCGATCTTTTACAGCCTCGGCAACTTTATCTTCCATGTCCGCTCGGAGAAATCGACCTGGACGGCGCCGGAGGTTTGGGAGAGCGTGATCGGCTCGTGCTCTTTCGACCGGAACAACAATCTGACGGACATAAACCTTCATCCCGTCATCATCGGCGGCGACGAGGGACTGAAGGACGGTCTGCTGGAGCGTCGGCTGGTGCCACATCTGGCAATAGGGAAGAGCGCCGAGAGAATCTTGCGGCGGTTTTCCCAACAATCCGCCGGCCTCGGCGTCCATGTCGTGGTCGAGGACAATATCGGTGTCGTGCGGCTCCAGCCGGGGACATCAGGTTCAGAGGTCATGCACGATCGCTTTGTGATCTGACACCCCGCTCGAATGCTATGATCGACGCGCCAAGAAATGGAAATGCCGCGAATGAAAGCGGCATCTTCTTGGGTCAACCTAGACGGGATGAAAAACATGCAAGTTCGAGACGAACTCATCGACCGATTTTTTCGCTATGCGGCGATCGAGAGCCAGAGCGACGGCCGTTCTCAATTGCTGCCCTCATCGCCTGGGCAGCTGAAGCTCGCCGACTTACTAGCTGAGGAATTGCGAACGCTCGGGGTTGATGATGTCCTGGTCGACGAGCATGCCATTGTCACGGGCGTGAAGCGTGGGAACAGACCGAAGGCTCCAAAAGTAGGCTTCATAGCCCATCTCGACACCGTAGACGTGGGCCTGTCCCCGGTCGTCCGCCCGCAAGTTCTTCGCTACGAGGGCATGGATCTTTGCCTCAATCGTCAGGAAGACATTTGGCTGCGCGTCGCCGAACATCCGGAGATCCGCTCCTGGACAGGAGAGGAGATCATTTTCAGCGACGGCACCAGCGTCCTGGGCGCGGATAACAAGGCGGCGATCGCGGTCATAATGACGCTGGTTGCTCGGCTCGATGCACAAGGCGATCACGGAGACATTTTCGTCGCCTTCGTGCCGGACGAGGAAGTCGGGTTGCGGGGATCCAAGGCGCTCGATCTTTCCCGCTTCCCCTGCGATTTCGCCTATACGATCGACTGCTGCGGGCTTGGCGAGGTGGTCCTGGAGACGTTCAACGCCGCAACGTGTGAAATCGTCTTCACCGGTGTCAGCGCACACCCCATGTCGGCGAAGGGCACCCTCGTCAATCCGCTGCTGATGGCGATCGACTTCATCTCTCACTTCGAGCGTTGGGACACACCTGAGAACACGCAGGATCGCGAGGGGTTTTTCTGGTTCAAGGATCTGATCGCAAACGATAGCGAGGCGACATTGACCGCCCTGATCCGGGACTTCGACGAGGTCGGCTTCAATGTCCGCAAACATCGGATCGTCGAGGTCGCGGATTTGATTAGATCGCGATATCCGACTTGCGCTGTTCGTTGCCAGTTGGCTGATACCTATCAAAATATCGCCAGCAGCCTTTCCGCTGATAATCGTGCCGCAACGCTACTTTTCGAGGCCCTCAGTGATCTCGGGATCAAAAGGAAGCTCTTGCCCATGCGTGGCGGCACCGATGGTGCCGTGCTTTCCGCTAGAGGAATACCGACACCCAACTTTTTTACTGGGGCCCATAACTTCCATTCCAGGTTCGAGTTTCTACCCATAAAAGCCTTCGAAAGATCGCTGGATGTTGCGGCACGAATATGTCAGTTGGCCACCAGGGAAAAGATACCGGACTGCCATTAAGAGGACATGAACCGCGACCTGTCGCTGTCGGAACCGTCTATGCTTCCGATGCGAAGTGGCTCAAGGTCAGTTTATGGCGGGGCAATTCACGACAGCAACTGTTGCGGTGAACTTCAGAATTTGATGCAAGCTCGACGTGAACCCAGTCGAGGCGCAGCCAGTAGGAAATTCTAACGGCCTTTTTGGCCTTTCCATTTCAGAAGATAACCGAATCCCGGCCCGATTAGGATCCCGGCGATAACCCACTCAACCAAGCTTAATGGGCGCTCATCGGGATCATGCCCTGTGATGTAAAGAAAGAGGAAGAAAGCTACTGCGCCGCCAATCATAAGTGCGACAGCAGTTATCAGGCCTTTGGAAGAACTCGACATGGCATCCATCTCCAGATTAGCTTCTCTTTGACGTTTGTAACATTCGTTTCACTTCAAGTCGCATTTTCAGATGGTGATCTGCGCATCACACCTCACTCGTTCACATCCCCGCCTTCAATAACGGGATCGTAAGTGCCAAGAATCTTCAGGACAGTCTTCTTCCCTATGTATTTTCGCTTCAGATGGGCCACATCAGCGTCGCTTCCGCGGCACAGCCTGTCCAGTTGCCTGTCGATTTCGGCTTGACGATCTTCAACGGAGGCTGTCTCGCCACGGAAATGATCACAGTTATCGCGGCGTTTGATAAACGCGCGGATATCGCCTGGGAGCGCGTCATTTTCCGCGAATGATGGCATCGCAAGACACATTCGCATCAACAAACAACCGCCATACCGCATTAGACCTCGGCCGTCATTCGATCTGGTTATCGAGTTGCTGCTCGATCGCTTCATAACGTCGGACCGACGCAGCGTTGCTAAGCTTGGCATATTATGCTGCAACCGCACGCAGCCTTGCCGGCTACGCGGGCCGCGTCGCGTCCGACTTGCGGTTCCAGATGCAGGTAATGGCCGATATCGCCGCTGCTGAACTTCTCACGACAATAGTCATCGTCATTCTCGACTGGCACTCTACCCTCCATAGTGCGGCTCCGACAGTTACACTGTTTTCCAAAATAACATAACGGGCGAGAGAATGTGCAAGATGGGATGAGGGCTAGCAAATCATCCAGCTTGCCGCGCTTACGTCGAGCGCCTGACCGCAAGACCCGCATTTCTCAAAGCTTACGACGACCAGCTAGCTCACTTCGCGGCAGCAGACGCAGCTTGATCGATGCGCTGGCGGCCTACTCGTGGCTTTCGGCACTTGGCGTCGAGAGTACACGTTGCGCTGTGATAAATGCGAGACGCGCAAAACTGAGGAGGGAGTTCAAGGCGATCATAAGAGAAAAGGTGATCTGCTCAAATGGGGGGCCATCTCGATGAAGATCTCTTCCATCATTACACACGGGGGCGGTCGGAGTTCGCATCAGCGAGCAACGGTGACGTCGAGAATAGGGCGTTCGCGGACATTTAAAGTACTGGCGCTTGCGACCATCTAAGGAGCTTAGTGATGCAACTACTTTGGGTGGCCATGGCAGCGTTAATCGCGATAATGCTAGACCAGCTTTCTAAGCTGATCATTTTTCATTGGTTGAACTCAGCGTCCCCTCCCTCCTGCCAGTATTGCCACCCTATCTTCAGTTTGTGATGGCGTGGAACGAGGGCGTCGATTTCGGAATGCTCAACCACTCCGTCAACCGCTCGAAACCAAGATGAGCTTCAGGGATGCTTGGCGCTGATCGGCATCAAATCGCTCTCACCTTGTTTCGTTAGGCAGCGGCTGTTCGCCGACGTTAAGCGGCAACAAGATCTCGGCGATGAGGTTCCGGATCCAGCGATGAGCCGGGTTCCCCGTGGACCGCTTATGCCACACGCCAACGATCAGTGCTGGCGGAAGCTGCATAGGTGGCGCATAAAGAGCGAACCCGAAAAGATCCGCCAACCGTTCCGCCAGCTGGCGAGGAACGAGTGCAATATGATCACTCTCGCCGACAGCCCGGCAGACGCCGAAGAAGACAGGAACCGTCATGACTACATTTCGTGAGCGTCCGATCTTCGCCAGAGCCGCATCGCCCATGGCCTTGGTCTTTCCCTCCGGCGAGAAGAGGATGTGGCCAAGATCGCAGAACAGCTCGATGGGCAAGGTTTCGCCTGCCTTTATTCCCGCTGCTTCGATCGCGACGTTTCCTTTACGTGCGATGGTCACAAAGGACGAACGGAATAATGGGCGTCGTTCCGACCAATCCGGCAATTCTGCAGCAGGAATGAGAGCCATATCGGCCTCATATCGCTCAAGAGACTCGATGTAGCTGTTTGGCACCAGGTCGACCAATTGCACCCGAATGCCCGGTGCACGCTCGTGAACCTCTCGCGCCAGCCGCGGCATGAGCATCTCCGCAAAAAAATCGCTACCTGACAACTTGAAAGTTATGCTGGCGCTCTTGGGATCAAAGGATGCACCACTCAAGGTTGCTTCCAATCTGTCTAGCGTCTCGCGGAGGGGTATCGCTAAATCTCGCGCATAATCCGTGGGTCGCAGGCCGTGACCATGACGGACGAACAATTGATCATCGAGTGCATAACGCAGTCTCGAAAGTGCGCCAGAAACTGCCGATTGGGACATGCCCAGCTTTTCGCCAGCTTTAACCGTCGATCCTTCCCGCAACAATGCGTCGAGCACACGCACAAGATTAAGATCCAAGGCCGCGAAATTCATTTTATCGATAGCTTCTATATCATCAAACGATTTTTCTAATAACGCCCGGAATGCTAAGAATTGCAAGACGAAAGCGCTTTCGTTCCATTCCGACAACGGAGGAAGCGATGATTGATCTTCTTGAACACACCGATACTATTAAATGGCTCGGCGTTCATTACCGAACTATTCTCGCAACCGCGGCGACGAGTGGGGCAATGTCCATCGTCGACAGCCTCTCGCCCGCTGGTAGCGGACCGCCGCGACATGTTCATGAAAGAGAGGATGAGACATTCGTCCTTCTTTCCGGCTGCTGCGAATTCTGGACGCGAGGTCACACCTTTACCAAAAGGCCGGGCGAAACCATGTTTGTGCCGCGGGGGATCGAACATACCTTCCGGGTTGTCGGCGATATGCCTTCGCGGCATCTGGTTATCCTGACTCCGGGCGGCTTTGAAGGCTTTTTCGCGGAAATGGCTGCAGGCCAGTTCCAAATCCCACAGGATATGGAAATGATTGCAAAATCTGCGGGCAGGCACGGCCTTCGCTTCACTGGACCGCCGTTGGGCGCGGCCTAGCCAGCCGTGCAGCCTATGGGAGAAAATACAGGCCTGTCATCCGGATGTTCTATCCTGCTACGGTAGGTTCAAGACACGTTATTCCGGCAATCCGGCGTCATGCAGGGCGCTGCCAAGTGTAGATGCGAGTTCTGGCGCGCAATGTACGCTAGTGGATCGGCGCGTTGCCTTGTAGAGCTAGCAGTGTTGTCAGTCACACCTTGACACTCACGACCTGCAGATCGCTTTCGAAGATTGCGGAGCACGCGACGCCATCCCCTTCTCTCGCTGCATGAATGGCCTGACGACGCCTCCATCTAGACGGCGATTTCGTCGCCGCTCCAGGACCGGAACCTTCGCTTCATTGCGCCTTCCTGCGGGGCCTTCGGCGGAATCATTTTCCAGAACGAGATGTCATTGCACACTGCAAACAGCGCGGTTCTTGCAATGGACGCGATTGCTCTGATCGATGGTCTCGGCATCGAGCGGTTCTCCGTCGTCAGTCACGACTGGAGATCGAGCATCGCCGAAGCACTTGCCATCACGCTATTCAACCAGAACCATTTCGAGCGTAGCGCCCAAAAAATCCCGCTTTTTGATGCATGGAGTTATAAGTATAGCTTTAAACCGGAACATTAGATCGTTAAATAACGCTGCCAATAATAGTTGTGAAATTTTCTATTTATTCATCCATTACTCGCGTAATCTCTACGATGTGCGTAATGTCATTAGCGCTCTTGCCTTTAAGAAGGGATATGAAATGAGTGTAGGCGGGCAAATAATAGCATATCCGCAAGGCCCCGAGGCCCTGCTCGTGCCCGTGTCGAAATCGCGATGTTGGAAATGATAGAGGAATTTGCAGCAAGGATTTTTGATCGAGGAAATCGCGTTAGCTTTGGCCGACGCTTCGGAGGACTATGTTATCTTTCTCGCCAACGAGAAAGCCTCCACCCACTAAAGTAAAGCCAATTCCAGTGTAGAGGCGCATGCGAAATCGCAGCCTGAAGTTGTGACGATGAGAGGCCTGCACCTTGGAGGCCGTTCTTGGCGTACGTGGCACGCTTGACACATTGAGAACGTCGTTTTATTGATACGTATCACTAATACGTATAAATGAACACAAGCGATGACAACTGGGCGGGCGACGCAAAAAGATGTGGCGAGGGCTGCGGGGGTCTCGCAGGCTACGGTTTCCATGGTGCTGAGCGGCGGCGGAGCATCCATTCCCGCGGAGACATGGGAGCGCATCACCAAGGCGGCAAAGGACCTTGGCTACGTACCAAACCGTTTTGCGCAAGCGCTCAAGACGAGCCGCACGATGACCATTGCCTGCATCGTGCCCGACATCACCAATCCGTTCTATCCGTCTTTGATCCGCGGCATTCAATCGGTCGCTGACGGTCAGAACTACGATGTGATCACGGTAAACACGGACGGGACGCCCGAGCGCGAACGTCATTTTCTCGATTGGGCCCGACAGGGTCGTGTCGATGGCGTAATCGGCGTCTTCTTCACGCTGAAGGCCAAGGATTTCAATTCCTTGGTCGAGGCCGGCGTTCCCATAGTGAGAATTGAATCATCCAAGAAGCGCGGTGGCGAAATCCCGATCGACGACATCTATGTCGACAGTAGGGCGGCGGCGCAGACGGTGACGGAATATCTGCTGGGCCTCGGTCATAAGCGCATCGCGCTGGTCGCCGGTCGCGGCGGTCCACAGGCCCACCGTATCGAGGGCTATCGTAAGGCACTCGCAGAGTTCGGCCATCCCGACCATGTTGTTACCGATGATGAATTTTCCGAGATGGGCGGCGTCCGAGCGGCTGAGAGCATCCTCGGCGGCGACTTCAGACCGACCGCCATCTTCGCCGCAAACGACCTGATGGCGATCGGGGTGATGCAGTCGCTGCGCGAGCGCGGCATCCGCATTCCCGAGGATATCGCCGTCGTCGGTTTCGACGATATTTCCGCCGCCAAGCTCGTCACCCCGACGCTGACGACGGTCGCGCAGTTTCAATGGAAAATGGGAGAACGTGCCGCGCAGATGCTGATGGAACGCCTGCGCGGAGAGAAGACCGGTGCTGGAACCGCCGTTGAAATGCCCTTCGATCTCATCGTCAGGGGTTCGACTAGCAACGAATAAAACCAAATCGGGAGGAGAAAACCGATGCACAGACGTACAGTTTTGAAAGCCGGCTTCGGCCTGGCTGCCCTGCCGCTTATGTCCCGCTTCACCTTCGCGGCGGATCAGAAGCCTGTATCCTTCTGGTACGAATCCGCTTCGCCGGAGAACCAGGATAACCTCAAGAACATTCTGATCGATCCGTTCAATGCGGCACATCCCGAAGACCTCCTGAGCATCGACTTCCGCGGCTCGGATCTCGACAAGCAGCTGCGCGTCGCGATGCTGGCCGGCACCGGCCCCGATGTCGTCTTCACGGCCGGCCCGAGTTATGTCGCGGCAATGGCACAGGCCGGTCAACTCATGCCGCTTGACGACTACGCCAAGAAATACGGATGGGACGAGCGTCTGCTGCCGCTCTTCCTCGATCTCGGCCGCTACAACGGCAAGCTCTACGCGCTCGCGAAGACATATGAAACACTCGGCCTCTTCTACAACAGGACCTTGTTCGAACAGAACAAATGGAAGGTGCCAACGACGATATCTGATTTCGAGGCGCTTGCCGACGAGATGAAGGCCAAGGGCCTGACTCCATTCGGTGCCGGCAATGCCGACTGGCGCCCGGCCAACGAGCATTATGTCTCGATCGCCATCAATTCGATTGCCGGACCCGAGAATGTCTACAAAGCGCTGACGGGCGCCATTCCGTGGACCGATCCCGCCTTTGTCCACTCGATCGACAAGCTCGCGGAGTGGTGGGACAGGGGATATTTTGGCGAAAACTACTTCTCGCTGACCCTGGAACAGGCCTTCGCGCAGATCGCCAGCGGCCAGGCCGGAATGGCACCGACGGGCACGTGGAATTTCACCAACGTCCAGACCTACTTTCCGCAGAACAACGCGGAGCCCGGCTTCGTCGGCTTCCCGAGCGAGAAGGGCGATCCGATCTTCGCACTTGGCATCGGCTCGACGCTGTCAATCAACGCCAAGTCAGGCAATGCCGATGGCGCCGCTGCCGTTCTCGATTACATGTTCACCGACGACTACTACAGCAAGATGAACTCGGTCTGGCAGGGCGAATGGAACCTGCCGCTGGCCGATCTCTCCAAGGTCAAGCTCTCCGATAAAGTCCTGCCTCTTTACGAGGACGCCATGAAGCAGCTGGCAGGCGCAGTCGCCGCCGGCAAATACGGTTACACGACCTGGACCTTCCTGCCGCCGGCCACAGACACATACCTGGTCAGCGGCATGGAAGAGGTCTGGCTCAAGAAAACGAAGTCGACCGACTTCCTGAAGAAACTTGACGAGACCTTCAAGCAGGAACGCGACGCCGGCAAGGCGCCGGCGGTCCCACCCCGCACCTGACAAGCCGCGGCAGGACGGCGTTGAAAGCGCCGTCCTCGTCCGGAGGATATTATGCACCGACTTTATCTCGTTCCGACGATGATCATTAATATCATCATCGTCCTCGTCCCTGCTTTGCTGACGGTGGCACTCGCCTTCTGCAATTGGGACGGCATTTCCCCGCCCACCTTTGCGGGCCTCGACAATTTCCGCGCGCTTGCCGGTGACCGCGTCTTCTGGCTGGCGCTCGGCAACAACATCATCTGGACCATCGTCTTCCTGACGGTGCCAATCCTCATGGGGCTGCTTGCCGCCTCGATGCTGCTGATCGTGCGCCGCGGCAGCAATTTCTTTCAGGTCGTCTATTTCTTGCCCGTCGTCATCGCGACCGCGATCACGGCCCGCATCTGGCAGGGTATGATCTATAGCCCCGTGACCGGTGTCTTCGGCCTCCTCAAAAAATACGGGCTGCCGATCCCCAATCCGCTGACCCAACCGCCGATCGCGCTGTTCGGCGTCGCGACCGTTGACCTCTGGCACTGGTGGGGCTTTCTCTGCGTCATTTTCTTCGCCGCACTCCGCCAGGTGCCGCAGGAACAGATCGAGGCGGCCCGCATCGAGGGCGCGACCTATGTCCAGATGATGCGCTATGTGCTGCTTCCCGGCATCCGGCCGACGATCACGCTGATGATGATCATGACCGTCATCTGGTCGTTCCTCGCCTTCGATTTCGTCTACATCCTCACCCAGGGCGGCCCAGCCTTCTCCAGCGAACTGCTTTCGACACTCGCCTATCGCAAGGCCTTTTATGATCTGAACGTCGGACAAGCGGCCGCCGCAGCCCTCGTCATCAGCCTGTTCGGGCTGATCGGCACCTTCTTTTACGTGCGCATCCAAACCAGGGAGGGCGAACAATGAGGCTCGTGGAAAGCCGCCTGACCCTCTGGATCTGCTACATCCTTCTCGGCATATTCGCCTTCATCGCCCTCTTCCCGATCGCGCTTCTGGTGCTGAACTCGCTGAAGCCGGCGGCTCAGATCGTGCAGAATCCGCTCGGCCTGCCACAAACGATCCGTTGGCAGAATTTTGCCAATGCCTGGAACCACGCGAAATTCTCAAAGACTTTCGTCAATTCGCTGATCGTCTCCGGCACGACGATCGCGCTCGTCTGCACGACATCGTCGCTGACGGCCTATGTCATCGCGCGCCGCAAGATCAAAAGCTGGAAGATCTTCACCTTCTATCTGCTGGCGACCACGACCGCACCGATCCAGCTCTATATCTTCCCGCTCTATTTCGGCTTCGCCAAGCTCGGGCTGATCAACAACATCTTCGGCGTGGCACTGATCTACACCGCGCTCTACAGCCCCTTTGCCGTGATGCTGCTCAGAACCTATTTTCTGGCGGTTCCAAAGGAGCTTGAGGAAGCAGCGATCGTCGACGGCGCTACGCATTGGCAGGTCTTCTGGCGGGTGATGCTGCCGATCGTCTCGCCGGGCATCCTCACCGTGGCGCTGATTATCGGATTGAACTCCTGGAACGAGTTCCTGATCGCCACGACCTTCCTGCAAAAGCAGGAGAACATGACCGCCGTCATCGCCTTCTTCCTGCTGTCCGGCCAGTACAGCTCCGATTGGGGGGAGATCATGGCCGCAGCGCTCATCATCGTCGTGCCTGTCGTCGCGCTTTTCGTCTTCATGCAGAAGCGCTTCATCGAGGGCATGGCTGGCGGCTCCGTCAAAGGCTGAACGAATTTATCGATAAATGGAGTAAGCAATGCAGCTTCCGAACGACTATCTCGAACGTGTCTATGCTGGTGTCCTGGGCAAGCTCATCGGCGTCTATCTCGGCCGCCCCTTCGAGGGATGGACCTACGAGAAGATCATGGAAGAACTCGGCCCTATCGAATATTACGTGCATGAACGCCTGAACCAGCCGCTCGTCGTCACCGACGACGATGTCGCCGGCACCTTCACCTTCATCCGCGCGCTGGAAGATTACGGCATCAAGCCGAACCTCTCCGCCGAAGAAATCGGCAAGGCCTGGCTCAATTACATCGTCGAGGAACGCACGATCCTCTGGTGGGGCGGCAACGGCAACTCCACCGAACACACCGCCTGGCTTAATCTCAAGAAGGGCGTGCCGGCCCCGCAGTCCGGTTCGATCACCACCAATGGCCAGGGCGTTGCCGAGCAGATCGGCGCCCAGATCTTCATCGATGGATGGGCGATGGTCGCCCCCGGTCAGCCGGAACTCGCGGCCAAGCTTGCAGAACAGGCCGGCAAGGTCAGCCATGATGGCGAATCCGTTTATGCCGCCATGCTCTGGGCAGCGATGGAAGCCGAGGCTTTCGTCACCTCCGACATCGACCATCTGATCGATACCGGGCTCAAGCAGATCCCAAGCGACAGCCAGATCGCCCGGCTGATTGCCGACATCAGGGCCTGGCACAAGGCGCATCCCGATTGGCGCGACACACGCCAGAAGATCCAGGACAATTACGGCTACGACAAATATCCCGGCAACTGCCATATCATGCCCAACCACGCGTTGATGATCATGACGGTGCTCTATGCGCCGCATGATTTCCAGAAGGCGCAGATGATCATCAATACATCGGGCTGGGATACCGATTGCAACGCCGGCAACGTCGGCTGCCTGCTCGGCATCATGAACGGCCTTGATGGACTTGCCGAAGGCCCCGACTTTCGCGGCCCCATCGCCGACCGCATGCTGATCTCCTCAGCTGACGGCGGCAATTCTATCAACGATGCGGTGCGTCAGGCCTATTTCCTGACCAATCTCGGTCTCCAGCTTGCCGGGCAACTGTCGCTCGAGGCCCCGAAGAGCGGTGCGCAGTTTCACTTCTCACTTCCCGGCAGCCAGCAGGGCTTCCGCCCTCTGACAGGTCTCGGCGCGGCAAGCAGCGTGCGTGTCGGCAATACTGAATTCGAAAGCGGCCGCGCGCTGACGATCGACTACGAAGCCCTCGGACCGGCGCAAAGCGCCGTCGTGACGACGCCGACATTCTCGCCACGCGAAATGCTCGACATGCGCACCTACGACCTAATGGCGACACCACTCGTCTATCCGGGCCAGACGGTGAAGGCCCGCGTCAAGGCCGACGGCCAGAACCGCGGCATAATCGAAGCGCGTTTACGCATCCGGGTCTATGATGGACGCGATCAGTTGAGCGACATCGACTCGGCGCTGGTTGTCATAGAGCCCGGCTCGGAAGCCATTCTCGAATGGACCCTTCCTGAGACCGACGGCCAGCCGATCGCCGAGATCGGCATCGCCGTAACCGGCACCGGCAGGCGCGCCGATGGCCGCGTGTTCGTGGATTATCTCCGCTGGGACGGCGCGCCCAAACTGACATTGAAGCGCCCGGCTGGCGATGGCGATTTCTGGCGCATGGCCTGGGTGAACGGCGCAAGCTTCTTCTCCAAGCGCTTCCCGGCCGCCTTCCGCATCGCGCAGAACCGAGGCGAAGGCATCATCATTCATGGCACGCGCCAATGGACCGATTACCAGGCCTCAGGCCAGGTTATGATCCATCTCGGCAATTACGGCGGCCTTGCCATCCGCGCTCAGGGCCTGCGCCGATACTACGGCGCGCGCGTGACGCGCGACGGCAAGATGCAGATCGTCAAGGTGCGTGACGAGGAAACCAAGGTTCTTGCCGAAACCGCCTTCAAGACCGAGTTCGACAAGCATATCGCCATGAAGATCTCGGCGCAGGGTGCGCGCATCACCTTCGAGGCCGACGGTGTTTCGGTGACGGCGGAAGATACCGCCGCCGATGCCTTCCGTGACGGCGGCGTCGGCCTTCTCATCCATGAAGGCGCCTTGTCGTCGAACGAGATCCGGATAGGAGGAGTATGATGGCAACGGTCACCATCGATAAGGCACGCAAGGCTTATGGCGCCGTGGAGGTTCTCCACGGCGTCTCGGCCGACATTGCCGACGGCGAATTCGTCGTCCTTGTGGGCCCGTCTGGCTGCGGCAAGTCAACCCTGCTCAGGATGATCGCCGGCCTTGAAGATATTACCGGCGGCACAATCGGCATCGGCGGACGCGTCGTGAACAACCTGCCGCCCAAGGAACGCGACATATCCATGGTCTTCCAGAACTATGCGCTCTACCCGCATATGACGGTCGCCGAAAACATGGCCTTCTCGCTGACACTTGCCGGAGCCGCGAAGGAAGAAAAGCAAAAGCGCGTGGCACATGCCGCGCAGATTCTCGGCCTCACCGATCTCCTCGGGCGCTATCCCCGCCAGCTCTCCGGCGGCCAGCGCCAGCGCGTCGCCATGGGCCGTTCGATCGTCCGCAATCCGCAAGTCTTCCTGTTTGACGAACCTCTGTCCAATCTGGACGCGAAGCTTCGCGTCGCCATGCGTGCCGAGATCAAGAGCCTGCACCGGCGCCTGGCAACGACGACCGTTTACGTCACCCACGACCAAGTTGAAGCCATGACCATGGCCGACCGCATCGTCGTCATGAACGGCGGCCATATCGAGCAGATCGGCAAGCCGCTCGAGCTTTACGACAATCCGCAAAGCACCTTCGTTGCCGCGTTCATCGGCTCGCCGGCCATGAACCTCCTGAATGGACGCTTCGACACTGGTGGCGGAAAGCCTGTCTTCAAGACCAATGAAGGCGTCCTGTTGCCCCTGCCCAACAACGCTCCCAGGGTTTCCGGTGTGGAAGGCGTCTACGGCATCCGACCGGAATATTTCACCCTCTCGCCTGCAAATATCGGCATTCCCGCGCGCGTGGTAGTCGTCGAGCCGCTCGGTTCCGAAACGCATATAACGGCGACCCTGGGCGGGCAGACAATCGTCATCGTCTTCCATGACCGGCTCGATATCGAACTGGAAGAGACGATCTGGCTGCAGCCCCGAACGGAACGGATCTGCCTGTTCGATGCCGGCGGACGCCGGCTGACCGACAAGGCCGTCGAGCGGGATCTGCAACATTCGTGACGCCAAAGCGCCGCCGTAAGGCGGCACTTCAACCCGCGCCATGTCGAATTGGCGGGATACCTGTTCGATCAGTTGATCGGGCCCACGACACAGGTCCTGACAGCCGATATCGGCAAGGCCGACATCGAGTGTTGCCGAATCGATCGACTGGCGCACCTTCAGCAACATATTGCCCAGGTCAGCCGCCTGATCGCAGGCGCCAGTATCGTGGCGAATATCTCAGGCTTCTCGCGGGCGCGGACAGAAAACATGGCACCATAAATGCATGCTATAAAAAACTCAGCTTCAACGGAGGCGTATCTGTCAGAATAAGTAACCCCTCCGCGGCCCCCTCTCAAAAACCGATGTTAGCCATGTTGAAAGGTATCGGAAGAAAGCTGTGACTTCAACCGCCACACCTCAGCGCCTGATTGGTAGGATCAATGACTACCATTTATAAGGCGAAAATGCCCGATCGTCTCCGGCCGCTCGCCCTCTGCACGTCAAAACGAAGCTACCAGCGCAGGCTGACTTTCCCGAACAGGCTTCCGACCAGCCCGCCCAGCACGATGCCGAACGTGTACCATATCGCGATGAATGGGATACCGTTTTCGACACAGGCCCAGGAATATACCCAGCCGCCGACGCCCCCGGCACAAGCACCCGCGACAAAGCCGGCAAGTGCCGGGCGCGTGGGGGCTGCACGCCTGAGAAACCACATGTTGGCGCAGAAAGCGGGAATGCCGAAAGCCACGATCAGGAACGGGCAAAAGAACGCTGAATATCCGATGATCAAACCTGGATAGGATGAAGCTGGCGACAGCGCGAGTTGAGCGATGGCCAGAAGCGCGACAATGCTGAATGCCACGACCGGAACCCGAACCATACTTCCAATCGAACCCTCTGGGCGCGCAACCCGTTCAAGAGCCACGATCGTCGCGCTCATTAGTACGGCTGTATATAAAAACTTCACCAAAAACGCCGCCACCGTCACGTGGTGCAGATGCGGGCGAAAGCTGAGCGATATCAGCAGTGCGATGGCCGCGCCGGTCACGCCGACAATGATTGTAAGCCCAAGCCTCACTCGCAGCGCATGATGGCGAACCGGAGTGAGATCGCGTACCAGAACCTCGATGAATTCATCATTTTTCGTCATTGGCAAAACCCAGCGTGCGTCCAATCGCGCGCATCCCTCGATGAATGCTGACGCGAACCATTGCTTCCGACTGGCCGCTCTCGCTCGCGGCTTCAGCAGTGGTTTTTCCTGCAATCTTTACCTGCCGCAGAAGCTCCCTCTGTTTGGCAGGCAATTGGTCGAGAAGACGGTCGATATCGAGGTGAGCAAAGAGTGTCTCCTCTCGAAATTCAGCCGCGATCTCATCTCCCAAAGCAATTTCCACGCCTCTTTTGCTGCCATTTACCCTGAAGTGGTCGATCAGCTTGTATTTCGCGATTTGGAAAAACCACGCGGTGAACGGCCGTTCCCGATCATAGGTAATGCGCCGGCTATGCACCGCCAAAAGCACCTCCTGAACTAGATCCTCGGCGTCACGGTCTGCATTCGATCCAAGCCTCCTTCGATAAAATGCCAAAAGCAGATCTCGCAAAATGACGAGCAAACGCCTGTACGCAGCCTCATCGCCGTCAAGCGAGAGAAGCATCAAGCCTTTCAGGACCTGTTCCGATACCGATTTCGTCATTCGCGTGCAGTCATTCGTTGATCGGCGTTATTTGTTACATCCTGAACCGGATTTTTTGTCGCCCTTCTTGCGATCACAACGACGTGATCGCTGTAACGCATTCGCACAAGCGCCGAATGAGGGGGCGGAATTGAGGGACAATCGGTTGTCGCTGGCAAGATGCCATCGCCGCCGTGCCTCATTTCCAGAACGATCGCCCTACCCGCTCGAGATAGCCGGATGGGTATCATATCGAAAAGATGAAAGATATGGAGAGCAGAATGTCGCTCACGAAGTTGAAGATCATGGGTATGGTGCTGGCGCTTGGTGCCGTGACCACACTATCCGCACAGGCTGCCGACAAGGCACGCGTTCGCGGCGTCGTGGAAAGCCTCAGCGGCGATACGCTGATGGTCAAATCGCGCGAAGGCAAGGACGTGACGATCAAGCTGAAATCCGGCTGGGCCATCAACGGCATCGTCAACGCCTCCGTGACAGACATCAAGCCTGGGGATTTCGTCGGCATCGCGTCCGTTCCGACCGACAGCGGCATCAACGGGGCGCTCGAAGTCTTGATCTTCCCCGCCGCGATGAAAGGCACCGGCGAAGGCGATTACGGCTGGGATCTGAAGCCGAAGAGCTCGATGACCAATGCGACGGTTGCCAGCGCCGTCACCTCGGTCAATGGTCCCACCCTGTCGCTCACCTACAAAGGCGGCGAGAAGAAGATCTCGATCCCTCCAGGCACGCCGGTCGTCACCTTCGGCAAGGCGACGAAGGACGACATCAAGCCCGGCGCAGGAGTCATCATCAACGGCACGACCGATGGAGACAATACGGTTGAATCCGACCGTGTCGTGGTCGGCATAAACGGCGTCATCCCGCCAATGTGACGCATCGATGCCGACATCACGGGGCTGCCCGGTTGCCAATCGCATCCGGGCAGCTCAATGAGCGCGATAGCGTCGCAGCATATGATTTCGTACACCGCCGTCCGGCGGCACGTCAGGAGAATTGTCCATGACAAGCATCGAGCAGATCGGCACAGCGCCGCCACCGCCCCCAGCCAAGATCTTCATTCGCCGTCATTCGGCTCTTACGCGGATAACGCACTGGATCAATGTGCTGTGTCTGACCTTGCTGCTGATGAGTGGCATGCAGATCTTCAATGCAGATCCACAATTGCATTGGGGAAATTACGGCGCGGTTGAAGATCCGTCATGGTTCGAAATCGCCAGCAATCAGGATGGCGACAACATCACGGGAATAGTGCGTATCGGCCGTCTCTCGATCACCACAACCGGCATACTCGGTGCTTCCACGGCCGACGGCGAAATCATGCCGCGCGCATTCCCGGCCTGGGCGACGATACCCAGCTACCAGGATCTTGCAGCTGGCCGACGCTGGCATTTCTTCTTCGCCTGGCTGTTTGTCATCAATGGGCTCGTTTACATAGCCTATGGCCTGATCGGCGGTCATTTCCGCCGCGATCTCGCACCGACGGCTCGAGATATCGCGCCCAGAAATATATGGCATGAAATCAAGGACCACGCCCGGCTGCGCTTCCCGCAGGGCGAAAAGGCGCGGCGCTACAATGCGTTGCAGAAGTTGACCTATCTCATCGTAATTTTCGTCCTGCTGCCGCTGATGATCGGTTCGGGATTGACCATGTCACCCGCGATAGACGCCGGTTACCCCTTCCTGTTCGATATTTTTGGTGGTCGCCAATCGGCCCGCTCCATTCATTTCATCACCGCCTGGAGCCTGGTGGCCTTCGTCGTCGTGCATATCGCGATGGTCATTCTCTCCGGCCTTTGGAACAACATGCGTTCGATGGTGACCGGCCGCTACGCGATCATCAACGAGGAGACCGACCGATGAGCTCCATCTTCACCCGCCGCCGTTTTCTCATCGGCTCGGCCGCCAGCCTGGGCGCCGTAGGCCTGACCGGCTGCGATGACATTTCTCAGAGCCAGCACGTCCAGAAGGTACTCGCTCTGGCTGAGCGGCTGACCATGGGCACACAGCGGCTCATCGTCTCTCCGCAAACGCTTGCCCGAGAATATACCGACGCGGACATTTCACCGAGCTTTCATCCGAATGGATCAACTCAGCCCAACAGCGCTGAATATATCCAGATGGTCGAAACCCAATTTGCCGAGTGGCGGCTCAAGATCGACGGCATGGTCAATAGGCCGATGGAATTTTCGTTGGCCGATCTGAAGAAGCTGCCTTCTCGCACCCAGATCACCCGCCACGACTGTGTCGAAGGCTGGAGCGCCATCGGTAAATGGCAGGGCGTTCCTCTCGGGTTAATCCTGCAGACTGCCGGATTGAAGCCCGGTGCTCGCTACGCCGTCTTCTATTGCGCAGATGAACTGGAACAAACACTCGATGGCAGCGGCCGCTACTACGAGAGTATTGACCTGATCGACGCCTTTCATCCGCAGTCGATCCTCGCCTATTCGCTTAACGGGAAGGATCTGGAAGTCGAACACGGCGCCCCCTTGCGCCTGCGAGTCGAGCGTCATCTTGGCTACAAACATGCCAAATACGTCATGCGCATCGAAATACGTGATCGGTTTGATGACCTCTGGGGTGGTAACGGCGGGTTCTGGGAGGATCGTGGCTACGAATGGTATGCCGGCATCTGAGATGTCGTGCCAGACGTCACTGATTGGCCGCAGCGACCATAGACGAGATCAGTGGCATAGGCGTAAGGTGCGGTTTTGATACCGCGTCTCCTTCCCATTGCAAGAAACCTTTTCCGTCATGAAGGCTCGACATGCGTGGCAAACACACGCATAGGTGACGTTTGCGCAAAATGCAGCTAGATTCGCTCATACGTGCCAAGCTTTAGATTTGAGCCTTGGATACGCTCGGCCGAATGAAGTTCGGCGCAAATCAGAACAGCACGTTCATGGCGGAGTCATTTGAGGTGCATGGAACCGGACGGCAAAACATATTGCTTTGGTGATTATCGGTTCATTCCGGACCGGCAACTGCTGATGCTTGGGGACAAGCCGGTACGCGTGGGAAGCCGAGCTCTCGATTTGCTCCACAAGCTCATCAGTCACTCGGGGGAGGTCGTCGGCAAGAACGAGCTTATGAGCTTCGCTTGGCCGGACATCTTTGTTCATGAGAGCAACCTGAAAGTCAACATCGCCGCGCTGCGCCGTGCCCTATCAAGGGACGCTTCAGGCCTGTCGTACATCGCCACCGTGACGGGGCGCGGCTACCGCTTCGTTGCGCCCGTGCGCACCTACGGTGGAGACCGGAGGCAACACTCCTTCGATCCGGTGAAGGCTTCCACCCGTGAATTGCCTCGCCTGCCGCATCTCGTCGGTCGCGACGACATCGTTGCGGAGCTCGGTGCGAGGCTTCCGAAAAGACGCCTGTTAACGGTTGTCGGACAGGCGGGGGTTGGAAAGACGACTGTTGCCGTCGCCGTGGCAAAAAGCCTCCTGGACCACTATCGGGAGGGTGTTTGTTTCGTGGATCTTGCCGTCATCGGCGATCCTCAGCTTGTCGACGTGACGATAGCGGCCGCGCTCGGAATCGGCGGCAAATGGTCAAATACGCTTGCCGGAATCGTCGAGGCATTGCGGGGGCACGAAATGCTGCTCGTGCTCGACAACTGCGAGCATGTTCTCAGCACCGCTTCGGCGATCGCGGAACACCTTACGCTTGCGCTTCCCGGTCTTCATATTATCGCCACGAGCCGCGAGCCGCTTCGATCGCGGTCGGAGAGCGTCTATCGCTTGTCTCCGCTGGCATATCCAGATGAGCGCAGCGGAAAAGACCGGACCGCGGCCCTAACCTTCCCCGCCGTGCAGCTCTTTGTTCAACGCGCAAACGAGGCCTACGGGTACCAACTTGATGACGCCAGCGCACCTGTGGTGGCGGCCATCTGCCGACGTCTTGACGGAATTGCGCTTGCAATCGAACTTGCCGCGTCGCAGCTTCCGGTTTTGAAACCGACAACGCTGCTCATTCTTCTCGAACACAGTTTCGAGCCACTTGTCGCCAGTTCCGCCGGTACTCCGCCACGGCACCAGACCTTGCTCGCGACCTTGGACTGGAGCTATCAGCTTCTATCCAAGGACGAAGCCCAGCTTCTGCGTCTTCTGTCGGTTTTCTCGGCAAGCTTTTCTTTCTCCGATGTCATCGGAGTCGCGGGTGACCTCGGCCGAAGCATAGAGGACATCGTGATTTGCACGGAAAGCCTCGCGGCCAAATCGCTCTTGTCGGCCGCGCACGACGCCGAGGGGCTACGCTATCGCCTGCTCGATAGCACCCGGAGTTTCGCCGCCGAGCGGCTGGACAGGAGTGGAGAAGCTGCCCACGTCCGATCGAGCCACGCGCGGTATCTTCTCCGACTGTTCGAGCAAGCCGAGGCGGAGTGGCTTTGGAGACCGAGGAGCGATTGGACCGCTCGCTACGCACAGCGAACGAACGATTTGCGCGAGGCGATCAACTGGGCTCTCGGCGACGGCGCACAACCAGAGGTCGGCGTTCGCCTCACCGCAGCCGCAATCCCGCTGTGGGACGAATTGTCAACCGTCGCCGAAAGCCGGCGACGTGTCGAGCGGGCGCTGCAATGTGCGGATGCCCTGTCGCGCTGCGACGCCGCCGTCAACATGAAGCTCATCGCGTCTTATGCTTCAGGCCTCAATTTCTCGGATCATTTCGGTCCCGAAGCCGACGCGGCGTGGATGGAGGCCAACAGGCTGGCGCGGGAGATCGGGAATGTCGACTATCAGCTTCGCACCTTGTGGGGTTACGGCATATTGCAAACTTTCACCGGGCGGCATCGGCAGGCGATCGCGACGCTTGAAGAGTTCGCCCAACTCGCCGGCCGAGAGGATGAACGGCTGGCTGTCGCGGAGGGAGAACGGGTCAGGTTGACGGCCCTCTTCTATTGCGGCGATGTCCGGCGTGCGCATAATGACCTGAAGCGGCTTGCACGCGATCACGCGACCACCGCGAAGCGCTCCGGCGTCGCCCGCTTCCAGATGGACCGGTTCGTGTCGATCCGCGTGGCCCTGGCGATGACGGCCTGGGTAGCGGGAGATCGCAGCGAGGCGACGGCGGCACTAAAGGATGCTCTCGACCACAGTCTCGCGCTCGACCATGTGGTCTCTCATTCCAACGCTCTGGCGCAGGCGGCCCTACCGATCGCCCTGTGGTCAGGGGAGACGAGGATCGCGCGCCTACATGTCGAGGCGCTTGCACGCAATCTTGCTCTACGTGAGATCGCGATCTGGAACCCAGTCTGTCGCTTCTACGATGGCGCCGTTGCGAGCATGGACGGCGACCCCGAAGGGGTTGACGCCATGCACCTCGCCATCGAGCAGCTCATCACCAACAACTTCCTCGTTCGGGTGCCGTTCTATCTCACCACCCTCGCCGAAGCCGCGTTGCGCGGCGGACGCATCGCGCTTGCCCGTGACAGCCTGCGCGCAGCCTTCGACCGCGCCGACCGGCAAGGCGAGCACTGGTCCCGGCCGGAACTGCTGCGCGTGCGCGGAATGCTGCAGCGACTGGATGGCGATTTGTCCGGCGCCTCTGACACCCTGCTGCTCGCCGCAGACACGGCAAGGGAAAGCGGTGCGCTCTTCTTCCGGCTTCGGGCGTCGACGGCGCTAGCGGAGCTATGGGCGGAAGCCGATCGGCATGCGGCGGCGGCCGAGTTGCTGTCGCCCGTCTGCGCCCAGTTCGATGACGTGTTGCCCTGCGTGAGCGTGATGAAGGCGCGTCAACTTCTCGAAGCCTGCCGGCAAAACCCTCGGGGCACCAGAGCGTCGGACATTCAGATTGAACCGTTTGGGATTCCTGTCGATGGCATTTCGTGATCCGCTTCGTTCGGCGGTGATTTGCGATGACCAAAGCCTATTCACTTGATCCTGCGGGAGCGCATTGCCCGCTTTATTGACAATGGTCAGTCACGACATGCGGCGGCTACCCATTTTAGCGCTGCATTGGATCGCGGACCGAAGTCGGCCATCTGAGCAACTTCGCAGACGATATCGTGGCGACAGCGGGTCGGCTGGTTGACAACCTAAAAACGGAACTGAGCCACAACGATCGGGATCGGCCCGGCGGCGCTACGCGAATCTCTGGATTTTCCTGATAGGATAAGGCCCCAGAAAGAGAACCGTTGTTGCGCCACCGATAAGCAGCAGCGCACAGGCTTTCAGGATACCTGTATAGGTGCCCGTACGGTCGAATACGTAGCCAAACAGGCTTGGCCCCACGAAGGCGCCCACCACGAATATTCCGTATAGTATTGCGTAGATGGTGGCGTAGCTGCGCATCCCGAGATAGCGGGAAACCAGATAAGCCATTAGGTCGAATTCCACTCCTGAAACGAGGCCGAGCAATAAAACGGCGATGCAAGCCATGAAGAAGTTTGCATCGTCCAGCGAAAGGATAAAGCAGGCGACCGCGCCGAGCGCCAATATGACCGTGCCGACCGCAGGCGCCCAGAATCTGTCGACCAGAACGCCGCCAAGAAGCCGACCGGCTACGGCCGCTATTCCGACAAGCGAGGCGAGCGGGACGATCTCACCTGGCGACAGGCGCAACGAACGAAGTATGTTTTCGATATTGGGAAGCGGCGCCGCGACGGCGAGCGACATCGGGATGAAAACGACGGCCAGAAGCCAGAAGGAGCGCGAGCGAAAGGCCTCGCGTACGGTCATGCCTTCCGAAGCATTCACTCGCACTGGTCCCGCATCAACATTCCTGGCGCGCAATCCGGCGAAGCCCCAAAGAACCATCGGACACGCTATGAGTATCGGCATTGCGCCGACTAGGACGATTGCGACACGCCAACCGCCGGTCTCGATCAATAATTGAGCGAGCGGCTTCACCACAAAGGCAAATAAACCGGGGCCGGACAAGGTGAGGCCAAGGGCAAGGCCCCGCCGCTCCTCAAACGCACTGTTGATCACCCGTGTGAAAACGACTGGCGTCGCCCCCAGGCCGAAGATCGCAATAGCCAGCCACGAGAGATAATATTGTCCGACCGAGCCGTTCGACGCCGCGAGCGTCATATAGCTCAAGCCCAGGCACGGCAGAGAGGCCGATGCCACCAGGCGCGCTCCGAACTTGTCGATCAGCATCGCGAAAAATGGCCCAATAATAAGAACTGAAGCGGCGAGCAGCGACAGGCCGCCAAAAATTGTTGCGAACGACCAGCCGAATTCTCTCGCGAAAATCGGCGCGAAAACGCCGATTGTGTAGAACGGAATGGCAGGCAGGCCGAAAGCCGTTCCAAGAAGGCCGGCCAAAACGATCCGCCAGCCGTTCCTAAACTCGGAAAAGTCCGTTTCTTTCACCAAAGACTTCCCTTCATCGAAACCAAGAGTTCGGCAACCATGATGCGCAACGTATCTCCGTCAGCAGCTTATGCAAGAGGTTACGGGTGCCGCTGCGAGGCAACGGTTGCCGAGCCGGCGTGAAACGGCAGTCGCCGAAGCAAGAGGTCGTGGCATCGAGCGCCTTAGCCCTTGCAACATCCCCTGTGCTGCGACCGTAAAAGACGATGCGTCCGCAGCGCTCGCTCCGACGGTAAGCGGCCCTTTGAATGAGTTTCGGCTCCACGAGAAGCCTCCACCAGGCCCCCCTACGGCGGCTCGGGAAAATCCGTGACGCCCGGGCTCGGACAGGGGCGAAAGCTAGCGTTTCGATCACCCCTGCTTTTTGAGGGCCGCAAGCAACTCCTGCGCCAGGGGGCCAGCCGAAGCCGGATTCTGGCCGGTGATGAGGCGACCATCAACGACGACATGGGGCTCCCAGTTCGCCGCAGACGAATAGACAGCTCCCTCGCCCGTCAGGGCATCCTCAAGCTCAAACGGTACATCCTCGCGGGCGTAGTCGTATTCTTCTTTTTTCGAGAAGCCCGTAACCTTTTTGCCGCGTACGAACGGTGCCCCGTCGCCAAGATCAACGCCAAGCAGCGAGCACGGTCCATGGCAGACCGCGCTGACGATCTTATTCGTCGTCCAGGCGCGCACGATCGAACTCTGGACCTGAGGATTGCGCTGAATGTCGACCATCGGCCCCAGGCCGCCTGGAATGAGGATCGCATCATAATCCGCGGCGTCCACTTCGGACAGCCGGCGACTGCGGTTCAGTCGGCGGAAAGCCTTACTCTCGCGAAACTCTTTCTGCGCGGCGTCTTTCTCGTCATAGGCGTCAAACGGAGTCCATCCGCCAGCCAGTGACGCGAACTCGACGGCGACGCCCGCCTTGTCGAGGACGTCGAACGGGTGGGCGACTTCCGCGAAGAAGAACCCAGTGGGGCGATTGTGCGGACCGATCACCGCTGCGTTAGTGACGATGAATAGGACGTGCTTTGTCATTGTCTTCTCCTTCGTTGATAGTTGAGTATGCGGGATCTTGATCGTCGGCAGACGCCATACGCGAGCTTAAAGCGACAGGACCGGCTCGTCTGGGCCTCATCTATGGTTTGGCTAATTCACGATCCAGAAAGCCGCGAATTAGCGGAACCATTTCATCCAACTTGTCTTCGAGCGCGAAGTGTCCGCTATCGAGCAAGTGGATTTCGGCTTTTGGCAGATCCCGAAGATAGGCATGCGCTCCTTCCTCGGAAAAGACTTTATCATTCTTTCCCCAGACGATTAGCGTCGGCGGCTGATAGTCGCGGAAGTATTTCTGAAATGCCGGATAGAGCGGCACGTTGGTGCGGTGGTCATAGAAGAGATCCATTTGGATATCTTTGTTACCAGGCCGGTCCAGCAGCGCTTGGTCCTGAACCCAGTTGTCTGGACTTATGCGGCTGACGTCCGACATCCCGTCGGTATATAGGAACTTGGTCGCATCGAGAGTCACCAGGCCGGACAGCGCGTCCCGGTGTGCACTTGATCCGTCTGCCCAGTAGGCCTTGATAGGGTCCCAGGCACCTCGCAGGCCCTCATCATAGGCGTTTCCATTTTGAATAATCAACGCGGTGACGCGATCGGGATGCTTCAGTGCAAGCCTGTAACCGACAGGTGCGCCGTAGTCCATCACGTACATCGCGTAACTCTTGACGCCGATACGGGACAGCAGTTCGTCGACGATGTCGGCATACGGGCCGAAGCCGTATTTGAAATCCTTGTGATCCGGAGCGTCGGATTGCCCAAAGCCGGGATAATCGGGGGCGATAACGTGGTATCGATCCGCCAGTTGGGGAATGAGATTTCGGAACATGTGCGAAGAGGTCGGGAACCCGTGAAGCAAGAGCACGACGGGGGCGTCGGCCGGTCCGGCCTCTCGGTAGAAAATGTTCAAGCCCTGGATTTTGGCTGACCGGTAGTGCACGGTGACGATGGGAACGTGCATCTCTGGGGCCTGCTGCGCGGCGGCATCCGTAGCCCGCGCAATAGGTGGCGCTGAGATGATAGCGAGCAGCAAAGCCAAGACAAAACAGCGCATGCACGTTCTTCCTTCTTACGATCGCAAAGTACTTTATTAATTGTTGGATATTGCCTGACCGCAGAACCGCGAACGAGTTAATCCTCGTAAATCCCAGGGAAACGAATATCGTTCGCGCTGGATTAAGCGTTGGTTCAGCGAGGATGCTCAGGCGCGGCAAGCGGATTGCGGCAATCACCGCAGTCCCCTAATCGACGAGTTACAGGCTCTTAGAACTGAAGTACGGCTCGCCCGATGATTTCACCCGCCCTTGAAAGCTCGAGTTGCTCATTGATCTGCTCGAGCGTCTCTTCCAGCATCGGTAAAACTCCCGCATCTTGAGGCTCAGTGACCATAAAGCGATACCGGCTGTGAGCGATGTGGCAGGCCGGGATGTGGAGGCTGCACGATACCAGCGCGGACCGAGAGCGGGTGCTAAAGGTCGTCAAATAGCGAAAAAGTTTCAACGCCGACACTTGCGAGGTGGCAGGTTTTACGAGGTTTCACACGATTTCACCTGCTTGCCACTCAAAGGTGTCGTATCGCTTTGATATCTTGCGAACAGCCGCGACGTCGGAGCACGGCAGCCATTCAAGTTCCGCCGGGAGTTATGAATGCCATCCGTACTCACGGATATCTGGATACAGTTCGGCGTGCTGTTTGCGGCCCGAGGCGCCGCACATATTGTGTTCCCTGCACCTGGGACTCGCCGCCTGATCATCGATTGCGTCTTCTTCGCTGCGTTGACCACGTTGTTGCTGTGGAACAACATTCCGCCATACTCGATCGAAGGCGTCGATCCCGGGGTTACGCTGCGTCTCGTGCGTGGTGTTCTCAAGACCGTCTGGTGGCTCGCAGGCGCAATGGTGCTGGCCAATTGCGCCCGGGTATTTCTGATACTCGAACACAAGCCCCGCGAAGGAAGACTTCTTCAGGATCTCGTTGTCGCGATTATCTATGTCAGCGCCGCGTTATGCATCATCGCCTATGTTTTCAGCCTGCCGGTCGGGACAATCATAGCGACGTCGGGAGTATTCGCCATCGTGCTTGGCCTTGCTCTTCAAAGCACGTTGAACGACGTGTTCTCCGGTATAGCTCTCAATCTCAACCGGCCCCTTTCCGTGGGTGATTGGGTTGTTCTGGACCATGATGTCCAGGGAAAAGTCGTGGAGACGAATTGGAGATCCACGCAGTTCCTCAACAAAACCGGTGATCTGGTGGTTGTCCCAAACAGCATGCTTGCGAAGAGCCGCATTACGAACCTGAGCGTTCCCGACATGTCGCACGGAGCGAGTCTAACGGTAAAAATGCAGGCAAACTCGCAACCGAGCCTCATCGAGAGCACGATGCAACAGGTCCTCCTCAGCAGTAGCGAAATCCTGAGAACACCGAGCCCATCTGTTTCGATATTAGGGCTGAGCCGGGATTGCATCGAGGTAGAGCTGTCGTTCCGCGTCCCTACTCTTCTGTCCGTCACGAAGGCGAAAAACGAGATCTTCGACTTGGTCTATCGCCATACGATGGCTGCGGGATTTGCCCTCGCTTCAGACCCTCCAGGAGAGCACCCGGAGAGCGCTGACGGTCCACCCAACATTGTGAGGCGCCTCGTAAACATGGCTCCGATTTTTGCCAATCTCTCTGATGACGAGAGGAATGCATTGGTCGCCGCGGCGGAGCGCCTGATGATGAAGCAGGGTGCGGTTATTGCGAAGAAGGGCTCGACCACGACGTCCCTGATGATCTTGGCGCGCGGAGTGGCGATCGTTGAAGACGGCAGTGAAGAAGGCAGGATCGAGTTCGCCCGTCTCGCGCCTGGTGACCTTCTCGGAGAGCGTGGCGTTCTCCTCGGTGGTAAGGAAGTCGCTGATACGAAGTGTCTCACGGACGTTATCCTCTATCAGATAAGCAAGGCGAAGATTGCCGACCTGCTTCGAGAACGCCCGACTATCGCAGAGGACCTCGCAGCCCTTCTCTCGGTGCGGACCAAGGCCGAGGAAGCGTTGCACCAAGCCGGACTTAATCACGCTTCAAAGACAGTACCTGACTTGAGGATGCGAATTCTACGACTCTTCCATCTCTAGCATTTCGCGAGCTTTTTCAGGAATTAACGCGAAATCCGAGGTGCCGTGTTCTAGCCTGGGTGCAATGGAAGCGTCCCGCACGGGAGGCTCCCAGAGTACGCGGCGGGCCAATGCGGCCAATCCCTCACTCCGCGCATCTCATTTGGACACGGATCGGGCCTACCGGAAAAGCTCGACAATCGATCAACTCTCAAGCTCGCCTACCCGGCAACAAGGAGACTGACATGATGAAGATATTGCCACTCGCCGCAGTTCTGATTTCAAATTTGGCATCGACCGCGGTGTTGGCTGCGGATGCGCCAGCCAAAACCGTCGTCCTCGTGCACGGAGCCTTCGCCGACGGCACCTCCTGGCAGAAGGTTATCCCACACCTGGAAAAGGCCGGCCTCAAGGTAATAGCCGTCCAGAACCCTCTCGACTCGCTGGACAATGATGTCAGCGCCGCCAAGCGCGCCATCAAGAACGCCGAGGGGCCGGTGGTTCTTGTCGGGCATTCCTGGGCGGGCGTCGTCATAACGGAAGCGGGGGCTGATCCCAAGGTGAAGTCTCTGGTCTATGTGGCAGCCTACGCGCCCGACAAGGGGCAGTCGTTGGAGGACATCACGTCAAAATACCCCCTGCTGGAAAGTCGTAAGGAGTACATGAAGGATGACGACGGCTTCCTGAGAATCAGCGACCAGGGAATCAAGAAGTACTTCGCCGCCGATCTCGATCCTGAATCGAAGGCTGTCGTCGCTGCAACGCAAGGCCCCTTTCACATCAGGTGCCTGAGCGCGAAGGTCACTGCAGCCGCCTGGCGTGAAAAACCGACCTTTATGGTAGTGGCAACCAAGGACCAGATCATTCCGCCGCAACTGGAAAAGGATCAGGTGAAGGCGGCCAATGCGAAGGCGATCGAGATACCTTCCAGCCATGTCGCGATGCTATCGCATCCCAAGGAGGTGTCGGATTTGATCATCGAGGCAGCAAAGTAGAATGCAATTGGAGAAGGCGCGGCAATGACATCGAGCTACCATGAAATCACCCATCGCCGGCTCGCTGTCGGTGACATGGAGATCTTCTATCGGGAAACCCACCCGAAAGATGTAGCATCGCCTTCCCCTCCCATTTTATTGCTGCACGGGTTCCCGTCAACCTCCCACCAATACAGAGCGCTCATGGAGCGAATTGGCGGAAACGTCCGAATGATCGCCCCCGATTACCCGGGGTTCGGTCAAAGCACGGCTCCCGTCAGCAAGAACGACGGAGGGACGTTCGAATACACGTTCGAAAACCTCTCACGCGCCATCGAAGCGTTCATAGATGATCTGGGTCTTACCCGCGTAATCCTCTACATCTTCGACTTTGGGGTACCCGTAGGCATGAGGATCGCTTCCAGAAGACCCGAACTCATAGCCGGCCTGATCATCCAAAACGGAAATTGCTACGACGCCGGGTTGTCGGAAGCAGCAAGGAGGCTGATGTCCGCTCGTCCAGATGACGCCGCGGTCACCGCAGAACTGGAAGGCCTCCTGACCGCCGAGGGAGTACGCTTCCAGTACTTGACCGGGGCGTCGCGACCGGAACGCATAGCGCCGGATAACTACGAACTGGACTTCCATTATATCGAGCAGGCCGGCCGTAAACAGCCGCAACTCGATTTGCTTTTCGACTACAGGAGCAACCTGCCGCTTTACCCGCAATGGCAGGAATGGCTGAGAGCCAACGTGCCGCCTGCGCTGATCGTCTGGGGTAAGAACGACCCATTCTTTACTCCCGCAGGAGCGCAGGCGTACCTAGAAGATCTCCCTCGCACCCATCTACAATTCCTCGATACCGGACACTTCGCGCTGGAGGAATGCCTCCCTCAGGTCGCGTCACTGATCGATCATTTTCTGGCCGGTTTCAACACTCGTAGCGCCCACCATACGTGAAGGTGAGCGTGCGATATCCGCGAACACAGACGCCATGCAGAAAGCTGTTGCCTTGGTATCCGACGGCAGACTGAAGTTCCAGTCGATCGCGGCATGCAAAGTCTCAGGGCGATCGGGTGCATCCGGTCCGGCGCTTCCTATGCGAAAATCGAGAAACCAATCGGGCGTAGCTAGCACTGTGGCCGGAGTCGTTTGCTCCAAGTTTGCTGCAGCCAAATCGAGAACAAGGGAGGCCGTCCGGACACGCTCGACGGAATCCGAACGGGTTCCCGGCTTGCGAGAAGCAGCTTGCACTGGCTTTTTTCAGTGCGGAACTTCGAACAAAATATGTCCGGCGTGCGGATAACTAAATCTATACCCCGGCTCAATTTTGTACGTTCTACGGTTGAGGTAACATCATCTCCGTCGCCCTCCTCCTAAGGCAATCGAAGACCAAGGCTTGGAGGTCCCCCTTCCCACCGCAGCCTAAGATCGCGGTCCAGGAGAGCCGCCCCTCTCGCCGGGGGGCGGCTCGCCTTCTAGTTTATCGACACGGATTTCGGCCGCCTTTCTCGAGGCGCTACAGATCGAGACGCGTTGCCTCGAACAGGAACCACACTCTGCGTTCCGCCTCGTCGATCCAGTTCTCGGTGAGGCTCGTGGTCGCATGGTCGTTATACGAAGAGGTCAACTCATGTAGCTGACGTAAGATACCGGCAAGCTGCTTGTTGTCATCACGAAGCTCGGACAACATGTCCTGCGGCGTCACGAAATCCGCGTCGTTGTCGAGGATCCGCTGAAGTCGCGAGATATGACCGACGGACTTCAGTGTCGGCCCGCCAACCTTTCGTGCACGCTCTGCGATATCGTCTGTCATCGCGAAGATCTCGGCACCTTGCTCATCAAGCATCAGGTGATAATCGCGAAAATGCGGTCCGGACAAATGCCAGTGGAAGTTCTTGGTCTTGAGGTAGAGTGCGAAGACATCCGCTAGCAGAGCCGTAAGCGCTGCCGCAATATCACGTGTTGCGTCCTCCCCCAAGTCTGTGGGCGTGGAGAGCGGCAGGCTGCGGTGTTGATGCGCTACTTTTTTGTCCATGGCGTTTTCCTTTGAGAGGGAGGAGGGTCAACAGCGCCAGCGGAAGCTTACCCGCTGGAGGGTCCGCAGAGAAATTCTCGATGGTTTAAGTACACCTATTCTCGAGTACAATTGCAGGCATGAAGCAACATCGGCAAATTCGTATTTCGCGCCTCTTGTTCGAGCAAACGGATGCGCCCATAGCAGATCTCATACCTACCGACATCCAGCTTTCCTCGCTTCGTCTTCTACCTAAAAGCTCTCGCTATGAGGTCATGCCGGCGGCCGACATCAGAATTCGTAAAAGCCCAGCCAACACCGCAAGTGTCGACACCGAGAGGGTCCAGATCACCCCCATCCAAAGGATCTGTCTTGATAGCCGAAAAACCGACCGAGACTTCACTCGTGATACCCCGCTTCCGGCTCGGATTTACCCCGGAACACGTAGTAGGACCAAGTCGTGTAGACCAGGATTATAGGGATGATCAGGAGCGTTCCGACAAGAGCGAAACCCATACTTTCAGGCGGTGCAGATGCCGTCCAAATCGAGATCGATGGCGGGATAATGTGGGGCCACATGCTGATGGCAAGGCCACTGTAACCCAGGAACATCACTAGGAGCGCCAGCACGAAAGGTCGCGCTCCCGGTTCATCTCGTCTCAATGCCCACACCTGGAGACCGGTCGCCGCGACAACAAGCAGCGGTACGGGTGCGAAAATCAGGAGATTTGGTAAAACGAACCAGCGAGCAGCAACGCTGTCATGAACAAGCGGCGTCCAAATGCTGACTATCACGATCATAAGGAAAAGTGCGACTGATGTGCACTGCCCAAGCATGCGCATTCTATTGTGCAGATCGCCCGTCGTGCGCATCACCAGCCAGGTCGATCCGAGCATCATATAGGCAACTATCAGCGCCAATCCCGCGAAGACGCTGAACGGTGTCAACCAATCGAATTGGCCGCCGACATAGGTTGTGCCGTCGAGCTGGAAGCCGTTGATGAAAGCTCCCAATGCAACGCCCTGCGCGAATGTCGCGAGGTAGGAACCGATAGAGAAGGCAGCGTCCCACAATGGCTTTCCTCTGTCGCCAGCCTTGAACCGGAATTCGAATGAGACGCCACGCCAGATGAGCCCGGCAAGCATAAGCATCATCGGGAAATAGAGGGCGCTGAGTATCGTCGAATAGGCCAACGGAAACGCGGCAAAAAGAGCCGCCCCGCCAAGAACGAGCCATGTCTCGTTGCCATCCCAAACAGGGGCGACGGTGTTTACCATTGTATCCCTCTCGACCCGCTTGGGAATCAAGGGAAAGAGAAGGCCGATACCGAGGTCGAACCCGTCCAGGATAACGTACATCATGACGCCGACAGCAATTATCGTTGCCCACACAACGGGTAGATCGATGCCCATTTAAACGTCCTCCCTTTCGAGCCGCGGCGCAGGATCGATATCATCAGGCGTAGCGGAAAGTGGTCGCGCTGGCCTTCGGACCTGCCCTGGCTCCTGCGGTGGCTTCTCCGTCCCGTACTTGTCCGGACCTCGAGCTACCATCTTGAGCATGAAGCTGATCCCCGTACCGAAAACAAAGAAGTAGATGAGGATGAACGCAACGAGAGTCACGCTGAGTGCGATCACCGATTGGCCCGACACCGCGTCCTTCGTCCGCATGATGCCATAGACAACCCAAGGCTGCCGTCCGATCTCGGTGGTCATCCAACCTGCCAGGACCGCGATCAACCCCGCCGGCCCCATGAGTACGGAAAAAATCAAGAAAGGCCGGTAGTTGAAGAGCCGCCCGCGCCACCGTAACAACAGTCCCCCTGCCCCAAGCAGAAGCATTGCCATGCCCAGACCGACCATCACCCGGAACGTGAAGAAGATTATCGTCGAGTTGGGCCGGTCCCCAGGTGCGAATTCCTTCAATCCGGGTATCTTTCCGCGGAGCGTGTGGGTCAAGATCAAGCTTCCGAGGTAGGGAATCTCGATCGCGTACTTCGTCGCCTCGGCCTGCATATCCGGAATCCCGAAGGCGATGAGGGGCAAGCTGGTCTCCTTTGGATCATTCTCCCAATGGCCTTCGACAGCGGCGATTTTCGCCGGTTGATGTTTCAAAGTGTTCAGGCCATGGGCATCGCCAACTACGATTTGTAGTGGAGCGACAAAAAGGAGCAGCCACAACGCCATTGAGAACATCTTCCGGACCGCAGGCGTGTCGTTGCCTCGCAATAGATGAAAAGCGCCTGACGCGCTGACGAAGAGCGCTGTGGAAAGGTACGCCGCCAGCGTCATATGGACCAGTCTATAAGGGAATGACGGGTTGAAGATCACCGCGAGCCAGTCCGTGGGAACGATACGGCCGTCAACGATTGCGTAGCCCTGCGGTGTTTGCATCCAGCTGTTGGAGGCCAGTATCCATGTCGTCGAAATTAAGGTACCGACAGCGACCATCGTCGTTGCGAACATGTGCAAGCCGGGTCCGACCTTGTTCCAGCCGAATAACATCACTCCCAGAAATCCCGCCTCAAGGAAGAACGCCGTCAGAACCTCGTAGGTCAAAAGCGGGCCGGTAACGCCGCCGGCAAATTTGGAGAACCCGCTCCAGTTCGTTCCGAACTCGTAGGCCATTACAATCCCGGAAACGACCCCCATTGCGAAGTTGACCGCAAAGATCTTCGACCAGAAATGATAGAGCTTCTGATACACGTCGTTTCTGCGGGCGAGCCATAGTGCCTCAAGAACAACCAGATAGCTTGCGAGCCCGATGGTGATCGTCGGGAAGATGATATGAAATCCAACCGTGAACGCGAACTGTATGCGAGCGAGTTCAAGTGCGGTGAAATCGAACATCACGAACCTCCCGTGTGGCTTGAGCCAAATGGATCCTCTGCGGCAGACCGGGGCCCTCCATCGGGAGCAAGGCATCTGGACGCACTATCAGCCGAATCCGTCATCGAGCCTTCTCCACGTCGTTCGGCGTTACGCTTCCTCTCTTTCCTCCGAAATGCCCGATGACATAGTTGGCGAGTGCAGCAATTTCCGCGTCCGACAGAGATCTTGCGAAACCAGGCATGGCCGTCGCCGCCGAGCCGTTCGGATCCGAGGTGCCTTTCAGGATCACTTGCACCAGATTTGCGCCGGTCTCGTCAGCCACAGAATGTGAGCCTGTTAACGCCGCTCGCGCGCTGTTTTGTCCACTTCCATCCCAGCCGTGGCAACTTGCGCATGCTCCGGCGAATATCTTGCGACCCAAACCGCCAGGCCCATCGACCGGCTTCCATGGTTCGGAGGCCGATGCCGGCGTGGCGCCAGCGGTGATGGTGCTGCTTGCATAGCTGCTTTTCCGCGGCTCGACTGATCTCAAGTAAGTGACGATTGCATCGACATCCGTTTCCGGCAGATGGCTTAGGCTGAGATCTATGGCCTGTCGCATAGCTCCTGCGGCAGGCCCGCGGCCATGTGCGAACCCTTTCCAAATATACGATTTGATCTGTTCGTCAGACCAGCTTCCGATGCCTGTTTCAAGGTCTGGCGTGATGTTCCAGGCAGTCCACCCCTCGAGACTACCACCCGACAACGCACTCCCCTGCTTCCTTTGAAACATCAGGCCGCGCGGAGTGTGGCATTCGCCACAATGAGCCAAAGCCTCGACTAGGTAAGCGCCGTTATTCCAGGCTTCACTCTTGCCGGCGTCTGTCTTGAACGGAGCCGAGGGCACGAACAACAGCTTCCATCCCCGCATCACGTAACGCTGGTTGAAAGGGAAAAGCAGCTCGTTCTCTGGAGGACTGCTATTCACCGGAGCAAGGGTGTCGAGGTAGGCCTTGATCGCGAGTACATCATCCGTCGCCAACAGTGCGTAAGAGGTGTACGGAAACGCGGGATAAAGATCCTCGCCATGCTTACCCACGCCGGATCGCACCGCCCGGACAAATTCGGCATCTGTCCATGTCCCAATACCCGTCTGATCGTCAGGCGTGATGTTCGGCGAATAGAGTGTTCCGAACGGAAGCTCGAACCCGAGCCCACCAGCGAATGGCTTGCCTCCTGGCGCGGTGTGACATGCCTCACAATCGGCGGCGGTCGTAAGATATTTCCCCCTTGCGATCAGGTCCGGCCCCTTGGGCTGCGAAATGCTCGCGGCAACCTGCGGGAGCCCGTGAGGCCAGAAAAAGAAGGCGGCCGCCCCCACTGCTACAATGAGTGCGATGGATAGAAGCCCAATCACAACTTTCCTGAGTCCGCTCATGGCCGCCCCGCTCGATCGAGGCTGGTCAATGCGATTGTCTCGGGGACCCGGTCGCGGTTGCCCTTCCTGGCCAAGCTCGACTTGTCGATCGGTGTCGAACGCAATCGAACGCCGGTGGCCGCAAAAATCGCATTCGTCAGCGCGGGTGCAGCGGCAGCCGTACCCACCTCCCCAATTCCGCCCGGAGCTTCGATGCTCGGCATCACAAAAACCTCGAAAGCCGGAACCTCGTTCAGGCGGATTTGCCGGTAGTCATGGAAGTTACTCTGCTCGACCTTGCCGTCTTTGAAAGTAACGCCGTTGAAAAGCGCAGCCGACAAGCCGAACAGCACGCCGCCCTGCATCTGCGCGGCGATGCTGTCGGGGTTAATCGGAACGCCACAATCGACCGCGGCAGTCGCCCGGCGGAGATAGATTTCGCCGTACTCATCGACCTCAACCTGTACGACAAGCCCCATGTATGAACCGAAGCACTGATGGAGCGAAACGCCGCGGCCGTGACCTTGTGGAAGCGGCTCGCCCCAATTCGAGGCGCGAGCTACCTTGTCCAGGACGGCCCTGGCGCGTGGATTGTCGCTTAGAAGTGCTCTGCGATATGCTACTGGATCGAAACCGGCAGCCGAGGCGAGTTCATCGATGAAGCCTTCCACGACGAACACGTTATGTCCTTCCCCGACGCCGCGCCACCAGTTCACGGCCACTGGGCTATCCTGTCGAAGCCACTCCCACTTCGCTGCGGGAATGCGATAAGGCTGGCTGACGGAACCCGCGACCAGATCCGGATCCAGTTGACCTTCAGGCCAACCTTTTCGCGTGAAATATTGGAGGACCGTCGATCCCGTTGTGCGGTGATGGAACGCTTTGGGAAAGCGCGTCTTCTCGTCCAGCGTTGCGACTACGCGATCGCAATAGGCGGGTCTGAACCGGTCGTGCTGGATGTCCTGCTCTCGGGTCCAGATTATCTTGAGCGGGTAATCTGCCAGCTTTGCGAACCGCGCCGCTTGCTGGACCGTGTCTACAGCCAGACGTCGGCCGAAGCCCCCGCCGATGAGATAGGAGTGAATATTTACTTGCTCGGCCCGAAGGCCGAGAATCTCGGCCGTGACAGTCTGAGCATCAACTGGCACCTGTGTGCTGACCCAAACATCGCATGCGTCCGCTCTCGCATGTATGGTCGTATTGATTGGCTCAAGGGCCGCATGTGCGAGAAAGGGCAATTCATATGTGGCTTCGATGCGAATTCCACTGGCAAGCTCTTCGTCGGGATTCCCCTGCACTTTTGCGACGATTGGCGTCGCCTTGCAGGTCCGCAGCTCGTGCCATAGATCGGCGGACGACAATGTTGCATGCGGCCCGGGGTCCCATTCAACCTCTAAAACGTCAAGGCCCTTCTTTGCCGCCCAGTAATGCTCTCCGACAACCGCTACCGCGTCCTCAATTTCAAGGACATCGAGTACGCCGGGCAAAGCTCGGGTTTCGCGATCGTTTATCGATTTGACTTTTCCGCCGATGGTGGGACAGATCTTGATCGCGGCATAGCGCATACCCGCCACTGCGACGTCTATCCCGAACTTAGCCGTTCCGTTGACCTTTTCGGGCGTGTCGACGCGCCTTAAAGGCTTCCCGATCAACTTAAATTCGGACGGCTTCTTCAACGTCACTTCCGTGGGGACAGGCTGTGCCCGGGCGAGTTCAACGAGCGATGCATAGGACGCGCTGCGCCCACTCGATTGATGTAGGACAGTCGCCCGGGAGGCACGGCATTCCGATGCCGCGACCTGCCACTGCTCCGCAGCTGCGTTCACCAGCATAGTCCGTGCTGCCGCACCTGCCTTTCTGAGCGGATCAAAAAAAGCACGCACCGATGTCGATCCACCCGTGATCTGGTTCTTGAGAATCGACTGCCCATATGCTCCAAGATCTGCCGGAGCCAGGGCGACCTCGATTTGGTCCATACCGACTTCCAGCTCCTCTGCCAGCAACATCGCTTCGGTTGTCGCGATCCCCTGTCCCATCTCGGAACTCGGTACGACGAGCACGATGCGGCCGTCTCCTCCGATGCGAATAAAGCCGTCGGGGACAAACCCGTCGAACCCAGAGGCGGCCGCATCAGTCGCGCCTGCCGCCAGCAGCCCTTTTTCATCCACCATCGCGCTGGCCCTCTTCGGGAGGGCAAAGCCCAGAAGAAGCGCTGCACTTGCGAACAGAAATTCCCTGCGGCTGGCCAGGAGTGGGGATGTTGCGTCGAGTACGCCGATCGATTGCATGTCAGGCATCCTTGATCGCAGCGCGTATTCTGACGTAGGTGCAGCACCGGCATATATTGCCGGACATGGCAGCGTCGATTTCCGCATCGTCGGGTGCCGAGTCTCGTGACAAAAGGGCAGCGGCGGCCATAATCTGGCCCGACTGACAGTACCCACACTGGACGACCTCGTGTCTCAACCATGCGTCCTGGATACGCCGACCGGCCTCTGTCTCGGCCACGCCTTCAATCGTGGTTATGTTTCCCTGGATGTCGCCGATCGGAAGCACGCAAGAGCGTACCGGCTTTCCGTCGAGGTGGACGGTGCACGCTCCACATTGCCCCACACCACATCCGAATTTAGTTCCCGTCATCCCCAGAAGGTCGCGTAGCGCCCACAGCAGCGGCATATCCGAAGGACCATCCAGTTCAATGCGCTTGCCGTTTATGGTGGCTGGTATTGACATACTCGGTTCCTCTTGAGCGCAACTCAACGCCTGCGATTGTTAATTCTCCATGCTGATTTATGTAGAGATACGCGAGGCTAAGAGGCTTTATACCGCGGTATAGTCCTGGCTTGGGCCAACCGCGCGGACGCGTGGTATCGAAGACCTCGTACAGCCACACTGTTATCGAAACGACATCCGCTCAACTGGTTTTAGCGACGTTCTATCGGAACAATACCCGCATTCAGGCAAAGGTCGGCATCACGACGCTCCGAGTATCGGCAGTCCACCCCCGGGGTTCGTTGAAGCCGCCGTCGTCCGCGTTCGCGAGAGTTTGGGACCGTTCGAACGACAGGTGCAGCGAGACGTCCCTTATCAAATCTACCAGGGTCCTCGCCTGCATCTTTTTCATCAAGTTTGCACGGTGCACTTTCACGGTGATTTCGGAAATTCCAAGTATGGCGGCGATCTGCTTGTTCAAAAGTCCGTCGACAACGCCCTCCAAGACCTCGCGCTCTCGTGACGTCAAGGAGTGAAAACGCCGGTCAATCGCGGCCTTGGTACGATTGATGCCGGCACGGTGCCTATACGCCAGAGCAGCGGCGCAAACGGCGTCGAGGACTTCCTGCTCCCGGAACGGTTTTTGGAGGAAGTCGAATGCGCCGGCCTTCATCGCGCGCACGCTCATGCTCACGTCCGCGAAACCGGTCATGAACACGATCAGGGACTGCGAGCCTCGATGCGACAGGCGCTGCTGGAGATCAAGGCCACTCATCCCCTGCAGCCTTACGTCCAGCAAAATACAGCTGGGTTCGACCGTAAGTGGAGATGAGAGAAACTCGAGGGCTCCTGCGAACCTCACGACCGAAAACCCCACATTCTCGATCAGATCCGCTACCAGCATGCGAGTATCCGGATCATCCTCGATGACTGCAACGCAGCCCAGTTTATGAAGATCATCGTTCAGAGTGGAACTCGTTGCTCGCCTTGATGCAGAAATCATCATTGGGCTTCCCCTCTCGCGCTTCGACACAAGTCAAGCTTACGCGTGTTTCCCCAAGACAAAAGTTGAAGTCAGTGAAATCGTGTCAAACGGTGCAAAAGCGGAGGCAAACCCGCTTTGACAATTGTCCGCCGGCGTCTTTCCCACCACGGCGGTACGCCGGGATGAAAGCTTGCACTGTCGACGCAAGATCAGCAACGGCACTGGTCCAGTCATCGCCGGAGCAAGGCGAGCTAGTTTTCAGGACTTATCGACCAGCCGCAGCCATCCAGCGATGGCCGTGGCGCCGTTCGTACCGTCAGGTGTGGAAGACGACCATCTTTTCGGACGACATCTCGTCCATGGTGTACGGAATACCGCCAATACCGTAGCCTGACTCGCGCCGGCCCGCGAAGGGCATCCAATCCGTCCGGAAGGCGGTATGATCGTTGATCATCACAGCGGATGCATCGAGGCGTTCGGCCGCGTCCAGAGCCGTCGAGAGGTTTTGGGTAAAAATGCTCGATTGGAACGCAACCGGTAGAGAGTTCGCCTCCGTAATTGCATCGTCGAGGCTGTCAAAACCGTAAACGCATGTGAGCGGGCCAAAAACCTCGTGCGTCGAGACCTTCGCGGTCTTGGGTGGCTCAACCAGGATGCAGGGCTTCAGGGTCGTCGGCGACAGTTGCTCGCCCCCGAATTTCTGGGCGCCGCCTGTCACGGCTTCCGCGATCCAGGTCGCCACGCGGTCAACCTCTCTTGGTTTAATCAGCGGGCCGACCTCCGTCTCCGGCAAGAGCGGATCCCCAACGATAAGCCGATCGACCCGCTCCCGAAAGAGCTTTGTGAACTCATTCATGATCGATCGGTGGGCATAGATCCGCTGAACAGACACGCAGACTTGGCCTGCGTGATAATAGCCGCCCTTCGCCAGCGGCTCTATCAGTTTCTCGATGTCGGCCGAACGATCGATGATAACTGGCGCTACGCCACCATGCTCCAGTGCACAGCGGGCGCCGGCCGCGAGTTTGGACCGGAGGCTCCATCCAACTGCCGCCGATCCGATGAAGCTAAGAAAGGCGATGCGCGAGTCTGTTGCGAACACCTGCGCCAGCCCGTTTTCTTCCGGCAAAAATGTCTGCACCCATTCGTGAGGCATTCCAGTTTCGTGAACGAGCTTCACGAACTCGATGCAATTGAGTGACGTTGCGGTGGCCGGCTTGATAATGATTGGGCAGCCAGTTGCAATTGCCGGGGCTATCTGGTGGACTACAAGATTCAAAGGGTGGTTGAACGCCGAGATGGCGGCAACGACACCGATCGGCTCGACGAGCGTCCAGGCACGCCGATTGTCGCTAGCCGCAGTCAACCCCATGGGGATTTCCCGCCCACCCCTGGTGCGGAGATAGTCCGCAGCTGCTCGCACGCCATCGATTGCTCTGCCGGTTTCGATCAGCGCGTCGGTTAGAGGCTTGCCTCCTTCCTGCGCGATCAGACGACCGAATTTTTCCCTCCGTTCTTGCATCAGCGCCGCAAGCCTATGCAAGATATCCAAACGCTGATGCGGCTTCAGCCAGCTGCTACGATCCTTGAAAAGTTTGAATGCGCTGGAGAGCTTCTTCTCCAGGGCGGCTGCGTCGTCGCTCTGAACATCTGCAAGGTGCTTCCTGTCATAAGCTTGAACGATCTCGATCATGGTTCTATCCTGCTTCGAGAGTTTCTTTCGCATCGGCACCAAAGCCGAGGCAGGTGATCGGCGGCAGCGATGGCCCTTGGCGTAAGGCTAGCGGCTGCTTCGGGCTTCGGCGAGTTAAGGCTGGTTATTTCGTGGGAAATCATGTTCAGCTTACGAGCGCCATATCTACCCGCTGTCGCAGCAGCGAGTTGGCCGCTCGTAGGTCGGCGGTCTCGAAACCGTCCTGAAAACTCCGCACGACTTCCGCAAGGTTGCTGAAACCTTCTTCGGTCGTTTTGAGACCCATCGACCTGTCGGCGTTTATCCGGGCAAGATGCAGTCGAAGCTCCCACCCCAGCGCCGAGGTTCTTCGCGCAATTGCCGTACCATCGTTTAAAAGGCGATGTACCGCATTGAAGTTCGAGTGTGGCGACGAAAGAAGGATCATAGCCTTCGTTCGTAAAAGCTCCGGCAGGAGGTAGGTTCCCCCAGCGCGTTCGCATAGACCCAATGCAGTATCGATGGCCGAAATCGCTTCGGTATGCTCGCCGGCGATGGAAAGTCCCTCTGCAAGGGCACGAAGGGACCCGAATATCATACTCTGAAAGCCAATCGAACTCACGGATCGCAGCTTCCCTCGCAACAGATCAATACTCTGCTCCGCTTCGCCACGAATGACAAGAAGTTGGCCGCGCACCGCCATGCCAGCGTCATGGTATCCGGACAGATTGCCATTTGTTGCCGTCAGTTCAGCCAGTTCATCGGTCAGGATATCTGCTCGATCTAGCTCGCCGCTGTACAGGAAAATGAATATGCCCATAAGCAGGCTCAAACATAAGGCGGCCGGTTGGCTTCTTGCCTCCCCGATAGCACTTTCGGCCATCTGCAACGCTGTTTCCGGGGAGCCTCGGAGCCAGGTCACGCGCGCTTGGGCGATCTTCGCTAGCGCAAGATGGGCCTGCTCGAAGTACCCCAATCTCGACGGAGAAAATCCGGTGGTTCGCGCGAGGCTATAATTGTAAGTGGCTGCAGCCTCCAATTGCTCTCCGAGCATATGGTACACTGTTCCCAGCATCCAGCCCGCCACAATATTGTCGTTCGAACCACCGTGACGATCAAGCTTGTGAGCGTAAGCTTCTGCAACGTTGAAGCCAGAACGGAAATCGCCCTGCTTCAGATGGTACAACCCCAATCCCGCCAGCAGATGAGCTTCTATACGATAGTTTTTGAGACGACGACTGAGCTCCAGTCCGACATCGAATAAGCTTGCAACTCCCGTATCGCCGCCATGCCCAAAGAGCGTTGCGATCGCAAGGCTCTCCAGAAGCTTAAGGTGCAGCTCCGTGTTTTGATGTTTGGGCGGCAAAAGCTCTAACGCGCGTTGGCACCATCTTCTACACTCATCGAACTGCATCGAATCCTGGAAGGTTTCGAGCAGGAGACAGCATGTCTCTGCTCCGATCTCGGCGTCTCCGCCTTCGGAGAAGGCCCACTCGAGCGCAGCGCGTACATTTCCAATGTCGAAGTCGTGAAGCGACGTGTTTTTATCCGATCCGCTCTCGCGAGCCCGCATTCTTCTTAGGTAAAAAAGGGCATGCCTTCGCTGGGTTTCGTGCCGCTTGGGTTCGTGCGCCAGCTTGAAGGCCGCGTATGTTCTGACCATCTCCCGGAGTTTCAGCGCGCTGGTTGTCTGATCCACTCCCGCCGACGACACCATGGATTTGTCGACCAGCTCACTTATCGCCACTGAAACGTCCGCATCACTTATTCCGGATCCAGCAACGACATCCGTCGTCGCATCTATCGTGAATTCGCCGGCGAACACAGATAGCCTGTTCAAAACGGTTTGCGTTTGCTTCGACAGCAGAACATAGCTCCAGTCGAGCAGTGATTGAACGGTTTGGTGCCGAGGTGTCGCGTCCCTGTCGCCACGCCAACGGAGCGTCAATTGATTATCCAACAGCTCCAATACTCCGTCCAATCCATAAATACCAACGCGGCTGGCCACCAGTTCTATCGCGAGGGGATTGCCGTCCAACCGCCGGCAGATTGCAGCGACGATGGCTGCCTCCTCGTCAGCGAGAGCCGCTTTATGGCCACCGTCTACGGCCCGGCTCATGAAAAGCTCAACCGATGGCCACGCCAGAGCGTGGTTCGCGGTCATCCGTCCCGTATTGGGAGGAGTTCCCAGGGGCCGCAATAGATACACCGCCTCCCCCGTGACCCGCAGTGCCTCGATGCTCGTCGCAAGCACATGCGTCGAAAGTGAATGTTTGAGGACGAACGAAACCGCATCGGCAACCCCGTTGATGACATGCTCACAGTTGTCGACGATCAAAAGGCTTCGCCTTTTAGAAAGCCATGTAACCGCGTCACGAAGCGGATCTCTGCTTCGCACACTTGGATTGACCGATGATGCGATAGCGGCCGCGACTAGAGCATCGTCCGTGATAACACTGAGATCCACGAACCTGATCTCATCGAAGTTCGGGAGGCTGCGTGCCAAGACTGTGGCAAGGGTGGTTTTACCGACCCCACCAGGTCCAACTACCGTGATTAATCGGCGCTCCTGGACTGCACGCTCCAGCTCTTCAAGATTGGAAGCACGACCCAAGAACTTGTCCGAGCGAAACGCGATCGGAACCTTGATCTCGGGTCGGATAACGGCGGAATCGCCGAAAGCTGCTTCATCGGAAATATCGTCGGAATGCGCAGAGGATACGTCCTGTTGCATTTCGACAGGCATCACGAAGCTGTAGCCCCTGCCCGCGATGCTGGCAATATATCGGTCGCCGTTGACGCCGCAACCTAACTTACGGCGAAGGTGGGCCATCTGGACACGTACATTGGAGTCTTCAACGCTCAGACCGGCCCAAGCACGAGCCATCAGTTCGCGTCTCGAAAGGATCTCACCTTGTTTGTTGACGAGCGCGACCAACATATCGAAAGCACGGCTGCCGATGGGCAGCTCACACCCGTCCCGCTCGAGTATCCGCGAGATCGGATTAAGGCTGAAAGGGCCGAATTTGAAAACGCCGTTCACGACACGCCCCCTTGTGTGACCGCAATCGCTTGGCGATCGAGGCCCTGCACACTTGTCCGGTGTCGGCAGTCTACAGGATGTGAGAAAGGCGGGGGGTAAAAACAGGTAAATAATAGTAGCCGCTACCGCCGTGAGAACTAAATGCCGTCGGTCGGAAGGTAACTTTCCCTGCGTGGACACGATTTCGCCTGTTTAACGCTCTTTTACCGTGTTTTACGCACGTCTTCCAAGGCAACCTGATAATTTGTCTGTCGGTGATCGTCCCGTTCGTGATCGGTAGGCTGTTAGATCAGAGGACACGATATGACAAAGGTTAAGGTTTACGCGGTTCTCACGGCAAAACCGGGAAAAGAGTTAGAATTGGAAGACTTGCTAAGAGGCATGGCTGCACCTTCGCGGGTAGAGAAAGGTAACTTGCGCTACGATCTTTGGCGAGACACCGCGGAGCCGAGGCGTTTCATCCTGGACGAGATGTACGTCGACGCGGAGGCTAACTCCTCTCACCGTGAAACTCCTCATTTTCAAAACTACGTGGGCAAGATCAGCGAACTCGCGGATCGATCCGTTTATACCGTGATAGCCGTCGACGTGATTGACGTATGAGCGTGAGATTCACTGCTTTTTACAACGCTTAATTACTCTCGATCGAGATACGGCGTGAAGATGACGCATCCATCGACAGATACGGGTCCGAAACATTTTTCCACTCCATTAAGGATGCGACCGATGCTCGACAAAGCCTATCACGCTCAATGCGCCGCGGTTAACGTTCATTCCTCCGATCCCGTGGAACGCGGGCGGTGCCGCCTGACACTGCTGTCGCTGGCTTTGGGCAGTTTCTGCATTGGCACCTCCGAATTCGCCAGCATGGGTATCCTCCAACTGTTTTCCGAAAGCCTTGGGATAAGCATTCCTACTGCGACGAACGCCGTGACTGCCTACGCATTCGGAGTGGTCATCGGCGCTCCGCTTGTCACGCTGGCGGCTGCACGATTGAACCGTCGCACCCTGCTTCTCATGCTTATGGCGCAGTTCGTATTGGGGAATGTCCTGTCCGGATTGGCGGCCAACTTGGAGATGTTCGCACTCGCTCGATTCATCAGCGGCATGCCGCAAGGTGCTTATTTCGGGGCGGGAGCCGTTGTAGCCACCTACGTCTACGGCCCTGGCCATACCGGCAAGGCTTTTGCTCTGGTGATGATGGGACTGACCATAGCGACCATCGTCGGCTCGCCGCTCGCGACGCTCCTCGGCCAGACGGTCGGCTGGCGAAACACCTACTTTACAGTGTCGGGCCTCGGCGTGCTATCGTTCCTGGCCCTCATGGCGTTCGTGCCGAAAACTGCCGCTCTCAACGGCAGCTCGGTCATACAGGAGCTTAGCGCTCTGCGTAAGGGAACAGTATGGATGACCATGTTTGTCGCCGCTCTCGGCGTGGCGAGCATATTTGCGATCTACACTTTCGTAGGACCGTTGATCACGGATGTCGCCATGCTGGAAGCAGGATGGATCCCGATCGCACTTGCAGTTTTTGGAATCGGAATGACTGCAGGCAACTTTCTCGGCGGTCGTCTCGCCGACGCGTATCCCGCACGTGGTCTACTGCTCGGATTCGGCGTAGCGGTCGTCGTACTCGCAGCACTGGCCACGTTCGGGTTCAAGCTTCCCATCCTATTCGCCGGCTTTTTCCTGGTCGGCGCAACGATGTTCACCGCGATACCGACTATCCAGGTCAGACTGACTAAATTCGCTCCCGAAGCGCCCACCCTTGTCGGCGCGATGAATTTGGCGGCACTTAACCTGTCCAATGCGATCGGGGCATGGTCGGGCGGCCTCGCGATTGCGAGCGGCTTCGGCATTCTCTCCGCTGCTTGGGCGGGTTTTTGCCTCACGCTCGCCGGTCTCGTCGTCTTCACCGTGACGTTGACTCACCGCCCACGTCTGGCAACCGCTTAGACCATTACACATCGCGGTACTTCGGTGCGTAGGGGCAAACGTACGGCAAGAGGAAGCCGTGTTGGGAGCAGCAACAATGTCCAAACCAAAGCTTTTCACGCCGATAAAGATAAAGGGCCTCATACTGGCCAATCGGATTGTCATTGCGCCAATGTGTCAGTACTCCGCCGAAGAAGGGAACATGAACGAATGGCACCTGATACATCTGGGCAAGCTTTCCCTGTCTGGCGCGGCGCTCTTGACGATCGAAGCGACTGCCGTTCTCCCGGAGGGCAGGATTACCTATGGAGATCTCGGCCTCTACAACGATCAGAATTACGCGGCTATGAGTTTAACCCTCGAAAGCATCCGGCGATGGTCGGACATGCCTATCGCAATTCAGCTCAGTCACGCCGGCAGGAAGGCGTCGACCGAGGTACCCTGGAAAGGTGGCAGCCAGTTTGCGCCAACTGACGGACTCGGCTGGCAAACATATGGCCCATCGGCGATATCCTACAACGCTGACCAGCTGCCACCCGTCGCTTTGGATAAAGAGCGACTGAAACGCGTTCGCGATGCATTTGGAACTGCCGCGGCGCGAGCCGACAAACTCGGCATCGACATCGTGCAACTTCATGCCGCACATGGCTATCTGCTTCATCAGTTTTTGTCACCGTTAGCCAATCAACGCACTGACGAATACGGCGGGAGCGTCGAGAACCGCATGCGCTTTCCCTTAGAAGTTTTCGATACGGTCAGGGCGGCATTCAATCAGAAGCCGGTTTCAGTGCGCATCTCTGCGACGGATTGGGTTCAGGGAGGCCTGACGCTTGAAGAGTCACTCGTGTTCGCACAAGAACTCGAAAAGCACGGCGCTGGGGCGATACATGTGTCCAGTGGAGGCCTCCATCCCGCGCAGAAGATCGCGGTAGGGCCTAGCTACCAGGTCCCGTTGGCACGCGAGGTACGGAAGGCCATTGGCATCCCCGTCGTCGCGGTCGGCTTGATAACCGGCTACGATCAGGCCGAAGCAATCGTCGGCACTGGTGATGCCGACATGGTGGCGCTGGCGAGAACCATTTTGTTCGATCCGAACTGGCCATGGCATGCTGCTGCGGAGCTAGGGGGTAAAGTTCGTGTGCCAAAGCAGTATCTTCGCTCGCAGCCCAATCGCTATCGCGAGCTTTTCGAGACGGAATGACACTTTGACGTTGGGAAATGCCGCTCCCGGGGGCTTGACGGCCGTGATTGATTTGCCCTCGCCCGATGCGATCAATGCCTTATGGCAGGCCGAAGTAGCCTCCAAGGCTTCGTAATAGATCCGCGGCGGCTATTCCTTCGAGTTGCCGTCTCCATAGCAGCGGATTTCGCTCGGGAACACGACGAAGCACAATTACGTTGTTTACCGCAGTTGATTGGGAATCGAACCGGAAATTCATTTTTATCGAAACGGTCGACGCTTCAAGAATATTCATGTCTGGAGACTGAAGAGAAATTCCCACGCGCTAACGCCACAATGCCGAAATTGGCACGGCGGATAGGCGTTCCCCGAAGGGGGTCACCTTGTCATGATCATACAGGACAATGCCTGAAACGAACCTCGCTCCACATGCCTCGGCCAACATTCGCAATCCGGAAAAATCGGAAGTCGAGACGGATGTCGCTGCATATCTCCATCACACCGCCAGGCGACCAGCATTTTAACGAGCGGAAAGAATCCAAGCTCTTGAAATGGTTCGAACCAACAACCTTTCCTGAAATTTATCTAACCTGGAGCGACGAACAGCGAAGACGATTATTCGCACTCGAGGATGATGGCCTGTGGGCATCAATGAATTGATCCGTTAATTTTCTGCAGCGACAGCAACAGACTGTCGAGATCGAGGGACTTTCAACACAGGAGCCGGGCTCGAGGAGCGACAGGATACGGGAATCTTGATGATGACATTCCTCATGATGCATCAATCCTCTTCCTTTGTGACGATATCGCCATGCGTGCGGCAAGCAACAACGCCTCTTCGCTGGCGCGCGGATTGGCAGCGCCTTGTCCGACAATGTCATATGCCGTGCCATGGGCGGGCGTGCAGACGGGAAAGAGCAACCCGCCGAGCATGGTGACGCCGCGATCGAAGCCCATCAGCTTCATCGCGATCTGTCCCTGGTCGTGATACATGGTAAGCACCGCGTGGTAGCCGCCCTTGAGCGCGGTCAGGAAGACCGTGTCTGCGGGAAAGGGGCCGGCAACATCGAAGCCGGCAATCGCGGCTGCTTGGACGGCCGGACCGATGATCTCGATTTCTTCCATGCCGAAGCTGCCTCCGTCACCGGCATGCGGATTTAGACCCGCAACAAGCAGCCGCGGGCTCTCGACGCCCGACCTTCTCAGGCATTCCGACGTCAAAGCGATTTCATCCAGGATAGCCTGTTGCGACAGGTTTGCCGACACATCCTTCAGCGGAATGTGCGACGTGACCCGGGCGTTCCAGATCTGATCGAGGACGTTGAATTCCTTGACCCGGCTTGTCAAATTCAGAATTTCGGCAATGAAGCTGCTCTCGTCGTCATAGCCCGGATGGGCAAGCCGCATCGCTTTCTTGTTAAAGGGTGTGTAGCAGACCGCATCCACCTTGCCGGCTTCTGCAAGCTTCAGGGCATGGACGAAATTGTCGATTGCAAAACGTCCCCCCGACTGGGTCGCCTCCCCAGCCAGTACATGGGCCGGATCGAGATTTTGCAGATCAATCATGACGGATCTGTTCGCAGGACCAATGTCATCGTCCTCGACTGTATCGATATTGAGGGCAAGTCTCGCTTGGCGCGCGCCGAGCGCAAGCACACGTTGGTCGCCGACGACCACCAAACGGGCCACAGCTGCGACCGCCGGCGAGTGGATGAGCTTGGCGGTCAATTCCGGACTTATACCCGCGGGGTCGCCGATCGCAAGCGCGATGAGTGGTCGCTCCCCTGACGAAAGGTTAGCCCCGATCGTCATTGTGTCGCAACCATTTCCCGGGTCGCCGCACGCAGCCTGCTGCCCACGGATGAGAACAACCTCACCCGCGCGACATCGAAGTTCAGCCACACCTCTTCACCGGATGAAAGGTCCGCGCCGCTGCGCTGCTCAATTGTCAGGCTCTCGCCAGTCGGCAGCATGGAGTATAAGTAGCGGGTGCTGCCAAGATACTCCGCGAAATCGACTTTCACCTTCAGGGAATTTTCCGATATCTGGCCGAGTGTCAGATGCTCGGGGCGGATGCCAAATTTGACTTTCTCACCCCCGGCGACGCCGGCCAGGGGATGACCAAGGGAAATTGTGGTGCCAGCCACGGTGACGCGACCGTCTCCGAGGTAGATCGCATCGATGATGTTCATCCTGGGCGAGCCGATAAAGCCCGCCACGAAGAGGTTGTTAGGATCCTCATAGATCTCGTGCGGCGTTCCGACCTGTTCGATGCGGCCATCACGAAGAACCACGATTCGATCGGCAAGCGTCATGGCTTCCGTCTGGTCATGGGTCACATAGATCATCGTATTTCCGAGCTCTCGGTGTAACCTTGCGATTTCGATACGCATGCTAACCCGCAATTCGGCGTCAAGGTTGCTGAGAGGTTCGTCAAACAGGAACGCGAGAGGCTTACGCACGATAGCGCGGCCGATCGCGACGCGCTGACGTTGGCCTCCGGAAAGCTGTCCGGGACGTCGCTCCAGGAGCGCGCCGATCTTCAGGATCTCGGCGGCTGACTGGACTTGGCGCTCGATCTCGTCGGCGGGCGTTTTCGCCATTTCGAGTCCGAAGGCGAGATTCTGGCGAACGCTCATGTGCGGATAAAGGGCATAGGATTGAAAGACCATCGCGATCCCGCGCTTGGATGGATCGACTTCGGTCACATCGCGCCCGGCGATCAATATATCGCCCGCGGTAACGTCCTCGAGGCCGGCGATCATCCGCAGCAAGGTGGATTTTCCACAACCTGACGGACCGACGAAAACAACGAATTCGCCGCCTTCGATTGTCAGATCGAGACCATGGACCACATTCAGGGCGCCGAACGCCTTGCGAACGCCGCGAAGCTCGATCGTCGCCTTTTCAGCCACCCGCGTCATCTCTGTGTCCTCACCCAAACAAGCATTTCCCCGGGATCCCGATTGTCCCAAAGGTGATAGGGAACGAAGCGCGCCGTCGTGTCCTCCAGCGACGGCGTATCGGTGCTGTAAAGCTTGCCGGCCCAGTCATTCCATCGTTCGCGTTTCGCTGGTACGTCGATTGCAATGACGGCCTGACCCAACGAATGAATGGGCGCCGTCCTTGCCTTCGCGACATCATCGACAAGCACCAGGCTGTTGAGGTCCGCCTTATTGTCGGCTTCCTCGACGCAGTAGATCATCGGACCTCTGGCAAGCGCCGCCCGACCCAAATCTGCCTTGACTGCGGGATTGGCGCGCACAGCGCGCACATCCATCGGCAGATCGAGGTGGAGCGCCTCTCCGCCCTTCCAAAGTCGGTCGATCCGCAGATAGCCCTTGTCTTCGACGGACGCGATATCGATCGCTTCCCCGTCGATCGACAACGACGCATTCCGGCACCAACCAGGGACCCGTAAGGCTAGCTTGAAGGACGCCGGAGCATCGACATCGACCGTAAGGACGATACGCCCATTCCAGGGATATTCCGTACGCTGCGTCAGTGTCACCGGGACCACGCCGACCTGCAGGCGGGCCGTGCTTTCACCATAGAGATGAACGCCCACCTCATCGACAGAGACGCCGTACATATAGCTACCGATGGAAGCGACGGTTCTCGCAATATTCGGCGGGCAGCACGGGCAACGGTGCCAGATCCAGCGGTGATGGGTTCCTCGGCTTTCCAGAGGATTGTCGTAGAAGAACTTAGCTCCGTCGGTCGCAAGACCCGATAGCGCACCATTGTAGAGGGCCTGTTCCATGATATCGGCATATCGCCTGTCGGGGCCGCGTCCGAGCATGCGGCTAGCCCACATGATCAGGCCGACCGACGCGCAGGTTTCCGCATAGGCGCTTTCATTCGGCAGATCGTAATAGTCAGTGAAACCCTCGTTGCTTTCTGCCGGTCCGATGCCGCCGGTAACATACATCTGCTTGGTGGTCAGATCGTCCCAAAGGATCTTCAGCGCGTCGGTTAGGCTATCATCCCCGAATTCGGTCGCAACGTCAGCCATGCCGGAATAGAGATACATGGCCCGGACAGCGTGGCCGGTAACCTGCGTCTGCTCTCGCACGGGCAGATGCGATTGATTGTACTCGTAGGTGCGGTGGCGGAATTGTTTCGGATCGGCGCCACGTTTGGCGGCTTCGATATCGAAATAATGTGGCTGCTGCCCGCGCTGTTCGATGAAGTAGCGGGCTAGTTCGAGGTACTTCTTCTCGCCAGTCGCACGGGCGAGCCGTACCAGCGCAAGCTCGATTTCCTCATGGCCGCAGTAGCCGGGCCTTTGTCCCGGCCGTGGACCGAACATCCGATCGATATGATCGGCATAGCGGCACATCGCGTCGAGCAGCCGGCGCTTCCCGGTCGCATAGAAATATGCGACCGCGGCTTCCATCAGATGACCCGCGCAATAAAGTTCGTGACAATCCCGGAGATTGGTCCAGCGCTGGCCTGGCTGCATGCGGATGAACCATGAGTTCAGGTAGCCATCCGGCTGCTGCAATTTGTAGAACATGTCGATGATGGAATCCATCTTCTCTTCAAGTTCCGGATTGCGCTTGCGATAGAGGACATAGGCTGCCGCTTCGATCACTTTGGCGACGTCCGAGTCCCAGAACATCTGAACGTTGGCGGTGTCGGGCGAGCCATCCGGACGGGTGTGAAACGGCAGCCGAAGTTCCGGAACCGGACGGTCGGGATCGATCTGGTCGAACATTCCGGCAGTGACGCAGCGTTCGTACAGGATCATCACGGTCTTATCGGCAACCGCCTCGATACGGTCACCCCAGAAGCCACGCACATCGACTTCATGAACAGCAGGGGGCCGGAAGCCGCTCGTCTTCGGTGTATTCAAGATGGTCATATCGATCTACCTGTTCGGTTCGTGGATTGGAATTACTTGACGGCACCCGCGGTCAGGCCGCGAATGTAGTAGCGCTGCAGAAGAAGAAAGATGACGAGGCAGGGCGCCATCATGAGCGTCACGCCGGATTGGACCGCCCCCCAGTCGATCGTCCCAAACTGACCGGAGCGGACGGCAGCCATGAGCACCGGAAGCGTATATTTGTTCTGGTCCGTGAGCAGGATCAGGGCTGCCAGGAATTCATTCCATGAGGCAAGGAAGGCAAAGATCGCCACCGTTGCGACACCCGGCAGAACCAATGGCAACATGATGCGATAGAGGACAGCGAATATCGATGCGCCGTCCACGCGCGCGGCGTCCTCGATCTCCTTTGGCACCGCATCGAAGGCGTTGCGCATCATGAAGATCGAAAACGGCATCTGCAGCGTCACGTAGACCAAGACGATGCCCGTCAGCGTGTTCTGGAGCTTCAGTTTTGTGAGGATGAGGAAGAGCGGCGTCAGGATCGACTGGAACGGGATCATGACCGTCGAGATGATCAGGACGAACAGCACGTTCTTGAAGGGAAACTGAAATCGCGAGAAGCCGTAGCCCGCAAGCAGACTGATCATCACGGAGGCGGCGACCGTTGCCAGGGCGACGGTGAGACTGTTTCCGGTATAGGTCCAGATTCCAGCGCCATACTGTGCAAGATTCTCGTAGTTCTGTAAGCTGAACCCGCCGGTGGGCCATGGCGGAATTGGCGGTTGCCTTGCCTCAATCGATGGCTTGAAGCTTACGAGTACACTCCAGACAAGCGGCGCGACGAAGAGCAGTGCGGCGACAATCCCAACAACGTTGTAGCGCGCAGTTCCAAGCAAACGCCGAGTAGCTGACATTTGGCTATGGGCCATCACATACCCTCCGGGTTGCGCAGCAGTCTGAGCTGCAGGACGCTTATGAAAACGAGAATCGCAAGAAGAACCATGGAAAGCGCGGCACCGTAGCCGAGATGGAACGAGCCGAAGGACTGGCTGAATATCCAGTAGACCGCCGTCACCGTCTTGTTCCGTGGTCCGCCGTCAGCGATGATGTAGAACTGGTCGAATGCCAGCATCGATCCGGAGACGGAGAGAATGAGCGCCAGAGCAATCGTGCGCCGCATCAGCGGAAGGGTGATGCGGCGGAAACGCCGCCAGGATGATGCACCGTCCATGCGGGCCGCTTCCTGAACCTCGGTTGAGATACCCTGGAGGCCGGTCAGCAGGATGATCATGTTGAAGCCGGCTGTCTTCCAAACCACCATCACAATGATCGACCAGAAGGTAGTGTCGAAGCTCGCCAGCAGGTTGAAGCGGCTCGCCGTCAATCCAAGATATTGCGCGGCAGGAGAAAAGAGACCCGAGTCGACGTCCAGCAGCCATGCCCACAAAAGGCTCGCTGACCCGAAGCCCACGACAACGGGCAGGAAGAATGCCGTTCGGAAAAGCTTGGTGAGCCGGCGTGACTTCTCTGCAAAGAGAGCCATCGGGAAAGCGACCGCGAAGATCGCCACTGTCACCACGAGGGTGTAATACACCGTGAACCGCAATGACGACCAGAATTGAGCGTCGCTCGCCAGCCTCGCATAATTGTCGAACCAGATGAAGCGCGGTTTGCCGAGAAGCGGCCAGTTGTGCAGAGACATCCAGAACGCCATTCCGAGAGGAATGATAAAAAATATCAGTACAAGGACGAGAGCCGGCGCAACGAAGGCAAGGCCGGCCAGCTGTTTACGCCGCTGCCGTGTGTTGCGCCTTGGGGTTGGCTCACCGTTGTGAATTTGCTTCTGGTGGATCATCGCCTTTGGCCTTTTGCCCATTGCACGCGCCTCGGTCGGCCCGGACGGAAGAAGACCGTCCGCGCCAGCTTCCGAGGTAGGGAGAAGGAATCCCGGTTGCAGTTGCCGTCAGTTCGCGGAGTCGAGGATCGATTGCATCGCCTCTTGGGCCTTGGCGACGGATCCCTTCACGTCATCGCCGAAGAAGACCTCGTTCAACATCTGCTTCCAGGGGCCGGTGCTGCTGTTGATGATATCGTTGTAGACCGGCGAGGAAGGCGTGCGCCCAATCTTCATGGCCTCGGTCGCGACCTTGTAGCGCTCATCCAGCGATTTGATCGCCTCATCCGCCACGTCGGACCGCGTCGGCAGGCTGCCGCCCTTGGCGAGCAGCGTCTGTCCTTCGATGGAATAGACAAATTCGAGGAACTCCTTGGCCGCCTTTAGGTTATCGCGGCCGGCGGTAACCACAAAGTCGTCGCCGCCGGCAAAGGACGCCTTGCCGCCATCCTTACCCGGAATGAAGGTCACCCCGAATTCGACGCTCGGATAGTTTTTGACCAGATTGCCGATGGCGAAGGCGCCGATCGGCGACAGACCGATCTTGTCAGTCGCAAAGCCACCGAAGAAGTTCTTGCCCGAATCTGTCTTGGCGCTTTCCGGTACGAAACCCTTCGCGACCATGTCGCGATAGAAGTCGATCGCGTCATGCATCTGCGGGGTATCGATAGTGGCGCGCTTACCGTCATCAACGAGAATGTCGCCGCCGGACGCCCAGATCAACGGCATGAAGGTAAAGGCGTTGCAGCCGCCGCAGGCACCGGAGAAGTAAAACCCTTTGATGTCCCCGCCGAGCGCATTGACCTTGGCTGCATCGGCTTCAATTTCTGCCCAGGTGGTCGGTGCCTTTTCCGGATCGAGGCCTGCCTGCTTGAACAGCTTCCTGTTCCAAAGAAGAACCGAGGCGTCTGCCGACATTGGCAGGGCATAGATCCGGCCTTCGTAGGTACCGGTTCCGACGTGAGCCTTCGACAGCTTGTCGAAATAGGGCAGACCCTTGGCGAGATCAGTCAGATCCTCAAGCGCCCCTGACTTGGCGAAGGCGGAAGCATAGACGAGATCGAGTGAGACAAAATCAGGCGCAGACCCGCCTGCGGCAGCAGTCGCGTATTTCTGAACCATTTCCGTATTAGGTACGATCTGCAGCTCGATCTGCGTTTCGTGCGATTCATTGAAGGCCTTGATCAAGGTCGGCATAAAGGCCTCGCTCGCACTGCGTGCCCACATCGTAAGTTTTTGTTCCGCGAGCGCCGTAGATGACAACGCGACAAGCGTCGTCGTGGCAACAGCCATAACTCTCAGCATTTTCATGATCGGGTCTCCTCCCCTTAGATCATTGTTACAGTTTTGAGCCAAGCCTCCAGCTCGTTTGCGAAGTCGTCATGAGCCACGGACCACGAGCGTGCATGGCAACTTCCACAGTCCCTTCTCAACCTGGTCGCCATTCACGAGGCGCACGAGCGCCTGACCGGCTTGCCGTCCAAGTTCCTTGAGATTCATGTCGATGGTGGTGAGTGGCGGCCGGGTTTGCTCGGCGACGATCTCCCAATTGTCGAAGCCGACGATGGACACATCCACCGGCACCCTGACCTGCCGCTCCCTAAGCGCATCGACCACGCCTCGCGCGATTTGGTCGTTACCGCAGAAAATGCCGTCCGGACGTTGACCCGCATCCCACAGCTGCTCGATGGCCTGATGACCCCAAAGCTCCGACCAACTCCCATGTTTCACTTCCGGCAGCGGAAGCCCCGCAGACTTCAGCGTCTCGGTAAATGCCGCAGCGCGTTCCTGCACAACCCTGAAGCTTGCAGGCCCGGTGATATGGGAAATCCGCTTGCGCCCCGCCGCGATGAGATGTAGGACCGCGTCCCGTGCGCCCTGCCAGTCATCTGGCGCTAGCGTGACGGCATCATCAGGTCCTGCAGTCAGCGCGTAGACAATGGGAACCGGAAGGTTGGAAAGGTCCACCGGCAGCCGCTTGTCGACACGTTTGCCGGTTGCAATGATACCGTCGACTCGTTTGTCCAACATGGCATCGAGATGCACCTTGGCGAGTTCAGGATTGTCTTCCATGGTGCACAAGAAGACCGAGACGCCGTGATCGATCAGGCCCTCCGAAATTCCGGCCATGACCGGTAGCGTGAAACGTCCATAAGTATCGTTCGTAAGCAGTCCGACCGTGAAAGATCGTTTGCTGGTCAAACTGCGCGCGAGCGAATTGGGACGGAAGCCGAGCTCTTGGGCAATCTGCCTGATCCGAATGCGTGTTTCGGCAGATATGCGACCGGTATCGTTCAACGCCTTCGATGCCGTTGCGATGCTCACGCCCGCGGCGGTCGCGACGTCGTATATCGTGACGCGCTCAAATAAGTCGCTCGGCAAGACTTCCTCCTTTGGGAAAGCGCTTTCCCACAATGTATAATCCATTTTAGAAAGAAGGAAAAGGCTTTCCCAAGAAAATATTTCTCGCGCAGCGACTCGCAAGAATAGCCGCCCTCAGCGCGAGACTGATCCGACTTGAAGAATGGCTCAAGGACCCGCTGTCGAAGTTCCTGTGGGATGCCCGGGCCATTATCTTCAATAGTGATCGCGCTTTCCGGCCGTTCGGCCATCGTCACTTCCGCGCTGCCTGCAAATTTAATGGCGTCATCGCAAAGATTGGCGACGGCGCGCGTGGTGGAAAGTGGACAGCATTTGGCAAGCCCCCTGTTCAGCCCAGCATATCGGACGGCGTGGCCGATATCCGCAAATTCGCTGCAGACCGTTTGCAGGGCGCTTCCAACGTCAACAAGCTCGATGCTTTCCGTGGCATAGTCGTTTCGAAGATAATTCAGGCTCTCGACGAGCAGGTTCTCGATCCGATCAATGCCGGAAAGCAGGGCGTCCTTATGACCGCTTCCACCCATCCGTCCTCGCGCGCTATCCCTTAGCTTTCTTGTCGATCCGATCAATCCAAAACGTTTGAGCTTGACTCCCAAAACGTTTTGGAGAATCCTTCACGCCGTTCTGGAGGACGATCTTGGCAAACCTCAAGCAGCTTGCGCAGTCCCTCGGACTGTCGATCACCACAGTTTCCCGTGCACTCGACGGCTACGACGATGTCTCTGCAGCAACCCGCAAGCGGGTAATAGAGGCTGCAGAGATAGTTGGCTACCGCCCGAACGCATCGGCGCGTAGGCTAAGAAAGCAACGTGCCGAACTGGTTGCCGTCACGCTGCCGAGCGACCCCGGCCATATCGGTCCGCCGCATTTCCTCGACATGCTCTCCAGCTGTGCCGAACATCTTGCGGGTGCCGGCCTCAATCTGGTCATCGCGCCTGTGCCGCGCGGTGAAAGCGAACTCGACATCTGCCGTCGTTTCGTTGATGGCCGCCGCGTCGACGCTATGCTTCTCGTCCGCACCAGGCGGCAGGACGAACGCGTCGAATTTCTGCAGTCGCGCGGCATTCCCTTCGTCACCAACGGTCGCACCGAAAGCCTCGTGCCGCATGCCTATATCGACGGGGACGGCTTTGCCGGGTTCCACGCGGCAACGGTTCGTTTTCAGGCCGCCGGCCACCGCCGCATCGGCCATATTGCCGGGCCGCAGGAATATTACTTCGCCCATGTGCGCTGCACGGGCTGGAAGGCGGCGATGGACGAGGCAGGTCTGGATGCCGATCTCTGCGCCGAAGGCGCTCCCACGGAGCAGGGCGGTTATCTTGCCGCACTCGAATTGCTCCGGCAGCCTTCGCGTCCCACCGCGTTCGTTTGCTCCACGGACGAAATGGCAATCGGAGCGCTCAGAGCGCTACGCGAGATCGATGGCGGCGACACGATCAGCATTGTCGGTCACGATGACCTGCCGACGGGCGCCTTCACCAGCCCTTCCCTCTCGACCATGCGCATGACCGGCGAAAACCTCGGCGCGAGCTTCGCCTCGCTGCTGTTGCGGGCAATCGCCGGTGAGCCTGCGGAGGAATTGCAGGAGCTTCACGCGATCGAATTCATCGATCGCGACAGCCATCGCCGTCCGATGAAGGCGGCATGAGTAGGCGGTGCATCACAGACAAGAACAATGAGGAGGAGAGAATATGAAAAGTATTACATCAATCGGAATTCTGGCTTTCACCGTGCTAGCCTTTGCTTCACCGGTGCTTGCTCAGACGGTTTTCGTATCCACCCAGCTTCGCCCGATCGAAGAGGCGACGGTCGTGCGGCAGGACCTGCTGAAGGATGCCGGCAACGTGGATTATGTGGTCGAGGAACCGCCGCAGTTCGCCGTACGCATGGAAGCCGAGGCCAAGGCCGGCAAGCACACCGTCAGCCTGGTCGGCGCGCTGCACGGTGAGCTTTCGCCACTCGCTGATAAGGATCAGCTCGAACCGCTTGATAATCTCGCTAAGAAGCTCGCCGCCGACGGCATGCCGCAATCGCTCCTCGATCTCGGCAAGCTCGGCAAATCTACCCAGCAATATATTCCGTGGATGCAGGCGACCTATGTGATGGCGGCCAAGAAGGAAGCCCTGCAATATCTGCCGAAGGGCGCCGATATCAACGCCATCACCTACGATCAGTTGATCGAGTGGGGCAAGAACATGCAGCAGGCGACGGGCCAGCCGCAGATCGGCTTCCCGGCCGGCCCTAAGGGCCTGATGGCACGTTACTTCGAGGGTTATTTCTATCCGTCCTTCACCGGCGGCGTCGTGCGCACCTTCAAGAACGCCGATGCCGCGGCAGGCTGGGAGAAACTGAAGGCGCTCTGGGCCTATGTAAACCCCAACTCGACCAATTACGACTTCATGCAGGAGCCGCTGGCCGCCGGTGAAGTCATGGTCGCCTGGGACCATGTCGCCCGACTGAAGAATGCCATTTCCGCCTCGCCGGACGACTATGTCGTATTCCCGCCCCCGGCCGGCCCGAAGGGGCGCGGATACATGCCCGTTCTCGCGGGCCTTTCGATTCCGAAGGGTGCCCCGGATGCGGCGGGCGCGATGAAGATCATCGAAACACTGACGACCCAGAAGATTCAGCTGCTCACCGCATCCAAGGTCGGCTTCTTTCCGACGCTGAACGTCCAGCTGCCGCCGGATCTCGACAAGGGCGTCGCACTTCTCGCCGGGGCCGTCACCAAGACCCAGGAGGCCAAGGATGCAGTGATCTCGCTTCTCCCAGTCGGCCTCGGCGACAAGGGCGGCGAGTTCAACAAGGTCTATATGGACAGCTTCCAGCTGATCGTGCTGCAGAACCAGCCTGTCGGGGACGTGCTCGCCAAGCAGGGTGCCGCCATGGCCAAGCTAATGACCGATACCAAGGCTCCCTGCTGGGCGCCGGATGCCAAGAGTGACGGCGCCTGCCCGGTTCAATAATCCTCCCTGGGGTGCCTGGGCTCGAATGTCCGGTCATCCTTTCCACAACCCTGCTTTTTCGAGGCGGGAACCCATGAGCCAAAACCGACCCTGGATCCCCTATCTGCTGATCCTGCCATCCGTCGTTTTCCTCGGCCTGCTTTTCATCGTGCCGCTGGTGCAGACGATCTGGCTGGCGGTCTCGGATGATGGCGCGCCGTCGCTTGCAAACATGCAGCGCATGGTGACGGACATCAATTTCATCCAATCGGTGCGCAACACGTTCCTGCTGACGATCGTTGTCGTACCGATCCAGATCGCCATCGCGCTTGCCATGGGCACGATGGTCGCCAAGATCGGCCGCGGGCGGGAGACGATTCTTTGGATTTGGACGATCCCGCTCGGCATTTCGGATCTCGCCGCCGGCCTCGTCTGGCTGTCGATCCTTCAGAATACGGGTTATTTCAACTCGCTGCTCTTTAGCCTTGGCGTGATCAGCCGCCAGGCGAGTTGGCTCTCCTACCAGACGCCGGTTGCGCTTTTCATCGCCATTGCGGTGGCGGAGATCTGGCGCGGCACGGCGATCGTCATGGTCATCATCGTCGCCGGCCTCAACCAGGTGCCGAAGGAATTCAAGGAGGCCGCCGAAATCTTCGGGGCTGGTCCCTGGACGCGCTTCTGGAAAATAACCCTGCCGTTGATCCGCCCGGCGCTGCAATCGGCCCTCATCCTGCGCACCGTGCTCGCTTTCGAGGTCTTCGCAGTCGTATACGCACTGGGCGGCCGTAATTTCCCGGTTCTCGTGGGCGAAGCCTACAACTGGCAGAACCAGAACCAGAATTACAGCGTCGCGGCCGCCTATGCGGTTCTGATCATGGTCATCTCGCTCGCCGCAACCCTCGTCTATCTCAAAGCCTTCAAGGTCGATCCGGAGCGCCTGCCATGAACATGCAAGCCATCAGTTCCGAAGCAGCCGCCACCGCCAATCCCGCAAGCTTCGTTTCATCGCGCCGCTGGTTGCTCTGGAGCGGTATCGCCGCGCTTTGCGCCTGGGTTCTGGTGCCGATCTATCTCGTGGCGCTAGGCGCACTTGGTGGGCGACAGGGCGTCTACATCTGGCCGAAGACCGGCCTGCCGACCGGCATCTCGCTCGAACCCTTCATCCTCTTCCTGCAGACGGAAGGGGTCGTCCGCTCCTTCCTCAATTCACTGGGCGCCGCAGGCATCACGGTAGCGCTCTCCATCCTGCTCGGGGCGCCTGCCGGTTACGCGCTCGCCCGCTACGAATTTCCGGGCAAGGATAGCTACCGGCTCCTGGTTCTGCTGACACGCGCCTTCCCGCTGGCGATCCTGGCGCTGCCGCTCACCGTCTCCTTCATCCGGCTCGGCCTTTACGATACGATCGTCGGCGTCGGCCTGATCCATACGGTCCTGGCGCTCCCCTTCGCGGCTCTGGTGACCCAGGGGATTTTCCTCGGCGTCCCGAAGGAGCTGGAAGAAGCCGCATGGGTTTTCGGCTGTACCCGCATCCAGGCCTTTTTCAAGGTCGTTGCGCCGCTCGCCTTGCCGGGGATCGTCGCAACGGCCGTCTTTGCGTTCGTCATTTCGTGGAACGAAGTCTTCGCCGCCTCGGTGCTAACGGTGCGCAATCGCACACTGACAGCCTATCTGCTGACGGTGCTTTCCGAAAGCCCGATGCATTACCGCTTCGCCGGCGGCCTGATGCTTATCCTTCCCTCTGTTGTCTTCATCTTCGCGGTCAGGCGCTACCTTTTCGCGATCTGGGGCATTTCCTCCAAATAACGGGACCAACTCCATGGCCAATATTGTCATCGACCGTGTCCGCAAGAGTTTCGGGGCATTCCAGGCCCTGAAAGAGGTCTCGCTGATGATCAACGACGGTGAATTCGTCTCGCTTCTCGGCCCGTCCGGCTGCGGCAAGACCACGCTCCTGCGCATCATCGCCGGTCTCGAGACCGCATCCGGCGGCGATGTCCGCATTGGCGACAAGTCGGTCCTCGGGCTCGCTCCCAAGGACCGCGGGCTCGCGATGGTCTTCCAAAACTACGCGGTCTTCCCGCATATGACGGTCTACGAAAACGTCGCCTTCGGCTTGCGCATGCAGAAGGCAGACGAGGCGCGCGTCAAGGCGCAGGTCGAAAAGGCCGCCGGCCCGCTGCATATCGAGCAGTATCTCGACCGTTATCCGAACAAGCTTTCGGGCGGCCAGCGCCAGCGCGTCGCCGTTGCCCGCGCGCTTGCCGTCGAGCCCAAGGTACTCCTCATGGACGAACCGCTCTCCAACCTCGATGCACTGCTTCGCCTCGAAATGCGCACCGAACTCAAGACGGTGCTGCAATCGGCCGGCACGACGACGATCTACGTCACACACGACCAGACGGAGGCGATGGGCCTTTCCGATCGCATCGCCGTCATGCACGGAGGGATCGTCGAGCAGGTCGGTTCGCCGGTCGATGTCTACAATCATCCCGCAACGCGCTTCGTCGGCGGGTTCATCGGCAACCCGCCGATGAACTTCATCAAGGTGCCCGTCCTGAACGGCCAGGTCGCTGCCGGGATCGAGCAACTGAATGCACCGCAGGAAGCCGGCAAGGAGATCATCCTCGGCCTGCGCGGCGAGGCGGTCGAGCTCGCGGGCCTGCCCGAGGGCCTCGAAATGAAAGTGCGGGTCGCCGAACCGATGGGCTCGCACCTGCTCCTGACCGGCTCGATCCACGATCAGCCCGTCCGTGTCATCCTGCCTGCCTCCGAAACCGTCAGGAGCGGCGATACGATCGGCCTGAAGCTCGATCGCAAGCGCATCACCTGGCTTTCGCCCGAAAGCGGCCAATCCTTTCCGGCTGTGACGGCCTAGTGGCGTCCCTCCCCGATACCGGAGTACCGACATGAACCTGCATATCGATCAAGCCAAGCGCATTCTCGTCGCCAACGACCGCGGCGGCTATACGGTGCCGACGGACCGGCTCTACCCCTTCCAGTGGAACTGGGATTCCGCCTTCGTCGCCATGGGTTTCGCGCTCTACGATACGGACCGCGCCTATCGCGAACTGGAGCGGCTGGTCGAGGGCCAGTGGGCGGACGGCATGATCCCGCATATCGTCTTCCACCAGCCGAGCGATACCTATTTTCCAGGCCCGAATGTCTGGCGCACCCGCCACACGCCCCCCACCTCCGGCATCACCCAGCCGCCCGTTTTCGCCATCGCGCTGCGCAGGCTGCACGAAGCCACTGGTGACAAGACCCGCACCCTGCCGCTCTACGAAGCCGCCCTGAAATGGCACCGCTGGTGGTATGCGGCCCGTGACCCGGAAGGGACCGGCCTGGTTGCCCTGCTTCATCCCTGGGAAAGCGGCAGCGACAATTCTCCCGCATGGGACGTCGCGCTCGCCCGCGTTCCCACCACCACCGACACGCCGGTCGTGCGCAAGGATACCGGCCACGTGGACGCTTTGATGCGTCCCCGCAACGAGGACTATCAGCGCTTCATACACCTGGTTGACACCTATGCGGCCTGCGGTTGGGAGGCGGCTAGACAGTGGGCGAAGGCACCCTTCAAGGTCGCCGAGATCCAGACCACCGCGATCCTGCTCAAGGCCGGTGAAGACCTCGAAGCACTCGCCCACGAATTCGGCCGCAATGAAGACGGGGCCGAGATCGCCGCGTTCAATGAAAAAACTCGCAACGCGATCCTCGCCCAGTGGCGACCCGATCTGGCGCGTTTCGTATCCCGCGATCTCGTTTCGGGCCAGGATATCGTGGCACCGACACAGGCGGGGTTCATCCCGCTTCTGTCGCTCGATCTCGACCAGGCGGTCGTTAGTGCTCTCGTCGATGAAATGAAGGCATGGTCCAAGGGGATGAAAGTCGCCTTCCCGACAGTAAAGCCCGGCATCGACAGTTGGGAGCCGAAACGCTACTGGCGCGGCCCCGCCTGGGCGATCATCAACTGGCTGCTGATCGACGGCCTGAAGCGCAACGGCCGCGTGGACGATGCCGAGAAGCTGCGCAGGTCGACCATCTCGGCGATCGAGGCGGAGGGTTTTGCCGAATATTTCGACCCGGTCACCGGGGAAGGCTGCGGCGGCCTCGGCTTCTCCTGGACGGCTGCAGCTTATATGTGGCTCGCCGCGTCATAAACTTAGGTGCCGGTGGCGCCTGCGAATACATTTTGGTCTTAACTAGTGTAGTAGATTTCAACCTGAAGCAATCGCAATCAGTAATGTGCTGTCTAGTTGAACCATATCAAACCTGCGACCGGCAGCGGGCGAATTTACGGTTGGCCGCCGCCGCCCGCCGCGCCGTAGACCTGTCCCGTGGCGTAGCTCGCCTGCGGGTCCGCAAGCTGCACATAGATCGATGCGAGTTCCGCGGGCTGACCGGGACGGCCCATCGGGGTGTCGCCACCGAACTTCTCCAGCTTTTCCATCGTCGCTCCGCCGCTGACCTGAAGCGGCGTCCAGATCGGACCAGGCGCGACGCCGTTAACGCGAATGCCCTTCGGTCCGAGCTGCTTCGCCATCGACTTGGTGAAGTTCATCATTGCCGCCTTGGTCATCGCGTAGTCGACGAGGTTCTCGGACGGGTCATAGGCCTGCTCCGACGTCGTCTGGATGATCGTCGATCCTGGCTTCATGTGCTTGAGGGCAGCCTTCGTCAGAAGGAACGTGGCGTAGATGTTGGTCTTCATCGTCGCGTCGAAGGCTTCATAGGTGATGTCGTCGATTGACTGAGCCTGCTGCTGCCGACCGGCATTATTCACGAGGATGTCGAGACCGCCCAGTGCCTTGACCGCATCGTCAACCAGTTTCTCGCAGAAGGCGGCGTCACGAAGATCGCCGGGCAACGCCACGCCCTTGCGCCCTTCCTTCTCGATGAGCGCGATGACTTCCTTCGCATCGGGCTCTTCGTCAGGAAGATAGTTGATAGCGACATCCGCGCCCTCGCGGGCGTAGGCGATGGCTGCGGCGCGGCCCATTCCGGAATCGCCTCCGGTTATCAGCGCCTTGCGCCCCACGAGACGACCCGAACCCGTATAAGAGGTCTCCCCATGATCCGGCGTGGGGTTCATCTTGCTGGCAAGGCCGGGAAACGGCTGACTCTGCTTCTGAAACGGTGGCTTCGGGTACTTCGTTGTGGGATCGTCCATCTGCGTGTTCTCCTGCATGTTCGAAGCTGACCAGGCGACGCTGGGAAAGACCGACGCCGCGAGCGTCGCGGTTGCTGCCGAGAGTACGGATCGTCGGCTGATCGGAAACGAGTGCTGAGATTTCATGATTGCCCCTTCGGCGTGCGGGGCGTTACTGCCCAGGGCACAAACTAAGGTGGCGCTGCAATGTTCCATCCACCGGAAACAAGAGCCGATCGGCGCGTTGCCTCTTCGACCCAGGAGTATAGACATGCCGCACCTACACCCGGTCTCAAAATCCTTCGGCCTCGCTCTCCACCAATGCGTCCAACTGCTCATGGTAGGCGGATCAATCTACCGTTTAGAATACAAACGGTGCGGCGAGGCTCTGATCTTCTAGATGGCAGGCAATCTCCCAGTCGACCAGTCCCGGCTTCTGTTGGCGGCCGCCACGTGAGGCGGTAGATGACGGCAGAGGTCCTGGTGGGCCGAAACCTCAGGCAAGTGCTTTCCGACCGAGTGCCACCCTATCTGGGGGTATGCCCCTGCTATCCCCTTATCCTCATTTCGGCGCGGGAACGCGTAATTTTCGACTTCCTTGGGAGTGCACGACACCGCGAGTTATATCCGTCAGCTCGTGGATTCAGCCATGGAGCGCAACTGGTTGTTGTGCGATACGATATAACGCCTGAACCGTAGATTCCCGAGGTCCCATGTCTGAACTTGATTGGTTGAGCCAGCTCCTGCAAATCATCACGGTTACCGGCCAGCTCGAGGTGCGCTGTGCCTACGGCGCTCCGTGGCGCGTGACCTGGAACCGGGCTGCGCCGAACGAGATTCCCTACCACGTCATTGTCAGGGGGCGGGCGATCTTTGAGGATCCGGAGGCAAGAACGCGGCGAGAATTGACGAGCGGCGATATCGTGCTGTTACCCCATGGTGCGGCGCATGTATTGCACGACGGTAGCGGGCAGACGCCCGTCCCCACTCAGCAGCGGCAGGGTTCGGCCGGTTGGATGCTCAGCGAGAACGACAGCAATGGTGAACAGCTCGACCTGTTATGTGGCCGATTTTTCATCGCACCTCCTCACGATAGACTGATCCGCAACTACCTGCCCCTGAATCTCGTGGCGCGAACCTCAGATGGCCTCCGCGAAGACGGTGTCGCGGCCGCAACTGGTCAACTCGCCGGTCTAGTGGGGCTGATGCGCATGGAAGCGGCCGGCGATCGACCGGGAGGACGGGCCGTTCTCAATGCACTGTCTTCGGCTCTTTTCACGCTGGTGTTACGCGCGGCCAGCGAATCCGCAAAAGCTCCTGAGGGTTTGCTGGCGTTGGCGGGCCACCCGCGATTGGCGCCGGCGATCAACGCCATGCTCGCTGATCCAGCCAAGCCTTGGAAATTGCCTGATCTGGCAAACCTCTGCGGCATGTCACGCGCCACGTTCATGCGTCACTTCCAGGACAGGCTCGGTTACTCCGCGCTGAACCTGTTGACTGATCTGCGCATGAGTCTCGCCGCCAACGAGCTCAAGAAACCGGCGATCAGTACCGAGGCAATCGCCGAAAGGGTCGGTTATCAATCCGTTTCGGCATTCCGGCGCGTGTTCGCCGACAAAATGGGGATGACGCCAGGGGAGTGGCGCAGTCTGGCGCAGACCGGCGAGAAAAGTGCAAGTTAAGGCAGCCGCCAAGTTTGATCCTTTCGAGCATTATTTTGGTACGATCCAGTCTCGATAATATCAAAGCCGCTCGTAAAATCGGCTCCGTAATCACTTGATGAGGGAGCCACCCAATGAACTACATCAGCAACACAGCCTCCGAAGTAGCACCGACGAATGCTGTCATCGAAACCATCCTCAGCCGCAGCGCCGCTAAATATTACGACACCACCGCCACACTGAGCGACGATCAGATCCGCGATCTGGTGCGGATCGGCACGTCGGCGCCGACGTCCTTTCACTTGCAGAACTGGCGGTTCATCGCCGTTCGCACGCCCGACGCCAAAGCGCGGCTACGCCCGATCGCCTGGAACCAGCCGGCTATCACCGACGCGGCGGTGACTTTTATTATCGTGGGGCAATTGGCCGATGCCAGCACCGTGCCCGCTCGCCTGGCGCCGGTCGTCGAAGCCGGCATCATGCCGGCCCACCTGGTGCCGGAATGGGAAGCACCCGCCCGCAGCCTCTATGACAATCAGCCCCAGCGGCAACGTGACGAAGCGGTGCGCTCCGCCACCTTCGGTACTGCGGCGATCATCTATGCGGCGCGCTCGCTGGGCCTCGGTTCGACGCCGATGATTGGCTTCGACGCGGAAGCCGTGCATCGCGAATTCGGCCTCGCCGACGACGAAATCCCGGTCATGCTCCTGACCATCGGCCCCGAGCGGTCTGGCAACTGGCCGCAGAAGCCACGCCTGCCCGTGGCAGACGTCCTGTCCTTCGCATAACCCCCATCTCAATCACCACTTATGGAGACTACCATGACCAGAACGACCGTTCTGACGCCGGAACAGGTGCCGCCTGCATCCAAAGAAACCCTCGATGCTTTCACCAGAAACATTGGGTTCACCCCAAACATGCTGGCAGCCTTTGCGCAGAGCCCGATTGCCTTTAACGCATGGGCTGCGCTGCTTGGCTCGCTCAGCAAGGCGCTTGACGTGAGGACACGAGACAGCATCGGCCTTCCTGTCTCAGAAGTGAATGGCTGCAACTACTGCCTCACGGTTCACAGCTTCACCGCCGAACATATGGCCAAGCTGCCTGCCGACGAGATCATTCTCGCTCGCAAGGGCCATGCGAATGACCCAAAGCGGGATGCGGCGGTGCAGTTCGCGCGAAAGGTTATCGAGACCCGAGGGAAAGTCAGCGATGTTGATCTCAAGGCTGTCCGCGATGCAGGGTTCACCGAGGCGAACATCATCGAGATCGTCACCCTTGTGGCCATGTACACGCTGACGAACCTGTTCAACAACGTCTTCGATCCGGACAAGGACTTTCCCGCCGTTGCCCCGGCCGGCGCGATCTAAGCTCCGCTCTCTCGCAACCTCATGAAGCTGTTGGATCAATCCCATGAACATTCTCCACATTGATAGCAGTCCGCGCCAACAATCACATAGTCGCCGGCTTTCGGCGGCGATCGTCGAAAAGCTTCTCGAGGTCGCGCCTGGAGCGGACATCATCCGGCGTGACTTGGGCGTCGATCCCCTACCTCAGACCGCAGCCCTTTATGCCGCCGCGCTGGCATCGCCGGCGACTTTGGCGGCCCCGCCAGTTGGGTCACTCGATCTTTCCGAGCAGCTTATCCGGGAAATCGAAGCGGCGGATGCGATCGTCATCGGAACGCCGATGCACAACCTGACCATTCCCTCGGTGCTCAAGACCTGGATCGACCAGATCCTGCGCGTCGGCCGCACAATGAAATCAACGCCGGCCGGGAAAGTGGGAATGCTTCGCGACCGTCCGGTCTTTGTTGGTGTGGCATCCGGTGGATTCTTCACCGGCGAGCGCGCCAACCAACCGGATTTTCTGACACCCTATCTTTCGGTCGCGCTCAACTCCATCGGGCTAAAGAGCCAGCAGTTTCTCCCGCTTCAAGGAACTGCCTTCCTTGACTGGAAGCAGGCGGCAGAGGCGAGAGACAAGACGCTTGCTGCTCTGGACCGCACCGCGGTGGAGCGCATGACCGGAATCCAAAACCAACCCGCAATGATCGCGAACGCTATCGGATGCACGCAGACCTAACCGCGTACGCGAGCATCGCCAAGCGCGGACTGAGGACGCAAGATTTCTAACATCAGCACATCAACGACCCGGCGCAACCGGACCATAAACATGAGGCTTCAGATGATTTTATCTACGTCTACGTTTCCCAAGATCGGTGACAGGATCGCCGGCAATTCGACACCACCCGATGACGGTGCCATCCGCGAATGGCTGGGGTCGGAGGCATACGGTCGATGGACCGAACTGCGAACCTGGATCGACGCGTCTTACCCTGGAGTGTTCGCACCGGACTGGCTTTACGGCGGAAAGAACTGCGGTTGGTCCTTGCGCTTCAAGAAGACCAGGGCGCTTACCACTTTGGTGCCCGAATATCGGCGGTTCTCTGCCATCGTCGTGATGGGCAGAGCCGAACGGGAGAAGTTCGAAGAGCGGCGTTATTTTTGGCGGCCGCAACTGGTCAGAGCCTACGATGATGCAAAGACCTACATCGACGGGAAATGGCTGACGCTTCCCGTCTCGTCCATAGACGAGCTGCAGGATGTCACTGAGCTTTTGGCGATGAAGCGCCCGCCGCTCCCGCGCTGAGCATTCTCTCATCTGCAATATGCCGCTCACGCACGACACCCACAGCAACACATGGGCGGCACCGTCCCACAGCAGCCTGCGGGAGATCGAGAGGGTCTCTCGCGCTGTATCACCTCAAATCGTCAAAACATCTAAGGAGACAATCGATGAAAGCGATCATAGCAACCGACGAAGCCGCCGGTGTCGCCGGTATGTCATTGGCGGAGCGCCCGCAGCCGGAGGCGGCGATAAACGACGTCATCGTTGAAGTATACGCGTCGGGCTTTGTACCCACCGAACTGAGCTGGCCGTCGACCTGGACCGATCGCGTCGGCCAAAGACGAACGCCGTCCATCCCGGGCCATGAGTTCGCCGGCGTGGTTACTGCGCTTGGCTATGGTACGACCGGCCTGTCCTTGGGACAGCGCGTGTTCGGCCTGACGGACTGGTACCGCGACGGCACCCTGGCGGAATATGTGGCCGTGGAGGCGCGCAACCTCGCTCCACTGCCAGGCGACGTGGAGTTCACGCTGGGTGCCAGCCTGCCGATCTCCGGCCTCACCGCCTGGCAGGGGCTGTTTCAGCATGGCCGTCTTCAAGCCGGTCAGAGCGTTCTTGTCCATGGCGCCGCCGGTGCGGTCGGTTCGATCGCGACGCAGCTAGCCCGCGAATTCGGAGCCTATGTCATCGCTACTGGACGCGTTGCCGACCGACAGAAGTCGCTGGAGTTTGGCGCGAACGAGTTCGTCGATCTGGCAAATGACACGCTCGAGGAAATCGGGAGTGTCGATCTCGTGCTTGACATGATCGGCGGCGAGATCCAGAGGCGCTCCGCAGGCTTGGTACGACCCGGAGGGGCTCTCGTTTCCGTGGTTGGACCTGTTGAAGCGCGCCCCGCCGATGGTCTGGCGATTGATTTCGTCGTCGAATCCGACCGCGCCCAACTCCGCGGGATCGTTCAGCGGGTACGTGACGGACGCCTTCGGGCGAATATCGGCAACATCTCAACGCTCGACAATGCCGTTGCCGCATTCAACTCAACGGAGCGTCCGACCGGGAAGACGATCATCCGCCCTCAAGCATGAGAGGCCTAGGGCATCGATGTCGAATCTTGATATTCGGAAAAGACCTCAGCTCGGGTCCTCACGGTCGGCGTAAGAACGCCGGCCGCAATCGACGCGGTGGATCAGGCGGAGGCGAGCGTCGCCAGTCCGACTGGCGTGCCTCGTGGGGTACGTCGTCTATTGGCGCTCAAGGTACTTGCGCTGTTCTGGCGTCGATGCCTAGCTGGTTTTCTCAGTCATATCTTTCTCCGTAGGATCAGGTTGGCATTCCTGGAATTCGCGCTATCTCAAGCGGAAACGCAGGAGGACGTAGGTGAAGGTCCAAAGGTTCAGCATTACAGACGCAGAACTCGTCAAATCACCGGACAGGATGCCGACATCTATGTCGGGAACCTTGTGGACGAGAGAAACGGTGGCCCGGTCTCTATTGGTTATGGCCGATACGCTCCCGGTCAGTCGCTAACCGAGACGATGGCCGTCGACGACACGATGATCGTCCTTGAGGGCCGATTGTCCGTATCTACCAGTGATGGCAGGGTCACTGCGGGACCCGGCGACATTGTTTATATGCCTAAGGGCCAATCCGTCACCATCACCACCGAGGGAGAGGGTGCGACGACGGCCTTTGTGACCTATCCGCACTGGGCCGAGGCGCGCGAGAGATGAATCGAGACGACCCCTCACTAAGCGGGACTATCCGGTCTTACAACCGGATGGCCCTACCCTGATCGAGGATCGTGCACGTCACTGCTCGCCGCGCCGACGTCTGATCTCTCGAAGCATGCGCAGGTTCTCTCTGGCTTGCGCCGCATTGATAAGCGCCTTTTCCTGGTTGATGAGCTGCTCGCGGTCGCGATAGTGCCGTTGCACCGACATGCAGCCGTTGTAATCGCGATACCCGGAGCAGCGTCGGCTGTCACTGTAGCGATTGTCGTCGGCCACCGAGCAGCCTGTCAGCGTCAGCAACATCAGGCCGCCGCTGCAGATTGACGCCAGAGATCTGGTTGTCGAATTAAGCATGGTCATTTTCATCATTCTCCACTTGAAGGTTTTGAGATCACGGGTTTGATTTTCAGGCCGGTCCAGTGCGCAGCGAAAGCCCACATCTCGGCATGTCGGGCGATAACCTTGTCGAGCGGCATGCCTGCGCCATGTCCGGCGCGCGTTTCGATGCGGACCAGTCGCGGCTTCGACCCGAGCTCGGCGGCCTGGAGCGCGGCGACGTATTTGTAGGTGTGGGCAGGCACGACGCGATCGTCGGCGTCGGCTGTCGTCGCCAATACGGCCGGATAGTCTTTGCGCTGTTTGATCGTATGATAGGGCGAGTAGGCGATGAGATCGCGGAAATGGCGCTCTTGCGCGGGGTCACCGAATTCGCTGATCCAGAAACCGCCGGCCGTGAACTTGTCGAAGCGGAGCATGTCCATGACACCGACGCCCGGCAAGGCAACGTCGAACAGGTCAGGCCGTTGGTTCGTCACCGCTCCGACCAGAAGGCCTCCGTTGGATTCGCCTTGGATGGCCAGACCATTCGATAAGGTGATGCCGCTCTTTTTGAGAAACTCCCCGGCGGCGATGAAATCGTCGAACGCATTCTGCTTTTTGTCGAGCTGCCCGGCGCGATGCCATGCCCGGCCATATTCCCCGCCGCCACGAATGCCGGCGATCGCCAAGACCCCGCCCTGCTCCACCCAAGCGAGTTGGATCGGGCTGTAATATGGAACTTGAGGAATGCCGAAGCCGCCGTAGCCATAGAGCAAGGTCGGAGCCGCTATCGTGACATCCTTGCGGCGCACGATGAAGATCGGCACCTCCGTCCAGTCCTTCGAGCGGTAGAACCGTTGCTCGACAACGACGTCGTCCGGATTGATGGACGATTTCGGCTGTGCCCAGGGCTTAACCGAGTTGGTCTCCGTGTCGTATTGATAGATCGCGGTCGGCGCATCGAATGCCGTGAAGGCGAAGAACGCTTCGCTCTCGTCCGGACCGCCCTGAAACCCGCCAGCAGTTCCAATACCAGGCAACGGAACGATCCCGTCGGGCGTACCATTCAAACCGAAGCGGCGTATCTCCGTCTTGGCATCGACGAGGTAGGCAATGAAGAGCCTGTTGCCCATTACTGCAGCGTCATTGAGAACTGCGTCTTCAGCGTCTTCGGGTACAATTTCTTTCGGCTGCGGACTTTCCTCGCCCATGTCGAGCGAGACAACCTGACGGCGTTCTGCGCCATCGGTGGTGACAAGGATCAGTTTGGAGCCGTCATTGGCGATGACGGACCATTCCGCCTCCATGTGCGGCACGACCGTCTGAGCTTTCCATTCCATGGAGTGGAGATCGACAACGGTCAGCGCGTTTTCGTTCGTTCCTGGCGTCGAGGAGATGGCAAGATAGCGGCCCCCTTCAGCGCGATTGGCAACGTGCAGCAGGCCCGGTTTGTCGGGTGTGGAATAGATCAGCCGATCCTCATCCTGAGGGGTGCCCAGCCTATGAAAATAGACTGCGTGGTTGGCGATCGCTGCGCCGGTCGCACCTTGAGCGGGCTCCGGCACGCGCGAATAAAAGAAGCCTGAGCTGTCCGGTGCCCAGCTGACATGGGTGAACCGCGCCCAGTCGACGGCGTCCTGAAGCTCTTGACCTCTCTCGACATCCAGCACGCGGATCGTCCGCCAGTCGCTTCCGCCCTTCTGGACACTGGACGCTAGATAACGGCCGTTGTCGGAAACGCTCCATTCACCGATCGCATCGGCACTGTCGTCAGACCACGCGTTGGGGTCGATCAGCAGACGAGCCTGTCCCAAAGCGCCGTCGCGTACATACAAGGCGGGCTGGTTCTCAAGACCCTTGTTGAACGTGAAGAAGTACTTGTCGCCACGTTTGCGGGGAACCGTGTAACGCTCGTACTCGAACAAGGCCTTGATGCGCTGTTCCAAAATGTCTCGACCGGGCAGCGTGTCGAGATAGCGCCGCGTGACCTTGTTCTGGGCTTCAATCCAGGCATCGACGGCCGCGCGCTTGCCCTCCGCGTCCTCCAGCCACCGATACGGATCAGCAACGGTCACCCCGAAACGCTCCTCCGTTACGTCGACACGTTCGGTTTGTGGATACTCGATCTCTGACACGTCACTCTCCAAGGTCTGAGCGGAAACGCTGTTGAGCTGCATGAACAGCGACACGGCAATGGCGGTAGAATTCTTCATCGGCATCCCTCGATAGATGGCGAAAGCCTCGTCAGCGGCAAAACAAATAATGGCACTAAATGTCATTATTGTGGCTGTTGATACGCGAACACTCGTGCACTGGCAACCGTCAAGCTGCTTCTCATGTGGCACGTGTTGCCATATAAGGGTAAGATCGATCGAGTGAGAGGATGGGATGAGCAGGACGATTGCGGAGGACGCCCATATCAACGTCGCGCGATGCGCCGCGCGCCTGTTCCTCGAACGGGGCGTTGCAGAGACCAGCGGAGATGAGATCGCTGAGGCGGCCGGCATCTCAAAGCGAACTCTCTGGCGTTATTTCCGCACCAAGGAGAGTTGCATCGAGCCGCTATTTGCGCTGACGTCGCAGCGCTTTGCCGAAAAGCTTGTAAAATGGCCGCTCGATATGTCGGTCGAACGCTTCCTGGAGATCGCGTACGACTTCAGCAAAATCGACACCAAAGAAATCGAGGACGGCAAGCTCGTCGTTCACCTCATCTCCCGGCTGGATGAAGAGCCGGCACTGCTGGAGCCATTCTTCACGGCGACGCGCATGACAGAGATCGCTATGGCGCGCGTGATTGCTTTCAGGCTGGATATGTCGCCGACCGACTTTGAGGTACGCCTGTGCGCTGCCACTGTCGCCGCGGCCATGCGCGTCATAGACGAGACTATCAGCCGTGCAGCAGTAAAATACGGACAGATACCCACTGTCGAGGAAACCAATGACCGGCTCGCGCAGGCAATCCGCCGCGCCAGCACCTTACCGTTCTGTGATCCAATTACACCGCGGCCGCGTTGACCGGCTCAGCGAAGGGATGAGCTAGGTCCGTCCGGTCTCCGTTTTTATGTAGGTCCCAAACCCTACAGCCCATGAAGGGTCGAGCGGATATGCTCGGCAAGAGCCTTCGCAATCACCGAAGGCCGGCTCTCTCCGAACTCCACGGCCAGACCTATCGTGGGAAGCGTCGGCAGTCCGTCCGTGACGACAAAGAGATCCGGCGGAACAGCAGTCCTGGTGAAGACGCTGATAGCGTGACCTGATCGTGCAATTGCGGTCAGCCCCGCGAGACTATTGCTTGCAAAGGCGACGCGGTATCGGCGGTTTGACGCCTCCATGACGTCGCAGGCCGCGCGGAAGTCGAGCGTGGCAGGCGCGGAAAGGGCAAGGGGCAAGATGGGCAGATCCAGGATAGCTGGCCTGGACGAATTTGCCACCCACACGAAATCCTCTCGCCTGATGATTTCAGGACTGGCCAATTCCGAAAGCGAGACCATACCGAGATCGATTTGCCTTCTTCTCAGCATCGGCCTGAGCTCGGTGGTAGGCGCGCATACCATTCGTAGTTCCACGTCCGGGTGTCGTTCGAAGAAGCCCTTCAGGATGGAGGGAAGGAAGGCGATGGAGTAGTCTTCAGGGCAGCCCAGACTGACGGAGCCCTGCAGAGTGGCCCCGTTCATAGTCGCCAGCAACTCGTCATGCTGGGCAAGAAGCGCCTCCGCATGCACGAGCAGCTTTTCGCCGGCTGACGTCAGGCGGATACCGGATCCGCTCCTATGGAGCAGGGCCTGTCCGATCATGTCTTCAAGGCGCTGCATCTGCATGCTCAATGCCGATTGCGTGCGACCTACCTGCTGGGATGCCACGCTTATGGAGCCTGACCTGGCAACCACCGCGAAGTTTCTGAGGACCGAAAGATCAAGGGTCATTTCGCCATCGATTTCGTTGATATCGGAATGGAATAATATCAATTTGCCGAAAAAGAAAACACTGCATAGTTTCTCCTCAGTGCCAACCGAAGGAATAGACCCGTGTCCCTCAACGATGAACAGAGCTTCTGGAATCAGGCGAACAGGCACCTTACGCGATACGGGCCAAGCTTCGAGAGCATCATCGTTGAGCGTGCGAGCGGAAGCTACGTGTATGACGCCGACCACCGCCCCATATTGGACTTTACGTCGGGGCAGATGAGCGCCCTCCTCGGCCACACTCATCCAGACATCGTTGCGACGGTCGATCGACAGATGCGCTCGGTCGCACATCTCTTTAGCGGCATGCTCTCGCGTCCGGTGGTGGAGCTGGCGTCACGTCTTGCGGCGCTCGCGCCAGGTCTCGATCGTGTTCAGTTGCTGACGACGGGAGCAGAATCCAACGAGGCTGCCATTCGCATGGCCAAACTTGTGACCGGCGGACATGAAGTGGTGGCGTTCGCGCAGAGTTGGCATGGCATGACGGGCGCCGCCGCCGCCGCGACCTATAGCGCTGGACGTCGCGGATACGGGCCGACGGCTGCAGGTTCTCTCGCGATCCCCGCCCCTAACTCATATCGTCCTCGATTCACGAAGCCGGATGGCACGAATGATTGGCAAACCGAGTTGGATGATGCGTTTGCGCTTATCGATAACCAGTCGACTGGAAACCTTGCCGCGTTCATAGCCGAACCAATTCTGTCGAGCGGTGGCATTCTGGAGCTTCCTGCTGGTTATCTGGCCGCGCTCAAGCGAAAGTGCGAGGAGCGAGGCATGCTTCTCATCCTGGATGAGGCCCAGACTGGCGTGGGCAGAACCGGGCACATGTTCGCGTTCCAAAGGGATGGTGTCACTCCCGATATCCTGACCCTTTCGAAAACGCTGGGTGCCGGCTTGCCGCTGGCTGCGGTGATGACGACCGAGGCGATCGAGCAGAAGGCCTTCGAAAAGGGATATCTGTTCTACACCACGCATGTCTCCGATCCCCTTCTCGCCGCAGTCGGCGTCACTGTTCTGGACGTTGTCGAACGAGAAGGCCTGGTCGCTGCCGCAATCGAGCGTGGGGCGAGGTTGCGGGCCGGACTTGTCTCTCTTCAACAGAGATTTGAATGCGTTGGCGATGTACGCGGCCGCGGCCTTCTGATGGGTCTGGAGATCGTGGCGGATCGGCAGACGAAAGCGCCAGGGTTCGCTCTCGGTGCCAAGATCATGGAAGAGGCGATGCGACGGGGACTGAGCATGAATATCGTCAAGTTGCCTGGAATGGGCGGCGTGTTTCGCATCGCGCCGCCACTGACAGTTTCGAACGAGGAAATCGACCGTGGTGTCGAGATAATGTCGGATTCCATCCAGGCTGCCTCCGGAGCCTGACAGATCTGTCATGTGATGATGTGTTGGAGGAAATGCCTTCGACTGGATGAAAGCGTGGGGAGGCTGCAGGTTATGCATAGTGGTGCCATAAGCAGCTACCCAGCGATGCATGCACTCGTGCTGCTGGCTGCAGTGATAGCTGCCATTGCGTCGGTCGGTATGCGTGGCCGAGCTTCGGCCGCGCTTCTCTTCATGTCGTCGTTTGCGACGATCATCGTCTCCGGTCGCGACCTGTTTCCGTATGCAAAGGGTGCTCCGATGGACGGCAATCTGCGGCTTGCCGTTGTCGTGCTACTCCTTCCGATGTTTCCTCCGACGAACCTGATCCTGCTGCAGAAGCTATACAGGAGCGCACGGGACCTGGCGATGCCGACGGCTGTCGGACAAGGAGGACAGTTCGGATCTCCACTCTTGCTTCTCGTCGCCATCGCAATGGTCTACGTGTTGGCGGTCGGCATACTGGCACTACAATCTGCGTTCTAAGGCTTCGATTTTATAAGAGTGAAACGGACATCGACCTCGCCATTTGGAATGACCGATCGGCGCCGGCAAGCCGGCTGACGGCTATGCTCACCCTTTTGCACATTAGGCGCTAACTCATTCTGACCGGATTACGCGGAACGTACAGTGCGGCTCGCATATTCGTTGTGGAGGCGCTGTTGGTTCAAAGCATCCTGTTTAGGCGTGACGCCAAAAGTTCTTGAATATTCCCGGCTGAACTGCGACGCGCTCTCGTATCCCACCTTGTAAGCCGCTTCGGCAACATTGGCAGCCTTCGTGACCATGAGGCGACGGGCCTCCAATAAGCGGAGTTGCTTCTGGAACTGCAGCGGCGTCATCGAGGTCAACGCCTTGAAATGCTGGTGAAACGATGATGGGCTCATCCGCGCGACATCAGCCAATTGATCTACGCGCAAAGTTTCCGCGAAGTTAGTGTGTAAAAGGGCTACGGCTCTTACGACACGCTCGATGTTTGATTCCGGGCAGGCAAGTTTGCAGATCTCTCCGCCATGTGGGCCACTCAACAGCCAATAGCAAATCTCGCGCACGATCGAAGGCGCCAGGATCGGGATTGCCTTCGGCGTTTCCAGCAGCCGAACCAGGCGGAGGATGCAGTCGGCAAGTGGTTGATCAACTTTGGCGATAAAAGCGCAAGGACCGGTCGTTTCCGATTGGGCTGGTGGTGTGTCCAACTGTTCAAGGACTTCTCGCACAGTTGCCACATCGAAGTCGATCAAAACGCCAACATAAGGCGTTGCGGCACTTGCCTCCACGATCCTTCCGGTTGCCGGGACGCCAACACTGACGACCAGGCACTCCATGCTGCGGTAATTGAGATGTTCATCGCCGAACTGCAACTCCTTCGCCCCTTCCAACACGACACAGAGCGACGGCCGATAGATGTTTCGCATGGGCATCATCGATTGAAACGAGCGGACGATATTGAAGCCTTCTATGGCCGTCGGGAACAGGCCTTGCCCACCACCCTGTTCTTCGATGTAGGCGGTGACGGCTGAGAGCAATGGTGTATTCAAGCGGGGCTCCGGCTGTTTCAGAGGCCACGGCAACACGTGGCTCCTCGCCGGCATCATCGCCTCACTTGTAGGAATAGGCAAGTTTCTTGAAGGTTCTGGCATTCTGCTCATTGGACACTCCATCTAGCTTAAGGGTGCAAACCAAGCGTGGAGTGACCCCAAGATGACAGAAATTGTCGCCCGGTCAATAGACCGTTCAGAGACACGAGCGCCGCCCGTTGCGTCCAGCCAGGAACGCGTAAGGGGCCCGCGAATGGCCGCCATATGCATGGTGCTTTTGCTGATCAATGCGTTCTCGCAGATCGATCGGATCCTTCCGTTCATCCTGGCGGAAAAGATTAAGGCAGAGCTGCGGCTGACCGACACCGAGATGGGCCTACTGACGGGCCTCGCCTTCGCGGTTTGCTACGCGCTTCTCTCTTTGCCGCTTGCCCGTGCAGCAGATCGGGGATCTCCGCGGTTCGTGCTGGTGTCCTGCGTCCTGATCTGGAGCGTCATGACGACGCTCGGGGGTTTCGCCGCAAGTTTCATGTTCCTGGCCCTCACACGCTTCGGTGTTGCGTTCGGTGAGGCTGGTGCCGTTCCGGCAGGTCACGCTCTCATCGTCCGCAAAATTGGCTTAGAGCGGCGCGGTCTTGCAATCGGCCTCTTCGCGATGGGCATCCCGTTAGGAACGATGGTGGGATTTGCCGCAGGCGGCGCGATTGCAGATGTTTTCGGCTGGCGCGTCGTTCTGATCGGTGCTGGAGCCATCGGCGTCTTGATCGGTCTGTTGACCATTCTTGTATCCGGTCCCACTCCCCCTCTCCAGACAACAGCGGCGCGCGACGAACCTTTTCTGCGAACCAGTCTGGACCTGCTGTCGTCTCCGGCGTTTCGCTGGTTGTTCACGGGGGCTGTTTGCCTGGGCTTCGCAGGCGCCCCTTTCTACGCCTTTTCCATACCGTTTCTGATCCGCACCCATGGCTTTACCGCAACAGAGGTCGGCGTTTCGTTCGGCATGTTGCAAGGGTTGATGGGGATCATCGGGACGTTGGGCGGCGGACGCTGGTTTGATCGCGCTGTTCGCTCAGGCACCGGCAAGGTACTCGGCCCTCCTGCAATTCTGTTCCTGCTCGCTAGTGTAACGACGACCGCAGCGCTGTTTGCGCCGACTGGCTGGATGTCCATTGCACTCTTCGTGCCCGGAATGTTGTCATTCTCGTTCATGTTGCCGTGGGGCTTCGGAGCCGCGCATCTGATCGCCGGTTCGGGGCGTCAGGCCCAGGCGACGAGCCTCGTTATGATCGGATCCGGTCTTGCCGGGCCTGCACTCGGTCCCTTAATCGTCGGCATCGTCAGTGATGCGGCTACGGCCGTTGAGATTCCCAATGGCCTCGGGCTTGGTTTGTTGATCGTACCGTTGGCGAGCCTACTGGCAGGCGTAGTCTACCTGATCACAAATCAACGGATCGCGAATTTCCTTCGCCAGCGCTGAGCGCGAAACGCGGCTGCGGGCGACGTCCGCAGCATCTCGAATCTTTTTCAAAGGAGATACCACGATGTCCAATACCGATAACTCTCGCCGCTCCTTTCTGGCTCTGGCCGCCGCTGTTCCTTCTGCTCTTGCCATGACAAGGCTTGCGTCGGCGCAGACGCTCGACGCTGACACGCGACCTAGCGACAAGCGTGGCGCAGTGGTTACCGGCTCTTCGCGCGGCATTGGCGCCGCGACAGCCCGACGCTTGGCGCGAGACGGGTATGCTGTGACGGTGAACTATCTGACAAACCGGGATCTTGCCGAGGCGGTCGTGCGCGACATCGGGGCGGCTGGCGGTCGCGCCATCGTTCGCCAGGGGGACGTTGCGGATCCAGCTGCAGTCAAAGCTCTTTTCGACGCCAATGACGAAGCCTTCGGCGGCGTCGACATCGTCGTCAATAACGCCGGCATCATGAACGTTGGTCCTTTCGCCCAGATGACCGACGAGGCCTTTGACCGGATGATGGCCACCAACGTCAAAGGAAGTTTCAACGTGTTGCGCGAGGCTTCACGACGGGTCCGCGATGGCGGACGGATCATCAGCCTCAGCTCAAGTATCATCAAAATGAGCCCTGCCGGTACCGCAGCCTACGCTGCAACCAAGGCGGCGCAGGAGATCTATTCAAACGTTCTTGCCAAGGAACTGGGCGGCCGCAACATTTCGGTCAATGCGATATCGCCGGGTGCCGTCGACACTCAACTCCTGCGCCAGCATGGGGAAGAGGCACTTCGCGGCATACCGGAGGCTACCCCGCTTCGTCGCCTGGGTCAGCCGGAAGATATCGCCAATGTCATCGGCCTTCTCTGCTCGCAGGACGGGGCTTGGATCGATGGTCAAAACATCTTCGCGAATGGCGGCATCGCCTGATGGGCAACCGCTGCGGCGTGTATTGGCGCTGACGTCGTCGATCCGGACGCTGTCAGCGAGATAACTCCCGAACATCCGGCCTGGATGAGGTGAAGGGGCCGGGCGCCGCCTCGGCAGGTCGGTCGATGCCATCGAATAGGCTCGGATCCGGAACCACCCCATTCTGGAGCCGCGAAAGGTCGCTTCACCCCACGGCGATCTCCCGTCCGTCCGCCGAAGGCATGCTCCAACAACACGTCTTCGGCGGACGGCTTTTGCCCCATTAGAAACAGAAGGAATGGACGATGCCACAACCCTGGACACTAAACGATATGCCATCTCAGAAGAGCCGGACGATCTTGATCACCGGAACGGGCGGTCTGGCCTTCGAAGATGCAGTTGCGATGGCTGAAGCCGGTGGCGACGTGATCATCGCGGGGCGCAATCCAACGAAAGGCGCCGAAGCCGTTCGGCGCATCAAGGAAAGGGCGCCGCAGTCATCGGTCACTCTTGAAATCGTCGACCTCGCCAGCCTCGCATCGATCGAGGCGCTGGCGAAAAGACTGAAAGAAACGCGCGACCATATTGATGTTCTCATCAACAATGCCGGCGTGATGACGCCGCCGACGCGTCAGACGACCAAAGACGGCTTCGAACTGCAGTTCGGCACCAACTACCTCGGCCACTTTGCCCTGACGGGCCAGCTCCTGCCGCTGCTCATGCGGGCACAGTACCCGCGGGTCGTCACGCTTTCCAGCATTGCTGTTCGAAGCGCAAGCGCCGCAATCAATTTCGACGACCTGCAAGCGGAGCGTGGCTATAAGCCGATGCCTGTCTACACTCAGTCGAAGCTGGCATGTCTAATGTTTGCGTTCGAACTGCAACGGCGGAGCGAAGAAGCGGGCTGGCGGGTTACCAGTATCGCTGCCCACCCAGGCGTATCGCGCACCGATCTGCTTCACAATGCCCCTGGGCGCCATAGTGCCCAAGGCCTCCTCAGGACGTTCTTGTGGTTTTTGTTTCAGCCTGTTGCACAAGGCGCGTTGCCGACTCTGTTTGCGGCTACGTCTTCCGATGCCCGCGGCGGCGGCTATTACGGGCCTGACAGGCTAAGCGAGACCCGTGGTCACCCAACGGAAGCACAGATTCCGCGACAGGCGATGGAAAAGCATGTGGCGCATAGGCTGTGGGAGATTTCAGAGAAGCTCACGGGCATCTCGTTCAGTGCGCAGGTTCCTCTTCCCGAGCGCTCCAGTCTGGACGAGACAACGATCAGACGGGAGGGGTGAGAGATGGACCCGCTCGGAAATCTTGTCGGCTGGATTGCGTTATATGGCATGTTTGGTCTCTTCGCGATCGGGCTTGCGGAGCGTTTCTTGCCTGCCCTGCCCTCCTATGGGGTCCTCGTCGCCATAGGTATTGCGGCCGACGATGAGGTCTGGTCGCTCCACACTGCCGTCATCGGGACGACGGTTGGAAGCTTGATCGGAGCTCTCGGCCTCTATCTTCTCGTGCGTGCAGTCGGAAAAAAGCGGACTTCGGCGCTTCTCTACTCTGTCGGTGGATGGGTGGGACTATCACGACCCCGTATCGACTGGACACTATCCTCCCTGCGCGAGCGTGAACGGGCGCTGACGATCCTGTCGCAGCTCATTCCTACCGTGCGATTGATCTCGCCGGTGGCGGCTGGGCTTTTAGGCACAAGTACGCTGCGGTTTGTCGCTGGCGCATCGATCGGCATCGTCCTGTGGAACGGCTTGTTTATTGCCGGCGGTTACCTGGCTGTACTGGCCATCCCCGGCATTAATTCGTCCGCACTCGCCCTGAAAATACTGATCCTGCTTGTTACTGCGGAACTGCTCGTCGCCTCGGTGTGGCGGCTTCAGCGGCGATATCGAGCGCGCCCGGCTTTTGGAGCAAGCAAGCGATGATGAACCGAACTGCAGATGCATTTTTGTTTTTTCGGGCGTGGCTTTCTGCTCCCCTTCGCGTTGCCTCCGTCACTCCGTCAGGGCGCGCATTGTCTTCCCTTATGACCGCAGAGATATCGGCGCAGACGGGCACAGTCATCGAGTTGGGTCCTGGAACCGGGGTCTTTACGGAAGCCTTGCTGCAACGGGGTGTTGCCGAAGAAAATCTCGTGCTGGTCGAATATGGTGCGGAATTCGCGAACCAGCTCAGCAACCGCTTTCCAGCCGCAAGAACTGTTCAGATGGATGCTGCTCGGTTGCGCAAGTTGCCAATTCACGCGAAGGCGCCTGTGGGTGCTGTTGTCAGCGGCCTTCCTCTTCTATCGATGCCGTCGCGCAAGGTGCTCGCGATCGTGGAAGGGGCATTTTCGCTCCTACGCCATAATGGAGCATTCTACCAATTCACCTACGGACCGCGATGTCCGATTGCCAGACCCTTGCTCGACCGTCTAGGCCTGAAGGCGACGTATGTCGGCTGGACCTTTGCCAATATCCCGCCCGCAGCCGTCTATCGCATCACGCGACGAAGACTGCGGCAGGGCGTGCAATCGGAAGCGTCTAGATCTGTTACCTTATGGTAGAAGGACTCAGCTGCACGATCCTGAGCCTTTCGGATGCGAGAGCGCCAGTTGCGTCAGAGTTTCATCACGCTAATCGGCTGCAGCACCGCTTCTTCCAGAGCCGACATCCGGATTGGATCGGCAACGGCGTAGGCCGGGTCGGCGATCATATCGACGAAAGTTGACCGGTTTGGATAGCGCACCAGCGCCACCGCATCCCAGGATTGGCCGGGTTCGGCGCAGAGTGCGGTCGCCCCATCGCCGGCAAAAAGGATTTCGGCGCCGTAGCGGGCAACGATGGGACCGGCCATGGCAAGGTAGTCGAGATAACGCTGCCTTCCGCCGTCAGCTTTGAACCGAAGCAGGTTCAGCATGACGATGGGCTGGCCGTCGTCTTCGGCAAGAAAACGGTCAATATCGGCGGCAGTGACTTTGATCAACATTATTCTCCGGTGAAACGGCCCCGAGGTATAGGGGTCTCGTGAAATCCTCCGGCAAACTATGCTATCGCTTCTGCACGCTCCATAATGCAGACTCCAGAAGACTTTATCTAAAGCCCAAAAAATGGATCCTTTTCTTGATCTAATTCGACTGCTGCAACCGCGCGCTGCTCTTTTGGGTAGAGGCATGGACGCCGCCGGTGACTGGGGCCTGAGCTTTCCGGCGCTGGGAGATCTTTTGTTTTTCTGGATAGAAGGCGGCAATTGTCAGTTGATACGACCCGGTTGCGATCCGTTGCTGCTGGAAAAGGGCGACTTCGTGCTGCTGCGCACAACGCTTTCCTTTACACTGACCTCAAGTCAGGAAGTAGAGCCATTGGACAGCGTCGCCGCGGTGGCCGCTAAACAGGGGGGCCGCTTGAAGCTGGGCTCCGGTCCGGAAAGGCAGATTTCGCTCCACATGGGCAAATTTCTGTTCTCAGCAGCCAACGAGGATCTCCTGGCAGGGCTTCTTCCGCCCATGGTTCAGATACCCTCGCATTCGCCCAAACTCCACCGGCTTCACAACCTGCTCACGCTAATAGAATCCGAAGCCCGCGACCCTGGGCCGGCAAGCGAATTCATCATCATCCGTCTCGTCGAACTGACGCTGGTCGAGATTCTCAGGATGCCGGCCTCGGATTTTCCGGAACAAAGTCTGGGAGCCGCCGGTCCGGGCCTGCTCGCCGGCCTTCGCGACCCCGTTACGTCCAAAGCCATTCGGGCCATGCACGAAAATGTTGGGCAAGATTGGACGGTCGGAGCTCTGGCAAAGCTTTGCGGTGTTTCCCGCTCTGCTTTGGCTACCCGTTTCCAATCGCTCGTCGGGATCGGACCAATCTCGTATCTTTTGCGGTGGCGCATGGCGCTTGCGAAGGAGGCCCTCAAGTCTGGGACGGCAAGGGTGGAGGAGATCGCCTTTTCAATTGGCTACAAGTCGGCAAGTGCGTTCAGCACTGCCTTCACCCGCGCCGTCGGCTGCTCGCCAAGCCGTTTCGCAGAAAGCTCGTTCCGCTCTTCATAAGAAGAGCAGAGTTGAACCATCCAAAATTCTTATCGGTTCGGGTCGACGCTCAGGCCCTGCGCTCCGCGTGCTGATCGACGTTACCGGCCATATTCTCCCAGCCGGACAGCGCCATTTCCGCCGCGGCATGCAGTTCGACCCGTTCCGCTCCATCGCGAGCGCGGATCGCCATGCCGCTTTGGACGATCTGCACGAACCTTGCCAGCCTCGTCGTATCTGCCGAGGGGACAAGATCACCGTCGCTCTTTGCTCTGTCAAAGCGCGCCTTGAGGATGTCGAAACCACCTGCGCGGGTCGCTCGCATGAGTTCGCTCAGGTCGGAGTGTCCTTTACTGCCCACGGTGGCGAGTGTCGCCATGCACCCGCGAGGCAGATCGCAATCTCCACCGGTCATCGCGACCGCGGAATCCTCGAGGAATGCGAGAGCCGCCTCTTTCGCAGTGGACGCCTTTCTGAACCGCGTCCATACGAGCCCCTCGTAGGTCGTGTAATAGTACTTAAGCGCTTCGGCATAGAGCTCATCCTTCGAACCGAAGGCAGCATAGAGGCTCTTCGTGCCGATCCCCATCTCATCCGTCAGATCAGCGATGGAAGTTGCCTCGTAGCCTTTGGTCCAAAAAAGTCTTGTCGCTTTGGCGAGTGCTGTAACGCGGTCGAATTCTCGCGGTCGACCGCGCGAGCGGAGGGGCCGTTCTGAAGCTTTAGGTGACGATGGAGAATTATTGTGCATCGACCACTGCATAATTCAGTTGACGGCGGTTTGCAATGGCCATACGTATTTCTACATCGATCACTGCATAAAAGGAAAGATCATGGAATTGCTTGGAAAACGCGCCTTGGTGAACGGCGGCTCTCGCGGAATAGGCGCTGCGATTGCAATTGCTCTTGCTGAGAAGGGCGCGGATGTCGCCTTCACCTATCAGCGTTCGGCGGACAGGGCTGCGTCAGTGGTCAAGACCATCGAGGAAAAAGGCCGCAGTGGGCTTGCCATTCAAGCCGACAGTGCCGACCCGGACGCCATCCGCCGCGCCGTCGGCCAGACCGTCGACACACTTGGAGGGCTTGATATCCTCGTCAACAGCGCGGGTATCGGAACCGCCGGCATGACCGCGGATCTGGCACTCGTCGACCTGCAGGCCATGCTTGATGTGAACGTTCGCGCCCCGGTCCTTTTTGCGCAGGCAGCAATCCCGCATCTTTCATCCGGTGGCCGGATCATCTCTCTCGGCTCCTCTCTTGCAGAGCGCGTTCCTTTCCCGGGTGTGACGGCTTACGCGATGTCGAAGTCGGCACTTCTGTCGTTCACTCGGGGCCTTTCGCGCGAACTCGGACCTCAAGGCATCACCGTCAATCTCGTTCTACCGGGTTCAACTGACACGGAAATGAATCCCGCCAATGGTGAGAATGCTGACTATCAGAGGAGCCTCACCTCGCTTGGGCGCTTCGGCGAGCCCCGTGAAGTCGCCAGCGCGGTGGCGTTCCTGGCGGGTCCCGCTGCAAGTCTGATTACCGGCGCGGTTCTCAGTGTAGACGCGGGCTTCAACGCCTGATTTGAACCCTTGCTGTGTTTGGACGTCGGGCATCACGACGTCCGGCAAGCAATTTCAAACAACCAATAATGCGTGAGGACGGCTTGTCTCTGTCAACGAGGCTCCGTAAAAGAGCTCAATGGCCGAATTTGGAAAAAGTAGGCTGGCGACTAAACACTCCCCTCCCTAGCGGCTTTCCTCGTTAGATCACGAAATCGAACCGTCCAAACTTTCCATCGCCGGTTTGCTTGATGTCGAGGAGCAGTGCCTCATCAAACAATCTGTCTCCGGCATTCCTCGCCTCGCCGGGAAAATAGAGCTGCGTGGTCAGGAGGCGCCCACCGGGACGCTGGACCTTGAAATGGAAGTGACGCGTTCGTCTGGGATATAGCGCGGGCACGATGGTGTTGAACCACCAGCGTCCCTGCGTGTCGGCGAATTGGTATCCGCGCAAGCGGAAGCCCACGCTGTCATAGTCGCCGTTTTCGTCCGCGTGCCAGATTTCGACAAGGCTGCCGCCAAGCGGCCGGCAACGATTGTCAAACACGAAACCGGCGACGGTTATTCGCTCGCCTCCGGGTGCATCCGAATAGAGATCCCGATTGAGCGGTGAGTTCAGCCTGAAGAAGGGACCGGCTTCCCGTTCGAGGGTCAGTTCGTCTTCATCGTCACATGCGGGGGTGAGCGGCAGTTCGGGAGCGACGTGCGCAAACGCCCTCATTCTCGCCGCCTCGATGAGAGGCAGCGTCAGAAAGGCCATCAGAAGCGAGCGTCTGGTGGAGGGCAAGTCCGGTCTCCCGGTGTGATGGCGGGTTAATCGACGCGCCGTTACTGCAGGCGCTGCGCGGCGTTGGCCTGTGCCTCTCGGATCAGGCCGGAATACATGTTCTCCTTGCCGGGATACCACGGCATCGTACCGATGGAGCCGAAGCCGGGAAGGGTCTCCATATGTGCGACCATGCGGGCGCGCATGCGCTCGTCAGGTAGCGGCCCCGTCATCGCCTGGACATTGTCGCTCATGTGGTCGGGGTTGGACGTACCGCAAAGTACGCTCGTGACGGCCGGATGCGCCATGACCCATTTCAGAAAGAACTGCGCCCAGCTCGTCGCACCGAATTCGGCTGCGAAACCGGGAAGCGGCTGCCCCTCGATTACCTTCATCAGCCGCGCCTTTTCGAGCGGCAGATTGATCAGGACGCCGACGCCCTTGTCGGCGGCGGCCGGCAGCAAGCGCCTCTCTGCGTCGCGGTTGAAGATCGAGTAGTTGGTCTGGATGAAATCGACATCGTCGCGTTGGATGATGGCCAGCAACTGGTCCTGCGCCGCCGACTCGTGGTGGGTCACGCCGACGTGGCCTATGAGCCCTTCCTTCTTCCAGGCTTTCATCAGCGGAATGATGACCGGCGCATTGGTGATGCTGTGGCATTGCATGAGATTGATTGTGTCACGCCATGTCCGCATGCGCGACTGCCGAAAGCTTTCGATCGCGTGGCTTTCGTCTCCAAGATATTCTCCCGTCGACCAGACCTTGTTGGCGAGGAACAACTCGTCGGATCCTTCAAACTCGCCCATGAACTGGCCGACGCTGACTTCGGCCGAGCCGTAGAGAGGTGATGTGTCGACCACGCGGCCGCCTGCGGCGACGTAACGTTTGAAGACTTGGCGGAGAGCGTCCCGGCGATCCCCGGGCTTGAGGTCGAAGGTCAGGAAGGTTCCGAGACCCAGGGCAGTGACCCGTTCGCCGGTGCGTGGCAATGTGCGAGTCAGGACATCCTGATTTGCTCCAGAAGCTGACAACGCCGCATTCGTTCCCGAGGTCTGCGCGGTAGCGTGGGTGGCGAGAGCCAACCCTGTTGCCGCCGCACCCATCGTGCCGAGAAAGCCGCGTCTGTTGATATTCAACTGTTCCATAGGTGTTTCCTGTTTCTGAGCGTCAGAACTGCCAGTTGGCGGGAACCCAGGCGTAGCCGCCATCGGTCTTCAGCATCCGGCCGAGGCCGGGGAACGGATAGTGGAAGCCAAGAACGGGCATGCGCTCGGCGGCCGCCCTGTCGAAAATGCGCCGGCGCGAGGAAAAGGCCGTTTCCTTGTCCCGGTCCGGGCCCGGAAGCCAGGGCCTGTCGACGTTGACAACAGGGTGATAGGCAAGGTCTGCTGTCAGCAGCAACTGGTCGCTCCCGGAATGGACGAGAAAGGTGGCCATGCCCGGCGTGTGACCGGATGCGGCGATCGTCGTCAGACCCGGCACGATCTCGGCGCCGGCTTCATAAAGCTCGACATCGTTCGCAAACGGCCCAAGGCTGTTCTTGATGTTTGCCGCAAAGCGCAAACGGAATTCCTCCGGCACAGGCATGTAGGAGAGATCCGGATCGGTGCGGACGAAGAAGTCCCAGTCGGCCTTCGGAACAAACACCGTGGCGCGGGGAAAGGCCTTGCCGCCGTCTGCGGTTCTCAGATTGCCGACGTGGTCGGGATGGGTATGCGAGACGACAATCGCATCGATGTCTGCAGGACCGAGGCCGATCGCCGCGAGGTTATCGAAGATACGGCCGCCATTCGGGCCCATGGTCTTGCCGGCTCCGGCCTCGATCAGAATCCGTCGACCGCCGGTTTCGATTAGCAGGGTGTTGAGATTGAGGGTCATGTGGTCGGTCGGCAGAAATGCTTGACGCAGGACCTCCTGAAGCTCGGCTTCCGGCGCGTTGCTGGCATAGACGCGAGGCGGGCCACCAATCACACCATCGCTCAAGACAGTCGCGCTGATGTCTCCGACGCGGAAGCGGTAGTGACCGGCATTGCCCGTCACCGGGGACGCGGCCTGGGCGTTGGCGCTGCTGGAGCCACCCAGGCTTGGGATGAACATGGTCGATGCGCCGGCGACAGCGGACAGCATGATGGCACGTCTGTTGAGGGTAAAGGCACTCATCAGGTTTTCCTCCGTGTGGGCGCTCAATTGCTTCATCGCTTCGCACGGGTCGAATTGACCGTGAAAGCAAACATCAAGCACCGCGTTGAGCTCGGCATCAACCATGACATGGGGCAATTGATCTGATAATCTGCTTTAAGTTTATCGGCTTGATTAGAAAAACTTTGCAATGGATCCTATTCGCCTGGACAGCTTCGATGTGTTCGTGGCCATCGTGCGCTGTGGTGGTTTCCGCGCAGCCGCACATGAGCGAGGCGTGTCGTCGTCGGCCTTGAGCCAAACGATGAATGGGCTGGAAGAGGCTCTGGGTATCCGGCTCCTCAACCGAACGACGAGGAGCGTATTCCCAACGGAGGCAGGACAGCGCCTTCTGGAACGTCTGGCGCCTGCACTGAGCGACATCCGGCTCGCCATCGCCGAGGTGGACGAATTACGGGATAGTCCGTCTGGAACGCTTAGGATCAACGCGCCGGCGCCGGCTGTCGATCATTTTCTTTGCCCACTGGTGTTCGACTTCATGGACGTTTATCCCGAGGTGAAGATCGAGATCATCAGCGATGCGGCCGTCATCGATATCGTAGAACAGGGTTTCGATGCCGGCGTCAGGTTCGGCAAGCAGCTGGCCCAGGACATGATCGCGCTGCCACTCGGGCCCGCGCTTCGTTATGCAATCGTCGCCTCGCCCGGCTACATCAAGAGGTGCGGAGAGCCGCAGACACCACACGAGCTTGTTGATCACGACTGTATAAGACGTCGTTTCCCAGGTGGCACCCTCGTTACCTGGCGATTTTCCGAGGGGGGCGAAGAGATCGAAGTCACTCCAACCGGCCGCTTGACGGTCAGCTCCGCACACAATGAACTGCAAGCTGCGCTGGCGGGCAGAGGAATAGCCCATGTCTTCGACGACTATGCGAAGCCGCATATCCAAACCGGCCGGCTGGTGGAGCTTCTCTCCGACTGGAGCCCGACCTTGCCGCATTGGTTTCTATACTACCCCAGCCGCCGACTTCCGAGCGCCGCCATGCGTGCGTTTCTCGATTTCATGAGAAGCTACGACTGGGAGGCGAAGGACTGAATGGCGCACGCTCGAAGGTCGAGGCCTCAGGGGAACCGCCCTTCAGTGCCTCATTTGACCCGCTGCCATTCGATCCTGATTTCGATGCCTTCCGGCCTGCGGAATTGTTCAGTCATGCGGTCGCCATCGACGACGAGCGTGAGATCATCACGTGTTCGCACGCTGCCAATCCAGTTCGGGAATGTCGATCCCTCGACGCGGTTTCCGCTGAATTCTCCCTTCTCATCGATGGTGTAGGTGCCGAAGAACCCGATGCTGCGTGACATGGCCATGCGATTTTCATCGTCCGTCCCCCCACCGCGGACATTGGAAGCAAACCGCGGGACATCGGCGTCGGTCAGAACTTCCACGAAGTGCATATCGGGCGTGAAGACGAGAAGCCCGTTGGGCTTTTCTCCATAAGCAGCGATATTTCTGCCGCCGGGGTCGATCGTCGCCGACATCATACGCCAGGTTCCGACGACTTGGTTCTCCGCTGCTGTCTGCGCGGATGCAGAAGATGACACAGTCAACACAAGCGCCAATATAGCTGATTGAACGGACATGCTGTTTCCTTTCCTGTGCGTGAGATCTGTGTGTCCCAGCCGTTGCTGCACTTCACAGATCCTGCCTATCGGCGGAATTCGCCACTCCCCGCTGCGCCTTAAGGGCGGCGAGGCGCGCGGACAGCGCCTGTGAGATCGAGGAATAGGCCGTGCTGCCCAGCGCCAGCCGCAATGGCGGCGTCTCGCTCTCGGCGGCTGTTATGATTGCGGACACGGTGCGCGCCGCATCTCCCCTGATTTCGAAGCTACCCTCAGTGATCGCCCGGCGAACGGCGCCGGCAGGAGTTTCGTCATAGGCATCCATCGGTTTCGCGCAGACGAGATTGGCTCCGAAATTCGTGCCGGTTGGTCCCGGCTCGGCGATGATGACGTCGATGCCGAACGGAGCCACTTCCTGTGCCACGGCTTCGAGGAAGCCCTCGATGCCCCACTTGGTCGCATGATAGAGGCTGAACCCGGGATACGCGATCTGCCCACCTTCGGACGAGACCTGAACGATCCGCCCGCCGCCTTGCTTTCGAAGAAGGGGCAGTGCAGCACGGATCAGATGAATGGATCCGGTAAGATTGGTGGCGATCTGCCGGTCGATCTCTTCATTCGTGAGCTCTTCCGCAGCACCGAACAGGCCATAGCCCGCGTTGCTGACGATCACGTCTACGCGGCCATGCCGCTTAAAGGCTCCTTCGACGGCCGAGACAATGCTCTCCGGCTCGATCACATCAAGCTGAATGGTATCCAGGTGCTCGCGATATTCCTGCTCAAGTTGCGTCAGTGGTCCTGAGCGGCGGAGCGTTGCAATCACCTTGTGCCCTTGGGCGAGTAACTGCTGCGCCATTTCGAAACCGAGTCCGGAAGAAGCGCCGGTAATGAACCATGTCTTTGGCATGTGATTTTCCTCATCTGTTCATCGCCGAATGTAGACCCGCACGATTGGTGATATAAGGCTGCCAATTTGAGATGAAGTGGTGAGGATAAATCACGAATGATGCGCCCTAGTCTGAATGACCTTGCCGCTTTTGCCGCGGTTGCCAATCACAAAAGCTTCCGCAGAGCGGCCGACATCATGGGGGTCTCGCGCTCCGCCCTCAGCCACGCGATCATCGGATTGGAAGCAAAGCTGGACGTCCGCCTCTTCAATCGGACGACACGCAGCGTATCTCTGACGCAGGCCGGCGCGCGCCTGCTCGCGCGACTCGACCCGGTTCTGCAGGAACTCGATCGGGCGCTCGACACGTTCTCGGAGGAGCGCGGCACTCCAAGCGGCACACTTAGGATTAATGCGAACAAAAGCGGTGCCCGCATCTTGCTCGCAGACGTGGTGCCGCGCTTCTTGGATCTTTATCCAGATGTCGAGCTTGATCTCGTGTCGGAAGGTCGGCTCGTCGATATCGTGGAACAAGGTTTCGACGCGGGGGTACGTCTGCTGGAAGCCGTCCCGAAAGATATGGTCGCAGTGAAGTTCGGAGGCGACGTCCGTTTCATCACCGTGGCGGCGCCGTCCTATCTGGACGGCAAGGCAAGGCCAAACACGCCCGACGATTTACATGCGCATCGCTGCATCCGCCAACGTCTGCCCAGTGGAAAGCGCTATCGCTGGGAATTTTCCAGACGCGGTGCCGAAGTGGCGATCAACGTCCAGGGCAATCTCACCCTCGATGACAATGATCTTCTCGTGCAGGCGGCGGTGGACGGGCGCGGTATTGCCTATGTGCCCGAGTATTTCGCACGGCCGTTTCTGGCGTCCGGCCAGTTGCTCACCGTACTTGATGAATGGTGCCCGCCGATACCGGGCCTGGCACTCTATTATCCGCGCAGCCGGCACCTGCCGTCCACGTTACGCGCCTTCATCGATCTCCTGCGAGAGGTGGAAAAACAACGATGACAGGGCGGCGGTGAATGGCGTCCGTCCCATCAGGTAGATTGAGGAAGACCTGCGGCACCCAGACCCGTTTCGCATCGCGCAGGCTCGCCCGGTGTTTACGGTGTCGCCGGCTTGCGCCGCAAGATCATGCCGCCATGATGCAGAGTGTTGGCATCGACGAAATCGCCATCAGCGGTGAAGCCGGTGTCGTCCCAATACTCGATATGCGTCCCGTCTACTTCATACCGACCCTCATAAGCTCGCTCGCGCTGACCGCGGGCTTCGATATAGCGTCCGCTCGGCAGAAGTTCGTGGCGAACATGGTTGTCGTCGGTGACCCACGTGCCAACGTAAGGATGTTGCGGCTGCGGATTGGCCTCCTGTGCTTCTGCGGGTTGGATCGAAAGGGTGGCCGTGATGATTGCCGCAAGTGCCTGTCGCATGGTCCTGCTCCATTGAGCGTTGCTGTTCTCGGTTTGGAAGCCATGGCGCACGGATGCGCGGCTATCGGTCGGCAGACTCTCAGATCTGCCGAACCGCAGGCGTCGGTCATTGGGACCGCGGGGCGTTGTTGTCGACCACCTGCTGATAAGCAACGAGGTCTAGAAAGGCCTCCGCATTGACGACGAGGCCGTCCTTCATCTTGAGTATCCAGACGAACTGGTTGCGATAAGGTGCGCCCGACGTCGTGGTCGCCGTTCCGTCGAAGCGGATGATGATCGTGTCCCCGTCCGCAAAGATGTTGTGCACCTCCGGCGCGATCAAGGTGGCGAGCCGGCTGGTCAGGGGACGCGAGGCCTTCTCGATGAAGTCCTTCTGGTTGCGATAGGTGCCGGCGACCGGCCCGGAACCATGGATCGTCCAGACGACGTCTGGAGCGAGGAGCTCCCCGAAGACATAGGTGCCCCCGCGCCATTTTTCGAAGGCGGCTTCGACGATCGCTCTGTTCCGTTGCTCGATAGCCGCACTGTCCGCGGCCTGCACCTGCGTTGCCGTGGCGTTTGCAACGGCTGTGCCCGGCAGGGCGAGCGACAGCAATGCCAGTGTGATCAGAGCTCTACGGCTCGCGCCGGCGACCCACTGGCGTATCGGAAGAATGGTCATGGTACAGTCCTTTCCTGGCTGCTGAGAGCTTGATGAGAGCCATCGACCGGCGATGAAGCTGCGTGCACCGTCGACAGGCCTCGCGTCCTAGTTCGTGAGATCCAAAGTAGGCGCCTCGATGAGATCGGACAATTTGCCCAATGATGACCGCTCTGGTAAAACTATCTAACCAATGGCAATCGATCTGAATGGCATTTCCGTTTTCCTGGCTGTCGCCGAAGCGCGCAGCTTTCGTGTGGCCGCGGAGAATCTGGGCGTCACTCGGCCAGCGGTCAGCCAGGCTGTCCGACGTCTTGAAGATCGGCTGGGCGTCGCGCTCGTGCGGCGCACGACGCGCAGTGTCAGTCTCACGGAGGCTGGCGAACAACTGTATCATCGGGTGGCGCCGGCGATTTCCGAAGTCGGACTGGCGCTCGACGCGACGGCGGACCGCGACAGTGCGCCAAACGGGCTATTGAGGCTGGCAGTGTCGTCCATCGCCGAGCACTTCATTTCGGGGCCGCTTCTGGCGCGTTTCGCGGATGCCTTTCCCTCAGTTCAGATCGACGTGACGGTCACGGATGAGGAATTCGACATCGTCGCGGAAGGCTATGACGCGGGGGTGCGATTGGGCGAGGTCATCGATCAGGACATGATTGCCGTTCCAGTCTCGGGCGACCAGCGCCAGGGCGCCTTCGCTGCGCCGTCCTACATTGAACGTTTCGGCAGGCCCAAGCATCCTTCGGAACTCTCAGCGCATCGGTGCATCGGCTGGCGACCAGCGCCACACAGCGCACCCTATCGCTGGGAATTCGGCGAAAACGGGCGCGAGTTCGACGTGGCTGTCGACCCGCAGATCACCACCAACGACATGTGGCTTATGATCCGCACGGCCTGTGCCGGCGGCGGCATCACCTTCGGTATGGAAGACACGTTCAAACCCTATGTCGCATCTGGTCAACTGGTCCCTCTCCTTCAGGACTATTGCCCTCCGTTTGCCGGCTTCTTTCTCTACTACCCCAGCCGGCGAAATCTCGCTCCGAAGCTTCGGGCGCTCGTCGACCATGTGAAACGGTGGCGATAGCGCCCCAACGACGTCGTCGTCATCACAGTCATTGCCGGCCTCATCGCGTCACTTACGTTTAAGACGGCTGTCCAGCTTTCTGGCCCGGCGCCGTGAGATCGCTTCATCCGATTCCGACAGCATCGAGCCTTGATATTCGTTCGCTACCTTGCAATTATCGTATGGTAGCGAACGAAATAAATGGGCTTTTCATGCAGGATCAGGCGGACACCAAAATTCTCTCCGTGGGAGCATGGACGAAGCGGTGTTACTTCGCGGGCCGGGCTCTCATGGACGAGCGCCTGCGGCCCTTCGATCTGGGATCCACGCAATGGTATGTTCTCTGGTATCTCGTCAACAACGGCCCGTCCGTCCAGCGTGATCTCGGTCGCGCACTCGAACTGGAACGCGCGACCCTGAGCGGGATTATTGCCACACTCGTCCGCAAGGACCTGGTCACGCAGACCGCGAATGGAGACGATCACCGTCAACGTCTGCTGACTTTGACAGCCGCCGGCGAGGCGCTGTGGCGCCGGATCCCTGATCTTTCTTTCATTCACGACGCTGCCTTCGGCGGGATCGACGAGGCCGATCTGGCCACGACCATCGGTGTCCTCAAATCAGCGACCGAACGGCTGCAGGCCCTGTTGCGAAAGGATTGAGCAAATGACCTTATTGATCACCGGAGCCACCGGGCTCGTTGGCGAGCGACTTCTGCCGCGGTTGGTGGAGGCCGGCTATGCTTGCCGAGCCCTGCTCCGGGCGGGCAGGAGCTGCCCTGAAGGAATAGGTGCCGCAACGGGCGATATTCTCGACCCTTCAACCCTGGCGAACGCCGTCCAAGGGGTTTCCGCAATCGTGCACCTCGCCGCCGTATTCCGCACGCAGGATACCGATCTCATCTGGAAGAGCAACCTCGACGGGACACGCAACTTGATTGCCGCCGTGAAGGCGCATGCTCCCGACGCGCGTTTCATCATGTCGAGCACCAGCCATGTCTACAACAAGGACAATCCGCATCCGGGAAGGGAAGACGACCCGGTCGACCCTCAGCACGCCTATCCCGCAAGCAAGGTTGCCGCGGAAAAGGAACTGCGCGAAAGCGGGTTGAACTGGTCCATCCTTCGCTTCCCCTTCATCTATGGCGATGGTGACGGACATCTCCAATCTCTTCCCAAGCACGTCAGCACCTGGCATCCGGCCCAACGCATGAGCACGATCCACCATCGTGACATCGCCCAGGCAGTCACGCTGGCGTTGGAGGGTGTGTTCGATCGACGCGTGGTAAACTTAGCCGACGAGGCGCCCTCCTCCATCTACGAACTGGCGGGTATGGTCGGATCCAGGTTGGCGCCGAATTCCGAGCCTCTCGAAAACCCCTGGTACCTGCATGTCGATACGTCCCTCGCCCGCAGCCTGGGTTTTCGTGCCAGCATAAGGACCGTGTATCAGGCTTGGCAGGAAGGAATTTCGTAGGCGGATCGCAGAACTTGGTGGCCGAGCTCGACATTTTGGCCTGTTAGCGTCTGTTGCCTACTTGGCGCACCTGAATGGTTGGTTTTTTCGTAGCGCTCTTGAAAGGAACTGAACCAACGGCCCTCTGAAATTTATCTAACGTACTGAGTCGTGTGCCTTTCGTGGATAAGCCTCCATTATGGAACAAGGGCGCGTATTCGGGAAAGCTAAGACACCAAGTGGAGCAGCATTTGGACATGTGCTCGGTAGCAACGCGAGCCTCTACCAACACGTCAACACCGGCCGGCCAAGTGAGGTCGACCGGTGTGTGATTTGATGACGGTCACTCCGGCGTGTAGCTTTCAGCGAAGAAAGTAGCTACGGCCTCGAATGCCTGGAGCCTATTTTTCTCCATCAACACCAGATGGGTGGCTTCGCCAATTTCAACCCACCGCCGATATGGTGCAGCAGTAAGTTTCTGAAAAATTGCTAGTGCCAAGTCGATCGTGACATCGATGTCCCATTCGCCATGTACCAGCAACGTGGGCGACTTTATTTGACTGGGATCATAAAAAGGCCGTCCGGCGCGCCAATAATCCCGGATATCCTGTATCGGGCCATTTGACGCACGCAAGCGGTTCGGCGACTTTTCCCGGCTCCATGGTTCTTCGGCGAGAGTGGCATCAGCCCAAGTTTCAAACCAGCCCTCTGGCACCAGGTTGTCGCGCGCGTATTCAGGCGCTGTGGACAGCCAACGGGCTTTCGCGTCCAGCACAGGCACAAGCCTGTAAGCCTCGAGGTCTCCGCCGGTATCAATCGGGATTGGCTTGTCGCTGAGCCACTGCGGCGCAAGAAGGGCCAGCTTCAAGACCTTATCGGGGTTGCTCGCGGTATAGGCACCCGCAACGGTCCCTCCCCACGACATGGCAAATATATTTACCTCGTCTAGGCCGCGATGAGACAACACGAAGTCAACGGCACTCGCTAAATCAGCCACTCCGGTTGCGGTATTTACCTGAGGCGGCGACAGGCTCGCGTCCTGCTCCATCTCGGGTGGCCTGGTCGAGCGTCCATATCCGCGGACGTCTACCGCGAACACGTCGAAACCGCTCGCGGCAAGATAGTCCATATATGAAAAGCCGCCGAGGCGAACGTCATATAGACTACCAGACGAAAAAGTCGCTCCGTGAACCATTACGATGGTTTTTTCGGGCCCAAATTGCTCTACGCCGCGTGGTCTTTTGTTTCGCAGGTAAAGATTGATGCCGGGCGTGTCGCTTTGGATGTGATGTTCTTCGAACTGAATTTCGTTGAGAGAAATCGTTTTGTCGCGCATTTTAATTCCTTTCAAGCATACGTCCAAGCATAGCCGCGATCCTCGCGGGAGACATATCCCGCCGAGGAGCCAGCAAAGTGAGTTGAACAGTAGAGAGCTTCATCGTCGGCAAGCGTCTGCAGAATGCGCGCTCGCGAGGAAACGGCGTCCTCTAGGAACTCGCAAAATACCGTATTCAAATGCGGTCTAAGGACTTGGATCGGGTGATGCATCAAGTCTCCGCCAAAGATGGCTGCTTTGCCAGCAGAATCCAGGCGGATCGACATATGGCCAATGCTGTGGCCACGGGTTGGGATGAACGTGAAAAGATCGAGGTATTTCCCTCCTTCCGGCTCTATCCAATCCACCAGCCCGGCCTCTATGACTGGAAGAACACTGTCTTCGAAGACACCGAGACTGGGAATATTGACCTCGTTGTGGCTCGCCGGACTTCCGTAATACTCAGCTTCCTTTCGTGGGAACACGTAGCGAGCGTTCGGGAATGTTGGCACCCACCGATCATCCTTCAGCACCGTATTCCAACCCGAGTGATCAACATGGAGATGGGTGTTGAACACGTAGTCGACATCGCGGGGATCAACTCCAGCCTCATCGCGAAGCCTTTCGAGAAAGGGGATATTCTGGTCGTGGACAATTGGGAACTGTGGCCGCTGCTTATTGTTGCCCGACCCCGTATCTATAAGCACTAGATGATCGGGAGTACGAACGACCCAAGTATGAATACTCTGAATGAGATCGCTTCGGTTCTCTTCCATATCTTCGACGGCTAGATGAGACTGAATACCGTCCAGATCCTCTGTCGTCGCCAGAGGGTAAAGGAAACTTTGCGGGACGTTGCGAAGCGGCTGTTCGGTGACCTTTTGGATTGTCACTTCGCCAATATGATGGATTTTGCCTTGATGAGTCATAATGCCCTCTTTTTAGGTGAGACACGACCTGCCTCAGAAGGCCTAGACATTAAGAGCGAGGTCGATTAATAATCAAATCGATGAACGAGATAGTCTCCATTGATCATTTCAATTTGTGGTCTTTCGACCTCAACCTTCTTGTCGCTTTCGACGCTCTGATGCGCGATAGGAGCGTGACGCAGGCTGCTGGGCGGCTGAAGATCCAACAGCCTGCAATGAGCCACAATTTATCAACTTTAAGGGCTCTATTTCAGGATGAGCTGTTTGTCCGAGTTGGTCAGGTGATGCAGCCCACACCGAGGGCACATGCCCTCGCCCCGACCATTCAGCAAATTCTTGCGCAGGCGCACAATGCACTGATTATCTCGGAAAGGTTCGATCCGTCGAAGGAGTCGCGAATATTTCGCATTGGGTTCTCGAGCGAGCTCGAGGTTATCTTGATGCCGGAGCTCACTGCTAAATTACGGAAGGAAGCACCGGGGGTTAAACTACTTGCGCGCGCAGTCCCCCCCGAGCAGGTCCATCGTTTGCTGGACGAGGGCGTCATCGATCTCGGCGTCGGCTGCTACGGAAAAGGAAACAGCCGCCATCGTCACCGACAGTTGTTCGAACAATCATTGATGTGTTGCTACAATGAAAATCTCCTTCCATTTCGGGGCCCAATCAGCCGGGATGCGTACCTGCGAGCCGAACACGTTATGGTTTCTCAAAAAGATGCCATTGAAGGCTGCTTAGACGAGGCTCTCGATAAAATCGGCGTTCGGTTGAACGTGGCGATGGCGGCGCCCGAGTTCCTAACCGTTTTGTCCACTGCAAAAGTCGCGCCGCTTCTTGCGACGCTACCGACGCGGATTATCAAACGGTATGCGTCGACGTTCGGATTAACCGAAAGCCCTGTGCCTCTTGAACTTACGGTAAACCCTATTGCGATGATATGGTCAGCCCACCTCGATCGTGAGCCTGCAACAGAATGGATTCGTTCGCAGGTAGCAGATCTGGTTCAGGCGGTGGTGGAATAGACTCCGCAATAAGTGCTCGCATCCTACGAACAAGCTAAAGATCCAGTGCGATCTGCGACTGACCGTCGACATTTGCAGTCGTGAAAAATTTTCGACTGGATGTCGTTGCGCTCGATATCTACGCCTTCGCTCATCACGCAGAGGACGTATCTCGTCTGGCCGAGCAGCCATTTTGGATCGCCCGAGATCAACGATTGATGAAGCGCCGCCGAGCTTCGACAGTTACCGGGGTATAAAGAGCCACGTTAGTACCCTCAGGGTCCGCGATCTGCATGGTGCGATTGCCCCATGGCAAATCCTTCGGTATATGCACAACCTCGACCCTGTTTTTCAAACGCTCAAACTCGGCATCTACGTCTGCAACCATGAACTCCAAGATGGCCGTTTTGTTAGTTCGGGGAAGCGCACTGCCCTCTTTGAACAGGGCAACGGTCTCGACGCTACCCAGAGCCAAGACGGCGCCGGGTGTTACGATTTCAGCGAAAACGGGTGCAAGCCAATCCGCCGTGCAGCCCGTCACCAGCTCGTAGAAGGCTACCATTTCATCGATGTTTTCGGCAACAAGGCGGACGGATGCGAACTTCATGTAGTTTCTCCTGCGTTGGCAAGTGGCATTCATCTACTGTATGACACATGGGTGCTGACAACGTTGTGGCAGCAGGAGCATAAGGCGATGCGAAAAGCTGAGAGGCTGTTCCAAATCATCCAGATACTTCGCCGGTCGACTGGTCCAGTGACCTCCTCGCAACTGGCGATTGAAGTGGAAGTTGCTCGGCGAACCATTTATCGTGATATCGCAGACCTGATCGGCCAGCGCGTCCCTATTCGTGGGGAGGCAGGGATCGGATATGTTCTTGATCAGCAATACGACATGCCACCATTAATGCTAACGTCAGAAGAGATTGAGGCAGTGGTGCTGGGCTCTCAAATGGTGGCTCGGTTAGGGGATCGCGCTCTGACGACTGCCGCAAGGGACGTTCTCACGAAGGTCGCCTTGGCAGTGCCGAGCAATCTGCGATCTTTCATCGCCGAACCAACTGTTGGCATAAGACCGGATATGGTCATCGGTGATTTGCGATGCGATACCCGTCCATTACGGAGCGCTCTACGGGAGACACGTAAAATACGGCTAGAGTATCAAGCATTGAACGGCACGATAACCTCTCGCGTGGTCTGGCCAGTGCTTTTAGGATACGATGGCGGCATCTGTCTGTTGATCGCATGGTGTGAATTGAAGGAGGAATTCCGCCATTTTAGATCAGACCGCATGCGCGCCATTCAAGTACTCGAAGACCGAATTGACTTGCCCAAGTCCAAATTGAAGCAGAAATGGCTGCAATGGCGCCAAGAGGAACAATCCCGTCGAGGCGCTATCCAAATTCCGTAATAGTGCATACTCGGGCAGGCGCGGCTTTTCCACCAGGAGAAGGTAAGGAAGAAGGAATTCCGAGATGCGTCTCATTCAACTTATAAGCTTTGCTGCAATCGCGGTCTCACTAATTGGGTTATATCGTCCTGCACTGGCTGGTACTCTACCAGACAACGGTCTTGTAGATTACCAGCTTGGTGGCGGCTACCCACCAAGCTTGAACGTAACAATCGTCGTCCGCGATAGCACCGACCAGCCAGTGCCTGGCCTGTTCAACATATGCTACATCAATGGGTTTCAGACGCAGCCCGGGGTGGCTTGGCCCGAGGAACTGCTCGTGCGGGGACTGGATGGGAAGCCGATGGTCGATCCCGGATGGCCCGACGAGTTCCTCTTAGACATATCGACCGAAAAAAGCAGAAGACGCAATCTCGCTCTAATCAAACGCTACATCGACGTTTGCGCCGAGAAAGGATTCGATGCGATCGAGTTTGACAACCTCGACTCTTACACCCGCTCCCGCGGCCATATCAATCAAGCAGATGCATTGTCGTTTGCGAAGCTCTTGGTCGACAGCGCTCGGGAACGTGGCCTGCCCTCAGGTCAAAAAAATGCGGGAGCACTCGGCAGGATGGGACGCGATGAGGCGGGATTTTCTTTTGCAGTAGCTGAGGAATGCGACCGTTGGCGCGAATGTGAAACATACTCGAATATATATGGCATTGGGCAGGTTATCGATATTGAATACGTTGATAATCTCCGGAACGACTTCACTACGGCCTGCGCCGAACCAAACCGCCCCGAAAAAATGATCCTTAGAGATAAGATGTTAGTACCTGTGGGGTCTGCAGGCTACGTTCTCGAGATATGCGAGTAGGCAGCATGTTCAGCCGTTTGGGATGCTGCTCTCAAATGTAACCGCAAGGTTTCAGTCCAACTACGTGCGGCTCTTGAAGGGCAAATTCCCCGGCGAAGTGCCAGGGAATCGTACTGGGTTCTCATGTTTCAACAAGGGGACACCATCCTCAAACTCTATACAAAACGAGCAGATCCTTGGCGTCGATCTGGTCGCCGGCCTTCACGGCCACTTCCGTGACTTCGCCATCCTTTTCCGCGTGGAGCGCTGTTTCCATCTTCATCGCTTCGATGGAGAGCAAAACATCGCCCGCTTTCACCTTCTGACCGGCAGAGACGAAGACGCGGGAAATGACGCCCGGCATCGGCGCGCCGAGTTGTGCGGCATTGCCCGCTTCCGCCTTGCGGCGCGCAATGCTTGTCGCGGCGCGGCTGCGATCCGGCACCTTGATGCGGCGCGGCTGGCCGTTCAGTTCGAAGAAGACCGTGACCAACCCTTGCGCATCTGGAACGCTGGCCGCCTGATTGACGATAACAAGCGTTTTGCCGCGTTCGATATTGGCAAACAGCTCCTCGCCATCGGCCATGCCGTAGAAGTAAGCGGGCGTCGGCAGAACGGAAACCGGACCGTAGGTATCGGAGGCGAGAGCGAAGTCCGTGAAGACCTTGGGATACATAAGGTAGGACGCAAACTCATAGTCATCGATTGAGCGGCCAAGCTTCTCCTCGATCGCCTTGCGCTCGGCATCCAGATCGGCGTCCTTCAGCAGCGAGCCGGGGCGAACCGTATAGGGCTTGTCCCCCTTCAGCGCCTTCCTCTGCAGTGCCTCCGGCCATCCGCCCGGGGGCTGACCGAGATCGCCGCGCAGCATGGATACCACCGAATCCGGGAAGGCGATGTCGCGGGCAGGATTTTCGACGTCCTCCACGGTGAGATCCTGGCTCACCATCATCAGCGCCATGTCACCGACCACCTTGGAGGAGGGGGTGACCTTCACGATATCGCCGAACATCTGGTTCACGTCGGCATAGGTCTGGGCGACTTCGTGCCAGCGGGTTTCCAGTCCGAGTGAGCGGGCCTGTTCCTTGAGGTTGGTGAACTGGCCGCCCGGCATTTCGTGCAGATAGACTTCCGAAGCCGGACCCTTGAGGTCGCTTTCGAAGGCAGCATACTGGTGACGCACCGCTTCCCAGTAGAAGGAGATGCGGCGGATCCATTCCGGATCGAGACCGGAATCGCGCTCCGTGCCCGACAGCGCTTCGACAATCGAACCAAGGCAGGGCTGCGAGGTATTGCCGGAGAAGGCATCCATGGCTGCATCCACGGCATCGACGCCGGAATCGATCGCGGCGAGAACCGTTGCGGCCGAGATGCCGGACGTGTCATGCGTGTGGAAATGGATCGGCAGGCTGGTCGCCTCCCGCAGCGCCTTGAACAGCACGCGGGCGGCCGCAGGCTTCAACAGGCCCGCCATATCCTTCAGCGCGATGATGTGGGCGCCTGCCTTTTCCAGCTCTTCAGCCAGCGAGACATAATATTTGAGATCATACTTCGGGCGGGCGCTGTTCAGGAGATCGCCGGTATAGCAGATCGTGGCTTCGCAGAGCTTGTTCTCTTCCTGGATGGCGTCCATGGAGACGCGCATGTTCTCGACCCAGTTCAGGCAGTCGAATACGCGGAAGAGATCGATGCCGCCCTTCGCCGCCTGTCGTACGAAGTACTTCACCACGTTGTCCGGGTAGTTGGTGTAGCCAACGCCGTTTGCGCCACGCAGCAGCATCTGCAGCAGGAAGTTCGGCGCGCCTTCGCGGATCAGCGCCAGACGCTCCCACGGATCTTCCGTCAGGAAGCGCATGGACACGTCAAAGGTTGCGCCGCCCCAGCATTCCAGCGAAAAGAGGTTCGGCAACGCCTTGGCATAGACGGGTGCGATACGGGCGATGTCGAAGGTGCGCATGCGGGTAGCGAGCAGCGACTGGTGGCCGTCACGCATGGTCGTGTCGGTCAGCAGCACGCGCTTCTCATTGCGCATCCATTCGGCAAAGCCCTTCGGCCCCAGCTCATCCAGCTTCTGCTTCGTCCCCGGTTGAACCTGTGCCTCGATATAGGGCACGACCGGCTTGGGCGCCTTGTCGGAAGGCTTTGGGCGGCCCTTGGTTTCAGGATGGCCATTGACGGTTACATCCGCCAGATAGGTCAGAAGCTTGGTGGCGCGGTCCTGGCGCTTCACCTGCTGGAAGAGTTCCGGCGTGGTGTCGATGAAGCGGGTCGTATAGGAGTTATCCCGGAAGTTGGGGTGGCCGATGATGGCTTCGAGGAAGGTGAGGTTCGTCGCCACGCCGCGAATACGGAACTCGCGCAGTGCACGGTCCATGCGGCTGATCGCTTCCTGCGGGGTTCCGCCAGACGCCGTAACCTTCACCAGCAGCGGATCGTAGTAGCGGGTGATGATCGCGCCCGTATAGGCCGTGCCGCCATCCAGACGAATGCCGAAACCGGCTGCCGAGCGGTAGGCGGTGATGCGGCCATAATCCGGAATGAAATTCTGTTCCGGGTCTTCCGTGGTGATGCGGCACTGCAGGGCATGGCCGTTGAGGCGAATGTTTTCCTGGGCAGGCACGCCCGATTCTGGGGTGCCGATAGCGGCACCTTCCAGAATGTGGATCTGCGCCTTGACGATGTCGATGCCAGTCACAACTTCCGTGACCGTATGCTCGACCTGGATACGCGGGTTGACTTCGATGAAGTAGAATTTGCCGGTATCGGCATCCATCAGATATTCGACGGTGCCCGCGCCGATATAGTTCGTGGCGGCGGCAATTTTTAGCGAGTAGCCCGCCAGTTCCTGCCGCTGTGCTTCGGAGAGGTAGGGTGCCGGTGCGCGTTCGACCACTTTCTGGTTACGGCGCTGAATGGAGCAGTCACGCTCGAAGAGGTGCACCACATTGCCATGCGTATCACCCAGCACCTGGCTTTCGACATGGCGCGCGCGCTCGACAAGCTTTTCGAGATAGACCTCGTCCTTGCCAAAGGCCGCCATGGCTTCGCGCTTGGCCTCTGTCACTTCCTTGGCAAGGTCCGCTTCCGATCTGATGACGCGCATGCCGCGGCCACCACCGCCCCACGATGCCTTCAGCATGACAGGATAGCCGATTTCCGCGGCCATCTTCTTCACGGTTTCGATGTCGTCCGGCAGAGGTTCCGTGGCCGGTACGACCGGAACGCCGACAGATATCGCCAGATTGCGCGCCGCCACCTTGTTACCGAGCTGGCGCATCGTATCGGGCCTCGGACCGATGAAAATGATTCCTGCAGCGTTGCAGGCCTCAACGAATTCCGGGCTTTCAGACAGCAGGCCGTATCCCGGATGGATCGCGTCCGCGCCGGACGCCTTGGCAACCCGGATGACTTCCGGAATGGAAAGATAGCTTTCGATTGGTCCCAGATCACGCGCCAGATGCGGGCCGCGACCGACCTGATAGCTCTCATCCGCCTTGAAGCGATGGAGTGAAAGTTTATCTTCCTCCGCCCAGATCGCTACCGTTTTGATGCCCAATTCGTTGGCCGCGCGGAACACGCGAATAGCGATTTCGGAACGGTTGGCGACAAGAATCTTGGATATGGACAATTTTCTTCTCCGGGGCATGAGCCTTCTCATGCAAAGAAAGAGAGGTTGTGCGTACTATCAAGTCTGAGCCTGATATCAGCGCATCGATTAGCAGCAATGGACAGCCGATCGTGTGCCGATCAGACCAAGCCAAGACTGGTTAGACTTGGCAGCTCTCGAAGCCGTCACCGTCGCATTTCATGTGCGTTGGGACAGAAAGGGACGCTGTCAACAGACGGTGTCTGGCGACGATCATCCTGACGGCTTCTTCTGAGTGCCTCACTGGGCGACCAGTAGTATGTCAGAAGGCTCAAGTGCGCAAGTCCGTTTTTGATGCCGCTTCGCACGGATCAGCAATTGTTATCAAACTAGACCAACGCGTGATACATGTGTCTGCCGTTTGCGATAGGGCATCCGTTGTCATAGATACTCGACCCTGATATGCAACTGATAAACTAGATGGATGAATTTTGCGACTGCACGCTGCAGCCGCCGCGTAACGAATGGAGCTGGTATTGAACGCTAAGAAGGAAGAAGAAGGCTCTATGGCCGAGAAGGCATACCGCCGGATCGAGGAAATGATCGTCATGCAGCGACTAGCTCCCGGAACGATGATTTCGGAAGCGCAACTCGGGCAAGAACTCGGTTGTGGCCGCACGCCTGTTCGCGAAGCACTTCAACGCCTCAAATTAGAGGGTTACATCGATGTGCATCCGCGGCGGGGGGCTCTGGTGACCCCCGTAGACGTCTTAAAGCAGCTAGAGCTTTTAGAGGTTCGCCGCTCTCTCGAAGAACTGGGAGCGAAGTTGGCATCAATACGGGCCACGAATGCGGAGAGACGCAAGCTTATTGATCTGGCGGCTGAAATAGGGGCTGCGGCAGCAACGGGCGAGCGCTTGAAATTCTACGAGGCTAATAAGGCCATTCACGAAGTGACAGCTTCTGCGACGCATAACGAAACGTTTGAAAAAACCATTCGTGCAGTGCATGGCCTGTCCCGACGTTTCTGGTACGCTTACATCGGCGAAGAGCAGATGAGGACAGCTGCGGCGCTGCATGCAGATGTGGTGATGTCCATTGCCCATAACGCGCCCAAGGAAGCGACTGAAAACGTCGTACGGTTAATGGACTATTTGGAAAGCCTAACGCGAATGGCGATCGAGCGTCGCCTATAGTTCATTCCATCCACCCGGGCCATCAAAGACGGCTCGGGTGAATCACTATGTGTCTTTTCCGGTTTCTAGAGCATCGTACGGCTGCTCCAATACTCTGTCAAAAAGCGCAACGCCAAACGTACCGCGCACTTGATCGAGAATTGATTGAGGCATGCAAGCTCGTAGATCCAGTCAGGACTGAGATGGCGAATGCTCACCGGCCGTCTGCCGCGGCGCCGCGAATTTTTTCAGCGTCGAGATCGCTTCCTCGTGAGAACAATTCTCGGCGAAAATCTCTCCCGCCTGAAAATCCCATACCTCCGCTTGGCCAAGCACCTCGCTTTGGAAATAACGCTTCGTCGATTTGACAGCAGCGCGAGGCAATGAAGCGATACGAGCGGCGATCTCTTGCGCTTTTGCCAGAGCACCCCCGTGTGGCGCCAAGTAATCAGCAACCCCGATATCGTGAGCTGAAGCACCATCTAGGACCTCGTACCCCCAAACAAGGCGCCGAGCAGTCGGAGCACCGACTCGGCTCGTGAGCGCTTTCAAGCCCCACGGAGGCAACCAGCCATTTGGAACTTCAGGTAGGCTCCATTTTGCCGTCTCCGATGTGACGACAATGTCGCAAGACATTGCCAGAATGAAGCCCCCGCCAAGAGCGTGCCCCTCTACGGCGGCGATTACAGGTACATCGAGCAAACCTATAGAGCGTGCCATGAAGGCAGTATCGGCTTCGTGGCGCACCATCCCTCTGACATCCATCGCGCCGAGTTCTTTCAGGTCGCTCCCCGCACAAAAGCTTGGTGGAGACCCCGTCAACACTATGGCGCCAACATCAAGATCGGTCCCGAGTTTTTGGAAGACCTCGCCAAGTCTTTCGACGAGTTCGGTGCCCAGGGCGTTACGACGCGTCGGCCGGTCGATTTTCAACGTAGCGACGCGTTTTTCAAAAGCGACATCAAGCATCGACGGCCTCCATCATCGGCTCATGCTGTTTCTTTTCTAAAAAATGCGAACGGTCCATCAGTGGCAGGGGCTCGGCTATTTCGGCGGGCGCATAATCCATTCGCTCCAGCACGTCGCGTCTGACATCAACGCCTGGCGCGACTTCTGACAGTCTCAGTCCTCGGGGAGTTACTTCAAATACGGCACGCTCGGTGACAATTGTCGCTGTTTGCCCCCTCTCGCGCACGCCATCCAGCACGCGATAGGTTACGCTTTCCGCCTCTTTTGCGAATTTGGAGATTTTGCCATCCTGGGTGATTTTCAGTTTACCATCCTCAACCTCGGTCTGAAGCCCTCCAGTCGTGAACGTGCCTGTGAAGACAAGACGTTTGGCGTTATGAGCAATGTCGATGAAGCCGCCCGCGCCTGGATTAGCCGCGCCGAATTTTGAAACGTTCACAACCCCGCTGGCGTCGAACTGTGCAAAGGCAAGCGCTGCGAACCTGCACAGCCCACCGTCGATAGCGTCAAATTGGTAAAGACCGTCCATGATGGCATCTGGGTTCACGTTTGCAGAGAACTGCCAACCTGACATCACGACGCCGCCATAAGAGCCGTGCTCGGTGGTGAACCAGTAGTCGCGACCAGCGGCCCCGTCGAAAAGCCCGTCTTCTGCCATAACGAGAGGAATGTCAGCGGAAGCGCCAAAGCCAAAGATTGAAAGTTCGTGCCTGCGTACGTCTCTTGATGCCCGCCTCGCAATGATCTTGTCGGCCGACATCTCTGGTTTGGGTAGTTCTTGGATTGGGATGCGCCGACCTGAGAAATAGGCTGGGTCAAACGGGGTCTGCGATGCCATCATCATGTCTGGAACGACCACGACGTCGTCCACGAAATAACCTGGAACGGACGTTTGCGAAGCAAGCCGTTCCCCTGCTGGTACCTTACGGCGGACCTGAGCAATGACACGACCTCCGGACGCTTTGGCTGCCAAGATAAGGCCGATGTTGGCTGAAACCAGCGCCTCGTCTTCCCAAGATAGATTGCCGAACTCATCCGCTGATGACGCGCGAACGATAGCAACGTCGATTGGCCAGCTGGGATAGTATAGCATCTTGCGTCCGTCGAACTCGATCTTGCGGATCAAGTTTTCAGTCGCAAGCTTAGTGAACCGACCACCCCCGTTGTCCGGGTCAGCATACGTCCCGATGCCAATATCAGTGATATAACCCGGGCTCTTGCGCGCAACTTCTCTCAGCCAGTGCATGGATGCACCGATGGGCCAAGAGTATGCCTCGATTTTATTTTCTCGAATGAGTCGCATCAGCTCGGGCCGCTTTCCGGTCTGCGGATCCACCGGGTTGATGTACGACCCAGCCACAATTCGCTTCATCAGCCCTTCTTTTGCGACGTGATCCATCCCCTTGATTGACTGTGCGTCGCCGGTGCCACAGGGGAAATAGAAAGTAAGCCCCTGGGGAGACGCGGTCTGCGAGAACCTGTCGCCGAGTGCCTTTAGCACTGCGTCAGGAGTAACCCATCCTATCACGCCGACAGATGCGACGGTCACGCCGTCAGCGATCCCGGATACTGCCTCCTGCGGGGAAACAAATCTCATCTTTTTATCCCTTTCTATTTCGATCGCGAGGTGGTGTTGCGGCGAACCATTTAAGCGCAAGCGTTGCCACTAGCCGTCTAATCGACGTCTGACATATCAGTGGACGACAACGTGGTCAACGGTACTAATAATGGAAATCGCTTACCAGAGGGACTTTAGGGCCTGGACGTCTTTTCGGCGCATCCATTAAAGGTATCGCCGCGCTCCGTTCAGGATCCCTTTAGCCGACTGGTATGTCAGCGTACCATTAAGCTCAAAGTTAAGGGAAACTTCGCGCAGCACCAGCAAGCAAATTGGGAATAGATGGCCGCTATCGAAAACGAGCGTCAGTACCAGCCGGCGATCGCCTGCAGACAACTGCTATGTGACCGCTCCTAGTACCGCTGCCGGTGTTGCGTGATTCACCAACGCGAGCAAGTGGTGATCGCCGGTTGGATTGCTCTATTTTTTCAACTAAAGGGCGGTTCCACCCCAGAAATTGTGGGGTTTGGTCGAGGATCACGATGATACGGCTGTATGCAGGGTTCGATAGGTGAACTCAGTCAGGTAGTCGTTCAGCGCCAAGGACGCCGATGTTGCGGCTTGCTCGTCTCCGGTAGAGATCGCGAGAAGAGTCGATCGATGAAGACTCGACGCTCGTCTTAGCTCAATCTCCGGATCCTTGATGTTCGCAAACCAAAATCGTCTCGATAGACCTTGGAGGGGCGCGATCGACAGCCGAAGGTATTCATTATGGGCTGCTTGTACGATGATTTCGTGGATGTGCTTTAGTTGGCCTCCGAAAGCGATAATGTCTACCGCTTCGGTTACCTCCTCCAATTTAGTCGAGAGGGTGGACATCGTTCTTCTCTGCGTCGGGGTTGCTCGGAGACAAGCCCACTGTACCGCCAACTCTTCCACCGTCCGCCGTACGGCCAATAGCTTTACCTGAGCTTCGACTGATATGGGTGGGACAATAATACCCCGGCGAGGGTGAACCTCTACCATTCGTTCCCATGACAATCGCTGAAGCGCTGATCTCACCGGGTGTCGACCAAGATCGGTCAACTCCATCAAGTAACCTTCTGACACCATGCTGCCGGGCTTAAGTTCCTGAAATGTGATCATACGCTCTAATAAATCATAAGCGTGGTCTGCTTTGCTAATGTCACTTGTCATTCACTTCTCCACGGACGCGCGACTCCACCGGTTGACCTAACAGATTCGCCATTCGTGCTCCATCTCACAGCGGCCGATGACAAGCTGACTGAAAAGTGCGAGCCGATCTGGACAAACAAAATCCATCCACATAATGTGCCATGCAATTGATCGACAACTGAGTATCTCAGGGAGGGACCGTGACCCAGTTTGAAGGTTGGAACATCGAGTGCATAGCCGGATCGGATATCGAACTGCCGCAGCTCGCGGACGTTGATATTCTCGTAGTCGGAGGAGGCGCGGCCGGCGTTGCGGCAGCGACCGTGGCAGCTGAAAAAGGAAAATCGGTAGTGCTCGTCGAGCGCTACGGCTTCTGCGGTGGCGCTGCCGTCGCCGGCATGTCGGGCACAATTTGCGGGCTCTACATGGCCCGCGAGACAATTGGCCAACCCGAACAGGTCGTCTTCGGCTTCGCCGAGCGCTTTAGGAAAGCATTGGATGAGCGCGGCGGTTTAACGGCACCCCAAGTATATGGCAAGACATTCACGGTAACACACGATCCATTGATGTGGCGTGAGACTGCCGACCAGTTCCTCGAAACAGCTGGGGTAACGGTCCTCTTCCACACCGTGATTACGGGCGTAGTCATGGAAGGTGAAACCTTCCTTGGTATCATTGCCGAGTCAAATGCCGGACGTACCGTAATACGGGCTAAGCGGATCATCGACGCTTCGGGCGACGCGGCGGTTGTTGCACGTGCTGGCTATTCTACAACGTTCGGCGACGATGGTCGCATCCAAAACCCTACGATGTTGTTTAGGCTGGGTAATGTGGATCTGGATGCCTTTTCCGCGTTTTGGGGCGAGGATACGATAAGCCCGCCGAAGGTTACCGACGCTATCTCTTCGGCCAATCAGAGCGGGAAGTACAACCTTCCAAGAAATAAGATCTGGATTTTTCCGACCACCCGACCAAACGAACTGATGGTGAATGCTACCCGGCTGTCTGGACGGAACGGACGAATGTTGAACGTTATCGATCCGGCGGATTTCACCGAAGCTGAGATCGAGGGACGTCGTCAGGTCAGAGAGTATGCGCGCTTTCTTGCCGAAGCTGTCCCTGGTTGCCAGGACAGTTTTGTCGTTGATACCGGCGTTGAGGCTGGGATACGGCAAACTCGTTCAATTGTCGGCATAGAAACACTCTGCAACGATGATGTGCTCGCATGCCGTAAACGTCCTGACGGCATTTGCCGCGTGCCATGGCCGATCGAGTTGCACAGCGGCGACAAGCCGAAGCTTCATTGGCTCTTAGACGATTACTACGAAGTGCCATACGGGAGTTTGGTCCCTCTGCGCGGCGAAAATATCATCGTCGCAGGCCGTTCGTTGAGTGCGGAGCATGAGGCTCTCGCCTCGGCACGGGTTACTGCACAATGTTTTGAATATGGGAATGCCGCCGCTACAGCAGCGGTCATATCGATCGACGAGAGCAGATCCTTTTCCAGCATCACCGGCGAGGAGGTTCGGGCAGAGATGGCTCGGCTGGGCAGCGCTCTCTAACCTGCTGATACGGGGTTCGCGCATATCCCTGTCGGCGGCCAGTTCAAAAGTAAGTTTGGGATCTTCGTCGCAGAGGCTCTGCGACGAACGGAGGCGTGTGTTCACAAAAATGTGGAGGAGATAATGAAAACAGTCCCTTATCGATGGGTAATCGCTTTTACCCTTTTCGCGGCCTACAGTATTCAGTACTTGGATCGAGTTAAAACGAATGTCCTGAACCCTGTCATCGCGCATGATGTGGGTCTCTCGGTCAGCGATCTTGGAACTGGAGCATTTCTGATGCTTCTGTTTTACGGGCCGTCGCAATACGTCTCCGGGATTCTGACCGATAAGTTCGGGGCCAAGCGTATCTTGATATTCTCCGTTATCGCCTGGTCCGTCATGACGGCGTGGATGGCGCATATCCAAACAAGGGACGAGTATTTTTTCCGAATGGCGTTGTTCGGCGCTCTTGTCGGGACCGAATACGTACCTTCGGCACGTATCTTGATGCGCTGGTTTAACAAAGAAGGGCGTGCGAGGGCTCAAGCGCTCCTTTCATGGGCTTGGATCCTCACTCCTGCCTGGGCAAGTGTTTTCGCGACACAATTCGCCCATGCCGCCGGCGATTGGCGGATTGTTTTCTATGTGACAGCGGCATTCGGTCTCGTGCCTCTAATCATGATTGCGTTGCTGGTTTTTGATCGACCGGAACATTATAAGAAAGCCACGCCGGCGGATTTGGAATACGCCTACCGGGACGAAATTGAGCGCGGCGATATCCGAGAAGGATCGTACGGAGACGCCCAAAACCAAATCCTTCAAAAGCATGACGTCAAGTTTTTGGATCTGTTCAAGAACAGAAGCTACGTCGCTGTGATCTTTGTCGATATCGTCATGCAGATTACCCTTTACGGCGCTTTGACATGGATACCGCTTTACCTCTCCGACGTATTTCATTTTAAGCTTCAGGAAATGGGGCTATGGAGCGCCCTCTATTTCGGCGCCGGCGCAATCGGAAGTTTCTCATCCTCATATCTTTCCGACAAAGTCTTCAAAGGTAACCGAAGGATTATGATCCTAACGTGCTTCATCGGCCTCGCCCCCTTTATCTTTTTGTTGGCCACTCTCAGTGAAGCCCATCCAGTAATGCTGGCATTTTGCCTCTGCGGCATGGGGTTCTTCGGCAACATGGCCTGGGGACCATTCCTTGCGGTTCCCGCGGAGATATTCACGCCAGAAGTTTACGGAAAGGCGATGGGATTCGTGAATGGTGCCGGGTATACAGTCGCCGCATTCAGCGCGAAAATATTTGCTGCATTGGTCGTCGTCAACGAGGCCGGAAAAGACTATTCGCTGGGGTGGGTATTCATTGGAGCATGTGTGGTGATGGGGATAATTGCAGCAAGCTTTATCCAGACAGGGCCTCGCAAGATGCGATCCGCTTCTCAAATGGCAAGAGCGTAATAGCTCCTGAGCTCGCAACTTACCAGGTGTGACTACTTCTTAATATTTCGCACCCATTTGAGATTTGTTTAAAAAAAGGGGCGCCGGAATTATTTCGGCGCCTCTTTCTCTTACGATTTAATTTAACTCTTCAACCATCTAGCTCCTGATGATGGTGTAGCACGGTAGCTTATCTGGAGCGCTATATGAGGTCGCCAAGGATCAACTGCCAACCCATGCTGCGCCGACCGCAGGTGATCCTAGTCGATCGTACGCGCGAGAACCGACAGCCAATTCTCGGAGGCGATTTTCAGCAATAGCGTATCCGAATACCCTTTGGTTCTCAACGAATCCATAAGTACCGGCAAGCCAGCGCTAGAGCCGATCGCCTCTGGTATCGCTGCTCCATCGAAATCTGAACCCAAGCCAACATGATCTTCTCCAACCCTCTCCAGGAGATAATCAAGCTGCTCGATAAGCAGATCGATTGGCGTATCGGTGCGCATCTCCCCGTCGTTACGCAGAAAACACGTTGCGAAATTCAGCCCCACTAGCCCTCCGGTATCTCGGATAGCATCCAGCTGTTTGTCAGTTAGATTGCGTGGGCTCGGACATAGGGCGTGGGCGTTCGAATGCGTTGCGACGAGAGGAGCGGTCGAGAGGCGCGCGACGTCCCAGAAGCCCATTTCCGTGATATGGGAGAGGTCAACAAGGATTTTCATCCGATTGCAGGCTTTGATGAGGCGTTCACCCGCATGTGTGAGGCCCGGTCCCAAGTCGGGCGACGCCGGAAAATGGAAAGGTACCCCGTAGCCGAAGATATTGTTGCGGCTCCAGACCGGCCCGATCGAGCGCAGCCCACAGCCATAGAGGATGTCGAGAAAGTGCAAGTCTTCGTCAATTGCTTCCGCGCCTTCCAGGTGAACGACTACTGCAAGAGCGCCGCTATCACGCGCTGCCCGGATTTCGCGGGTGGACATGCATCGAAGCACTGCGCCATTTGACTCGCGTTCAATACGAAGGAGGATAGAAAGCTCTGCTAAAACAGACGGCTGCGCCTCGCTGATAACCAGTGGCGCCGGCATCGGTATTCTATAACTACCGCCCGTCATTCCAGCGAATGATATCTTGTCATGGGACGGCGAATAGAGCGCGAAGAGCCCGCCAAACAACCCGCCAGAGCGCGCCTTAGGCAAGTCGATATGAAAGCTCTTGTTGCCGTGGATGAACGCGCGGGCTGGATCATCTGATCGTTGATTATAGAGTTTCAAAAGAATGTCGTTATGGCCGTCAAAGATTGGAACGTTCTCTTTCATGGGGACCTCCGGGAGTCTGGCGTAACAGCTCAAAAATCGCCTGTAAGCGCTAGATCCCGCGGACGGTTCATTTCTCAAAGCAGCAAAAGAAGCCGCCCTCCGTTGCCGAATGTCGAACGCCCCTTCAGCGCTTGGCGAAAACGCTAGATTTGTTCAGGATCCAATCCAGCACTTCGCGCGCAGGCTTTGGCAGAGTTTGTCCAGATCTAACAAGGATAGAGGCCTTCCCTGAGACAAGAAGCGGGTGATCGATGCTCAGCGCAACCAGTTGCCCTGTTTCAAGATATTCAGCCACATGAAATGGATCCAGAAAGGTCCCGATATCGGCTTTCAAGGCCTGATCAATCAACATCCGCAGATTGTTCGTCGTCAATGCCGCGATCATCTGTTCTTCCTCGGAATATGCAATGTGGTCGAGGATCTTGCGGATGCCGTAGGACGGCGTGAGCAGCGCGAGAGGGTGAGAAAACGCCTCACGAATGGTCAAAGGGCCTACTGCTGCGGCGAGCGGATGCTGAGGACGAACTAGCATTCGCAACGGCACATCTACCTCCGCTAGCGAGACCACTCTGTGAGAAGCTGGCGCATTGAATGCAATACCGAGATGGCAAATACCGTCTGCAACGGCCTCCAGGATATCTGTGACACCCAATACTTCGACCGTGAAGTGAATATTGGGATGCAACGCAGAAAACGGGATAATCACTTGCTGCTGCAAACCCGGTGCAAACCCCTCTCCGACCGCCATGCGTACATGACCTCGACTAAGGTTACCAATCTCGTTGATTCTTTGTTCCAGGTCTTCAAGTTGCAGCCGCGATGCCTTCCAATACTTTAGCACCTCGACTGCGGCTTCAGTTGGCGCGCTTCCAGAGATTGTCCGCTCGAATAGCTTCGCACCAAGTTCCTCCTCGAGCAGCCGAATCTGGCGCGTAATCACTGATGGGGCCGTGTTTAATCGTTCAGCGGCGCCCCTGATCGATCCACTGACGGTAACAGCGTAAAAGTATCTCAGTCGCTGCGGATGAATGTCTCTCATACCACCCCCGAAATGTTGCCTTGGAGGCAACGGCTTGAACGACGCATTGCATCTTTCTCGCACGCTGAGGAAGACGCATTCTGTCATCGTTGTCAAAAGAACTCCCCAGCGTTTGGGGCTATGACACACAATATAAAAGCAGCGATCCGCTGCAAGAGGGCAAGTATCCAACTGGGGTGATAACATGAAGAGAAGAACGTTTTTGAAGGGCGCCGCAGCCAGCGCGGCTGGTAGCGCGCTACTCGGAACTCCATCGATTGGTCGAGCAGAACAGAAGGTTATAAAAGTCGTTCCTATTTCTAATCTGTCAGGAATCGATCCCGTCGTGACTTCTGCACAGCCGATCCGTAACCACGGCTACCAAATTTACGACACGCTGTTCGGCTTGGACAGAAATTTGAAGGCGAAGCCGCAGATGGCGGAGGGCTTTGAGGCGTCTCAGGATAAGAAGGACTGGACAATCAAGCTGAGGAGCGGTCTGAAGTTTCACGACGGTGAGGCCGTGCGCGCCACCGATTGTGTTGCAAGTCTGCGTCGCTGGGGCCAAAAAGATCCTCTCGGTCAGCGGATGTTCGCACTCGCCGATGATGTGTCGGCCGTTGACGATAAAACGTTGCGCTTTCGCTTCAAGTCACCCTTCGGTTTGGTGCCGGAAGCTCTCGGCAAAATCGGCGGCCCTGCTCCTTTTATTATGCCAGAGAGGATCGCTAGGACAGATGCAAATACATCCATTACTGAAGCAGTTGGATCCGGTCCGTTCCGTTTCGTTGCGGATGAGTGGGTGCCGGGAAATCGGGCCGTCTACGCGAAATTCGACGGATATATTCCGCGAGACGAGCAGCCGAGCGGAACAACGGGCGGCAAAAAAGTCTATGTCGATCGATACGAATGGCACATCATCCCGGACGCCGCGACTGCGACAGCCGCAGCCGTCCGTGGAGAGATCGACTGGTACCATAATCCAGACATGAATCTTCTGCCGCTCCTCCAAAATGAACCGAAGATTGACCTCACACCCTTCGATGACTTCGGTTACATCACCTGTATTCGGTTTAACCACCTTCATCCGCCTTTCGACAACGTGAAAATCCGTCAGGCGATCATGATGGCTGTCAGCCAGCTGGATTATCTGGCGGCGGAAGCAGGCGACCCGGCAATGTACAACGAATGCAAGTCAATGTTCTTCTGCGGCACGCCCTCATCAAGCGGCGCCGGTAGTGAGGTGATGACTGGCAATGTAGATAAAGCCAAGCAAATGATCAAGGAAGCCGGCTATAAGGGGGAAAAAATCGTCCTGCTCGCACCTACTGACCTTGTTTGGTTGTATAACGCTAATTTGGTTACCGAAGCGCTTCTCAAGCAACTTGGCATGAACGTCGAGCTTCAGGCCATGGACCTTGGCACGTTTTATACCCGCCGGACCAACATGGAAACGGTTGATAAGGGCGGCTGGTCTATCTTCCATGCTGGATGGAACGTGACCGACATTCTAGATCCATCCACGCATCTCGGGCTGCAGGCCACGGGCAAAACAACCTGGCCCGGCTGGCCGACAGATCCAGATCTCGAAGCCCTACGACTTGATTGGATTCAGGCGACATCGGACGATGCGAGGGCTTCCGTTACAAAGAAAATCGAGATGCGGACCTTCATGACTGCGCCTTTCGTGCCGCTTGGCCAATTCAAAACACCTTCGGCCAGACTTAAAACGATCACTGGGATGCTCAAAGCCCCAATCCCCATCGCTTGGAACCTCCAGAAGGCTTAATCTCAAGCCAACGTCGTTCCCGAGATTGACCGGACGCGAATGGGATCGGGTCCGGCCAAGTATAGAGTTCCGCCCCGTAGATCGTTGGTTTCACCCACATCGGAGTTCGTCAATGTCCAGTTTAGAAGTCGTCAACACCAATAAAGCCCCCGCGGCTATCGGGCCATATTCGCAAGCCAGAATTCATGCAGGGCTGCTCTTCGTGTCGGGACAACTGCCGATCGATCCATTGACGGGGAAATTTTCCTCGGATGAGCCTGCCGAGCAAATCAGGCAGTGCCTCGCGAATATCCGTGCGATTGCCGACGCCGCCGGGACGTCAATGTCGAACTGCCTTAAGACCACCGTGCTGGTCACGGACCTATCGCAGTTCAAAGACATAAATGCTGCATACGGCGAAGCGTTCACAGCACCCTACCCTGCTCGAGCTACATACCAGGTCGCAGCTTTACCTTTGGGGGCTAAAGTCGAAGTCGAAGCAGTCATCGCACTGGCCTAGTTATTCGTTCTTGCCTCTCAGGCTCGAAAGCTTCCGCGGCATGTACGCATGTGTGGCCTGGCCGACTTCCGAAATCAGGGCGGCCCCAATGCAGATGCGGGTGGAACCCAAAAAGCAATGATCCCGGCATGACCGGGATCAAATTTCCGTGCGGCTGGTAACTAATCCAGCCTCGCGCACGCAGCCTTTATGCGATCGTACGCCAATTCCAATGCGTCTTGGCCTAAGGCGTACGACATCCGCAAGTGGCCTGGGCTACCAAAAATATGTCCAGGAACTGCGGCGACATCCGCTTCCTCCATCAAGTACCTACTGAAATCGTCATCGTTTTCAATGACTTTGCCATCTGGCTTTCGCTTGCCAAACGCCAACGTGCAGCGTGGGAAAAGATAAAAGGCGCCATCGGGGACCGCGCATTCGAATATTCCTGTTTCTCGCAGTTTGTCGGCGAGATACACCGAGCGATCCCGGAATGACCGACACCGCTCGGCCAGGTAATCATTAGGGCCCGTTAGCGCCGCAAGCACAGCCGCTTGCGAGATGGAGGATGGACAGGACGTTGACTGGCCCTGAATGATCGCCATGCTGGATATCAGGGAGGAAGGACCAACGCCCCACCCGATACGCCATCCGGTCATCGCATAAGCCTTGGATGCTCCATCGACAATGAGCATCCTCTCCCGCAGGTCGGGCGCTGCGTTACGCAGGCTGACAAACGGCATATAACTGATCTCGCGATAAATCTCATCGCTCATGACTGCGACATGCGGATGGCGTCTTAGGACATCTGCAAGGGCCTCTAGTTCAGCCTGTTGATACATGGCACCTGAAGGGTTGCCAGGATTGTTGAGCAACAACCAACGGGTTCGTGAAGTAATTACAGCCTCTAGTTCCTTTGGAGTAATCTTCAGCCCGGTGTCTGCTGTTTGTACGATCACAGGCCGGCCTCCGGCGACCTGCACAACGTCCATATAGGTTGTCCAGAATGGTGCGGCGAAAATCACCTCGTCACCAGCGTTCAGAGTTGCCATGAACGCGTTGAAGATCACCTGTTTAGCACCCGCGCTTACAAGTACTTCCTTCGCCTCCGCGTCGTGACGCTTCCCGATCGCTTCCCGCAGTTCTGGCACGCCCGAATTTGCGGTGTATCTGGTCTTGCCTTCCCGAGCCGCCTGACAGGCAGCCTCCACGATATGTTCCGGCGTCGGAAAGTCAGGTTCCCCGATGCCCATATCGATGACGTATTTACCTTTTGCCCGTAGGCGCGCAGCGGATTCGGAGATCTGGACGATACCCGAAACCTCAATTCCCCTGATCCGTTCTGCGCGTGAAATTGGGTGATTCCCGACCATCTTAATCCACCCAAATTTCCGGCGGATTTTCGTCGTATGTTCGAATAACGCTTCGTCTCGGATCAGCAACCGGATTATCGAACAATTCGCTCTGCGTTTCTTTGTCCGAGAGGAAAAGGAATAGTCCAGGCTCCGCGCCGAGCGGGTATGCATCGACGGCATGCCAAGTTCCCTGCTTGAACATCACCCCCTGACGATCTAGGCGAAACGCCCTCAGTTTCACTGGCGAGGGCACCTCTTCCGCAGGTTCACTCACGACGATAACAGTCGCGGATCCGCCAATATGCATGCGGGACTCTGTGACGTGGAAATGCCTTTCGATCTTGTGAACCTTGAATGGCTGCGGCTTGAAGCTCAGGAGCTGGACGATGACCGGCGCGTCGCATTGCCAGGGAAACCTGTGAAGACTTTTGGTTGGAAGGTCGAAGTCCGCCGTCTCCGATGGCTCCAGTACTCGCCCAAAGGGTGCAAACGCCTCTGCTGTCAACTCTTCAATCTGAATTCGATGTCCCAACGCCACGTAGTGCCTCCTCGTTTTTTGCCAAGAACAGAAGTACCTATTCCGACAAGGACGCTACCAAGCGTGTCTCAAGGACGATATGCGCAAACGCTGCGAGGTGGTGTTGCTCGCTCGGCACCGCCTTTTTACGAAGTCAACGTCTGCCAAAAATTTTCGAATGCCTTTTTATATACTCGATCATGGTGGTCATCGCCTTGGTAGGCGTGCGGCCGGATCGCGCTATCACATTCGCCTGGTTTTCCGTCAACAATGGATGGGCGATCTCGATCGGCTTCAGTTGGCCGCTGCCGAATTCGGCCGTGACATACCGCGGGCCAAGAAATGCGACAGCAGTCCCATTGCAAATAAAATGGGCGATCGCGCGAGAGGAATTTGAGGAAAAGACGACATTCAGGGGAATTCGCTTTGAATCTGCTAATAATTCTGTCGTTCTTCCGAGCCCGAAGTCATTGGGCATTTTCGCAATCGGATAAGAAAGGGCGTGAGCTAACGTTATCGGTTCCGTCGCACTTGCCAGTTCATGGTCGTGACTCACAAACAGCTTGATCGGGACGTCCACATGCAGGAAGGAACGGATGGAGCTGACTTTGGGCGGGTTATAGACAATGCCCAGATGAGCAATATCAGAGGCGACATGGTCGACGATGTCTCCGACCGAATGTGTGTTTACGGAAAGCGCTATCCCTGGAAAGTCTCGATTGAACGGTTTGACAACATTGTCGACGAAATCAATTAGAAATCCTTCCGAAAGCGATATATGAACCTTGCCGCGCTTCAACGTTCGAGTTTCCTCGATGCGCTCTTCGAGGATTTCCATCAGCGAACGGGAGGAATGCCAGTAGTCGAGGAGAAATTGAGCAGCATCCGTCGGCTTGCTGCCCGAGACGTCACGCTCGAAAAGCTTAACGCCCAATTCCTGCTCGAGCAGTCTCAGTTGTCGCGTAACGACGGAAGGTGCAGTGTTCAACTCCTCTGACGCTCGACGAATAGAGCCGTGAAGTGCGACATTGTAGAAGTACCGAAGTCGCCGCTCATTGATCTCCCGCATCTTGACCAACCTCGCTTCAGGCGGGCGACGGTGTGGATCTCCCGCCGCCCGCGCATCTTAGTTACATGTTGCGTGACATCCGAGGGTCGAGATGATCCCGCAAGCCATCACCGATGAGGTTGATACTGAGAACTGTTACGGACAAGAACAAGGCCGGGAAAAAAATCATGTGGGGGTAGATTTGGAAGAAGTTGCGACCGTCGGCAATAACGTTCCCCCAAGTCGGCACGGATGATGGCGTACCGGCGCCGATGAAGCTCAAGATTGACTCAACGATGATTGCGGATCCGCAGATGAAGGTTCCCTGGACGATCAGCGGCGCAAGAGTGTTTGGCAACATATGGCGGAAAAGAACGTGAGGTATCGGCGCTCCGGAAGCAATCGCTGCCTCGACGAATGGCTGGCCGCGCAGCGTGAGGACAACGGAGCGCATAAGACGAGTGACGCGTGGGATCTCCGAAATCGTTAACGCAATGATGACGTTGCCTACGCTCGCTTTTGTGAGCGCAATTAGGGCAATTGCGAGTAGAACGGCCGGTATGGCCATAAAGGCTTCCAGAATGCGGCTCATGATTGCATCAACCGACCTGAAAAAGCCGGAAAGAAGGCCAAGCAGGATGCCGGCGGCGAGTGATAATGTTGCCACAGATACCCCGACAAGCAAAGATACTCGACCGCCGGCGATCACGCGCGCAAGGACATCGCGCCCCAAGGCATCGGTTCCGAACCAGTTCAATGAAGAAGGTGGTTTCAATCTTCTTAAGGGTGAAATCGCGTTCGGGTCGACCGTGTGGACGAGTGGTCCAACGAGCGCGATCAAAAGGACAATTGTCAGCAGGATGCCACCAACCACCATTGATAGGTTCTGTGACACTAGACGCTGCCAAAGCGCGAAACGGGAGGGAGTGTTTTCGATGGTAAGGGCCATAGGATTAATTTCTGATTCGGGGATCAAATACGGCGTAGCTAATATCAACCAACAGGTTCACTGTTACGTAAATCGCTGAAAGAAGAAGCAGTACACCTTGAATAACCGGATAATCACGTTGCAGGATTGCGTCGACCAGTAAGCGGCCAAGACCCGGGATCGCGAACGCCGTTTCGGTAACAACCACGCCGCCCATGAGCAGTGCGACGCCAATCCCCACAATTGTTGCGATCGGTACGGCCGCATTTCTCAAGGCATGACGCCATAGTACCACAAACTCGCTCAGTCCTTTCGACCTTGCTGTGCGAATGTAGTCCTGGGAAAGGACTTCGATTACGCTCGCTCGTGTGATCCGGGTTATCAAGGCCGTGTAGACCGTGCTGAGGGAAAGCGCAGGCAGAATGAGATTGTATAACCAACCCGACCAACTTGTGGTCAAGGGGGTGTAGCCTTGGACTGGAAACCACGCCAGTTTGACGGACAGGAACCAGATCATTAAATACGCGATGACAAACACCGGAACTGAGAAACCGAAGACACCCACCGCCATCGCAAAGCGATCGAAAATACCACGTGCGCGCCAGGCGGCAAGGGTGCCGAGTGGGACCGCCACCACGATCGAAATAACAATGGTAAGCGCCGCTAATGATAAGGTCGGTTCAAGCCGCTGCGCGATCAAGGTGATGACCGGCTTGTTGGAGAATATGGAAGTCCCAAGATTGCCGTGGAACGTGTTCCAGAGGAAGATCCCAAGCCGTATGTGAAATGGCTGATCGAGCCCGAGGGACTCGCGGATTGCTGCAATATCGGCTGGACGCGCCATATCTCCGGCGATAACGGCTGCGGGATCACCTGGCGCGAAGTAAAGCAGCGAAAATGCGATCAGTGCGACGAGGAACATAACCGGAAGAGCCGCCAGAATGCGTCGCGCGACGAAGTATGTCATGACTACTCTCCAAAGATTGGCTTGAACGGAAGAGACATCATCGGACCTCCACTCCAGAATGTCCGGTGCTTGCCTCGAATGGATTCGAGGATGCCGGCCAATAAGGCTTTGTCTTTTTGGAATATGGTAGATTTGCGAATTGCGTCGACGCGGATCCGCCGGCATCGACGTATCGCACTTCGGCGGCAAGTGGCCCGAAGCCCGTGAGAAAATGCTGCATCGATTTGACCACGATGATCTTTTTGTCGGCTAAGTGGCATCCGAGCGCGGTGAACGCTTCCGGCGAATGCGTTTGAAGTCTGGTCGAGGTCAGAATAATATCGAGCCCCGAGGCCCGCACCCAAACGCCTGTGCCAAGGCTCATGCGCCCGCCGCTCAGCGCAGGTTGAGAGTGATCCCGCTTGATGCCCATGACCCTTACGCGCAAGTCGATCGGGTCTCCGGACTGGGGGCCCATTTTCCCGCCGATACGCAGATCAAGCTCGCCGCCAACCCCAGTTTCAACACACATCTGAACAGCAACCGGATCCCAGAAGCAGCCAATCGCTGCATTTTCCACATTTCGTGTCAGCAGACCCCGCAGAATGTTTGTGTTGTCTGCAGCCGCGCCAGCGCCGGCATTGTCTGCGACATCCGCGAAAACGATGGGTGCTTCAACGGAGGAAAGCGCTGCTGTTATCGCCTCGTTGACCGTGTCGTACTGTTGACTCGCAGCATCTCGCATATCCCACAATTCCTGACGGAATCGTTTGGCTGTATTTGTCGCGGCTTCAAGATTGTTGTCTGCGACCACCAGCATCTTGGCTCCTACCTCTGGTACGTCAGCCCACGGAAAGCCATGTCCGAACGAGACAGACAAGATTCCATTGCGTCCTTCAGCTTCGCACATGCGGGTCACGAATGATCGCATTGGCTCGCTTGGCGGGCGCCACACGCCGATCATCCGGCAGTCCTCGAGCGCCATCACCGGCTTGATCTCACCGGCCCCTGTCCGGGCCACGAGCTCGTAGACCTCTCGAGCCCGTTCTGCGATGTCAGTATGCGGATATTCCTTGAATGCAACAATAATATCGGCGCTGTTGCACATCAGTTCCGTCAGGTGGCAATGAAGATCAATTTCGACACCGATCGGTACGGATGGTCCAACCACCTCCCGAACCTTGGCGATAATGTCGCCCTCACAATCGTCATATCCTTCAGCCACCATAGCTCCGTGTAGGAACAACAAAACCTTGTCGACCGGCAGCGCTCGCTGGAGATCCTCCAGGATTTCGTCTCGTAATCCTTCGTAGGCAGCCTTTTGCGTTTTTCCTGCTGGCGCTGCGAAAGCGCATATACTTTCGACCACCTCGTCCCCGTCCGCTGTGGCTAAGCGACGCCATTCGATCAAAGGAATATTACCAAGAACAGGAGGACGAAGCCCCCCGTCACCGCGGAAATACTCGCGGGTGGTGAATGATTCACGGACGGATGGGAATGGCGAAAACGTATTTGTTTCTGTCGCCAGAGTCGAAATGAAAACTCTCAAGAGGCTCTCCTATAGCCTGAATTTGAAGCAAGCGGCTTCCGGGACTTGATCAGCGGGCCCAGACTATTGGATCCCACTCTTGGCAAAGATGCCCGGCAGAGACTTCCCGGTACGTGCGACGCGGTGGGACGTAATCGGGTGATTTGATTGGCGAGGGCAATTCGCGGATAGGGGGCGCGGGGCGTTTACCGCGCTCGCGCGGCTCCGGCACCGGCACCGCCGAAAGCAGTCTTTGGGTATAGGGATGCGTTGGATTGCCGAAAATTGAGGCTCGGGGTCCGATTTCCACAATCTCCCCCAGATACATCACGGCCACGCGATGACTGACCCGTTCCACCACAGCCATATCGTGAGAGATAAAGAGGTAGGATAAGTTTAACCCCTTCTGAAGGTCGAGCATAAGGTTGACCACTTGCGCCTTCACCGACACATCAAGTGCCGACACCGCCTCGTCCGCGATGATAAGTTTCGGTCGAACGGCAAGAGCGCGTGCTATCGAAATCCGTTGGCGCTGTCCGCCTGAGAATTCGTGCGGATATCGTTTCATCATATCTGGTTGGAGTCCAACCTCCCGCAGCAACTTCGCAACTCGATCCTTAGAGTCGCTTTTGTTTGTCATGCCGTGCAACAGCATTGGTTCAGCGATGGCATCCCCGATCCGGATTCGGGGATTGAGGCTCGCGTAAGGATCTTGAAAAATCATCTGCATTTTGGTCCGGGCCTTGCGCAATTCGGCAGCCGAACTTTTCATCAGATCTTGACCATCCAGGATGATTTCACCGCTCAGCGGATTATCCAACCGCATGATGGACCGGCCGGTGGTGGACTTACCGCAGCCTGATTCACCGACCACCGCTAGGGTCTCCCCTGCTTTCAGGCTGAAGGAGACGTTTTCGACTGCATGAACCCTTCCTCCAAGCCTTCCAAAGAAACCATTGTTTACGGCGAAGCGGGTGACCAGATCTTTGACTTCCAGGACGGGCGACGTCGTCTCGCTCGCCGCGTTGCCAGAGGTCGATATTGCTGCGGCCGGTACAGCGGTCGTCTGATCTTGATCAGGAAGAACAAAATGGGTGGGCTCTGATAGCCCGGCCATAGACCCAAGGCGCGGCACAGCAGCTAAAAGTGTGCGCGTATAGTTGTCCCTTGGCTGATGAAAGACATCTACGGTGTCACCGTGCTCGACGACATTGCCGCGAAACATCACAAGCGTACGATGCGCAATCTCCGCCACCACACCCATATCATGGGTGATAAACAGTATGGACATCTGCTCTTCGGCCTGCAGCTGGCGCAACAACTGCAATATTTCCGCCTGGATAGTGACGTCCAGGGCCGTTGTTGGTTCATCGGCGATCAGAAGTTTAGGTCGGCAAGCGAGCGCCAGTGCGATCATGACGCGCTGGCGCATGCCACCCGAAAACTGGTGAGGAAAGTCATCTAAACGACTGGCAGCCGCCGGGATACTTACGCGGTCAAACAGCCGTTTCGTCTCCGCGCGGGCTTCGGACGTCGACATTTTACGATGAAGGACAAGCGTCTCCGCTAGTTGTCGACCAACCGGCAGGACCGGGTTAAGGCTTGTCATAGGCTCTTGAAAGATCATCCCGACCTCTCCGCCGCGCACCCGGCGCATTTCCCGCTCTGGCAAGGCGGTGAGGTCGCGACCGTGAAGCATTACCTGCCCCTTGATCGAGCTTGATCGCGGATCTAGAAGACGTGTGATTGCCAAACTCGTCACGCTTTTTCCCGAGCCGCTCTCGCCAACTATGGCGAGCGTTTCCCCTGAATTGACATCGAATGAGACGCCATTGACAACGCGCGACGTGCCTCGACTTGAGAGGAACGCAACCTCAAGATTCCGAATGGATAAAATAGTTTCAACCACAGACGCTCTTCCGATTCTCGAAAACATGCCGTAATGGCCGCGCCTTAAGCGCGGCCTGGTGGGTGGAGAACTTCCGCGTTAGGCGTTCTTCTTAACGTTCCAAAACAGCGGCGCAGGAGATTTCACAATACCGCTAATATTTTTGCGATAAGCGGTGATCTGGGAGCGCTGGCCCAGCGGTACGTAAGGCACAGACTGAAACGCATGGGCTTCGACGTCACTTGCAATCTTCTTCCGCTCGGCCTGAGAACCCGTTTTCATCCACTCGGCGCGCAAGCGTTCCAGTTCGGGGTCATCTGGCCACCCCGGCCATCCGGCAAGACCATTCCCACGCAATGCGAGATGTTGAGCCGGGCTTAGAAAATCAACCGATCCAGCGCCCGAAACCAAGGCGCTCCAGCCGCCCTTTTCGACCGGTTCAGTTGAGTTTCGACGGGTGAAATACGTTCCAAGATCCATAGTCTGGACCTCAACCGTCATTCCGATTTCACGTAAAAGCTGCTCAACGACTAAGCTGGCAGAGTGAATCCAAGGGATGTCGGTTGCTGAGATCAGGACTACTTTCTCGCCGTTGTAACCGGCTTCCTTGAGCATGGCCTTGCCCAATGCGGGATCGCCTTTCATAACCTCCGAACCGGACCCGGAGGCCATTGGTGTGCCGCAGAAGAAGAACGACTTGCAGACCTGGTAGTTGCCTTCGCCGACCATTGCGGCGAGGACGTCATCCTGCTTGATCGAAGCCATCACCGCCTGACGGATCTTCACATTGTTGAACGGCTTTTGCTGCTGGTTAAATCGAAGGAAAGTTCCCTGGTATGGATCGTAGTTGTCGACGACGATGCGGGGATCTCCCCTGAGAAGTTCTACGAGGTTGAGGTCCGGTTTTTCGAACCAATCGATTTCGCCACGCTTCAAGGCGGCGACTGCGGTCGATTGGTCCGGAATGATAACCCACTCCACGCGGTCGAAATTAGCTTGCTTTCCGCCAGCGATGCCGCTTGGCGCTTCCTTGCGCGGAACATAGTCTTTGAATTTCTCATAGGCTGCCTTGCTGCCAGGGACCCATTCGTTGGGCAGGAAGCGATAGGGACCTGAACCTGTGGCGTCCTTGATTTGCGTCTTGCTATCAGTGGCGCCCGCGACGCGCTCCGGCATGATGAAGCATACCGGGGTGGAGGACTTCCCGAGAGCCGTGTATATAAGTGGGAATGTCGATTTTAGGGTGAACCGGATCGTGTTGTCATCGACCGCTTCAAGCCTCTCCGTCGCTTCAAGCAAAGACTGCCCCAAGCCGTCCTTTGCGCCCCAGCGTTTAATGCTCGCGATGCAGTCTTGGGCACGTACTGGCGCGCCATCATGGAACTTTAGCCCGGGCCGAAGTGTGAGGGTGTATAAGAGGCCGCCGTTACTCTCTTCGGCCTTATCCACCATCTGCGGATGGATTTCAAAGTTCTCGTCCTCCGCAAACAGGGTGTCGTATACCAAATAGCCGTGATTGCGGATCGGATATCCGCTTGTTACGATTGGATCTATTGACGATAGATTTCCAGCCGGCACAAACCGCATCACATTTGGCTGAGATTGAGCAAGCGTTCTATGGCCTGCTGCGAGGAATGTGAAGGCCACCGTCCCGTATAAGAAATTGCGTCTTGTCGTTGTCATGATCGTTCCACCTCTTTCTTTATTTGGCTTATCGCTATCGCGGGGATAACAACCGCCTTTGTTCTTTGCTTGAAACGTAAGCGGAGTTGCGTGCGCCGTAAAACCGCAAAGGAAGCAAATCGGTGTTGCTCACTAGGCAACACGGTGGTTGGACCACTTGGTCTTCAGCGGCGCGGGTGCGCAGTGGACCTGACGCAAGACTTGCGGGTGCGGTGGGGCTAGCAGGTTTCTGCGAACTGGCACGATCAGGGAGGATGAGCAGCGTTGCCCGAGCCGACCCTTTCGAGCAGCTCCTTGCGGTTTGGCAGCGCGTCTATTAGGCACGCCAAGCGCTCTAGCGCTGCAGAATGAGTGCCGCTGTGGAGGTCGCATGAATGAGACCCTGGTGTCCACACGATGGGCCCGGATCCGTGAGCAGAGAACTAAATGATATCAGTCAAGCACGCTTCCAGTGCGCCGGCCCCACAGGAGAACAGTCCGCTGACTTTTCCGCTCCTTTACTTCGAGGGTCTGAAGCGGTCGCAGCCGGAGCCGGCCAATAACGGACCCCCGCCTTCGGGAGCCCGCATACTCCGACGGATATTCGGCGCGGTTTTGAAGAGCGCCCGGGCAAACGGTCCGGCAGCATCGGTTCCACGGCATTTCTTATACCCTGACGGGCAGGATTGCCCCGTACCTTATTCTCGGGCTTGAGAGCGCGGCAAAGGCGGCAGGACGTGGTCTGGGATCGGGCAATTGTAACGTGCCCCCCCATTCCGTTGCAGATGTTCCTGTCTCGCCCGTTCAAGCAAGTCCGCATCTTGAATCGCACGAACGGCAGATCCTGCCATAACTTTGGCCGCCTGCAACATTCCCTTGTGGGCAGCCGGTAATTTGCCCTGTGCGACAAGTTGCCATGAGTGAAACGCTGTGCCGCGGGCAAAGCTCGCAACCCAAATCTGCGCGAATGGCGTCACAATTGACGCGTCCCCGACGTCGGTCGAACCGAGGGAATTGCCCACATGATCTGACAGCGGCGCAATTTCGTCGTCCAGTGGACGGTTGCGCCTGTCTTGTGTGTCGGTGAAAGCGGCTGCTGCCTCTATATCTTTCTCGTCGAAGTCCGGTGAGCCGACCGCGGTGAACTGCTCATGCATCATTTTAGTCAGAGTCAAGTTTGGTTGATAAGGCGACATTCCCGATTCAATCGTAAACTCCACCTCTGTCCCGCTCATCATGGCCGCTCCGCGGGCGACCTGCTCGACACGTGTCGCGAGCAGTTGCAAGCCTTCGACGCTCCGCGATCGAACGATGTATGCCAGCTCAACCTTGGACTGGACAACATTTGCCGCTATGCCTCCTGAATCACGATAGGCGTAGTGGATACGCTCCCCTTCTTCCATATGTTCGCGTAGATAGTTACATCCCATATTCATCAACTCGGCTGCATCGAGAGCGCTTCTTCCCAAATGAGGCGTCAGGGCCGCGTGCGAGGATCTTCCGAGGAATACCACGCGTACCTGAAGGAAGGCATTGGTTCGATTCATATGAGCGGAAGACGCGGGTCCCGGATGCCATGAAAACCCTGCATCCAGATCGTCGAATACACCTGCTCGAGCCATAAAGGCCTTCCCGCCGCCACCTTCTTCCGCAGGGCAGCCATAATATCGAATGGTGCCCGGAATGCCTAAGCTTTCCATCGTTTCCGCGGCAGCCACCGCAGCGAGTGCCGAACCGGTTCCCAACAAGTTATGTCCGCAACCGTGCCCGGGGGAGCCCGGACGAAGAGGGTCGGGTTTAGCCACCCCTGCTACCTGGCTCATTCCTGCCAATGCGTCGAATTCCCCCAGCAGCCCGATCACGGGCTTGCCTGCCCCGCGCTCTGCAACAAAAGCGGTGGGCAACCCACCAATGCCGACGGTAACTCTAAAGCCTTCCGCCGCCAGCATTTCGATCTGTGCCTTGCTAGACCGAGTTTCCTCGAAACCCAGTTCGGCAAACTCCCAGATCTCATCCGCGAGTTGTGCATAGCGAGCCGCTCTGACACTCACCGCTGCCTCGACGCCTTCCAGAATACTATCTATTGCGGCTTGATCCACAGACATATCTCCTTCTTCAAGCATTTAGATTGCGCACGCGGCCGGCTGGCCTTCACGGAGCGACGCCGCGCTCCTCAGGTGCTTCGGCATTGCCGAAGGTCATGCGCGACTGCGCACCGCATGCGTCATGCGCTGCAAAATCTCGCTCAGTATTGGTTCGGAAGTTGCGAAGTTCATCCTCGCGAAAGCCTCTCCTCCTGTTAGGAAGGTTTCCCCGGCGCTCAAGGCAACGCGCGCTTCGGCGAGAAAGAAGTTATAAGCCGGGCGGTTCAGCTTCAGAGCGGAGCAGTCGAGCCAAGCCATATAGGTACCTTCCGGGGCATGCACCCTGATCTCCGGCAGTTCTTCTTTCAATCGGCGCATAAGAAGGCCGCGCATGTCTGCGAGGTATGATAGAACATCGGCTTGCCACTGGTGGCTGTGCTCCCAGGCGGCGACCGTAGCGGCGATCCCCATGATTTGGCCCGGAACAATCACTCTGCGTGGAAAGACCTTCAGGTAGCGCTCCCGCAATGCCGCCGTGCCGAAGTGAACGAACGCAGATTTCAATCCGGCCGTATTAAATGATTTCGCAGCTGACCCCAGAGTGATCGTTCGTTTCGCGATCTCGTCGTTAATCGAAGCGATGGGGATATGCCGATATTGGTCGAAGGTGATCTCGCAATGTACTTCGTCCGATATGATGAGCATGTCGTGCTCGATTGCGAGGGCCGCCAGTTTTTCCAGTTCCTGGCGATCGAGGACACGCCCTGTTGGATTGTGGGGATTGCAAAGCATTAGCACGCGCGTTTGGGGCCGTACGCACTCCGCGAGGTCATCAAAGTCGATTGATAATCGGCTCCGATAATCAACAGTTTTGACCGGCACGAACGTGCGTCCGGTCGAGGTGATCGCGTCACGAAACGGTGGATAGCACGGTTCCTGTATCGCTATGCGATCGCCTTCTTGCGAAAATGCCAGAACGGTCGTGAAGATGGCTTGTACCAGGTCGGAGACAACAATGACGTTGTCAGGGTCCGGCTGCCAATCGAACATTTTTTTCATTCGGTTCGAATAAACCTCAGCAGCGTAGCCGGGGGTGACGATGCCACTTCTGGCGGGATAGCCATACTGCTGCTCGGTTGCAATTCTTAACAATGCATCATTAATTGCGGGCGCGACGGCGTAATCCATCTCCGCTACGAAAGCAGGAAGCACATCCTCACCGTAGCTCAACCATTTCAGATTTCCGCGACGTCGCAAAGCGGTCTGATCCATCAAAAAAGATTGAGTGCCCCGGCCGCTACCAGGGTTGGCTCCTCCCGACATCTGCATCTATCAACTCTCCAAAATCTGGGAGGTGAATGCTGGTCCCATTGGCGAGATACGCATTCCTTCAGCTAGGCGGGTCCATGGCAAATCTTCTGGATCGGCTTTCATCGGTCCCGGTGACTTTGCAACCAAAATCGCCGCCGCCATATCAGTGAAGTCTGCCCGAAAATGCACCGAGCTTTTGTTTACAAGTATAGATTTCGTTTCCGGTTCGATCCCGGCAATTCGGTAAAGCACCCTGTCAAACATCTGTGCCTTGGTTGGACTGACGACGATGCTGATCCCTTCGATGCTAAGGCAGGCAACGCCTCCGAGATCGACCTTGTTGCCGTGAAACATCGGGCCTTCGAATGTGCACGTCCCACTTCCAATGAAATCCACACGGAAAGTGCCGTGGAGAGGAGATTCGCCCTCCACTCCGGATGTGCCGCCGAGCGAGATGGTTATTTCAGCGCCGACACCAGCGTTTCTTGCTGTCTCGAAAGTCTTTGGGTCGTAAAACACACCGAGAGCTGCGTTTTGCGCTCCGCATTCCAAAAGTGCCTTGAGCATACCCGTTGTATTCCCGTCACCCCCCGCACCCGGATTATCCTGAGTGTCGGAGATTACAACAGGCTTCCGCGCCTCATCGGAAATCCGCATAGCCTGTTCTACGGCGTCTCGCGGCGAAAGGAATTCTACCCGCCAGTTCGGCTCCTCAGCCACGATCATGTCGACCAGCGTCGAGACGGCATCCTCAACAGCTTGGCGGTCACGTCCGTAGCCCCAGACTGTGGGGCCACATCCAGGGAAGTCTGCTGCTGGGAATCCTGGCGCAAAGGAGAGTGAGATCACGTCATCACTTTGAAGTTCTCGGAGCTTCTCATAAACGAGACGTGCGGGGTCAACCAAGGTACACATCCCATTGATCGGGATAAGAAATGGTAGTCTGCGGAAGGCTTTATACCAGGGATCTGGCGTTTGGCGGTATTCTTCGAGCAAATGGAGTACCTTCGCACCCGTATCTGCCATGTCCAGGTGCGGGTAGGTCTGGTACGCGACCATACCATCAGCAGCTTCGATCATTCGTTCAGTCACATTGGCATGGAGGTCAAGGGATGCCACGAGAGGCACATCCGGCCCTATAATTGCGCGGAGTCTCGACAGAATTTCCCCCTCCCCGTCGTCATGGGCTTCAGTAACCATGGCACCATGCAGATTGATGAAGATGCTGTCATACGAATGCTTGCGTGCAGCTTCAGCAATCTCGCCGACGATACGTTCAAATGCATCCGTCGTTACGTGAGCCGATGCGCTGGCACCACCCCAGACAACCGGTATCAACTCGTGACCTGCCGAAAGCGCCGCCTTGATAAACCCGCCAGCCCCGAGATTGACTTCCCGAAGCTCATAAAGCTCGGCTCCACGCCTCAGAGCTGGATAACCTTCGCCATTCAGGAAGTTTCGGTAATGCGCCTTTGAAGGCGCGAACGTGTTAGTCTCATGTTCAAATCCCGCCACAAGTATGCGCAAGGCCCTCTCCCTAATTGCGTCAGCGAAATAACGGCTGTAAAGGGGAGCAAGTCTCTGCGGAAGCAGCAGCTTTGGGTTGGCTTCATTGCCTTGAGAGCAACGCCCCACGTTGCCCTCGACTTACTGCACCTGCAGTCGCCACCTAAACATTGCAGAATGTCGGGTCGTGAAGGTGCACGTCGCTCGTAGCATCTTGCAATGTCTCTTATGACTCGTGCCCGTTGCAGAACGAGTTTCTATTAATATGGTAATGGCGCGATACCGATATCGCTCTCTGAATCTCGTCAGTGAACCAGCTTTGCCAGGAACTGGCGGGTGCGCTCATTGGACTGCGTTTTAAAGAAAACATCGGCCCTGTTAATTTCTACAATCTGGCCCTTGTCCATGAAAATCACTCTATCGGCGACCTGGCGCGCGAAGCCCATTTCGTGGGTAACACAGATCATTGTCGTACCATCCGTTGCCAGATCCGTCATCGTATCGAGGATCTCCTTGACCATCTCTGGATCGAGTGCAGAGGTCGGCTCATCAAACAACATGATTTTAGGTTCCATGCAAAGGGCCCGCGCTATCGCGACGCGCTGCTGCTGCCCGCCGGATAGCTGACCAGGGAATTTCAAAGCTTGATCGCTTAGCTTAACCCGTGCCAGGTAATGACGCGCGATATCCTCTGCTTGTCTGCGCGACAATCCTCGGACTACCGTAGGCCCAAGGATGCAGTTCTCCATGATGCTTAGATGGGGAAATAGATTGAAGTGTTGAAAGACCATGCCGATCTGCTGCTGGACGGTGCGTGCACTCTTTTGTGCATCCGAGATCAAAACGCCGTTGACGTAGAGCCGGCCACTTTCGAAAGTTTCGAGCCTGTTGATGCATCGGATGAGCGTGGACTTACCTGATCCAGATGGACCGCAAATGACGACTCTTTCGCCCATCGGTACGTCAAGATTGATATTGTTCAGCACCTGGAATTTCCCGTACCATTTGGATAGCTCCCGGACCTGTATCGCGGGGAGATTAGCCGGGATAGCCATGTCATTGGCGACCATAAAACTACCTTTCACGATCTCGGGACAACCGGCGCTCGATAAGTGCGCCGTATCTCGACATGCAGAAACAGAAGGTGAAATAGAAGAGCGCAGCAAAGGCATAGCCGGTTGTACTTATGGTCGGCGCGGCCCATTTCGGATCGATCCGCGCTGTTTCGATCGTCGATAGGAAGTCGAATATCCCAACGATCAACAGGAGCGAAGTATCCTTAAACAGACCGATGTTGATACTGACAATATTCGGAACAGCGACCTTGAGCGCTTGAGGCAAGGTGATAAACCAAGTCGTCTTCCAATACCCAAAGCCCAGTGCAGATGCTGCCTCATTTTGACCACGCGGGACCGCTTGCAATCCGCCACGGACGATTTCTGCAAGATAGGCCGCAGCAAAAAAAGTGATTCCGACGAGTGCTCGTACCAGCTTGTCCGGATTGAGATCGGGCGGAAGGAACAGCGGAAGCATCGTGTTTGCCATGAAAAGCACCGTTACTAGCGGCACCCCTCTTGGAAGCTCGATCAAGCCAATACTGAACCACCGCACGATAGGGAGCTGCGATCGGCGGCCGAGTGCGAGCAATATGCCGATCGGCAAGGCAGTGGAAATCCCGACGATAGCGACCACAACGGTGACCGTCAGTCCGCCCCAGAGATTGGTCGGAATGTGCCGGAGCCCAGCTGCCTCCCAGCCGCTTAAAAGGACAAACCCGGTCAACGGCAGAACTGTGATGACAGTGACGATTCCAAGTCGCTTGAAAGGGGCACGTGGCCACAGCAGATATGCGAAACAGATCGCACCAGCTAAGAAAACAACATTGACGCGCCATCGTTGATCGGTTGGGTAGGAACCGTAGATGAAGTACGGGAAACGGTCAGCGATGAATGCCCAGCACGCGCCAACTCGGCCCCCGCTTTGGGAGCGGCACGCTTCCCCGTTATCGCCGAACCACACAGCATCCAGAACAAGGAACCTGGACAGTTGCCACACCATGACAGCGAGAAAGGCAAACAACAGGATAGATAAGAGGGACTGTCGCCAGTTGGGAAAGAGATTTCGGGAAACCCAGCCGAGTGCACCTCCCTCTGCTTGAGGGGGCGAAGCAGACGGATAAGGATCGTTCTGGCAATAGGTCGAGGGCAGCAGCGGCTGAAAAGACGTACCCACTATCATCAGTGCTCCACCTTATTGATGCGGCGATTATACATGTTCATCCCGAATGCAGTCAGCAGCGAGATGGTAAGATAAACCGCCATAGTCATTAGGACGATTTCAACCGCTTGGCCGGTCTGGTTCAAAACCGTCCCGGCAAAAATCTGCACGAGATCCGGATACCCGATTGCCACGGCGAGAGAAGAGTTTTTCAAGAGATTAAGATACTGGTTCGTCAAGGGTGGAATGATGACCCGCACTGCCTGCGGCAATATAACCCTTCTCATGATCTTGCTGGGTGGAAGATGAAGGGAGCGGGCCGCTTCATATTGCCCTCTGGGCACGGCTGCCAGACCCGAGCGAACGACCTCGGCGATGGATGATGCCGTATAAAAAATTAGACCGGCAAGAAGAGCGACGAATTCCGGCAAAAGCTGCCACCCACCGTCAACGCTGAATCTTCCCATCACTGGCACATCGAACTGAAGCGGTGACTTACCTGTCCAGAAGATGGCGACAAGATAGAAAGTAAGAGGAAGTCCAAAGATGATCAGAAGGTTCACTGGGAGAAGCGGAAGACCATGCCCTGTTTCCCTGCGTCTTCTAACTGCCACATGCGTTGTTAAGGAAACGGCCAATACCACTATGATGGCGACTACGAACCAAGCGGCACCGAAATCTTGAACGACTGGTTGTGGAACAGCCAGGCCACGGCGGTTCAGGTATATAAGATTGCCCAGCTGCAGGCTATCCGAAGTCTTTGCTGGGAGTGCCGCCAAGACAGCATTATACCAGAACAGGAGTTGGAGGAGCAAAGGCGTATTTCTGAGGACCTCTACATAGGCTGCCGCCACACGGTTCAGCAGCCAATTCGGTGATCGTCGTGAGATACCGATTACGAAGCCAAGCACGGTTGCTACAGGTATCGCTATCAACGTGACTTCTACGGTGTTTAGCAGACCTACCAAGAATGCTCGGCCATAGGTCGAAACTGCGCTGAAAGATATCAGGCTCTGACTTATGTCGAAACCTGCGGTATGGCCAAGGAAGCCGAACCCGGAAGCGATGCCCTGGCGTGCAAGGCTTCGGCTCGCGTTCCATGCTGCACTCCCGAGCAAGGCGGCAATACCGATAACCAATAGCGCCTGCCAAGCGATCTCTCGGGCGGTGGCCGAACGGCGTCGTCCTGATTTCAAAGATATTCGGGTTAACATGATATACCATTGCCTTGCTTTGGCGCTCTACCGCTGGCCGCCGACACGCTTGATCGGCAGGGCGTCGACGGGGCAGACAATGCTTATCGAAGCGGTGGTGCGTATTGCAGGCCGCCTTTGTTCCACAAGGCATTTAGGCCCCGCGGGATTTTCAGCGGTGAACCTGAACCGAGATTTCGGTCATACATTTCCCCGTAATTTCCCACGGCGCGGATCGCTCGCAACGCCCACTCCTTATCGACGCCAAGAAGTTCCCCGGTGTTGCCTTCGACACCGAGAAGGCGTCGGATCTCAGGATTTTCACTCGTGAGATAGCTGTCAACATTCGTTCGAGTAATACCGTTGTCTTCCGCAATGAGGAGAGCGAAATGAAGCCAAGTCGTCAAATCGGACCACTGGCTGTCACCTTGCAATACCCCGATGGCTAGTGGTTCTCTTGAAATTATCTCTGGCAACACGACATGCTGGTCCGGTTCAGCCATCCTGCGGCGTTCGCCATACAATGCGGACGAATCGTTGGAATAGCTGTCGCAACGGCCGCTTTCATAGGCTTTCACCGTCTCGTTGCTTGTCGCAAATGTTACCGGCTTATATTTCATGCCCTTCGATCGGAAGTAGTCGGACGTATTCAATTCCGCCGTCGATCCCTGTGTCAGACATATGCTGGCACCGTCGAGCTCGGCGGCGGATTTGAGACCACTATCGGCTCTTACAAGAAACCCCTGCCCATCGAAGAAATCGACAGCGCGGAAATCGAGGCCGTTTACTGTGTCCCGAGAAAGCGTCCAGGTCGTGGTCCGCGCGAGCACATCAACCTGTCCAGCTTGGATTGCAGCAAACCGGTCCTTGGCCGTAAGTGGCACAAATTTAACTTTCTTTGCATCGCCAACCGCTGCGGCTGCCAGAGCGCGGCAATAGTCTGCGTCAAGCCCTTGCCAATTCCCTTCCGAATCCGGCAATGCAAACCCGGCAAGGCCGGTTCCTACGCCGCACAGAAGCTCGCCGCGAGCTTTGATCTTACCAAGCGTTGAAGTCTCTTGCGCCCACGCGCTGCTCACACTGAACCCAAGCACAAAACAGATTGCGCCGTATATTGCTGCTTTCATCGGTTACCCTCCCTTTGCGCCGGCATTGCAAGCTTGCATGCGTTTTTCGCATTCTTGATCAGGACGAGCAGCCAGCAGACGATGGGGGGAAATTATTGGAAGCCGCAGCACAAGGAAGATGCAAAGATTAACCCTCGGCGTTGCCCGTTGGGTAACGCCCCGGCTCAGGTTGATCACGTACAGATGCCGGAGTGGCGCATTGGGACGAGGATGCGCATTGCGCGGCCCTCCTACCAGGGCTGATTTTGGCTGACAAGTTTTTCAGCGAAAGTGCTGCTCGGATGATAGCGATCAGTCCTGTTCAAGGAGCAAAAATCAACGTTCCCTATAACTTTATGTCCTGATCGATCCGCTCGCGTGAGTTCGGCGTCGCGATCGCGTTATCTTGCAAAAGACAGAGATGCCGCGGAAGTGCAGCGAATGGATCGTTCATCATGAAATACTAGCTCGCGTTGCTCGGAATTCCCGGGCATTGAGGGTAAGGACGTTGTCAATGAACGATTGCTCCTGCATTTATGAAGGGTAAGGCAAAATGGAAGCCGAGGCGGACTATGGATAATGAACGGGCACTACCAGCGTCGGCGGACGCGAAAGCGTTAGGAATATGCTGAAAAACTCGCTCCGGTATTTCATCTCGGTCGTAAGGAATGGGTCAATTCGCGCGGCTTCGTCGGAACTGCATGTTGCGCAATCCGCTATTAGTAGACAGTTGCAGCAACTGGAGCATGAAGTAGGCCAACCACTTTTGGAGAGGCGCGCAAGAGGCGTCACTCTCACGCCTGCCGGCGAGGTGTTATTCGCCTACGGTCGAGAGGCTGTATTCCAAGAAGAGCGGCTTGAATCAGAGCTCGACGCGCTGCAGGGGTTGCGGAAGGGACACATACGGATTTCGTCGATGGAATCGCTGGTCCCTCTACTCCTGCCAAAAGCGATTGATCGCTTCAAAACCCAGTACCCAGGCATAACCTTCTCGGTTGAGATAGAAACCAGTGACACAGTTGTAAGCAGGGTTTCAGAGGGAGCGTGCGATATCGGCATCGCTTTCATGCCCAACACGACCGATGAAACACGGGTTATATACCGTTCCAGGGAACCTCTGTACGCGGTTGTCGTGAGGTCCCATCCTCTTGCGAAGAAAAAGCAAATCAGCGTCAGCGATCTTGCCATGCATCAGGTCGGGCTCGGCCCCCGTTATAGCGGGGGTAGAATACTTTTCGATCAAGCATGTAGGGAAGCGCATGTTCAAATCGTACCATCTCTTGAATCTACATCGGTGGAACTTTTGCATCGATTTGCGCAGATGGGAACGGGGGTTGCCGTGTTGCTCCGCCATAGCTGCGCGGAAACAATCGGAAGCCGGAAGCTCAAGGCGATCCGCTTCGAGGACGAGATCCTGAACTCTGGTTCTCTCGAAGTCTTTGCCCTTAGCGGACGCCGTCTGCCGGTTGCAGCAGATCGTTTTCTTTCGATTCTCAAACAGGAAATGGATGTTTTCAGAATGGTCCCTGATCTGACACAGTGAAGATCGGACGCTGTCTGTGCCGGCATCCCTGAGGCAAAGCGCTCCCGGTCCTAGATCCGATCGCTGTCCCACATCCAGCACGCGTTAAAGCAACGGCTCTCGTGGACGAATGATCTAACGCGAGGAACCGAGGGCGGCTTTGGAGAAATCGAATTTTGCATAAAGCTGTGCGGACGGACCGGCATATGGTGCCGGTCCAGACCTGTTAGCGCGCGGTGAATTCACCAAGTATGGGTATTTCTTTCGGCGCTAAACCAAGTGTCAGAATGCGGTTGCCCCTTTCCGTAATTAGTACGAGGTCCTCGGTGTGGTAGCAGCTGCCTTCTTCATCGGTAGTCATTGGCTCGATATTGATTACCATGCCGGGTGCGAGCGGAGTTTTGTCCCCCGGCCGGATCATTGGCCGCTCGTGGACTTCGATCCCAAAGGAGTGCCCAACGTGAGGAAGCGTGCATGGAAGGCCGCGCTTTTCGAATTCCGATTTGCAGAGGAAGAAAATCTCCTCGGCCGTGACGCCCGGCTTCATAGCTGCAATTGTGACTTCCTGGACATCGCACAGCTTACGGTAGGTTTCTTGCTGCAGTTTCGACGGATTTCCGGTCGAGAACGTCCTGGCAAAATCGCTCATGTACGCCCCATACAACCCCCCGACATCCAACCTCAATATCTGGCCGGGCTGCGTAGGATAATCGCCTGGGTGATTATGGATATGCGGAGTTCGTTCACCGGACGCGAGGTGTAAATGAAGTGTGCCATCCGCCCCGGCGTCAAACATCTTCTTGATAATGCGGTTAGCGAGAGCTTTATCCGTCTCCCCGACCTTGCCTTCCCCAATTCCTTCCAGAACCGCCTGATGTGTCTGTCTTGCGACGCGCTCAAGAACGGCGATCTCGTCGGGAAGCTTCACGCTACGGATGGAGGCGACATCTTCGGTAGTATTAAGAATCTTGAGATCAGGCAGCGCCTCTGTCAGGCGCACGTATGAGGAAACAGGAAGATAATCCAAGTCCATCCCGACAAGACCGTGGTCAAGTTTTAACTTCCTTAGGGTCGCCGCCAGGGCATCGACAGGCTCTTGAACAAATTCGGTATATAAAGTCACGTCGCGGACCCAGCTCTCCGATCGGACCAGGCTATCTTCGATACTGCACACGACAAGTTCTGCCGCGCCGTCTTTTTTCAGTATTACGAACGCCTGACGAGGCCGTAGGTTTTCCACGGTAGTGACGTGCACTCCAGCAACATAAGTGAAATTTTCAGGACTCATGCAGATGAGCGCGTCGAGCTGCTTTTCGGCAAGCAGCTTTTCAAGCGCAGCTTTATTGGGACGGACTTTCAATTTTTGCTCCTCTTCATCCATGGAGTTTGTACAGGTTCAGCTTAGGCCTACATGTGGAATATCGAAAAGCGCTATAAAGCGATCTCTCTGATGCCGGTTCAGCATCGCTCAATAGCGTGCCCTGGCTTGGTCAAACCCTAAGGAAGAGCGCTTTTCAGGCCGTAGACCACTGGTTCTGCGCCATCATCTCCCGGGCTCTGATGCCAAATGGGCAACATAAAGAACGCAAAATTGAGCTTTTTGTAAGCGAAGAGACATGATCTGATGATTTTTGCAAAACAGATCCACCACGAGATCTAGGGGAACCAGAATGAATCCGACAGAAAAACGCATTCCACACAATAATCTGCAGGCGAGGATGTTGGGGATATTGACCGGCGCAGCAGCGCTCGTCGCCGTAGGCGCCTGTCAGGCCCTGGCTGCAACGACACTCACGATTGGCGCAGCAACTTTTCCGGATTCGTTGATGACCGGCGTATCGTCTGCAACCTCAGAAAGCCTGATTTTGCAGACCTACGACACCCTAGTAGCCCGCGACAATGACGGGAACTTCGTGCCTTCGTTGGCAGAGCGTTGGGATCCAATTGACGCTAATACCTGGCGGTTTTACCTTAGGAAGGGTGTAAAGTTCCACGACGGTAAGGAGCTTACTGCCCAGGATGTTAAATTTACGATCGACCGAGTGATTGATCCGCAGACCGGTTATGGCTTCCTTGGGCGAATTAGCCAAGTGTCGGGCGCAGCCGTCGTTGACCCTTATACGGTCGACATCAAAACGAAATCAACTTTTCCAACGCTTCCGAAAGGCCTAACGGACGTCGTTATCGAAGCGGAACATTACTATAAGGAGGTTGGCGCCGACGGCGTGAAACGCCAACCGATGGGGACCGGACCCTTCATCGCGAAGAAATGGGTGCCTGGAGACCGGTACGAACTCGAAGCCAACAAGCAGTACTGGAATGGCGCGCCGAAGGTCGACCGCCTCGTAATTCGACAGATACCCGAGGCAGCAACTCGTATCGCAGCCCTCCTTTCCGGCGAGGTTGATATTATCGAGGAGGTGCCGATTGATTCCGTTGAGGAAGTCGAGGCATCTGGTGTCGCTAAAATCCATAGTGCGTCGACGACAGTAGGACTGGTGCTGACCTATGATGTTCGAAAGCCGCCTTTTGACAATCCGAAAGTTCGAGAGGCCTTGGATTACGCGGTAGATAAACAGCTGATCCTCAAGGAAATTCTCAAAAACAAAGCTGAACTATTGGACGGTCAACTCGTCACTAAAAAAACTTTGGGTTACAATCCGGACATTCGGGCAAGACCGTACGACCCCGAGAAGGCAAAGCAACTTCTCAAAGAGGCAAATTTCGACTTTAAGACGCCCATTGCTATCATGACGCAGGCCGGCAAATACGTGTCCGACGTCGACATCTGCAACGCAATCGCCGGCATGCTGCTTGACGTCGGAATCACCGCAAACATTAACGTCGTTGAGAGTGGTGTGTACCTGAAACAGTGGGCCGTCAAAGAGATGGGGCCCATCTATATGGTTGGCTGGTACAGTCAAGGCGACGCGGACTTCGCCTCCGTTTGGTACACTGAGAGTGGAAAGCGCACGACGTGGACCAATCCGGAATACGAGCGGCTTTTCAAAGAAGCTCGATCGACCCTGGACGAGGGCGCGCGACGCAAAATTTACGCCCGAATGATGCAGATTTTGCACGACGAAAATCCGTCGATGTTCCTATACGGTCTTCCTGCAGTTTATGGTGCGGCGTCAAAGGTAAAAGGCTTCAAAGCCCCTTATGACAAGATACTCCGCGTGACCGACGTCGCCTTCCAATAGTCCTGAGAACCAGCATCGGTAGCTCACATGCTCTCGTACATACTTCGCCGACTGGTCTATCTCCCTTTATCGGTGCTGCTGGTGTCGGCCGTAGCGTTCATTGCCCTGCGGGCAACGGGCAATCCTGTCGACATCTATCTTAACCTTGACCGAACTCAAGAGCAGGTAGACGCGCTAACGGCGCGTCTACATCTGGACGAACCAATCGTCGTACAATTCGCCATCTATGTGCGAGATGTCTTAACTGGCGATTTTGGAGAGTCACTTCAGTTTGGTGGCGCGGCGTTCGAAGTGGTGATGTCCCGCTTGGCAGCTACTATAGAGTTGCTCGCAGTAGGCGTCATTCTTGCCGTTGTACTCGGCGTTTTTGCCGGGTTCACAGCTGCATTGCGAAAAGATCGCGTATCGGATTTCCTGATCTCCACGGCTGCGGTAGGAGCGCAGTCGATGCCAAGCTTTTGGCTCGGCATATTGTTGATCCAGTTTTTTGCAATCGATCTTCAATGGCTGCCTACCTCTGGACGTGGAAGCATCCTCAACATGGTAATGCCAGCGACAACGCTCGCCGCATTCATAATGCCAAACTTCGTGCTAATTACACGCACCAGCGTCTTGGAAACCCTAAACGAGCAGTTTGTTATTACCGCGAGAGCCAAGGGAATGTCTAGGACACGCATCCTTGTCTTCCACGTCCTGCCAAATGCGCTCAACCCCATCTTAAGTTTTCTGGGACTTCAGGTCGGGCGTCTGATGGGAGGCGCCATTGTGACAGAAACGATCTTCGCGTGGCCGGGAGTTGGTCGTCTGATGATTTCGAGCATCTTTCAGCGTGACGTGCCTGTCGTTCTTGCGGGCGTCTTCGTAATCAGTCTCATCATGGTCGGTGTAAACCTCCTGGTCGACATTCTGATTTCCCTCAATGACCCTCGCATTGGGATGGACTGATATGAAAGAACGAATCTTCGGGACAAGAACGAAAATCATAATTGGTGGCTCGATCCTAGCCTCTACCGCTATGGCGGCGATATTCGCTCCCTACGTCGCGCCATATGATCCATTCGCGCAAAACCTTTTGCGTCGGCTTAAGCCGCCTGCCTTCATGGAGGGAGGTAGTTTCAGAAATATTCTTGGCACCGACAATTACGGAAGAGATGTTCTCTCCCGGTTGATATATGGAGCCCGCACGTCAATTTCCGTCGGTCTGGCGGCCATGATCCTGTCTTTCGCAATCGGGACTTTGGCCGGTTTGATTGCAGGCTTCAAGGGCGGCCGTGTAGAGCAATTTATCATGCGTTTTGCGGACGCACATATGGCTTTCCCCGATATCCTCTTTGCGATCATCATGGCCGCCGCGATCGGTGGCGGAACATTAAACCTGGTCATCGTCCTGGGGATCTCAGGATGGATGATCTATGCTCGTCTTGTCTTTGGGATGGCCCGATCGATCAAGCAAAGGTCGTTCGTCGAAGCTGCGGTTTCTTACGGGGGGAGCGACCGCTACATTATGTTTCAGCACATTCTCCCGCAGATCATTCCGGTCTTGGCTGTTGTCGCCACTCTCCAAGTCGCACAGATGATCCTTCAAGAAGCTGCCCTGTCATTTCTGGGCCTCGGCTTACCTCCACCGGCGGCCACCTGGGGAAACATCTTGTCGGAGGGTCGAGAACGCCTTTTCGCCGCTCCGTGGATTGCTAACTGCGCGGGTATCGCAATCATCATCGTGGTGTTTAGCATCAACATGCTCGGCAACGGTTTGCGCGAGTACCTCGATCCGAAGGAACAATCGAGATGAAATCCAGCCGCGATTCAGTTGCACCGTTCCTGGCCCCTCCCCGATCGGACATTCTGCTGAGAGTTAAAGATCTCAGTGTTGATTTCCACACCAGTTCCGGAGTGGTCCGAGGCATCGAAAAGGTTAGCTTCGACTTGCGGAAGGGCCAGGTGCTCGGCTTGGTTGGAGAATCCGGCAGCGGGAAAAGCGTAACAGCTCTGTCTCTCCTCCGCTTGATGCCCGAGGAGGTGGCCGAATTGACCGAGGGCCAAATCTTGCTCGACGGAGTTGACCTTGTCGGGCTTACAGAGCGGGAGATGCGTGGCATCAGGGGTCGCGATATTGGCATGATCTTCCAGGATCCCATGACATCGCTCAATCCCTTGATGAAGATTGGCGCTCAAGTTGCGGAGCCGCTCCGATTCCATTTGGGAATGACCCGACATGCAGCGATGAGACGCGCGGGAGAGCTGTTGGATCTTGTGGGTATCAAGGATCCAGTTCGCCGCCTCGATCAGTATCCTCACGAATTATCCGGAGGAATGCGTCAAAGAGTTCTCATCGCGACTGCTATTGCCTGCGAGCCAAGATTGTTGATCGCGGATGAACCCACCACTGCATTGGATGTAACAACGCAGGCCCAAATCCTAGACCTGCTCCAAAAGCTGCGCGACGACATGGGCGTTGCGATCATTTTGATCACGCACGATCTCGGGGTTGTCGCTGAATTTGCTGACGACGTTCAAGTGATGTACGCGGGCCGTCCTGTCGAGCGAGCGCCAGTAGGCCATATCTTTGAAAACCCAGCACACCCTTACACTCAAGGGCTGCTTCGCAGCATTCCGCGTTTCGACATCGCGGCCGACAGGCTGACAAGCATCGATGGGTCTGTTCCGAGCCCACTGGCGATGCCTCCCGGATGTCCGTTTTTGCCGCGTTGCGACAAGGGACACCCGGACTGTTCACAGAGAGTGCCGCCATTCCGGGCGGTTTCACCAGAACGAAATGTCGCATGTCTCTATCCTTTGACTGAAGGGAGCGCTCGTCTATGAAACCTCTGATCTCCGCTTCTAACCTTTCAAAATCGTTTCCGATATTTGCCGGTCGATTGATGAAGAGGCAAATTGGCGCGGTGAACGCAGTCGATAACGTATCCTTTACGATCGAACGCGGCGAGACCCTTGCGGTTGTAGGCGAGAGCGGCTGCGGAAAATCAACAATGGGTCGTCTCGTGATGCGATTGATCGAGCCCACCGCCGGTCAGATTGATTTCGACGGTGCAGATCTGATGACATTAAAGGGCGAAAAGCTAAAACAAGAAAGACGGCGCCTACAGCTCATTTTCCAAGATCCATCAAGCGCATTCAACCCCCGGATGACTGTTGGAAACGTCATCGCGGAGCCGATGAAGATTGCCAGGCGCTCAGTTGTTGAGCAAAATGAGCGTGTCCGCGAATTGCTTCCGCTCGTTGGGTTGTCGCATGAGCATGGCGATCGCTTTCCTCACCAGTTCTCCGGCGGGCAGCGCCAACGGATCGGTATCGCGAGAGCACTTGCACTCCGTCCTGATTTTGTTGTGTGCGACGAACCAGTCTCAGCACTTGACGTTTCCGTACAAGCTCAAGTCGTGAACTTGCTCAAAGACCTGCAGCAGCAGTTTGGGCTGACCTATATGTTTATCTCCCACGATCTTCGCGTCGTCCGGCACATCGCGGACCGTGTCGCCGTGATGTATCTTGGCAGGCTCGTTGAGTATGGCGATAAGCAGCAGGTCTACAACAATCCAATGCATCCCTACACGCAGTTGCTGATGTCTGCGGTGCCGTTGCCTCAACCCGGCCGAAAGCGACAACTCACTGCTCAGGGCGAGATCGAGAAGCAAGAGCTACTGGACGGTGGCTGTCGATTTGCAAACAGGTGCCCGAACGCGATGTCCGTTTGCAAGAATCTCGTGCCAGAGCTGGTTGACACCGGAGCCGATCACAAGACCGCGTGTCATTTTGTAAATAAATCGATTGGAGTAGCAGTTTGATGAACATCGTGTTTCTAGACCGTCAGACCATCGGACCCTCGGTTGACCTGACCAGGCCGAGTTTTTCCCATCAATGGTCTGAATATGCACAAACGACGCCAACTGAAGTCGAAGAACGCATCTCACAGGCGGACATCGTAATTACCAATAAGGTCGCGCTGACAAGGGAGCTTCTTCAGTCTGCACCTAAACTGAAAATGGTCGCAGTTGCCGCAACGGGCTACGACAAAATCGACATACTAGCGGCGGCTGATCACGGTGTTATCGTTTCGAACGTCCGCAATTATGCAAGGAATACGGTTCCGGAGCACACATTTGCACTCATTTTCGCCATTAGAAGATCGCTTATACCGTATCATCGTGATGTGGCTGCCGGTGAATGGCAACGCTCCGGCCAGTTTTGCTTCTTTAATCACCCAATACGTGACCTTGCCGGCTCAACGCTTGGCGTCATCGGAAAAGGTGCGATCGGAAACGCGGTTGGGAAAATCGCTGACGGAATCGGTATGGATGTCAAGTTTTACGACGTTGCCGATCCCGCTCATAGCAACATAGCTCTTTTTGAAGAGATCCTTGAAACGTCAGATGTGATCACCTTGCATGTTCCTCTAACCGACGGGACTCGCGACCTGTTTACTCTCCGTGAGTTTTATAAGATGAAACGCAAACCCATTATTATAAATACTGCGCGGGGCGGTATTATCAACGAAGGGGATCTTGTCGTTGCGCTCAAAAGCGGTCTCATCCAAGGCTTCGGCGTCGACACACTAACTGTTGAGCCGCCCCCACCTGACCACCCGATCCTTACGGTTCTTGACCATCCGGGCGTTGTTGTGACGCCGCATGTCGCTTGGGCGAGTCACGAGGCTATGCAAGCCCTTTGGCACCAGGTGGTTGAGCTCATTGAAAACTTTCATCAAGGCAAGCCGACGAACGTCGTCACATAAAGCTTTTCGAGGTTTGCTTCACCTTTGGCAATAATGGGTTTGGTGCATGACCTGGGACACGATCAACGCACGTGGTTTTCTCACGAACCTGTTCACAGAGGCAATAGCCAGTGCTAACCCTCGAAATCTGATCAGGAAGCATCTTCCAGTTCCGCCACACGGGCGTTGTATCGTCGTGGGTGCGGGTAAGGCGAGCGCAGCGATGGCCGCCGCCCTGGATACAGCCTGGCCAGATGTCGATCTCTCCGGTGTTGTGGTCACCCGTTATGGGCATGCGGTCCCGGCAGGCCGCATCGAGGTGCTCGAAGCATCACATCCAGTGCCAGACGATCGAAGCGTTGAGGCTGCTTGCCGCATGCTGTCCGCGGTGCGTAATTTGAAGCCAGACGATCTGGTCGTTTCGCTTGTTTCAGGCGGAGGATCATCGCTTCTGGTGGCTCCAGCAGGCCAGATGAGTATCGAGGACAAAAAAGCTGTCAACCGGGCATTGCTCCTAAGCGGGGCTACGATTTCCGAGATGAACCGTATTCGTACGAAGCTTTCCCTGGTGAAGGGGGGTGGTCTGGCCGCAGCAGCTTTCCCAGCGAAAGTTGTCACTCTCCTCATTTCGGATGTTCCCGGAGATCAGCCAGCGGAGATCGCCTCCGGCCCGACCGTGAAACCGATTGAGTACGTTGAATCCGCATATAGCATCGCGCGTCGCTATAACTTGGATATTCCCGAGGCCGCCTGGGATGTACTTCGCTCAAAGGAACCTGCTCATGAGACGAGGTTCCCCGAAATGGTGACCGAGATAATTGCAAGCCCCAGGATGGCTTTAGAGGCGTGCGCCGCTTCTGCCAAAGCGTCCGGAGTTACGCCGATCATACTAGGCGACGCATTAGAAGGAGAATCAAAGGAGCTAGGGCGGCTTATGGCCGGGATTGCGACATCTGTGAAGAGGAACGGCCATCCGGTTCAAGGCCCAGCGGTCCTCTTATCAGGTGGAGAAACTACGGTGACCATTGGTGGTGGTTCGAGGGGCAAGGGGGGAAGGAACACTGAGTTCCTTTTGAGCTTAGCAGTCGAACTCAGGGGCACGCAAGGCGTCTGGGCAATTGCCGGGGATACTGATGGGATAGACGGGAGCGAAGACGCTGCAGGAGCGTTTATAACCCCAACAACTATTTCCCGCATGCAGGAAAGAGGGATCGATCCTCGGCTCTGTTTGGAAAAGCACGATAGCTACACAGCGTTCCGCGCGGTTGATGACTTAATTGTTACAGGGCCCACTCTAACCAATGTCAACGACGTGCGCGCAATACTCATTGATTAGGCATCCCGGAAAGAAGGAGCATCGCTTGGACGTGGAAGATTGAGCACCACTCCCTCGACGCTTGCTTAAGGCTGGTGTTTCGGTGTCGTAATTCTTGGCCAAACATTGACTCCTTGACATACTACAAGATGGCCATCGTGGAGCATGGTCGATACGGGCACGTTCGCCGATGCCGACGCAACGCATCCGATCTCCTCACCGATCTGCATGTGCCAGCTAATCCTCGGTAAAACTTTCGCCGATCGCACACGTGAAGCATGCATACGGCCGAAACACCAAAAGCATCGGCCGCTCATCCCATTTCAAGGGAGGCCCGTAGAACCATACTGCCGAAAAGAGATCACGGACGATGCACATCACGTGCGGATGCATGATTTCGCGGGCCCGATGGAAGATTTTAGGCTTTCCGCTCGTCCTGCTTGCGCACGCAGCCACTGTTAACGCGTTCATCATGGTCCAACCAGCTTCCTGTTTACCCACATACTCTAGCGGAATCGACGTAAGCCTCCGGTGAAGGCCGCAGGTCAGGCCGCTTGAGCGTTGATGGTCGGCGGTGGGAGGCACGAAGGTCTTAAGACCAGAATGCCAAACTACGGTCAGCGCACCTGCGAAAGCCCAGACGGTTGCCAAAGCGAGTGCTGCTTCTGTCGTCGCCTGCGCCTTCACTACAGCACCAACCGCGCCATGCTGTTTTATACAAAGGACCCGTGCAGATGTTTCAGTTCGAACAGGGAGCTTGGGGGATACTCACCGGCTCTCAATTGCTGCTTGAAGCTCTGGGATAACGTCGAAGAGGTCGCCGACGAGGCCGTAGTCGGCGACCTGGAAGATCGGCGCTTCCTCGTCCTTGTTGATGGCGACGATGACCTTCGAATCCTTCATGCCGGCGAGATGCTGGATCGCACCCGAGATGCCGCAGGCGATGTAGAGCTGTGGAGCCACCACCTTGCCGGTCTGTCCGACCTGCCAGTCGTTCGGGGCGTAACCTGCATCGACGGCTGCGCGCGAGGCGCCGACGGCGGCACCGAGCTTGTCGGCAACCGGCAGCATGACTTCCTGGAACTTTTCTGCGGAGCCGAGCGCACGGCCGCCGGAGATGATGATCTTGGCGGAAGTGAGCTCCGGACGATCTGATGTTGAGAGGGCGTCCGAGACGAAGGTCGAAAAGGTGCCGGAAAAAGCTGCCGTTGAGATTTCCTCAACGGCAGCAGCTGGGCCTTGGGAGGCCGGGGAAAAGGAAGCGGTGCGCACCGTGATGACCTTTTTGGCGTCGGTCGCCTGTACGGTTTGGATGGCGTTGCCGGCATAGATCGGGCGCTTGAAGGTGTCGGCGGAGACGACTTCGATGATCTCGGAGATCTGCGCGACATCGAGCAGAGCGGCAACGCGCGGGAGCACGTTCTTGCCGGTCGAGGTCGCAGCCGCGATGATCGTGTCGTAGCTGCCAGCCAGCGAAACGATCAGATCTGAGAGCGGCTCGGCCAGATTGTTGGCGAGTTCGTCGCTTTCGGCGAGCAGAACCTTGGAGACGCCTGCGAGCTTGGCAGCCGCATCGGCAGCAGCCTTGGCGCCATTGCCGGCGACCAGCACGTGAACGTCGCCACCAATCTTGGAAGCGGCCGTCAGTGCCTTGCCGGTCTGGTCGGAAAGGGTTGCGTTGTCGTGGTCAGCCAGAAGAAGAATGGCCATGGTAGTAAATCCTTTCGCGAGCCTCAGAGGACGCCAGCTTCGACTTTAAGCTTTTCGACAAGTTCGGCGACCGACTTGACCTTGACGCCTGCCTTGCGGCCGGACGGCTCCTCGGTCTTCAGAACCTTCAGGCGCGGGCTCGTGTCGACGCCGAAATCAGCCGGGCTCTTCTTGTCGAGCGGCTTCTTCTTCGCCTTCATGATGTTCGGCAGCGAGGCATAGCGTGGCTCGTTGAGGCGAAGGTCAGTGGTGACGACAGCCGGGAGCTTGACGTCGATCGTCTGCAGGCCGCCGTCGACTTCGCGGGTCACGGTTGCCTTGCCCCCAGGGCCAGTACCTTCGATCTCGATCTTCGAGGCGAATGTCGCCTGGGCGGTACCGAGCAGGGCGGCGAGCATCTGGCCGGTCTGGTTCGAATCGTCATCGATTGCCTGCTTACCGACGATGATCAGGCCGGGCTTTTCAGCATCGGCGACGCCCTTCAGGATCTTGGCAACGGCGAGCGGCTCTAGCGTCTCGTTGGTTTCGACGAGAACGGCGCGGTCGGCGCCCATGGCGAGCGCGGTGCGCAGCGTTTCCTCGGCCTTGGCCGGACCGATCGAGACGACCACCACTTCCTCAGCCTTGCCGGCTTCCTTCAGGCGCAGAGCCTCTTCGACCGAGATCTCGTCGAACGGGTTCATCGACATTTTCACATTGGCGAGCTCAACACCCGTGCCATCCGGCTTGACGCGGATCTTCACGTTGTAATCAACCACCCGCTTCACCGGGACGAGAATTTTCATACCAGTTCCTCTATCAAGCACCGTTTGTCTGCCGATCACAGGGAGGAGCAGAATCGGGCCAAACGGTCCATCCCGGCCGAAATCGCATCCTCCGATCCTGAAAACGATATTCTTACAAACGCAGACATGTTCGGTCCGAAGGCAGTACCAGGCACAAGCGCCAGACCGTGTGTATCGTAGAGCCGCTGAGCAAACTGAGTGCCTGTCATTCCGGTCGCACTTACGTCGACAAAACAGAACATGCCACCTGCGGGACGGACAAATTTCAAAGAAACGATCTCGGAAAGGCGTGCGCACATCAAGTCGCGACGCCTGCGCAATTCCTCGGAGAAAAAGCGCATCTCGGCCTCGCCTTCTGGAGAGAGCGCAGCGGCAGCAGCGTCCTGCACGAAGGTCGGTGAACCGAAAAGCATGCATTGAGCGAAGTTGTGTAGATGCAGGGTTGCTTCAACGGGTGCAAGCGTCCAACCGACGCGCCAGCCCGTCATAGCGTGCGACTTGGACAGACTATTGACGAGAATCGTGCGGTTCCGAAATTTTGGCAGTGAGGAGATTGACGTAAACTTTCCGTCAAAGACTGCGCTTCGGTAGACTTCGTCGCTAACTACCCAAAGGTTGTGATATTCCGCAAAATCAGCCACCGTTTTGAGGTCATCGGGACTAAGAACGTATCCCCCGGGGTTGTTGGGAGAATTGAGCAAAATTGCGCGAGACTTCGAGCTGACAGCCCGATCCAGCACGTCCCTAGTGACCTTCGCGCATGTGCTTTCCAGGTTCAGTTCTACCGGCTTGGGAGTCGCCCCACCCGCGCGGATCGTCGCCTCATAAGTAGCATACCAGGGCTCGAAATACAGGACTTCTTCGTCAGCCCCTGCGACGGTCATCATGGCCGCGAACAAGGCGTTCTGTGCTCCGGCGAAGACTGTGACCTCGTTAGGCGTCCATGTTTGACCATCGAAGCGGCTCTGAGCGCTGGCAATATTGAGGCGCAGTTCGGGCGTACCGGGCACCGGCGCGTAGTGGGTTCGCCCTGTCCGGATGCTTTGTATCGCTGCCTCGGATATCCGTTCGGGCGTATCGAATGAGGTATCCCCAAGGCACAAGCTGATAACATCTGCCCCTCTATCCAATGCATCGGCTGCCGCGTCCGCAATGGCCCAACCTGCGGCGCCCTCGCTCGCGATAGCCCGCGTATGGGACGAGAACCTAAGGTCCTGGTTTGGAATGGACAAATGCTGCACGGTTTTCATATCCAGACTTCCTTCCCTGAAAGCGCTATCGAACGCCATCAGTCGTTTAGTTGCACATATATGCTTTTGGTGGAGAGAAAGCCGTCCAGCTGCTCGGGTCCCATATCTTTGCCGAAACCAGATGCCCCGAAACCACCAAACGGCATCGTTGGGTCAACGAGCCCGTGGGCGTTGATGTAGATGTTACCCGCCTTGAGCCGACGCGAGAGCGTGATCGTCTCGTCCACGCTTTCCGAGTAGATCGCAGCCGCCAGCCCATAAATGCTCGAGTTTGCTCTCTCGACTGCCTCATCGAGGCTATCGAACCTTGCTACACCTAATACGGGCCCAAAGATCTCCTCCCGGAAGATGCTCATATTCTCGGAGCACTGGTCGAAGATTGTAGGTAACAAAATCCCGTCTTCGCGCGCGCTGCCCTGCCCGAGCTCCCCGGTGACCAAAGCCGCCCCTTCGGCGTGTGCCGTTTCAATGTGCTTCAGCACGCGGCCGCGATGTGCCGCAGAAACTAAAGGCGTTATCTTCGCCCTCGGATCGAGTCCGGGTCCGATGGGCAAATTCTCAGCTCCAGAACGGAGCTTTGCCAGCAACTCATCGTGAACACTCGCATCTGCATAGACGCGCGAGCCTGCATCGCAGACTTGACCTGAGTTTAAGAAAATTCCGGCTAGAATGGCATTGGCTGCGTTGTCGACATTCGCTTTGCTCGTTACAATGACCGGCGACTTGCCGCCGAGTTCGAGGGTCAATCGCTTCATGGTGTCAAGCGCAGTCTTACCGACAGACGTTCCCACCGGGGTCGATCCCGTGAAAGAAAGCTTGTCAACGCCGGGATGGGCTGCAAGTGCTTGCCCTATGACATGACCAAAACCGTTGACGACGTTGATGACGCCGCTTGGGAAGCCGACTTTAGCCGCCAAATACGCCAGGCGCATTGCCGACAACGGCGTTACCTCGGACGGCTTACAAATGATAGTGCAACCGCATGCGAGCGCCGCAGCAATTTTCCATGAAAGTATCTGGAGTGGGAAATTCCAAGGTACGATCGCAGCGACGACGCCTACTGGCTCTTTGATCGTGTAGGTGAGTGGATGGCCAGGAAGAGCCACCGCGCTTGCTGTCCTGCCGTCAAGTTTGCTAGACCAGCCCGCGAAATACTCCAGATTGGCAACGGCTCCCGGAACATCGACCGTGCGCGCATCACTGATCGATTTCCCAACATCGATCGCCTCAAGATGCGCGAGAACCTCCAAGTCTTCTTCCATGGCAGCGGCCAAGCGCAAGATGAGCTTTTGCCGCTCGAGCGCGGACATCTTACCCCATGGTCCCGTGAGCGCCCTGCGGGCAGCATTAACGGCTAGATCCACGTCGGCCGCAGTCCCATTGGCAATGCCAGTCAAGCGCTTAGAAGTAAAAGGTTCGACTAGGTCAATCTGGTCATCCGAGGATCTAGTCTCATTTCCATCGATGAAGTGGCCTATGGGCCGATTAACAAACGACACAACCTCGGCGGGAACGCCAAACTGCTCGAAGTAATGGACGATGTTCTGGTGCATCAAGCTCTCACTTTCGTTGATCTTCGCTCGAGGAATACGAGCCGGTTGCTAGCGGGAGGCGCGATGGATCAATCGTTGTGGCATTTCGTTGCTGCCAACTTGATGCATCGAATTATAGATGGGTCTCCTCCTCGCCAGCGCCTGAACGCTTTCCAGTGCAAAGCCAAATAGCCAGATGAACTTCTTACTAGTGATGAGGAAGGAGCGCGATCTCGATAGGCCAAACCATTGTTTGAGTAAGGCCAACCTCGAAGCCGATGTTCCGGACGTAGACCAACTCTCAGGCTGGTTAAGTATCTGACGTTCGCGAGTGCTCTACACTTGCTCACCGCGTCGCCCCTCGTGAAGATATGACCGTTCCTGCAAAAATAAGACCTGCAGCTAAGATCAACTGGAGAGAAGCCCGGTCATCAAAGAAAGCCAACGACAGAGCCATGCCGGAGATCGGTTGCAGGAACTGCATCAAGCTTATCCGGCTCACTCCGCCCTGGCCGAGTGCCCAGTACCAGCAGATATAGCCGAGGATCGTGACACCAAACGCTAGGTACCCAAGAGCGACCCATGTTGCAGGGTGCCAAAGGGTGGCATCTACCGAGACCACTAGTCTTGCCGACAACGGAACAAGAACAGCTCCGGAAATAGCTGCACCCCAAAATGTGATGCCGCGAGCCGGATAACCGCGCTTCTGCAGTCTTCCGCCGAGGACGTAACCTGCGCTGGCAAAGAACGTAGATAAAAGAACAAGAATGTCGCCTTTGAACGACGCTTCGCCTATGGCGGCAGCCCCTTCCCACTTGAACACGAGTATGGCCTCGCCAATGACTGCGAGAACACAGCCGAGCCGCCAGGGAATCGGCGGCATTTCCCAATCGACAGCAAAAGCGATTGCAGAGGTGGTGACGGGCATGAAGGCCAAAATCATAGCGCCGTGTGAAGCAGACGTCGTCTGCATTCCCAGCGAAAACACCGTAGGGAATGCAATCATTCCGCAGGCTCCAGCTAGAGCCACCTGGAAAACGTCTCGACGATGCCGCGGAGGTCTGATCTTTAAGATGACCGCGAGCGCAAGTCCTCCGAGACCGCCGGCCGTTGTACGGATCGTCATCACGTCAAGAGGTGAGACTTCCGCTAAAGCAAACTTGGTCCCAACAGGCGAGGCACCCCACAAGACTACAGCAATTGTCGCCGCGGCGTAGATCAAGGCGAACGACGTTGATTTCTCAGTCATATTTGAAAGCCCTGGGATAAGGAGCGGACTTCTGCTTGATAGGCACCATCTTTCGGTGCGGAGACGACAGCAGGCATTTGCACCTGCCATCGTCTTCATGCATCGTTACACATCTAGGCAGATGTATTTGAGGTCGATATAATCGTCAGCTCCATACTTCGAGCCTTCCCGGCCCAGCCCTGATTGCTTGACGCCTCCAAAAGGCGCGAGTTCGGATGAGATCAGGCCGGTATTGACGCCGACCATTCCGGTTTCCAGATCCTCGGCCACTCGAAAGATCCTACCGATATCGCGAGAGTAGAAGTAGCCCGCCAACCCAAATTCGGTGTCGTTGGCCATGGCTATCACCTCCTCTTCTGTCTGAAACTTGAAGAGGGGAGCGAGCGGACCAAACGTCTCTTCCTTGGCGACCTTCATCTCTGAGGTAACGCCGACAAGAACTGTGGGATTGAAAAAGTGGTCGCCCTGGTCAGCCAATGAGCCCCCTACAGCGATCTTCGCGCCGCGCGATACTGCATCTTCGACGTGTTCCCTGACCTTTTTGATGGCCTTGCCATCGATAAGGGGACCGATTTCAGAGCCTGGAGCGAAACCGTCTCCAACGGCCAGTTTGGCAACCCGCTTGGCAAGCTTCTCGGCGAACTCGTCGTAGATACCCGCCTGGACATAAATGCGATTTGCACAGACGCAGGTTTGCCCGGCATTCCGGAACTTTGCCGCAATTGCCCCTTCCACGGCTGCATCAATGTCAGCATCATCGAAAACAATGAACGGGGCGTTTCCCCCCAGTTCGAGGCTTAGTTTTTTGATCTGGTCAGCGCCCTGCCGCATGAGAATGCGCCCAACATTTGTCGAGCCGGTAAACGAGATCTTTCGCACCAACTCACTCGTGCAAAGTGTAGTCCCAACCATGGCCGCATCCGTGGAAGTGATCACATTCAGGACGCCAGCTGGTACGCCCGCACGGTGCGCAAGAACAGCAAGCGCCAATGCCGACAGGGGAGTTTGCGCTGCCGGCTTTGCGACCAACGCGCAGCCGACGGCGAGCGCCGGAGCCAATTTCCGGGCGAGCATAGCGCTCGGAAAGTTCCACGGGGTGATGGCTCCAACGACGCCAACTGGTTTCTTAAGGACAAACAGGCGTTTGTCCGTCTGATGCGCAGGAATAACATCGCCGTTGAGGCGCTTGGCTTCCTCTGAAAACCATTCAATATAGGCCGCCCCATAGAGGATTTCGGTCCGAGCTTCTTGAAGAGGCTTTCCCATCTCCGCGGTCAGAATGATTGCCAGATCTTCAACACTGTCCACGATGAGGTTGTACAGCTTCCGAAGTGTCGACGACCGCACTTTGGCCGTGAGCTTCGCCCAATTCTTCTGAGCCGTATACGCCGCCTCGATAGCGGCCTTCACTTCGGCAACCGTCAGATTTGGCACTGTGCCCAGAACTTCACCATTCGCAGGGTTAGAAATTTCGAAGGTCGATCCGTCCAAAGCAGTAATCCACTGCCCGTCTACATAAGCCTTCTCTACAAGAAGAGTGGGATCTTTCAATTTTGAGACGAGGCTCGTATTGGCCATAGTTCACCTTTAGGCAGCTCATAGCGCAGCAGCCCGACAGCAGAGCGGCAGTCGGCCCAAAGCGCATAACAGATTGAATGATGCTCGCCTCGTGAGGGGCGAACATCAGAGTCAGTTAGACTTCAAAATGCCAGACCTTCGAGACAATCTGCCACTTCCCATCGACCAAAACGAAGGTCAGGTCGTCGACGAAACGCTTGGGCAGATAGACGTCCTTGACACGCGCGTGAGCGGTGGTGGGGCTTGCAATGGTGACTGAAAGTATCTCGTCCTGGCGCGTGTCGCCCTTTTCTTGTGGAGACGGGCGGTTGGCAACCATCTCAAGATAGGCGTCTACATTCAGGTTCACCAGATTTCCCTCCGTTGCAGAATACAACTGAGCTCGTGGGTGAAAGACTGAGCGAAACTTCTCGACATCGCCAAGGTATAGCGCGTCTAGATAAGATTGGACTGCCGCCGTGACTTCCTCAGTAACAGTATTTTCGGTCATGGGTCGTCCTTCAGGCTGCGCCGCGTTCAAACTCTGCGTCCGCCAGCGCCAGACCGTGATCGAGAGCCGCGAGCAGTGTATCAAGTTCGCTGTCGGAGATGATGAAAGACGGCGCGAGGAACAAGGAGGTTTGCTCGCCACTTGTCCCGATGATTGCACCTGCCTCGATTGCGCGCGCCGCTACTCGCGAAGCGATCGGGGAGACAGCGGTGTCGGCATACCACTGGCGCCAATCTGGGCCATGTAGTTCGACCGTCCAATGCAGACCAAAGCCATCAACTCGTGCGACGCTCGGGTGCCGCCGAGCAATCTCGATGAGACCCTGCTTCATCTTTGCCTCAAGCTTCTTGACGCGACGAATGATTTCGCCGTCCTTCATCACGGAGAGATAGGCGCGGATCGCTGCAACTGCGCTTGGATGTGCGCGGAACGTACTGTACGTCTGCCAGCTCTTGCCCTTCATTTGGTCAACGATGTCCTTGGACATGACGACCGCACCCGCGGGAGCCGAACCACCCGCAAGGCATTTACCGAGGGTGACGATATCAGGACGGGTTTCACCACCCTGGAAGGCGAACCAGCGCCCGCTGCGACCAAGGCCCGTCACTACTTCATCTGCGATCCAGAGCGACCCGGCCTTACGAGCTGCATTTGCGACGTAATCTTGGTATTCGGGATCGTAATACGTTCCGCCCTGAGTGTAGTCGATAATGGTTGCAGCCACTGCAGAGAGCGCCTCCTCAGTCCCAACCATCCGTTCGCTGAGAGGCCGATTATCGGAGACACCGCCGAACTTGGCATTTACGGGACCGGGAATGATGCGGACGGGAACTTGAGCTGGAACTGGTTTGCTTCCCCCGCTCTGAAGAGCAAGGCCGCCGTGCCAATGGGGCTGCACGGTCATCTGGCGCGACAGGCCGGTCATGCCATGATAGGCCCGCTCGCGGGTTGCGAGTTCCGTGCGACCTGTCAACGCTTGCGAGAACGTCAAAGCAAGATCGTTCGCTTCGCTCCCCGAGATGAAGAAGCGAACGGCGCCAACCCAGCTTTTCTCCTCGCCAAAGGCGATCTCAATGAGATCATCGGCGGCGGCTTCACGCTCGGCCCAAAACCAACCTTCATTGATAACAGGGTTGGAAGCGGCCTTGATCATTGCCTCAACCATGACCGGGTGTTTGTGACCAAGTGGACCGCCCGTATTGCTGCCGTCAATGAGACGACGTCCGTCCGCCAAGATGAAGTACACACCTTCGCCGTCGACTACCTTGATGACCGGATCTTTGCCGGCATTGAGACCAGTTTGAAGAAGTCTGCTCATTTGAGCCTCCGTAATTACCAGAAAGAGAAATCAGTTGGCTGTAGCCACGCCACAAACATCGACGATCATGCGGCTCCAGATGCCGCATGCCTCGACAAGATCTGCGACCAATATGTGCTCGTCGGGGGTGTGGGCCCATTTCTCGTTACCTGGGCCGAGACCGACAGTCGGAATGCCTGCAGCACACATGAAGGTACCGTTGACACCGAACCTCCAGGAAGCAACTGAGTCCGGCTTCCCGGTAATGCTTTCCCGCGCGCGGAGCGCGGCCTGGACAACTGGGCTGTCTGGCTCAACCCACATCAGTGGGTAATGGACGATCACATTCAGATCATACTTGAAACCGGAATTCGAAGAAGAAATACGATCAAGAATATCGCGAAGCTCCCGCTCACAAGTCTCAGCCGTTTCTCCGCGCACATATCGACGATCAACGCGAATAATGCAGCGGTCTGGGACGACCGCCGTTCCATTATCCGGCGAGGACTTCATGGAAATCAGAGTGACCGTTGCAGGGCCAAGAACATCATCGTTCTTCATCGCATTGGCGTATTGCTGAAGTGCTTCGAGGAAGGGAACAGCTTCAAAGACGGCATTAATGCCATTTCCGGGTTCCGATGCGTGTGAAGTGCGCCCGTGAACAGTGATTTCAACATCAATTTTTCCGCGATGTCCGATATGCACACGACCCCGGCTGGATTCCGTATTGAGACCGTAGTCGGTACGGACGCCCCTCGCAATTACGGATGGGACACCCAGCGGAGAGTCCACTTCCTCGCCAACGTCAGCCACAAATACCACGTCCCCACGAAGTTTCACGCCCGCCTTCTTGATCGATGCGATCGCGTAGGCGCTGGCCATGACATTGCACTTCATGTCACATGTTCCACGACCGTAGATCGCGAGGCCTTCTTCGCCCCAACGGCTCGCATCCACGAGGTCCCCACTGAAGGGATCGCTCATCTCGCCGGTCGGAACGTGATCGATATGGCCGTTAACCATGAGCGAGGGACCGTTACCTTCGCCACGAAGGACCCCGATCACGTTTCCATTCGGGTCGATTTCGACGTTGTCGAAACCAAGTTCGTTCAAGTGTCTTGCATAGATTTTCGCTACATTTCCCTCCTCAAAGGAAAGGCTAGGCGTCCTGACAACTTCCTGACAAGCGGCGACCATCCTGTCGCCATCAAGAGAGTTGTCGATTGCTGAAAAAATTGTTTGATCTATCATGGTTGCGCGCCCCATTTGCCCAGAGGAAACCATCTGTTCACCGAGCTTTCTCGATCGCCTTCGCCATGACGCAAAGCATTTCGAACATCATGTTTGCCGCCGTGACACACGTGATGCCGGTGGGATCGTAAACCGGTGCGACTTCGCTGATGTCAGCGCCAATGAGATCCTTGCCCTGCAGCGAGCGAATGATGACCTGAAGGTCGCGTGGCAACAGGCCACCAATTTCTGGCACGGCCGTACCCGGTGCATAGGCGGGATCAATGCTGTCGATGTCGAGGGAGATGTAGAAGGGGCCATCGCCGATTACCGCGTTGATCTTCTCGATCACGGCCGCGCGGCCCATTTCCTCGTACTCGTCTTGCGTGATGATGTTGTAGCCCTTGTCGTAGCCAAACTGCACATCGTCATCACCGAACCGGGTGCCACGCAGTCCAAGCTGGACTACTCGTTTAGGATCGATGAGGTTTTCCTCATAGGCTCTACGCATGAACGTTGCGTGGTTCACCTTCGTCCCGCACATGGTGTCCATGACATCTGCGTGGGCGTCGATATGGAGGATCCCGACCGGGCGGTCCTTTGCCAGCGCACGCAGGATCGGAGTGGGGATCGTGTGATCGCCACCGATTGCGATTGGCCGGATTCCGGCCGCCTTGATTTCTTCGAAATAAGCCTGGATCTGATCGATCGAGGCATCCTTGTTGAGAGGATTGATGGGGGCGTCACCAATATCAGCGACAGTGCAAATATCGTAAGGGCGCACACCGCTGACGGGATGGATTCTGCGGATAATGCGCGAGGCTTCGCGCACGCCGGCCGGCCCCTGGCGCGGTCCCGAACGGTAGTTCAGGCCGAGATCGAAGGGCACGCCGCAAAGGCCGATATCGATGCCTCGCTCAATTTCGTGGCGCCGGGTGCGCAAGAAGGTAGCGACGTCAGAGAAGCGCGGAGTGACGGCGGCGTCAACCGGTTGAAAGTCGTTTCTGTCGATCATGAGTGTCTCCTAAAGTTGTGAAGTTTGTTGGGATCAAGCGGCTACGCCGCGCATCCGGTCGGACCGGCGCCGAAGCATTTCGACTGCGGTGAGTAAGCCAATCGAGAGGAAGACGAGGATAGTCGCCATCGCCAAGATTGTGGGGCTGATTTGCTCGCGGATGCCGGCCCACATCTGTCTGGGAACGGTGCGCTGGTCATAGTCCGCAAGGAAGATCACTGTGACGACCTCGTCGAACGATGTCGCGAAGGCAAAGACCCCGCCGGAAATCACTCCCGGAAGGATGAGCGGCACGATAACTTTGAAAAAAACGCGGATCGGGGAGGCACCAAGGGAAAGGCCTGCTCTAATCAGGTTACGATCGAAGCTTTCGAGCGTGGCCGCGACTGTTATCAGCACGAAAGGCGTGCCTAGCACCGTGTGTGCGATTATAAGCCCCGCGAAGGTACCGGTGAGGCCTAAGGTCGAGAAGACAAAGTACATGCCGGCCGACGTTATGACGAGTGGAACAATCATCGGTGAGATGAGAGCGCTCATGACAAGCCCTCTTGCGGGCATGCTCGGACTGGTCAGTCCCAGCGCTGCAAGGGTACCCAGTAGCATCGAAAGGATGGTCGTCGCGACCGCTATGACGACGCTGTTCTTCAGGGAATGAATCCACTGGGCGTTGTTCCAGCTATCGACGATGAAGCCCCACCCAAATGGCACATTCGGATCATTCATGCCGTTCTGGACAATATCCCAATACCAGCGCATCGAAAAAGCCGCAGGTTTCAACTGGAGCATGTCGCTCGAGAAAGTGAAATAGGGCGCAGCGTTGAAGGACAGCGGGATGATAACGAGGATCGGCGCGATCAGGAAAAGAAGAACAAGAGCGCAAAAGGCCAAATAGCTGTAGTGAGCAATCCTGCCAAGAGCCGAGGTGTGTGCGGGCAATGACATTCTACGTCTCCTAACCCATCCGAAGGCCGTTACCGCCGGTCAAACGGTTGAAGAGCCAATATACGAGGAGGACACCAACAAGCAGGATCGATCCCAGGGCGGCTGCGAGCCCCCAGTTCAGAGATTGCTGCATGTGGTAGGCGATGACGTTGGAGATGAGTTGGCCGCTTTGGCCGCCGACCAGCGCGGGCGTGATGTAATAGCCAACGGCCAGAACAAACACGAGAAGTGATCCAGCTAGGACGCCAGGGATCGTCTGAGGCAGGTAAACTTTGCGGAATGCTGTTACCGGAGACGCACCTAGGGAGAGGGCTGCACGGACATACGTCGGTGGGATCGACTTCATCACGCTGTAGAGCGGCAATATCATGAACGGAAGTAGGACGTGAGTCATCGCGATGAGAGTACCCGTCACATTAAAGATCAGCGGAAGACGCTGGCCGTCGCTCACGAGACCGATCGAAACTAGAATGCCATTGATCACACCTTGTCCCTGCAACAGGACAATCCACGAAGTCGTCCGAACAAGCAGCGAAGTCCAGAATGGCAGAAGCACCAGCATCATCAGCAAGTTCGATGTTTTGAGGGGAAGCCTTGCGAGCAGTGCCGCGACCGGATAACCAAGCACCAGGCACAACCCTGCCACAGCTGCACTGACCCACAGCGTGCGTAGAAAAAGCGTCTGATAGATCGCCTTATTTGCGTCTACCCTCTGGACCGTGCCGTCTGCGGCTGTTTGCAAATCGAGCGCTGCTAGGAAGTGTCGAGAGGTGTAGGGTTGGCTCAATTTCTTAATCAAAGCCCAGAGGTCGGGGTTTCCCCAATCCGGTGAGGCCTTTATCAGCGTTTCCTTCCACCCTGCTTCCGGCGTTGCTGAAAGTTGCCGCACCGTCCTCACGACAAGCGGTCTGGCACCCGCCCAGTCAAAGTTGAGAGCGGATGTCACTTGGCCGAGCTTCTGCTCTTCATTCGCCTGCCTCAGGTCGGCGACCAGGTCGGCATAGACCTTTTCTGATGGCGTACCGGTTCCGTCCCAATCGGCAATGCTGGCCGATGTGCGATAGAGAACGGCGCCAAATTCATCATTACTCACCGCGCGCTTCAGCATAGTTGCGAGTGGCCACCCGAACATGACGAGCAAGAAGATGCAAAGTGGCGCCACAAGAGCCAAGGCTTTTAGTTGGGCTTGCCTCTTTGAACGTCGATGCTGCCGTTCCATCGCGCTCAACGAAGGAAGGTCTGGGCCGACAGAGGTTACCCAACCGGTTGCGACGCTCCCCCTCATTGGACGCCTCCATGCGACGGCCCGGAAGCCGGATCCAGAGCGCGACAGTCGTTCGCTTGCCAGCCGAGCGTGATTGCTTCGCCCTTATTAAAAGTCCGCCTGAGCGAAGCATTCTGAACTTTCACCACGAACTCATGTTTGCCAAAGACTCGCACTTGGATGCGAGAGTGGTCGCCAACATAGATCTGATCGACGACCTCTCCCTTCACCGCGGTAACCTGATCAGTCAGCGTTGGCTCAACGACGATGCGCTCCGGACGCAGTGAAAGGAGAGTTGTCCCGCCGACAGCTGCCTTTGTGACGGAAAGTGCGCTGACGGCTTCTCCGTTTTCAAGGCGGACAGTGCAGACGTCACCATCACGCATTTCGACCGTGCCTGGCAGGACATTATTTTCGCCGATGAATTGAGCAACGAAGCTGTTACTCGGTGTCTCGTATATTTCGCTCGGCGTTGCCAGTTGCTGGATCTTGCCAAAGTTGAAGACGGCAATTGTATCGGACATCGTCAAGGCTTCGGCCTGATCGTGTGTCACGTAAACGATCGTCACGCCAAGGCGCTCATGGATGCGCTTGATCTCATACTGCATTTGCTCGCGCAGCTGCTTGTCCAGAGCACCAAGCGGTTCATCCATAAGGACAAGCTTTGGATCGAATACGAGGGCACGAGCGACAGCGACACGTTGCTGCTGACCTCCCGAGAGTTGCGCTGGGCGCCTGTCGCCGAGATGAGGAAGTTCAACCATTTCCAACGCCCGCTTCACCTTCGATGTGATATCTGCTTTGGAAACGTCTCTGACCTTCAGAGGAAAGGCCAAATTCTCTGCAACGGTCATGTGCGGGAAGAGCGCGTAATTTTGGAAGACCATGCCGATGTTGCGCCGCTGAGGGGCAACCCGGTTGATGGGGCGGCCATCCAAGAATATTTCGCCGGACGTAGCGGTCTCGAAACCGGCAAGCATCATGAGGCATGTCGTTTTGCCGGAGCCCGATGGTCCGAGCATGCTCAGGAACTCACCTTCGCGCACTTCGAGGTTCAGATTATCAACCACCGAGGTCTTGCCATCGTAGGTCTTGCTAACGTTCGAAAAGTTAACTGACGCCAACTTGTTATCTCCACCCAATAGTTCACAGGCTGCTGGCAACCCGGTTGCCAGCAGGAATAATGTACCCGGTCGCGAGAAGTGTTACTTAGCGAGCCATGAGTTGAACCGGGCGAAAAGCTCGTCCCGGTAAGTCGACCAGAACTCGCTGTCCGACTCGATCGCGTTTTCGAGATGAGCGGTTGGCACGAAATCCTTCATCTCAACGCCGGTCTTGTCATTCTTGCCAATTAAAGCGATGGCTGAATTGCGAACGGGCCCATAGGAGCTGGAGTTCGTAATAGCAGCTTGCTGAGCCGTCTCACTTACGAAGTTGACAAACTTCGTCGCGGCATCGAGGCGCGGCGTACCCTTTGGGATCATCCATACGTCGCGGTCCCACACCTGACCGTCCCATACGATCGTAAATGGCTGCTTTTCGTCATTAATAGCGTTGAAGATGCGGCTGCTATAGGCGGAAGTCATGACAACTTCCCCATCTGCAAGAAGCTGCGGAGGCTGCGAGCCAGCATCCCACCAAACGACCGAGGACTTGATCGTGTCGAGCTTCGCGAATGCGCGATCAACGCCTTCCTTTGTTTGAAGCACCTTATAAACGTCTGCCGCTGGCACACCATCAGCAAGAAGAGCCCATTCGAGGTTCACATCGGCGGACTTGCGAAGACCGCGCTTACCGGGGAACTTCTTCAGATCGAAGAAATCTGCTATGGTCTTAGGGCCATCGGCCAGCTTCGACTTGTTGTAGGCTAGTGCGGTAGACCAGATCACCGACCCGATACCGCAGTCAGCGATCGTACCCTCGATGAAGTCCTTTTTAGCAGGGGTGCCATCCTTCGCAGCAGGAAGCTTTGATGCATCCTGCTTCTCTAGAATATTGTCGAAGCAGCCGGTTTCTGCCAGCGCCTTCTCGCCGACCACCACATCCCACGTCACGTTTTTGGATTCGACCTGAGCTTTGATTTGGCCGAGACCGCCGTTGTAATCGACGGAATTTACAGCAATGCCCGTAGCTTTCGTAAAGGGCTCGTAGAAAGCCTTTTTCTGGGCCTCGGTGTACGCGCCGCCCCAAGAAACGACAGTGATAGCGTCAGCTGAAAAGGCTTGAGAGTGGAAGCATGCGGCAGTGATAGCCAGTGCTGCCACAGACGTCAGAAACTTCTTCATGTTCTTAGTTCCCATTTTTGTTAATGTTCCACGGTTTCCATTTTCCGGAAATTCTTTTCGTTTTATGGAAGATAAAGGGCTTGCAGCCGGCTTGTCAACGCCTTATTCAAGTTAACAGAAATTGTTTCCGAAAAACGGAATGGGAGAGTAAATGAGCAATACTGGTGGAAAAGAACTCGTCGTTCAGCTCGAGTCTTATGGGGTAGATACCGTTTTCGGCATGCCCGGCGTACACACGCTGGCGTTTTTTGAGCCGCTGGCGAACAGCAAGATCCGCCATATCGGCGCGCGGCATGAACAGGGCGCTGGTTTCATGGCGGACGGCTACGCCCGCGCTACGGGTAAACCCGGGGTTTGCCTGATCATCAGCGGCCCCGGCGTAACGAATGCAGCAACACCAATCGGACAAGCCTATTCCGATTCCATTCCCCTACTAGCGATTGCCAGCGCAATTTCGCGCGATGATATGGGCTTGGGCCGCGGCATGCTTCATGAAATTACTAATCAGCAAGCAGTCACCGCTCCGATCACTGGCTTTAGTGCGACTGCGCTTACCGGGCGTCAAATAGGCGAGCATTTGGCCAAGGCCATGGCATCTTTCCAGACCGAACGACCGCGCCCGGTACATCTTTCTATACCCCTCGATCTGCTGGATGAGGAGGTCGCGACGCGACCGTCGAAGAAATACCTGCCACGTCAACCTGGCGCCAATCCCGCTGATATCAAGGCTGCAGCCGCACTCATTCGGACGGCAGAACGCCCTGTCATTCTTGCGGGCGGCGGTTGCCGAAATGCCGGCAAGCAGCTCACTCGCCTCATCGAGCTTCTGAAAGCACCAGTGATCACGACAGTTGCTGGCAAGGGCGTGGTCCCGGAAGCACATCCGCTGTCGCTCGGCTCTACTCTTCAGCGCGCCCAGATCCGCCGGCTTGTGGAAACTGAAGCCGATCTCGTTATTGCGATAGGAACGGAAATCTCAGAGCCGGACCTTTATGTGACTGCTGACAGCGAGGCAGCAGCCGAAGAAGCGACAAGCACTGACACCACGCGCTTGGCGATATCGGGCAAGTTCATTCGCATTGACATCGACCCTGCAACGACCGTCCGTGATTACTCACCTGACGCGGCTATAGTCGGCGACGCTGGGCTAGCATGCGAGGCTCTTGTCGTAGAATTGAGTCATGATCCAGCTTCACACGAAACATCGGGATGGAAGAATGACTTCGGCGCCATCCGCCGACAGGTCAAGAAAGACGTTTCCCCACTCGAGCAGCAGCACATCGCGGTCCTGGGCGCCGTGAGGAACGCCCTCCCCGAGGATGCGCTCATTTACGCCGATATGACGCAGATCGCATATACGGGCTGCGTCTATTTCCCAGTGGACGTCCCTGGAACCTGGCACTTTCCAGTTGGATACGGGACACTCGGCTACGCCCTGCCCGCCTCGATCGGCGGCTCTATAGGATCGCCCGGTCGCGCGTGCGTAGCGATCGTTGGCGATGGCGGCCTCCTCTTTACCGTGCAGGAACTCGCGACCGCGGTCGAACAGAAGCTGCCACTTCCGATCATACTCTGGGACAATGACGGATTAGGTGAGATCGCTGACTTTATGCGCGCTCGCGATATCCCAGAGGTCAGCGTCCGCCCGCTTAATCCGAATTTCAAAGCACTGGCTGAGTCATTCGGCTGCTTGACAGCTGTCCCTCAGTCGCTTGCGGACATCGAGAGCGAAGTCCGTCGCGCGCTTGCCGCGGACCGTCCCACTGTGATCATTGTCAAACAAGACGCCGAGTTCTTGAGATGACGGAGAGCCAGTTTCGCCACTCAAATTTTCAAGCTGCCGCCTCTGAGCTCGTAGCGCGCTTTGCTTCAAAATTTACCATCGCCGCTGCTGTTCGCTCACATCACGGCCACGATGAAGGCTGGCATCCAGGTGCAGAACCAGATGGCGTTCTCTTCGCAGCATCGGCCGCTGACGTTTCCGACGCTGTGAAAATTTGCGCCAAATACGGAGTTCCGGTGGTTCCTTATGGAACAGGCAGCGCGATGGAGGGGAGCGTCAACGCGGTGTTTGGTGGGCTGTCGATCAACCTAGCAGGCATGAATTCCGTCCTGGAGGTCAATGCGTCCGACATGGATTGTACCGTTGAGGCCGGCTGCACGCGGTCCGTCCTCAACTCATTTCTTCGCGATACCGGTCTAAACTTCCCTGTTGATCCCGGCGCCGACGCTACACTGGGAGGGATGGCAGCAACCCGGGCTTCCGGGACAACGACAGTGAAATATGGGTCCATGCGCGACAACGTCATAGGGCTAGAAGCTGTCTTGGCGGACGGAACGATCATCAAAACTGGTGGCCGTGCCAGAAAGTCCTCTTCGGGATACGACTTGACCAAACTCCTCGTCGGCTCGGAAGGTACGCTCGGTATCATCACGCAGGTAACTCTTCGGCTCCATCCGATACCTGAGCACGTGCTGGCGTTGAGGGCGGTATTCGAACATATGAATTCAGCCGTTGAGTTCGTCGTGCTGCTCATGCAACTCGGATACCCTGTAGCCAGGGCCGAATTCATGGATGAGTTGGCGTTGGAGGCGGTTTGCCGATACGACAAACTTGACTATGAGCGGCTCCCGACGGTCTTTCTAGAGTTCCACTCGAATATCACCCCCCTTGACGCGACGGGCGAAGCGATAAAGGAGCTTCTTGATCAGTGCGACGTAAGATCCGTCTACGTTGCATCAACACCCAACCAGCGGGCTGAAATTTGGAAAGCTCGACATAACGCGGCTCATGCAGAACCGCTGCTTCGCCCCGGCTCCAAGGCAATGGTGACAGACGTCTGTGTTCCACTCTCTAACTTGGCTGAGTGTATCACCCAGACCAAGGAAGATCTCCGCTCAACCAGTCTCTGCGCCCCGATTGTCGGCCATATCGGAGACGGAAACTTTCATCTGGCGATTTTGATCGATCCAGGTATTGCATCAGAGGTTGAGCAAGCAGAAAACCTCCACAAAAGGCTGATCGATCGCGCCCTCGGTCTAGGTGGAACGGTAAGCGGCGAACACGGTATTGGCCTTGGGAAGCGGCAATATTTGGAGCAGGAACATGGCAGCAGCCTTGCCGTGATGAGATCTATCAAGCATGCAATGGATCCAGACAACCTAATGAACCCCGGAAAGATCTTTCTTCCTTATCCGGGTGCGCAATGCGAGCACGGAACAAAGTGAATGGCGAAGCCTAGTGAACATAGCGCCGAAAAGGGCTCGAATCCGCTGCGACGGGTCGCAACGGTTTTAGACGCAGTAGCATTCTCGTCCTCAGGATTGACCTTGCAAGACATTGCGAACGCGGCGCAAATACCCGTTTCTTCAGCACATCGCATCACCAATACACTTTTGGATATAGGCTATCTGGAGTCTGCGCCAAATCAAAAGGTCTACTTGGTCGGACCACGGCTTCGCCGGTTGTTGAACCTGAGCTTCGGCGACGCGCCTATAGAGAAAGTCGCATCGCCGCTCCTTATCGATTTGGCAAACAGAGTTCAAGAAGTCGCATTTATCTGCCGACTTGTTGGCGGAAAGATCAAACTTGAAGCTTTCGCGTTTCCTCAGGAAGCTCCTACGTCTTTGATACACCCCGGCTACGAGTTTCCTTTTCACGCCACAGCGAGCGGAAAAGCGATGCTTGCGTTTCAGGGACAGGATTTCACAGAGGATGTGCTAAGCCAAGATATTCCACGTTACCAGGCTGTAACAACCGTGGATCGTGCTGAAATCATGGAGCAACTGAGTTCCGTCCGCGCTCGCGGCTATGCGGTCAACGATATGGAGTTCGATCCTGGGGTATTCGCGCTCGCCGCACCGGTGACTTTTGAGCATGGAAACGTCTTTCTTACAGTCGGCATCGTCGGGATGAGCGCGCGGATGCACGAGCGGTTCGAGGAGAAAGACATGGCTGGGTTCGTTCAATCGGCTGCCGCTAAGCTAGCGCATTTGCTTTCGACCTACCGGTAGCGGAGCCGACACATGAAGCTCGATGGTGAGACACTTGGACTTGTGGTGACATGCATTGCCCTGGTCACCCTGCTATTCGTCTTTAGCCTTTATGGTCAAAAGCGACCAAAGACAGGCGACGGCATGATTTACGCTAAGTACGGTTGCATTCCAAATGATCCTTCGTCGCGCGACTGGAGCCAGTATATGGGACTGTCGCCCTGCCGATAATTGCTGCGTGAGAGTGAGCTAAGAATGCGCTTTGATATCCCACCGCTCGACAAGATCGACATAAGACTGTTGAAGGTTTTCAAGGCTGTTACGGAATGCAATGGGTTCGCAGCGGCCGAGGAAACTCTCAACCTTAGCCGTTCGACAATTTCCATTCACATATCCGATCTGGAAACTCGCTTTGGCATCAAGCTCTGCACGAGGGGACCCGGCGGCTTCTCTCTTACGCCGGAGGGCGAGGTCGTTTATGAAGCGACCCTGCGTCTCTTTGGAGAGTTGAATAGTTTTCGTTCAGCAGTCGCCGGTGCAAAGGGTAAGCTGATGGGCGACCTGTCGGTTTGGCTGATGGACAACCTGGCGACCGATCCGCTCAACCCACTTGGTATCGCTCTTCAACAATTTAGAGCTCGGCCAAATGAGGTAAATCTGACTGTGAATGTCGCTCCATCGAACGACGTCGAACGTGCCGTTTACGACGGAAGGTGTGATCTGGGCATCACGGGCAGCAGGTCCGATCTTACCGACCTTGTTTACGAGGAGCTTCACACTGAAGGCATTGCGCTTTATTGCGGGGTAAAGCATCCCCTCTTCGATGGAAATGTGGATGGGCTCACCGACGAAGACCTAGCCGAAGTTGACTTCGTTCGGCGGGGATTCGTCACTGAGAAACAAGAGAGGGTCGAGACCAACTGGAACTCGAGCGTATCTGCGATGCATACCGAAGCGACGTTGCAGTTGATCCTCACCGGACTCCACGTCGGTTATCTCCCGGAGCATTATGCAGGTCAGTGGTCGACGCAATTGAAAAGGATCAATCCGGCCAGGTTTCGAGTTGATTGGCCGGTTTTTTTGGTTTCGAGGAAGCTCGATCGCGACTCCGTTCTCATCGCGACAATGCGAAACGATTTGCTGGAAAGTGCGGATGCGCTGGGGCGGACTATAAAGCCTCAATAGAGAGTCTGGACGAGGCTTCTCAGAAAGTTTTCCCCGGCCTCGAACTGGCTCATGCTAATATATTCATCCGGCTGATGCGCTTGCCGGATACTGCCCGGGCCGAAAACAACCGTTGGAAATCCGGCCGACTGGAAGAAACCTGCTTCCGTCGCGTAGGAGACGGCTTCCACATCGTTGGCTTCTAACAGCCCCTTAACCAGACGTTCCGCATTGCTGCTCGGATCGCGAACCAATGGTGGCAAAGAGTCCACTTCTATTACCGTGACATCTGCGTTTGCCGCTGTCTTTCGAAGCCGCGGGAGTACACTATCGCGTATATGCTGTTTTAACTGATCCATTATGTAAATGTCATCACCGGAGACAAGGGGCCTGGCCTCTAGGTGTAATTCGCACAGGGCAGGAATGACATTAGGTGCTGATCCTCCGTTAATTAGTCCGACCGACACTGTGGAAAATGGAACGTCGAAGAGTTCTGAGCCCGGCGGGCGCGAACGCGTAAAGCTCTCCGCAATTTGATCGATCAAAGCCACGATTTGGGCGGCTGCATGGATCGCGTTCGAGCCCAAGTGGGGTAAACTGGAATGAGCAGCTTGCCCTTTCACTTGAATGCGCCAGTCTACTGCACCTTTGTGGGCACCGACGATCCGCATTTCTGTGGGTTCGCCAACGATAACACACGACGGTCGAGGGGCGTGTTCCTTCAAGAAAGCAACAATCGGCTTTACGCCCTCGCAGGTAACCTCTTCGTCGTAAGAGAACGCGAGATACAGGGGCCTCGTCATGGCGGAGTAGTCCAAGGAACTGGCCGACGAAAGCGCCAAGGCCAGAAAGCCTTTCATGTCCACAGCTCCTCGGCCGTAAAAGCGGTTGTCCGCCTGGCGCAATCGAAATGGATGGGATGTCCAGATCTGATCGGTCACCGGCACGACGTCCATATGTCCAGACAGCACAATGCCACCTTCTACAGGGGGGCCGAATGCGATAAGCAACGCTTCCTTCTGATCGTCCGGTGATCGAAACCGCTCTACTCGCCCACCAAGGGACACCACGAGGTCCCTTACATAACCTGCGATATCGAGGTTCGATCTGTGGGAGACCGATTCAAAACCGACGAGCTTGTCGAGGATCTCGACCGACGAGTAGCCGTTCATTCACTGCGCCCCTACATTTGAGATAGCAGCCCGGCGCTCGTCCGGGCTGCTGCTTCAATTTTCCTAGTCACCGTATAGGTCAAACGGGAAGTATTTGGCGTTGATTTTGGCGTAAGTGCCGTCAGAGCGAATATCCTGTATGGCCTTGTTCAGCTTGATACGCAATTCGCTGTCATTTTTCCTAACGGCAAGACCCACGCCTTCTCCGAGACAACTAGGGTCCTTTTGCGGGGGCCCAACAAGCTCATAGTTGTCGCCACCAGCACCTTTTAGAAGTTGCTCCTGTGCGGTGACACGATCCGAGAATGCGATGTCGACACGACCTGCGACCAGATCATTGAAAACCTCAAGTTGGCTTGGATAGACCTTCAACTCGCTGTTGGTGTAGAATTTCTCAAGATAACAAGCTTGGATGGTCCCGCGCTGCACCCCAATCGTCTTTCCCTTGAGCCCCTCCGGCGTCACGTCCAACCCCGAGCCCTTTTTTGCGCTAAATTGGGCAGGGGTCTGGTAGTATTTCTCAGTGAAATCGACGCGTTTCTTTCGCTCCTCGTTAATGGTCATTGAGGCTGCGATCACGTCAAACTTTCGGGCGAGCAAGCCTGGGATGAGACCATCCCAGTCCTGCTTGACGAACTCGCAGGTCACCTTCATGTCTGCGCAAAGCGCCTTTGCAATATCGATGTCAAACCCGCTTAGCGACCCGTCCGGATCAAGTTGGTTGAATGGTGGATAGGCTCCCTCAGTGGCGATGCGTAGCTTATCTTGAGCTGACGCTGCGTTGGCCAATACAAATGTCGTGGTGGCACACAAAACTGCGGCTAGAAATCTTTTCATGTATCCCTCCAAAGATGCGCTTATGTCGCGGTTATTTCCTTCACGCATAAACTCTACCGTGACCGAGATCTCAGGATACGGCGTTTGATAAAACCAACGTTTGAAGAACCACGCGGCATCGCTAGCTGATATCCATTCTCGGTAGAAGGTGGCGGTTCAATCTGACTTCAAGAAGTCTGAAGATTTTGACGAGCCCATATGTCATAAACAGGTAGATCGCTGCCGCAGACAAAAACCCTTCGTAAGCCAGGTAGAACATGCCATTCAGCGTTCGGCCTGCCCCGAGGACATCAACGATCGTGATGGTCGATGCAACCACGGTTGCATGCAGCGCAAAGATCACTTCGTTGGAATAAGTGGGCAACATCATCCTGAATGCTCTAGGAAGAATGATCCGCTTCAGCCGGGTCATGAAGCGCATACCGCAGGCTTTTGCAGCCTCCACTTCGCCGACAGGGACGGCGCGGATCCCCGAACAGACGATTTCAGTGACGTAGGCGGCCGTATTTACTGAAAATGCGATTAGGGCACATCCCCACGCGTCTTTCAGGATAGGCCATAAGACGCTTTCTCGCATCCACTCAAGTTCGCTGGCTCCATAGTAGAGCAGATACGTCTGCACTAGAAGTGGTGTTCCCCGGAAGATATATGTGTAGGCGAGGATTAGAGGACTCAAGGCTGGAACTCTATATGCCCGAGCTACGCCGAGCGGAAGCGCGGCCAGAGCACCGATCGTCGTCGACACAAGGAAAAGAACAACCGTATTTACGATCCCGCGGGCGAATAGCTGCCAGTTCGACAAGACAAGCATGAAATCGACGGGTGAGGTGTTGCTGCTGAAGTCAGTGATCGCTTGCATCATCGTACCTACCTCGCGCGTTCTTGGGGGCTGTATTTCTGCGATAGAAGATGAATGATGACGCCGGATATCAACGTGATCAGAAGGTAAAGGATCATTGCCACACCCATGAACACGAACATATGGCGGGTTGCACGACCTGCCTGGAAGCTGTTGAAGACCATGTCCTGAAGCCCAATCACGGAGACGAGCGCGGTTGTCTTCATCAGGATCTGCCAATTATTGCCTATGCCTGGCAAGGCGTAGCGGAGAAGCTGTGGCCAGATGATCCGCGTGAACAAACGTTGTCTGGATAAGCCGAACGCCAGGCCCGCTTCGATCTGGCCCTTTGGAATGGCAAGGGCCGCTCCGCGAAAGGTCTCGACCATATAAGCACCGAAAATAACGGCGATCGTAATAGTCCCAGCGGCAAAAGCGCTAACTTCGATGTAATCCCAAAGCCCCGTAACGCCGCCGAACTGGTTCAACAGCATCTGGCCTCCGAAATAGACCAGCAGCATGAGAACCAAGTCGGGAACGCCACGGATCAGAGTAGTGTAGCACGCCACGACTTTCTTTGAAAATTCGCCTCCGGAGATGCTTAACAGGGCGCCAGCAAGGCCGATGCATATTGCCCCAGTGAGTGCTAATATCGCGACAGAGATTGTCACGATCGTGCCGCTCAGGATGAGCGGCAAGTAGGTTTTGACGAGGTCGAGCATCATCACGTCCTCGTTCGCGCAAGGAATTTCTGGAGATGCTCCGATCGTGGATTCAGGAGAACATCCTCGGGTGTGCCTTTTTCCTCAAGCTCGCCGTTTCGAAGGTATATCACCTCGGTCGAGACATCTCGCGCGAAAGCGATTTCATGTGTCACCACCAGCATCGTGCGCCCCTCTTCTGCCAGTCCGCGCATCACCTTCAAGACTTCGCCGACTAGCTCGGGATCAAGGGCTGACGTGGGCTCGTCAAACAGAAGAACGTCGGGGTTCATAGCGAGTGCGCGTGCAATTGCTGCCCGCTGCTGCTGTCCGCCGGAAATATGCGCCGGGTAATAAGATCGACGCTCGTACATGCCAACTTTTGCCAGCGTCTCTTCAGCACGTTCGATCGCTTCCTTCTTTGACAGACCGAGAACTGAAATCGGCGCCTCAGTCACGTTCTCCAGCACCGTGAGGTGCGGCCATAGATTGAAACTCTGAAAGACCATCGCAAGCTTTGACCGCAGACGCGCAAGCTGTTTCGGGTTTGCCGCTTGCAAGCCGGCCGGCGAACGTCCATGGAGCTGGAGTTGCTCTCCTTTCACATGAATCGATCCGGAACTCGGCCGCTCGAGCAAGTTAATGCACCTGAGGAAGGTGCTTTTTCCTGAACCGGATGACCCGATGATCGATATGACATCGTGATCTCTCGCCGTAAGGGATATACCCTTTAGCACTTGCAGTGCGCCAAAGTTTTTGTGGATTTGCTCGACCCTCAGTGCTTCGGCAGCTTCTCTCAACTGTTGATTTTTCATTGCTCCCTCGATTTTTGTTTCCTTGGTATAGACCGGGGAGTTTTGGCCGGAGTTCTCGATGCTTCAAACAACGGTTTGATTGCAGTGGCTTCATGCCAATGGTCGGCTCGGTGCAGGGTGGCCAACGAAGAAGGCGGCGCGAGGGAACTAAGATTAGCGAGTCAGCTGGGCGACGGACAATCGCGGTTGATCGTGACTGCCGATTCCGATGAAGCCGCCCCTTTGTTCCGAGATGATTGCGCCCCCGGATTCCGGGATGATCTCGCCCCCTGCTTCAGCGGGGTCTGCAGGCAGTGATTGTTGTCAGTTCGTTCAATCCCGGTGTCAAGCTTTTCGAGGCAGATTTCGACGTAGGCTTTCTCCGGTGAGTTCGATGCGGTGGGCGTTGTGGACGAGGCGATCCAGGATGGCGTCGGCGTAGGTGGGGTCCCCAATGACGCCATGCCAGGCGGATACGGGGAGCTGGCTGGTAATGATCGTCGATCGGCGGCCGTAGCGGTCCTCAAGGATTTCCAAAAGATCGTGACGGGCCTGTTCGTTGAGCGGCTCAAGACCCCAGTCGTCCAGGATCAGGACCTGAACATGGCCCAGGGTGCGTTGCAGCCTGGCGTATCTGCCGTCACCGCGGGCGAGCGCGAGCTGGGCAAAGAGCCGAGGGACACGCTGATACAGAACCGAGCGATCGTCGCGGCAAGCCTTATGGCCGAGGGCACATGCCAACCAACTCTTTCCGACGCCTGAGGGGCCGCAGATAGCGAGATTGTCGTGCGCGCCGATCCAGTCACCACCGAGCAGCTTCATAAAAAGCGCACGGTCAAGGCCGCGTTCGGCGCGATAATCGACATCCTCCGGAGTAGCCTGGTGGCGGAGCTTGGCGAACCTGAGGCGTGCGGCAAGCTTGCGGTCATAACGAGAACTCCATTCCCGCTCGAGCAGCAGTCCAAGCCATTCAGCATGCGAGAGATGTTCGGCCTCGCCGTTGGCGACGAGTTCGCCGAAGGCTTTGGCCATGCCGGCCAAGCCCATGGCGTTCAGTCGATCAAGTGTTGGATGAGCAAGCATTCTTCGTTCTCCTTAGTGGTAATAGCGAGGTCCGCGGATGTTCTCGTGGTGGATCGGTTCATGCGAGGCGGCTCCATTCGAGCTCGCCGTCCGGTCGAGGTGGTTGTCGAGGATGGAGCGCACCGAACCATAGGTCCGGGCCCCGATCTCCAGCGCTCGGGCGCAAGCAGCATTGACCCTGTCGCGGCCGAAGCTCTTGTTAAGGCGGATAATCCCGAGGCAGGCGCGAAAGCCCTGCTCGGGATGCGGCCGGTCGGCAAGGATGCGCTCGCACAACAGGTCGACATCCGGCCCCATGGCTGAGGCTTCGCGTCGAATGCGTTCGATCGTCCAGTCGGCGAACCGACGATGCGCCGAGGGCATATGATCGGGGATGGTCGTGTGCTTGCCGTTGCCGCTCGAGCGGCGGTGCGCGGCGATCCGCTCGCCCTTATGGAATATCTCGATCGTATTGGCGGTGATACGCGCCTCGACCTGCTCGCGGGCAAAGCGATAGGGAACGGAGTAATAATGCCGTTCAATCTCGACGTGGTAATCCAGCCCGGCACGCCGGATACGCCATTCGGCGAAAACGTAGCGCTCGACAGGCAAGGGCCGCAGAGCCGGACGATCGAGTTCCTCGAACAATTGACGCCGCGTGCAATTGACCCGACGCAAGACCCTGATGTCGTTGAGGTCACGGAGCAATTCCATGATCGCCGCATTGACCTCGGCGAGACTGTAAAAGACGCGATGGCGCAGCCGTCCCAACAGCCAGCGCTCGACGATACGAACCGCGGCCTCCACTTTCGCCTTGTCGCGCGGCCGCCGCGGCCGTGTCGGAAGAACGGCGCTCCCATAGTGCACCGTCATGGCGCAATAAGCCCTGTTGACCTGGGGATCGAAGTGGCACGCCTTGATGATCGCCACCTTGGCATTGTCGGGCACAAGAAGCGCCGGCGAACCGCCGAAGAACTCCAGCGCCTGAACATGGCATTCGATCCAGTCCGGAAGCGTCTCGGTCCAGCGCGCCTGCGCGAACGAAAGGCTGGACGCTCCCAGGACCGCCACGAACAGGTGTGCCTGCCGCGTCTTGCCCGACAGCCGGTCGACGACGACCGTCACCGTGTCGCCGGCATAATCGACGAACAGCTTGTCGCCGCTCGCATGCTCCTGCCGCATCGTCACAGGCAGCTTCATCGCCCAGCCGCGGTAAAGGTCACAATACCGGCTGTAGCGATAGCCATCCGGATAACGGCCGATATATTCGTCCCAGAGAATTTGCAGCGTCACATGCTTGCGCTTGAGCTCGCGATGCACCTCGGCCCAGTCCGGCTCGGGGGCCCGGCGATGACCCGTCTTCGTCCCGGCCGCCTTATAGAGCGCCGCTTCCAAAACGGCATCGCTCACGTCGTCGTCCAACGGCCACGAAAGCCCTGCAGCCGTCGCCCGCCGCAGCGTCTCGCGCACCGTCGACGGCGCTGCCCCGACCCGAACCGCAATCGATTTATGGCCCAGTCCTTGCTCAGCCCGATATCTCAGTATCTCGCGGACACGCCGCATCTCCAGTCTCTCCGCAGGCATCCCGTTCCTTCCCCATCACCATCGACGGAAGGAACTTCACACCGGCAGAACACCCACGCCACATCCCTGCCAAAGGGGGCGGCATCATCTCGGAACAAGGGGGCGACTAATTCTCGGAACTGGGGGGCGAGATCATTTCGGAATCAGGGGGCGGATTGCCTCGGAATTTGCAATCGTGACTGCCGAGACTTCTGTGCTACACCATGTTACGACGCTGCCTGCGGCAAAGAAGATGGTCCCCTATAAGAGGGGAGGCATTTTCAAACGATGGTTTGAAATATTCTAAACATGTCGTGGATCACGCTGGATATGATGCTCGACAAAATGTTGTGCGGATCAATCTCGCGACTGATCAATGAGAGGCATTAGGTTGCACGGTCAGCGCAAGTTGCAGCAAACGACCTGCTATTTCCATTTAATCGAGGTACCGATGGCGCGGCATCGTACGCAACGCCGATCCAGGTGCTGCGTACCTGAATAGCTTGATGACGCTCAGGCAAGGAAATCGGGTAATCCTACTGATTCCTCGTTTCTATTGAGCTAGTTAAGCTTCGCCAATTCGGGATTACCATATACGAATATGCAGCATATCAGTTGAAGGCTAAACTTGTTCTGCACCATCAAATATTTGATTGATCAGAGAGCAAAACCATATCTGGCTATAGCGGTCGGGGGTTGAATGCGGCCGGTCGTTTCAAAGAGGTAGGTCTATGGAGGTACCGGATCCGAAAGAGGATGTCATGTCGAGTGACACGCAACCGCTCAACGATCTTGGTCTCTCGTCCAACCCTTGCGCTTTATTCGAGGAGGCGGTCCCTGAGAGGACATCCGCCCGAGGATTGGAACAATTCATAGCGGGAAGGACTTTGTTGAGCGGAGATAGCTTGGCCTGGAGTGACCTCTTTGTGCAAGTTTATTCGAGGCATAGTCATCAGGAGGCCTTTCTCGTACCTGCAGTAGCAGAACCCCTTATCGTATGGGTAATGTCGGGGGAGGCGCATGTCGAGGAACGAGATGTTGACGGTGAGTGGTCCGAAGCGCACGTAAAAGTGGGCGACTTTTTCCTAACTCGTAGCGACACGCCCTATGAAATGCGATGGCGCGCATTAGGAACCGACCCATTCCAAGTCATGCACCTCTATATATCGGTCCCGCTTTTCGAACGCGTCGCGCATGATGTCCTCGGATGCAGCGCACCTCCGCGGCTGCGTGAAATTGCTGGAGGGGAGGACAAACAGCTTTCCCAGATTCTAGGTCTCGTTCACCAAGAGCTTGTTGCCGAAGGGAAAGGGAGCCAATTATTCATCCAAGGACTTGCTCAGAGCTTGGCCGTACATTTGATCCGGAACTACGCCTTAAGTGAGCCGGATGAAATTCAGTATTCGGCGTTACCTGGCTACAAGCTGCGGCGCGCCATAGCTCATCTGGAGCAAGATCTTTCTAAGCCGTTCAATCTAGCCGAACTGGCCGCGTCTGTCGGAATGAGTCCGTTCCATTTCAGCCGCTTATTTAAGAAAGCGACTGGCATCTCCCCTTCTCGTCACCAAATTCGCCAGCGGGTTGCCCACGCTCAGCGACTGCTTCAGGAAACAGATTTAAGCATCATCCGAGTTGGCATGGCAGTCGGCTACTCAAGCCCGAGCCATTTCGCCCAGGTTTTTAAGCGCGAAACCGGGTTATCTCCCAATCATTACCGCCGAAAGACAATCTGAGGGACAAATCACGGGTACCGGGCGCGTCGCCACGAGAGCCGCTTGGAATGCTTCCTGACGATAGCGAAAACAGCAATATCTCAACAGGTCCAGCAAGACCGCGTGAGAATCGCGTCCGGCATCTCCTAGCTTTCTATCTTGCAAACGCGAGCGCAACAGCGCACGCGGCCAACAAGCAAGGAGTGAAAACGATGACCAAAAGAGAGGCTATTTTTCCGTCCAATCGCCATGCTCTCTACGAAGCGCACGGCTATTCGGCCGCGATTGCTTCCCGTGATCTGCTATTTGTTTCCGGCCAGGTAGGGAGCCGGCCTGATGGGTCACCGGAGCCTGATTTTGCCGCGCAAGTCCGGTTGGCATTCTCCAATCTGGAGGCAACGCTTATCGCCGGCGGCTGTACCTTCCAAGACATCGTCGACGTCACGACATTCCACACGGATCCGGAAAACCAGTTTGAGACAATCATGCCAATTAAGAGCGAAATTTTTCCGAAACCACCCTATCCGAACTGGACTGCAATCGGTGTAACTTGGCTGGCCGGGTTCGACTTCGAGATAAAGGTGATCGCCCGCATTCCTTAGACCGAGAGGGGTTTCTCGACCGGATTATCTCCTTGGGCAAATTCATTGAGTACCCCGTGTTCTCGCCGTCGTTTCCTCGCGTTCTTTCAGCCCTCATTGCGTTTTCGAGCCCACTTCGTCTTTTCCCGATTGGGTATTTTCGAGCAAAATCACAACAGATGGCGCAAAAGCACGAGAGAAACGCCACGCGCAAATCCCAAATTTGTCCTTGTCAACACAAACCGCCGCCTGAACAGGTGGCCCAAAACAAGGAGTGAAGACATGACTAATCTCAGCGGAAAAATCGCTCTGGTGACTGGAGCCTCGAGCGGTATCGGTGCGGCAACCGCAGTAAAGCTCGCCGAAGCAGGAGCCAAGATTGGACTTGCCGCTCGTCGCACTGAGAAGCTCGAAGATATCAAGAAGCGGATCGAGGCCAATGGTGGCGAAGCCATCGTCATCGAGATGGATGTAGTCGATCCAGCTTCCGTCGAAGCCGGCACTAAGAAACTCATTGATAGCTTTGGCGCGATCGACATTTTGGTGAATAACGCGGGTCTAATGCCGCTCTCCGATATCGATCAGTTCAAGGTTGACGAGTGGCACCGCATGGTGGACGTAAACGTCAAAGGTCTCTTCAATACCACGGCTGCGGTTCTTCCGCAGATGATCAAGCAGCACTCCGGTCATATCTTTAATATGTCTTCGATTGCCGGCCGCAAGGTCTTCAAGGGCCTCTCCGTTTACTGCGCTACCAAGCATGCAGTTGCGGCTTTTTCGGACGGCTTACGGATGGAGGTCGGACCGAAGCATAACATCCGGGTTACCTGCATTCAGCCGGGTGCTGTCGCCACGGAGCTCTATGACCACATTACTGATCCTGGCTATCGTCAGCAGATGGATGATCTCGCCGGCCAGATGACTTTCTTGCAGGGCGAGGACATTGGCGACACGATCGTATTCGCCGCCCAAGCTCCATCGCATGTCGACGTAGCCGAACTCTTTGTACTGCCGGTTGAACAGGGTTGGTAACAAGCCGACCCCAAGGGCCCCCGCGATTCGCAGGGGCCCTACAAAGGAGAGTATTATGAAACATTTGCCCCCGTCCCAAGCTTATCGTCTACTTGAGCCTGGTCCTATCGTTATGGTGTCAACGAGCGACAAAGGGAAGCCGAACGTCATGACGATGGGCTTTCACATGATGATCCAGCACGAACCGCCGCTGATTGGCTGCGTGATTGGGCCTTGGGATCATAGTTATCAGGCACTCCGGAACACTGGAGAATGTGTCATCGCCGTTCCTGGATTGGATCTCGCTGAGACTGTTGTGGACGTGGGAAACTGCTCCGGGGACCAGGTGGATAAATTCGAGCGGTTTGGCCTAAAGACCAAACCCGCCCGGGATGTTTCCGCACCCCTTCTCAGTGACTGCCTGGCAAACATCGAGTGCCGCGTTGTCGATGACAGGCTCTGCGAGACCTACAACCTCTTCATCCTTGAGGCCAAGAACATCTGGATCAATGAACAGCGCAAGGAACGTCGGACGTTGCACCACCGCGGCGACGGCACGTTTGTCGTCGACAACGGCACGCTCGATCTCAAGGACCGAATGGTCAAGTGGCGTCACCTCCCTTGACCACTATGCAAGAAGCAGCAACCGCGTACCAGACCCAATGTTTCGGTTTGGCGAATGAAGTGAGGACCATTTCATGAATCGTATCGAAGACAAAATTGTTTTGATCACCGGCGCGAGCAGCGGGATCGGCGAAGCCGTGGCTCGTTCGGTGGCTCGAGCCGGAGCCACTGTCGTCCTTGGAGCGCGGCGGGCGGACCGCCTCAAAGAGCTCGCTGATGAGATCAACGCTTTTGGGGGGAAGGCAATCTACCAGAAAGTCGATGTCACATCCCGTGACGACGTTCAAGCGTTTGCGAATGCGGCGCTCGACGCGTTTGGGCGGATCGACGTTATCGTCAATAATGCCGGCATCATGCCACTATCTCCGATGGCATCTTTGAAGGTGGACGAATGGGATCAGATGATCGACGTCAATATACGGGGTGTTCTCCACGGCATCGCAGCTGTCCTCCCGACAATGAACCAGCAACAGTCCGGGCAAATCATCAACGTCTCGTCCATTGGCGGGCTCGCCGTATCTCCGACTGCGGCTGTCTATTGCGCAACAAAATACGCTGTGCGCGCCATTTCGGATGGGCTACGCCAGGAAAATGAAAAGATTCGCGTGACGTGCGTTTATCCGGGCGTTGTCGAGTCAGAACTCGCAGCTACCATCACTGATCCCATTGCAGCGAAAGCGATGGAATCGTATCGCCAGATCGCGTTGAAACCGGAGGCTATTGCTGACGCAATCGTTCACGTCATCAGTCAGCCGTCGGATGTCGACACCAGCGAAATCGTCGTTCGGCCGACAGCGAGTGCATGACCTATAGGGCAGAAGACCTTCATGAGGCCGCGTGTTGGACGTCGGCGCGGCTTCGGAAGCAACTAGTCACGGAAGTGCCCTTCTGGCGCGATTTTGGAATTCACCGGAAACAATTGATCTAAAGTGACCTCTCCAAAACGTTCCAAAAGCAGGGACTGTGCTTGGATCATAGCGTTTGAGAGCGCCGCGTTCACGTTCTTTTCAATTGTGCAGTTTGGCTGTCCGCTACGATTTCCGATAGCGAAAAGCGTGGGGCGACCAAGCGCCTCATATATCGCGAGCAGCGTTATCTGCTCAAGCGATTGTGCCAATTGCCAGCCTCCACCGTGCCCCTTGCCCGACTGCACGTAGCCAGCTTTCCGCAACCCTGCCATGGTCCTGCGGAAAACAGCAGCGTTGGTACCCATTGTCTTGGCTAAGACTTCGGAGGTCAAAGGCTGCTCAACCTGAGCCATATGCAAGAGGACGTGTAGGACGTCAGAAAGTCTCGTATCCTTGTTCATCCCTAATCATATTTGATGGCGTCTGTCGCAGTCAAACGCAACGCGGACGGGCTGCGAAAAAATCATGTATCAGTTCTAGATTCATGACCCTTGTCGTGTTATGTATCTTCAACTGATACATGAAAGGTTATGGAATTGTTCAGCTCCAACGATTTGTTCGTAGCCGAGAGCCCGATGCTCGCCCGCTTCGACCTGAGGTCCTCGTCGGTTCAGCCCTGACGAGCTAAATATTTCCATCCAGTGGGCCGACAGTGTGATGGTGCGTTTGATATTCACATTTCTTAGTTTGGGAGATTTGAAGTGAAAGAGATCAGAACAACCTTCATGGATGCTGCGGCCGTTGCATCCTATGTTGACGACACCCCGCTGAAGGTTCCGGGCTTGGCGGATTTGCACAAGATGGCCACCGTGCTGCTCGAAGAGCAAGCGGCGAGTCCAGCTTACATTCTCGTGGTCGGAGCGGGAGGCGGGATGGAAATCAAGGCAATGGCCCAACTGCGGCCCGACTGGAGGTTCCTGGGTGTTGATCCGTCACCCCCCATGTTAGATATTGCTCGACGAACTACCTCACTTTATGCCGATCGGGTTGAATATCTGCTCGGCACAGTCGACCGAGCACCGAACGGGCCTTTCGACGGTGCAACTTGCTTTCTTACTCTCCACTTTCTCGGCATAAGCGAACGGTTGCAGATACTGAGAGACATTCGACACCGCTTAAGCCCCGGCAGTTCCCTCATCGTTGCACATCACACTGCACCCGGGGAAGATGCGCAGACTTGGCTAGCCCGGTCCGTCGCTTTCGCCAGAGGTTCGGGTTCAAGAACGGAACAGGTTATAGCGTCCAGCAAAGCGATGGCCGATCGGATGCCGCTGTTATCACCTGTTGAAGAGGTGGCAAGCTTCAAGGACGCAGGTTTTTCCAACCCAACGCTATTCTACGCTGGGCTCTCTTTCCGCGGCTGGGTCATGACGAACGTATGAACGCCAGCATGCAGGCGCGTGCAAAGGAAGGTTAGAATGACCATCAAGATTCATAACTTCGCCTTCGGGCCTTACCCCCAACGGCTGAATATCTACTTGAGCGAGAAGAACCCTCCGGGAATTGACCTGACTCTCTATAAAGAGCCCGCCCGCCCCGCTAACATACCTCCAGCCGAAATCAAAGCACTTACCCCTTCGGGATCCCTTCCTATTCTTATTGATGAAGACGGCACGACTATCGGGCAGTCGCTTGCGATCCTTGAATATCTCGAAGACACCTATGCCGTGCCAGACATGCGTGGTAGCACTGCGCAAGCGAGAGCGGTAACACGCCAGGTCGTGCATGTCTTCGACGAGGCTCTCACATTCTTTGGTCTCTGGGCACGGCACGGGAGCCAACTCGGCCACGGCATGGTGCCGACAAGCAAAGACGTGGCCCAACTCTGTTCGAAACGGTATTTTGACCAACTTCGATTGGTTGAGCGAATGTTGGGCAATACTCCATTCATTGCCGGCAAGCAGGTTACGATAGCAGACTGTGTCGCCATGGCGACCCTGGAGTACGCCGACAATTTTTACGGTGTGCCCATTCCGCCTGAATGTGTAAACCTGCGTAATTGGTATGATGCCTTCACCGAGCGATCGAGCGCTGCAACACCCTCTTATCCTGAAGGCAAGCGTGCGAGGGCCTACGGTTTGATCCAACAGTCTGGTGTGGCGGTTTAATCGGCCTTCACCGAGACGGCTGCCTTGCTCAGGTAGTTGCCGTTCATGCTAGGTTATCACGGAGACAGGCGCCGTTTTTAGCAGTCTCTTCGCCTCACTGTCCCATCGCCAACATTCGGTGCGGGTCAGGTGGGTACCGCCCCACCATCGATCTATACCATGGGCCTCTATCATATCGATGGTCCCCTTAAGGACCTGAAGCCCCAGATCGGTCAGTACAATATGGCGGTCCCCCCGCTCGAAGGACAGCGGATCTATCGACCCGTCAGAGGATGCTAGGACTGGGCGCGGTCCACCTGCAAGATCACGGAGCAAAGCCTCAATCTGAAGGGCATCAAGAAAATTCGCTTGGCGTACGTGGAGTGCCCTTAGCACATCTCGGACTGTCGCTCCGTCTTTCCCGATCGTGCTTAGCACTAGCCTCTCGCTTGAGCCCAGGCCGCTATCGCTGCTGGGCAAATCCTCTAGCAGAGCGTTACCAGCGGCCGGCAGGAAGGGAAAGAGGCCTTCGCCCCAACGCGAACTTATTGCAGGCCATGCCTCCGGTGTTGGAGCCTCGTATGCCGCCCAGACGATGGAGGCCGCCTCAAGATGTGCGGCTTCCACCCGATCTTCAATTAGCGTTTCCATTGCTGTTTCACCGGGGTCCATCTCTCCCCAGGGTTCGCCTCGATGCATGAGAACGAGGTTTCGGTGTTCGGCCTGGATGGAGTGTAATTGCGCCAGCAGCCGCACCAGCAGGAGTTGGCTGTTGGGGTCCGGGTCGACGAAGAACACGACCCGACCGAGCGTATTCCATCGCGCCATCACCGCTTCCAACATCTCAGCGCAGTTCCCCGCCGATCGGGAATGTCGCGGAAGTTGCTTTCGGATCAGTCTGACGTTCAGAGGTATGATATTCGGCCGTGACGACTGTGAGCGGTGCAGCGCTTTTATGAAGCCACCAGCGGCAGATCCACATGCCAAAAATGTCTCAGCGTACATCGCCTCGGTCCTCCTGTGAGGCACATATCATTCGATGAACTGCGTGCGTCTAGTCATCTACCCAAAAATACTGACAAATACAGGCGCTAGCGTGCCGCTCGCCGAGACAATTCGTTCTTGCAATCGCTCGAATTGACCGACGTTGTTGCTGCACGCGATGTCATCCAGACCCCTAAAAGAGTCACCGCAAGTCCTATGAACATGATCGGTGTCAAAGGTTCGGAAAATAGCGCCCATGCCCACAGCATGGTGACGGGCGGACTAAGATAGATTGCGGCGCTGACGCTTGCCACCGGAAACAGCCGTAGGCTGGTGTAGTAGACCGAGTAGGTTGCGAAAGTCGCGATCAGAATCAGCCACACCATGCCGATGGCAAAATCTTTGGTCAGCGGTGGAGCAAGGCTCCCCTGGAATGCCGCACAGACACCGAAAAGAACTGCGCCGGTTAGGGTGTGGATACACAGGCTCTGGTGCATTGGCATTCGCAAAGCCGGGCGCCGCTTGTGTAGCACCGAGGCGAACGCAAAGACGAGCATCGATCCGACGGTAAGGCCGTAGGCCCAGAACGGAGCCTCACCTAAACTCAGGCTATCAATTGAAACAACGAGAACGCCCACTATGGCGATCGCCGTCCCTAGCCACTGCCGGCGGGTCACTACTTCACCGAGCAGAGGTCGCGACATAATTGCAATTGCAAGCGGCAAGAGATCGGAAATGAGCGCAACTAGCCCCGTCGGTACCCGCTGTTCTATGGCAAGAGCGAAGCCGCCGAGATAGAGAAAGACCGACATCACGCCAAATAGCATCTGCTCTGCAACGGCGCCGATCTGCAACCGTGGTCCAAACGCGAGTGCAAAGGGCAGCAAAATCAGCCCTGACAAGAGTGTGCGCCAGAACAGCACGAGCAGTACGTTCGTGCCCTCACTCGCATATCGGATCCCGACAAAACCAGAACTCCACCCCACAACTAAGAACGTCGCCATGACGGGCCAAAGCCAAGGGTGAGGTTTTGCAGAAAGTTTTGAAGAATTTTGTATAGTCATCCGTCGTCCCGGCAGCCCAGAGCTTACCTCCGATACGGGATCTACCCAGAAACGTCACATGACAAATTTCGATAGGGTCATGACACCTCATTCGAGTATTAAGTAATTGACCCGCATTGGGATACATCTGGTACATCTTTACAGGAAGGACATGAAGACGCATGAGTGAGCTTAAGACCCAGCGACTGGAGGTCGATGCCCTGCGCGCCCTGACCGCTATACGTCAGCACGGGGGTATTACCCGCGCGGCCGATGCACTCGGCCTATCGCAGCCGGCAGTGAGTCACAAGATCAAGCGACTCGAAACCAGCCTCGGTTGCGACCTATTGAACCGGACCGTCGGGGCACCTGTCTTCACCGCCGCCGGAAAGGATTTGCTGGACTACGCTGAACGCATCATCAGCCTCCATGACGAGGCGCTCGTGAGCCTGGTGAAAACGCCGCTTGCCGGCCGCATTGCGCTTGGTTTTACTGAGGACACTACCTGCACAGATCTTTCGCATATCTTGGGAAGGTTTCACCGGCTCCATCCCGAAGTTTCCGTCCGAACAAAGGTGCGCATGAGTTTGGTGTTACGCGCTATGCTGGAGCGCGGCGAGCTCGACGCGGCGATCGTGCAGGTCTTCATGCACGAGGTTCGGCCGACTGACGTTATCCTGTTTCGAGAGAAACTATTTTGGGTCAAGCGCGCGGCTCTGCCGTTACCGGCGAGTGGCCCCCTGCCCTTTCTATCTTTCGACGAGGAGTGTTTCTACCGGCAATGGGCGCTAGACATCGGCCAGGACGGCGGCCTCGAGTTGGAAACGGTCTTTGAATGTGCGAGTGCTGCGGGTATCAGGAGCGCTGTCGCGGCGGGCTTAGGGGTGGCGCTCTTGAGCGAGCGCCACCTCCAGACTGACATGGAGACGGTTAAGGACCGTCTCCCACAGCCTCCAGACCTTGCTTACGTAGTCCGCCGAGCAAAAAAGACACGCAACGCGCCCCTTGATACGCTCATCGCGGAGGTGGAGAGCCACGTCCGTCGCAACGGGGGGCTGAAGGTGGCCGTTTGATTGGCTCCTTTTCAGACATCCTGATGAGGGCAGCCATCTTTAATGGCTTACCATGGAATGATGCCTTCAGGTGCAACGAAGCGCCCGGTACCTTCAACATCATTGTGCCCAAGCGCATACGCAACAGGTAACCGCGCGCCTTCATCAGGCGTCATGTATCCGTTTCCACCCGTCAGGTCTGTCTTAACGTAACCGGGCGCGATTGCGTTCACCGCGATCGAAGTGCCTTTCAACTCAGCAGAGAGTTGCACAGTCAACATGTTCAGCGCTGCCTTTGAGGCGTTGTATCCCATTAGCCGTGCCTCGTAATAGGGGGATGTTGGATCATTGTTGATCGCGAGCGACCCCAATGTAGTAGACAGATTGACGATGCGCGCAGCTTCCGATTTGCGTAACAATGGGAGCATGGCTTGCGTAACGGCGAGGGTGCCGATGAAATTGGTCTCCATGATCCGGCGCACGGCCGAAATCGAGGCCTTGGAGGGAGGGCCATCCTCCGGATCGACGATTCCGGCGTTGTTGACCAGGATGTCGAGTCGTCCGTACTTTGTATGGATCTCTTTTGCTGCTGCTGCGATTGTCTCGTCGTTGTTGAGGTCAACCCTGATGGCTTCCACCGGAAGGCCTGAGGGTTGAAGGCTCTTGGCTGCGACCTGACCTAGCTCTAAATTGCGGGCGCCAAGCAGCACGAAAACCCCGGTCTGGGCGATCTGTCGAGCAATTTCGAATCCAATTCCTTTGTTCGCGCCTGTTACGAGCGCAATCCGTCCGGCACTTTCCATTGAGTTTCCTTTCTATGTTGGCTAGAGCCGGCTAGTATTATATGAAGGAACCTTCGTATTTTGGATTCGCATATGGACGCAGCGCCCCCTAGACACCTGACCCCCCGGAAAAGGCCGCGTCAGACGCGATCGAAGACGACACTCGAAGCTATTTTCGAGGCGACTATTCAGGTTTTGATTGCTGAAGGAACTCAACGGTTGACCACCACACGTGTGGCAGAACGCGCGGGCGTATCAGTCGGCACGATGTATCAGTACTTTCCGCACAAGCAGGCGCTGCTTTATGCCCTCAACGCGCGATATCTTGATCTCCTGGCGGAGCGTGTTGAAAAAGTCTGTCGAGATCAACACGGTCATCCAACCAGCAAGATGGTCGAAGCTCTTATCAACGCTTATTGGCAAGCCAAAACAGAGCGAAGCGACGTGACGCGGGTTCTCTACAGTTCTGCCGTCGAACTCGATAACGAGGCGCTGATCGACGCTTTCGCCAAGAGAATGGATGCGGCCACTATCGCCATGCTAGAGACTGCGCCAGGTGCGAATTACGCCAATCTGGAACTGGTGAATGTTAGCCTGCTGTCCGTAATCTTTGGCACTGTCAGAAATGTGTTCGAGCGGCGGCTCCCCGAAGACCAGCAGGCTGGTATTCGATCACAATTGATAATGATGTGTCTTTCTTACCTAGAAAGATCTGGCGGATGACTTCTTTTAGCAAGCAAGAGCGACAACGCGCTTCAATTTCGCGTTCACAAGAGTAGCAGCGGAGCCTTGCTTCCTGAGATGGTTGGATCTAATCCATGACGACCGGTCGGAGCCTGCCAGCTTTTTGTTTACGGGTGGCTAAAACATTTCGGATCGAGAAGCTGGAGTGTATGCGCAATACACCCGGCAACTTGGAGAGAATGTCCTTGTGGATGCTCTCAAATTCTCGCGCGTTTGCGACCTCCACTCGTAGCAGGTAGTCTGATCCACCGGTCATCAAGAAACATTCGCAAATTTCCGGATGTTTGCGCACCGCCGCTTCAAAGCGGTCAAGATGATCCTCGGTTTGCCGCTCAAGCGTGATGTTGATTATCACCGCGATGACCGCTTCGTCGTTTCCTGCATTGATGAGCGCCGTATAGCCACGAATGATACCGGCCTTTTCCATCAATTTGATCCGCCGCAGGCATGCAGATGGAGATAATCCGACCTCAGCCGCCAGACTGGCATTGCTCCTTCGCGCATCCAACCGCAGGAAACGCAGGATATTCCGATCAATTGCATCAAGAGCCGTCATTGCAGATCATTCTAAATTTTGCTTCGTTCGTCCGAAAAACTGAGTAGTGCGCAACTATCAAGCATTCCTCCGTCGGAAATTCTACGATTATTTCACTATCCTCCCAATTTAATTGGAGGGGCGAAATGGGCCAGGTATCACGTCAATTACCCAGCGACCGCGCAGACGATATTGGAAGCTCGGGTATTCTATCGATTGATCTCGCTGCCCTTGCGCGCAATTACGCCCGGCTTTCCTCCGAGGTAGCGCCGGCGAAGGCAGGTGCAGTCGTGAAGGCAGACGCCTACGGGCTAGGCGCGGATCGCGTCGCCCGTAGACTGCATGCGCATGGTTGCCGCCATTTCTTCGTTGCTCAGTTCGCCGAGGCCCTGGCCCTGCGACCGATTCTGCCAGCAAATGCTGCCGTTTTCGTCTTGAACGGACTTCAGCCGGGCAATGAGGAAACCAGTGCGCGCGATGGCATCATCCCGGTCATCAATTCGCTGGAACAATGGCAACGTTGGGCGGAGACAGGGAAGTCACTCGGCCGCCGACTACCTGCCGTACTGCAATTTGACACCGGCATGTCGCGCCTCGGCGTTCCACCGGAAGATCGGCCAGAGCTTGCTCGATTGCTTCAGATCGAAGGTAAAATCGATGTGATGTTCATCATGAGCCATCTCGCCTCCGCAGACGATCCCGACAGCGCCCAGAATGAAGACCAGCGTATTGAGATGCAACGCATTGCCGGTGAATTTGCGCAATTCCCTGTCTGTTTCGCCAATTCCGGCGGCATCTTCCTCGGCGAAACGTTTCACGGCATGCTAGTGCGCCCTGGCATCGCGCTGTATGGGGGTGCTGCGACAGGCGGCGCAAAAAATCCTATGGAGCCGGTCGTTCGCCTCGATGTCGCCGTGGTGCAGGTGCGCACCGTTTCATCAAACACGCGGGTCGGCTACGGCGGGACCTATGTCACAGCAGGTGAAGCTCGGCTTGCCACCATCGCGGCCGGCTATGCCGACGGCCTGCCGCGCAGCCTTTCCGGCCGTGGCGCCGTCTATTGCGATGGCATACGCCTTCCGGTGGTCGGCCGCGTATCTATGGACAGCATCACCGTCGACATCACCGATCTACCTGAGGGCCGGCTAACGCTGGGAAGTTTTGTCGAGGTTCTCGGCCCAAACCAGACCCTGGAAGACCTCGCCCGCGATGCAGGGACGATTTCCTACGAGATCCTGACGGGTTTGCGCAATCGTTACCAGCGGTACTACCGTTAATCCCTATACTCTGTGTTAGAGGCCATAATGAAAGTCATCGTTCTCGGCGCCGGTATTGTTGGCGTCACATCGGCCTACCAGCTTGCCAAGGCCGGCCACGAGGTCACGGTTGTTGATCGCCAGCTAGGCCCGGCATTAGAGACCAGCTTTGCCAATGCCGGCGAGGTTTCTTTCGGATATTGCTCGCCTTGGGCGGCCCCCGGCATCCCGATGAAGGCGCTAAAATGGCTGTTCATGGAACATGCGCCGCTGATCCTGCGTCCGAAGACCGATGCAGCCATGATCTCATGGATGCTGAAGATGCTCTCCAATTGCACCTCGAAGCGCTATGCCATCAACAAGAGCCGCATGTTACGGCTGGCGGATTACAGCCGCATCTCGCTTGCCGCGCTGCGCGAGGAAACCGGCATTGCCTACGACGAGCGCATGCGGGGCACGTTGCAGCTGTTCCGGACGGAAGCACAGCTCGATGCCTCGGAAAAGGACGTCAGGGCGCTGGCGGCCGACGGCATCCCCTATGAAGTGCTTGATCCCGATGGCTGTATTCGCGTCGAGCCCGCGCTGAAGCATGTGCGCGAGAAGATCGTCGGCGGCCTTCTGACGCCGAAAGACGAGACCGGGGATTGCTTCAAATTTTGTAACGCCTTGGCCGCCAAAGCCACAGAGTTGGGGGTATGTTTCAACTATGGAAGTATCGTTCGGGGCCTCGATGTCGATGACGCCCGGATTCGAGGCGTCATCACTGCCCATGGCCGATTGGAAGCCGACGCAGTGGTCGTGGCTTTAGGCAGCTTCTCCCCACTTCTAGTGCGGCCGCATGGCATCCGCCTGCCTGTCTACCCGGTCAAGGGATATTCGCTGACCATTCCGATTACCGATGAGACGCGCGCGCCGGTCTCGACCGTGATGGACGAGACGTATAAGATTGCCATCACGCGGCTGGGCGACCGCATCCGTGTCGGTGGCATGGCCGAAATATCCGGATATACGAACGACCTCGGTGAGCCCCGGCGGCTAACGTTGGAGCATTCCGTCACTGATCTCTTTCCCGGCGGCGACGTGTCGAAGGCAAGTTTCTGGTCTGGACTTCGACCAATGACGCCAGATGGGACGCCGGTGATCGGTGCTACAAAAGTCGCCGGCCTCTTTTTAAACACTGGCCACGGTACACTTGGTTGGACGATGAGCTCGGGCTCCGCTCGACTCATCGCTGACCTGCTATCTGGCCAAGAAACCGATATCGACGCCAGCGACCTCGGAATCGCGCGATACGGTTGACGCCCTGCATTTTGACTGCGCCCCGGTTCCCAACGGAGGATGGCCCGGCGAGCAGCCTGCAGGTGGTGCCCGCTTGTTTTTGTCGACTGCTATGCCAGGGACCGGTTCTATCGAATCCCGCAACCTGAGATGCGCGTGTGCCGCAGGCTCTCACTTGTTTCTGCCCATTTCGTGTTCTAATAGACGAACTAGGTTCGCAAAGGGATATTCGACGTGGCCAAATCAGCGCTTCGTGTGCTCGAGATTATGGAATTTGTTGCGACATGTCAGGGCGGCGCCACGCATGCCGAGATATCCGTGGCTCTCGGCATCCCCAAGAGCAGCTTGACCGAGCTTCTCCGGGATCTCCAAAGACCAGGCTATCTCCAGCTCGATAAGCAGTCAGGCCGTTTCTCGATCGGCTCGCAGATCATGTTCTTGACCCACTCTTACATCAAGAACTTGAACATAGTTCGGGTGGGATCACCCTTCGTGCATCAACTCTTTCTTTCCATAAACGAATACACAACTATGGCGATACCGAAAGGTGATGAAGTAGTGGTGGTATGTTCGGAAACGCTACCGTCTCCACTTTCGCATTCACTCAACCTTGGGGAACACCTTCCGATGCTTAGCAGTGCCGTGGGAAGGGCGGTACTGGCCTTCATGGATGAGCACGAACAAGAAGGAGTTTTCGAGCGCTTCAAGCCAACGGCATATACTCCTCTAACGAATACCTCGTTGGAGTCGATCAAGAAGGCGCTTGCGCACACACGCGAAACGGGGATCGCTGACGTCCGCGACGAGTATCGCCTCGGGATTATCGGTCTAGCAGCGCCTGTTTTCAACGTGAATGGTAAACCGATAGCGTCAATTGGAGTGGCTTTGCCTAGCGCTCGACAGGACTTAGGCTACGAGGAAGGCGTCAAGAAGATTCTGCTCGAATGTACTTCGGAGCTTTCTCGCAGTCTGGGCGCGAACCTCACCGCGTCGCCGCGGTCTGCATTTAGGGATCCGGAAGATCCTGACGTCAGGGAGCTCGAAGGCATCTCCTAGCTCAAGTCATCGTCAGAACGCGTTTGGCATACTCAACGACGGGGGCGTCGATCATCTTCCCATTCAATGAGACCGCGCCTGTTTCGGTAGCCACTGCATTCAGCACTTCCTCAGCCCATGCTACTTCGCTCTCCTCAGGAGCAAGACCCATACGAGCAGGCGAAATCTGATTGGGATGGATGCATAGTTTGCCGCCGAATCCGAGTGAGCGCGCATATCTACAGTCTTCCAAGACAGTCGAGGGATCTCTGAAGTTTGTGGTGACGCCGTCGATGGGAGGCAGCAGTTCGCTTGCCTTGGAATGAAGGACGATCTGCGATCTAGCGAAAAGCAACGCATCCCGGCTCCCAGGGATGCCGATATCCATCTGAAGGTCGATCGACCCGAATGCCATTCGCTGAACGGCGGGGTGATCGGAAATTGCGGGCAAATTAACTATTCCTTTTGCTGTCTCGACAAGCGGTATGATTTCGAGTGGACGCCCCAGGGTCTCCAACACTCGTTCGATTTGCTCCGGCCCTGTGGTCTTCGGTAACATGAGACCGACAATATTCGTTGTCCTGACCGCCATGATATCGTCATGGTACCACGGCGTATCGCCGCCGTTGACGCGGATGATGACCTTTTTGCTTTTGGGCTCAGATAGGTATGAGGCCATCGCTTGACGCGCCAGCGACTTGCGTTGCGGCGACACGGCATCCTCCAGGTCGATGATCGTCACATCGGCACCTGAATCCATGGCCTTCGTAAACTTTTCTGGACGGTCCCCTGGGACAAAAAGAAACGTGCGCTCGATCATGATGTTTCCTATTGCTCCGTCTTTTCGGCGAAGCGCACGACGACGAGATCTTCCGCGATCTTTTCGAACACGGCTTCAACTGTCGCGCCTATCCGAGGTTCGCGATCGGTTAGTCCAGCCAAGTTGCTTATCAAAGTAGGGCCCTCAGGCAGTGAAACCTGCAATACCGTGTAAGGAAGACGTTCCTCGAGGCCGGGCCAGTAGGCCTTATGGAAGACGCAGAAGCTCTCGAGGGTGCCTTCGCCGCTGCACTCGATCCATGTTGACTGATCAGAATGACAGCTTGGGCAGATTTTGACAGCAGGGAAACGGGTGTCTCTGCAAGTGCTGCACCTTTGGACCATCAGCTTGCCTGAGGCTGCGGCCTCCCAGTGAGGCCGGTTCAGCGGGTCATCTGGTGGAGGTGGAAATTGGCTCATGCCTCTTCCCTTCCATAGATTACCGAGGTCACAATCGGAGACGCGGCCATGTACTGGATGAAGTTGGCATTCTTGATCTGCCGAGCTCCGCACTCTCCTCTTATCTGTCTTACGGCTTCGAGATTTAGACCCCATCCCTGTAGGTAGGCGTCTGACAAATGACCGCCACTTGTATTCGCTGGATAGTCTGAACCTAGTCTGAGGTGCCCTTCATCGACCCAGTTCCCACTCTCACCAACCGGGCAAAACCCAAATCCTTCTAAAGAGAACAGAACAGTGGGCGTGAAGTTGTCATAAATCATGAGACCGTCGAGATCGGCTCGTGTCACTTCTGACTTAGCGTAAATCTCTTTGGCGACCTTCTGCATCGGCTCGAACCAGTAGTCCTGAGGCGGCAGGCTGCTTCCTTTAAATTGCGAAGCTTGCGCGGCTCCCCTGATAAACACAGGTGTAGTGCGCATATCCTTTGCGCGCTCGGACGAGGTGATGATGAATGCGACTGCTCCATCGTTTATGAGGCAGCAATTAATGAACACACTGTAAATGTGTTTGCACTCGCACGTCTTCATCCATTCGCTGGAAAGCGCCGCTGAAATTTCTGGATCTCAATCTCGTTCACACACAGATCGGCTGCTTTCGTCAAGAATTCGCGCACATAGGTAGTCTTCATGTGCTCGTCGAAGTCTGAATGATGGCGCCAGTCTTCCACCACAATCCACTCGTCGGGCGCGTCTTTCGACTGGTAAATCTCGTATCGAAGATTTCCTGCCTCTCTTTGCGTAGGGGACACCAGCGCTAAAAGGGCGGTTCCGAGAGCCTTAGACCTGCCATGTTTCGCTTTGAAGAACGCTACGTTGGTCAGTTCAGCCATAAAGCGGCACCTCCATTCCTAAAGAGATCATACGCCGTCGATTGCTATGATTCTCGACTTGGCCGCCGCTTGACGCTGGGCAGCTAGCGGGAGATAATCTGGCGACTCGAACAGCTTACGGATCGCGTCTTTGTCGGGAAACTCGATAATCAGCATGTTCGTGCTTTGCCAATCTTCCAGTTCAAGTGGTGCGCTATCAAGGGCGATCAGTCGGCCCCCTAGTTTCGATACAAGGGGCAGCGCCTTGTTTCGGTACTCTTCAATTGACTTCATATCGTAGATCTCAAGGTCGACGACGAGGTAGGCGGACATGGATTTCCTCCTTAATTCGAGCCAGAGCAGACAGGGCGCCTGACTATACGGGACGCTATTGATATGTGCTGGTCAAAGTCAGGCCTGTCTTGTGGAAGAGCAAATATGCAGTCATCGGCAGCCGTCTCACGGCGTTTTGCTCAAACTGTCGTGATCTTGCGTAAAGTCGCTGCATCTTGGAGGCCGCTTGGAAATTTCGACAGGTCACCCGATGCTGCCTGACTCAGGCGAGATAGCGGGACGGAAGAAGAACGCGAATGTTCTTAGGCTTTTGTGCTGAAGCCAGGGATGACGAAGCCACCGAAACCAAAGCCGCTCCTTCGCCAATTTATGCCCTGATCCGCTCGAAGCCGCGTCGGAACCGCAATCCCGCACAGCCGACAGCTAACAGAGCTAACTTTCTCGGTCAAAATCGCACTGGAGACAGAGCAAGCCTAAGCGACCGTGAAGGCTTGAAACTGTGGGTGCTGCCGACGTTTCACGTCGAAGCGCCAAGACTGGTCATTGTAGCTGCTAATCGCTTTGGGCTATGCATGGGTCCAGCAACCTCGATATCGGATGATCAGGCCTTTGAACTATATCAAATCCCTTCGCGCAAAGATCGGTCACGACCTCATTATGCTGCCGAGCGTTGCGGCCGTGATTTCCGACGCCGAAGGACGGCTGCTTCTCCAACGCAAAGGTCGCGGTGAAGGGTGGAGCCTTCCTGCCGGTGCTATCGAGCCGGGTGAGACACCGCAACAAGCTGTAGCCCGCGAAGTCCTGGAGGAGACCGGGCTGACAGTCACCCGCTCAGAAATTCTGGCGGTATTTGGTGGCAAGGATTTCCGATATGAATATCCGAACGGAGATCGGGTCGAGTATTTGGTAGTCCTTTTTGAATGCTTAACAAACGGCGAGCCGGCCGGTTTCGCCGATCCTGAGACCGTCAGCCTCAAATACACTTCCTTAAAGGAAATGCCGAAACTCGCCCTTCCTTATCCGATGGAACTTCTGTTCCCGGCGAAAGATAACTCCTGCCGCATTTGATTTCGGTTTTAACGCCGAAAGCTGGCGTGTGATTTACTTTTGCTCTTGATGGGTTTTGAACCGACGACCTGTGCCTGCGATTGCCAAACGAGAGCCGACGGTAATGATGACCAACATTTCCATCTAAAAATGCCTGCCGCGGGAGGAGAGATGCGGCAGGCGATCGGAGTAAATGGTTGCCCCATGGAGAGAGGCTTGTGGAGGAGGCTTCCTGAATAGTTTCCAGCCGGTGCGGGAGCCTCACTCCGCTTTCATTTTGCAACCTTGCGATCGAGGAAACTCCTGATCAGCGGAGCCATCTCGTCCAGCTTGTCTTCCAGCGCAAAGTGGCCCGTATCCAGGAGATGGAACTCCGCTTCGGGAAGATCGTGAAGATAGGGATGCGCGCCCTCCTCCGGGAAGATCTTGTCGTTCTTGCCCCAGACGATCAGCGTCGGCGGCTTACGGTCGCGGAAGAATGCCTGGAACTGCGGATATAGCGGCAGGTTGGTGCGGTAATCGTAGAACAGGTCGAGCTGGATATCCTTATTGCCTGGCCGGTCGAGCAGCGCCTGGTCGTGGACCCAGTTGTCGGGGCTGATCCGCGTCAGGTCCTTGACGCCATCGGTATATTGAAACTTGGTCGTCTCCGGCGCGACGAGCACCGAGAGCGCTTCCCGATCCTTCTTCGCCCCCGACTTCCAGTAGGCGCGGATCGGGTTCCAGAAATCCCGGATGCCTTCGTCATAGGCATTGCCGTTCTGAACGATCATTCCGGTGACGCGATCCGGGTGCTTGAGCGCTAGCCGGTAGCCAACGGGTGCGCCATAATCCATGAGATACACCGAATATTTGGTAGCGCCGAGCTTGGTCAGCAGCGTGTCGACGATATCGGCATAGTGGCCGAAGGAATACTCGAACTTGGTGTGATCGGGCGCATCGCTCTGACCGAAGCCCGGATAGTCAGGGGCGATGACGCGGTAACGGTCAGCGAGCAGCGGGATCAGGTTGCGGAACATGTGCGACGATGTGGGGAAGCCGTGAAGCAGGACGACGACCGGGCCGTCGGCCGGTCCGGCTTCGCGATAGAAGACGTTGACACCGTCTATTTTCGCGGAGCGATAGTGAATCGTCGCAGATGCCTGCTGGGCGATCGCCGGCGTTTCCGCGAAGACTACGCTTGCAGGGGCGGTAACAAAGATGCTGGCGGATGCGAGAAGCAGGGCGGCAAGAGTGCGAGACATTGTGGTTCTCCTCAGGAGTGGTTGTGGGCGGCTTGTTGCCTGCAGCCAACATCACTTTTTCGGCGTAGAAGGAGAATGTTCGTATTCGACAAGGGATTATTGCGTCTGGTGATATGAACGCGACAGGCTTAGGCGACTAATTGAGAAGGCGGTTCTCGCGCAGCCTTACCGCAGCCATATCGACGAAGGCGCGCACCTTTGCTGGAGCCTGCCGACCCTCCGGATGGAGGATGTGTATGGGCAAAGGCGGTTCCTCGAATTCGCTGAGGATGATCTGCAGCTCTCCAGCAACGAGAGCTGGGCCGATCTGGTAGTTGAGCACTCTTGTCAGACCCCACCCCTCGCGTGCCGACTGGATCGCTGCTTCGTTGGTGTTGCATTGTAAAGCCGCATCCACGGATACTCGCAGATCGTCGCCAAACTTCCACTCTGGTGAAGCCCAGGCTGCCGTGGAAGCCGCGATACGGTGGTCTTTGAGATCGGCTGGCGATTTCGGAACACCAAAGCGCTCGAAATATTTTGGCGAACCACACATGACTCGACGGACCGTACCAACCTTCACGGCAGAAAGATTAGAGTCGGGGAGATGGCCGATGCGCACAGCGACGTCGATGCCTTCCTCGACAATGTTGACCGGCCGGTCGATGAAAAGTGTCTTTGCCTTCATCGTCGGATAGGTATTGAGGTAATCCGTCACGACCGGAAGAACGTACATCTGCCCGAATAGCGCGGACGCGGTTATCGAGAGAGTCCCCGTCGGCGTCGCGTAGGAACCGCCGGCAGCCGCCTCTGCTTCAGCAATATCGGCAAGGATCCGGCGACAGTCTTCAAAATAGCGAACCCCCGCTTCGGTCATCTTCACCGAGCGGGTGGTCCGCACCAGGAGGCGCGCTCCAATCAGGTCTTCGAGTGACGAAACCGCACGCGTGACAGCCGGTGCGCTCATGAACATCTGGCGTGCGGTATCCGCGAAACTTTCAGTTTCGGCGACCTTCACAAAGATCCTCATTGCCTGCCAGCGATCCATCCATTCCCCCAAAGTACTTGCGTTTCCAGGACCCTAAGGGCTTGGAACCAAAGCCTCAAGAGCCTCTAACAGAGGATCATGATTGGCGAACGGCAAGCCTGCGAGATGCGCTCTATTTCCGCACAGGCCTCCTCGGAAAGACCGGCGCGCAGTGCGCGCTGGTGCGTTTCCTGACAAGCATTCAATGCAAGGGATATTGCGATCGACGTCTCGAAGTCGAAGCTTGAACCCCGACGCGCCATGTCCATCTCGGCGCCGGTCATACCAAGTGCACGACCGGCGTCTTCTTGTTTCGCAAACAGTGGCTTGCTCGCATTGGTTCCGGTGACAGCCAGTTCTACTGAAAGCCTTATGCGAGCATCGATTGACGAGCCGGCCATTTTTTATCTCCTGGCTCAGCCGTCTAAAAGCCGAAATCGCTAAGGCCAGGGTGGTCGTCCGGCCGGCGGCCCAGCGGCCAACGAAACTTGCGATCGGCTTCGGCGATCGGGTGCTCGTTAATGCTGGCATGCCGTTCCCGCATCAGGCCGTCTTCGGCAAATTCCCAATTCTCGTTGCCATAGGCGCGGAACCACTGGCCACTATCATCGCGATATTCATAGGCATAGCGGACGGCAATGCGATTGCCAGTGAAAGCCCAAAGTTCCTTGATCAGGCGATACTCGAGCTCCTTGTTCCACTTGCGGGTTAGAAACGCTTCGGCTTCGGCGCGATTCGTCGCGAATTCGACTCGGTTACGCCAGCGCGTATCGAGCGTATAGGCAAGCGCCACCTTGGCGGGATCGCGGCTGTTCCAGCCATCCTCTGCAAGACGGACCTTTTCAATGGCGCTCTCTCTGGTGAATGGGGGAAGCGGGGGACGGGACATGTTCAAGTTCCTCTGAAGATGGCGTTTGTCTTTATTGGCAAGAGACGGCACATCTTGCACCGCCTCTTGAGGGTTTGGTCACGCAGCCGCGCGATCAATACGGGGGAAGTCGATCTCGGTGTCGAGGGCCTCATTCACGTAGTTCGTGAAGGTGTTGAGGGCCACGTGGGCGATGATCTCGACAATCTCAGCATCGCTGTAGCCAGCATCACGGACCTTGACGATCTCGGCCGGGGCAACGGAACCGCGAGCCACGGTCAGCGCCCGGGCGAATTCGACTGCGGCAGCTGCCTTGGGATCGTTCGACGTGCCGCTGCGGTTGGCAGCGATTTCGAACTCGTCGAGTTTCGCAAACCTCGTCCCGGTGAAGGTATGGGCCGAGAGGCAATAGTCACAGCCGTTGGCTTCAGCCACAGCAAGCGCAATGCGTTCGCGGGTGGCCGGCGGCAGCTTGCCTTTGCCGAGTGCGCCCTGGAGCGACGTCAAACCCGTCAAGGCGGCAGGGCTGTTGGAGACCAGACGAAAGATGTTCGGAACGGAGCCGATCTGCTTCTGGATAGTTTCGAGGATCGGACGAGAGGCTTCCGGCGCGTCGTTGATCGTGGCGGGGGTAGGAATGCGTGACATTGTAGTCTCCTTTTTCGGTTGAGAGAGACGTCGCTCTCTTGAGATTGAATATGATCCGGTGAGGGATCTTGCTGAAGATCGAAAGGGAACAAGGGACTGTTACGCTGGACGCAGCAATCGGCCCTTAGACAGCGAGCTGCAGGCCGCCTTCCTGGTCGGCAGGAACAGCGCAGCACAGAAGCACTTCGTCGGCTTCGATCTTCGCTGTGGGCCGCTTGACGTAAGCGACGGCGCCCTTGACAAGCTTGGTCCGGCATGTCCCGCAATTGCCTTCCCGACAACTGAATTCGGGCTCAAGACCACGTGCTTCGGCAAGGTCGAGAAGCGTGCCAGAACCAGGTGCCCACCGCGTTTCCTTCAGGGAATTCGTGAACACCACGGGTACCGATTTCTCCGAAGGCTTCACGACGGAAGATGACCCGGCTGGTGCCGCTTGACTCGTGCGGATCAGCGACGAAGGGCCGAAGGCTTCGGCCTGAATGCGGTCGTCAGCAATGTTAAGAGCCCGCAGTCCGTCATAGAGCCCTTGGGTGAACTGGGCGGGTCCGCAGAGATAGAAATCGTAATCGTTGAAGGGCAGGAACCGAGTCAGCATCGCCATATCGATCCGCCCTGTCGCGTCGAAGTCCCTTCCCTCTTCAGCATCTGTGGTGTCGCTGAGGACTCTGACCAAACGCACATTGCCCTTGGCCGCACCGATAAGATCGGCGATCTCCTTGTCGAACGGTCGATCGGCCTTGGAGCGAGTCGCGTAGAACAACGTGACCGGACGGACACGCTGCTTGCGGAGCCCTTCGTAGACAATATGACGGAGCATCGCGAGCATCGGGGTGATGCCGACGCCGCCTGCAAGAAGCACCGCCGGGCGTGTCGAGCGGGCGTCGATGCTGAATTCGCCGGCCGGCGCGCGCGCCTCGATGACATCGCCAACGGCGATGCGATCATGGAGGAACTGAGATACCTGACCATCGCGCTTGACGCTGATGCGGTAGATCCCGTCGGACGGCGCGACCGAGAGCGTGTAGGTGCGAATGACCGCCTTATCTTCGCCGGGCAGCTTGATGCGGATGGGCAGATGCTGGCCGGCCGCGTGCGGAAGGAGTCCTGCGCCATCGGCTGGCTGCAGATGGAAGGACTTGATCGTCGCGCTTTCATCGACGATCGCGGTGACGGTCATTGGCCGCCAGCTTTTAGCAAACTCTGCGGCGCGGAGACGGTCGGCGGCTTGGCTCCAGCTGCCTGTCATCAAAGAGCTCGGCGACCAGCCGTCCTTTTGAAAAGCCCATCTCAACGCCAGTGCATTACGCCGCCGAACAATGCGCGTCGGCTTGAACGTCCAGAACCGCTCTGCCCCCTGGAAAGCGGCGATTTCGGGCGAGTCGAAAATGACTTCGGCCGTTCCCGTCATCTGCAGCATGTCGCCCGTGTTGAAATCCACGAATAGAAGTCCTGCCTTTCCGTTCAGCAGGATATTGCCCAACGTTGCGAAGAAGAGATTGCCGTCGAAGTCGGGGATCGTCAGAACGCCATCGTCGCCGACGCGGACAAACCCTGCATTGCCGCCCCGGTGGGACACATCCACCTGACGCCGGTCCTCGCGATCGACATAGGACGCGACGAAGAAGGCGTCAGCTTCCTGAATGATCGCGCGCGCCCCGTCATTGAGGGCGGGCAATTCCTCGACTTCACCGGTAAATGGTTCGCCTGGCTGACGCTCGAAAGAAAAGTCGCGCAGCTGAATGTAACGCGGACAATTGCCAAAACTCTGATCGACATCGATGCGAAAGCCGCCTTCGATCGTCGAGACAAAACCATTCATACGGTTGCGGCGGCGTGTGTGCATCTCGATGCCAAGGAGGCCAATGGGCAAGCCCTCCGCCAATCCCTCGCTTGCCGGGTCGCTTGGATCGCGGTGCGCAGCAATGTCAAGCGCGACGGGCGAAGGCGACGACATAAACCCCGGCTTGCCTTCCACGAAAGTTGCCCAGGCGTCACCAGCCTGATCGACGCTCCCGAGAACGATGAAAGGCAGTTGGGCGTAGAAGTCCCGGTGCTGGTCCGGCATGAAGTCACGAACGACACGCTGGCCGACGGAGGCCATGCGTTCCTTTACGCCGAGCCTTTCCTGAATAAAGGTCTCGCCTTCATGCCACGTCGGCAGTTTTGTAAGCTTCATGGACATCTGCGTTCTCCGGGAAAGGGCAAAGAGCGCGCGAGATCCCGCACGCCCTATTGAAGCTCAGGCGGCAAGACCGACCGGCGTTTTGACAAAGTCTACGAAGCCCGGGAGTTGCTCGACGCGGCGCAGCAGGGCATTCACAAACGGATAGGCGCTCAGGTCGACGTTGCCCTCTGGGGCGCGTGCGACATAGCTGTAGACTGCGACGTCCGCGATCGTCGGGCGATCGCCTACCAGCCACTCACGCTCTTGCAGATGGCACTCAATCCGGCCAAGGATGGTATGTGCACGCCCGATAACTTCTTCCGGATTGAACTTGGCGCCGAACACTGTCACCAGACGCGCAGCTGCCGGTCCATAGGCGATCTCCCCGGCTGCGACAGAAAGCCAGCGCTGGACGTCGGCGGCTCCTTTAGCGTCCTCCGGAAGCCATTCCGTCTGACCTGCCTTCTTGGCGAGGTAGACCAGGATCGCATTGGAATCAGAGATGAAGACATCGCCATCCGCCAGAACCGGGACCTGCCCGAACGGGTTCATTTTGAGGAAGTCGGGCTGTTTGTGGGCGCCAGATTTCAGATCGACTTCGACGAGCTCGTGGGGCATCCCGATCAGCGAAAGGAAGAGCCGGGCGCGATGTGCGTGACCTGACAGCGGATGGTGATAGAGTTTCATGTGATCGCTCCTGATTGAAGGCCGGGTTCGTTCCCGATCCGTGAACACAGGATGCAATGCGCAGCCACGCGGCTGAATACGCATGTTTGACATTTGACTGTTACGCGGAGCGGAATAGTCCGGTAGCACCAGGATGAAAGGGGGAACTTCGCCTCCACCCCGTCGGGCGATCCTCCAAGCTGAAGAGTACGGTCACATCGTTACGGTTGTCCGCAGCTCCTTGATCAAGTCGACGAACCGGCGCAGCTTCGCCGGTAAATTGCGCCTTCCGGGATAGTAGAGACATAAGCCGGGATACGGCGGGGTCCACTCGGCAAGAACCTGTTCCAACCTACCCTCGGCGACATCGTCGGCGACCTGCCACTCACTCAGGTAGGCTAGCCCAGCCCCCTCACGCGCGGCCCGGAGCATAAGGTCGCTATCGTCGAGCACGAGCTTCCCAGGAACGTCGAGCGCGAAGCTCTCGCCTCGCCGCTCGAACTCCCAGCGATAGATAGTTCCGCTCGCCATTCGAGCGCGAATGCATAAGTGGTTTTGGAGCTCTGCCGGATCCCGCGGCTTTCCATGATGGCGGAAGTAATCGGAAGACGCGACGATGGCCGGCCGGATACTATCGCCGATCGGCACGACCACCATGTCGGGAGGAACGGCCTCCCGGATCCTGATCCCGGCGTCGAAGCCTTTGGCATTGACGTCGACCAGCGCGCCCTCCGTCACGATCTCCACCGCCATCTGCGGGTTCCGGCGCATGTACTCCAGGATCAGCGGCGTAAGGATCATCCGCGTTGCGCCCACCGACGTGTTGATCCTCAGAGTGCCCGTTGCTTCCGCCCGATGTTCATCGACATGCTCGACAGCGCTCCGGATCGCCTCCAGCGCCGGCCCCACGCTCGCCACGAACTGCTCTCCCGCAGCTGAAAGGACGACGCTACGGGTCGAGCGGTTGAACAGTCTGACGCCCATGCGCGTCTCCAGCGTAGCGATCTGCTGGCTGAGCGATGACGACGAGATGCCGAGCTCGCGAGCCGCCGCACGGAACCCGCCTTGTGAGGCGACGGCGAGAACAGCCTCCAGTTCAGCAAGTGAGCCGCGCATCATTGTCCGTAATCTCCTATCAGGCTGAGCATGTTTGACCAGCTTATCAGGACAGCGCCGAAGTGCCAGATGTGACGGAACAGCCAAAAGGAGTTTGAGATGCGCAACATCGACAAGATTTACATCGACGGAGGCTTCGTCACACCGAGGGGATTTGAGACCGCCAATCTCTACAATCCGTCGACAGAGGAGAAGATCGGCACAGTCAGGCTTGGCGCCATCGAAGATGCCCGTGAGGCTATCGCCGCCGCGAAACGCGCCTTCCCGGCGTTCTCACGGACGACGAAGGCCGCGCGTATCGAGATGCTTCAGCGTTTGAACGCAGCTGTCGCCGCGCGCGTCTATGATCTGACGCAAGCGATGGCGCTCGAATATGGTGCTCCTCAGACCTTCACGCGGTTCGCTATTCCCCATGCTGCTTCAAGCTTTCTGACCATGGCGAAGGTCTTGGAGGACTACGACTTCGAGCGACAGATGGGCCGGGCCCGCGTCGTCATGCAGCCCTCCGGCGTTGCCGCCGCCGTCACGCCGTGGAACAGCAATATTGGCTTCATCACCTCGAAGCTTGCAACCGCCATCGCCGCTGGCTCCACCATCGTCATTAAGCCCAGCGAGATGAGTGCGATGCAGACACAGATCCTCACCGAATGTCTTCATGACGCAGATTTGCCGAAGGGCGTGTTCAATATCGTCAACGGGCTCGGCAATGTCGTCGGCGCGGAACTCGGCCGGCATCCGGACATTGCCAAGGTGACCTTCACCGGATCCACCGCAGTTGGAAGGGAAATCCTGCGTAACGCGGCCGACACCTTCAAGCGTGTCACGCTGGAGCTTGGCGGCAAGGGACCGAACATCATTCTCGATGACGCCGATCTGGACGTTACAATACCCGCCGTACTGCGGATGGGCTTCATCAACAGCGGCCAGGCCTGCATTGCCGGGACACGAATTCTGGTTCCCAAGCATCAGCTGGACGATGTCCTCGCCAGGCTCAAGCAGGAGATCGCGACATTCAAGGTCGGTGCGCCAGACGATCCGGACGCGATGATCGGACCGATGGTCAGTCAGAAGCAGTACGATCGCGTCCAGTCCTATATCGAACTGGGGATGCAGGAGGGAGCGAGGCTCCTGACAGGTGGCCTGGGACGACCTGCCGGATTGGAACGCGGCTGGTTCACGAAGCCGACCATATTCACTGATGTCAACAACCAGATGCGCGTTGCGCGCGAAGAGATTTTTGGCCCGGTCCTGTCGGTAATCACCTATCGAGACGAAGACGAAGCCGTGTTCATCGCCAACGACACGCCATATGGACTTCAGGCCTATCTGCATGGCACCGATGTCGCACGCATGCAGGCGCTTGCGGATCGTCTGGAGTGCGGCCGCGTGGTTGTTAACGGCGCGCCGCACGAGCCGCTCGCTCCTTTCGGCGGTTTCAAGCAATCGGGTATCGGTCGCGAGTATGGCGTGTTCGGCCTCGAGGCGTTCCTGGAGCCAAAAGCCGTTATCGCCTCATAAGCTGATCTCGATGAGATCGCATCACGGGTTCTAAATTCGAACGAGAACCTTTCCAATAGCCTTGCCGCTCTCCTGCAACTCGTGTGCCTCGGCCACTCCGTCGAGGGCATATGTCTGCGCAATCCGCGGAGCATATGCTCCCGATGCGGCGCAGGCCGAAACCTCTTCGGCCGCCTGCCGCATAGCGGCTTCCGGCATGGTGTAGACATAGACGAAACGGAATGACAAGCCGCCCAACAGCGCCGGGAAGAACGGGATCGTCAGCTTCGCATCTGGTGACTCCGTCGAATAGGCCGAGACGACTCCGTCGCGGGCGAGAGAGGTGATTGCTACGTCGATGTTGGCGGAGATATCCACGTCTACGATGCGATCGACGCCATGGCCGCCGGTGGCTGATCGGACGACCGCAGCGACGTCCTCCTCGTGCCTGTTGACGACAAGATCGGCCCCGGCCGCACGCGCGACCTCCGCCTGCTCCTCTCGGCTCACCGTCGTTGCCACCCACGCTCCCGCCCACTTCGCAAGAAGGATCGCTGCATTGCCGACGGCGCCTGCTCCTCCTTGGACGAGGACTCGCTTGCCGCGCAGGTCGCCGTCGGCGAAGAGGCAGCGATGCGCTGTCATCGCAGGAACGCCGAGCGCCGCTCCGATCTCGAAGGAAACGTTGTCCGCCAACCTTACGGCCTGCACGCAGGGCACGACAACAAATTCCGCCGCAGTACCGAACGCACGACCCCATTGGCCCATGTAGATCCAGACGCGCTCGCCGACGCGCGACGTGGGGACGCCGGGACCGACGGCGTCGATGATCCCCGCGCCGTCCTGGTGCGGCACGATCCTGGGAAATGGCATGAGCTTTCCGCCAAATCCAGTCCTCGTCTTGATGTCGGAGGGATTGATGCCTGACACGACCACCCTTATCCGGACCTCTCCGGCTCCCGGCTGCGGATCGGGTAGCTCGCCGACGGACAGCACCTCCTTTGCAGATCCTTGTCGGTTGTAGAAAGCAGCTCGCATGATGCACCTCTGAATATAGCTGCTTCCAACTAGGGGCGACACAGGCGAACTTGCAAGTAGGCAACAGTTTTGCCTATAGGGATAGAAAGTACACTATTGGAGCACGCAATGACTGCTGGCCAGAAGTGCCCCGTCGAAACAACCGTCGACGTTACGGGTGGAAAATGGAAGCCGATGATCATTTATCGGCTGCTGGACGGGCCGCGACGGTTTGGCGAGCTGCGCCGCCTTGTCGGCGACCCGAGCCAGCGTTCGCTGACAATGCAGCTCCGCGAACTCGAAGCCGACGGGATCGTCGCCCGCGAAGTTTTCGCAGAAGTCCCGCCGCGCGTAGAATACTCTCTGACGCCCTTCGGGCTGACGCTCGCGCCCGTGCTGATGGCAATGCGCGACTGGGGCGTCGCGTTCCAGGAGCGGCGCTTGGCCACGTAATACTAGCCTTCTTTGCTCTGGCCAGCGCCTCCCTTTGCGGAGAACCTCTCGACAAAGAAGTCGACCAGAACCCGGACCTTCCGCGACACGTGTGACCCCGGCGGGCGCACGATATAGACCCCGATTTCCGGCAGGCTGTAATCCGACAGGATCGGCACGAGGGTTCCGGCTTCCAGGTAATTCTGAGCGATCACCACGGGTAGCGCCGCGACGCCCAGGCCTGCGGCGGCCCCTTCGGCGATGCCCGCAGCGCTGTCGGCCTTGAACCGTCCCTGACCATTGACGACCACGGTCCGGGTGCCGTCGGAAACTCTCCAGCTTTCGGTCCCCTGCAAGATGGCCTGATGGTCGAGAAGATCTGACGGCTTCTGTGGAATGCCATGGACACGCAGATACTCCGGGTTTGCAAAAAGGCCTGCTGCAAAGGCGCCAATCTTGCGCGCGGTCAGGTTCGAATCCTGCAGGTAGCCAACGCGGATGCCGCAGTCGAAGCCCTCTGCCACCAGGTCGACATATCTGTCGCTGTAGTGCGCGTGGAGCTGGAGGAGCGGATGCAGGCGGGCAAGCTCGGCCAGTGCCGGGGCGAAGTGTCCGGCACCGAAGGACGACGGAACCGCCACGCGAAGGCGTCCGCGCAGCTCTCCGGTCGGCAGCATCTCCTCGCGTGCGACGTCCATCTCCAGGCACATGCGTGCAGCGTGCTCGCGAAAGGTGGCGCCAGCTTCGGTGAGGGATGCGCCTCTGGTCGTCCGTGCCAGGAGCTGAACGCCAAGCTCGCTTTCAAGCCGGACGAGCCGCCGGCTGACGATCGACTTTGGGAGGCCGAGACGCTTGGCGGCGACTGTGATGCCACCACCGTCCGCCACCTCGATGAAGGTCTGCATGTCCTCGAAGCTGATCATTCTTCGTGTTCCACTTTTCGTTCCACAGAGTGGCCGACCATAGAGCTACCGCGTTGAAATCTGCAACGTTAAATTCAACTCATCGGACGGATAGAAATCCAATTCACCAACCGCCGCCGACAGAAAAAGGAACACGACAATGCATAAGCAAGTCTTCACTCCCGAGAATTCCGCCATGCTGCTGATCGACCATCAGGTCGGTACGATGGCCTGGACGCACTCGCACGACATCAACCTGGTCAAGCAGAACGCGCTGAAGCTTGCCCGCATTGCCAAGGCCGCGAACATCCCGACGATCCTGACATCCAGCATGGAAGATCAGATCCAGGGGCCGCTGCTGCCGGAACTCGAAGCAATCCTGCCCGAAGCGTTCAAAGCCCGCGTCAAGCGTCCCGGCATCGTCAACGCCATGCACCACGACGGCTTTAACCAGGCGGTCAAAGCGACCGGTCGCAAAAAGCTGTTCGTCGCCGGTGTCACGACCGAAATCTGCGTCACCTTCCCGGTTCTTCGGATGCTGGACGAGGGCTACGAAGTCCAGGTCTCAGCCGACGCCTCCGCCTCCTACACCAAGTACGGCGACGATATCGCCCTGCGCCGCATGGAAAAAGCGGGCGCAATCATCACCACCGTCGACCAGATCATCTCCGAGCTTGCCGTCGACTGGACGAGCCCGCTCGGTCAGAAGCTGGTCGGCATCCTGAACTACCATTGAACGAACATAGCCGTCTTCGGCGCGGGCCACAGAGCCCGCGTCCGGATGAAAGGAATACAATCATGACCATCACCAAGATTGCCGCCGGCCATATACGCGGCGACTTCAGTCAAGGCTTCGGCGTCCAGATCCTGTATCCCGGCCTGACGCTGACGTCGGACGACACCGGTATCGGCCCGATCGGCAGGATCGACCGCGCCCAGGTTCAGCCGGGTCATCTCATCGGCATGCACCCGCACAAGGACGACGAAATCCTGACCTATATTCGTGGCGGCGAGATGCTCCATCGCGACACGGTCGGAAACGAGACGAAGCTCGACAAGACGCATTTCATGATGATGAACGCAGGCCATACGTTCCAGCATGAGGAACTGATGATTAGCGACCGACCCGTACGGGCATTGCAGATATTTCTGCGACCGAACGCACCTGATCTGGAGCCGATGGTTCAGTTCCATGAGTTCCCGGAGGAAGACAGCGTCGATCGCTGGCGGGTCATCGCCGGACCGAGCGCTGCACCGTTGAAGGTCAGATCCGACGTCCGCGTCCTTGACTCGCACCTGACCGAAGGGGTCCAATTGCGGTTGCCGGCCGAGGAAACTGGAAGAAACACCTTGCTCTACGTCTACCGTGGAAAGGTCGCCATCACAGGCGAGGTCATATCGGAAGGGGAAAGCGTATTCTCGACCTTTGCCTATGACGATCTTACCGCATGGTCTGAAGCAGACGTCTTGCTATTCTCGATGGATCCTGCGGCGGAGGTCTACCGAGGTGGCATGTTCAGTGGGAACCAGAGGCGCCGAGCCTAGGGATGCATGGGTCGATCTATCCTCGCTCGTCGGCCTCGGCGTCATCTCCAGCAACACGTCAAGGTCCCCACCCGGCATGTCGAACCAGCGACCCAGGCCGTTCGGTTAGGGCAACGTTGTAAAAAGTTGAGGTTTCGCTTAGACGGCGGAAGCCCGCCGAGATTTAAGCCAATCGTGTCGCGCGTTCTGCCTTCGTGGTCTTCTTTGATGGAAGTCCTCTACCTCTACTTTCCGACCCTCTTCACCAATCCGCAGCGTCGCGTGTGTTTTTTTGAAGAACCAATTCAAGCGGTCGTAAGGCTGGATATCCCATCCGGCGGTGCGGGCAGTTTTTGCAGCCGCCAAGCAATGACGGCTGCGTTGACGAAGCGCATTGAACTCGTCGAAATGGGAACGATTACAGAACCCATCCTCCATCGATCGTCAAGCTCGACCCAGTCATGTAGGAGGATCGTGGGCCAGCTAGATATGAGACAAGTTCGGCGATCTCTGCGGGATCGGCTACCCTTTTCAACGGGCTGCGGTCCGTGAGAAATTCGATCGACCCAGCGTTCATATCTGTATTCGTCGGTCCAGGTTGGACGTTGTTGACGGTGATCTGTCTCGGAGCGAGATCGAGCGCCAGTCCCTTTACCATGGCGGCGACCGCAGCCTTCGTGAACTGATAGACGCTGCTGCCCGGGAAGCCGGTCCTCTCAGCTGTGTTGGAACCGATCGTGATCACTCGGCCACCGTCCCTCATCTGTGCTACCGCGGCCTGGATCGCTAGGAAAACACCGCGGATATTGACGTCGATCATCAGGTCGAGTTCTTCGAGAGCAACCGCGTCCACGGTATTAATGCGCAGGATGCCGGCGTTAACCACGACGGCATCAAGTGCGCCGAGTTCGTCCACCGCCCTGCGGACTGCGGCCCTGATGGCGTCGGGATTGGCACTGTCAGCCTGGATCGGGACAGCCTTGAATCCTGCCGCCAGGATCGAGGAAGCCAGCTCGGACGCGCTGTCGGGGCGGGAGACGTAGGTAAACGCAACGTCGAAGCCGTCCTCGGCTAACCTACGTACAGACGCCGCGCCAATGCCACGCGCACCTCCAAATACAAGTGCGGCCTTTCTTTCATTGATCGTCATGATTATCTCCATTTTTGACAGATCAGTCCATAATTAGACAAATGAAAACCCGCCCTGTGGGGCAGGCCTTTTAGTTCTTGAGCCGCTCCGTTGCGAACCGGGCCATCGCTTTGAGGTGCTCGCTCGACGATCCGCCGCGCGCCGCAAGCTGGAGGCCCGTCATGGTCATAAGCACAAACGCTCCGGCGTCCTGCGGATCGAGGCTCCCGTCGATCCTTCCCTGCTGCTGCCCTTCCCGAATTCTCGCAGTGATGCCCTTGCAGAGCAATTCGCCGAAGATCTTCCTGCGCTCATTGAGCTCCGCATCCGTAACTCCAAATTCGCCAACGGATCCGACGCCCATGCATCCGAGCGCTCGCTCTTCATCGTCTTCCGCAACAACTCCGGCAAGCAGATTCTCGATACCTTCGATCGGATTACCCGCGGACAGCCGCTTAAGATGTCCGGAGGTCGCTCTCTGTTGATACGCATCCAGCGCCTCAAGATATAGCTTTCGCTTGTCGCCAAATGCCCCGTAAAGGCTCTGGCGGCCTATTCCCATCGCTTGTCGCAGATCGTCTGTGGACGTCGCCGCGAAACCTTTCGCCCAGAACACCCTCAGTGCTTTTTCCAGCGCCGCATCGCGGTCGAACTCTCTCGGTCTTGCCATGCGGGCGATTTATCAATTCTGGACAGATCAGTCAATAAAATTTAGAGCTTGCGGAAAATACGCCGGGGCCTGCCGTTGCAGCAACTTAGGTGGGAAGCCGTCGATAATCATCGAGCGGGATCGATGGGACACTGCAAATTGACACAGCGATGAATAGCTGCGCGGATGGGTGCCAGCGACTCTGATCCTTCGCTAATCAAGCGACCAACCCATCTCTGCCGATAAGCGCTTCCAACGGCTTGCTATAAAAATCATTCATGAGGGAGGTGGAACGGCCAACAGGCCGTCCCTTTAATCGTTCATCGCGAGCTCATCACGCCGACAAGCCCGGCGAGAGCCGAAGGTTCACTCGATGTCGCGTCATAAACGCAAGGGGCCGCAAATAGCGACACGCTCGTGAACAGAACTAGGAGAAACCGCATTTCGATGCTCCTAGATCACGTGGAGTTCCAAATTGATATTCCCCCGCGTCGCCTTCGAATAGGGGCATATCTGATGGGCCTCGTCGACGATCGCCTGCGCAGTGTCCCTGTCCACGCCAGGAATGCTGACATTCAGACGGGCCTGAAGAAAAAACTGGTTTTCGGTCGTTCCGAGATCCACTTCTGCATCGACGGAGGTTTCCGCAGGCAGACGCAACTGCCGCTTTCCGGCAGCGCGGCTCATGGCGCCGATGAAGCAGGCCGACCAGCCTGCCGCGAAAAGCTGCTCCGGGTTTGTGCCGGGGCGGCCGCTTCCCGGAGGAGAAAGCTTCACCTCCAGCGCAGCGTCGTCGCTGCGCGCGAAACCTTCGCGCCCGCCCGTGGTGTGGGTCCGTCCGGTATAAAGAACAGTGTCGATCTTCGGCATGGCAAAACTCCTTCTAAGCTAGGCCAGCGTTGTTCGCTGACAGGGAGGTTTTTCGCCCGCTGGAGTATCTGCACTGTTTCAGGAAAACTGGTGAAATGTATCAAACAGTATATTGGAAAAAGCAGATCCAAAAAAATGAGCGCCGGAATACCGGCGCCCTTCATCATCTCAACGTCAATTCCACAGCGAGCCCGCCGCCGTCGCGATTATAAAGCCTCACCTTGCCGCCAAGGGCCGTGGCCAGTTGCTGAGCGATCGCAAGCCCCAGCCCAGTGCCGCCGGTCTCGCGGTTGCGGGACTGTTCCAGCCGCACAAAAGGCTGCATGGCGGCCTCCAGCATCTCGTCAGGTATGCCCGGCCCCCGATCGAGAATGGTCAGGACCGTTTCGCCGCCCTCCCTTCGCTCGACGCTCAGCTCCGCCGCTCCGGCAAACTTGACCGCGTTGTCGATGGTGTTGGTTAGGATACGTCGCAGCGCATGCGGCTTGGTCGTGATCGTGCCCAGTACGGGGCCAATCACGTCACCGCCTTGCCCGTATCCTGATAATCATAGGCAATGCTGTCGATGAAGGACGAAAGGTCGATGCGCGACGTCTTCTCGCCATTGCCATGCGAACTTCGCGCATAGGCGATGCCATCCTTTACAAGCATTTCGATCTCGCGCAGGTCGCTGACCAGCTTGTCGCGTTCCGGGCTTTCATCCGCCATGTCGACGCGCAGCCGCATGCGGGCGATCGGTGTCTGCAGGTCATGGGAGATAGCCGCAAGGATTTGCACCCGTTCCTCGAGATGATGGGCGATCCGGTCGCGCATGGCGTTGAACGCCCGCGCCGCATGCGCCACTTCGCGGGGACCGCTCTCGCTAATGGGCTCGCTCTTGGCATTGGGATCAAGCGCATCGGCGGCAGCGGCGAGATCGCCAAGGGGCCGAAATGCATGACGCACGACAAGCCAAGTGCAGGCCACAAGCAGCAGCATCTGCACCGCAAAGACATAAGGCAGCCAGCTGGCCAGCGGCATCACACCGCGCGGTGTCACGTCGATCGTCAGCGGGGAACCGTCGGAAAGCGTCAGATGCCCCTGCAGCCTGCCGTTCTCGCCGGGAATGGCTTGTACCGTCAGCGGGAATTTTTGACCCGCGGCGTCCTCGATCCGAGCGGCAATCTCGGCTCCACGCCCCGACATGTCAGGGACGCCCGGAACTCCTGTTCCGAGCTCCAGCCGATAGTTTCCGCGGCTGAGGCGATCGAGCCATGCCGGACGTTCTGCCGCCGGCAGCCTGTCGATCACCGCGATCGAGGTTGCAAGGTCGCTTTCGAGCGTACCGAGCATCACGGCCTTGGCGGATGTGTAACGCTCGAAAAACAGGATGCTGAAGGAAAGGCCATAGGCAATCGCAAGGCCCGAAAAGAGGATGAGAAACAGGCGCGCGCGCAGGGTGCCCGGCCAGAAGGCGAAATGCCGGCCCGCCTTGTCCGCCGCCGGCTCCGTCATGTCCTGGGCTCCGAGATTTCTACCGGCACCGCGAAGACATAACCTTCCGCACGCACCGTCTTGATATAGGTCGGCTCGCGCGCGTCGTCGCCCAGCCGCTGGCGGACGCGGCTGACGAGAAGATCGATCGAGCGGTCGAACAGTTCCGCATCTCGGCCTTGCGTCAGGTTCAAAAGCTGGTCGCGGTTGAGAACGCGCTGCGGATGGTCGATGAAGACGCGGAGCAGCCGATATTCCGCGCCGCTGAGGGCAATCTCCGTGCCCTCGGGATCGAGCAGATGCCGGCCGACGGTATCGAGGCGCCATGTTCCGAAGGTCAGGATCTGGCCCGCCTCGCTGATCTGCAGGTTCGGCGGCAGCATTCTCGTGCGGCGAAGAACAGCCTTGATGCGAGCCAGAAGCTCGCGCGCCGCAAAAGGCTTCGGCAGATAGTCGTCCGCACCCATTTCCAGCCCGATGACGCGATCCATCTCGTCGTCGCGGGCGGTCAGCATCAGGACCGGCGTTGCCTTGTGCTTGCCGGCCCGCAGCTCCCGGCAAAGAACCAGCCCGTCATCGCCGGGCATCATCACGTCGAGCACAATCAGATCCACCGCATTGGCATCCAGGAAACTGCGCATCTGCCGGCCATCGGCCGCGACGCTGGTGCGCAGGCCGTTTTTCTTCAGATAGCTCGACACCAGTTCACGGATCTCGCGATCGTCATCGACGATCAGGATATGGTCGATATGCTCCATCTCGGGTTCTCGCATCCTCTGTCTTTGCTGCGTGTCGAGGCATTCTCATTTAGCCCCGGATGCGGCCGCCGCGAAGCCGCGAAATGCACCGCGGCGACCTGTTCATCCGGAAATTCGCCGCGGCTAGAATTTCGCGACGTCGAGCACCGCACGGGCGAATTCCGCAGGCGCTTCCTGCGGCAGGTTGTGACCGATACCACCACCGATCGTGCGATGTTCGTAGCGTCCCGAAAACCGGGCGGCATAGGCGGACGGATCCGGATGCGGCGCACCATTAGCGTCTCCCTCCATGGTGATGGTGGGGATGGTCACCACCGGTGCCTTGGCAAGCAGCGCCTCATAGGCATCGTATTTCGCCTCGCCCGCAACCAGTCCGAGCCTCCAGCGATAATTGTGGATGGTGATATCCACATGGTCGGGATTGTCGAATGCGCTGGCGGAACGGTTGAAGGTTTCGTCATCGAACTTCCAGGTCGGCGACGCGGTCTGCCAGATGAGACGTGCAAAATCATGGGTATGCGCAGCGTAACCGGCGCGGCCGCGTTCGGTGGCGAAATAGAACTGGTACCACCAGGCAAGCTCGGCCTTGGGCGCAAGCGGAGCGCGATTGGCTTCTTGGCTGCCGATCAGATAACCGCTGACGGACACAAGCGCCTTGAAGCGCTGCGGCCAGAGCACGGCCATGATATCCGCAGTCCTCGCACCCCAGTCATAGCCGGCGACGATCGCGGTCTCGATCTTGAGCGCGTCCATCAACGCAATCATATCGACCGCAAGGGCAGCCTGCTGGCCATTACGCGGTGTTTCGGACGAGAGAAACCGTGTCGTGCCATAACCGCGCAGATAGGGGACGATGACCCGATAGCCGGCATCGGCAAGGATCGGCGCAACATCGACATAGCTGTAGATATCGTATGGCCATCCGTGCAGGAGCAGGACGACGGGACCATTTGCCGGGCCGTCCTCGGCATATCCGATATTGAGGACGCCGGCATCGACCTGCTTCAGGGCAGCAAATTTCGTATGGCCGCCCGGCCTGCCTTGCGAATTGCCGGATGACCCGGCCGCGGCGGCGGATTGGGCATTGGCCAGCGACGTGGCGCCGAGCTCGACGGCTGCGACGGTCATGGCTGCCAGGCCGAAGAAACGGCGGCGTTGAAGCTGAAACATATCGGTCATGGGTTTTCTCCGGTTCGCGTTGATGACGATCCCCAAGAAACAGCCCGTATGTATTGTCGATATGTCCTGCGACCTACTCAACTGCAAGCAAGTGTAGCGGCACGCCGCCGAGATACAGTTCGATACAAAGACCTCGCCTCGCCTGCGCGAAAAGACGACGAGATGGCCGGTCCCGCCCGCCTGATTGTTTCACACTGTAGCGGCGGGAGCGCCTCCTACACTCGGATACATTTCTCCCCGAAGCCGGACACATCCGGGATACCTGCGCCCGACCAGATTGGCGCAGTTGCCGATCACGCCCATGTCGGCGGCGCCAAGATCCACCCAGGGCTTCAGAGGACATGATCATGACGCTTCTCGTCATTGCCTATCTCGGAGGGGCGCTCACCATCCTGAGCCCCTGCATCCTGCCGATCCTTCCCTTCATCTTTGCCCGTGCGGGACAGCCGTTTCTGCGCAGCACGCTGCCCATGCTGGCGGGCATGGCCGCGACATTCTCGCTCGTCGCGACGCTCGCTGCGATCGGCGGTGGCTGGGCCATCGAGGCCAATGAATTCGGCCGGCTTGCCGCTCTGCTGCTGCTTGCGCTGTTCGGCCTCGGGCTGATCTCCCCCCGCATCGCCACCATCCTGAGCCAGCCTGTTGTCAGGCTCGGTAACCGCCTGATGATTGCCGCCGGAAAGCCGGGCAGCGTTCCCACCGCTGCGGGCTCTCTGCTTCTCGGCATTGCCACCGGTCTCCTCTGGGCGCCCTGCGCCGGGCCGATCCTCGGTCTGGTGCTGACCGGTGCCGCCCTGCAGGGCGCCAATCTTGAAACCACGGTTCTCCTTGGAGCCTATGCCGCGGGCGCAGCCACATCGCTTGCCCTTGCCCTTTTGGCAGGTGGGCGCATCTTTGCCGCCTTGAAGCGGTCCCTGGGTGTCGGCGAGCGTATTCGCCAAGTCCTTGGCGCAGCTGTCATTGCAGGCGTTGGCGTCATCGCGCTCGGCCTAGACACCGGCCTCCTCGCCAAGCTTTCCTATGCCAGCACGTCTTCCTTCGAACAGGCGGTTCTCGATCGTCTCCACACCCGGCCAGGCGAAGGCGGCATGGAGGTCGCAAGCGCCGACAATTCCATGCTCGCCGGCAACGGCAAACCGTTTCACGCCGACCTTCCCGTCGAAGGACGCGCGCCTTCACTGGGCGGTGCCGTGGAATGGCTGAACTCGCCGCCGCTTTCCGCGGAGGCCCTGAAGGGCAAGGTCGTGCTCGTCGATTTCTGGACCTATTCCTGTATCAACTGCATCCGCACAATTCCCTATGTCCGCGCCTGGGCCGAGAAATACAAGGATCAGGGCCTCGTCGTGATCGGCGTGCATGCGCCGGAATTCGCCTTCGAGAAAAAGATCGACAATGTCAAAAAGGCGATCTCCGACTTCAAGATCGGCTATCCCGTCGCCATCGACAATGATTACAGGATCTGGCGTGCCTTCAATAACAGCTACTGGCCGGCCAGCTATCTGATCGATGCCAAGGGCAATATCCGCTACCACCATTTCGGCGAAGGCAATTATGGCCGGACCGAGCAGGCGATACAGGATCTGCTGAGAGAAGCCGGCAGCGACGTGGCCACCACTGCGCCCGTCAAGCCCGAGGCAAAAGGCGCAGAAGCGAGCGCTGACCTGAAGGATATCCGCTCAGGCGAGACTTATATCGGGTACCGGCAGGCCACCGGCTTTGCCTCGAACGAAGGCCTTCGTCCCGGCTCTTCCGGTACCTATTCGATCGACAGGCCCGGCCTGAACGAATGGGGACTGTCCGGCAGCTGGACTGTCGGCGCGGAAGAAGCGACCCTCGACAAGAGCGACGGTGCTATCACTTACCGGTTCAGCGCCCGCGACCTGCATCTCGTATTGGGGCCGGATGGCTCGGGAAAACCGGTCCGTTTCCAGGTGACGATCGACGGCCACGCGCCCGGCGCCGACCACGGCACGGATACCGATGCCGACGGTAATGGCACGGTCACATCCACCCGCCTCTACCAGCTTGTCCGTCAGTCCGGCGACGTCACGCCCAGAACCTTCACCATCCGTTTCCTCGATCCCGGCGTGCAGGCCTACGCCTTCACTTTCGGCTGAACTCCTTCCCTCACCTATCCAGACAATAAAGGATCACGACATGAACCGCCGTTTTATCTCCATCGCAGCAATCGCATTTGCCACCAGCGTCATCGCCTTCGCCGCACAGGCTGCGGAGGTGAAGAACATCGTCATCGTCCATGGCGCCCTTGCCGATGGCTCCGGCTGGCGCAAGGCAACCGAGATCCTCGTGGACCGCGGCTTCAACGTCACCATCGTGCAGGAGCCGATCACCTCTCTCGCCGACGATGTCGCCGCCACCAACCGCGTACTCGACCTGCAGGACGGACCGTCGCTCCTCGTCGGCCACAGCTATGGCGGCATGGTCATAACCGAGGCGGGCAACAACCCCCATGTTGCAGGCCTCGTTTATGTGGCGGCCTTCCAGCCCGACAAAGGGGAAAGCCTGTTCGATCTGGCAAGCTCCAAGCCTGCCGGCGGAATGAACATCCGCGAAACGAAGGACGGGAAATATCTCTACCTGGACCCCGCTGCATGCGCGGGTGACTTTGCCGGTGACCTTCCGAAGAAGGACGCCGAATTTCTCGCCAGATCGCAGGTCTTTGCCGCCAAGCAGGCTTTCGCGGCGAAGATTAGCGAGCCGGCCTGGAAGACGCGCAAGAGCTGGGCGGTCGTCGCCACCCATGACCGTTCGATCAATCCCGATCTCGAACGCGACATGGCGAGGCGTGCGGGCAGCGATGTGACCGAGATTGCGGCAAGCCACGCCGTTTTCGCCTCCCAGCCCGAAAAGGTCGCCGATGTGATCGAAAAGGCGGCAAAAGCCCTTTCACACTAAGACCCCGCAGATCTCCGATCAAACTGAGCCGCGCCCAAAAAGGCGTGGCTTTTTTACGCTCCGAGCGGCGCGCCAAGCTGAAAACGCCGAGTGATGCCGATGGCCTCGAGGAAAGCCTCGTCATGGCTGACCACCAGAAGCGCACCATCATAGGCGACCAGCCCCGCCTCCACGGCGGCGATGGAGTCAAGATCGAGGTGATTGGTCGGTTCGTCGAGAATAAGCAGTTGCGGCGGCCTTTCTCCACCGAGGACACAGGCCAGGCCGGCGCGCAGCATCTGCCCACCCGACAATTGTCCCACTTGCCTGAGGCTGGCATCGCCACGAAACATGAAACGGGCGAGAGCCGCCCGGCAGGCATTTTCGCTGGCTCCGGGATTGAGCCGCATGAAATTGTCCCGGATCGACAGCTGCGGCTGAAGCAGGCTGACCTTCTGGTCGAGAAAGGCGCATGGCACCTCGACCCTGACGGACCCTGAAAACGGTGCCAGGCCTCCAGTGATGACGGACAGCAGCGTCGTTTTGCCCGTGCCGTTCGAGCCTATGATGGCAAGCCGCTCGGGACCAGTCATTGTCAGCGAAAGATCAGAGAGGACTGGTGCATCGCTTGCATAACCCGCAGTCACCTTGTCCAGCCGCAGCACCGTCCTTGACGCCACAAGACCCGTGGATGGCAGCGAAACCTTGAAGGGATCGAGAACCTCGATACGCCGTCGCGCCTCAGCCACCTCTGCCCTGGCCTCCCCGGTCACCCGGCTTGCGGCAGCAGCATTATCACCGCCTGTCTGCTCGGCACGCATGGCGCGCGCGCCGGCAGAAATCCTCGGCAATCCGCCCTCCGCCGCCTTTCTCTTACCCGCGCCATCGCGGCGCGCCTGCCGCTCGGCAGTCTCCTGGGCCTTGCGCTCCACCTCGCCGAGCCGCTTCTGTGCGTCGGCCAGATCATGACGCGCGGCAGTAAGCTCCAGCGCCTTGCGTTCGCGGTAATGGCTCCAGTTGCCGCCATACCGGCTAATACCAAGGGAGGTCAGTTCGACCACGGCATCGACGATTTCGAGCAATTCACGGTCATGGCTAACAATAATCGCACCCTGTCTCCAGCCATTCAAAAGCTCGATCACCGCCGCCCGGCCATCCCGGTCGAGATTATTGGTCGGTTCGTCGACGATCAGGAACTCAGGCGCACGATAGACTTGAGCAGCAAGCGCTGCGCGTGTGCGCTGTCCGCCCGAGAGCCTTGCAAGCGACGTGGTCATGGGCATGGACAAGCCGAAACGCGCCAGTGCCGCCTCGATATTCGCCTCAAGCATCCAGTCGATGTCCGCTAGTTGCTCCAGCGTTGCACTCCCTGCCTGCGCCCGCGCGAGCAGAACCAGCGCATGCCGCGCGCCGAAGAGGTCGGCAACCGTTTCCTCCTCGGCCACCTGCACAGTTTGGCGCAGGACATGGGTGCGTGATGGCGCAGTGACAGATCCCTGAGACGGCGACAATTCGCCTGATATCAGCTTCAGAAGCGTTGTCTTGCCGATGCCGTTGCGGCCAACAAGTCCAGCGCGTTCAGGACCGAAGACGATATTCAGATTGGAGAAGAGCGGGCGTCCGTCAGGCGTGGACCAGGATAGATTGGAAAGAGTGATGGAAGGCATGAACAAGGTTTCCCCATGTGGCAAGGCAAGGTGGCGTTGCGATCGGGTTGAAATCCATTGTCGGCTATCCTGTTTGGAACGTTAGATCTGCCACCATAAGCGCAATATGCGATGCGCTCAAGTTTGTGGCAGTCGCGATGAGACGCGATAGAAGAGCGAAAACGGAACTGGAGGTCACCTGGCCTCATGTCCGCGTACTATCGCGGTTTCCGAAACAAGCTTTTGAACCGTTACGGCGCGTATCGCGTGAACACGTAGTCATGATCTTTAACGTTGCTTTCGTGGCAGGAGAGACAGGTCTCGTGCTGCGCAACATCAACCGGTTTCCCATCGACGAAACGCCCGAAACCCCACCCATGGCTGTCCGGATATTTTTTCGTATCCTTCACCATGACTTGAACCGTGGTCGGCGCGCCGGGAACCGTCGCAGGCGCAAACTCGGTCGATTGTTTTCGTTTGTAAGCGAGCTTCACCAAGATCGAGCCATCGGGGAAAGGGAGCGTACCGCTTTTATAGGCGTTGATCGCAATATCGTTCCCCAACACCGCTCGCAATTCATCGAGCGGCGGCGCCTCTTGTGCCGGCGCGATAAATTTCCAGTCCCGATAGCCTTCGGGTATGGTGACACCATATATGGGAGAGGCATTTTCGGGCCCGTTGCCAGCTGCGGCGGAGTATGTCGCCGCTACGCCGGTCGCTGCAAGCGACAGTGCGATGGAACAGAAGAGTGCGCTTCTCATGGGACCAGCCTTCATGTTCTGATTTCGATCAGACCTTATTTGTCGGTCCATGTATCTGGCATGTTTCCACGGATACCCTTCTTTGTATCTCACTGTAGCCTCGGCGTTGCGGACACTGGACTGTATCGGCCAAAATTACACCTACAGTCTCGATACAATTCGGGTTGTTCACGAAACATGCCGGATACGTTGGCTCCGTAAATCCCTCCTGCACCCAGATGTCGTCACCGACGACTTTAAGAAGGAGAGGGTTGAATGACTTCGATCATCACGTTATCCCGCCGCAATCTGCATCTCGTCTCGGCTTTTGCGATCGGCTCTCTGATGTTGCTACCGGTCTTGGGACCACGGCAAGCAAGCGCTGCTGAAACGGCCGCAATCACTGCCACCGAGCAGAAGGCCGATGAAAGCATCAGGCCCTTCAAGATCCATGTCGACCAGTCACAGCTCGACGACCTGCGTCGCCGCATCGCCGGCACGCGTTGGCCCGACAAGGAGACTGTCGGGGATATCTCTCAAGGCATTCAGCTTGAACGGGTCCAGAACCTGGTTCGGTACTGGGGAACCGACTATGACTGGCGCAAGGCGGAGCAGGAACTGAACGCACTGCCGGAATTCATCACGACGATCGACGGTGTGGATATCCAGTTCATTCACGTTCGGTCGCGCCATCCAAATGCTTTGCCCCTCATTCTGACCCATGGGTGGCCTGGATCGCAGTTCGAGTTCATCAAGGCCATTGGCCCGCTGACCGATCCGACTGCATTTGGCGGTCGCGCGGAAGATGCTTTCGACGTGGTCATTCCCTCTATTCCCGGACATGGGTTTTCGGGTAAGCCGACTGAACTCGGCTGGGGACCGGATCGTGTTGCCAAGGCCTGGGACGTGTTGATGAAGCGCCTCGGCTACACAAGCTATGTCTCCCAGGGCGGCGACCACGGTTCGGTCATCTCGGATGCGCTGGCGCGGCAGGCTCCACAAGGCCTGCTCGGCATTCACCTGAACATGCCCGCAACCGTCCCCGGCGACCTCATGAAGGGTATCAATGCCGGCGATCCGGCTCCGGCGAGCCTGTCGCAGCCTGAACGAGACGCTTACCACTCGCTCAGCACGTTCTTTGGCCGGAATGCCGCCTATGGTGCGATGATGGTTACCCGTCCTCAGACCATTGGTTACTCGCTGGCCGACTCCCCGTCCGGTCTCGCGGCCTGGATCTACGAGAAGTTTGCGCAATGGAGCGATAGCGACGGTGTACCTGAGCGGGTCCTCTCCCGAGACGACATGCTCAACGACATTACGCTCTACTGGCTGACCAATGTTGGTGCGTCCTCGTCGCGTTTCTACTGGGAAAACAACAACAACAATTTCAGCTCGGAGACGCAGAAGACAAAGGACATCAAGGTCCCAGTCGCCATCACGGCCTTTCCGAAGGAAATCTACAAAGCACCTGAAAGCTGGAGCAGACAGGCCTACCCTTCTCTGGTCTATTACAGCCAGGCGGCGAAAGGCGGTCACTTCGCAGCGTGGGAGCAGCCCCAGATTTTCGCCGAAGAGCTGCGCGCCGCGTTCAAATCCATGCGCTGATCGCGCACCTCGTTCATGCGGTGACAGATGGCATCGCATGAACATCTCATCCAGCTGATGGCACTTTGCGTTAAATCCAACGCTCTTGAAGGTACACGAACCGCAGACCTCTCATTGCTTAGGCGGAGTTTCTGCTTCGTGGCAAAACGTTGTTCAGATTTCTTACCAGTCGGCTATCACTTCGAGCGAAGCATCTCAGCCTAGCCCAATGAGAACAAAATCTCGCCGGTTGCGATGACTTCAAACATCGTCAGATCCACCAACTTCACCTTCTCCCCCTCGCTCGTCTTCCAAAACCGAGCGCCGGGGAACCAGCGCTCGCCTTGTTTGGTTTGCTGTTTCAATCGGTATTGGAACTCTCTCACCTGCAAAAGACGTCCGTTGCAGGCGACAACGTCTATCGAACTGAGCAGCTCGATCGACGTTTCACCTAGCGGGTAGAGCTGCATAATCCAATTCTCTTCTGTCGTCAGTGTCCATGCGCTTGCGTGTCCGAAGGTCCGCCCGGACCGTGTGGATGTTCGCTGCTATAGGAGTGGGTCGTCTTCGTCTGAAGATCGTTCGGGTCAATTCCGTTAATGCCGAAGAATGCCACGTGCAGTCCCCAGTAGGCAGTGCAAAAGACGATCAGAGCGCCTGACAATCCTACGGGCACGTTGATCAACTTGCGCTTCAGCCCTGTGAACAGATCAAGGCCTGAACGCTGTTCGGCAGCCACCGCGATGAGGATTGCCATGATGAGGCCATGGCCTATCAGGTCTATTCGTCCGAAGGGCCATACCGCAGCCGTGAAGATCACGAGGAGGGCTATCGCTGAAAGGCGCCGGATTAGAGGGGTCCAGAGAAGCCCGAAACCCAGAGTGAACTCGGTCACTCCAGCCATAGGGATGAAGGCGTCGCGCGGCATGCCAAATGTCAGGAACGGCTTTTCTACGACCAGCGGATAGAACCAGCTTGGAAAGGCGAATTTTTCGAGGCTTGACCACATCAGCGCAACGGCAAGCCCCCACCGCAGGGCTTCAAAGCGGCGTTCCCTGAGGGCTTCGTTCTTCTGGGGTTCGAGGATGAGGTACACGGCGACGCCCAAGCCGAGGGCAAGATAGTCGAAAAGATGAAACAGTTCATAGTCGCGTAGGGCGAGCACCCAGAGAGCTATGATTCCAACCCCTGCAAGCGGCATCGTCGCGCGCCAGAAGATGCAGCATGCTATGACGAGTTGCAGCCAGGATACCCATTCGTGCGGCGTCTTCAAATCAGGCGTCAGGTACACGTTGCCGACAGAGAATATAGCGACGAAAAACGCGGCGATGATGCATCGGATGTAATCGTCCTGCCGCAACCATATGGGGTTTGTTGCCTTGTTCAAGCCCGCGATCGTTGCGCCACCCCATTTGCTCAGCTCGACGAGGCGGGTCAGCAAGAAGAACAGCAACACCAATCCGATGCCGACCCAGAACCATATGTCAGCAAGTGTTTTTCCGATCGGCTCTGGAGGCGCTCCGACAATATAGGGCGCGAACCATTTGACGTGCGCGGATGCACTGGCGGGGAGGAGCAGGGGAGAGATAATAAGAGGTGCTGCGCGTTTGAGATCATTCAACATGGAGGTTTCTTTCGTGGAGCGTGTGGGGCGGGCTAGGGCCTCCCCCACTTTCGAAGATCAGGCTGCCAGTAAGTCGTCGGCTGGTCCGAAGTATTCAAAATGAATGCGATCGGCTTCAACACCCGCGTTCCAGAGGCCAGTCACAAGCGATTTCAGAAACGGCTTCGGGCCGCAGAGGTAGAATTCGCCTGTTTCGAACGGTGTATTGTGCTTGAGCCAGTCCACGCTGATGAAGCCGTCAAAGTCGTGAGTGAGGCCGGCGGCGTCCGTCGGCGCAGGTTCGCTGTAGAACGTAGCCACCGAAATGCGTCCGTGGTCTCTGGCGATCGACCTGACGTGGCGATCCATGGCATGGGTCGAGCTGTTCAATGCAGCATGAACGTAATGGGTATGCACGTCAGGATAATGCCCGCCGATCGTTTCCACCATGCTGACCATAGGGGTGAGACCGACACCAGCTGAGAGAAGAATGACGGGCCGGACGGGCTCTTCCGGCAGGAAGAAATCTCCAGCCGGCGGCGTCGCCTCGATCGTGTCTCCGACCTGAGCGGTATCGTGCAGGAACCGCGATCCGCCCGCACCCTTGGCTTCCCGTTTGACAGAGATGCGATAGTAGTCGTCGTTCGGCGAGCACGAGATCGAGTAGTTCCGTTTTATTTGAGAACCGTCCGGAAGAAACAGACGGAAAGTCAGATACTGGCCGGGCTTGTGCCTGACGATGCTCCCGCCATCGGCAGGTTTCAGTATGAACGTCGTGATGACGCTGCTTTCCTCGCGCTTCTCCGCGATCACAAAGGGTCGCCAGCCGTTCCAGCCGCCGACCTGCGCTTCGAGACTCTCGCGGATATCAGCTTCGCGCTCCATAAGGAGATTGGCGAGGAACCAATACGCCTCACCCCAAGCCTCGATCAGCTCTGGCGTGGCAGCGTCGCCCAGCACGTCTTTGATCGCGGCCAGGAGCGCGGTGGCGACGTAAGGATAGTGCTCCGGGAGGATGTGGTACCCGATGTGCTTGTGAGCAATACGCTCAACCACCGGAACGACCGGGGCGAGATTATCGATGTTCTGGGCATAGGCAATGATCGCCGCCGCCAGTGCGTGAACCTGCGATCCTCCCTCCCCCTGGTTTGAGTGGTTGAACAGCTCTTTGATATGCGCGTCCTGGAAAAGCCGGGCATACATCGCCGTCGTGATAGCAGTTCCATGGACGGCGAGCGCAGGTGCGCTTGCCTTTACGATCCTGATGGTGGTGTTACTGAGAGGGGCAGGCATCATGGCGTCCTTGCTGGTTAAGGTTGAGGTTTGGTCGGGGATCGCGGTCAAAGAATTCGAGCTGGAAGCGCACGGGGCCTTGCAGCTCGAGATGGTGAGGCCGACGCGGTTCGATGAAACCAGGGTTTTGCGGGTCGAGGACAATGGGTTGGATGGCCGCCCCTTCGAAGTGAAGGACAACCTGCCCGTCCATGATCCTCACAACCGCCCATGCGCCGTCCTTTGTCTGGTGCTGGCTGAGCAAAGCCGGCGGCACGGTCACCTGGTCGAAGATCCTCGTTCTGCGATATGGCTCTGTAACCGCTGCATCCGACGGCCAGCGGGCGCCGATAACGGCCTCTGAGCCATACATCGCCCTATTCAGTCGATCCGCTATTCGAGTGGCTTTCGTCTGCATTTCCTGCGCAACGGCAGGCGGTACCATATCGTTGGTGGTTTCCTCCCATAGCTGAAGCCATCGGGAAAACATTTGGGGCTGGATCCGGTGAGCATGGATGACGTGCATCGCAACGGGATTTCCCTTGTAGCGCCCGCTGGTGAGCATCAACGATGACCAGAAGTCCTCAAGCCGCTGCAGGTGTTCCGTCCAGTCCGCCACGACTTCGTTGAAAACCGGCCCAAGCTCGGGATCGCGCCTGACCAGCGCATAGAATCTCGACAGCACCGGCATGATGTCTTCCTGCTGAATTGTCTGGGTAACCATGACTCACCTAAATGATGCAAAACAGATGCATCTATTCGTGGGACTAAAAACATGCTATGTAAATGCATATTTTGTACGGCTGCCATTTTGTCGCAGGAATGCTGATGAAACTCTCGACCTACAGTGACTACGCGATGCGGGTGATGATCCACTTGGCGGCAAAGGACGATGCCCTGACATCCATCCGTCAGGTTGCCACCATCTATGATATTTCCCAGAACCACCTGATGAAGGTCGTTCAGGATCTTGCCGGCGCCGGGTTTATCGAAGCGATGCGTGGTCGTAATGGTGGCATCCGCCTTGCGCGGCCGGCCGATCAGATCAACCTCGGATCGATCCTCCGCCACACGGAAAAGCTGACGGACCTCTTCGTCTGCGATGGATGCATCATCGCCCCCGCATGCGGTCTTCCCGTGGTCCTCCAAGAGGCGACAGCCGCGTTTGTCTCCGTATTCGACCGCTACACCCTGGCCGACGTCGCTCGCAGGAAATCCGATCTTGCTGCGCTACTCACAATCATCACAGATGCGGACCCCGCTGGCTCTCGCCCAGGCATTCTTTAGCAGCGCAGCGGTCCGAGGCGAAGCTTGCCTCCCTTCTCAGAAGCTCGCATTTGCGATCGATGCCCCAGGTGTAGCGGAAGGCGGAGCCGTCGCTCTTTGTTACGCGATGGCAGGGAATAGCGACGGCCAGTGGATTACTCGCGCAGGCGCTGGCGACCGCTTTCCCTCCTTTCCTGCTCCCGATCCTGCGAGCAAGCTCCTCGTAGCTCACCGTCTGGCCCGGCGGAACTTCCCGCAGGGCGGTCCATACCCGCCTTTGAAACGCGGTTCCCCGTACGTCGAGAGGAAGGTCCAAACCCAGGCCGGGAGCTTCTACCATTCCGACGACGCAGGCGACGACATGTTCGTAGTCCTGGTCGCCGCCGACGAGATTGGCGCTCGGGAAGCGATCCTGAAGATCTCTGAGGAGCTTACCCGGATCATCCCCTATCAGAATCGCGACGACGCCCTTTTTGCTCGACGCGACAAGGATCGAGCCAAGAGACGCCAGACCGAGGGCGAAGCGGATAGTTTCCGCGCGTCCGCCAGCGCGGTAGTCTGCAGGCGCCATCCCGAGCGCTTTGTTCGAGACCGCGTAGAACCGGCTGCTCGAGCCGTAGCCGGCGTCGTAAAATGTCGACGTCACCGACTTTCCCGGCCGTAGTCCTTCTCGTAGGAGGGCTGCCCGCTTCTCCTGAATGTATGCTCGCGGGGTCACTCCTGTTTGCGCGCGGAACGTCCGGTGGAAGTGCCCTTCGCTGACGCCGAGCGCATGTGCGAGAGCCGCCACAGTCGGAGAGCTGTCCCCGGCATCGATCAGCCTGCACGCCTCGGCAACCAGATTGGCATTCCTCCTGGCGAAATCCTCGTCGTCGGGACGGCATCGTCGGCAGGGGCGAAAGCCTGCTCTTTGTGCGTCGGAGACGCACCCGAACCAGCGCATGTTCTCAGGACGAGGCGGACGGGAGATGCACGTCGCCCTGCAATAGACGCCGGTTGTGAGCACGCCGCGGAATGCGGGCGCTGTCGCCTCGTTCGGAACTTCCGCGGCGTCCGTCATCAGCCGGCGCTCCTCGGCATCGAGCCGAACGGGTTGTCGATCAGGTAGCGCCACAGACCGTCCGCCCCCCTGCGCGCGATGTCGGTCGCGGTGGCGACCATGTTGATCTCCGTGCCATCTTTCGCGGTGCCGATATATGACCAATCGAGGATGAGGGACGCGACGTCGCCAGCCACGAACAGGTGACGCTGCGTGATCGACATCTGAAGGCCGAGGCTGAAGTACTTGGAAAGCTCCCTGCCGATTGCCTCTTTGCCTACGTGAGCGACGCCCGCGGCGTCGACGATCAATCCCTCCGGCTCGTAGAAGCCGAGCATGGTCTCGACGTCGAGCGAGTTCAGATGGGCGAGAAGCGCCGGGACGATGCCTTCCGGTGTCGAGGAGAGTGCGAGCTTGGTGGTCATTCGATGTCCTTTGATGTTGTTCCGCTGCTGCGAGCGTCCTGACTATGGCGAGGCACCAAGGCGTCGAAACTCCGTTTTCTGATCTGATATTCGGAATTTCGAGCGCGCCAAGTGATCGGGCATTGACACCAATCACAATCATAGACATTTTATATCCACGATTAGGAGATGCAAGATGAAACTAAGCGAAGGGGTCGAGCAAGCCATCCACTGCACGGCATTCCTGGCGGGGTTGTCAGAAGACGGCGTGCTGTCGGCAGGAGCACTCGCCGAACTGCACGGCGTGTCGACGAGCTATCTGCTGAAGCACCTGCAGGCGCTGTCCGGCGCCGGAATCGTCGGAACGACGCCGGGGCCGAAGGGTGGTTATCGACTAGCCAAGGCCCCGAAGGATATCAGCCTACTCGACATCGTCCTCGCGGTCGAAGGACCGGCACCCGCTTTCCGGTGCGCCGAGATCCGCCAACGGGGACCGAACCCTCTGCCGCAGCGCTACTTCACCAAGCCCTGCCAGATCAATGCCGCGATGCTGAAGGCCGAAAAGGCCTACCGCGCGGAACTCGCCAAGGTGTCCGTCGCGGACCTTCTGGCGGACCTCGGCGCAGACGACGACGGCGGTATCGCCGCCCGCGGATGCGCCTTCCTCGAACTCCACGAACGCAAGACGGGCAATCGCGCCTCGTCATAGGAGAAAGCACCATGACCAAGATGAAGAAGGTCGTCGTCATCGGCGGCACGGGCCTGATCGGCTCGAAGGCAGTAAAGCTGCTGCAGGACGCCGGCCACGAAGCCGTCGCCGCAAGTTCTCGCAACGGCATCAACGCCTATACGGGTGAAGGACTGGAAGAAGTCCTTGAAGGAGCGGACGCCGTCATTGACGTGTCGAACATGATGTCGTTCGACAAGGCCGTCATCACCGATTTCTTTGGAACGTCGAGCCGCAACCTAACGAGCGCGGAACAGGCCGCGGGCGTGCGCCATCACGTGGTCCTCTCGATCGTCAATGTCGATGGCCTTGCCGCCAACCCGTACATGGCCGGCAAGCTGGCGCAGGAAGAGGCGGTGGCATCGTCGGGCCAGGCCTATACCATCGTCCGAGCAACGCAGTTCCACGAGTTTATCGAAACCCTGGCCGGCGCCTATGCAGCCGACGGTGCAGTGAAAGTGCCGGATATCGACTTCCAACCGATCGCAGCCGATGACGTCGCCGCCGCTCTGGTGGAGACCGCGCTGGGAGGCCCGAAGAATGGAACAGTCGATCTTGCCGGACCCGAGCGCGCACCGTTCGAATCCTTCATCCGGACCTATCTCGATGCAAAGGGCGACGCCCGGCCGGTGAGCGCCGATGCCTCCGTCGACTACTTTGGCGCTCCCGTCGTCACGGGCTCGCTGGTGCCCAGCGGCAACTACATCAAGGGCGGGATCACGCTCGCTGGATGGCTTAACACCTAAACCACCGAACATCAGGAGAAAAATCATGAAAGCATTTCTCTATGCGGCCGCCGCACTGGCAGCCTCGCTGGCTGCGGCCCAGGCGCATGACGTCACCAAGCCTGCGCTGGCCTACGATACGAAGGACGCCAAGGTGACACTGGTCTATGAGCATCCTCTTCCAGACGTACCAGGCAAGAGCATCAAGGCCGCACTGGTCGAGTACGGCCCCGGCGGTTATAGCGCCGCGCACACCCACGCGAAGTCCGCGCTGATCTACGCAACGATCCTTGAAGGCGCTGTCATGAGCGCGGTGAACGGCGGTGAGACCAAGACCTTTACCGCCGGTCAGAACTTCACCGAACTACCGGGCGACCGCCACGATGTCAGCGCCAATGCCAGCAAGAGTGAGCCGGCGAAGCTGCTCGCCGTGTTTGTCGTTGATACTGACGACACCATCCTGACGACGCCGCGCAAGCCGTAGATCGACCTACCAAACCTAGCCCTCAACTAATGAATGAGCAGCGACGGCTTCTCCGGCGGCCGGAGAACCGTGTCCTCAAGAAAGGAAAGCAAGATGTCCCGCTTGAACTGGTCCGAAGTCGCCCCCGAGGGCGCAAAGGCGCTCTATGGTGTCCACCACTATGTTACAACCAAGACGAACCTGCCGGACGAGTTGATCCACCTCGTCTTCCTGCGCGTGTCGCAGATCAACGGCTGCGCCCACTGCATCGACCTGCACAGCCGCGATTTGCGCAAGACGATGTCAGTGGACAAGATCACCCTGCTGCCGGTATGGCACGAGGTGCCCCATCTGTTCAGCGAGCAGCAACGGGCTGCTCTCGCTTGGGCCGAGGAAGTGACCAACGTCAGCCAGACTCACGCGTCTGATGAGGCATATGCCGCAGCCGCAGCCGCCTTCGAACCAAAGGACCTCGTCGATCTAACGATCACGATTGCCGCGATGAATGCCTTTAATCGCCTCGGGGCGCCGTTCCGGCTTGCAGTAGCGGCAAAGGCCTGATCGCGGCTGTTGCGGTCGGCAAGGAACCAACCTGTCGGTCTCTCCAAGGTCCGGCAGGTTACGCAAACCGAAGCGTCGATCAGGCCATCCGAGTCGCCATCTCCCAAAGACGAAAGGCGTTTTCCGGATCGATCGCGTATCTCGCCACGCCTTTGAAGGGCCCAGGTCCGCGCTCGTCGACGACTGGGGCTTCCTGACAGTCGTCGAAATATCTTCCGGAAATGCCCTCTACCAGAGGCGAACCCGCGAGCAGCACCGACGTGGCTGCCCCCTGTTCAATCGTCTTGCGCAGATGCTCGGGGGTTCGAAGCCCGCCGGTGTGCTTTTGAAGGCCGGTCGCAATCGCTCCGGGATTGAGCGCATTGGACGTGATGCCGTCGCTGGCCCAGTTCTTGGTGATTCCGACGGACATCAGGATGCAGGCTGTCTTTGACTGCCCATAGGCAAGCAGCGGATCGTACGGAATGAAGCGGAAGTCCGGATCGTCCCAGAATACCGGCGCAAAGAGGTTGCCGGTCGAGGCGACCGAAACGACACGGGCACCATTTGCCTTGGCCAGATGCGGACGCAGGCCGAGTGCGAGCGCGAAATGCCCCAGGTAGTTCGTGGCGAACTGCATCTCCCGTCCTTGCGCATTCCGCTGCAATTCCGGAATGGCCATGACACCCGCGTTGTTGACGAGGACGTGCAGAGGCTCGTTCCAGCTCTCTGCGAATTCCTTCACGGAAGTCAGGTCGGCGAGGTCGAGGCGACGAACGCGGAGGCGGGATTCAGGCATTGCGCGCTTCAGCTCCGCAACAGCCCTTTCGGCTTCATCCGGTCGGCGGGCCGCAATCGTCACAGCCGCGCCTGTTGCGGCGAGAGCGCGGCTCGTCTCCAACCCGATGCCTGCGGCGCCACCGGTCACAATGACATTCCGGCCGGCAAGGTCGATACCCTCCAATACATCGGCGGCGGTCGACGAGAACCCAAACGGGATGGGTGATGTCATGGTCATTCTCCTTCAGACATTCGGCTTGCCCAAAAGATAAGCACGTGGCATTCGTGAACTAGATGACCAACGCTGGACGCAATGATGAGATAATTCGAACAGTCGGCTCGCTCCCGCCGGGCGAGCTAGCAGCCTTCCTTGCCGTTGCCGAGCACGGTGGGTTTCGTGCCGCGTCAAGGACGCTCGGCCAGACGCCGTCGGCGCTGAGCCACGCGGTCGCCGGACTTGAGAGACGTCTAAAGGTGAAGCTCTTCCACCGTTCGACCCGGAACGTATCTCTGACGGAACCGGGGCGGAGACTTGCTGAGAGACTGATGCCGGCGCTTGCGGAAGTTGGCCTCGCGGTCGAGGAGCTGCACGACCAGACTGCCTCGTTGTCCGGACTCGTGCGGATCAACTGCGACGCCAACGCCGCCGAGCAGGTGCTAATGCCGCTGCTGACCCGCTTCATGAAGCTTCAGCCCGCAGTGCGATTTGAGGTTAGGTCAGAGGGAAGACTGGTCGACATTGCTGAAGGAGGATTCGACTGCGGTGTGCGTGCAGCGGAACTCGTCCCGAGCGAGATGGTCGCGATCCCGATCGGTCCGGACCAGCAGCATATCGTCGTGGCATCGCCCGCCTATCTCGATAATGCGCCTCCCCTCGCAAGCCCATCGGATCTCTCGCTTCACCAGTGCATCCAGCTCCGGATGGCCGGTGGGTCGATCTACCGCTGGGAGTTTCAGCGTCGCGGCGAGAAGATCGTCGTAGCAACGACAGGCAACCTCGTCGTCGACCAGTCCCGACTTCTCCTGGCGGCGGCTCTGGACGGTTGCGGGCTTGCTTATGTCACAAGATGGATGGCGGCTGACGCAGTCGCCGACGGGAGACTCCGGCAGGTGCTATCCGAATGGACCCCGCCCTATCCCGGCCTCTGCCTTTACTACCCGAGACACCGCCATATCGGAGCGGGGATGCGGGCCTTTCTGGACTTTCTGAAGGCCAATCGATCGATCTAAGCTCTTGATGAGAATCGAACCAAAGGTCCCGTCTCGATTTCATAAATCTTTGTAATCATTTAGAGACCGAGAGATAAGCGCCCTCCTGAAGCTCCTGCGAAAGAAGCGTATGTTCGTCATCAGGGAACTTCTTAATCGAAACGACTTAATTGATTGGGCGATCACCGAAGGCTTCCAGGAGATCGTGCCGGCGACCGCGTTACATGTCACGATCGGCAAATTCCACGACCCGAACGTCGGTCGGAAGTTGGTTCCTGCCGCGAGCGATTTGACAATCCGCGCCAGCCAACGAAGAGCTGTCCTGGACTTTGGAGGCATCGTCGTACTGGCCTTTGGTTCCGTCAAGCTCTCACGCCGTCACGTTGAGTTTCGCCGGGCGGGGATGACGTGGTTTTATCGAGACTACACACCCCACGTCTCGTTTGCACTCGACGGCCTGGATCTACGGGACATCCGGCCTTTTGACGGCCGCCTCTGTTTTGGACCGGAGATTTTCAAACCTGATCCGATCCTGGATTCATTGCCAACCGGTTGAAATATTGTCTCCGGGCCACTCCCGGTGTCGTCGGGTTGCGCGCTCAACAGGGAGCTTTTGCCCTCTCAGAGTATGAGGACTGATTTCGCGCCGGCCAGGGAGATCGACGTGTTCACCGACCCGCAATCAGCCACACGATGTTCTATAACGCGATCGCCTCGATACGGACGCGCTCAGAGGATAATTCTGAGCCTCATTGCGGTAGACGATAGACCTCGGCATTGTCCTGCCGCTCCCGAAGTCCCTTGTAGGAAGCATGGCGCAGTTTGCCATCATCGGTCCAGGCACGATATTCGATTTCGGCGATGAGCGTTGGCTGCACCCAAACGACGCCGCGCTGTTTCAAGGCAATCGGCGCCCGCGAGGTCTTGAGCTTATCCAGATCCCTGCGAAGCCTGGTTGCGTCGCGCTCATTGAAGCCTGTTCCGACGTTGCCGACGTAGATGAGATCGTTTCCTTTGTAGGCAGCGAGAAACAAATTGCCGATCCCGCCGTGTGCAACAGCGGAGGGTTCATAGCCGACGATGAAAAAGCTGTCGCTCTGGACGCATTTCACCTTGATCCAATCACCGGTACGACCAGAGCGATAGGGCTGCTCGCGGTTCTTCGCGATTATGCCCTCGAGGCCGTGCGCGCATGCGGCAGCCAGCAGCTCGTCGCCGTCGGCTTCCACCTCTTCGGATAGTTTTATGACGCCTGCATGATCGGCCAGAAGGCCATCCAGGATTTGTCGACGTTCGGCAAGATCCAGCTTTGTCAAATCGTGACCATCGAAATAAAGGAGATCGAAGGCATAGAAGATCGCCTCATCCGCCCGGCGGTGCCCTCCTCTTCCGCCAAGGGCTCGCTGAAGAGCGCCAAAGTTCGACCTCCCCTGATCATCCAGGACGACAGCCTCGCCATCGAGGATCATCGTCGTGCCAAATTTGGCGGCCTCGTTGGTGATCGTCGGAAAGCGATCGGTCCAATCATGCCCGCCACGCGTGAGGACCCGTACGCGGCCTGGTTCAACGTGAATGGCGAGACGATAACCATCCCACTTTATCTCGTAGAGCCATTGCGGCCCTTTCGGGACGTCGGATTTCAGAAGTGCTAGCGCCGGCTCGATCCGCTCCGGCATTGGATCGAGCGGCAATTGCGGTTGGTCTGGATCACGAGCTTTGCGCGCCCGGCTTCGCAGCGGCATTTCCGAGGTGGCGAGAAGTGGTTTTGATGACTTACGCTGGGACTTCGTCATGAAAACAGTGCAGCAGAGAAAGCTTCACGAGTCGAGTCTTTCCGCGTGGCAATCAATCCGGATTGCCTGCTCCTCCCGGCCCCGCCGCCAGTTCCACCAATTGCGTATCTCTGTGCACGCCTTGTCGGTAGAGCTCTATGATGACCGCCGCTGCTCGTTGCGCCTCCTCCGTGTCCTTGCCAACCTTCAGCCTCGTCAAAATTTCGTCCAAGGCCCGCTGGCAAATATCGAGATCATTCGAGGTCAATGGCTCATCATACTTGCTGACAAACCGCTCGGTCATTGCCGTTTTCCTCCTCCCGCCTATCGACAATCCCGTATGCGGATAGAAATAATTTCGGTCATATTCCGCTGCAAGCTTTTGGGTTCGCGCCACCAGGCTGTTGGCTTTCGGCCAAACAGGAGGTGCTCTTGACTCCATCTAAAATGAGAACATAATAGGAACAAATTGCCAGAGCGAAAACCGGCCGCGCAATTCCATATTTATAAATCAGCAGTTTGACACCCCATGATTTTAGGGGTGCAGGAGACATATTGCCTCATGACAGCCGTAGCCGCTCAAACAGATGAACTGCAATCCGATCAGGTCGCTTCCGTGCTCAAGCTCTTTGAAGGCAATGCTCATGCGGCAATCGGCGCTCTTCTCGCCGAGCTGCAATTCGTTCGAGGACAGCTGGCACTTAGTGAAGCCGGAATGAGCGTCGGCTTTACGCGCGGCTGGGTTCCGAGTTTTGAAAGCGGAGGAGATAGCAATGTTTGAATATTCGAGAGATCCACGGCCTAGAGATGGTGTCCTCACTATATCTCAGGACGACGCGCAGGCGCTTTATGATTTTGTCGGTCATTTGGGACGGCATGCCTTTGACACCTTCAGGGACGACCGACCCGGCTTCCGTGGCAAGTCGCCAGACATGCTGCACCATCTCGGCAGGATGCGCGACCTGCTGGAAAACGTCATGGACTACCCGACCTTGGACGAGGAACTTTGCTGGGACGAGCCGAAGCCGCTCGCGATAGACGAGGTTCATGGCTTGCTACTGACGGAGGTCGGCAATCGGCCTGGCATCCGTTATCTTCAGGTGGCTGTTTACTGGAATGACGAACACCGAGGTTTCGGCACGCTTCAGCTTGCCGTCGATGACGAGGCTGGCGAAACCTGTGGCCTGTTCCAAGTCGAGGATCTCGCCGGCGAGCAGGTCAATTGCGGTCCGGGCTGGTCGCAATCCGGTGCCGATCTCGACGAGACGATCCGCATGTTCATCAATGCCTTTCCGATGCAGCAGCTGGAAGCGCGCAACGAAGATTGCATCAACGAAATGCTTGCGGCGAAAGTCGCCTGACTGTTCGCAACGGCGATGCAGGTACATCCGAAATCAAGTCGGAAGATTATCGCGCGCCGCGCTGACAGTGGCTTAGAATTGAACAATTCGCATCTTTGAGCATTGATCCTTGGTAAGCCGAAAAGGAGAAATTGCCATGGATTGGAATCGCGTCGAAGGCAACTGGAAGCAGGTTAAGGGCAAGATCAAGGAACAGTGGGGTAAACTTACTGACGACGATCTTGATCAAATCGCCGGCAAGCGAGATCAGCTCGAAGGCAAGATCCAGGAGCGGTACGGCCTTGCTAAGGACCGCGCCAAGTCCGACGTCGACGATTGGTATGACCGTCAGACCTGGTAAGAGATCGAAAGGGCCGGCGTAGCCGGTCCTTTCTCAATGGAACTCACATCGAAAAGCTCGCCCGCCCGTGCCAGCGGATGTTCTTCACTCATCAATTCGTGAAGATCAGAAGCACGCCGATTGTGGCTTGCTTCCAGGTAGAGGTTTGGAAATCAAAACAACATAGGGACGTGAGGATCACGATATAGCTCACCCCCATGCTTATTGAAAATTCCGCACCCTCACCTTCAACCTCTCAATAAGCCGATCCGGCTCATAAATCTCCCGCGCCTTCATTATTGCCCGCTCTCGCGAATCCGGGCTTCCCGGCGTCCCATGCGCGAACTCGTCGCCGCGCCCGGTCGGTAGCCTGAAGGCCTGATCGCGATCGGCAAGACCGGAGAGATCGCTGGTGAGATCAAAGAGCTGCTGGGCAACCAGATGGACCACCTCCCCTTCCCGCTGGATGCGGCCATTGATCGCCATCATCGAGGATCCGAGAACGATGCGTCGGCGGCGCTCGAAGAGGCTGGGCCAGACAACGACATTGGCGGGCCCGGTCTCATCCTCGACGGTCAGGAACATGACGCCCTTGGCCGAGCCCGGCTTCTGGCGCACGAGCACGAGGCCAGCCGTCATCAGCCAACGGCCGTCACGGGCGGACATCGCCTCCTCGCATGTGACGATGTTGCGGGCGGTAAGATCCTGGCGCAGGAAGGCAAGCGGATGCTGGCGAAGGGTGAGACCGGTATGGCTATAGTCCTGGATGACGTTATGCCCTTCCGTCATCTGGCGCAGGCGGACCTCTGGCTCCCGCTGCTCGGCGATCGTCCTTTGCTCGCGCTCGGCCGCCGCGGCAAAGAGCGGCAAGGGCTCGTCGCGCAACGCCTTGATGGCCCAGAGCGCATCGCGGCGCTGCAGATTGAGCGACGGCAGAAACGCGTCCGCCTCGGCAAGCTCGACCAGGGATGCGGCCGGCACGCCGGAGCGCCGCCAGAGGTCATCGACGCTCTCGAATGGTTGGTCAGCGCGGGCGGCAATGATGCGGGCCGCATCGACCTGAGCAAGACCATGGACCATGTGCATGCCGAGACGAACGGCGTGGCGATCGCTGCCTTCGACCGGTTCCAGCGTGCAGTCCCAGCGCGAGCTGTTGATGCAGACCGGACGGACCTCGACGCCATGCTTCCGGGCATCGCCGACGATCTGGGCCGGCGCATAAAAGCCCATGGGCTGCGAGTTCAGAAGGGCCGCGCAGAAGGCGTCGGGATAGTGGCGTTTCACATAAGATGAGGCATAGGCAATCAGGGCGAAACTGGCGGCATGGCTTTCGGGAAAACCGTAGGAGCCGAAGCCTTCGAGCTGCGAGAAGGTCTTTTCGGCGAATTCCGGCGTATAACCATTCCTGACCATGCCGGAGACGAGCTTGTCCTTGAACTTCGAGACACCGCCGGTGAACTTGAAGGTCGCCATCGATTTGCGCAGCTGATCGGCCTCGCCGCCGGTAAAGCCGGCGCAGACCATCGCCACCTTCATGGCGCTCTCCTGGAAGAGCGGCACGCCGAGCGTCTTGCCGAGAACGGCCTCGAGCTCCGGCGTTGGATAGTCGACCTTCTCCTTGCCCTCGCGCCGACGTAGATAAGGATGCACCATGTCGCCCTGGATCGGACCGGGCCGGACGATCGCCACCTGGATGACGAGATCGTAGAAGGTGCGCGGCTTCATGCGCGGCAGCATGGACATCTGGGCGCGAGATTCGATCTGGAAGGTGCCGAGCGTATCGGCCTTGCGGATCATCGCATAGGTCGCCGGATCCTCCTGAGGGATTTGAGCCAGATCGAGATCCAGATGCTTGTGGTCCTGGATGAAGGCAAAGGCCTTCGACATGCAGGTGAGCATGCCGAGCGCCAGCACATCGACCTTCATGAATTTTAGCGCTTCGACGTCGTCCTTGTCCCACTCGATCACCTGCCGATCGACCATGGATGCCGGCTCGATCGGCACGAGATCGTCGAGCCGGTCGTGGGTCAGCACGAAACCGCCGGGATGCTGGCCGAGATGACGGGGCGCGCCCATCAGCTGCTGCGCCAGTTTCAGGGTCAGAGCCAGTCTGCGATCCCTAGGATTGAGGTTGAGCTCACGCAGGCTACGTTCGGTCACCAACTCCTCCGACCACGACCACATGCCCGACGACAGCGACTTGATGACGTCCTCCGGCAAGCCGAGCGCCTTGCCGACATCGCGGATCGCTCCCTTGGCGCGGTAGCGCGTCACCGTCGCGCAGAGAGCCGCCTTGTCATGACCATAGGTCCTGTAGATCCATTGGATCACCTCCTCGCGCCGCTCATGCTCGAAGTCGACGTCGATATCCGGCGGCTCGTCGCGCTCCTGGGAGACGAAGCGCTCGAAGAGAAGATTGTTGGTCTCGGGATCGATGGAGGTAATGCCGAGGATATAACAGACGGCGGAATTGGCCGCCGATCCCCGCCCCTGGCACAGAATGCCCTGGCCGCGGGCATAACGGACGATCGAAAACACCGTCAGGAAATAGGGAGCGTAGTTCATGGTGCGGATGAGATCGAGCTCATGGCGGATCACCTTCAGCACAGACGGCGGCAAGCCCTCGGGATAGCGGTTCGGAATGCACTCCCAGACATAATGCTCCAGGGATTGCTGCGCCGTCTTTCCCGGTACGATCGCTTCCTCCGGATATTGGTAGGTGAGCTCCTCCAGCGAGAATTTGCAGCGTTCGACGATCTCGAGCGTGCGCGCGAGCGCTTCGGGATAGCGCGGAAAGAGCCGCGCCATTTCTTCCGGAGGTTTGAGAAAACGGTCTGCGTGCCTCTCCCTCTCGAAGCCGATATCGTCGATGGTGGAGGTGTTGCGGATGCAGGTGACGATATCCTGCAGCTGCCGGCGTGACGGTTCGTGGAAAAGGACGTCATTGGTGACGACCGTCTTCACTTTGAAGCGCGCCGCGAGATTGGAGAGCTCATGCAGTCGCAGCTGATCATTGGGCCGCCGGCGCAGGCAGAGCGACAGATAGGCGCGATCGCCGAAGATCTCGGAAAGCTTCCGGAGCTGAAGGGCACAGGTCTCGTCGGCAAGATCGGGGACAAGAATGCCGATCAGGCCCTCGGCATAGAGCGCGATATCTTCCCAATGCAGGATACAGTTGCCCTTGCCACCCCTGCCCTTGCCGAGCGTCAGAAGCCGGGTCAGGCGGGAATAGGCGACGCGATCGGTGGGATAGACGAGGATGGACATGCCGTCGGCAAGATCGAGACGGCAGCCGACGACGAGACGCAGGCCGGTGGTCCGCGAAGCCTCAAGCGCCCGCACGATCCCGGCCATCGAATTGCGGTCGACGATGCCCAAGGCGCTGATGCCGAGTTCCTTCGCCGTTCGGAATAGCTCGTCGGCCGAAGACGCGCCGCGCAGGAAGGAGAAATGGGTGGTGACCTGCAGCTCGGCGTAGCTCATGCGAAGATCCCGTGGCAAAACCAGCGATGCGAGCCTGTGGCAGGATCGACGCCGTCACCGGAGCGGAAGATCCAGAGACGCTCACCACTCTCGTCCTCGATCACGAAATAATCCCTCACCGCATCGAATTCGGAGCTCCTGGTCCACCATTCCCCGAAGATGCGCTCGGGACCATCGGCGCGTCTGACCCGCCGGCGCCTGCCGCGCCAGGTGACGGAGACAGGCGGATGATCCGGCAACAGCGCGATGACGTCGATTGCTTCCGGCCGCGCCAGCAGCCGCACGGGACGCGGCCAGTGATGCACCCACGTTTCCGTGATGTCTTCGGCTGCCGCCGAGATCCGCCGGACGCTGCGTTCGGGGACGTCGGAGGCCACCGGCGCGATGCGATAGACGCGCTGGCCACGATTGCCAAAGGTGTCGATCAGTGGCGTGATGTCCTGATCGTTCTCATCAACCAGCGACGACCGCTGCTCCTCGGCAAGCGGTTCGGTCATGACGGCGACGAGCGTCAGCTTCTCGATACCAAAGCCGGGCTCGATCTTTTCCGTTCGATCGCGAAACAGCTTTGTCAGCCAGGCGACGTCGCGGGCCGGCTTGGCCGTGCCGGCGCGGATCGCCTGCCTGCTGCCATCGACCTTTTCGACAATCAGATCTGTGCGACGGACGCCGAGCCCCTTGCGCTGCAGTTCGGCTACCAGCCTGACGATGAGACGCCCGACATATTTGTCGATCGTCTCGGCGGCACCGATCGGTTCGGCAAAGGCACGGCTGACTTCGATCCATTCCGGCGCCCGGATGGGGTCGATCGGTTCGGCGACACGACCAAACATCTGGTCGAGACGCCGGCCGATCTCCGGACCGAAGCGCAGCGCCAATGGCGCCCGCGGCGTCGCCAACAGCTCGCCGATGGTTTTAAAACCCAGCGTTCGAAGGCTGATGACGGTTTCGGCCGATAGCCGCAGATGCGAGATCGATAGCCGTTCGACGGCGCGGGTGGTCTCTCCAGGCGGAATGATGACGGCTTCGCGGTTGGTGGCGCGGGCACAGGCATGGGCCGCGCCCCAGGTGTCGGCGAGCGCTGCATGGACGGTCAGCCCCCGCGCCCGGAAGCGATTGACGATCCCGATGAGCATGGGAAGCTCGCCACCCTGCAGATGATCGGCCCCTTCCGTATCCATGACGATGCCATCCGTGCCGTCGACCGCGACGATCGGGGAATATTGTGAGAGGGCCCAGAGTGCGATCCGCTCCAGCGCTTCGGCATCGGCCGCCGGATCGGCATCGACGAATTGCAGGCCATGCACCATGGCCTGCGCCTTGGCGGCCGGCATGCCCACCCGAATACCGGCCTCCCTGGCCTTTGCATCGGCCGCGGATATAAAGCGCTTGGAGCCGCTGCTCGTGATCAGCACCAGCGGCCGGTCAGGCGATAATTCTGCTTTCTGATTCATGCGCCTGATCCGCTCGATCGGCAGGTCCGGCAGATAGATGGATACGACCCGTGGCATCGCACGCTCCCACGATAAACTCAGCGCACTCACCCGCCTTCACTCTCATCAATTCCAGCAGCCATCGCGGCCGCCCGACGCCCGGAACCGGCAATTCCTCCGATGGCAAGACGCTGACCCGCCACCGCGTCGTCGACGCCGTCGGCTGCCCGAAATCCGAGGCCTCCACCTGCCGGCGCCAGCGCCGGACCACCAGGCCCATCGTCCCGGTCTTTTCCGCCGCGAGCTGCAGGCGGCGCGACGCCACCATCGGCAGCCGGACGATCTCGCCGACGACGGCGCCAAGGCCGCCGAAGGCCAGCGCCTCTTCCATCGACGCGAGAACGTCCTCCTCGCGGTCGGCCTCGACGAAGATGACCCGGTCGGGATGAAGACCTGCCTGCGCCAGCGCCGGAAAGAACAGGTCCGGCCGCGTCAGGCACCAGACGATCTTGCCCCTGGTCCGCGCCGCGATGCCGGCGGCGAAGAGCGTGGCAGCTGCTCCATCGACGACCCCTGCTCCGCCACCTGCGAACTCGTGTACGGCGCCATAGGCAAGACCACCACCCGGCAATACGGCATCGATCTCAGGCACGCCAAAGGCGAGACAGCCGCTCCTCCTGCCCGCATTGCCTTCCAGTAACGCAATGCGATCCTTCAGATCGGATATCACCCGATTACGGGCAGCGGTCATCATTCACGGGTCCTTGCGAGGTCGCGTTAGCATCGACGTGATGTCGGTCAAGTGTATTTGTTCACTAAATGTTCCAACGCGATTCGCGAGTCAAGCAACCCGAAATAGGAATATTATCCCTCTATTTTAGTCGACTTTAAGATTCCCATTGGGAATCATGGACATGACTTCGATCGGGCGATGATGAAGCTTTCGAAAAAGTTTCGAAGTCGATCGGCCGGCACCCATCGATTGGCATTCCGGCGCTTCGTCGGCTACCATGTCCGCCTGCTTCAAGGGGAGATGGAGCGTCGATGTGCAACTTGTACCGCATGGAAGACAAGGACTGGGTGAACAAGTGGGCTCAGGACGCCGAGAGCCTGATCAACCTGATGCCGGCCTATCAGATGAACCCAGATCAGATGGGGCCGATCGTCCGCAACACCGCCGACGGAGGCAAGCAGCTCGTTCATGCCCGCTGGGGCCTTCCCTCCCCAAGGTTCGTTCTTGAAAAGCTAGCGCAGGCCAAGGCCGAGAAACTGCGAGTCAAGGGTAAGGAGTTCGACTTCGAGCAGTTGGTGCGCGAGCAGGTCGACCGTGGTGTCACCAATGTGCGCAATCTGAAGCTTCCGCATTGGAAGCGCTGGTTCGGCGTCGAGAACCGCTGTCTTGTCCCCGTCACCAGCTTCGCCGAGCCGGATCCGGCAAGCCAGGAAGCAGGCGGCAATGTGCCGAATGCCTGGTTCGCGCGCGATGAAGATAAGCCGCTGATGTTCTTTGCCGGCATTCATGTTCCGCAATGGACATCGGTGCGCAAGGTCAAGGATGGCTTCACGACCGACGATCTCTATGGGTTTCTGACCACCGATCCGAACAATCTCGTCAAGCCGATTCACGACAAGGCCATGCCGGTGCTGTTGCTGACCAAGGAAGAGGCCGATGTCTGGATGAGGGCGCCTTGGGAGGAAGCCATGGATCTTGCGCGGCCATTGCCGGATGATGCGTTGATTGTCGCGTCCCGCGAGCCATATGGTTCGACCATCGTCACCAAGGATGGCGAATTGGTCAGCTCATCGCGCTTGCTGTAGCGAGCGTCGTTTCGGCGGTTCAATGAACGGGCAACTGTTCGGATAACAGGAGTTCCTGCATGCTGCCTTCGCCGACTGGGTCACGATCCACTCGCAAATGCCCTCACTCGAACGTCGCCGGCCTTTGACCAAGCGAAGGACGTGACGTTCTTGGTCGCAGCATCAAGCGGAGCGAAATGTCATGCAGTTTAAAGCGTTGGCTTTCGGCGGAGCAATGAATTGGAACTATCGCCGGAGACGACCGTGAGAATCTCGACTCGCTGTTGGCTATAACGTGTCGTCCGCAAGGACCAGCAGCTTGGTCGTCCTAGCGGTGTGGACACTGCCTTTATCTGGCTTGTTCTCAATAGCCTGCGGGGTTTAAGCGACCTCGCGGACGCATGACGCTGGGCTGCCGCATCACGGATTTAATACGGCAATGGGCCCAGACACAATATCATGTGTAAATTCTAAAACCAGGCTAGCATTTTTGGCCAATCACCGGTCGAACAGAGAATCACTAGTGTCCTAATAATCTTCGCTCGCCGATATCGTTGTACATACATCGGAGAAATACACCAAAAATCGCAAAAGTTGTTTATATCTTCTCCATTAATTTAAAGGCCGCAGACTCCAGTGCGATTCTAACGTACTAATTCTGAAATTAGCAAGGCGGTTGCTATGTTATACTTTCCATCCAGCGAGGTGAAGCATGCTGGCGCGTTGTCTTGCAATTTTAGCTGGCCTCGCGCTAGCCTCGTGTCAGGCAAATGACGGTTCCTATCTATTGAGGGGCCCAGGCTACGAGCTGAACGCCCAGCATGCGTCAATATCGTCCTCCCAGCTATTCGCCTACATGAAGGTCATGTGCAGGGACGCGGGCTTGTCATACTCATCGTACGGAGAATACTCGGGTTGCCCCGGAAGCATGAAGCCGGAAGGCTACCAAGCGCTGCTCCAAGCGGGCTACAACGAGATAGATCTCGGTTGCAGACAGTACATTCAGATCGTCTTCGAAGCGCGGGTTCGTGAAAGCCAATTCAAAAGTACAAATTCCCTGATACAGGCATTCATAAGTGGTGTTTTCACCTTGGAAAGCGCTGGGCCAAAACTGTTCTCGTACCTGGTTCTATCCTCCTCGGCGGCAAACGCGTTCTACGACGCATCCATGATAGATCCTCTGCAGAGCATGACGATTGAGAACATCATGAGCGTCGTCGAGAAGCGACAGCAGGCATTCAGTCGGGCCACCGCCGCTGGGGGGATTTCATCACAGCCACAGGTTGTCAGGGCATGGCGGGAATATCAGTGGCTTTGCACTCCCATTTCCATCAACTCCGATTTTAACGCACTTGCTGCCGCCGGCGCAGACGGGAGGAGAGTGGATTTCGATGCCGACGCCCTGAGGGTTGTCGCAGGAATTACCGGCACCGTGAAAAAGGTGCAAAAGTTCAACCCGGGCAACGGACTTGAGCCTGCTCCAAAAGTTCCACCAGCGGACAATGCTGTGGGAGTGTTCGAAAAGGCTCTGAGTGACTCAGAGGTCAAAAAGCTCCAGTCGGCATTGTGCACTACAACGGGCGGCGGATTCGGTCCTGCCACCAGAGCCGCCATCAATGCTTGGAGAACAGGAAGCGCGTCAACCCAGGTAACCGACAGTGATCTGAACAAGGGCCTTGGGGACAAAGATGTCAAATATCTGCTGAATACAAAAAGCTGCGCGTCTCTCGGTTACAAGAGCGCATACGAGCGGGCTTTCCTCTATGACTCGCCGGCCCTTTCCCTTGGCCCCGGCACGCCGTCGTCCGAAGTCGCGGGAGTTCGAGCCAGAGAGATCGCATTTCTGGCAAACGCGCTCAACGTTTCTGTCAGCACAGGAGCGACGACCGTAGAACCTCCGCTTCGTGACGCGATCCGCAAAAAGCGAAAAGAGCTGAATCTCAAAGGCGACTACATAGACCAAGAGTTTCTGACCAAGCTAGATAAAGGAGGCGCATCAAAATGATCTATGAGGCGAATCGTCCATTCTTGAAGCTTTATGAAACATCCACGAGCCAGGATCCGAAGGTGACGATGGGACCAGGGTTCGCGCGGTTCGAGGGGCAAGGAAATGTCCAAAACGATCGACGACCGGTCACGGTCCAGGGGCAGTCGACACCCATCTGGTGGGTCAACGACGGCGACCTGAACGAGATTGCGGACCCAACACCTGGATTTGCCCTACCGCAGATCGGAGACCTCGAATTCTACGAGGACTGCGATTTAGGGGCGCGGGCACTTTCGGGTTTCTTGGACGCTGGCGGCATGAATGTCGAATACTTGCTGCTGTTGGCGTGGGCTGAAAGCGGCTGGACAAATACTGACAGGCAGGGACGGGATGGGGCCGACGCTGACTTGACCGGTGAGATTGGGCCTTACCGCTTCGATGAGGACGTGTGGGAATCGCTTTTGAACGATACGCGATACGCGGAACTTGTTCGCGGTTACACCACCGTTGACCGACTTACCCCTCAAGCACAGTGCCTGTTCGCTGCAATCCGTGCCAATCGGCTGCAGTTAATCTTGAAAACGGCAGGAACCGCCGACCCGGCGGCCTGGCTCTTGCGGGTCGGCCATCGCATTGGCGACGATTACATAGTCGCATTGGCACAAATGAACGATCCTGATCCGATATCAGCGATAACCCCCGCGATTCCTAACAGCGTCATTGAGGCTTGCCCGAAGCTCTTCCCTGCACAACAACAGACGACTAAGGCGGCGGTGTTTAGCGCTGTGCAGGCCGAATTCGAAAGCGCCAAGCGCGCAGTCACGCAAAGACTTGTCGGCATGGTACAAACCTCGGTCGTGGACGCGATTATCGGAGGAGCGAGTCCCGATATGCGGTTGGGCGCTCTGGGCCTACTCGACTTCATCGGGAAGTACGAGGCCGCGGGAAATTACAATGCGGTCGTCGATCGCGTGAGAAACGAAAACAACCCACAGCTTACCAATATGACCATCGCTGATGTGCTCGATTACCAAGGCGGCTTGGGCGCGAGAAACGCATGTGGTAAATATCAGATCATCCAGAGCACCCTTAGCGGAAACTACGCAGCTTCGGGGCTTTCCAATGACAGTATGTTCAATCCCGACGGACAGGACCAGATCGGCTACCATCTTCTGATGGCCGTTAGTGGCGGAGATACTTTCATCAAATCTGACGGTGGGCAGGCAGCCATTGACGCGTTTGCATTGAAGCTAGCACAACAGTGGGCAGCATTACCGGTACTGCGGGCCATGAACGGATACAAAGGTGTCCATATTGAGCCTGGTGACAGCTATTACTCCGGGACTGGTGGAAACGTCGCCGGTGCTACAACCGATCAGCTTTTAGCCGCTATAGCTAAATTCCAGCATGAGGTGCTGGCTGCCCAAACCGTACCGCAAAAAATGGTCTTCCGATCTAGCAAGCGCGTGAAGAAGGCGCAGGCAGCCTGGAAAGCAAAGCTGCCCTATAACAGGATTTTGACGCCAAAAATGTAGTTTTCAAAATTCACTCGGAGGATAGAGCAAGATTAGTTCCGATCGATAAAAGCCGACCAACCACACGAAAACGGCGGAACATGATTGGTGCGCGAACAATCATGGTTGCTCTTTCGACGTCCTCAGCGGCCTTTGCTGTGCCGCTCTGACCTTTAAGTCATAGGAAACGTTAAAGCCTTCGGCATCGACGGCACGCCACAGTCAGTATTTCCTGCCATTGATCGATACGACAAGGTCGTCAAGATGCCATTTGTCGGCAAAGGTGCCTCGTGCGCCGTTTTGCATTAATCGGGGTCTTCCTCACTTTGTGTTGAGATCGGCCCGGCCGTAGGGCTGGAGCGACCATCCGCCGTGGATGAACACGAAGACCTTTTGAATAGAAGCGACAAGCTTCTGCCGGGAGAGTCGAAGCACTATGCATTATGCTCCTTGGTCAGGAGCCCAACTGATCAAATCTTGCAATAACTTGTCGCCCCACCACATCGGCGATGCCTTTGCGGCCACGAGACTTGCGACCGATGCTGCCTTATTTTGAACGACTGGAAGGCTGCACTGCACGACCACCGGCGCGCAATCGGCATCTTTCCAGAGCGAGCAAACGATGAGGGGTTGTAACCTAATCATCGTTTGGCGGCATGCCCACAACGATGTACGGGATCAATTTCTCACTTTTGACTGCTAAACAACGGCGGGCACGCCTCTAGCTTGCTCCAGAAATAGAGGCAGCGTGGCAATGCACTCGCAGGATCATCGGAAAGGAAGCTCTATCGGGCTGGTTAGCAGGACATACCAGTGTCCCGGTATCTAGGCAGAACGGCAACACCCAAAGTCGAAGGTTTTGTGCATTCGGGAAGATGAACGGCTCAAGCGGGCGAGGGAACGCCTCCGTCTTTGGATAGACGAGCACCACGTCGCCCTGCCCTTCCAGGTAGGTGTGGCCATAAGCGTGGAGCTGGTAGAAATCGCCTTGCGAAAGATTGTACCTCTCTTTCCGCATTGTTTCGATGACGTCGAGCAACTTCCATTTGGTGTCAAGCACCACGATGTTTCGACCGTTCTTCCGGACGACAAGATCGGGCTCCAGCCGGAACCATTGCTCCGTCTCGTGCTCGACGAGATAATGGGTCGCCGGGTGAACCTTCAGCCGCAAGGTGGGGTCGATCGCATATTCAAGGTGTTTGGCGACATAGGCCTCAAAAAGCATTTCCATTGGAAAGAGCAGTGACGACGCTGACCTGTAGCCGGCGCCCGTCAAAGGAGAGAAGCCGGTCAGAACCAGTTCAGCCCAAGAGAGTGCCTCGCCATAGTGGATCATGCTCCGGTCCGGCTGCAGCTTCCTGAGATCTCCGGCGAAGTCGCCGGTTGGAGGGACATCGGAAAAGACGAAGCGCAGTTCCCGCGCCCGGCGCTGATTTTCAAGCGAAACCGACTGAGCGATCACTTCATTCAACGCGGCGTGGATGAGCCGGTTTTCCGGCCGATCGGTGGAGAAGTCGTCATGTTCTGTGAAAAAGGCGTCAGCGCGAACAAGGTTGTGTCGGAGGTGATCAGACATCATGAGCTTGCCCCGCAGAAACGGCAGATTGCCCTGGCGTGTTACATAAGCCCCTCGGAGTCCGCGTTTGATGACGGCGGAGACCGCATCGAGGAATTCAGCCACGAAAACCTCGAGCAGCGACATCCTGGTCGCGGCGAGCTCGGCGCGGGCGGTCCTGATATGCCGAAACGGACCGAGGCAGGAGAGCATGCGGATCAGCAGGCGCCGTGCCCAATTTTCGTCGGCACCACCAGCGCGGCCGACCTTCGGCAAGACCTCGATCTGCACGCCGCCCGGCGCGCGGATCACGCCAACATAGTTTGTAACCTGCACGACTAGCCGGCCGCCGCGCTGCGCCAGCCGCGCCCACCTCGCTCCCTTACCCTCCGTCTGGGCCAGGCATTGTTGTTGAAGCCATTCGAAAACATGGTTCGGAACAACCGCCGCTGCGTTCTGCCCTGACTGCGCCGCGTCCTCTCCGACGAGCATGTCGAATTCGTGGACCGTGAGCGTGCGACCGGGGTTCGGATAGGCCATCAGCGGAAGATCTTGTATATGCCGACATAAGCCGATGGCATAGAGAACGCACCGGGCTGGAGAGCGAACCTGGCCTTGGCGGTGAAGGAATCTATCGATGAATTCGCGCCGAACAGCCTCCGGTATTCCTCTTGCGCATCGCCGACCTCAGCCACGAACTGTGCCAGCGGCTCTTTCTGGTTATCGCCGAGCACGAGCCTGATCTTCTGCCAGTCCTCGAAGAAATATTCCTCGAGCAGCGGTACGATATTCGCCCGGAAAATCGCCGAAAGTGCCTCAAACCGCTCAAGCCCATCTGGGCAGTCCTTCAAACGCTCGAAGTAGGCGTGGCCGATCGTATGGTCACGATCATAGAGGGCTTCAATCCGCTCGTTGATGGATGAAAGCATCTGCGGAATATTGATCGTCGCTTCCTCCGTTTGCACTCGCAGACCCTGTAGCGGGGCGCCCGCTTCGTCGCGGCTGTCCGGATAAACCGGCTTGAAATCGAACCGGCGGCGCAACGCCGTGTCGAGGAGGGCGAGCGACCTGTCGGCTGTGTTCATCGTGCCGATGATGTCGACGTTTGCCGGCACGGAAAATTTGTCGCTTGAGTAGGGAAGCGTCACCGTTATCTCCTGCTTCATGCCCCGGCGCTTGTCGACCTCGATCAGAGTGATCAGTTCTCCGAAGATCTTGCTGATATTGCCACGATTGATCTCGTCGATGATGATTGCGAAACGGTGATCCGGTGCGGCTTTGGCTGCCTCGCAAAGCACGCGGAAGACGCCGGGGCGGATCCTGTAGGCAACGCCACTCCCCTCGCCTTCCCCGTCGAGGAGCGGTCGCAGGCCCTCGACGAATTCCTCATACCCATACGACTGATGAAAGGTGACGAACTCATAGCGCTTGATAACACTGCCTGCAGGAGGACCGAGGCGGAGCTTATCGACGAGCTTGATGATCTCGCCGCAGGCCTCGTTCCATTCGCCAGCAAGGCTCCAAAGCGCGTTTTCGCTTTTCTCGAAAATGATCGGCGCGTGCGCTTCGCCCTGCGCCGCGGCAATCGCATGCGATGCAAGCACACGGTAGATCGTCGACGGCACATGATTGTTGTTGTTCGCGGCCTCCACTGTTCGAATGATTTGGTGGTCCCGGATCTCGGTCACCTTCGAAGGTTTGCCCAGGTCGTAGAGCGCGGCAGCAATCGCTTCCCACCACCGGAGCTCGCTGAATTTCTCCGCAATGAAGCTTCTGCGTCATTCGTCGGCGTCGTGTGTCGCCGTCGTGTCCTGATAGTCGGCCTCGATCAGACGGCGAACTGCGAAGGTCTTTCCGGTCCCTGGCGGGCCGTAGTAGATGATGTTCCGTGGAGATGGCGAGCTTACCTTAGCGGAGGGCCGTATGTCATCGCCCGCACTCCCGACGTCGCCCTCGGCCTTCTCAAACGACGCTTCATCGGGCCAATAGCCGGGGCGGTCCTGGCTGGGGGCTGCCCAATCGAGGAGCACGGCGCTGCGCGACGAAAGGGCAGCCTCAAGCTGCTTTACGAGATCCGCCGTCACCGGCTGCCGCGTGAACTTCGACAGATCTCCTAGGTCGTGCCTGAGGCTTAATGTCCGAGACGCGCGCCCGTGAACAGTCCCGAGAACGCCAATGGCGCGCTCGCTGCCTGGCTCCTTGCGGCCGAACCGGACCTCGATGTCCGTGTCGATATGCCACCAATCAAGGTCGCGCTCATGCACCAGCCGCGCTAGGCGGCAAAAGAGTTCGGTCTCCTGCGGCGTCCATGACGCACGGGCATTTTTGAAGGCGGCCTTTCCGTCGAACCGGCGAAGGATTCCCCCATCGTCAAGGGATCCAAGGCCCAGTGCTTTAGCCAATTCATCGTAACCCGGAGAAAACTTGTTGATCTCTCCGACGCTCCAGGCGACAAGGTCCGAGATGGGCCTGTCCACTCCATCTGCCGCCGACAGCATCGCCACTATCCGGGAAGAGTTGTCATAGGGGCCGCGCATCTCCGCATATTTTTTACGGATTGGGTCACTATCGCTGAGATGGACCGTGTCAATCTTGACCACGAAGCAACCTTCGGCCTCGATTCCGACCGTGTAAGCCAGCTGTTCAGGCGCATTTTTCGTCGGGTATATCCGGGCCCAATTGTACCGCTCGAAATTGTTTCCCTGATTGGTCGGCCGCCGCCGGCAGGTGACGGTTCCCGATAGAAAAAGGGCGGCAAGAACACCATCAGCCCACTGCTTGGTAAGGTCGTATGCGGTTTTCAGCTCTTGATAAACGCGCTGGTGATCGGGGCTGTCCCGGTCATATTTCCGACCCTGCCATTCCCTAAGCAAGGCAAACTGATGTGAAGAAAATGTCTGCAATTTGTGGAATCCTGGGCGGGCGCGAATCGAATTGTCTATCGGTCATCTTATAGCAGTAGTTGCAGGTTCGTGAGGCCGTTCCTCGCTCCCCTTGCTTCCTTCCTCGACGAAATACGTCACCGCAGAAGCGCTATTTGCCATTGTCCGCGATAAAAATGACTTCCACCGTGGTTGCGCCGAATTTTACGAAGTCGGGGCAAGATCCTGCTTTCTCAAGCCGCCAAGCTTTACCAGCAGAATTAGCGCTATCGTGCTGCAGACGATCAGCAGCGTCAATGTCGCGAGCGTGCCGGAGGCGGTCAGGAGACCGGACAGGATCGGGGCTGCGATTGCACTGGTCAGGTTCATCGGGAGTGCGATTGCCGACATGGCAGCGGCGTATTCCGATTTTCTAAAGAAGACGAGCGGCATGGTCGCACGCGCCACGGCGAAGGCGCCGCTGCCGACGCCAAAAAACAGAAGGCACACGACTACCGCCGCAGCCGCGCCACCAAAGGGCAGGAGTACCAGAAGCCCAAGAGGAATCATTGCTCCCGCGACGATCCCTGTCGACAGGGCGTCCCAGTGTTTGCCGCCGAGGAGATCGATCAGACGGCCGCAGACTTTGAGGATCCCAATCAGCGACGCTATACCGACGGCAAAAGATTGCTCCGCACCAAGTGCACGAAACAATTCAATGCCGATCGCTTCCATCCCGTAGGTGACAAAGCTGTTCAACGCAATCGCTGTGACAAAGAACCAGAAGACCTTGCTTCGATGTGTAGCCTGGCTCCGTGGTTCTTCGGATTTCGAGACGCCGCGCACGTCGGGAAGTCCAAAGGAGATGAGGGGCGTCACAAGAACAATCATGATTGCGGAATAGATTTGTATCGTCGCACGCCAATCCACGAGATGCTGAAGATAGGCTGTCAACGGCCAAAAGACACTTCCAGCGAGTCCGGTGACCAGCATCAGCGAACCGATCATACCGCGCGCCCGTTCATCGGCGTAATCTGACAGATAAATGTAGGCGGCAGTTGTCAGAAACATCGCACCGGCAGTTCCCAGCAACGCCCAGGCTGCAAGATAGGTCGCAATGGAACCAGCGACACTCACGATCGCAAGGCCGGCGGCAATCAGAACGGCGCCCGCAGTCATGACGTTCTTTCCGCCCAATCGCCGGAACGCCTTGCCAATGAGTGGTGCCGCGAGCCCCATCACAACATACATGGTGGCCGTACCAAAAAAGACCGTCGGAAGCGGTACGTGCAGATCGCCGGCGATTGCAGGCGCAAGCACCGGCAAGAAGCCAATAACGCCCCAACCGGTAATTTGGGTGAATGCCAGGATGAGGAGGACGAATAGCGTGCGGGTCATTAGGCGACGTTAGGCATTCTCCATGTCGGGAATGTAACACCCGGTATCTCCCAGTCGCGATCGAGGGGTTAGTCTTATTCAACCAGTTCTCCGTCCATAGAATAGGCAGCATCCCTTTGACGTCGCGTCAGCACGTGGGGAAGATTTGGCGGCTAGTCCTGCTGCCTGGCGTCAAAATCTTTACCTCTCGCGTCCGTTCGTCGTCTCACGATGAGCAACGAGCATGCCAATAAGGCGGTGGCATAGCCGCTGATCAAATATGGTGCAGATATCCCGGCAGATTCCGCCAGTGCGGCTCCAAGCGGCGGCGCAGTCATCATCGCTGCCGCACTAAGCCCCTCGCCCACCGCGGCAACGCGTCCCAAAAGCTCAAGCGGTGTCTCCTTCTGCAGCACCACGCGGTAGGGGACAAAAAAGCCGGCGCTAGCCAAACCTGTGGCAAACAGGAGTGCACAAAAACTCACGGCAGACATCTCGATATCGCCGCGTCCGACGTGGCCCATCACGGCAATTAACAGCCCGCCAACGAGGCCCGAACCGATCATCAGCTGAAAAGGATCGCGCTGTCCGAAGAACTGTCCCAGAAGCAAAGCGCCGATTACTCCGCCGGCTCCTGCGGACGCAACGGAAGCTCCGAGCAAGGCGCTCGAAAGTCCGATCTCCTTGACCAGGAGCGCTATCAGGCCGTCGTACAGGAAGATTAGAAAATAGCCGAGAGCCATGGCCACAATGGCGGTAGCAAGGACCGGCTTACGCAGAACGTGTCTCAGGCCGTCGGCAAACTCCTGGCCAAATTTTCCCTTAGCGGCCCCACTGCGATCTGCGCGCAAACCGCTCGGCAAACCAAAGAGAATCAGGGCTGCGATCAGCGACAGGCCCGCGTTCACCAAGAAAATCTGCTGCAGGTCGAGAAATACAGTCAGAACCCCACCTAAGGCCGGGCCAACAATCTTGGTTAGCTGATTGATGACGTGGCTGAGACTATTTGCCGCTAACAATCGATCACGGGTCGCAAGAAGTGGAATTGCCGCTTGCTTTGCCGGCGTGAACAAAGCGTCGGCACTGGATTTGATGACGACACAGATGAGGAGCACAACAAGATTTGGCGCCAAAACAAATGCCGCCGTCGAAATGGCCCGTATGACGTTACTCGCTACCAGCAGCGTTCGTTGATCGGCGCGATCCACCAAAACGCCAACGGCGGGGGCGAGAACGACATAGGGCAACGCTAGCGCCAAGGTTAAACTCGCGACCGCCACAGGTCCAAGCTGCCATTGGAATGCCACGAGCGCACTTAGCGCCACAAAATCCAACCAATCGGCAAGATCAGAAGGAATCTGCGCGAAGAGCAGTCGCCGCAGTTTCGGCACGGTGAGCGGCGCGAGGCTATCAGGCAACCGATGCAATGCGACCACCATCAATATCGAACTTCGTCATGGAGCCTCTTCGCTACTCACTGCGATCATCTGCCCTACCACAACCATGGATTAGGATCGAGGATGGGAGTGGCACAATTGCCCGGTATAGCTACACTGCTCGAAATCAGTCCCGTTTGGGATCGTTTGCGGATGGGAGCGGAATACTAGGCTAAAGGCTTTGGCCAGCGAGATTCCGCCCGTGAGTTTGCCGTGTTCTTCAACGAGCATAAACTGCCGCGGCGGAGTCCCACCCGAGTACGGTGCTGATAGATCAAGTCAAGCACGGCGAGAGCCTTTGCGGACGTTTTTCCTGGCACGACCAAGGCGTTAAGCGTCAGGCTTTGATAGGGTGCGCCAGAGCAAGCGAATGACATGCTGCCCGCTGGCATTCGCCCCAAATTTGTGGATATCATGGTTGGCTGTCAAGCATTTCGCCGAGCAAGAGGGGCGCGCCATTATGGGTGGTATCAATATTCATTGTCCACCGTTCGTCGGACGCGACAAATCCGGGACGCCATTTGAGGCGGTGTTAGTCGAGATTTCGGAAGGAGCCGGATCTGAAGTCGAGAGTGTTGTTCGAGGAATTGATGAGGCGCTTGAGACAGCGAGCGATCACATCCTCATTGCGCCCGCCGATGCGGCCAAACTTATAAATCCCTTGCGCGTTTGGATAGAACGCAACCCGAACGACCCTCGACCGCTGTTCGACGAATGCGCAGAGGACCTGTTTGAAGCCTGTCGAACAGCCGTCTCAAATGGTAGACCAGTCGCGTTGGTGTGGTGATGCCCGGTTTCCGCGAGGCACGCTCAATCGAGGACGTTTTCGTTTACCGGTTCACTATCTCGGCGATCATCTTGGACTGGAGATCCGTCAATCAAAAATACTATCGTTGGCCGAATTGGTGAGCGCGCCAGCCTGACGATCATCCTTTCGTATCAAAGTTGCCGATCTCGCATGCTGATGTCATAGGACACCGCGAGTATGGCTTTGAAGCGCAAGTTCCATGGGAAGCCTAAAGCTAAACTATGATGCGGGCAGCTCAGCACGGTACGCTTCAGCGATCCGCCGCGCCATTTGCGCCATTTGGTCATCAGGTATACGTAGGACCCCGTACTCAGCCATCAATGCATGATATTGCTGCTCTTCAAGCGGCACACCTCTAGGCAAGGGTACGACATGAAAATGCAAATGGCTGTTGGCTTGTTGGCTGCCGAGCGAAAGCACATACATTCGCTCGGCATGAAATGTCTTTTTCAGGGCGCGAGACAATAGGTGCACCTTCTCCTGCAGCCGGAGATATTCTTCCGTCGACATATCATGAGCCAAATCCTCGCGGTGCTCTTTCGGGCAGACAAGGCAGTAACCAGGTAACGTCGGGTACTTACTCAAAAAGATAATCGTTTCGCCGTCCTCAAAAATCCGATGATGAAAGCAAGAGGGATCATTCCCGACCAAGCCGCAGATGAAGCACGGTTTTGTTGCACTGTCGCGCAGATAGGCCTTGAGATCGAATGGTTGCCGGTCGTTCATTCTGAACCTTCGCCCTGTTGCTCGGCAGCGTATCGCTTTCAATCTAGCGCATCAGTCCAGGTTGGGAAGCTACGTCGCCAAAACCGGGCAAATACAGTGGCATCATAGCGTTGAATCTGCAAACTTCACACATCGCAAAAGTCCGCGACTTGCGTTCGAGAGGTGATCTCCTTCATCGCGGCGGATTGACTGAAGAATACGACGCGGGTAACCTCAAGTAATGAGCAGAATGCGTTCCACTTCATCGACCTCCATGACCGCCCGAATGCGGTGGTTGGTCTTGTCGTGAACTAAACCTGTTCATTTGATAAGTGGATCAACCCCGCCGGGCACGAGCGGGGTTTTATTTTGCGCCCGCTCCGTCCGTCAAACGAGGAGTGGTAAGTGAGCAATCGACATCGCACTGCGCGTGCCCTTGACGTCGCGATTGACTGCCTGACGACCCGTTTTGCAGGCGCTTGTTTCGCCTTTGCCTCAGGATCAATCATACGCGGCGAAGGCAACGATTATTCCGACATCGATCTTGTGGTCGTATTTCCCAATCTGCCAAGAGCATGGCGAGAGTCATTCGAAATATCGGGTTTTCCCGTGGAGGCTTTCGTGCATGATTCCCAGACGCTCCGATATTTTATGGACAACGACATACAAAGCGGATGCCCGATCATCGTCAACATGGTGGCTACTGGCATAATCATCGGAAATGAAGATATAGCGGCAGGAGCAATGCAGAGGGAAGCGCAACGATTGCTAGCTCTGGGTCCGAAGCCTCTCTCGGACTCGGCCTATGACAGGATGCGCTACGTCATCAGCGATATTGCCGATGATCTACGTGCCGACCGTCCGGCGGCAGAGGTAGCCGGGTTGGCAGCCATGCTTTATCCGCAGCTCGTTGACTTGATGCTGATCGGCAGAGGAGCATGGTCGGGGCGCGGAAAATGGGCGGCCCGTTTGCTTGCCAGATTCGACCAAGGATTGGCCGACGCCTTAAACAGCGCCTTTGCAAAAGCAGCGTCGGGCGATGCATCTGAGCTAACCGCGCTCGCCGAAAGCGAGTTGGAAAGGCATGGCGGCCGCTTTTTTAACGGGTATCGGCAGGAGGCCGCGCCGCAAGCCCGCCGCATTGAACCGCTTAATTAAGCGGTTCATTCCTTCAGGAAACTACGGGAAGATTCGGATGCGATCCCACGGGCGGTGTCCAGGAACTGAGACGTGCTCGTGGCTGTTGACGTGTTCTCAGCCGGAGGGGAAACTATCGCGGCGGCGTGTCACGAGTACGGCTGTGATGGCTCAGGTCAAGCACAGTGGGAAGGCGTTACAGTGGTTTTTCCTAGCAGGGGCGAGGCGTTGAGCGTCAGGCTCCGATAGCCGCGCTGCTTGAACCGCAACTCAAATACCTTCCTGTCGCCGAGCGTCAATCAAGATACTAAACAGACGCGCGGATAATGTTGAACCCGGTCGGTTCATGCGGCAGTCGCATGCTCAATCAAGCGAGCGACCTTCTTCGGGCAGACTATGGTCAGCCCAATCCTTTTTCGGTATCGGCTCGCCCATGAGAAATTCGAAAGCGGCCACCTTCTTATGGTCCGGGGTGAGATCGCATCTGAATCGTAATCTATACCAGTCGCCCTTACTATGCAGCGCAGCCCCATCCGCCGAAAAGGTGTTCCCCGATAATTTCGGATCGGTCATCGCATAGGCCACGACGCGATCCGGCTGATATTCTTCGCTCCACACTCCGACCTGAGCCATGGCTTCCAAATTGCATAGTTGTTCGATCTGATCTGCAGGCCTGAGCATCGCAAGCTGTTGTCTGCTATTTCGGCTTCTTGGATCGTCCAACACCTTCTCCGACAACATGCGCGACGGCTTCACCATCGTCGGCGTTTCATCAAGACGATGAGCTTCGTTCGGGATCGACTTGGGAACTGCCGGTGTTTTCAACATCATCTCGGGCGTGTTCGCCGGCATGCCCTCGCCCTGCCGTGCAGGCGGAAGATAAGGTTGGCGCACCGAATTCTCCTGTTGAGCGGATCCGGGAAGGGTCACGATTTCCACCTCTATACTCTGCTCCTGCTGCTCGGGCAGTTTCGGTGTGGCGGATAAAAGCGGTATGAAAACGCCCAACAGGATATGAAGGAGCGTGGACCCGGCAAGGCCCCGCTTATCGAATTGATCCTCTGTCCTCACCACCAACTTCATGCAAGCGCGTCAGGGGGCAGCAGCTACGAGCTGACGCAGGAAGTCAACGAACTGACTTGTTCGCTTCCTCCCGGAATCAACGGTCTGGACGACGACCAGACGCTTAGAAGGAATAATCGCAATCTGTTGTCCGCCATAGCCAGACGCAATCGCTGCGCCGGATCCAAAGATATCCGGATTTAACGTCCACCAAAGATAGCCATATCCCATGTTACCCCGGTCGGTGTGCGAGTAGGGTGTGGTTGACTCCCGCACCCACGCTTCGGAAATGATCTGTCTGCCGCCCCATCGCCCTCCGTCGAGATATAGCTGACCGATGCGGGCAAGATCGCGCGCGCTCATCCTGAACGGATAGGCCGGATGGACAGACGATTTTTCGAGAGAGTAACGGCCGTCAGCCTGTGAGAAATCTTCCATGCCGGTCGGCACGGCAATGCGCTGATAAAAACTCTGGAAAATATCTTCTCCGGTCTGCTGCCGGTAGATCGTGCCGAGCGCATTGAAATCCCAGTTGTTGTACCACCACAAAGTGCCCGGAGCGTGACCCCCGCGTTCTGGCCTGTTGCGACGCATTTCGCCAGTCTCATGAGCGGCGGCGTGATATATGCCTGACCGCGACATGAGCAAATCTCGCACGGTTGCCTGTTTCTCCATCGCCGTGAGTGATGGCAGCTTGTCATCTATGCCCAGCTCGGAAAGCGTGCTTTCGAGCCTGATCCGACCTTTTGAAACGGCGATGCCGTAGAGGGCGCTCAGCAGGCTTTTGCGGACAGAGGCAACGTCGACCTTGCGGCCAGGGTCGCCCCAACTTGCAATCACCTTGCCAGCTTGCATCACTATGATGGCAGTCGGCTTGCCGCCGGCCATCGTGTGGTCGCGGGCGGCTTTCAATCCCTCGTCCGACCAGCCGACCGAAGCGGCATCGACGCTTTGCCACGACTGTGCGTTTGCGATCGCCGCAAGCAGGAACAAAATCAAGACAGAGCATATGGACAAAATTTTTGTCAGCTTAAGAGTTGTCGGCATTCGTTTGCTCTGGTTGGTCCGCGCAAGCGCTGCAGCAGATGCTTTGATTTAGCTGATGCGGCTTAGTTGCCGAACCGGCCTATCGAGATAGGCCGATATACCCAACATGCCGCATAGCATACTGAGGTTACCGTCAAAGCGTCTCTGCGTGATATCGTAGATGTGACGGCTAAGCTCGAAGCTATCCCGGACCGGCAGATCCCACCAAAGCTGGCTCCGCTGGCCGAACACCACGCCGATTTCTTGCGCATTGGCCATGCGTTCCCTGTGCGGGACGCGCCCAAGGACCGACACTCCGCCACTCGAGGGCACGAGGATCCCGGTCATCATCTTGATCATCGTTGACTTTCCGGCCCCATTTCGGCCCAAGATAGCCCACAGCTTCTCCAGCCTTGATGGAGAAGGAAAGCCCGGCGGCAGCTTTGATCTCGGTATACTCGGGAGAAAAGAGGCCTCGCATCGAACCGAGCATCCCGGGATAGCGGCGGCGCTGGCGGAACGTTTTCGACGTCTTTTCGGCGACTATGATGTCCGTCATGTCGAAAATACTCCCTAAACAAGTATTCCGAGGTTCTGGGCGCAAGCGTCGGAGTCGATCAACTGGCACGATCGCAGCCGAGCCGTCGTGTGATCATTGATGATTTTGACGATTAACGAATCAAATTATCAATCAAGGCTTGCTTAGAGGCTAGTCCTTTGTTCAAGTCTTTTAAGAGGAGCATGGTTGCGAATAGCGAATAGGGATGTGCACCGGGAAAACGACCCCGCCAACAAGTGCGCCAGGGCACTCTCGCTCACCGGTCATTCACTGACAAGCTCAAGACTAGGGGCCAATATTGCCGGATGACTGGAGGTTTCGGTATGCTCTTGAAAGGACTCGAACCGCCGACCCCGTAGTTCAGACGATACGTTCGCGTCGAATTTCCGTGTACAGGCAGCTACTTGCTCTCGGAAATGCCGATGGGGGTCGTTGCCGGCCTGGCAGGTTTCGGCCGGGACTTGCGTTAAGATGCGTTCAGCCACCGCCTGTCGGCCAAATTTGGCGCGCGCGCTAATCTAAAGGTACGAGGCTTTGGCTTGGCCGGGCGCGGGAGGAGGCCGGCCGGCTTCGGTGTGAAGATTGCCTGGTCGGCCGGAGCCGGCTAGTCGTGTCCAGATGCGACCTCGCCGGCAGGTTTTTCGATCAGCTCAATAGCAATTGCGAGCCCGAACTGTTCAATGCGTTGCGCGGCAGCTTGCAGACTAACTTTGCTGAAAAAGGGAAGTCCAAGCGTTCCATCCGCATAGGGCTTCCGCATTACGCCGTAGACGACCTTGAATTTGGTTCGGTCGACGCGCTCTGTGCTTTTCGGGAGCTGTGTTTCAAAACCGTCGCCGAGGCCCTTCACTTTTGATCGCAAAGTCTTGCGAAACTTCGCGTCGCTTACAAAGGCTTCGGCGCTAACCACCCCTTGCATCCACACATGACTGATTGGTCCGGAGGATTCCCCGTCTTTGAGGTGGATGAACTCGCCGTTTTTGGAGAGAAAGTCGCACGGCTCAAGATTGCCGTATTGCACTCCCTGGGGATTGATTTTTTGTTGGTCAAGCTTCAGCAAATCCCGCCGGTTTGCCTCAAGATCCGCGATCAAATCCCGCTCATTTGCGCACTCTGTCGCTCCAATAATCGTGACTTTCTCCAGCGCGTTGAAATAATCCTCAACTAGCTTCTTGAAGCGCTTCTCGACGACGTACCAATCGCCTGCGAACAGAACATAGTGCTTTTCCTTGTCCCCAGCTCCAATTGATGCCTCAAATACGAAGCAATCGTAGACCCTCCATTTTTCACTGAATTCCTCCTCGCCATCACCCTTGGCCTTGATGCGATGATTGGCCTTCACTTCGGAAAAATCACCGTCAAAATCGCAGCGGTTTAGTTCGGCTACATAATCTTCGATCGAAAGGCTGTGAAACGTCGTGCCATGCGAACCAAATCCGTTGTAATGAAGCTCGTTCCCTTCGGTATAGTTGACAACTTCCGGGGGCGACATGTGGAGCTGAGAGGATTGCCCAACTCTGAGCTCACCCAAGGCCTCTTCAAGTTTCCCGTCGAGCATGGCGATAATGTCCTTCTCATGGACGATCTGCATGTTGTCGACCCAGGCGAATTCCCTCTGATAGTCGACCTTCTTGAATGCTTTGACTACCTCGGCACACTTTTGCTGGAGACCGTCTGCTTTGACCTCGCAGGTGATCGACAGACTATCTTTTCCCGCTACGAACCGAGCAAATTTCAAGTTGGTTGGCGTACCGCCTGCAACCCGAGCTAGGTCGCGCAACATGTCCACGCCAAAAGCTTGCAAATCGCTATCCCGGCTTGCCTGTACGCGTTTTTGAAATGTCACGGCGTCAGGCGTGGCAAGATCGAGCGTTCGAAGCTGTCCTCTAGAAACCGTATTGAGCGTGACCTTTAATCCGAACTGGCGCTCGAATGCATCGTCGTTAAGGGCGATATGGACATGCCCAAAGCAGATGGCGGCAATTCGATCTCCGACCGGCAAGAAGATCACTGCTCCAGCGCCACTTGCAAAAATGTCTGCTGGTAGGTCCGGACTTTGCGAGCTTAGAAATTCCACCCAAGATGGCGGGTTTGAGTAGATCTGCCCGATAAAAAGGGATGCGCCTTCTACGCCATTCCAAGGTCGCTGCTCTAGAGCCCTGTCGCTTCCCTGGGCAAAAGTTGGTGAAAATGCGTCGCCAATAGCTCGGGTTTCACGCAGTAATCGAATGTTGAGCGTACGTAGACGCGCCTTTTCTCCGGTCATATTAGCTCCCCCCTGCACATTATTACCACAACCCGAAAGTTGCCTCTAGGCCGGACACGCGTACTACCAGCGCTTGCCGGCTCAACTTCGTTTCGTCTCGGCTATTTTCCGCTTTTGCAGGTTCAGTTCCCGTAGGTGACGCTCCGTGAGGCGAGGAAGGAAGGTTTTGACGACACATTCAAAGGCAGGTGTGATATGAAGCGGACGTCGGCTTCCGGGGTGCGGCCGCGGCGGACCTAGACGACCGAAATCAAGGCGCGCTAGTATTGGCACCGAGCTTTGCTACGATGCTTTTTGGAAACTGCATACCACAATCAACATCAAATCTATTGAGGTGAGAGGAGTTGAACCAATGACCCTCTCTGAATTTGTCCAACCTACTGATCCACAAGCGTTTCACTAGACAATTTTCTATCGCGGAGCTTACTTTTCTTAGCTTTTTGTCCCGAATACCCAAACGAACTCGTGTAACGCTGTAAAAAAAGTCGCGCGAGCAATTTGAACAAGGGCGAAAAGACATTGGCGGACGACTGTGACGACATCGCTAAAGCTCGGAATTTTGGCAACAAAGCCGTTCGTTGCAAAGAGAAAATCGTGTAACATCCATCCGTTGCAGTGGCGAGGGTGGCATGCCATTTTACATTCGGAAGTCGGTAAAGGCGGGGCCATTCCGATTTAACTTCTCCAAGGGCGGCGTCGGTGTCTCTGTCGGCGTGAAAGGGCTTCGCCTTGGTACTGGGCCACGAGGTCATTACGTTCACGCTGGCCGTCGCGGCGTTTATTATCGCGCATCACTTGGCTCTGCAGGCAAACTTCGTCATGCTGCGATACAATCACCTCCTACGGCACCACTCACCTTCGAAGAATCCACCGTCAATATGGTGGAAATCGAGTCCGGTGACGTCATGGAGATGCGGGACGAAAATTTCAGCGACCTGCTCGACGAAATCAATGCGAAGGCCAGCCAATGGCGAATGTCTGTCATCTTCGGCTGGCTCTTTGCTCTCCTTGGCATTTTCCTTCTTGTTAAAGCATCGACTGTAGGAATTTGGGTATTGGTCGCCGCCCTACCCGCCTGGGCTATTGGATCTTGGATCGACTCTTATCGTCGCTCTACCGTGCTGTTTTACGATATCGATGGCCCCGTTGAGCAGGCCTACAAGGATACCATAGCGGCGTTTGACGCGTTGAATGCCTGCGCCGGAAAATGGCACATCGAGGCTGGCGGTGCGGTCAACGACCTGACGACTTGGAAAAGGAATGCGGGCGCTTCCTATATAATTAAGCGCACAGCTACGAAGCTCGCCTACGCATTGCCGAAGGTCATAAAGAGCAACATCACACCGCCTTCGATGCATGTCGGCAAGCAGGTCATATACTTTATGCCTGACGTAGCCTTGATCGCCCACAATTCGCGCTTCGGAGCGGTATCTTATTCTGACCTGCGTGCTCGCTGGCAACAAACACGGATGATTGAAGATGGCCACGTCCCACGCGACGCAAAAATTGTCGATCACACTTGGCAGCATCCAAACAAGAGCGGCGGACCTGATCGACGCTTTCGAAATAACCGACAACTGCCCGTTTGTCTCTACGACACCCTCCATTTACAAAGCGACAGCGGCGTAAACGAGGTGCTGGAATTCTCACAAGTTGGCAAACTGTCTGGTTTTGTTGAGGGCTGCCGGGCATTGGCGAAGGCAAAGGCGGAAGCGTCGGAAGCCCCAAAAGCAATCCCGCCGACAGAGGCACAGCCGTCACAACCGACTTCGCCAGGTATCATTGTCCCGGCGGTGCCGCAGCCAAAAAGCAATATTCGCACTGTAGCGTTTATCGTCATAGCTATCTTCGGGCTTTCTATTGCAATCAGCGTATTCCAAAATGCTGGGCATTCGACGAAGCCAAGTACGACCCAGGCAGTTTTCGGCAACGGGCCTGGGCAAATTCCACCGCAGACGCCTAACGCGACGTCAACAATGGCTGTGTCCAGTTCCAATCAAAGTATTCAACCCGTCCAAGCGTCGGCTACTCAGACCCCAACTCCGGCTCCGAGTGCACAAGTCTCGACACCGGCGATTGACCAAACATCGGCCAACGGTCCTCAACCTGACCGGGTGGAAACTCCTGATCCCGGTGCCTTCGAAACACTCATTGCGGCCGCGACAGCACCCGACACATCTCCTGCAGTCGCGCCAATTGAACCACCAGCCATCCCTTATGTCGCTCCATCCGAGCCGAAATTCGCTTATTTGAAGCTGCCCATCCAGTTTCGGGAAGGTCCGGGGCCGAACTACGTGCCTCTTGGAGGCATCGGGCAAAATGCTTTGCTCGTTGTCCTTGAGAGCGAAGGCGGATGGGTCCGCGTATCGGGCGGTCCTTCAGCCGTTGGATGGGTCCCGAAAGAACTCCTTAGTCAGCGCCCCGTCTCGCTTCAAATGGCTAAACCCGCCCTCAAGGCGCGGAACACGTATTCGCCCCCACCACGAGAGGGCGGCCGATAGTTATTGAAGGGTACATTGCCCCCAAGTCGAATCGGATCTTCGGCACCAGCCACCGCTGGCCAGTTGCGTGAGTAGCTGTGATTGTGAGTTGCATGCGTCCTGCGAGTAAGTAAGCGAACATACCGCGCTGTCGGTCAACCATCGACGAATAATTCGATCAGGGCCCACGACGGACTTATCACTGGTCGTGATTTTACCGTTCTCGGCCAAAATCTTATGGGTCACAGGATCCCATGTCATCACGGCATTCACCACGCCCGAGGCAGATTTCTTTCGAGCCGGGCTATATGTGTACCAGTCGACGATGGCGAAGACGGCGCAGGTGTCGAAGCAAGATGCGTGGGCGGTCCCCGGTCGTATTGCATAGATGCGAACCGGCCAACGGATCGCAAACTGTTGCTTCTCCGTGAGAACATCTGACTTCGAACGTTGAGATCCGTAATAAATAACGGAATCGCCATAGTTGTTGGCGAGGAACAACATTCCTTCGTTGGTCGACCACGTCCGCTGCATTTCCTGAAAGAACTGGAGAGCGGCCTCGTTCGCCATTGTCGAAGGGCTCTCGTCGGGCACCGCAGTCTCTTCGGCCGAAGGTGCCACATAGGGGGTAGGCTGCCCAGTTACGATCCCAAAGCCCGCCATGTCGACCAGCGACAACACGCGCCGATCACCGTCGGCAAGACCGGTGACAAACGGGAGAAAGCTTGGGTCGAGGCCCAATTCCGTGAAGTAGATTTTCAATTTATCGGCGTTTTCCTGCTGGCCAGTCGGTCCGGGCGACCGAAGATTTCGGTTCACAATCAGCGACCCGTCTTCAGCAAAGCGCTGAACGCCACCGACGAACGCGAACAAGCATGCAGCCTCACATTTTGACCCCGAGACCTGAATTGTCGAAAGTTTCAGGCGACGAACTGCTCGGCCATATTCCATCGCAGCGTCGACGTCGCCGCCGGTTGAACTGAAAGCGATAAACTTCGGAGTGCTGCTCTTTACCTCGGCTTCGAGCTTATCAGGGAGATCACCCGGTTCAAACGTTCCCTGGATCAGCAAAATATCGCTGTTCGAGGCTCTTAAGTGGGCAAATCTGATGGCGGCGTGACCAAGGCTTGGAGCCAAGGTGATCGATGTGACGATAACGGAAATGAACACAAACCACCGCATCGCGTCCGTCCTGATCCATCCGATCAATTTGTTGAAATCCCAAAAGCCGTCAGAACCTGTGGCGTGATCGTTCCTGTCACCTTCAGGCCATAGGCTGCCTGCATCCTAGTCAGCCCGCCTCGTGTAGCCGTATCGACCTGCCCTGTGATCGGGCCACCGAAATAGCCAAAGGCGATCAACGCGGTTTGCACCTGGATGACGATCCGACGAAATTTACCGGAATTGCCAGGTAAGGTTTTTAATGGAGCAGGGTCAACGCTGGTAGAAGAAGACTGCGGCGCAGTCTGTACGGGATAGGTGCCGGTTGAAGTTGTCGCCGGTATGTTCGGAATAGAAGGTAGACTTCTAATGACGGGTGATTGATTTGGAGTATAAAGCGGCGCTGGGTCCGGCGGACTGTAGGTGGTGCCGCCACTGCCATAGTCACCACGTGGTAAAGCGTAGCCGCCGCCGGAAGCGGAAGCATGGCTTGCGTGACTGGCATGACTTGCGTGGCTCGAATGTGAGCTATGACCTGCCAAAGTGTAGACCTGTTTGACCCGCAACCGCTCGAAGAGGGTGTTTGGAGCTTTCTTTTCGGTGAGACCGGTGATCGGCGTGGCATCGCCTTTCGATGGCATGAACCCGGCAGCGATCAAGGACGAAACCAGGTAAACCTTACGCTTCTTCATTGCGGTGAGAGTCCCCCAAACCCTTGATCGATATTATACCATTCAAAAAATCCACCACAAGTAGAACGCAAAGAACATCCTTCACACTGCTTCAAAAACTTATTCTTCCAGTCTGAAATCGTGCCGGGTGCGAGGTATCTATAATGCGGAGGAACTGAGCAAAGCGGAAAATTATAGAGCAGAGTTTGTATGCCACGCCCAATAGCAAGGTTTATCGCTCGGCGAAGGTGGGCGAAATCTAACGATGTATCCTTGAAAGAATGCGCCCAATTCATTCGGCCGTAGCCGATGTTTTCGAGCTGCATGATCGCCCAAACATCGATGAAAGGCAGCCGGGTTGAGACATAGCTCGCCAGATCGGGAAACGCATCCCAGTTCTGCTGAAGGACGATAGTGCGAAGCTCCACGGCCGCTCCCGCTTTCATCAGAATTTCAAAACTCTGCATCAACCTACTAAAAGCACCCGGCTTTCCAACTATGGAGTTGTGAAGTTCTGCCTGGGAAGCATAGAGCGGGATACCCCATAGAATGCGATCTCGCCCTACCTCATCCATCACTGGAATATCATCGAGCTCGAAAAACTGACCGTTCGTCAGAATGTGGAAGGAAATATCCGGGCGAGCTTTGGCAGCAGCTATTAAAAACTGAAACAACCGCTGTTTATGCAGCAGCGGCTCCCCGCCCGATATCGTGATCCGGGTATCTTGAGGAGCTAGCACGGCGGCGGCGGTGAATTGGTCGAAAAGGTCGACGTGGTATTTCTTCGGTGGCTGGGAGCACATGACGCAAAGCTGATCACACTGCTCTGTCACCAAGAAAGTGTTGTGTCTGGACCGTGCTCGAACCAGCCGATGAGCCGACTGCCGCCCTGGAACCAGCAAGAGCACATCGCCATCCAGATCGGTGGCCGGATCACAATGTACGCGAAGCGAATAGCCCGCGAGATCAAATGTCTGACTGGCCTCGTCCGTTTCGATCAGGATTGCATCATGTTCGCTCTCAGCTGCCTCCTTCCGCAGCCGGACAATGCAGGGCTGATCGATTGGGATTTCATCGATCCTGAGGCGCAAATCGATCATCGAAGTACCGGTGCCAACGATGGTTCAAACTCCGGAATTCCAGCCCATATCGCCAAGCTTTTGTGGACCTTCTCGTCGTTCGAATAGAGGAGCTGGAAGATCTTGTCGAAGATCGCGGTGTGGCGTCGACAGAAAGCGGTGTCTCGTTTGGGCATGTCGATGCGTCCGTATCGAGATAAGTCATCGATCACATCGATGCCACAAGCAGCCTGATACGGGCAGTGAATGCAATCCGGATGGAAGGTGTTCGTCGCCTCCTCATTCAAGACATCCAATTTTGCCTGATCAATACCATCCCAAAGATTGCCGACACTCAGGTCGATCTGCCCCACTCGCGTGACCATTCTGGCTTCGTCGGTCGGGTAGAAGGTGCCATCGAAATCGATGACCAGATAGTCCTTACCCAGGATATTCGGGTTTCGAAGGTCTACGTGCTGGTTATGGCCGCCTCGCAGAACCCGGCGAAGACAGTGCGTGAAATAGAATTCCTCGACTGGATCTGCCGCCGTCCAATTGTGCTCGATCAGGGCGTCGACGAAACGGCTATGGTAGTCGTTCCATCGTTTCTCCAGGCCCATTGTCTGGAATCGCTTCCGCGCGAACCCCTGGTGGTTTATGGGGCGCAAGAAGATGGAACGAAAGCCAAAGCCGCCAAACGTTTTGATAACTTCCGTCGGTGCGGGCAAGTTGTTGATGTCGAGCGTCGGCAGCGCGGACACCCTTCCCTGCCCCAATCTTCCGATCGCGTGACGAAGGTTCGAAACAAACTGCTCCGTATTACCAGAGGTGACCGTTCTCTGTCGTTGATGAACGGATAAGTCGCCGTCCAGCGATGTACTCACAAAGGTATCTGGCGCATCGAGGAATTCCCAGGCTTCGTCAGAGACGGATTGCAAGTTGCTGCAAACCGTGAACGTGACATTGCGGAACTTGCGGCGAGCAAACTCTCGGACCTCCTGCAGTAGGTCCAATCGCAGCAACGGTTCGCCGCCCTGAAACTCAATCTTGGCACCTGCGGCGTCCATGCCGTCCAAGAAATGCAGAACTTGCGCGAGGGTCTCGTCGGTCCAGTCAAAGCCGTTTGCCGTTTCATTCACACGGGATACCTGGCAATAGCCGCATGCGAGATTGCAGCGAAGCGTCGGCACAAGAATTAGGTAGTTCAGCGCTTCAGGGCGATGAAGTCGCTGCGCCCAACGATAGGAAAATCCCTGGTAGGCGGTGTCATTGACTTCTTTGAAGGCGTGCCCGTTCTTCAGCAGAAAGTGGGCGTCCGTACCCGTTAAATTGTCCGTGGCGTATCGATCAAGAAACTGGCCATCTGCGCGAAAATAGCCACCCGCGTCGTCCGAGAACAGGTAATCGGCAGCCAATCGCGTGAACTTCAAGGGGAAAACCGTCATCGTCCTAGAACACCGCTTATCAGCGCCCGTCGCAAAGGAAGCGTTTCGGCGTAGATTTTCTCTCGATAGAGACAGTGCTGGAAGTCGGCGATCAACGCGTCAACCGAAGCGGTACCGTCATCAGAAAGCGTAATCTCGTCCGAATGGGTAACGCGCACCCCGGCATGCAGGACGTTGAAACGGATTATTGCAGCCGCGAGATAAGGATGATGCGCTGCGTCGATCTCGATTATTGTGCACCGACATTGTTGGCTCGGTTCGCCAAGTTCTGTTGATTCCATGGCAATATAGCGATCTATCCCTCTGACTTCGATTGTACTCGCTCAGACGATTGATCACCAGAGGGTTGTACGCAAGATTCGAACGCGCCTCTCCGATGTGCATCACCAGCATGACGCGAGGCGATGTGGGACACAACCTACATCATCGATGAACAAACATCTCCAGCCGGCCTGTTCCTGACAATTCTCAGAAAGAGCCACGTGGCTGAAAACCCAAGCCATATGCTTTCTCGGATATCACGTCGACTATTTGACGAAGCGCTGAAGCTGGAATCTCGCGAGATATTACTTATTCCTCGCGACATTTACAAAATGAGCCTTGGGCTTTCTTCAACCGCCAGCCCCGGGCGTTATCTGATCCCGCGTCACAATTCATTGCTTGAAGCAATTCTCGCGGTGCCACCGCAAAAAATGCGGATGTGGACGCGCTGACACCCGCAGGGGGACGATCGCTCTGCCGGTCTTGCTGATCAGTCCTCTTATGCTCTCCGGGTCGTTCGCCTGCCGCGAGATCAGGATATCGAGGTCATCCGAAAGGCTGATGAGGCCGCGATCAAACATCCAGTGCGCCGTGCCTGATAAAGCAATGCCGTTACTAAGGACGTCAGGTCCATTCGCCTCCACAGGTCGGATATGAGCCGCGTCCACTTCAGCCCGTCCGCCACCGTTGATGAGTTTCAAGCCGGTGATCGCGCATCGTTTGTCGTAGGCCTGCAAAACGAGCCGCCGAAACAGCCGATTGCGAATAGCACGGGAGGTGAGCTGCATCACGCGGTCACGCTCTTGCTCAAAGATGAACGGAGCTTGAGCGGTGTCTGCAAATCCGTTTGTGAGATCAGCCGTTTCCACTCCATCCAGCCGCGGTAGCTCTGGTTCTGCCTCATTGAGGCCGGTCGTTAGGATTCGATTGAAATCCGTAGCGGAAATAGGCCGCACCGCCGATTGCGCTCTCCCGGAAATGCGCCCATCATCGTTCAGCACGCCATGCTCCATGATCCCATCAGGGCCGTTGAACGGAACAGGATTGATAAAGTCCAGATAACTGCCAGGTTCGATGAGCGCCAGATACATGCCGGCCACTTTCGGGTCAGGAATGACGTGGGCGACCTTGGCGACGGCGAAATAGCCGCGTCTGGCTGCAACCTTGCGCGGTTCATAATAGATGATCCAATCCCCGACGCACCCTTGCACGCGACCGAGGTACTGGCTTGGAAACTGATATTGTTCAGCCGGACTGTCGTCATAGATCGAGTCCGAGCGATGAATGAAAACTCCGAATCCCATGTTCGATGCTTAGCATGAGAAGATCGGCTTCGGATATGAAGTCTGTCCCTCCCTCGAAGACAAAATGACCGGAATTGCACGTTTTTAGCGGGAACGCCTCGTGGCGCTCTCGAACAGCAGGGACCCGTCGATTGCCGGTGAGCTCGGACTTTGCGGCGGCCGATCTCGATCCGATCGACGATTTGACCGGCAATCTCCGCCACGTCCCAAGGGGCCCGATCTTAACCCTTCGCTAACGTTCATTCCTTAGCAGGCCATGCCCCGGGGCTGGAATCTTATCTGTAAGGGAAACCTGAATGATCATGAATCCGACGGCGAGAACCTTTCAACGCAAGATCGCAAGCTTTTGCGAGATCCGGCTGGCACCACTGGTAAGTCCGGCCGAGCTTAAGCGCTTGACCGCTTACATGTTGGCACTGGTCACCGATCAAGCCCTTCCTCCCATGAAGGGCAAAACAGTCGATTGGACCGAGATCGCCGCGGCATGCCGGCTGGCTGCCAAGCCAAGCACAAAATTGATGCGCGTCGGACAGCACGGCTTCGATGCCATTATCCGCTGGGTGAACACGAACATCGCGACACCTCGTATTGGCACGAGTTCATCGTCGGGCTCCGCGCGGATCTCGAAAGCTCGAGCTGCCAGCGGCAGTCGCTCTGCGAAGAGGAATTCAAAACCGGGAGCACGGCCCAAGCCGATTGAGGAATTCCCCGTTGCGCTGTTCGATGACTATCCGGAACCCGTCTCGTTTCAGGCAGCATTGGAATTGCACATCAGACGCTTTGGCGAGACTTACTATCATCTCCATCGTGCTGTTGTGCGGCCTGACGACACTTTTGATGTGAAGACTCTTCTCAGTTGGCTGAAGGACACCAAGGTGCCGCGCGGCGTGGACAGCTTCGAGATCCTGGATCGTATCGAGCATCGGTATCGGTTGCCGAAGGGCTACTTCAAGGCCAAGCTTCCGCATCAATCCCGCGCCGGCACCGGCCACGAGATCGACGAGGAAATTTCTCCCGCGGAGCGCCGCCGGCTGGCCTGGCATCTTCCTGACAATTTCAACAGGCTGCCGAAACCAAAGCGCCAGGAAATCCTCGAATGGGTTCGCAGGGTCATCATCACCGGCGCAACCGACTACCGCCGTTTTCAGGCGGCGGCAATCAAACAACGTTATGCAATCCGCTTTCCAGCAATGGCTTATGGTGGACGGGCGTCATCGGTCCCAATCGGACGCGGCACTTCAAGCCAGGATAATCCCATTGGCGACCTTGGTGATCCGGATTTGCTGTCGGGCGTCATTGATGCCCCTCCCCGTCTCGCTCTCGAAATGGCGAATCTGATCTCGTTCAAGACATCGACGCTCACGGCAATTGGGTTTCAGCGCAATAGCGTCTGGGGCGAAGAAACGGCATCGCAAAAGTTGGAACATCTTGGCCTCATGTTCGGAGCCCTTGCGGCATCTCCTGACGGTCAGGTCGCGGGACGAGGAATTGCGCTGGGTGCCCTCACCTTCGGACTTCTGGTATTTCCCGGTATCTGGGACTGGTACCTGCAATGGCGCGAGCGCCGACGTGGATTTTACTCGGCCTGGGAAGCCGACATGCTGAGCATTGCCCTGTCGCTCACGCGCGAGGAGACCGGCTGGCTCAGACAGCACCCGGAACTGATTGAGAGGGTCATTCCGATCGAAGGCCTTGTCTCGGCAGAGGAGATCGCTTTTGCCAAGCGCGACTGGCATGCCTGCTGTGACGCGTTTCATACCCACGCGCGCAACCGCATCAAGGAAATTCAGCGCGTGATGCGCATACATCGTGATCCATTCGAACCGATCATGTGCGTGCTCGAGGCGCCAAGCCCACTGGCGGAGTACCGAAAGATCACGGACGAGATCCTTCTCAGGATGCCGGACAAGGACCGATATCCACGAGCGGCGGCCGAATCTGTCAGATCGTTTCTGATGCTGCGGCTCGGCCTTCATCTTGGCCTTCGTCAGAAAAACCTCCGACAGCTCCTGCTTTGCCCTCGCGGGCATATTCCAACCTCGGAGCGCCGGCTTGAAGAGCTGAAGCGCGGCGAAATCCGCTGGAGCGATCGGGACAAGGGCTGGGAGGTCCTGATACCGGCCAATGCCTTCAAGAACTCGAACTCATCCTTCTTCGGCTCCAAGCCATTCCGGCTCATCCTCCCAGATCTCCTTGACCTCTATTATTACATCAACGCCTACGTCGACCGGCACCGCCGCATCCTGCTGGCGAATGCCAATGATCCGGGAACCTTCTTTATAAAGACGGTCAAGCAATCGAGCACTGAGGCCTCTTACAACCAGACCACCTTCTATGAAGCCTGGCGGCTGACTATTCAGCGATACGGCATCTATAATCCCTATACCGGCCGCGGAGCGATCAAAGGCTTGCTGCCACACGGTCCCCACAATGTCCGGGATGTATTGGCCACCCACATTCTCAAGCTCACGGGTTCCTACGAGCAGGCAAGCTATGCGATCCAGGACACCCCTGACATGATCCAACAGCACTACGGGCGGTTCCTGCCGCAAGACAAAGCCGCACTGGCCGCTAAGATACTCAATCAGGTTTGGGAGGCCGCATAAGGTTCGGGTGCGCACCGTTCGCAGATTCCATCTGTTCGATGTATTGGCGTTGGCGCAGTGATGTGGCGCCGGCGCTTCGCGCCAATTGACTCTCTAACAGAAGTTTTATGCTCCTCGCTGAAAATTTCTTCGCTTGAACTCGGATGCATACTTGTCGAGGCGGGGGGAGTGCGGGCTATAGAACTTTAGCCCACCTCAAGGGCTACTAGCGGCGACTTCCGACCCCACTGTCTCGTCTCGCTCGGCCCCTCCTTCGAAAGAGACATCTGAATTGTCGAGTGTTGATTGTGGGATGACCTACCATCCGAGAATATCGAGTATAATGATCCGTTATTGTAGGAAGAGGCTCATCCATAGCCAACAGCCTTACTTCATTGGAAGCCCTTTGGGGGAGGGTGTGACACAAAGACACCGCAATCGCCAACTCAAGTCTTCAATGGCTGCTCGCACCACGCAGCCGATCTACGGGGAGACAGGAGTGCCATAAAGCTGCTTCAAGGCCACTACTCCGAAACGGTCGCTATGCTAATCTTCTCGCGAAAAACTGCTGTTTCTTAGAGCATGGATCTAACCGCGGCGCAAAACGGACGTGGTTTTCTTCGCTACCACCTCATATCGACTTTCAATGATGGCGCAGATGATATTTGGGCTGAGCCAATCCCACTACGCTGCTGGCTTCCGCTCGAGGGTGCTGCCGACAAGCGGTAGGCCGAATAGATGACGCTTTACTTTTTGCGAAGATTGTGGAATTCTGCTTTCGCGAACGCTTGAGAGGCAATTGTAGTGCTCCATTCCATCGAAGACGTGCAGCATGTATTTCATGATGATGTAAATCTCGAGTTCTTGGAGTCGTTTTCTCTAGGCGTCGCCTGGGAATATCATCGGCTTTACGAGGAATTGAAAGCCGATAACCGGCTGCCGGATGAGTTGAAGAATTTCGAGTTTTCCCGTCGTCGGTCAGGCTGCGCCGTTCGCGCCATCGTTCAGGCGGCGAAAAAACACGACGTTCCGGTCTTGCATTGGACACTTGGCTGCAACGGCCAGCAAAAACTTCTGATCAAGATGGGTCGGGTACTGCTCATTCCGGAAGCGATCTCAGAATTGATGCATCGGCCCGCCGCGTCCAACTACAAGGTGGCGTTAGCAAATACCTTCGGAATCAGCCGGCAGCTAGAGCTCGATTTAGGCGATAGACGGCATCGAGTGACTGATTGGTCTGGCGAAGTGCTCGGAGTGTTGCTACACGGCGCAGCCGGGGAGAGGTTTACTCGCCGAGACAAAATGCTTGGTGGCCTCATGCTAGCGATTCCGGACGATCTGTATCAGGGCTGGATCGCACGTTTCGATCTTCACCAGCTTGCGATGTTCGGCTCGAGGAGCTCGGAATTCTCTGGAACACAGGTAGCACAACAGCGCGACGAGGTCATCGTCATTAGAAAGCGGAAGGCAAAGATAATCGGTAATTTGAAATGACTGTAGGTGTGAAAAACTTTCGTGGCGAGCGCCTCAAAGAAGCTCGTTTAGCGCGGGGTTATTATAAAAACGCGCTCGGCGATAAGATTGGCGTGTCAGCCGTGGCCATTGGTCGTTACGAAGACGGTCTGGACAGCCCGCAGGAGGCTCGGTTGGAGGCGATCGCGTCTGAGCTGAAGTTTTCGGTCAATTTCTTTGTAACACCAGGATGGCCCGAAGAGATTGACCTCATTCATTGGCGCTCTCGAAGTTCCGAAACAAAGGCTGCAAGAGAAGCGACCCACCAGAGGATTAAGTGGCTTTGCGAAATGTACGGCCTACTAGAGAGCGAGCTGGACTTCCCGACGCTGAAGCTTCCAGAGCTCACCTTGCCGGCAGATTTCAGATTGATAACCGACGACGATATCGAGAGCGCCGCTAGCGCTGTCCGCCGGCTGTGGGGTTTGGGGTTGGCCCCAGTCCCCGATGTTGTATTGGCGCTAGAGAACGCGGGGATCCCGGTCGCGGCGCTTCGGATCGATTCCGATAAGCAAGACGGATTCTACTTTTATTCGCCGATGCTTGATCGGGCATTTGTGGGTATAAACATCAAGGAAGCGAGCTGCGCACGAGCGAGATTCGATGCGGCACATGAACTGGGTCATATTGTTCTGCATGGACGGGTAGCGAAAGAAGACGCGGAAAAGCCAGAAAATCACGCAGTCATTGAACGCCAGGCGCATCGATTTGCAGGTGCATTTCTTTTCCCGCAGAGCGCTTTCCGATCAGAGGTTGGCGAAGTTTCTCTGAACTATCTTCGATCCCTCAAGAAACGATGGGGAATGTCGATTGCCGCCATGATAATGCGGGCCGGTGACCTTCAAATGATCGATGGAGAACAGCGGCAGTGGCTATTTCGAAACATGACCTATAGGCGATGGAAAGGTCATCTTGCCGAGCCGTTTGATGCGCAGAACGAAATGCCTCTGGAGCAGCCCCGCATGCTACGTCGCGGCTTTGAAGTTCTACTTGAGACGGGCGATTTTGCGCGATCATCCATATTGGCGTCTTTGCCGCAACCTCTAGAGGAGTTGGAACAGCTGGCCGCCCTGGAGCCAAATTTCCTCGCCACAGCCACTCCTGTGGATTTCCAGGTGCGCCGCAAGCCTGGCTTTGAAATGACTGATCTAGAAAGCGGCAATGTTATTGAGTTCAAGCGCCGCTAGCGTCGTTGTTCCCGCAAATTTGATGCGAGCCGGCCTCCGCGCCCAGCACCGAGGCCTCATCCGGCGCGGCGGATGGAGCGAGCCCGAGCCCCTCGAATGGCTAACGCGTGCGCTCTAGGCCGCACTAGATAATTCGGTCCAGTAATGCCAATGGGCGCACGCATCGCTACTTCTTGCCACCGGTAAGAGTTTGAACCTGCGCCTTAAGAGAGTCATTTTCTCGCACCACATCGTCAAGACGGCGTCTGAGATTCTCTAAGTCTAACGCAAGTCGCCCTTCGGCCGTAGACGAACGGATATCTTTGGCACCCCCGCCGTTACTATCCTTGGAATCTATTGCGGCGTCTACTCGGGTGCTTAGCGCCGCAATGTCGGCTCTGACACCGAAGTAAAACGTTGCCCAAATTCCAATGACGGTGAATACTGCCGCGGCAGCGCCTATCAAGCCATAGTTTTCGACTTTCGTTTTCACATCTTGGGACGCCGCCTGTGCCCGCTCAGCATTGATTTTCACTGTTGGTTTCCACGCTGAACTGAGCCGGTTAGGCGCATAATTTCCATTGAGAATTGAGCCATGTGAACCTTCCCCCCAACGCGGAGAACGACGGGGGCAACGGAGTGATCCACATGGGACTTTTAAACATCATCCGCCGGATGGCGCTGCGCGAGAAGCTGTCAGTGCGCGAGATCAGCCGACGAACCGGTCTGTCGCGCAACACGATCGCGAAGTATTTGAGCGCTGGCACGATCGAGCCGACGTTCACGGTACCGGAACGACCAAGCAAGCTTGATCCATTCGCTGACAAACTCTCAGGCTGGCTAAAGACCGAAGCCGGGAGGTCACGCAAGCAGCGCCGAACGTTGAAGCAACTTCATGCCGATCTGGTGGTTCTCGGCTTTACCGGCTCCTATGGTCGGGTCGCCGCGTTCGCCCGTCAGTGGCGGCTTGAGCAGCAGACGGCCGGCCGAGGCATATTCGTTCCTCTATCTTTCCGGCCCGGCGAAGCATTCCAATTCGATTGGAGTGAAGACTATGCCGTGATCGGCGGCGAGCGCACGAAGCTTCAGGTCGCGCATATCAAGTTGGCGCACAGCCGGGCCTTTCTGGTCAGAGCTTACCTGCTGCAGACGCACGAGATGCTCTTCGACGCCCACTGGCACGGCTTCCGTGTCTTTGGCGGCGTGCCTGCGCGTGGAATTTATGACAACATGCGCACCGCAGTTGATCGTGTTGGCCGCGGCAAGGAGCGGCAGGTCAACGTCCGCTTCCTGGCGATGACGAACCACTACGTCTTTGCACCCGAGTTCTGTAATCCTGCTGCAGGCTGGGAGAAGGGACAGGTCGAGAAGAACGTTCAGGATGCCCGACCACGATTGTGGCAACAGATGCCGGACTTCCCGGACTTGGCAGCATTGAATAGCTGGCTGGAGCAGCATTGCCAGGACCTTTGGCGGGACACGGCGCACGGGAGCCTAGCCGGTTCGATTGCGGATATTTGGGCTGATGAGCGGGCATCATTGATGGCGTTGCCCGCCATGTTTGACGGCTTCGTCGAGCAGAGCAAGCGCGTCTCGCCAACATGTCTCATTACCTTTGAGCGGAACCGCTACAGCGTGCCTGCATCTTTTGCAAACCGGCCCGTCAGCCTGCGGATCTATCCTGAGCGGCTGGTCGTTGCAGCCGAGGGAAACATTCTATGTGAACACGTGCGGGTCATCGAGCGCAGCCACAGGCTACCCCGGACCATCTACGATTGGCGACATTACCTTGCTGTTATCCAGCGCAAACCGGGTGCCCTGCGCAACGGTGCGCCCTTCCTCGAGTTGCCGATGGCCTTTCGACAGCTGCAGGACCAGATACTCTGCCGCCCTGGCGGTGATCGTGAGATGGCAGATATCCTTGCCCTTGTCCTTCATCACGACGAACAGGTCGTCCTGCGCGCTGTGGAACTGGCCCTGGATGCGGGCGTGGCGACCAAAACGCATGTCCTGAATCTTCTCCACCGACTGATCGATGGCAAGACGAGCGATGGTCCCGATATCGATACGCCCCAGGCGCTGACCTTGGCTCGCGAACCCAAGGCCAATGTCGAACGCTATGATGGCTTGCGGGTCCGGATCACGGGAGGTCGTCATGCGTCATGATCCCGCCAGTGCCGCCGTCGTCATCATGCTTCGTAGCCTGAAGATGTATGGTATGGCCCAGGCCGTCACGGACCTGATCGAGCAAGGGGCTCCAGCCTTTGATGCGGCAGTGCCGATCCTGTCCCAGTTGCTGAAAGCCGAGATGGCCGAGCGTGAGGTCCGCTCCATCGCCTATCACATGAAGACAGCCCGCTTCCCCGCCTACAAGGACATCTCCGGATACGACTTTGCCGCCAGCGAGATCAATGAGGCAACGGTGCGCCAATTGCACAGATGCGAATTCATCGACGGGGCACAGAATATCGTGTTTGTCGGCGGCCCCGGCACAGGCAAAACACATATAGCGACCGCCCTCGGCGTCCAGGCTATCGAGCATCACCGCCGAAAGGTCCGCTTCTTCTCGACCATCGAACTGGTCAATGCGCTCGAGCAGGAGAAGGCTAAAGGCAAGGCAGGCCAGATCGCGGAGGCGCTGGTCCGTCTCGACCTGTTGATCCTTGATGAGCTCGGATACCTTCCGTTCAGCGCCTCGGGCGGCGCATTGCTCTTCCACCTGCTGAGCAAGCTTTACGAGCGCACCAGTGTCGTCATCACCACCAACCTCAGCTTCAGCGAATGGGCCACAGTCTTCGGCGACGCCAAGATGACGACCGCTCTGCTCGATCGGCTGACACACCGTTGCCACATCCTGGAAACAGGAAACGACAGCTTCCGCTTCAAGGCAAGCTCGGCCGCAGCGGCACAGAAGAGAGGAGAAAAGGCCAGCCCATTGACCAAACCCTGATCAGAAAACCATAATCAGTGGTGGCTCACTTCTCGGTGGAAAAACCGGCTCAGTTCCGCGCGGAAACCAACAAGGCGCGGCGCTTCATCGTGATCGGATGCGTGTATCATCGTGAACATGTGCTTGCCGCTGCTCCCCTCGTGTTCGTAAATGGGAAACGAGTATACATTGCGGTAACCAAGATCTTTTCGGAATCGTTCCTCAAATTTCAAGGTGAGCTTAGTTGGACCAAGCGATTGCAGATGCCTCCAGTCATCCCTGCCCCACCACCTTTGCGGAATTTCAACGTTTTTCGTAAACCCAGAAAGACCGCGGGACATCCACCCGACGCCAAGAAAATAGAAGAGTTCGATCTTGTTGTTCCCGGCAGACTTGTGTTTGGCAAGCTTCTCTAACGTCGCCCACTCGCATTCACACATGAACTGGTCGAGGAGACAGAAGGTCGCCGTTTTATCAGTGATGACGCCGCTGGCCAAGATCCGGTCAATGGACCTGTTGAAATCGCCGACTAAAACCTCGTACCGACGAGCTGGCTTTACAGCAGCCTGACCGGCCGCCAATTCTTCCAAATATTTGGCTCTCTCGGGCTCCAGCTCGCACCAGAAAAATTGGCGCAGGAATTTCGGTTCACTCTCGACAACGAGCTTTGCGGCCCAGCTCTGAGGATTCGACGGGTCTTTCGGTGCAGCAAACCCATCGATGTAGGCGCCGTGCTTGGTGATGAAGACAAAGTACCTCAGGTATCTGGCGATCAGCTGGGCCTTGTTTTCGGTCCAGACCTTATGTTCGGCATCTCTCTTCATTTTCATTGGAGAGAGATGCTTGGGGGCAGCTGGGAAAAGCTCGGTTTGTTTTGCCATAGATTCTCGGTGAACGGCGGCGAGTTGGTTCAGGCGGCATTCGTTTCGTGGGACTGAGAACGGGGATAAGTATTGGGGAAGCGCCTCACAATTTTTCCATCGAGAAGGCCACCACCCTTGCCATTCGGATCTATCTTTTTCACTTCATCGACCGCTAAACCGTCTTCGGATACCAATGGGTTATTGGCGAAGGCCCCCCATTGCTTAAAGAAAGGTGCAATGTTTAACGCTTCGCAATCCTGGATAATATCGCGGACCCATTTAGTGTCCATAGGTCTAGCGCCGTGACCGCTTTCGCCCCCAACTATTAGCCAGTCAGGCTTTGGGTCATTGCTGGAGATTCTCAGGCTTCCGATCGCCGGTTCGTAGGAAACAAACCAAACCGTTGCCGGAACTTGTTCGATGACCTTCTTTCTCTGATCAAACCGTGCCTGATCTTCAGCTGTAAACCCCAGCCAGACGTTATCATAACCGTCAGGACCCCAGTCCTCAGGCAGCATCTTCTTAATATTCTGGGGACGCTTGGTGAGAAGCTGCCAATCTAGAGCTGGCGTCGAACGTATGACCCTGAAGAGATCGGCTCGCCAGCTCGGATCAACCTGGTTATCGAACACGTCTGCAAGTGAGGCACAAAAGACCTTTTGACGGCGACCGTGCTGACTTTGAAAAAGGGCCGCCTTCGATTGCCAAATCAACGGTGCTTTCCAATAGCTCTCGGTCGTTCGCTTTCTTGGCGAGTTGCCCCATTTCACATGGCCCGAGCGCTTTGACCACGCTTCGGCATAGCAGTTGTCACAGCCCGGGCTGATATTCGTGCACCCCGTCCACGGGTTGAAGGTATGATCAGTCCATTCAATTCCAGTGTTGACAGCCACGATCATCTCCTTGTTTGGTCCTGCAGTATGCTATCAGCGCGAGGCTTAGCAAAGTGATAAGGTTCCCGGGTCTATAATCTCGATTTTCGCTGCTTCACGCGTCGGAAAAAATTGGGTTCATTTTACCAAACTTGAGTATACGGCCCCCTAAACGCAGACACGAGTGCGCGCGTTTAATTCCCTCGGTGCGCTTCTTCCGTACTTAGACAGCGGTGTGACTGTTGGATTACGCGAGCTTCTGACTCTGAATGTCATTTTTACCAACCGACCTGGACAGATGTAATGCCATGATAAGGCTGATAGTTCAAACATTTGGTTGAATTATACCTCAACCGAAACTGAGCGGCCGCCTGCTGCTTACCGATTTAGTCGAGAGTATCGGCAATGTCAGAAATCTGCCCCACTTACCTAGGTCTCGACGGTGAGATTCTCGAGTTTTCATGTTATTAACCATATGAATTAAAACTATTCTTTTGCCTTGTTGAAGCGAAGTTCGCTGTTGCTTCCGTTGCCTCGACGACGCTTTTTTGTGCGTCTCACCATCGATAGGTATCAAGTATCGATAGTTAGCCATCTCAGGGCAATTCCTTGCTATCTTCACCGCAAAACACTATCTTTGCGGCATGACATCCGCGCCAGGAGTGCCCAAAATGTCCGAACCACAGCTTTCCATCCGCAGCAGCAAGGCACGCGATCTGGCGCACGCGCTGGCCAGACGCACCGGCCAACCAATCAACAAGCTCGTCGAAATTGCGCTCGAGCACTACGACCAAGAACTGCGGCAAAAGCCGACACAGACGCCAGCCGACACGCTTTGGGAGTTAATGGCCGAGGGCCGACGGTCCGTGCCATCCGGCACCACCTCCGCCCACGATGATCTCTACGACGAAAACGGTTTGCCGAAATGATCGCCGTCGATACGTCGGTGATCGTGGCCACGTCGCTGGGAGAGCCCGAAGCTGAACGGTTTCATGCGCTCGTCACCCGTGAGGAAGTCGTCATTGGCTGGCCGACTTTACTTGAGGCACGAATGGTGCTCACCGGCAAGAGCTTTCCCAACGCTGCAACCATCATTTCACAGCTCGTCGCTTTGCCAAATGTGACCGCGGTGGCCTTTGGCGAGCGGCATTATTATGCTGCCGAGAAGGCCTTCGACCTGTTTGGCAAAGGTCGCCATCCAGCCGGCCTTAATATGGGCGACTGCTATTCGTACGCCGTTGCCGCGATCGCCAAGGCACCCTTGCTATTCAAGGGGAATGATTTCGGCCAGACCAACCTAAAACTACATCCGGCCTCGACCGGCTGACAAAAGAATGCGAAACCGAGCCCGAGGGTCCGATGGAAGACCGTGTCCGCTTTGCCCTGGAAAAACTGCTGAATGTCGCCCACGAGGATACCGGCCAGAGCCGGCGGGTGGCCAATTTCCTGCTCACCTGGTGGAACGCCGAGGTGCATGGCGGTTTCGACCTCACCGATCTTGCCAATGTCGATCGCGCCATCGCCGAGGACATGGCGACGGTCTTCACCTTTCTCGCCCGCGAGGAGGATGTCGTTTATCCCAATGACTATCGCAGCGAGATCGAACAGATCATCGCGCCCTGGCGGCCGCAACCGCATGACTGATCTCAAGGGAAACAGCGCAGACGCTCGCATTGACGACGGGATCCTGACGCGCGCCGAGGAGCTGGATGCACTCGACGCCATCCTGCCCTTTGCCCGGCGCGATCAGCTGGCGACCCTGCTGACGGACGACGATGTCGCCACCCTCAAGCATCTGGCCAAGGAAGGTATGGGCGCCAATACGTTGAGGGCGCTTGCCTCCGATCTCGGCTATCTCGAAGCCTGGTGCGAGCTGGCTACCGGCGCGCCCCTCCCCTGGCCAGCGCCGGAGAGCCTGCTCCTGAAATTCGTCGCTCACCATCTCTGGAATCCGGTGGAACGCGCCGAGGATCCGAGTCACGGCATGCCTGATGACGTCGAGATGGGATTGCGTGCCAAGGGCCTGCTGCGCGTCGATGGCCCGCATGCGCCGGATACGGTGCGCCGGCGCCTGACCTCCTGGTCGATCCTGACCCGCTGGCGCGGGCTAGTCGGTTTCTTTGGTGCTCCCTCTCTGAAGTCTGCACTCAAGCTGGCAATCCGTGCCACGCCGCGGCAGCGCCGACGCAAAAGCAAGAAAGCTGTCACCGGTGATGTCCTGGCAAAGCTGCTGGCCACTTGTGCCGGCGAGCGGCTAGCCGACGTCCGCGATCGTGCACTGTTGCTAACCGCCTTTGCCTCCGGCGGCCGGCGGCGCTCCGAGGTCGCTGACCTGCGCCTCGAGGATCTCGTCGACGAGGAGCCGGTGCATGCCGATCCGGCAAACCCCGCCTCCCCTCTCATGCCCTGTCTCACCATCAATCTCGGCCGCACCAAGACGACGACGGCTGAAGACCGAGTACATGTGGTTCTGATCGGCCGGCCGGTTGAGGCGCTCAAGCAATGGATCGAAGAAGCCAGGATCGACAACGGACCGGTGTTCCGGCGCATAGACCAATGGGGAAATATTGATCGGCGAGCACTGACGCCGCAGTCGGTCAATCTGATCCTGAAAACCCGATGCAAGCAGGCCGGTTTGGACCCGGAGGTGTTTTCGGCGCATGGACTGCGATCGGGGTATCTAACCGAGGCGGCCAATCGCGGCATCCCCCTGCAGGAAGCCATGCAGCAGTCGCTGCACAAATCGGTGCCGCAGGCCGCAAGCTATTATAACAACGCCGACCGGAAGAATGGGCGGGCTGCGCGTCTGGCAATGTAGCCGAAACTGACCAGCCTTCCGGCATCCTTATGGCCGCATCAATATTTTCTTCCGCTGACCGGGCAAACAACTCCACCGCATTATGGGAGTGGGCAGATATCTACTGTGCTGCACCGTCAGGGCAAAGCCGCGCCGCCTGCCCCTGCTCTGTAAGTAGTTCAACCGCCTTTTTATCGAACGAAACGAAGGTTTCGCCACCTAGCCAATTGCCCTCATAGGCCATGATACCGTCGGCAAAATCTCCGCCGGCCTCAAGGATCGCAAGCCCGGCCTCGACAGCCGGCCGGTTCATGACCACATTTCCGGCATCCAGCAAATCGCGGATCGTCACGGCGACATCTTCTTTCGACAGCTTCGCGCCCCGGCGCAGTATCCAAACCAATTCACACAGGCAGGGCAGGGAAACCGCGATGAGCGAGGCCTCTCTCAGGAGCTTGCTCGCGGCGCGGCCTTGCTCTGCATCGTCCTGCAAAACGGCACGAGCCAGCACATTTGTATCGACGGAGATTTTCATTCGTCACCCGCCCAACCAGCGGCGGCAAGCTCATTCATTTCCTCAATCGTTATCGGCTTTTTAACCTTGCCCGCATGCCGACCGATGAAGGTATCAATAGTTCCAGTGGGCTTTGCAGCTTTCACCCGAAGCTCGCCGCCAGGCAGTTTGTCAAAGTCGATGCGTTCGCCCGGCTTGATGCCGAGGTGCTGCAGTAAATCCCGCTTTAATGTGACCTGCCCTTTCATCGTTACCGTTAGGGAAGTCATAAGGACACTCCTTTTCGTTGAGTACTATTAGATAGTAATTGAAATTCACATTACCAGCAAGCAAATCAAAAACCTTCCTGGCCAGCGTCGCAGCCTCGACCAATATGCCGCGTGGGCCGGGTTCTTGCTCACGCAATTAGAAACCTCCGGGCCGATAATTCCCATCCCGCTCCCTCCTCTTAGCGTCGCTGCCTGCCAACAACGGCGCTCCCGTGTCTTCCCATGAGGTGGCAAGTTTTCGGCATTTCGGCCGCAGAGGCCTACTGACAAGCGTTTCACTCCCAATATGAGTACCGCGCTATCATCGCCCGCAAAACGCGCAGTTTGGACTTCCAGTTTGGTCCTAAAACACGCTTAAAACGGGTCGTTTTCTCATGGAAAAATCCAGGAACACCGACCCATCTTTCATCGTGTCAGTGTCCGAACAGTGTCTTATCCACTTAGCCAGCATATCCCCGAGCTTGAACTGAGAACCTGGGCCTGCGCCCCCGACCTTGTCCTTGCTGAAAGGTGTTACCGTCTAGCGATGCCATCACGGGCATGAGGCCTAAGTCCGTACTTGGTCGCGACTTTCGTCCGTATTCACGAACAGCGCTCGTGGCATACTACATCCAAGGCGTGGATCAACGCCTCGCAGTTGTATGTAAATCAGGATAGAAAGCCATGAAAAGAATCATGATCGCGGCGCTAGCGCTCACAACGACTTTGGCCGCCTCGCCGGCATTCTCTCAGGTCTACTTTGAATACGGAGTTGGGCCTCGCTACGACTATGATCGGCCGCCGCCACGCTATTATCGCGATCCGCCTCCCTACGCATATGATGGGTACTATGATGGCCCTCGCTATCGGTATCATCGCCGGTGCTGGACGGAAAGGCGCTACGGCTACCGCCATCATCATCGGGTCGTAGTGCGCGAAACTGTTTGCGAGTAGTTCGTGCGAAAGAGCGCAGTTCTGGTTCGGCCCGAAATGCGAATGGTGGCATTCACAAAACCGTCACACAATGATAGATTGAGCTGCGCAAGTTACTGAACTCCAGTTCACACCCGGCTCGCGCGTTCAACAGTGCTCCTGTTGCTGCCCTGCCTGGCCCCACCAGGCAGGGCTTTTTGTTGAGGCAATTGAAGCTTCAATTGGGCGGCACAGTTTGAAGAGGGGATGATTTTTCGCTCATGTCGCTAGGCCTTCCCACAAACCTCGGCCCGAGATTAAATTGAGCCGCTTTTGTGCCCCTCACGCGTCGCGGGACCGGCTGATATCTCATCTGGTCCGCGTCTTTGCGACCTCGTGGGCGTCAGCAAACGCGGCCCGGACAGCTTCAAGCACCTCGTCCGACAGCGAAGGGTTTGCCTTGGCCACTGCCCGAGAGATGGCGAGAGCGCCGATTTCAGCAGCAGTAGCGGCGAGCGCAAGTCTTCGCCGGTCGCCCTCGGGGATCGAAGCTTCGAGAGACGCTTCGTTCATTGAGGCCCAAGCCAGGAATGCACTGGTGAAACTCTCGCTGACGGCCTCGTCATGGTGGCTGATTTCGCTGACGGACGCGGCCATCGGACAACCGTCGGAGACCTTCTCGCGCATATAGGGAGAAAGGTATCCGTCGAGCAGTTCCTCGAACGCCAAATGTCGGTCGCCGATCCATTCACGCGTGGCCTCCATGTTGGCGGCGAAGCCATGTGAAAACGCCGCGGCGGCGAGCTCATCCTTCGACTTGAAATGCGCGTAGAGCGCGCCGTGCGTGAGCCCCGCTTCCTTGGCGACCTCTGCGACGCCCACTCCGTCGATCCCCCGCTCCCGAAAAAGACGGCTGGCGGCGCTGAGAAGCGCATCCCGGTTCTCTGCCGCCTTCTCCTTCGAAACACGCATAAAAACTCTCCGATCCAAGTTCCAGATTTTTTAGTTGCGGTCACAATTAAAGTCAAGTAGTGCTCTCGACGGCGATACATTGCGATCGCAATTAAAACTTCCAACAGGAGAAACAGACATGCGTTACAAACTTTTCGGCCAGCATACGGGTCTGCGCGTTTCCGAGCTGGTGCTCGGCACTGGCATGTTCGGCACGGGCTGGGGCTATGGTCAGGAGCGCGGCGAGTCCCGTCGCATCCTTGACGCCTATGCAGATGCAGGCGGCAACTTCATCGATACGGCCGGGGTCTATCAGGGCGGTCAATCGGAAGAAATCATCGGCGACGCGCTAGTCGGCCGCCGCGACGATTTCGTCGTCGCCACCAAGTACACGATGCCCGCCGGGGCCAAGGGTGGCATTCTCGTCACCGGCAATAGCCGTAAGGCGATGGTCGTGTCGGTCGAGGATAGCCTGAAGCGGCTGAAGAGCGACTATATCGACATCCTGTTCGTCCACATGTCGGACGGCGTGACGCCGGCCGAAGAGATCGTGCGCGGTTTCGACGATCTCGTGCGAGCCGGCAAGGTTCTTTACGCCGGCCTGTCGAATTTCCCCGCGTGGCGCGCCGCGCGCGCCGTCACCATCGCCGAACTGCGCGGCGCGGCTCCGATTGCCGGCCTCCAGTTCGAGCACAGCCTTGTGGTCCGCTCGAGTGAACAGGAGCTGCTTGCTGCCGGTCAGTCGCTAGGCCTCGGCATGGTGTCGTGGTCGCCGCTGGGTGGCGGCCTTCTTACCGGCAAGTACCGCCAGGGCGAGACCGGTCGTAAGGAAGGAATGGGCGGCAACGTCTTCCAGCAGGAGAATTCGCCACAGCGCACGGCGATCCTCGACACCCTGATCGACGTCGCGAGCGAGCTGGGCGTCGCGCCGGGCGAAGCCGCGATCGCGTGGGTCGCTGCGAAGGGCACGCTGCCGATCATCGGTCCGCGCACCATCGAGCAGCTCAATTCCAACCTGGCGGCGGTGAAGGTCACCCTGTCGGCCGACCAGATCGCTCGCCTGGATCAGGTCAGCGCGATCCCGACGGCCTTCCCCTACAACGTCCTCGAGGGCGCGCGTCCGGGCTATACCGGTGGGAAGATCGAAGAGTTCACCGCTCCGGCTATTTCCGCCGCCTGATCCGGGCCGGCGATGACCGAGGTCCTCGACAGTGTCTCCTCAGGCGATGAGCCGGTACCCGGACGTATGCCTTTGAACGCATGGCGAGGACCGTCCTGCCCGCGGGTATCTGCGACAGAGTAATTGATCCGAATTGATCAACGGCGACGAAGGTTCATATCCTTTTTTCGGGGCGAGGAAGCAACTGTACTTTGCGTCTTATTCGGCCGTTGAACCAAGCTGCGAGATGTCCTCAAAGCCGCCGTTCTGCATATGTGACCCAGCTGTCTAATTCGGGGTGGAAAGCTGACCATCTCGCGTCAGTTGATGATTTCGCCTCGTTCGTCTGAGCGCAGTGCGGTTAGCCGTTCTCTCCATACCTGTAGTGCTTCAGGCGTCAATCTGGTCCAATGCGTGATTTCGCCGACGACTTTGAGCGGTGCGCTGCTGCGATACGATCGAGTGGGGTTGCCGGGAAATTTCTTGTCGGTGACGTTCGGGTCGTTCTCGAATGTCCCTGTGGGTTCTACGACGTAAACACGCGGGACTGCGCCGCCCCCGGTGAGTTCGGCCGCGATTTCAGCGGCAAGTCCGGCACCGTCCAGAATGGCAGTGAAATAGATATGGTTCATCACCACTTCAGGACGATAATTCGACCGGTATCCTGCGGTGAGGAAATCACCCACACGCAAATCCGCGATTGTTCCATGAAAGAAAGGTCCCTCGTCCAGCACTTCCGTCATCGTGTTCGTCCTTCTCTTGTGCGTCTGCTTCCGGCAAGACGACCGGGGTAGGTTCGGTTTACTATCGTCCTGATCCTGATTTCACTGAAGTGGACCGTGTCACGTTTCGGACCGGCTCCGCCATCATCTCGTCTGCCAGATTCAATTTCCGTGTATTTCGCAATCACTGATCCAACCCGCCAGCCGGAGCTTCTGATCTCTTCGGAAAAGACTTGCACGCGCTTGACCGTCGAGGCCGCCCTCTCTTTTGTTCCCAGCTGCAGGATTGTTTCGATAACCTCGTCGGCCTCTACTTTCAAATCCTCGCGACTGAAATGCCATGCCACATTATGGCGGCGGCGGAACCGCAGGGCGACGTCGCGCAGCAGCTGCCGACGGCCGATCACCGAGCCTTCAATCTGCTGATATGCCAGATCGGCTAAGAGCAGTGCATCATACGCGCCGTCGACCTGATAGTACCCAGACCCCGCAACACTACTGTCCGGCAAATACCACCTCATCCCAAGATGGGCGTGCCGGGAAAACCTCATCGAGAAATGTCAGGAATGCTCTGACATTCGGATTGGCGCGGCGGCTCTCCGGCCAGAGCGCAATCATGCTGGAGCGGTCGACGGCGAAGGCGGTGAGGATCGGCACGAGTTCGCCGCGTTTCACATATGGCGCGGCGATGTAGGTTGGAGAGATGCCGACGCCGCCGCCGGCGACGAGGACAGCGGCGACACCATCGCTTGTGTCCACCGTGATCCCAATCTCTGGCGTGGCCTCGAAGACGCGTTTTCCTGATGCAAAGGGCCAGCGAAGTGTCTGGCCCGAGCTCTGGAAGCGAAAATTGACGCAGTCATGCCCCGCTAGCTCGTCAGGATGTCGAGGCGTACCCCGTCGTCTCAGATACTCGGGCGAAGCAAAGGCGCAAAGGCGATGCGGCGCAAGCCGTCGGGACTTCAAGCGGGAGTCGGCCAGCGCTCCAACCCGAATGGCGACGTCTACACCCTCTTCGATCATGTCCACGAACTGATCTCCCAGGCGCAGATCGATTGCGAGTTTCGGATGACGTGCGCGCAAGCGAGGGAGCGCCGGGCCGAGTATATGCACGCCAACCGGAAGTGGTGCGGATATCCGGAGAATGCCGGACGGGTCGGCGCGGGCAGCCATTGCGGCCTGCTCGATATCCTCGGCTTCCCGCAAGAGACGCAGCGCGCGATCGTGCAGATCGCGGCCCTCCGGCGTAAGCGTCAGAGAGCGCGTGGTACGGAGGAATAGGACGATGCCGAGCTGCTGCTCGAGCCGCTGGACGCTCTTGCTGACGGCCGACGGTGACACCGCGAGCGCACGGGCTGCCGCCGTGTAGCTTCCCAGGGATGCGGCCCGCGCGAATGCAATCAGGCCCGTGAGACGTTCTATACCGATTTGTGCCATGGTGGCATGAGTAAAGCGAATAGCGGGCCAATTATCAATCGATCCAATTGGAATTAGCTTCTGGCCGTCGGCGCAATCGAGCGCCTCCAAAACGGAGCCAGAGCGATGGGCACTCAATCAAACATCTCGGATATCCTTTCAGGCAAGACCATACTCATCGTCGGCGGCACCTCGGGGATCGGTCTCGCCGCAGCCATCCAAGCCAAATCCTTCGGCGCAAAAGTCATCGTGGTCGGATTTGACGCCGAACGGGCAAAAGAAGCCGCAGAACAACATGGCTTCAGCGGCTGGAGGGCCGCCGATGTGACCAAGCGCGAGACCATCGAATCCGCGCTCGCTGATATCGAGCATGTCGATCACCTCGTCTTGCTGGCCGGAAGCTTCGTCATCGGCAAGGTGCTGGAAGCCGACGTCGACCATCTCCGCCGCGCGTTCGAAGAGCGCATCTGGGCAGCGATATATACTCTTCGGGCACTTGGAGATCGGCTCGCTGCCGACGGTTCGGTGACATTCATTTCCGGAGCACTGGGCGATCGGCCGAACGCCTATGGGACCGCCGTTCTCGCTGCCGCTTCGGCGGCAATGGAAGCATTGGCACGCGGCCTTGCGCTGGAACTCGCGCCGCGCCGCGTGAACACCCTTTCGCCGGGCCCGATCGATACTCCGCTGCTTGGCAAGGCGCTTGGCGACGGTCGCGACGCCTTTGTCGAGGCCCTCAAGGCAACATTGCCATTACATCGTCTCGGGAGCGCTGAGGAAGCCGGGGCGGCAATCGTGTTCTTGATGGCGAATGGCTGGATGAACGGCGCGACCCTCAACCTGGATGGTGGATCGCGGCTGGTCTGAAGGCCTCCAGCATTGCGAGCCAGAACTCTCTGAAATTTGTAGCTCGGTTTTCGAACCACGCAAGAAGGAATTCACTGAATGTCGACTGACCCAACCAAGACAGCCATGACCTTTTTCGGCCACTGGAACACCGGCCATATCGACGAGGCGATCGCCATGCTTTCCGAAGCCGTGCTGTATGACAACGTACCGTTCCCGAATATCGTCGGGCGGGAGAACGTCCGAAAGTTTCACCGCGATTTCGGAATTGGAACGACATTCACGGTTGATCGGACGGTGACACAGATCGCGGCGGCCGGAAATGTCATCCTCAACGAACGGCTCGACGTCTTCCTGCATGAGGGCGGTGGAAAAATCATACTTCCGGTCATGGGGACGCTTACGGTCGTGGAGGGATCGATCACCGTATGGCGCGACTATTTCGATCCCGCTGATTTCGATCGACAGCTGGCTCTGATCGGGAAATAACGCAATGGAATGCATTGGCTGTTTAGGGCCAGCAAGAGCCGAGACCCTAGGTCCCTTGCGCGCCGGAAGCGGTCATAACGCCATCGTCACCGACGATTTGCCATGTTGTCATAGCGCAGCGTGGCCGCCTCGACCTTGTCGCCATTGGCGGCTGCCCATGCACAGAGTGCTTCAAACGGCTCCCGCAGGGAATGGCCTAGTGGAGTAATGGCATATTCCACGCCAATCGGCTGCGTTGGGAGCACGGTTCTCGTCACAAGGCCGTTCCGCTCAAGCCTCTTCAAAGCGTCGGCCAGAGCCTTGTGCGTGATCCCATCGAGGCGCCGCTTGATCTCGTTGAAGCGCGAGGGTTTGGGACAGATCACTGTCAGTATCAGGATCGTCCATTTGTCAGCGATCTTGTCGAGCACCGGGCGAACCCGTGCCATGTCGCCACAGGCGCGATGAGAAAGTGCTTCCAGGTCAGTATACTCGTCCATATCTAGGCTACTTCAGGTGCGTAATTGATACCAGATATAGGACGTATATCATGACGAGACCATCAATTGAAAGGATTTACGATGGCTCGAATGAGTAACAAGGTTGCCCTGGTCGTCGGCGGCGCCAAAGGTATAGGCTTGGCAATTGCGGAGCGGCTTTCTGCCGAAGGCGCGAAGGTCTTCATTACCAGTCGTAGAAGTGAAGATGCCGAGAAGGCAGCCAAGGGTATCGGCTATGATGCGGTCGGCATTGCCGCCGATGCCAGTGTGCCCGAAGATATGGTGGAGACCGTCGAAAAAGTGCGCAAAGCATGCGGCCGTATTGACGCGCTCGTCTTGAATGCAGGCCTTTCCGAGCCTGCGCAGATTACCGACATAACGCCAGACCACTTCGACCGCCACTTCGACGTCAACGTCCGCGGGATGGTTTTTGGCCTGAAGGCGGCTCTGCCTGTGATGACGGAAGGCGGGTCGGTCGTCCTCGTCGGATCCATCGCCGATAGTGGAGGTTACGCTTCATACGGAACTTACGCCGCCACGAAAGCAGCCGTGCGTTCCTATGCCCGAACCTGGACGGCAGAACTCGCGCCCAAAGGTATCCGCGTCAACGTTGTTGCGCCCGGTCCAACGGATACCGAAATGATGGCTGCGGTTTCGGAAGACATGCGTGCGGCACTTGTCGCTCCGATCCCGATGGGGCGAATGGCGCGGCCTTCGGAAGTGGCTGCGGCCGCCTTGTTCTTGTTGAGCGATGAGGCAAGCTACATCGCCGGTGCCGAATTGTGCGTCGACGGCGGCTTGCGGCAGGTCTAAGGTTAAGTCGAAACGCCGTACCCGATCTGAGCAGGTCGGGTACGGCAAACGCGCTCGATGACAGACCGACGTAAAATTGAAGCCGTTCAACATCGAAAAAGTCACCGAACACCGAGTGCGATCATGTGAGCGCCTCTGTTCTCGACGAACCGTCCACCTGTCGTGAAACGTCCACTTCGGGCCGAACTCAAACCTTTGCCATGGCTTCCTCCATCTGATCCCTCGCGGCTCTTCAGGCATTCTCGCTTTCGGAAGCTATCTCGCAAACCAAGTGTCGGAATTTTGCTCAGCCAGCCGTCTTTGAGAGAGACAAGTAATGGAGAGCAGCAATGACGATAACGATTACCGCCTTTGAAAAGTCGCCGGATCGCGGCAGGGGTCTGGCGCGTGACATGCGCGTTCGCTGGGCGCTGGAAGAGGTTGGCGAGCCTTACGAGGTGCGCCTCCTCTCCTTCAAGGCGATGAAGGAGCCTGCGCATCTCGCCCTTCACCCCTTCGGGCAGATCCCGACCTATGAAGAGGGTGATCTCGCCTTGTTCGAGTCGGGGTCGATCGTGTTCCATATCGCGGAGCGCCATGCCGGTCTTTTGCCGGACGCTGCCAGCGCCCGTGCGCGGGCGATCACATGGATGTTTGCCGCTCTCTCCACGGTGGAGCCGCCGATCATCGACCGCGCAACCGCAAGAATCCAGGAGCGCGATCAGATCTGGTACGAGCAGCGCCTGTCCATGGTCGATCAACGCATCCGCCAGCGGCTGAACGAACTCTCCCGTTACCTCGGCAGTGCCGATTGGCTCGACGAGGCATTCAGCGCTGGCGATCTCATGATGATATCGGTCCTGCTCAGGCTGAAGGACTCGGGTATATTACAGGACTATCAGAATCTCTCCGCCTATGTCGCCCGCGGCGAAGCCCGGCCGGCATACAAGCGGGCTTTCGAGGCTCAGCTGGCGGTTTTCACCGCCGCATCGACGGCCTGACGAGGCTCCATCCGGTGCCTTCGCGGGAAATTGGTCGCGACCGCGGGCTTCGGTCGGATCAGTCTTTCTCGATCCGCAAGCCTTCGAGGAAAGTTCGAAAGGCCTTGACCGCCCGTTTCGAGGTTGTCGCCGGATCGTCCGAATTGGCGATCCACTGCGCAGCACAGCTGCTTGCCGCATTGATGAGGCGAGCGCCGGCTTCCGGGTCAATCTTCACGATGATCCCCTCGTCTCCAAGGGCGCGGAGGCTCTCTGTGATCGTCGCGATGCAGCCGTTGGCACTCGGCCATCCGGAGGGATCACCAAGGACAGCCGGGCCGTCGCGAAACATGATGCGCTGGATTTCCGGCTCCAGCGCCATTTCGACATATCCGACATTCTCGTCGACGAATGCCTGCCAACGCGATGGTGCTCTGGACGAGATCGCACAGAGCCTTGCAGTCATTTCCGCATCGATCTGGCTGACGACGGCCTGCAGAAGCCCCTTCTTGTCCCCGAAATGGTGGTATAGTGCCCCCCGCGTCAGCCCGGCGGCCGCTGTAAAATCATCCATCGATGCGTCGGCATAGCCGACGCTCCCGAATGCCTTACGGCCGGCGGCCAGCAGCTTGGCTCGCGTCTCAGCGATCATTTCACTACGGGGTTTGCGCATTACGTCTCCGTCAATGGTTCTGCATAAATTCGCATACGCTGCGTATATTATTTGACATACGCGACGTATGCAATTATCTCATTCGCATACGCCGCGTATGTCTGTGGCGATTTCGTCCAATTCCAGGGAGCGTTCCGATGTCCAATCCATACCGCGAGATCTTCCGGGCGCCGGGTGCGAAAGGTTTTTCGGCCGCGGCTTTTTTCGCGCGTATTCCCATTGCGATGGCCCCCATCGGCATCGTCGCCATGCTGTCACAGACGCGCGGCGAATATTGGCTTGCCGGGGCGGTGTCCGCCACCTTCGCTTTGGCCAATGCAGTCGTCTCGCCGCAGATATCGCGGTTTGTCGACCGGCTTGGCCAGCGTGCTGTCGTCGCGCCGGCCACCATTCTCTCGGTCGTGGCCTTTATCGTTCTCGTCATCGCCTCAAATCAGGATTGGCCGGCATGGACGCTGTTTGCCTCGGCCTTCCTTGCGGCTGCCATGCCGAGCATTCCGGCCATGGTGCGTGCTCGCTGGACGGAAATCTTCCGCGACCGGCCCGAGCTCAACACGGCCTTCGCATTCGAATCCGCGGCCGATGAGCTCGTCTATATCGCCGGCGCTTCCCTTTCGGTCGGCCTTTCCGTCTCGCTGTTCCCGGAGGCCGGGATGCTTGTGAGCACGATCTTCCTTTCGCTCGGAACGGCGGCCTTTTTACTGCAGCGGTCGACAGAGCCCAAGGTGCGTGCGCTTGGTTCCGATCGCCCGCAATATTCGGCCATCCGGCTGCGTCCGGTCCAGATCATCACGCTTGCCCTGATTTTCGTCGGCGCCACTTTCGCCACGGCGGAAGTGAGCGCCGTCGCCATCACAAAGCAGCTTGGCCAGCCCGGCGCAGCAAGCCTTGTCATCGGCGTCTATGCCCTCGGTTCGTTTATCGTCGGCCTTGTCATCGGCGCTCTGAACCCGAAGGCGCCGCTCCAGAGGCAGTTGCTGATCGCAGTCGGCGTCCTTGCCCTCACCGCCCTTCCGCTTCTCGTTGCCGGCGCGTCCGTGACCTCGCTTGCCTTTGCGGTTTTCCTGAGCGGCGTTGCCATCTCTCCGACCTTCATCACCGCTTTCGGACTGATCGAACGCCGGGTGCCGGAGTCAATGCTGACGGAAGGGGTGACCTGGATCATGACAGGCATTGGCATCGGCATGGCGCTCGGCGCCTTCGTTTCCGGCTGGATGGTCGATAATTTCGGACCGGCGAATGGTTTCTGGGTTTCGGTCGTATCGAGCGCGATCACCGTCTTGATCGTGGCACTTGGTCAAACAAACCTGTCGGGGGCGCGGGCAGGTGATGCTGCGTCCGTCAATCAAGCCGCCGAATGAGCGGGGCCGAGGACATAACGAAGGTCCGGCCTGCCGAGCAGGCCGGACCTCAATGCCGTGAACCGGAGATCAGGCAGGATGCCGCTATGCCGGCAGCTGGAAGATCCAATTAGCGATCAGCACGATGGCGAGGCCGCCGGCAAGCGCCAGATAGGGCAGGATTCCCGCTTTCCTGACACCCAGATCCTGGCCGATCAGCCCGAGGTCATCCATCGCGCCCGCCGGGAATTTGCCGCCGTCGCGCACATAATGCCTATAGGCGAAGACCGGCAGGATCAAGGCCGCGAAGGCAAAGCCGATCCAGAGCGCATTGGCATAGCCCCAAACCTTGGCGCCGGCGCCGAGGAAGAGGGCGTTGACGAAGGCAAGCACGGTGTTGAGGCCGATGAGCCAGGACGGCGCTTTCCACGGGCGCTCGATATGTCCGGAGTCCATGCGATGGATCCAGCCGGAATTGAGGTTGAGGAAATTGAAAATGATGTATCCGACGTTGGAGACGGCGAGCACGAAGAAATAGCCGCTGGTGTCGGACGCGATGGCCAGAAGAAAGAGGTTGAAGGCGAAGTCCGTCCACATCGCTCTCGTCGGCGCGCCGTTCTCGTTCACATGGTCGAGATATTTCGGCAGCCAGCCATCCTTCGAGCCCTGATAGAGCGTGCGCGAAGAACCGGCCATTGCCGTCATGATCGCCAGGAACAGCGCCAGGATCATCAGAACGACGAGCAGCTGCGTGACGACGCGGCCGGCACCGATCAGGCCACCGAGCGCCTCGCCGACGCCGGTGCCGTCGACGATGCCCGGTGCCAGCATGCCGGCATGACCGAGAACGCCCTGGAAGGCGAAGGGCACGAGGAAGAAGAAGATGCAGCAGGCAAGCCCCGAATAGAAGATCGCCTTGAACGTATCCGTCTTCGGGTTCTTCAGTTCGCGCGTATAGCAGACCGCCGTTTCGAAGCCATAGGTCGACCAGGCTGCGATATAGAGACCGCCGAGGAAAAGCGTCCAGCCGCCATTGCTCCAGGTGCCGTCGGTCGCGGCGTAAGCCGCTGTCGGCGGCAGCAGGCCGGTGACGTTGGCGGAGAGGATCTGGCCGCTGACGATCGGATAGACGCCGATGATCAGAAGCGGCACCAGCACGATGATCGCCAGCCACTTCTGCACGCTTGCCGTCTCGGAAATGCCGCGATGCTGGATCGCAAAAATGATCAGCATCAGGACGCCGCCGATGAAGAAGGTGGCGTTGATATTGGCGGTTGCGAGGAAGGGAATGTTGAAGCTGACGAGAGACCAGGTGCGGATGGCCGGCGTAAAAGCTGCAACGCCATCGGCGCTGAGCAGCGCTTTCACCGCATCGTCGGGCGATGTACCGGCATGGGCCGCGATGTATTCGGCAACACGCGGGCTATCGGCGGTGATCGACGTCGCATGGGCGCTGATCCAGCTGAGCACGGCCTGTGAATCTGCCGCGGGGATGGGAAAGAAGGCATTGAGGATATAACCGGCGGCAATGGCGCAGCCGAGGGACAGCACCGGCGACCAGGCAAACCAGTTGCACCAGACCGAAAGCGGCGCGATGAACTTCGAGTAACGCAGCCAGGCCGTCGCGCCATAGACCGAGGCGCCACCGGACTTGTTGCCGAACATGCCGGCAATTTCGGCATAGGTAAAGGACTGCAAAAATCCCATGATCATTGAGATGATCCACACGACGAAGGCAAGCTTGCCCGTCGTGCCGGCGATGCCGCCGATGGAGAAGAGAACAAGCGGCGGCACGCCCGCAGCCACCCAGAACGCGCCCTTCCAATCAAGCGCGCGTATAAGCTTACCTTCGGTGCCGGCGGGAGCGCCGGCGTCCACGATGTCAGTCATTGGTGATATTCCCCATTTTGTTCCGGACGTATCTCTCGTACGTCTCCCTGAACGTGCCTCCCATGGCATTGCGGGGCGTGCTGGAGGTTTTCGTGAGCCGAGTCTGTGCGCGGATTTCCAGATGCATGCCCTTTATGCATAGTGAAGATATTTTCTTTTTAGTCAATATCCCTTTACTTTCCACCGGCATTTTGTCAGCATGATTCCAGTGCCTCGGTGCACCTATTTCCCGAGAGGGTTTAATGCGAGAACTCCATCCGCCGACCGCCGGAATACGGCCGATTTCGGCGAGCATCATCCGCTATCCAGGCATTCCGGCCTTGCCGCAAGATACCGAACGCTATCGCTGCAAGGGCGGTGGCTCGCTGGTCGTGCGCGTCGAGGCCGGCGACCGGGTTTCGGTGACGGATAGCGAAGGTGGCCAGGTCTGCGAGCTCACCTTCCTCGACGAGAAAGGCCGCTTTCAATCCGCAGGATTGGGGTCGGCATTCACCGGCGAAGCGACAGGTCTGAAAGCCATTCTTTCGTCCGGAGATGAAAGCGCCGGCCGCACGCGCGCAACATTGGAACGGCGCGGCGCCGACCTGGCGTCCGCGGCAGCATTGCACCTTTTCGGCGGGTCATCTCGCGCCGGCAGCACGGCGGAATTCACCATCGCGACCAAAGGCCTGCTGATCGCCTGCGCACCGGGAACGACCATGTCGCCGGAGACGCAGGATACGGCAACGCCCATCGAGCTCAGAATACGTCGCTCGACGATCCTGCGAGACTATGCATCCGCACTCCCCGAACCGCTCGCCGATCCGATCGAAGACATCCGCATCAAGGCAGCGACCGCTTCGGCCTATTTCGTCCGCGCCGGCGAATATATTCAAATCATCGACGTCTACGGCCGGCAATGCACCGATTTCCAGGCCTTCTCCGCCCGCAAGGTCGACAAAGGCCTCGACCTTGCGCTCGATTCAACCGTAACCCGCACCCTGCTTGGCCGCAGCTATCCAGCGCCCGGCCTGCCCTCCAAGGCCTTCGACCGTGATTTCGAGCCGCTGGTGGAAATCGTGCAGGACACGGTTGGCCGCCACGACGCCTTCGCAACGGCCTGCAACTCCCGCTACTATGACGACATGGGCTATCCCGGTCACGTGAACTGCACCGACAATTTCAACGCGGCGCTCGCTCCCTATGGAATTGCCGGCCGAAAGGGTTGGGAGGCACTCAACTACTTCTACAACACCAATGTCGATCACAATAACCAGCTCTATCTCGACGAGCCCTGGTCCAGGCCCGGCGATTACGTCCTGATGCGCGCCCTGACGGATCTTGTCTGTGTCTCCTCCTCCTGCCCCGATGACATCGACGCGGCCAATGGCTGGGACCCGACCGATATCCACGTGCGCACCTTTTCCGGCAAAGAAAAATTCACACGAGCGGTGGCCTATCGCATGACCCCTGACGCCGACCCCGAACTGACGCGGGAAACCGCATTTCACCCGCGCCTTTCCACCATGACGCGCGACTACACCGAATATCGCGGCTTCTGGCTGCCGAACCGTTTTTCCTCGGAGGGGCCGGTCGAGGAATACTGGGCCTGCCGCGAACGCGCCGTCGTCATCGACCTTTCACCGCTTCGTAAATTCGAGGTGACAGGGCCGGATGCCGAGGAATTGCTGCAATATTGCCTGACGCGCGACGTGCGCAAACTCTCCACCGGCCAGGTCGTCTATTCCGCCATGTGCTACGAACATGGCGGCATGATCGACGACGGCACGCTATTTCGGCTCGCAGACAAGAATTTCCGCTGGATCGGCGGGGACGACTATAGCGGCATCTGGCTGCGCGAGCAGGCCGAGAAGAAGGGCTTCAAAGCCTGGGTGCGCTCCTCCACCGACCAGATGCACAATATCGCCCTGCAAGGCCCGAAGAGCCGCGACATCCTGAAGGAGATCATCTGGACGGCGCCGCGTCAGCCGACGATCGGCGAACTGGAGTGGTTCCGCTTCGCCGTCGGCCGCATCGGCCACTTCGAGGGAGCGCCGGTCGTCGTCTCGCGCACCGGCTACACCGGCGAGCTCGGCTACGAAATCTTCTGCCATCCGAAGGATGCGGTAACAGTCTTTGACGCTGTCTGGAAAGCCGGCGAGCCTTACGGGCTGAAGCCGATGGGTCTTGAGGCGCTCGATATGGTTCGTATCGAGGCGGGCCTGATCTTTGCCCATCATGAATTCGACGATCAGACCGATCCTTTCGAGGCCGGTATCGGCTTCACCGTGCCATTGAAATCCAAGCAGGACGATTTCATCGGACGTGAGGCGTTGGTCAGGCGAAAGGAAAACCCACGGCATCTGATGGTCGGTCTGGACATCGAGGCCAACGAGGCCGTCGGACATGGCGATTGCATCCATATCGGCCGCGCGCAAATCGGCGTGGTCACCAGCTCCACCCGTTCACCGATCCTCGGCAAAACCATCGCGCTCGCCCGTGTCGACGTCACGCATGCAGCTGTTGGAACCAAGGTCGAGATTGGCAAGCTGGATGGCCAGCAGAAGCGGCTTCCAGCCGTCATCGTGCCGCTTTCTCACTACGATCCGCAGAAGACGCGGCCGCGATCCTAATCCGACTTCTTCTGCGCGGCCGAGATTGCGCGTGCCGCCTCTTCCGAGGAATTGGCAAGCGTACGCATCTCTGCCGCCAGGACCGCAAAACCCGATCCGGCCGTGCCCGCTCTTGCCGCCTCGATGCCGGCATTGACGGCAAGCAGCTTCAAGTAGCGCAGCGACTGCAGGATCTCGTTGGTCTTCGATGCCGTGACCCGCATGTCCGCGGTCTGCTCGTCGAGGCGTTGGTAGAGCGATTCGATATTCAGGATACTGCCTTCGAGATAAAGAAGCTCCCCGGCCTCGTCCCAGACACCGCCGCCGGTCTCCGTCACCCAGAGGAAATGGCCGTCGCGATGACGGATGCGATACTCCATCGTCCAGTCGGTGCGGCTTTCCAGAGCGCTGCCGACAAGCTCATCCATGAGCGGAATATCATCTTCGCACATGATCGAAGTAAAGGTTCGCGCACGGTTGCCGATGATCTCATCGGCGGGATAGCCGAAGATGCGCTCGATGCCGTCGGTCATCTCAAGCATCGTATAGTTTTCGTCAGCGCGGCAGCGATAGAGAAAACCCGCCATACGGCCGAGAACGCTTGTCTGAAAATCCATGGAAGCCATGCCCGAAGAGAAGGTTGCGGATGAACTCGTTTCGTCTCAACGCATAAAAATCCGGCAAAGGCTGCTTTCGCCTCCCTTGCCGGTCAGGTGGGGAAATGGTCAAGGATCAATTGCGCAGATATTCCTCCATGGAATCATCGAGCGCGTCGACCCAGGGCGTATGATGTGTCGGCGACATGGTGCCGGTCATCAGCGAGCGGTAGGCATGATCGCGGAAGCCCATGATGTTTTCCGCCTTGTGATGCTCCCATTCCATGAAGGTCCTGTTCGTGCCTTCGATATCGAAGCTCGGATAATCGGTCTCTGCGAGCAGCTCCTTCACGTAGTCGCCCTGATACCAGATCATCTGCTCGGCATCCTCAAGCGTTTCCTCGCGGGCGCGCCACTTGTCGAAGTTCGCCTGCAGTTCCGCTTCGGGCGGCAGCTTGATGCGGCCCATCATGACATCGCGCGCCCACCAGGCCTGCACGTCGAACATGTTGAAGGTGTAGAACTGATCCTGCATGCCGATGTAGAAGAGCTGCGGGTTCTTGTCGAAGATCACGCCCTTGTAGAGGTGGTCGGCCCAGAGCCGGTTGGCCGTCTTCAGCCGGAGATCATCCGGCAGGAAGGGGAAATGATGCTGATAACCTGTGCAGAGGATCAGCGCGTCGACGTCCTTCGAGGAGCCATCGAGGAAATAGGCCGTCTTGTTTTCAAGACGCGTCAGCAGCGGCCGCTCCTCGAAGTTGTCAGGCCATTTGAAACCCATCGGCTTGGAGCGATAGCTTGTCGTCACCGACTTTGCGCCGTATTTCCAGCATTGTGAGCCGATATCTTCGGCCGAATAGCTACGGCCGACGAGCAACACGTCCTTGCCCTTGAACTCCAGCGCATCGCGGAAATCGTGGGCATGCAGCACACGGCCGTTGAAGGTCTTCACGCCTTCGAAATAGGGCACGTTCGGCGTCGAGAAGTGGCCAGAGGCGACGACGACATAGTCGAACACCTCGTCATACATCCGGTCCTGGGGACGATCATGCGCGGTTACCGTGAACTTCTTCGTCTCTTCATCGAAGCGCACCATACGCACCGGCGTGCTGAAGCGCACCCATTTGCGCACGTCAGCCTTCTCGACGCGGCCCTTGATATAGTCCCAGAGCACGGCGCGCGGCGGATAGGAGGCGATCGGCTTGCCGAAATGCTCCTCGAAGGAATAATCGGCAAATTCCAGGCATTCTTTCGGGCCGTTCGACCAGAGATAGCGATACATGCTGCCATGCACCGGCTCGCCATATTCATCGAGGCCTGTGCGCCAGGTATAGTTCCAAAGGCCGCCCCAATCCGCCTGCTTTTCGAAGCAGACGACTTCCGGGATATCAGCACCCTTCTTTGCGGCCGATTGAAAGGCCCTTAGCTGGGCAAGGCCCGAAGGGCCGGCACCGATAACGGCAACTCGTGTCATGTGGCATTCCCCTTCTCGATTGTATCGAAGTTCTTATTGCATGCAGTCGTTTTGCGCCGCGTCCGGCATCAATCCGGAAAAATGCCCGGACTGGTCGGGGCGCCGTCATCATATTGCGACAGCCAGTCGATCGTGGTCTGGTGGAAGCGCGTCAGGCCCTTGTAGTCGATGAGCTCCGGCGGCAGCGTCTTCAGCACGCGCGGGAAGCGGCGCGCCCATTTTGGCACTGTCACCAATTCATTCATGTTCATCAGATAGCAGCGGATGACGAAGAGAATGGCGTTCGACCGCGGCAGGCGCCATAGGCTCTGCAACTCGACGCGCAGGTGCACCTTCTCGCCGACATTCTCGGGCGTAACCGTCGTGCGATCCGGACCCCATTTCGGGTAGTTTTCGGGGCTGGTATCGAGGCGCGGGTTGATAGTCATGGTCCAGTTGAACCGGCGAGTCGGCTTGCCTTGCTGCAGGTTCAAGAGGAATTTGAGCGCGCGGTCGAAGACGCCGATCTGGTGGGCGAGCGGCACCGGCCCGTGCCATTCCATGAAGTTCATGCCGATATCGAAATCAAGCGACCAGTCGGCCTGGGTCGTGACCATACCGGCATCCATCCAGAGATTGCCGTCACGCTGGTCGACGATACAGAAATCACCCTGTGCCTGGCGGGTGATGTATTCGAAGGGTTCGTAAGGCAATGTGGACGCATCGCCGAATGTGAAGGTGTCGTCTATGCCGAGCGGCCTATTGATCCAGCGCCATTGATCACCATTCTTGGTGAGCGTGAAATGCTCGGGATAGCCGGCCGCCTGCTCTTCCATCAAGAGTTCCAGCGTGTCCCATTGCGCTGTCATCATGTGCGGCAGCGCCTGATAGCGTAAGGGATCTTCCTTCAGCACCAGGGCCCGGTCATGCATCTCGGCGACATAGTGCTCGTCGACGTCGATGAGGCTTTCGTAGACCGTATTCTTCCGCCCCTTCACATGCGGTTCCATGTTGACCGAATACATGTATTCGTCGCGATCGAAGGGGAACGGAAAACGCCTGATATTTTCCGGACTATTGCGGTAGCTGAAATCGTCCCTGAACGTTTCCTGCTTGAAGGCGATTGCCATGCCCATTCTCCTGGATATCGGCCGGATGCTTAGAGGTCGAGATGCAGCGCGCTTCCCTCGAAGCGGGAGACGCAGATCATCACCTTTCGGCCGGAGGCCTTTTCTTCGTCGCTCAGATAGACGTCATTGTGCAGAAGTTTGCCGTCGCAGACGGCAACACCCGTCTCGCATTGCCCGCAGGCGCCGCCGCGACAGAGGAAGGGCGCGTCGACACCCGCTGCCTCGATCGCCTCCAGCATGCTCTCGTGATGGCCGACGTGAACGGTCTTGCCCGACCGCGTCAACATGATGGAGAAGGGCTTGCCAGGCTGCGACGACAGGAAGCGTTCGGAATGCAGGTTCTGTTCCGGCCAGCCGGCCTCGATGCCCGTTTTCAACACGCCGTCGATCATGCCGGTCGGGCCGCACACATAGAGATGCGTGCCGAGCGGTTGGCTTTCGAGCAGACGGGCGACGGGGATGAAATTGCGATCGGCGTCGCAGTAGATCTTCACCCGCTGCGAGCCATATTGCTCGACAAGTTCCCGGCAATAGGCGCCGCGATCGAGCGAACGCACGGCATAATGCAGCTCGAAATTCGCGCCCTCGCGCGTGAACTGCTGCATCATCGCGATGAAGGGCGTAATGCCGATGCCGCCGGCAATCAGCAGATGCTTGCGGCCGCGCCAGTCCGGTTGAAAGAGATTGACGGGATAGCTGACCTTGAGCTCGTCACCCTCGCGCACCTTCTCATGCATGAAGGCGGAACCGCCACGCGAATCCTCGACACGCAGCACGCTGATCTCATAGGCCGAGCAATCATGCGGCGGCGACATCAGCGAATAGGCGTTGCGGCGCACATGGCCCTCGTCATTCATCGAGACGATGACATGGGCGCCACCGGAAAAATAAGGCATCGGCGCGCCATCAAGACGCTCGAAGCGGAAGCGCTTGATGCGATCGGCGACGGGCGTCACCTTCGCGACACGAACCGGAATTTCCGTACCACCGCTCACAGGAACAACTCCTCGGGATCAGGCGCCGTGCCCGGCTCTTCCGCATCGATGTTGACGCCCTGGAAGGCGCCGAGCCGGCGCGAATAATGGTCGCGCACCAAGAGCGGAAGCCCGCAATGGCTGCAGGCAAAAGGACTATGCGTGACATCGTCGGTGATGCCCTTGCAGTGGACGCATTGCACCCGTCTTGCAAGCGAGCCGCGATGCTCCGTGATGATCGAGGCATGATCCATGCCAAGGTCCAACGCCACCATCATCGCCTGGCCGATAAAACCTTCCGTGCCGGCGATATAAAGCCGCGTGCCCATGTGAGCCGTTGCGAGCGAGCCTTTCAGGCGGAAGAGCAACGTCGCAATGGTCGGCGCCGTGAAGAACATGTCGGCGCCGAGCCCGCGCAGGGCCTCATCATGGCCCCTGCCCTGCGAACCGCGCGCGACATAGAGGATCTCGCTGCGCGACAGGATGGTACCGTCAAGCCCGACCGTCTGGTCGAGGAGGGCATTGGCCCCCTCACCTTCCAGCGCGAACAGATGCCGCCGGGCGTGCGGCTGGATGGAGAGCCCTTTGTAGACCGGCCGGCTCTTGATGCCTTCGACAAGCATGAGCGCCTCCTTAACCGATAGCCGTCCTCTTCTTCTTTTCAGGGTCGTCGAACGGAAGCGTATGGGCGATGGCACTCGCATTGAGGCTCTTGCCGCGCACTTCAAGCTTGGTGCCCTGCACCGCCTTGTCGACATCGAGGCGGGCGATCGCCATCGATTTCTTGGTCAAGGTCGAATAGCAGGGGCAGGTGATGACACCAACCTTTTTGCCCTCGGCATAGACCTCGTCGCCGAGATCGGCCGGACCGTCCGCATCGATCAGCATGCCAAAAATCTTGAAGCGTTCCTTGCCCTTGAGGCGCGCATGTTCCTCGGCGCCACGGAAACCCGTCTTTCCCGGGCTGACCGTGAAGTCGAGGCCGAGCTCCCAGAGGCTGTCGCCGGGCGGCTGGTCAGCGAAGGGATACATCTGCGAGTTATCGTAGGGATAAAAGAGCAGATAGCTTTCGACACGCAGCATGTCGAGGACGCTGAAGCAGCAGGGAATGATCCCCATCTCCTCGCCTTCCGCGACGATGCGATCCCAGATCATCGGCGCATCCTGGCCACGCACGAAAATTTCATAACCGCGCTCGCCGGTATAGCCGGTGCGCGAGATCATCACGGGCGCGCCGAACAGCGTCGTCTGCATGTGATGGAAGTATTTGAGATCGCGTATGCCGGGCACATATTTTGCGAGATAATCGACGGCGACAGGACCCTGCAGCGACAGATCGTGCAGATCGTCGTCGAAGAGGACAGCGCAGTTGCGGCCGGCCGCCTGCTTGAGCACTTCCTCGTGGCCGGAGCCCGAACCATGCACCAGCATCCAGGAATTCGGACCGGTGCGGTAGACGATGCAGTCGTCGGTGAAGTAGCCGCGGTCGTTGAGCATCGCGGCATAGACCGAGCGGCCGGGATAGATCTTCGACATGTCGCGGGTGGTGATATAGTCGAGCACGGCAATGGCGTGCGGTCCGACCAGATGCACCTTCTTGAGGCCGGAAACGTCCATGATGCCGGCTTTGGTGCGGATCGCGACGTGTTCCTGCGACATGTCCTTCTCGTAGGTCCAGGCGGTTCCCATGCCGCTCCAGTCCTCGAGTTTCGATCCGAGAGCACGGTGCCGGTCCGCCAAGGCGGAGAAACGCCATGATAATGCCATTTCGTTCCCTCTTTTTCTTCTATGGAATATTTGTTTCCTGACTATAATCGTCTTTCACGCCTTGGCAAGCCGATCCGAAGGGTTTTTCTTAGCCGTCCGGATGGTATTTCGCTCTCAAAACTTCGGCGGCTTCTTACCCGCAGCGCGATGTGCTGCAATGACGGTATTGGCCATCAGCATGGCGATCGTCATCGGTCCGACACCGCCCGGAACCGGCGTGATGGCGGCAGCGACTTCGGAGGCTTCACCATAGGCGACATCCCCCACCAGCCGGCTCTTGCCCTCGCCCCGCTCCGGGGCCGCGATCCGGTTGATGCCGACATCGATGACGGTGGCGCCGGGCTTGATCCAGTCGGCCTTGACCATCTCCGGACGGCCGACGGCCGCCACCAGAATATCGGCACCCCTCGCGACCGAAGCCAGATCCTTCGTGCGCGAATGCGCCGTCGTGACCG